>ONEB01000022.1 GCA_900316745.1 uncultured Eubacteriales bacterium | reverse complement strand
GCCATGCGGTGGAGAACCGTCACGAGCATGCCGCGCGTCATGGTGCCGTTGGGCGCAAAGGTCGTGTCGGATGTTCCGTTGAAGAGATTGTTCACGATGACGTAATCGACCGCCTCGTGGTACCACTTCGTCTGGTCGACGTCGCGGTACTGCTTCGACGGGCAGTTTGCGCCGCCGTCGCACTTCGCCGGGTCGGGCGCTGCGTCTTTCGCTTTCAGACCGGTGATGGCTTTGGTCAGAGCCTTGATTGCGTTGTCCACGGCGGTCTGATCGGCCTTGTCGTCGGCAAGCACGTCCTTGCCGGTCTTCTGGGCGGCGTCGAGCGCGGCGAGGCTCTCGTCGGTGTACTTGCTGCGGTCGAGCTGATCGACATAGCTGACGAGCTGCTGCAGCGAGCTCTTGTTGACGTCCGGATCGGATTCCTTTGCCTTAAGCGCCTTGACGGCGTCGTTGAGCGCCTTGGCGGCGGCGTCGATCTCGGCCTGCGTCGCGTCAGACTTGCTGTTCACCTCTTCTGCCGTCCTCGGTGTACTTCTCCTTGTCCACAGCCTTGGCAGCGGCGATGGCGCTCTCCAGTGCGGATTTGTCGATCTCCTGCTCTTCCGTCTTCTCTACAAGCGCGGTAATGGCTTTGGTCAGGGCCTTGATCGCGTTGTCCACGGCGGTCTGATCGGCCTTGTCGTCGGCAAGCACGTCCTTGCCGGTCTTCTGGGCGGCGTCGAGCGCGGCGAGACTCTCGTCGGTGTACTTGCTGCGGTCGAGCTTGTCGACATAGTTGACGAGCTGCTGCAGCGAGCTCTTGTTGACGTCCGGATCGGATTCCTTTGCCTGGAGCGCGGCGACGGCCTGATTCAGCGCTGCCGCGGCGGCGTCGATCTCGTCCTGCGTCGCGTCAGCCTTACTGTTCACCTCTTCTGCCTTGCCGAGCGCCTCCTGCATGGCGTCCTCGGTGTACTTCTCCTTGTCCACAGCCTTGGCAGCGGCGATGGCGCTCTCCAGTGCGGATTTGTCGATCTCCTGCTCTTCCGTCTTCTCTACAAGTGCGGCGATGGCGTCGTTGAGCTTCTGCGTGACCTCGTCCACGCGCTCCTGCTTGGCGTTGGGGCTGAGATTCACGATCGCCGCCTCAGCGAGGGCGGTGACCACGGCGGCATAGCTCGCGGGCGTGTACTTGTCGCGCTCAAGCGCCTGCGCGGCTTCAATCGCCGCTTTCAGCGCGGTCTTATCGACCTCGATGGGCTTCTCTTTCAGCGCCTTGATGGCGGCATTCAGCGCCTTGGCGGCGGCGTCGACCTCGGCCTGTGTGGCGGCGTCGTTCTTCTGCACGTCTTCGGCCTTGCCGAGCGCCTCCTGCATGGCGGCGACGGTGTCCTCGGTGTACAGGCCGGCTTCGACGGCCTTGGCGTCCGCAATCGCTTTTTCAAGCGCGGATTTGTCGACGGTCTGAGGCGTCGGATCGTCCTTCTTCTTGAGCGCCTTGACGGCGTCGTTGAGCGCCTTGGCGGCGTCGTCGACCTCGGTCTGCGTGGCGGCGTCGTTCTTCTGCACGGCTTCAGCCTTGCCGAGCGCCTCCTGCATGGCGGCGACAGAGTCCTCGGTGTAGAGGTCGGTGTCGACGGCCTTGGCGTCCGTGATCGCCTCGTTCAGGGCGGTTTTGTCCACGGTCGGTTCCGGCGGCGTCACGGTACTGTCCGTGACAGAGGCGCTGGTCGTGAGGTTCGACAGCGCGTGGATAATGTAAGTGACGCCCTTTGCGAGCGTGACGGACAGGGAGCTGCTCTCTGTATTCTGCCAGTCGGCAGCGACGAGCTTCATGCCTGCGGCGTCTGCGGCAAGCGCCGCCGCGCCGCTCATGATGGCGTCGGCGTCGGTCTTGACCTGCTGGCGCAGAGTCGCGGTCTCCGTAGAGGTGTTCTCCACGAGATCGGCGAGCTGCGGATTCGCGGCGAGACCGGCGTCATAGCGCGCCTGATCGGCCTCCTGCTCGGCTTTCTGGTTTTCGTAGGTGTCGCGGATCTTTTCGTTATCCCGGATTGCGCCGGACAAATAATCCGGAAGATCCGTCACTTTCTCGGGCAGATTCTCGACTACATCCCTGTCAATCGAGGGCAGGTTGAGCTTGTCGACGATGGTGCCGATGATCGGGATACTGAATTCAAAGCTGTCATCGCCTGAGAGCAGCGCCTTTTTGAGTGCATCATAGACGAGCTGCTTTTTGTTAAACAGATTCGAACCCTCGCTGCCGATGCCGGTCTTGTCGGCGAGGTCGATCATCTTGTTGTAGTTCTCGAGCTTGTCCAGCGCTTTCTGATAGGTCTGCTCGCCCTGTGCGAGCGTCTCCTCGCGGAGCTTCATGGCAGTCTTCAGGCTGCGGAGGTAATCCAGCTCCATGCCGACGCGGCATTTCTCCTTGTCGAGGGCATAGCCCGCCCAGTCGCCAGAAACGGAGGCGTCCTCGGTCAGAACCTCGACGAACACGGGCGCGGACGCGGCAGTGATCGCGTAGCTCCCGTCGGCGTCGGGCGTAAAGGAGAACCATTCGCCCTCGACGAGGGTATCGGCGTTCAGACTGAGCGCGTTGATCTTCACAGGCTGAACGGAGACGTCCCATTCGCCTGCATCGTCATAAGCGCCGTCGGAGATGTTCTTCAGCTGCACGCTGTACTGCGTGCCTTTCACAAGATAGAACACATTGTAATCCACAGCCTGCGCCGCCGTTTCACCGGCGGTGACGGAGACGGCCATGGCGGGCTCATAGATCGCCGCCTTCGCAGGCAGGGGATCCAGCGTCTTGCCGTCCTTCTGCACCGTAACGGCGTACAGCCCGCTCTCCGCGGGCGTGTAGGAAACGGCGCCGCCCGGCTGAATCGTGACAGCCAGCGCGCTGAACGGCAGCATGCACAGGCACAGCAGCAGTGCCAGTACGGTTTTTGCGGTTTTCATTTTTGCATCCTCTCTTTCATCACGGACAGCTCCGTGCAAATCGGTATACATAACAATTATACCGCGATGTGTCGGCTAACGCAAGTACAACATCTAGATGGGTTAGACGAAGAAGACAACAAAAGGTTTTGCTTGACAAGCAAAGCCCTGTGGGATTAAGGTCTGAATAGAAAAACACGGAAGGGGGGAGCGCCGGATGCAGCAGGCGTATGACGAGCTCTGGCCGGGCACGCGGTTTGTGCGCGCAGGTCACGGCTTTCCGCTCGGCACGGACGCGGTGCTGCTCGCGGACTTTTGCGTGCGCGGACAGGTGAAGCGGTTTGCCGACCTCGGATGCGGGGCGGGCGTGATTCTCATTCTGCTCGCGCAGGCGTACCCGACGGCGCGGGGCTTCGGCATTGAGCTGCAGGCAGACGCTGCCGAGACTGCGCGGGAGAATGCCGAAGTGAACGGCGTTCTTGACCGCTGCGACATTCGCTGCGGCGATCTGCGAAACGTCTCCGATCTGCCGGAGGCGGGCGCGTTCGATCTCGTCGTCTCAAACCCGCCGTATTTTCCCGTCGGGAGCGGCTACTCCGCGCCGGAGGGGAGCAGGAGGGCCGCCCGCGAGGAGCGCTTCTGCACGATGGACGATCTCTGCAGCGCGGCGGCGCGGCTCACCCGCTGGGGCGGGCGCTTCTGCCTCGTCCACCGACCGGAACGGCTGAGCGAGCTCTTTGTGACGCTCACGAAGCACGCTCTGGAGCCGAAGCGCCTGCGCACGGTCTGCCGCACGGCGGCGGACGCCCCGTCGCTCGTGCTCGTCGAGGCGCAGCGCGGCGCAAATCCGGGGCTCGTGATCGAGCCTCCGCTCGCGCTCTATGATGCCGACGGCGCGGAATCCGATGAGAGCAGACGCATTTACAGAACAAAGGAGTAAGACCATGAGCGGTATTTTATATCTGGTAGCGACGCCGATCGGGAATCTGAACGACATGTCCGTGCGCGGCGTCGAGACGCTGCGCGAGGCGGACTTCATCGCCGCCGAGGACACGCGCGTGACGGGCAAGCTCTTAAATCGCTTCGAGATCAAAAAGCCCTCCGTCAGCTATCACGAGCACAACAAGCGCCAGAGCGGCGAGGCGATTTTGCGCCGCCTGCTCGCGGGAGAGACCTGCGCCCTCGTGACGGACGCGGGCATGCCGGCAATCTCCGACCCCGGCGAGGATCTGGTGCGCCTGTGCGCGGAGCACGGCGTGGAGGTCATCGCCGTCCCCGGCTGCTGCGCCGCGGTCACGGCGCTCGCGGTCTCGGGGCTGCCCTCCCGGCGGTTCTGCTTCGAGGGCTTTCTGCCCATGGAGAAAAAGGAGCGCCTGGAGCGGCTCGAGGCGCTGAAAACCGAAAAACGAACCTCCATCCTCTATGAGGCGCCGCACCGCCTCATGCGCACGCTCACCGAGCTCCATGACGCCCTCGGCGACCGCGAGCTTGCAATTTGCCGGGAACTTACGAAGCTCCACGAGGAGACGCTGCGCACGACGCTCTCCGAGGCAATCGCACACTTTGCGCAGACACCGCCGAAAGGCGAGTTCGTGCTCGTGCTCTCCGGCGCGCCGGAGGCGGAGGCGAGCGCGCTCACCGAGGACGAGGCCCTCTCTCGCGTCCGCGCCCTGCAGGCCGAAGGACTCTCCTGCAAGGACGCCTGTAAGCAGGTTGCGAAAGAGACGGGCATGAGCAAAAACGCCCTCTACGCGCTGGCAGTGAAATGACTTTACCATAAAAATATTATGTAAACAAAAAGCAAGGATTCAAAAGCGCCATCCAGCGAGGGATGGCGCTTTTTCGCATCAGTAGTTTTTCCAGAAGTCGTCGTTGTCCTGTTTGCGCTGCTGCTGACCGCTGATGGGCTGACCCGTCTGCGGGTCATAGTACTGACTCGGGTCATAGTAGCGCGCCTGCTGCTGGCCTGCGTTCTGCCACTGGGGATTGGCGCTGGCCGCGAGTGCGTTGACGTCACGATAGAAGAAAGTCTCCGCGACGGCCATGTAGGGCGACATCCAGAGTCCCGCGATGCCGAGCGTGATGACCGTGAGGAAGAACCAGCCGATGAAGCTCAGCTGCAGGCAGAAGAGCTTCCACTTGTTACCCTGCATCATGGCCTTGGAGCGCTCGATGCACTCGCCCGAGCCCAGACCCGGATTTTCCGCCATGATGTAGAATGCCTGGGAGTATCGATAGCCGGCGATGATGCCGGGAATGATCAGCAGCAGCGTCCAGCCGAGAATGCGAAGCGTGATGCGCAGATTCAGCAGAAACGCCTCGCCGAACACATCAAAGCCAGAGAACAGATCCTTGAACTCCAGAGGGCGCTTGGCGTCCGTGATTTTCAGGCAGAAGCGCGCGTAGCCGACCTGAATGGGGCCGCCGATGATGAAGCCCACGAGCGAGAGCAGACTGCTGATGGAAGCTGCCGTGACGAACGCGGGGGAGGACATGACGTCCTGCATGACCTCGAAGGCCTGCGGAAGATCCGTAATCTCGTTACTGTTGACGTTCAGATTCACACGGATGCCGCCGCTGGTGCCGCTGAGCAGCCCCGCCACGAGCGCGACGACGATGGCGATGCCCCAGATCCCTTTGAGCGCCTGCCATGCCATCTCGCGGTAGGTCTTTGCCGGGCGCGGGATTGCGTAGTTCTGATTCATGGTCATTCTCCTTTTCTATTTATTCTTTTTCCGTGATCCACGGAAGCAGTTCCTGTCCTTTTACAAGATACGCCTTGTCGGCTAATTTTGCAAGCGGCGTATCGGAGAGGGAGTCGGAATAAAACTCCCGGATCTCCACCTCGGGATAGGCCTCGCGCAGGCGGCGCACCTTTTCCTCGCCGTGGCAGTTCTCGCCCTCGGTCTCACCGGTATGTCTGTCCACGCGAGAGGCGAGCAGACGCAGTCCCAGCCGCCCGGCGGGCACCGCGATCAGAAATTCCGGCGAGGCGGAGATGATGATGTCGTCCGGCTGCTGATGGTCGAGGTACCACCGGTTCACGCGCGGGAAATATTCGTCCCAGAACGCCTCCACCGCGCTGTCGATGTCCGGCACATATTTCAGAAAGCCGTAAAACCGCTCCTTTGCCTGCGTCTTGGTGCATTTCTTGGCCCAGTATTTCGGCAGAATCGCCGCTGTCGAGGGCAGCGCGCGCAGCACCTTCGGAAAGCATCTGACGCACCAGCCGTAGAACGCGGCTGTGCTGTCCACGGGGAAGATCGTCTTGTCCCAGTCGTATACGTTCACTTTTTCGATCATAATGACGTGCCTTTCAATACAAAGTTCCCGCGAGCTTCATGTAGCCGACGGCGATGCCCTCGCGGATGAAGTAATTGACGCGCATGCCGAAAATGCTTGTGCGCGCCGCGACGCCGATGGGCTTTGCGCCGAGGGCGGCGGCCATTTCGCGTGCGCGGTAGAGATGATATTCGCTCGTCACGATGGCGACGCCGCGCTCAGGGCTGCCGCCGTGGGCGCGGATGACGGCGAAGCTGTTCTCCAGATTCTGCCGCGTGGTCTCGGAGGCGTCTTCCAAAAGGATCCGGGCGTCCGCGACGCCGTGCGTCCTCAGCCAGACGGCCATGGCCTCGGCCTCGGAGACGCCCTCGTCGTCACCCTGCCCGCCGGAGACGATCACGGTCGCGTCGGGGTAGGCGTTGAGATAATCCAGCGCCGCGTTCAGGCGGTCTTCCATCGCGTAGGAGGGCGTCACGCCGTTCACTTTCGCGCCGAGCACGATGAGAAAGTCTGCTTCGGGGTCTGCGTCCGTGTGCGCGCCGCGCAGAATCGGCAGCTCCAGAATTGCAAAGCCGACCGCGGCGGCGAGCACGATTGCGCCCAGCACGAGCTGTCCCGCGAGCGGCAGCCGCGGAAACAGCCAGACCAGCACGCCGACGCCCGCCAGAACCATGCCGATGTATTTGGCAGGAGACGTGACGCATACGACAGCGCCGGAGAGCACGATCAGGATGGCCAGCACGAGAGAGACAGGGTGTTTCATCTAAGAGAGCGCCTCCCATTGTTCATACAGCGCGTCCAGCTCCGCCTGCACCGCCTCGGATTCCTCGGTGAGCTCCATGAGCTTCTGGTAGTCCGTGGCGTAGGTCTCGCAGGCGCTCTGCAGCTCGTTTAAGCGCGCCTCAGTCTTTTCAATCTCGCGCTCGATGCGCTGCAGCTGCTTTTCGGGGCTTGCGCCGCGCTTGGGCCTGGGCTCCTTTTTGCGCTCGACCTTCTTTTCCGCCTGCTCCCGGACGGCTTGCCGCGCGCGAAAGGCGCGGTAGGCCTCGAACGTGCCGCGAAAGTCCGTGAATTCTCCATCTTCCAGCGCCCAGATGCGCGTGGCGAATTTTTCGATGAAATAGCGGTCGTGCGAAACGAACAGGAGCGCCTCGTCATAATCGGTCAGCGCGTCCTCCATCCACTCGCGGCTCGCGATGTCGAGGTGGTTTGTCGGCTCGTCGAGGATGAGAAAGTTGATTTCGCTGCCCATCAGCATGCAGAGCTTCAGGCGCGAGCGCTCGCCGCCGGAGAGGGCGGACACCGGTTTGAACACGTCCTCGCCCTGAAATCCGAACGCCGCGAGCCGATCCCGCGCGTCCTGCGGCGTGCACTTGCATTCATACAGCATCGTGTCCACCATCGAGCGCGTGTCGTCCTGAAAGCGGACGATCTGCGGCAGGTACGCCGTTCGCACCGTGGGGCCGCGCCGCACCCAGCCGGCATCGGGCGTCACCTCGCACATCAGCAGCTTCAGAAAGGTCGATTTGCCTGTTCCGTTGTCGCCGATGAGCGCGATGCGCTCTCCGCCCGTGACGCTGAGCGTGAGATCGTGAAAGAGCACGCGCTCGCCGTAGCCCTTTGTCAGGCCGTCCGTCACGAGCACCTCGTCGGCGCGGAATTCACCCGCCTTGAACTGGGCCTTCAGCTTCCGTTCGGCGGCGGGGCGCTCGGTCTGGGCGAGCTTCTCCATGCGTTTTTCCATGGAAAAGGCGCGCTTGTGGAGCTTGTCGTTGCCCATGAATGCCCAGAGGTGCAGCTTTGCCGCGGCCTCGGCGAGCTGCTTGAGCTTCGCCTGATCCTTTTCATACTGCTTGAGCTGCTCGTCAAAGCGGCGCTGCCGCTCCACGACGTAGAAGCTGTAATTGCCGGAGAAAAACTCCGCCGTGCCGTGCGTGAGATCAATCGAGCGCTGCACCACGCGGTCGAGAAAATAGCGGTCGTGGCTGATCACGAGCACCGTGCCCTTGAAGTGCAGGAGGTATTCCTCCAGCCACTCGGTCGCGCGCAGGTCGAGGTGGTTCGTCGGCTCGTCGAGCAGGAGGATGTCCGTGTCCTCCAGGATCAGGCGCGCGAGGTTCACGCGCGTTTTCTCGCCGCCGGAGAGACTTTCAAACGGCTGCGCGCGCATTTCCATGGGAATGTCCAGACCATTTGCGACGCGATTTCGCTCAAACTCCGTGTCATAGCCGCCGCGGGCGCGAAACGCCTCCTGCAGCCGGTCATACTCCTGAAGCAGGGCAGGGCTGTCGTCCGACGCCATGCGCTCGGCGAGGGTATTCAGTTTTTCTTCAATGGCGTAGAGCGCGCGGTGCGCGTCGCGCAGCACGTCCTCGGTCGTCCAGTCGGCGGGATACACCGGAATCTGGGAGATGAGCCCCAGCCGCCGCCCGGAGGCGATGCTGATCTTGCCGGAGTCCGGCAGAAGCTCGCCGCAGAGCAGGCGAAACAGCGTCGTCTTTCCGCAGCCGTTGCGGCCGAGGATGCCGATGCGCTCGCCGGTGTTCACGTCGAACGTAACGCCGTTTAGGATGTTTTCGCCTTGCGCAAAGCCCTTTACCAGCTCGCGCACGGAAATGTCTATCATTTCGTTGGTTCCTCTCTGTGTCGGTGCGTGATCGCCCAAAGGAGATAGCCGATCGTCACGCCGATGAGATTCAGGATGAGGTCATCCACGTCGCAGTGGCCCAGCAGCGTCACGAGCTGCACAAGCTCCACGCAGGCGATCACGACTGCCGAGAGCAGAAGCGTCTTCCAGAAGCGGCGCAGCCGCGCGTACACCCACGGCAGCCCGAACCCGAGCGGGATGAACATGACAATGTTGCCGAAGAGATTGATGATCGCCGCACGGCGGTAGCCCGGGTAGTACAGCATCAGCCGGTAAAACCGCAGGATCGTGTCGCCGGGGAGATAGTTTAGGTTGCGGCGCAGCGTGAGAAGATAGGTCTCCTCGCTCAGAAACGGCACCCGCTGGAAAAACAGCAGATACAGCATCAGCACGCAGTAGAGCCAGAACACGATGCGCCGGATGGGGTGATCAGCCTTCATCGCGTCACGGCCTCCTGCAAAACGGCGTTTGCCACCGGGCCCGCGACGCCGAGTCCGCCGCCGCCGTTTTCCACGAGCACGACAAAAGCGTAGGGGTGCGCGTCATCGAGCAGAAAACCCGTGAACCAGGCGTGCGACGTGCCGTCGCCGACCTCGGCGGTGCCGGTCTTGGCGCAGATGTTCAGCCCCGGGAAGTTCCAGGCACCGTAGTGCGCCTGCACGTTGTAGCTCATCAGATCGCGGAGCTTGTTTGCCGTGTCGGCGTCCAGCAGATCCGTCTTGCCGTTTTTGTGGTCGAGCAGGAGCGTCGGCTCGCGGAGCGTTCCGCCGCAGGCGATCGCGCTGACATACCGCAGCATGGAGTAGGGGCAGACAAGATCCTCGTACTGCCCGATGCCCGACCATGCCAGACCCGGCGCGCCGTCAGCGTCGCGTGTGAAGCTGCCTGCCATCGTGGAAATGGAGTCGAGCTTCTGCGCGGAGGTGAAGCCGTAATCCCTGACATAGGACTCCAGCGTCTTGCCGCCGAGCTCGAGCGCGATCTCGGCGAACGCGCAGTTGCAGGAATTTGCCATCGCGTCCTCAAAGGTCTGCGTGCCGTGGTAGCCGGAGCAGTTGATCACAACGCCCGCGACATTCAAGCTGCCGTTGCAGGTGAACGTGCGCTCTTCGAGGTCGGGGATGTTTTCGATCGCCGCGGCCGCGGTCACGAGCTTGAAGATCGAGCCGGGCGTGAACTTTGCGTTCAGGCAGCGGTTGATGTAGGACCCGTCCGGGGGCTCTGCGTTTTCAACCGCCGGGTCGAGCGTGGGGGAGGACGTCATCACAAGGATCTCGCCCGTCTGATAGTTCGAAACGAGCACCATGCCCTTGCGTCCCATGAGCGCCTGCTGCGCCGTGGCGCACAGGCCGCTGTCGAGGGAGAGCGCGATCTGCTTGCCTCCGGCGTCCGCGCCGTAGGTGCCCGTGACAGGGTTGTAGCCCACGAGCTTTGAGGAAAAAGCGATGATTGCGCCGGTGCCGACGTGCCCGCTGTAATCGCCCACGGCGTGGTACACCGCGCGGCGCACATTGCCGTCGGCGGCGTATTCATGCACATCGCCGTCAGCATTTGCAAGGATCGTGCCGTAGCGATCGGTGAGCGTGCCGGCGGCGAGCATGCCGCTGGTGTAGAAATTATTGTTGGCCGCAAAGGTGGCCCATTCGCCGCCGTGGATGGCAAAGCGGACGAGATAGACGCCGAGTCCCGCGAACAGGATCGCCGCCACGATGAGCGCCGACATGGCGCGGTGTGTGACTTTATTCATCTGCGCGCCTCCTTTTCCGGGTTCGGGGTCGTCACGATGAAGCTGCCGCCGCGCCGCGTATCCGCTGCCTTGATATAGCTCAGCAGAAGCCAGCACGCGAGCAGGCTCGAGCCGCCGCGCGACACGAACGGGAACGTCACGCCGGTAAACGGGAGAATGTCCAGCGAGCCGAACACATTCAGCGCCACCTGCACCATCATCGTCGTGACCGCCGCGCAGCCCGCGATGACGTAGTACGAAGAGCGGTTGCGCGCAGCGTTTTTCACTGTGAACACCGCGAGTGCCACAATGGCAAGGATCGCGCAGATCGCAACGATGAGCCCCAGCTCCTCACAGATCATCGCCCAGACCATATCCGTGTTCGCGGCGACGATGTTTTTCAGCCAGCCGTTGCCGGCGCCCTGCCCGAACATGCCGCCCGAGGCGGCGGCGGAGAGCGCGCGCGTCTGCTGATACCCTGCGCCGTTCACATCCTCCCAGACATGGCCCCACGTCTGGAAGCGCTGCGCCACATAGGGCTTCACGCTCAGAACGAGCGTGCCCGCCATCACGGCGGAGGTCACCGCCATGAGCACGGTGGCAAAGCTGCCCGAGCGCATGAACGCAATCACAAGAAACGTCGCGAAAAACACCAGCGCTGCGCCCATGTCGCCCATCAGGGCGAGACCGCCGACGGTGACGGCGGAAAACGCAATAAAGAACAGAATGCTCTTGCTGCGGAACATCCGGTCAAGCGTCGTCGCGCCGACGTAGATAAACGCGACCTTGATCAGCTCCGAGGGCTGCAGCGAAAAGCCGCCGATCATGATCCAGTTGCGCGCGCCGCCGATGATGGAACCGATCGCAAGGTTTGCCGCCAGCAGCAGCAGCGCGAGGATCGCCATCGGCCAGCGCAGCGCCTTGACACGTCCCAGGTCGCGCAGCCACCAGCCGAAGAGGAAAAACAGCACCACGCCCGCGAGCAGCAAAATCAGCTGGAACGTCAGCTCTCCCGGCGTCGCCGTCGCGCAGATTGCAAGCCCCAGCGTACACAGGAAAAAGGCGATCGTCTCCGGCTCGAATCCCGAGCGGTCCATCGAGCGGATCAGCAGATAGCACAGCCATTCCAGCAAAATCAGCCCCGCAAACGCGAGCGCGATCGGGACAATGTGCTCCGCCTGCTTCGATACGGAGAACTCCAGCACGAGCAGGATCTGGATCAGCGTGAGGAAAAAGAGCGTCGCGCCCGGCGCCACACGCCAGCCCGCAACGGAGCGGCGCTGCTCCTGCAGCGCGCGGTGCAGCTCCGTGTTCGCGGCAAACTGCAGCGTGTGGGACGAGCAGCGCAGCGTATCCCCGTCAAAGAGGGGAGCCGTGCCCTCCACGCGCCGGTCATTGATAAAAACGCCGCCCTTGCGGCTTAAATTGTGCACGGTCCAGTCGCCCTTGTCGTTGCGCGTCAGAACCGCGTGCACGCTCGCAATGTCGCGAAAATTCAGCTGCACATCCGACGAGCGCGCCCGCCCGATGATGCACTCCCAGTGCAGCAGCGGCTGCACCGTGCCCTCCGGCGATACGAGATAGCCCCAGGTCTCGGGGTCCGCGCGCCCGGCGAGCATCGAGCGCACGCAGCGAAACAGAACGATCAGCGCCAGCAGCGGCACCATAACGTGCGACACCGTCAGACTGATGCGGATGATCTCATCCAAAAGAAAGCCCTCCTTTCAGAGCGCAATACACCATTTTAATAGATTTTTATTATACCATAGTCTTCTGCCGTTGACAATATCGCGGCGCTGTAAATGCGGTCTGCCGCGTTGTGCCATTGTGCTTCTTGCCAAATTCAACCACAGGATTTTAAGGGATTTTACCAAAAATGTATTACAATTATGTAAATGAAAAATTAATTATTGACATTTATCCGCACGAATATTACAATGTGGTTACAAAACGAGATTATGTGAACCGAAAGGAGATCGCTTCCGTGAAGGTTTTGAATTTTAAGTTTGTGACGACTGCGCTGTTCCTCATACTGACGCTGTTTGTGGCGGGCTTTGCCGGAAACGCTGCGCCGAATGTGTTTGCGCAGCCGGAGACGGTGAGCGTGCAGCAGGCGACCGAGTCCGATTCCCTCGGCGGCGGCTTTGTGATGTCCTTTGACGCGGACGGGACGATCTCCTCCTGATCCAAACGTTCGCCCTCCATTTGTATCATTTGAAGTCTGTCTGATTGCTTCCGATCAGACAGATTTCTTTTTTCATTGCCACAGGCAAAAAAAGGCTGTATAATGAATTGATTTTTAATGTAAGGAGACTGCGTAATGGAATATCGCATCGAACACGACACGATGGGCGAGGTGCGCGTGCCTGCTGATCAGCTCTGGGGCGCGCAGACCCAGCGCAGCTATGAAAACTTCCGCATCGGCACGGAAAAAATGCCGCCGGAGATCATCCATGCGCTCGCCGCTGTGAAAGAGGCGGCCGCGAACGTGAACGCCCGCCTCGGCACGGTGGACGAACGTCTTGCGGATGCCATTGCCGCAGCCGCGCGCGAGGTGCGCTCCGGTCAGCTGGACGCGGAGTTCCCGCTTGTCGTCTGGCAGACGGGCAGCGGCACGCAGACGAACATGAACGTCAACGAGGTCGTCGCCGCGCGCGCAAACGCGGCGCTGGGCGAAAAACGCATTCACCCGAACGACCACGTCAACCGCTCCCAGAGCTCGAACGACGTCTATCCCGCCGCGATGCATATTGCCGCGCGGCTGATGGTGGAAAACCATGTCCTGCCCGCGCTCGACCGCCTGCACGATACGCTCCGCCATCTCTCGCAGGAGTATTCCGGCATTGTGAAGATCGGCCGCACGCATTTGCAGGACGCAACGCCCCTCACGCTCGGACAGGAGATCAGCGGCTGGGTGAGCATGCTCGAGCACAGCCGCGAGATGCTTATCGCCGCGTGCAGGCCGCTTTCTGAGCTCGCTCTCGGCGGCACGGCGGTCGGCACGGGTTTGAATGCTCCCGCCTCGTTCGGCTCGGACGTCGCGGCGGAGCTGAGTGCCCTGCTCGGCACGGAGTTTGTCACCGCGCCGAATAAGTTCCACGCCCTCACGAGCAAGGACGCCATGGTCTTTGCCCACGGCGCGCTGAAGGGGCTCGCCGCGAACCTCATGAAGATCGCAAACGACGTGCGCTTTCTCGCGTCGGGACCCCGCTGCGGACTCGGCGAGCTCATCATCCCCGAAAATGAGCCCGGCTCCTCCATCATGCCCGGCAAGGTCAACCCCACCCAGTGCGAGGCCGTCACGATGGTCGCGGTGCAGGTCATGGGCAACGACGCCGCCATCGGCTTTGCCGCCTCGCAGGGGAACTTCGAGCTGAACGTGTTCATGCCCGTCATTGCGTATAACTTCATCCAGTCGGCGCGTCTGCTCGGCGATGTGATGGATTCCTTCAACAAAAACTGCGCCTCCGGCATCAAGGCAAACCGCGCCGTCATCGCCGCGCACCTGCGCGATTCGCTCATGCTCGTCACGGCGCTCAACCCGCACATCGGCTATGAAAACGCCGCCGCCATCGCCAAGCGCGCCCACAAGACCGGCATGACGCTGCGCGACGCCGCCATCGACCTGGGGCTGCTGACGGGCGCGGAGTTCGACAGGATCGTAAAGCCCGAGAAGATGGTGCATCCCCTGTAAAGAAAGAGGTTTTACTATGGATTACGCAAAAGAATCCCTGCGCCTGCACGGCGAGTGGCAGGGCAAGATCGAAGTTGTCGCCACCGTTCCGGTCGCCTCGAAGGACGATCTGTCGCTGGCGTATACGCCCGGCGTTGCAGCGCCCTGTCTCGAGATCCAGAGGGACATTGACAAGAGCTACACGCTCACGCGGCGGCACAACCTCTGCGCCGTCATCACGGACGGCTCGGCGGTGCTCGGTCTCGGAGATATCGGTCCCGAGGCGGGCATGCCCGTCATGGAGGGCAAGTGCGTCCTGTTCAAGGCGTTCGGCGGCGTGGACGCGTTCCCGCTGTGCATCAAGACCAAGGACGTGGACGAGTTCGTGCGCACGGTGTATCTGCTCTCGGGCAGCTTCGGCGGCGTGAATCTGGAGGACATCGCGGCGCCCCGCTGCTTTGAGATCGAGCGCAGGCTCAAGGAGATCTGCGACATTCCCATCTTCCACGATGACCAGCACGGCACCGCCGTCATCACGCTCGCGGGGCTCACGAACGCGCTGAAGGTCGTCGGCAAGAAAAAGGAGAATGTGCGCGTCGTCGTCTCCGGCGCGGGCGCTGCCGCCATTTCGATTACAAAGCTCCTGCTCTCCGCGGGATTTCGGGATGTGACCCTCTGCGACTCCAGGGGCGCCATCTACGCCGGGCGCGAGGGGCTCAACTGGATCAAAGCCGAGATGGCGGAGGTCACGAACCCCGAGCGCCGCACGGGCTCGCTCGCCGAGGTGCTCCCCGGCGCGGACGTGTTCATCGGCGTGTCCCGCCCGGGACTGCTCACGAGAGACATGGTCTCCACCATGGCAAAGGACGCGATCGTCTTTGCCTGCGCCAACCCCACGCCCGAGATCTTCCCCGATGAGGCGAAAGCGGGCGGCGCCGCCGTCGTCTCCACGGGACGCAGCGACTATCCGAACCAGATCAACAACGTCCTCGCGTTCCCGGGCATCTTCCGCGGCGCGTTCGATGTGCGCGCGAGCGATATCAACGAGGAGATGAAGATGGCGGCTGCGCAAGCCCTCGCGAATCTCATCTCCGATGACGAGCGCAGCGCGGACTACATCATCCCCAGAGCATTCGATGCGCGCGTCGGTCCCGCCGTCGCAAAGGCCGTCGCCGAGGCAGCCCGCAAAACCGGCGTGGCGCGGATCTGAATCGGTTTACATAATGCATAACAGAAACAAAGCAAAGCGCCCGACGAGAAGTCGGGCGCTTTCCTGTGACGCTCCTTACAGCTCGATGCTCTCGGCGACCTCGCCGTTGATGACGACGTACACGCGGCTGTCCTCGGGCTTAATATAGAGGTTCATCTCCTTGACCTCACTGCCGGTCCAGGCGGCCTTGGCCTGCTCAGCCATCTCGGCGACGGAGACTTCCTTGCCGTTGAACTGCAGCACGGCGTTCACGACAGGCGCCTTCTTCGCGGCGGGCTTTCTGGTCGCGGGCTTCTTCGCAGCCGGCTTCTTGGCGGCGACTTTCTTCACCGCGGTCTCAGCCTTCACGGCGGTTTCCTTGGCAGCAGTCTCTGCCTTGGTGATGACTTCCTTGGCGGCGTTCTTGGTATCTTTTTTCATGAGAGTTCTCTCCTTTGTACGTTTGTTGTGCTGCATCCTGCAGCGTCTTCATCTTAGCACTCTGCAAAAGTATGTGCAATAACACCCGTCCAAATTCTACCTGTGTCACAGCTTTCGTGACGTACGCGCGGGCAATCTTTGGGAGTTTTGACCGAAAAAATAACGCGAATTTACTGCAATATCACCAATGCGAGTTTACTTTGCGTGGATGTCGATGAACTCTGCGCGGAGCTTGGAGTAGAGGATCTTCTGGCTGCTGTAAAGCCCGAAATAGCCCGAGAGCATGTAGGCGATGCCGCAGGCGAGAGCGAAGTAGATGAGCGCCGACGCGCCGAAGAGCTCCACGCTCAGCACAATCGAGGCGATCGGGCAGTTCACCGCGCCGCAGAACACGCACACAAGACCCAGCGCGGCGGCAAAGCCCGCCGGGATGCCGAGCAGAGGACCTGCCACGCAGCCGAGCGTCGCGCCGATGAAGAATGTGGGCACGACCTCGCCGCCCTTGAAGCCGCAGCCGATCGTGATAGCGGTGAAGACGAGCTTTAAGAGGAACGCCTCCGGTGCGGCCCTGCCGTGCTCGATGGCGGCCGTGATGATTTCCATGCCCGCGCCGTTGTAGTCCGTCGTGCCGACAAGCAGGGTAAGCCCAACGACGACGGCGCCGCCCAGAATGATGCGCAGATAGTCGTTCGGGATGCGCTTTGCGAGCGCGTGCTCCGTGCCGTGCATCGTCACGCAGAAGAGAATGCTCATGATCGAGCAGAGGATCGCAAGCCCCGCCACGCGCAGCAGCATCTCCGGCTGCAGCGCCGCCGCCGCAACCTGAAAGCGCGTCGGCGCGATGCCCACCGCCGTTGAGATGCCGTAGGCCGTGACTGCCGCCACCGTGCAGGGGACGAGCGCGGAGTAGTAGAACACGCCCACGCTGATGACCTCCAGCGCGAAGATCGTCGCCGTCAGCGGCGTGCCGAACAGCGCCGAGAACACCGCGCTCATGCCGCAGAGCGTTGCGATGCGCATGTCCTTTGCGTCAAGATGCACGAGTCTGCCGATGTAGCAGCCGAGACTGCCGCCGATCTGCAGCGCCGCGCCCTCGCGTCCCGCACTGCCGCCGAAGAGATGCGTCATGACCGTCGCAAAGTAGATGCACGGCACCAGCAGCAGCGGCACGTCGTCCCCGAAGTGGATCGAGTCGATGATGGCGTTGGTGTTTTCGTTCTGCATGTGCGAGAGCCGGTACATCGCCGCGACCAGAATGCCGCCGACGGGCAGCAGATATAAAAGCCACGGGTACGTGCCGCGCAGCTCGGTCGCCCACTGGACGCTCACATGGAACATCGAGCCCACGGCTCCGCCCACCGCGCCCGTGACGAGCGCAATCAGCAGCCATTTTAAAAATGTGACTGTCGTCTCGGCGGCAGACCGCGCCTCGCGCCGCACTTCCTGTCTCACTTCGTCCAAGGCTTCGTTCCCTCCGCTTGCAATCGTATTTGATGAAACTTAGTCATTCTACACCATTTCCCGCGCGATTTCCACCTCTTTCAAAAAGAAAAAGCGGCAAAACGCGCTTTTTGCAAAACTTTTCGCCGCCCTCTTGATTTTTTGCCCTGCTTTCGGTATAATCACATGTGCTGTGCACGCCGCAGCGCGCAATTGAATATGGAGATGTATCGAAGTGGTCGTAACGAGGCTGACTCGAAAGCACGAAAGGCTTTGATCGGAACGTCCGGGAAAAACCGTTGATTTTCAAGGGTTTGCGGGTCGTTTGGATTTGGCTGATAGTTTCGTTCTTGCCTGTTTTTCTTGCCGGTTGTGTTTCCAAGCAAATTTTGCTTGAAATTTTGGCTGCTTCGCTCTACAATTTGAATACATGGAGAGTTGTCCGAGTGGTCGAAGGTGCAGCACTCGAAATGCGCGTTGGCTCTGGCCGTTTTCTCCGCTGAAAAGCCTTGATTTATAAGGGCTTTCGCCGGATCGAATATCAAAGTTTCATAACGTTCTTGCGTGTTTTTCTTGCATTTTCTCAGCGCACGGAAAACAGTTGAGATACACGGAGAGTTGTCCGAGTGGTCGAAGGTGCGGCACTCGAAATGCCGTAGACCGAAAGGTCTCTAGGGTTCGAATCCCTAACTCTCCGCCAAAAACCCAGTCATATCAAGGCTTTGCGCCCATATGACTGGGCTTTTCTTTATGCTAATCTGCCATTGCTGCACATGATTTTCGGCAAGAAATCATGTTTGCCATCCGACGGTCTCGGTTTCCGGCAGAGTCAGGACATTGTCCATAACGTTTGCGGACGTAAGCTTGGATTTATAATCCAAATGGCTGTAGATATTCGCCGTGGTGCTGATGTCGCTGTGACCGAGCCATTCTTGAATCTGTTTCATGGGCACGTCGTTTGCCAGCAGCAGCGAGGCGCAACTGTGCCGGAGATCGTGGAAACGGATATGCCGCAGGCCTTTCATTTCCAGCAGCTTGCTGAAATTGCTGCTCAGATTACGGGGATTAAAGATGTTCCCCATCGCATCCACAAACACATAACCGTCATATTCCCGGTTGTAGCAGTTGCCGCAAATCCGCTTGTTTTCCTTCTGCTGCTCCTTCAAGGCCAGCAGCTTTTCCCGGATGTTGGCAACCAGAGGAAGAGAGCGCAGACTGGATTTGGTTTTGGCGCGATCCGCACAGACGATCTCACACTTGCCGTCTATCTTTGCATTTGTTACGATGTGTCTGATGGTGATGGTGTTGCGCTCAAAGTCGATGGCGTCCCATCTCAGGCCCAGGGCCTCGCTGCGCCGCAGTCCGTAGAACGCGGTGATTTGAATCAGCAGAGAATAGGGGTGATCCTTTGTCGCCTCAAAAAGCTGCTCCAGCTCCTCCAGACGGTAGTAATCCGCGATATACTTCTGCTTTTTCGGCCGTTCCACCTTGTCGGCGGGGTTGTACGGAATGAGGTCCATCTTGACGGCATATTTCAGAGCCTTGTGAATATTGGCGTGCTCGTGAATCACCGTGTTGGGACATACGGTTTTCAGCTCGTACAGATAGAAGCTCTGAATATGCCTGGCCTGAAGCTCGCCCAGCTTGACGCCGGTTTTGCGAAAGTACGGCACGATCTTCCCCTTTACCATCTGGGTATAAGAGGAGAAGGTTGTTATCTCGATTGAATTGCGAACGACCTCCAACCATAGCTCCATATAGTCGGCGAAGAGCATGTCGGCGGACAACTCTCCGTTTGACTTGTGCTCGGCAAGGGGAACATAGGTCTGACGCAGCTCCAGCAGCATCTTCTCCGCACGCTTTTTGTTGTTCTTGATCGGCAGTCCCGTTGGAAACCACGGCTGCTTCCGTTTGCCATTGGCGTCCAAATAGCTTAGGACCATATAATAGTAATCGTTTTTGATTTGCAGGTGTCCCGCTATCATTCATCCATACCTCCTTTTGCTGACAGCGTATGAACGGGCACCCTTTCGGACCGCTTTTATTATATGGCCTACTCAGATGCCCGTCCAATGTGTCGTTTCAGTTCAAATCCGTGTCACCGGATTACGCCGCCGGCTGGGGATTTCCCGCCGAGAGGGCGTAGCGGATCACGTTGATCTTCGGAACGCGGTAGGCGTTTCCGATCTTCATGCCGGGGATATAGCCGTCGCCGATCAGCTCGTAGGCCAGATGGCGGCTGATCTTCAGCATGGACTGGACCTGGGCGACGTTCACGATGTCGGGGTAATCCGTGAACATCACCTCATACATGGCCTGCAGCTCAGTCTTTGTCACCGAAACCACCTCCTCCGTCGTCGCGCATAAAGCTGTTGAGCCTTCTTTCGACCATGTGAAGCACATAATGGACCTCGCTTTGGCTCAGATTAAAGGACAATACATGTCCTTCTTCGTCAGTGAGATTGATGGTCATTCGTTCGTTGCTGACATCAATATCAGCGTAGTATTTCTTTAGGAATCTGTCGAAGAGGATATCCACCATTTCACAGCCGTCTTTGGAAAACACGTCAATCATATCATCCAGATAGTCCATTCTTCCTTCGTCCAAATCGAATTCAATGATTTCTTTCATTGTAAAATCTCCTTTCAGCGGGCGTCGCGGTCCTGGCGCTGACGCTCCAAATGTTTGTTGTAAAAGTCCATAGCCTTGACAAGCGTCTCTGTCATCTGTTTCATAGAGGTGTCCGGGCGGAAATAGCTGCGGAGCTTGTCCACCGGCACCTTGACATATTCCACCTGATTGCCCTTGACTTCGGACATC
>ONEB01000020.1 GCA_900316745.1 uncultured Eubacteriales bacterium | reverse complement strand
ATGACACTTACAGCTTAACGCAAAAAGGAGCACCAGCCAAGTCCTTTTGGACCTAACTGGTGCTTTTCTTTTGCGCGCTATTTTGCAACGCGCCCTTTTCTGTTTTTTATGAATCGTATTTAAATTTTGAAGTTGAAAGATCTGCAAAATACGAGTAAGATATAGACAGTGCTAAGATCCGAAAGAGAGACGGATCAGAAAAAACGGAGGGTATTACCATGAAGTTTTCCAGCAAGATCGAGCGCTGCGGGCTCTCCCCCATGCGCAAGTTTGCTCCTTATGCCGTTGAGGCGGAAAAGGCCGGCAAGAAGATTTATCATCTGAACATCGGTCAGCCCGATATTGAGACGCCGCCTGTTTATTTTGAAGCAGCGCGTGAATTCAGCCAGAAGGTTCTGGCTTATGCGCCCAGCGCCGGCATGCCGGTTCTGATCGACGCCATCTGCGACTATTACGGCAAGATCGGCGCGCCGCTGAATGAGAAAAACGTGCTCATCTCCACCGGCGGCAGCGAGGCGCTGCAGATGCTCCTGAGCTGCATTCTGGATGACGGCGACGAGATCATCATTCCCGAGCCCTACTATCCGAACTACACCACGTTCGTGACGCTTACGGGCGCCAAGATCCGTCCGCTCACGACCCGCCCCGAAGAGGGCTACTGCTTTGCGTTCCGCGACCGCATCGAGGCGCTCATCAACGAGCACACCCGCGCGATCCTCTTCACGAACCCCGGCAACCCCACCGGCGCGATCCTCACGCGCGAGCAGATGCAGATGGTCGCCGACATCGCCAGGGAGCACGGCCTGTTCGTGATCGGCGACGAGGTGTATCGTGAGTTCGTCTACGGCGGCGAGCCTCTGATGAGCCTGCTGCAGCTCGAGGGTTACGACGAGAACGTGGTCGTCATCGACTCCGTGTCCAAACGCTTCTCCGCCTGCGGCGCGCGCATCGGCTGCATGATCACCCGCAACGCCGACCTCTACAACCAGGCCATGAAGTACTGCCAGGGCCGTCTCTGCGCGTCCACGATCGACCAGGTCGCCGCCGCTGCGCTCTACACGGTCGGCCCGGATTACTTCGCCGCTGTGCGCGAGGAATACAAGGCACGCCGCGACGCGCTGGTCGCAAAGCTGAAAGAGATCCCCGGCGTCGTCTACTCTGAGCCGAAGGGCGCGTTCTACGTCATGGCGGCCCTGCCCGTCGATGACGCGGACAAGTTCCAGAAATGGCTCCTGCAGCACTTCGACGACAACGGCGAGACCGTGATGTTCGCTCCCGGCGAGCCGTTCTACGGCACACCGAACACCGGCAAGAACGAAATCCGCATGGCGTATGTCCTCAAGAAAGAAGATCTTGAGCGCGCCATTGAACTGCTGAAGCTCGGCATTGAGGCCTACAACAAGGAAAACGCATAAACAGGATAGATAAAAGAATTGCCTGTCAGAACGACAGGCAATTCTTTTATGCTTTTTGATGTTCTTTCAGATTCAGGAGCACCACCGCCGCGAGCACAAGCAGGATACCGCCAAGTGCCACGGGTGTGAGCGTTTCATGAAAGATGAAGATTCCCACCAGCGTCGCCACAACGGGCTCGACCGACGCGAGGATGGACGCTTTGCCGGTCTCCAGTCCCGTGAGACCATAGGTATACAGAAAATACGGCAGATAACACGTCACCAGGCCGGCAAGCACGCAGAAGCCAAAGCTGCTCCATGTCGCAAACATCGCGTGCACAGCGGGTGCGGGGTTCCAGATGAGCGCCGTTCCGACCGCCGCCAGCAGACAGGAATAGAAATTGATCGTGTTGCTGGAGTAGCCGCGATCGAGCGCGAACCGGGCAAAGATGCTGTACAGCGCGTAGCCCACGCCGGAGCCGAGACCGAAGAGCAGCCCCTGCACGCTGAGGCTTCGCGTGCCGCCCGTGATTCCGGAGACGAGACAGCATCCGGCAAACGCGAGGATCAGCGCCACGACCTTTTTCGGCGTGATCCGTTCCCGAAACAGAATCAGAGAGAGGATCATCACGATGGAGGGTGCGGTGTAGAGCAGAATCGCCGCCGTGGAGAGATCCATCAGATTGATCGCGTTAAAATAGCAATAGGTAAAAAACAGCAGGCTGCATACGCCGCTGCCGAAGAAGCACCAGAAGTCACGCGGCGCGACACGAAACTGCTTCCCATCCGTAAGCAGCAGCGTCAGCGCGAACATGACCGCCGCAAACGCGCAGCGCACGAGAATCGCTCCGGTCGAATCAATGCCGATCCCCGCGAGTGTGCGCGTGAAGAATCCCATTGTCCCCCAGAGCGTTCCGGCGGCAAGGACGGAAAGAACGTATTTTTTCACAGATTATCATCTCTTTTCAAAGAACAAGCACATTATAAAGACGCGCATTTTGCTTGTCAACCAGTAAAATGTATGGTACAATGACCTGCAACAAAAAACGCGGGTATGATGGAATTGGTAGACATGCCAGATTTAGGTTCTGGTGGGCAACCGTGCAGGTTCGACCCCTGTTACCCGCACCACGTCGAAACAAGACCGCAAGGTCATCTGCTGCTGCTTCGCACCAGCAGATCGACCGGCGATCTTGTTTCTCCTCTCCCGCCACAAGCCCGCTTCGCCAGGCTCGCGTCGGGTCAAAAAGTATTTCAAGACAAAGAAGATGATTCCAACATGCACTACGCATGGGATTACAAAAAATGGATCAAGAACGCTCTTGCCGTGATTTTTCTGACCGGGATGGTGTTCGTCAGTGAGAGGACGCAGCAGCCTGCGATCCTGTTTCCGGAGATTCTGGCGCTGCTGACAGGCATGTGGATCGCGCCGAAGATGCCCTGGCGCGTGCACCGCTGGGAGATCCCCGTATTGATGACGCTCTGCGCGATCTGGGGCATTCTGATCTCGC
This sequence comes from uncultured Eubacteriales bacterium, assembly GCA_900316745.1. GTDB lineage: Bacteria > Bacillota > Clostridia > Oscillospirales > Oscillospiraceae > CAG-103. Next base: position 20,079 of record ONEB01000020.1, on the reverse strand, counting down.
GCTGGATGCCCGCTCCGACGGCGGTAAAAATGGGCGTTGCGTTTCTCGGCGCGGCCGGCGCGCTGCTCGTGGTCCACGCGACGCTGCTGCCGATTCTCTCCGCCTGCATCCTGCCGATCCTGATCGGAGAACAGTCCTGGGTCTATCCCATCGCGGTCGCTGTGATGACGGTGCTGCTGTCGGCTGTCCAGGCGCTTCTGGAGCGCACAGGCATGCGTGAGCCGCAGCCTGCCGCGCGCTGGGAGTGGCAGGGGCGAGACGAAATCCTGCGCTGGCTGGTTCTGATTCCGGTCACAACAGGCATTGCCGCGCTTGCGATTGCCATGGGTTATCCCTGTGTGGTCGCGCCGCCGCTGATCGTGCTTCTGAGCGAGCTCTCATTTCCGGACAGTCCCGTCGCAGTCAAGGAGAAGCAGGTCGCGCTCGTGACGATTCTCTGCGCCTGTATCGGCGCCGGGGCGCGCTTTGCGCTTGTCATGCATCTGGGGATGCCCCTTTGGATCGCCGCATTTGCGGCCGCGGCCGGAGCGCTGGCCGTGTTTCACTGGATGCGTCTTCCGTTTCCGCCCGCCGGAGCACTCTCGATTCTCCCCATGCTGCTGCCGGATACGCTGATTCCCTCCTACCCGCTTCAGGTGGCCGCCGGTACGCTCGCGTTTTTGCTGACCGCGCGGCTTGTCCGGAATCTCCTGCATGCTGCGCAGCATAAAAAGTCCATCGCGTACAAGGCGCATTAACAAGAGCATAAAAAAGCGACGTGTTGAACACGTCGCTTTTTTGGTGGAGACTAGTGGGCTCGAACCACCGACCTCATGCGTGTGAAGCATGCGCTCTAACCAGCTGAGCTAAGCCTCCAAGTGGTGACCCGTACGGGACTCGAACCCATGTTACCGCCGTGAAAGGGCGGTGTCTTAACCACTTGACCAACGGGCCATATAGCTGGATGCCCGTAATAATATGCGGGCATCCTTTGGTAGCGGCACCTGGATTCGAACCGGGGACACTTCGGGTATGAACCGAATGCTCTGGCCAACTGAGCTATGCCGCCATACGCGTTTTCTCAAACGCAAGAAAGATTCTACCAAAGATCGATTGTTTTGTCAATAAGTTTTTTCAATTATTTTTTAAATGTGTAAGCAGCTCCCGCCGCGCAGAGCGGCAGGAGCTGCCTGAAGCTTATTTCTGCAGGTCTTCCCCGCGGATGTATTTTTTGAGCGGCTGATCCAGCAGCACAAAAACGACGAGGCAGATCACGATATTCGGCAGCATGTAAGCAAGGTTATACAGCAGCGAGTAGAACCACGGGCTGTGCATGCTCATGCCGAAAAACTCCTCCGGCATGTATTCCGCCCAAACAGTCGCGCCCACGACATAGTGCACAAGAAAGCGGGCAAAGCCGCCGATGAGCGTGCCGACATAAACATCGCCGCGCTTGCCGTGCCAAAGGCCTGCCAGACCGAGCGCCGTGAAAGCAAGCAGGTAATCACCGATGATGGACTGCCAGCCGATCGCAAAGCCGCCGTCAAAGGTGAACTGCAGAATGCCGAACACGAAGCCGGCTGCCAGACCGGGTCCCACGCCCCAGCGAACGGCAAACAGCAAAATCGGCACCATTGCGAGCGTGACGCTGCCGCCCCAGGGCATCTCCCAGAGCTTGAGCATGCTCAGCACCTGAGCGATCGCGATGAACAATGCCCCTTCGATCATGCATCTGAGTGTTTTGTTCTTCATAATAATTCGTTTCCTCCCAATAAAAAAACCGCAGGTCCGGAATGAACCTGCGGAAAAATACGGTATATCTGCTTCCTACGCCGGCATTATCCGGATCAGGTTCGATGGTCTCAGGGCTCAATCGTCCTGTTCTCAGCCGGGTATACCCAGCTCCCATGTTCAATTGCAGTCACATTTTACGACTGACAGCAGAATTTGTCAAGAGATTGGCAGCGTTTTTTTTCATCTCAGCCGAGCGCCGGCAGATAATCCAGCGGGGAGACGCTTTCACCGTTCAGCTTCGCTGACAGGTGCAGATGCGCGCCCTGCGCGGTCTCGCTCTTGCAGGTCTTCCCCACCGCGCCGATCGTATCGCCCGGCGCGACCGTATCGCCGACGTAGACCGTCGGCACCTCCTGCAGGCCGGCATACGAGCATTCCAGTCCGTTGCCGTGGTCGATCGTGACGGTCGTGCCGTAGCGGTCATCGAAGAACACATTCGTGACTGTGCCCGAAGTGATTGCGGAGACCTTCTCCCCTGCCGGCGCCTCAATGTCCACGCCGTCGTGGGTGCGCCAGTCCTGCATGGTCTCGTCAAAGGCAAGCGCCGTGATACTGTAAGGGCGCTGCACGGTGCCGTTTACCGGAATCACAAACGCCTCCTGCGACGCGGTTTCCACGGCATCGACCAGACCCACCGACGTCTCCTCCTCGGGCTGAACCGGCGCCTGCGTGGGCTGGGCGGAAGGCTCCGTCGGCTCTGCGGGCGCTGGATCCTCACTCGGTGAGACTGCGGGCACATCCACCGGAACGGGCGCAATCACCGTGCTCGCGGTCGAACCCGCTTTGTCCTGCTCCGGCGTGCGCAGCAGCGACCAGACCGAAACGGCGATGACAACGGCGCAGACCGCCAGCACCACATAATATCCCCGTCCGGAAATAAACTGCTCCAGACGTGCGGAAAAGCTGTTTTTATTCTCCTTGGAATCCATGTTATCCCTCCATGTAAAAGGTTTTCATGGATAGTCTTGCCGTTTCCGCGAAACATTATACACAAAAAGCTCCCGCACAAAATGAGCGGGAGCTTTTGATGAGAAAGGGTCTCTTACTTAATGCTGAAGAACGCCTTCTTGCCGGGGAACTGCGCGACGTCGAAGAGCTCCTCTTCGATGCGAAGAAGCTGGTTGTACTTCGCAACGCGGTCCGTGCGGCTGGGAGCGCCGGTCTTGATCTGGCCGGCATTCACGGCGACGGAGATATCGGCAATCGTGGTATCCTCGGTCTCGCCGGAGCGGTGAGAGACGACGGCGGTGTAGCCCGCGCGGTTCGCCATCTGGATGGCGTCGAGGGTCTCGGTGAGGGTGCCGATCTGGTTGACCTTGATGAGGATGGAGTTGGCGACCTTCTTCTCGATGCCGGTGGCAAGGCGCTCAACGTTGGTGACGAACAGGTCGTCGCCGACGAGCTGGATCTTGTGGCCCAGAGCATCGGTGAGCATCTTCCAGCCCTCCCAGTCGGTCTCGGCCATGCCGTCCTCGAGGGAGATGATCGGATACTTCTCAGCAAAGTCCACCCACATGGCGACGAGCTCTTCGGCCGTCATCTTGGTGCCGGTCTTGGGCTGGACATAGCTCTTGGTCTCGTCGTCCCACCACTCGGAGGAGGCGGCGTCGATGGCAATCATGAAGTCCTCGCCGGGCTTGTAGCCGGCCTTCTCAATGGCCTGGACGAGGGCCTTCAGGGCGTCCTCGTCGCTGCCGAGGTTCGGAGCATAGCCGCCCTCGTCGCCGACGCCGGCGGCAGGCGTGCCGTTTTCCTTCAGGACGCTCTTGAGGGTGTGGAACACCTCAGCGCACATGCGCAGAGCCTCCTTGAAGGAGGAAGCGCCGACGGGCATGATCATGAACTCCTGGATCTCAACGTTGTTGGTGGCATGGGCGCCGCCGTTGAGGACGTTCATCATGGGCACGGGCAGGGTCTTGGCGTTCACGCCGCCGATATAGTTGTACAGGCCCACACCGCTCGCAGCGGCAGCGGCCTTCGCGGTGGCGAGGGAGACGCCGAGGATGGCGTTGGCGCCGAGGCGGGTCTTGTTCGGGGTGCCGTCGAGCTCGATGAGGAGCTTGTCGATGCCGGGCTGATCGAGGGCGTTCATGCCGATGACCGCCTCGGCGATCTCGACGTTGACGTTCTCAACAGCCTTCTGCACGCCCTTGCCGAGGTAACGGCTCTTGTCGCCGTCGCGCAGCTCGCAGGCCTCATAGATACCGGTGGAAGCGCCGGAGGGAACAGCGGCACGGCCGACGGTGCCGTCTTCCAGAGTGACTTCGACCTCGACGGTCGGATTGCCGCGGGAGTCGAGAATCTCTCTTGCGGTTACATCAACGATCTCAAAATACTCTTTCATAATTGATCTCCTTTATCATTCATTATGAAGGATCAGGCTCTCGCCTGTCATTTCCTTGGGCTGCTCGATCCCCATGAGTTCGAGCATGGTGGGCGCAAGATCGGCGAGCTTGCCGAGCGGACGCAGCGCAGAATGGTCTCCGAAGAGCACCATCGGCACGAGGTTCGTCGTGTGCGCGGTGTTCACGCTGCCGTCAGGCTCGACCATGCGGTCGGCGTTGCCGTGATCGGCGGTGATGAGCATCTTATAGCCCATCTCCCCGGCAGTCTTGCAGATCTCGCCGAGGCACTGATCGACGCACTCGACAGCTTCAATCGCAGCCTGCATGACGCCGGTATGACCGACCATGTCGCAGTTTGCGAAGTTGCAGATGACAACGTCATATTCGCCGGTGCGCATCTTCTCGCAGAGGGCGTCGCGCACCTTTTCGGCGCTCATTTTCGGCACGAGGTCGTAGGTCGCAAACTCGCGCGGAGACGGGATCAGCACGCGGTCCTCGCCGGGATACTGCTTTTCCACGCCGCCGTTGAAGAAGAACGTGACATGCGCGTACTTCTCGGTCTCGGCGATGCGAAGCTGCTTGAGCCCTGCGTTCGACACGACCTCGCCGAGGGTGTCCTTGAGCTCCTCGGGCGGGAACGCGACGGGGAGATCCGTGAGCGCCTCATCATAGCGCGCGGTGCAGACATACTTCAGCGGGAAGACCGTCTTTTTGCGCTCGAAGCCGTCAAAGCCGGGCTGCGTGAGCGCGTAGGTCATCTCGCGGGCGCGGTCGGGACGGAAATTCATGAAGATGACGGCGTCGCCCTCATTGATCACGCCCTCCGGCGCGCAGACGACGGGAACCACGAATTCATCCGTGACGCCCTCGGCGTAGCTGGCCTCCACGGCGTGGACAGGATCAGGATCCTGATTGCCCTCGCCAAGCGTGATGGCGTTGTAGCTCTTCTCGACGCGATCCCAGCGCTTGTCGCGGTCCATGCCGTAGAAGCGTCCGGAGATCGTGGCGATCCTGCCGCAGCCGATGGACTTGCAGTAGTCATCCAGCTGCTTGACGTAGCCGGCGCCTGTGGAGGGGCCGACGTCGCGGCCGTCGAGGAAGCAGTGCAGATACACGCGCTCGAGTCCGCGCTCCTTCGCCATCCTGACAGCGGCAAAAATGTGCGTGATGTGGCTGTGTACGCCGCCGTCGGACAGCAGGCCCAGAATGTGCAGCGCCCTGCCCTCAGCCTTCGCGGCGTCCATCGCGGCGACGTAGGCGGGATTTGAGAAGAAATCGCCGTCGTCAATCGCCTTGGTGATGCGCGGCAGGGGCTGGAACACGACGCGGCCGCCGCCGATGTTCGTGTGACCGACCTCGGAGTTGCCCATCTGTCCGTCGGGCAGGCCGACGTCCAGACCGGAGGCGGAGAGCTTCGTGCTGGGCCAGTCTGCGAGCAGGCTGTCCATCACGGGCGTCTTCGCCGTGTAGATTGCGTCAGAGGCATCGTGCTTTCCGATGCCGTAGCCATCCAGAATGATCAGTGCGACTTTCTGCATAGAGCTTACTCCTGCGCGGTCGCCATGATGATGGTCGCGAAGTCCACGGGCTTCAGGGAGGCGCCGCCGATGAGGCCGCCGTCGATATCGGGCTGCGCGAGCAGGTCGGCAGCGTTCTTGGCGTTCATGGAGCCGCCGTACTGGATCGTCATGCTGTCCGCGGTCTCGGCGTCATAGATGCGCGCAAGCTCCGCGCGGATGTCATGGCAGGCTTCCTGCGCCTGCTCGTTCGTGGCGGTCACGCCGGTGCCGATCGCCCAGATGGGCTCGTAGGCGATGATGCACTTTTTCGCGTCCTCGGCGGAGATGCCGGAGAACGCCACGACGACCTGGGAGTTCACGAAGTCCTTCGTCAGGCCGCACTCACGCTGCTTCAGGCTCTCGCCGACGCAGACGATGGGGATGATGTCATTGGCAAGCAGGGCCTTGACCTTGGCGTTGACGGAGGTATCGGTCTCGTTGTGGTACTGACGGCGCTCGCTGTGGCCGACGATGCAGTACTGAGGGCCGAGCTCCTTGAGCTGGCTGACGGAGACCTCGCCGGTGTAGGCGCCCTTTTCAAAGGCGGAAACATCCTCGGCGCCGACGCCCATGCCGACGACGTCCTTGTTCGCGTTCAGCGCGGGGATCAGCGGATACGGCGCGCAGACGACGATATCGCAGTTGTAAGCGCCGGTGAGGGCGGCTTTCAGCTCGGAAGCAAAGGCGGGGACCTCGGAAGCCAGCTTGTTCATCTTCCAGTTGCCGGCAATGACATATTTTCTGCTCATTCTATTTATCTCCTTTAATTGATTGCGAATTTGATATCGCCTCGCAGAGTTTGCGGCTCGCAAGCCGCAAAGAAAATCCAATCATTTCTGCCGCGCGGCTTTTGCCGTGGGGCAGAAATCCTGCTCGCGAAGCGGAGATCTCTCTCGGTCAAATGCTTGTCATTTGAGGGCGAGAGATCTCTGCGGAGTGTAAACTCCTTGAACGAAATAAGAATCCGTCAGGGTTCTTATTTGTTGAGAAGGCAGGCAACGCCCGGAAGCTCTTTGCCCTCGAGGAACTCCAGGGAGGCGCCGCCGCCGGTGGAGATGTGGGTCATCTTATCGGCGTAGCCGAGCTTCTCAACGGCAGCCGCGCTGTCGCCGCCGCCCACGATGGTGACCGCCTCGGACGCGGCAAGCGCCTTCGCCATGGCCTCGGTGCCGACGGCAAACGCGGGGAACTCAAACACGCCCATGGGGCCGTTCCAGACGACCGTGCCGGCATCCTTGACAGCCTCGGAGAAGAGCTCGATGGTCTTGGGGCCAATGTCCATGCCCTCCCAGTCGGCGGGCATCTTGTCAGAGTCGACGATCCGGCGCTCGGTATCGGCGTCAAATTCCTTGCCGACGACCGTGTCCACAGGCAGAAGCAGCTTCACGCCCTTGTCCTTTGCCTTCTGGATCATCTCAAGGGAGTAGTCCAGCCAGTCGGTCTCGAGGAGGGAGTTGCCGACCTCAAAGCCCTGCGCCTTCATGAAGGTGTAGCTCATGCCGCCGCCGATGATGATGGTGTCGGCCTTTTCAAGCAGGTTGTTGATGACGCCGATCTTGCTGGAGACCTTGGCGCCGCCGAGGATGGCAACGAACGGGCGCTTGGGATCGTCCAGAGCCTTGCCCATGATGGAGAGCTCTTTTTCGACCAGCATGCCGGAGTAGGCGGGCAGGAACGCCGCGACGCCGGCGGTGGAGGCGTGGGCACGGTGCACGGTGCCGAACGCATCGGACACAAACACCTCTGCCATGGAGGCGAGCTCTTTGGCAAACTCGGGATCGTTCTTCTCCTCGCGCGCGTCGAAGCGGAGGTTTTCAAGCAGCATCAGCTGACCCGGCTGGAGAGCAGCGGCCTTGGCCTTGGCGTCCTCGCCGATGATATCCTTAGCAAAGATGACTTCCATGCCCAGAAGCTCCGACAGGCGCTTGGCAACAGGCGCGAGCGTCAGGCTCTCTTTCCAGGTGCCCTTGGGCTTGCCGAGGTGGGAGCAGGCGATGACAGCCGCGCCCTGCTCGAGCAGGTAGCGGATGGTGGGCAGCGCGGCCACGATGCGCTTGTCGCTCGTGATCTCGCCGGTCGCCTTGTCCTGCGGCACGTTGAAGTCGCAGCGCAGAAGGACTTTCTTGCCCTTAAAGTCGGCGTCAGTAACCGTCATCTTGTTGTAGTTCATGGTTTTTCCTCCTCAGTAGAATTTCTGCGCTTGCGCGCAGATACTGTCAAATGGATGGTGCGCCTGCGGTTTGCAGGTGTATGGTATCAAGCGCGCCCTGCTGACGAAGCGTTTCATAGCAGAGGATCGCGGCGGCGTTGGAGAGATTCAGACTCCGCGCTTCCTTTCGCATCGGAATGCGCAGACAGCGCTCGGCATAACGCATGCGCAGTTCTTCGGGAAGTCCTTTCGTTTCCTTGCCGAACATGAGCGTGACGTTCTCCACGGAGAGATCGGCCTCGTAATAGCTGCGGTTCGCCTTGGTGGTCAGGAGCCAGAGCCCTTCATCCCCATTCTTGGCAAAATATTCGTCGATATTCTCATAGACGAAAAGCTCGACCAGATGCCAGTAGTCCAGTCCCGCGCGCTTGACAGCCTTGTCGGAAATATCGAACCCGAGGGGCTTTACGAGGTGCAGTCTCGCGCCCGTGCAGGCGCAGGTGCGCGCGATCGCCCCGGTGTTGTTCGGGATCTCCGGCTCGACCAAAACAATGTCGATCATATCCAAATCCTTCCTGTCCTGATATACCGCATATATTTTACCTTGAAATTCGTTATTTTTCAATCAATTTAAAAATGAATTTGGTAGAAATTTTCGTTCCCATGCGCGCACGGATTGCACATCTTGCCAAAAATCACTATAATAGGCTTAACATAACGCGAGGAGGGGTGCAAAGTGGCAGTATGCAACGGCTGCCCGAGGCAGTGCGGCGCGGATCGGGAAAACGGCGTGCTCGGCTTTTGCGGCGTGCCGGAAAACCCGGTCGTGGCGCGGGCGGCAGCGCACTTCGGAGAAGAGCCCTGCATTTCGGGCGAGCGCGGCAGCGGGGCGGTGTTTTTCGCCGGGTGCACGCTGCGGTGCGTCTTTTGCCAGAACTACGCGCTCAGCCGCGCAAAGCAGGGACGGGAGATCACAGTCTCGCGCCTGCGGGATATCTTTCTTGAGCTGCGCGATCAGGGCGTACACAATATCAATCTTGTCACCGCAAGCCACTATGCCCGCGCGGTTTCAAAGGCGCTGGACGGTCTGGAGCTCGGGATTCCCGTCGTTTGGAACAGCTCCGGCTATGAATCCGTTGAGACGCTGAAAATGCTGGAGGGGCTTGTGCAGATCTATCTGCCGGATCTGAAATATTTGGACAGCGCGCTCTCGGCGCGCTACTCCGCCGCTCCGGATTATCCGGAGGTCGCGCAGAGCGCGATCCGGGAGATGTTTCGCCAGCGCGGCGCGTTTCGCTCAGACGCCGACGGCATGCTCCGGTCGGGCGTTCTCATTCGCCATCTGATTCTCCCCGGGCAGGGGCAGAACACGAAGCGCGTCATTGACTGGGTTTCATCGGAATTTGCGCCCGACGAAGTGATGTTCAGTCTCATGAGCCAGTATACCCCGATGGGAGATTTGAGACGCTTTCCGGAATTGCAGCAGCCCGTCTCCCCTGCGCTCGACCGCGCGCTGTATCGGTATCTGTGCAGCAGCCCCATTGAAAACGGCTTTTATCAGGAGCGTGAGGCCAGCGGCATGGCGATGATCCCGAAATTTGACGGAACCGGGGTTTGACAATTGTCGAACGGCATGGCATACTGTTATCAACCATTGCTCAGGAGGAATGATGATGGAATACAAAGAAATTCTCGATAACGCCCGCACCTGCAGCGGTCCTTACTGCAAGGTATGTCCCGTCTGCAACGGCAAGGCCTGCGGCAACACCGTGCCCGGTCCCGGCGCAAAGGGTCCCGGCAGCGTGTTCGTGCGCAACTACGACAAGTGGCAGTCAGTGTGCGTGAACATGGACACGATCTGCGAGAACGTGCCCTGCGACACGACGCTGGAGCTGTTCGGTCAGACCTATCGCTATCCGTTCTTCGCCGCTCCGGTCGGCGCGATGAAGCTCCACTACGGCGACAAGTACGACGATCTGGCCTATAATCAGATCCTCGTCAAGGCCTGCGCCGACAGCGGCATCGCCGCTTTCACCGGCGACGGGGTCAATGCGGCGGTCATGGACGGCGCGATTGAAGCGATCAAGGAAAACAACGGCGTCGGTATCCCGACCGTGAAGCCCTGGAACATGGAGCTGGTGAAGGAAAAGCTCGACAAGGTCAAATCCTCCGGCTGCCCGTTCGTCGCGATGGACATTGACGCGGCGGGTCTGCCTTTCCTGAAGAACATGACGCCGCCCGCCGGCAGCAAAACGGTGGACGAGCTGCGCGAGATCGCCGAATACGCGGGTCTGCCCTTTGTGGTGAAAGGCGTGATGACAGTGCGCGGTGCGATGAAAGCGCTGGATGCCGGCGCCGCCGGCATCGTGGTTTCGAACCACGGCGGTCGTGTGCTGGGCATGACGCCTTCCACCGCCGAGGTGCTGCCCGGCATCGCGGACGCGGTCGAGGGCAAAATGAAGATCTTCGTCGACGGCGGCATCCGCACGGGTATGGACGTGTTCAAGGCGCTCGCGCTCGGCGCGGACGCGGTGCTGATCGGCCGTCCCTTCGTGACGATGGTCTACGGCGGCGAGCACGAGGGCGTGAAGACCTATGTGGAAAAACTCGGCGCGGAGCTCAAGGACACCATGGCCATGTGCGGCGTGCACAGTCTCAAAGAGATCACGCGCGACTGCGTGACGATGTTTGAAGAATAAAAGCGATTCCTCCTGTCTTTTGCGAGACAGGAGGATTTTTTCGGAAAAATGCTGCACCGCAATCGTCAATCATACTGTCTAAATCAAACACGGAGGTGCTGAAATGAAAAGAATGATTGCAATGTTGCTTGTTCTGCTGCTTGTTTTTGCCGCCGGATGCTCAGCGCAGCAGAAAGCCGCTCCGGAAGAGAGCACGGTTCCCGCCGACACGCCGGAGGAGAGCGCGCAGGTCGGTTTGGCAAATCCCTGGACGGAATATGACAATCTCGCGGACGCTGAGGCCGCGGCGGGTTTTGACTTCCCGCAGCCGGATTGGGCGGATGACTATGACAGCGTCGTTTACCGCGTGACAGACGGTATCATCGAGGTCATTTATGAACAGGACAATGGGCAGAGCGTCACGCTCCGCAAGGGCGCGGACGAGACCGACATCAGCGGTGATTACGGCGACTATCACTTCACCGAAGTGCACGACGGCATCACGGTGATGGGAGAGGCCGATACCCAGGACACTGACAAGCTCTGCAAGTCGGCAACCTGGACTGCCGACGGACACTTCTACGCCATCTGGTTCGACCAGCCCGTCAAGATGGATGAGATCATCGAAACCGCAAAGCTTGTGACGACCCCGGAGGCATAACGCAAAGCGTTCAACACACAACGGCGCAGCCGCTCCCTATCGGAACGGCTGCGCCGAAGTGTTTTTATTGTACGTCCTCCCCTGCGTCCTCATTCGTGACGGTCATGGGCTTTTGGTCTGTGAATCGCACCTGCAAAACAGCCTGCGGCCAGTTGACGAAGATCTCCACGCCCTTTTCGCGCTTTGCCGCCGCGTGCTCGATCCGCTGGCAGAGGTCGGAGAGCGCCTCGCGCGTGAGATAGCCGCCGCGCCAGTGGAACACATAAGTATCGCGCTTTTTGCGGATGGACTGGTCAATGCGTTTTTCCACATCCTCGGGCTTCGTAAACGAAAGCTTCTCCGTCCGGTAGAAAAATCCGTCCGCGTCCGTGCAGGGCGGCGCGGGATACAGCAGCGCCCGGTGGTCGCGAAAGATGCGCTTGTCATCGAGATTATAGTAATCATAGCGCTTGACGCCGTTTTTCGAAAGCGTATTGTCGAACGTCGCGTCGAGGTGATAGCGCTTGCCGTTCAGGGTGATGATATTCCACGCATGCAGGTACTTCTCCCCGTTTGCGCGGTCCCGGTCGCTGATGGCGATCACGCACGGCAGCCCGACCGCGTCGCACAGGAGCTTGACCGTTTTGGCAATGCCCTCGCAGACGCCGACGCCGTTGGTGAGCGGACCGATGACCTCATGAGAATACGGCTTTTCCAGCTTGTCATAGCGGACGTTGTCCAGTATGAAGTCGTGGATATACCGCTCCTGCTCCGGCGGCGTCATTCCCTGCATGGGGCGCGTGAGCCGCTCGACGCGCGCTTTGAGCGCTCTCTGGTGCTCGCGCACCTTGGGCTTCGGGAACATATAGTCCGGCACGAATTCCCACGTTTCAGCGTTATAAGCCGCGCGGCAGGAGAAGCCGACGGCATAAAAGAGCTCCGGGTGATCGAGCCGCAGCTGGAAAAAGAGCGTGCTCAGGTCTTCCCCGCCAAAGCGCGGGATACGAATGGCGCTCTGCACGTCCGCCATGCCGGTGACGAGCGCGTGATACGCCTCCTGCATGGGACGGGACATACGGCTGTAATAGTAGGGCGACGCGCTCATCCGTCCGTCTCCCTGCCCTTGCTCGGCGGGTGCCCGAAGCGCTTTTTATACGCGCGGGCGAACGCGGAGTAGTCCTGATACCCGCAGTTGTAGCACGCCTCCGAGGCGTTGCACCCGGTGCGGATGAGTTCGCGCGCGAGGTGCAGGCGCTTTTCGGTGATATAGTTGTGGATCGTATATCCGGTATCCGCGTGGAACATGCGCATCATATAAAATTTACTCAGGAAAAACTTCTCCGCCAGATGGTCGATGCTGATCGGCTCGGTCAGATGGTCGTTGATATATTCGATCAGCGCAACAGTCTTGTCGTCCTTGTTCTGCTCGGTCGTGAAGCTGTAATGCGCCGTCTGGCGTCCGCGGCCGAGATCGATGAGGATCTGTATCAGACTGATCTCGGCATAGAGATCCTGCCCGTACGCCTTGCCGCCCACCGTGCGTTTGAGCGTCAGGAGCGTCTGCATCAGCTTTTCACGCTGCACGGGATCGGGGCGCAGGACATAGCTTCTGCGCTTCACCGACTCGTGAAAGCAGCGGTCCAGCTGGGTGTTGGGCGTGGATTGCTGTCGGAGATACTCGGGGTCGATATACAGGATGATGCGCTCATAGCGGCACTCGGGATCGATCTCCGCCTTGTGGATCGTCCCCTGCTGCACGAGCACGATGTCGTTCGGCTTGAGCGCATAGCGCTTGCCCTCCACGAAATAGTTCCCCTTGCCTTCGAGGAAAAAGACGATCTTATGAAAATCGTGAAAATGGAACGCGGTGTCCTCTGTCAGCGCTGTATCCAGATGAAACAGCCGGAACGGTTCGAGCAGATATCCGCGTTTTTCGCATTGCAGCGCATCCATGGATACAGCGCCTCCTTTCAGTCTTAATGGAAGTATACCACAGCCGCTTCCGTTCCTGCAAGATACTACGCGCCGGAAGATTTCACCAGCTGCGAGAAATGTATCATTTTCCCACCGCGCGGAAAGACTACCAGCAAGGAATGTCTGGAGGTTTTCGTGTATGCAGGGTAAGGTGGAGATCTGCGGAGTCAACACGTCGGAGCTCAAGGTGCTCTCCGGCGAGGAATGCCAGGAGCTGCTCATCCGCGCGCACAACGGCGACCGCGCTGCGCGTGACGCGCTCGTGGAGGGCAATCTCCGGCTGGTGCTCTCCGTGCTCCAGCGCTTTGCGGGGCGGGGCGAGAGCATGGACGACCTCTTTCAGGTGGGCTGCATCGGGCTGATGAAGGCCATTGAGAACTTCGACGTGGATCTCGGCCTGCGGTTTTCCACTTACGGCGTGCCGATGATCTCGGGTGAGATCCGGCGCTTTCTGCGCGACGGTTCGCCCGTGCGCGTGAGCAGAAGCATCCGCGACACCGCGTATCACGTCCTGCAGGCAAAGGAAAAGCTGACCGCCGAGACGGGGCGCGAGCCGAATGAGGACGAGATCGCCCGCGAGCTCGGCATCCGGCGGCAGGACGTGGTGTTCGCGCTCGACGCGATCAGCGATCCGGTAAGCCTGTATGAACCGGTCTATTCCGACAGCGGCGAAAACCTCTGCGTGATGGATCAGGTCGGCGACAAACGCAACACGGACGAGCAATGGCTGGAGCAGATCGCCCTCGCCTCCGCCGTGGAATCGCTCGATCCGCGCGAAAAGCGCATTCTGGCGCTGCGTTATTACGCGGGCAGGACCCAGACCGAGGTCGCCGCAGACGTCGGCATCAGTCAGGCGCAGGTCTCGCGTCTGGAGAAAAACGCGATCAACAAAATCAAGAAAAGCATGCAGGCATGATCTGACACGCTGCGGCATAGGATAGACTGAAATCTTGGAATTCCGGAGGGTTTGGTCATGAAATGCACGCTATCCGATCTCAGATACAAGGAAGTCATCAATCTCAAAACCGGTCAGCGGCTCGGGTATGTGAACGATCTGGAGTTTGATTTGACAGACGGGCGCATCACGGCGCTGATCGTGCCGGGACAGCGCAAGATGGGCGGTCTGATGCCCGGCGACACGGACATCTGCCTTCCTTGGGACAGCATCAGCCGTCTGGGAGACGACATCATCCTGACCGAGGTCTGCAAGCCCCATCCGCACCGCAGACAGGACAAGAGGGTCCCGCTGCTCTGAAAAACGCGGTATCGTTCGTTTTTCAGGGAAAAAAAATCAAAAAAGTGCTTGCAATCGGTCGGTATCCTTGATATAATACTACGGCACTACGCACGGGCGTGGACGAGCGACCAGGTGGCGGAAACGTCGGGTCGGGCTCGGATGAAGCGCCCGGAGGCTGCAACAAAATAAAGGAGGAAACAAAATTATGGCAGTCGTATCTATGAAACAGCTTCTGGAGGCGGGCGTCCACTTCGGTCACCAGACCCGTCGTTGGAACCCCAAGATGGCGGAGTATATCTATTGCGAGCGCAATGGTATCTACATCATCGACCTGCAGAAGACCGTCAAGAAGCTTGAGGAAGCTTACAACTTCGTGCGCGGTCTCGCCGAGAACGGTCAGACCATCCTCTTCGTCGGCACCAAGAAGCAGGCTGCTGACGCCGTGAAGGAAGAGGCCTCCCGCGTCGGCATGTACTATGTCAACGCCCGCTGGCTCGGCGGCATGCTCACCAACTTCAAGACCATGCGCACCCGTATCGATCGTCTGGCTCAGCTCAAGAAGATGCAGGAGGACGGCACTTTCGACATGCTCCCGAAGAAGGAAGTCATGAAGCTCATGGGCGAGATGGAGAAGCTCGAGAAATACCTCGGCGGCGTCAAGGAAATGAAGAAGCTCCCCGGCGCGCTGTTCGTCGTTGACCCCCGCAAGGAGCACAACGCCATCGCTGAGGCCCGCAAGCTGCACATCCCCATCGTTGCGATCGTCGACACCAACTGCGATCCCGACGAGATCGACTATGTCATCCCCGCCAACGACGACGCCATCCGCGCCATCCGCCTGATCTCTTCCACCATGGCCAACGCCGTGCAGGAAGGCAAGCAGGGCGCCGACGCTGAAGAGCCCGTCGCCGAGGAAGCCCAGAAGGTAGAGGAATAATCCATTGAAAATTTGCGCGGGTAAATCCAGTTTACCCGCGCAGCTGATATTATACTAAAGGAGTAATGTACCATGGCATTTTCTGCTGCTGATGTGAAAAACCTGCGTGAAATGACCGGCGTTGGCATGATGGACTGCAAGAAGGCCCTCGTCGCTGCCGACGGTGATATCGATAAGGCTGTTGAGTGGCTGCGCGAGAAGGGTCTCGCCGCCGCGCAGAAGAAGGCCGGCCGCATCGCCGCTGAGGGCGTTGCGTATGCCGCTGTGATCGACGGCATCGGTGTGATCGTCGAGGTCAACGCCGAGTCCGACTTCGTTGCCAAGAACGAGCTCTTCAATGAGTATGTCCATGGCGTCGCCGCTGTCGTGGCGAAAGAAAACCCCGCTGACATCGACGCGCTGTATGCCGCTCCCTTCGGCAACGGCAAGACCGTGCTCGAAGAGCAGAACGACAAGGTCCTCGTCATCGGCGAGAACATCAAGGTTCGCCGCTTCGCTCGTTACGACGCCGGTCTCTCCGTCCCCTACGTCCACATGGGCGGCCGCATCGCCGTGCTCGTGAATCTCGAGACCGCTTCCACCGCTGACGCCGTTGTGGAGCTTGCCAAGGACGTCGCCATGCAGATCGCCGCTCTGAACCCGACCTTCAAGGACAAGAGCGACGTCGACGCCGACTTCATCGCCAAGGAGAAGGAGATCCGTCTGGCTCAGGCCAAGGAAGATCCGAAGAACGCGAAGAAGCCCGACGCCATCATCGAGAAGATCGTTGACGGCGGCATGAACAAGTACTTCAAGGAAATCTGCCTCATGCAGCAGCCGTTCGTCAAGGACGACAAGGTTTCCGTCGAGCAGCACATCGCCGCGGTCGCCAAGGAAGTCGGCGCGGAGATCAAGCTCGCCGCCTACACCCGCTTTGAAAAGGGCGAGGGCATCGAGAAGCGTCAGGACGACCTGGCTGAGGAAGTCGCGAAGCTCGTGAAGTAATCTCACCCCATACAAGCAAAAATCCGTTCCCGATTTGGGAACGGATTTTTTGTGTCTTTTAGTATCTTTTGATTTTTGCAGAAAAACGCGGAGGCACACGCTGATATTTCACACTCGGATAACCGATCACAAGACAGTTCGTGAGATGGTAGCCCTTGCGGATCGGGAGCATGGCTTTCAGCTTCGGATTGAACTTCACAACCACGCGGAAGAAGCCGCTGTAAAGCACGCCCAGGCCCAGAGAATTCGCCATCAGCTCGATATAGCTCGCCGCCAGACCGTCGTCCATGCCCATTTTGTTGGTGACCAGAATCACGAGCGGCGCGCCCTTGAAGAAGAAGTGATCGTCGATCACCTGCGCTGCAAGCTGGGGGACGACCTTCACCAGCACCTTCACGACCTTGCGGAACTGCTTGACCGCCTTGGCCTCGACGGCGTCCTTCTGCTTGTCCAGAATGATGTATTCCACCACCTGATGGTTTTCCGCCGTCGGCGCGTAGCGTCCGGCCTCGAGGAGCTTTTCCAGCACCTCCGGCTCGACCGGCCGGTCCTGGAACTGGCGGGTGCTGCGGCGGCTCTTCATCATGCCGAGCAGCGCCTCCGGATCCACCGGCGCGGAAATCGGCTCTCCCCCGCCTTCGCCCCAGTCCTGCAGCTCCACGGCGTTCTTCGGGCAGATGGCATAGCAGTGGCCGCAGCCGACGCACATGTCCTCCCGAACCGTTGCCTTTCCGTTCACGATCTCAATGCAGCAGGCCACACAGTCTTTCACGCACTGGCCGCAGCCGATGCATTTGTCCTCATGAATGATGGTTCTGTGTTCCATGAATCTCTTCCCCGTTTCTTTTGATTTGTCTGATGTTCTTTTCAAATTTGGATCGCGCGCCCATGACCTCTCTGCCGCAGCCGAGGCAGCGGAGCTTGAAGTCCGCGCCGATGCGCAGCACCTCCCAGCGCTTCTCACCGCAGGGGTGCTGCTTTTTCATGGTAAGGATATCGCCGACCTGAATGTCCACATCGATCACCCTTTGATCTTCTCCCAGTAGGCTTTGGCGGCCTGCTCGGTCTTGTTGTCGCCGTATTCATAGTAACGCGTGCCGACAAGCTCATCCGGCAGATACTGCTGGTTGACCCAATGTCCGCGGTACTCGTGCGGGTACTTGTAGCCCTGCTCGCGCTCAAAGCCCGTGCCGTCGGCGTGGACGTTCTGGAGCTCTCTGGGAATGGGGCCCGCCTTTCCCGCGCGGACGTCCGCCATGGCGGCGTCGATCGCCATGACGACGGAGTTGGATTTCGGCGCGGTGGCAAGCAGGATGCACGCCTGCGCGAGCGGCAGCTTTGCCTCGGGAAGTCCCAGCTGCAGGGCGCTGTCCACGCAGGACTTGACGATGCTCGCCGCCTGCGGGTATGCCATGCCGATATCCTCGCTCGCCGAGCACAGGATGCGGCGGCAGGCGCCGATGAGGTCTCCCGCCTCCAGAAGCCGCGCGAGATAGTGCAGCGCCGCGTCCGGATCGGAGCCGCGCAGGGACTTCATGAGCGCGGAGACGATATCGAAGTGGTCATCGCCCTCGCGGTCGTAGCGCATGGCGCTGCGCTGGGAGATGGCTTCGGCGTCGGAACGCGTGAGAAACACTTTGCCGTCGGCGCGTCTCGCCGCTGAGAAAAGCAGCTCGACAGCGTTTAAGGATTTGCGCACATCGCCGCCGCAGACAGAGGCGATATATTCCGCCGCGCCCGGTTCCACATCCGCTGTGACGCCCTCGCGCTCCGAGAGGATGCAAATCGCACGGCGCACCGCCTTCTCCACCTCGGAGGCGGGCACCTGCTTGAACTCAAACACGGTGCTGCGGCTCAAAACGGCGTTATAGATATAGAAATACGGGTTTTCCGTGGTGGAGGCGATGACCGTAATGCGTCCGTCCTCCATGAATTCCAGGAGCGACTGCTGCTGCTTTTTATTGAAATACTGGATCTCGTCGAGATAGAGCAGCACGCCGCCGGGCGTGAGCATGGTATCGAGCTCGGAGATGATATTGCGGATATCGGAAATACCCGCTGTCGTCGCGTTTAAGCGCCGCAGAGTGCGGTTCGTGCTCGCGGCAATGATGCTCGCGACCGTGGTCTTGCCGGTGCCGCTGGGGCCGTAGAAGATCATGTTCGGGATCTGCCCGGACTCCACGATACGGCGGAGCATGCCGCCCTCGCCCAGAATATGCTTTTGTCCGACCACATCGTCGAGCGACGTGGGACGCAGCGCGTCAGCCAAAGGTCTGTACATGCCGGTGCCTCCAAGTGCAGTTGGTAGATTTCATTATACTAGAAATGCATCCGTTTGACAATGTGAAAATGATAGGTTAAACTGTCAAAAGAGGTGATGGATATGCGTACACCCGAACAGGTTCATGAGATCATTTCGCGTCTGGAAGCGGAATACCCGCTGGCGGAATGCTCTTTGGAATATGACAAGGCGTACGAGCTCTTGTTTGCCGTGCGGCTCGCGGCGCAGTGCACCGACGAGCGTGTGAATCAGGTCACGCCCGCGCTCTATGCGCGCTTCCCCTCCCTGCAGAGCTTTGCCGAGGCAGACGTGGAGGAAGTGGAGCAGTATGTGCACAGCTGCGGCTTTTTCCGCTCGAAGGCGCGCGACATTGTCAAGTGCGCGCAGGTGCTGCTTCTAGAGCACGGCGGCGTCGTGCCGGACACGATGGAGGCGCTAGTAAAGCTCCCCGGCGTCGGGCGCAAGACGGCGAATCTGATCCTCGGCGATGTGTACCACAAGCCCGCCGTGGTCGTGGATACGCACTGCATCCGGCTCTCAAACCGCATGGGGCTCGTGGACGGTCTGAAGGATCCCGTGAAAATTGAAAAAGAGCTGCGCGCGATCCTCCCGCCGGAGAAAAGCTCCGACTTCTGCCACAGGCTCGTGCTGCACGGGCGGGCGGTCTGCGACGCGCGAAAGCCGCAATGCGATATCTGCTGTCTGCACGACGTCTGCCAGTATGTCGAAAAGGAGGCGGAGGCATGAATCCGATCGCCATCATCAAAACGGATTTCCCGGAAAAGTTCGGCATCCCGCGCCAGAGCGGACTGGTGGAGAGTCTGGAGGCGCGCATCATCTTCAAGAGCGAATACCGCAACGC
The DNA here is from genome assembly GCA_900316745.1 of uncultured Eubacteriales bacterium. GTDB lineage: Bacteria > Bacillota > Clostridia > Oscillospirales > Oscillospiraceae > CAG-103. Next base: position 660 of record ONEB01000020.1, on the reverse strand, counting down.
CGACGCTGTGCGCGGGCTGGAGGATTTTTCGCATATCTGGCTGATCTGGGAATTTTCCGAGGCGGTGCGCGACAGCTGGTCGCCCACGGTGCGCCCGCCCAGACTCGGCGGCAACGTGCGCATGGGCGTGTTCGCAACGCGCAGTCCGTTCCGCCCGAATCCGCTGGGGCTCTCCTGCGTGAAGCTGAAAAAGGTGGTGCTTCACCCGAAGCTCGGCCCGGTGCTGTATGTCGCGGGCGCGGATCTCATGGACGGCACGCCGATCTATGACATCAAGCCCTACATCCCCTATGCCGACTGTCACCCGGAGGCGGTGGGCGGGTTTACGACCACGACGAACATGCCGTCGGTGGAGGTGGTGTTTCCCGAGGACCTGCTTCGGAAGGTGCCGGAAGAAAAGCGCGAGGCTCTCATCGGCGTCCTCTCGCAGGACCCGCGCCCGCGCTACCAGAACACCCCGGAGCGCACCTACGCGATGGGCTTTGCGGGCATGACGGTGCGGTTTACCGTGGACGGCGGCACGCTGACGGTTCGCTCTGTTGAAAAAGGTGTATAACATTAAAATGGGCGCGTTGCAAAACGGAAATTTTGCAGCGCGCCTTTCTCAACGAGAAAAAGCAAAGAAAAGCCGAGAGATTGTGGAAAGCCCTCCGCAATTCT
>ONEB01000030.1 GCA_900316745.1 uncultured Eubacteriales bacterium | reverse complement strand
CGGGCTCCCAGCTGAGCTATACCCCCGTGGGAAGACTTTGAAACTGATCTTTATGAAATTGACTTTGGGGTATGTAACCGAATGAACCGGGCTCCCAGCCGAGCTATACCCCCAAGGCCTGATTATATTAGCACATCCGTGATGATTTGTCAACAGGTTATTTTCCAATTTTCGAAGTTTTCTTTTGGCAGAAATGCGGCGCAAAAAAGCTCCTCCGAGAAATCGGAGGAGCTTTTGATTGGGAAGATTTGCTTTACGCGTTGGCGGCCTTGACGGCTTCCTCAGCGGCGGCAGCGGCGCGACGGGCGGCAACCTTGGCAGCCTCGTAATCGCCGGCGGCGGCGAGGGCCTGGGCTTCGTCAGCAGCGGCCTGAGCCTCGGCGGCCCAGTCAGCAGCGGTCTTCACGACGACGCGCGGCGTGGCAGCGGCCATAGCGGCAGCGGCAGCAGCCTGAGCGGCGGCGGCGGACTCGGCAGGCGTCACGACGGGCTGAGCGACCTTGACGGTCTGCGCGGTCGGCTGAGCAACAACGACGGGCTCGGCAACCGGAACGGCGACCGGAGCGGCGGCGGTGTAAGCAGCGGTGCTCACGGTGGCGCGGGAGCGCTTGTAAGCTCTCTTCACGCCGCCCGCGACGAGGACGAACAGAACGCCCAGAACCGCGAGGCAGAGCAGCGCGATCATCGGAGCGAGGTGATAGGAGCCTTCCGCATAGGTGACAGCGCTGGGATCGGTTCCCTTGACATACGGAGCCGAATCGGTGATCACGAAGAACGCATAACCACTGAACGCGCCCTTGATGATGCCCCAAATGGTGCCGGCAATGGCGGCAATCGCAGCGATCCAGCCGCAGACCGTGGCGGCGCCGATCTTGCCCTTGGAGATGGAGGCGGCGCTCAGCAGGCCGAACAGACCCGCGAGGATGCCGAACACGGAGGCGAGAGCCAGCAGACCATAGGTCACGAAACGGCTGAGCACTTCGGCCTTAACGGCGTTCGTGTGGCGGACAGAGATGTAGTCCTTGCCGGCGTCAGCGACCTTCTCAACTGCGTCGAGATCAATGAGCTTGTGGTCGTTGACAATGATGAAGTTGCCGTTCTCATCCTTCTGCCAGAGGACGTCCTCAGGATTGTTGATGTCGAACTTGCTGCCGAAATACTTCTCCTCGGAGAGCATCTTGGCAATGCTGGGGCAAACCTCTTTGCCCTTGGTCTCGGTGGCGTTCCAGGCAACAGCACCGACATCGGCGTCACGATAGGAGTACTGCTCGATCAGGAGCATGGCGCCTTCGACCAGAGCATCCTCACTGGACTCGAACAGGTCGAGCTGGCTCTTGCCGTCGGCGAGCTGCTTCTCACCATCGGCGAGCTTGGCAACGCCTTCGGCCTTCGCCTGCTCACCGGCGGCGAGCTTGGCGGCACCGTCAGCCAGAGCGGCCTGACCGTTCTTATAGTCGATATGCCCCTGGTCGAGAGCAGCACGGCCAGCCTCGAGCTTGGCTTTGCCAGCCTCGAGCTGTGCCAGACCATCCTCATAAGCCTTGAGCTGCTGCTTACCTTCGGCGACCATCTGCTGCACAGCGGCGGGCAGGTCGGTCACATCGCCGGGGAGACTCAGGCCGAGGGAGGAGGCGAGAGGCATAACGATCTGCGCAAACCAAGCCTGCGCATTGTGGAACATCGTCTGGCCGAAGCCGGGCAGACTGTCAACCACGCCGTTGCGGAAGTTGACATAGGCGTCGACATAGGGCATCAGGGGCTCAATCTTAGCCAGCTTCGCCTTGCCCTCGTTGTAGGCGTCGGTGTTGGCCTCGATCATCGCAACGCCATCGTTGTACTCTTTCAGACCGGCAGCGTATTCCGCTTCGCCGGCGTCAAGGGTCTTCTTGCCTTCGGCGAGCTTCTGCTGGCCGGCGGCGTAGTCTGCGTAGCCCTGGTTCAGCTTGACCTGACCGGCGGCGAGCTGGAGCTTGCCGTCTTCGAGCTGGATCAGACCGGCCTCGTACTCAGGAACGCCTTCGAGATAAGCGTTCATGTTCTCGCGCAGGGCATCAACGCCGCCGCGGAGAGAGGTGTTCCAGTTGGGATCTTCGGGTTTGCTTTCATCGATGACCGGATACAGATCACGATCCGTGATGTCCTGATCGCTGTGCAGAATCGCGTACAGACCGGCGTTGCCATGGTCAGCCTTGTACTCTGCAACGTTCAGCGCTTCCTTCACGCCCTTGACTCCGGCGAAGAGGCCGAAGATGCTGGCGGCGATCAGGAGGATACTGAGTAATACGAGCAATCCTTTTTTCATGCTTTTTTCACTCCTTCTGCTTTTCCTGTTCCTATTTAAACTTGCTCCTCTTTGGAGACTTGTTTACCTTAAAAATATAGCTCAAAATATTGTACAATGCAAGTGAAATATGACGAAAAAATACAATTAAATTAAAAATGTGGCACATTGCTGAACAATCAGCAGAAAAATCCGTTAAGAGTGCTGATTCTGCAGAGGAAGAGGTTGACAGAACAATATTCTCAAGCAGACAGGGCGGAGCGCTCTTACAGGATGCCGAGATGCTCCAGCAAAATCTTCAGACCGAGCAGGATCAGGATCACGCCGCCGCAGATCTCGGCCTTCGCGCGCCATCTGGCGCCGAAGAGACTGCCGATCTTTACGCCGGCCGCGGAGATCACAAAGGTCGTCAGACCGATGAGGCATACGGCGGGGAGAATGCTGTCGACGAGGAGGGCAAAGGTTACGCCTACGGCGAGCGCATCGATGCTTGTTGCGACGGCGAGCGGGAGCATGGCGCGCACGCTCATAGAGGCGCTCTGTGCGTCGGCCTCGCCGCGCGCTTCCCGGATCATGTTCAGGCCGATCATCGCGAGCAGGAGAAAGGCGATCCAGTGACCGACGGACTCGATGTACGCCGAAAACTGCGCGCCGAGATAGTATCCGGCGAGCGGCATCAGCGCCTGAAAGCCGCCGAACCAGATCCCTGCTGTGCAGCAGGCGCGGAGGTCCGCTTTTTCCACGGCGAGTCCCTTGCAGATTGATACTGCGAACGCGTCCATCGAAAGGCCGACCGCCAAAATCATCAGTTCCCATATACGCATGGTGTGTTCTCCTGTCAGGATTTCGTGTTATTAAATGGTATGAATCGCTGCTGTCTGAAATCATCACAGCAAAACAGCGGGGTGCTTGCGGCACCCCGCCGGAATGCAGGCGGCACAGTCGGTCAGACCGCCTCGATGAGGATGATGTTTTTCAGCAGATCCACGCTCTTGATTCTGCCGGGCACCTTCGTGCGGATGCCCATGAGATTCGTGAGTGTAACGCTGTCGTGATCCGTGGCGATATCCTGTACGCGGGAGAGGATCAGCTTCTGCTCGCCGTCGACGAGCTCATAAGCATCAGACAGACACATAAGCTTATTCTCCTTTCGCAAGCTTGACGGCCTCTTCCAGCGCGTCATTGCAGTGGTCGAAATAGTGCAGCGCCTCGGAGAGCTTCTGGGCTGCTTCCGCCTTGCCGTTATCCTCGAGCGCGTGGCAGATGTCATGCAGCTCGTCGGCGTGATGGCGGTTGTGATCGAGCATATAGCCGAGCAGGGCAAGGGTCTCTTCAAAGCTCATCGCGGCAGTTTCGCCGTGGGGATGATCGTGCGTGTGCGGGTGGCTGTGGCTCTGGCCGTGCGCATGCTCGTGGACGTGTTCATGTTCGTGGTCGTGCATGGTGCATTCTCCTTTCGGAATCGCATGATTTTTATATGAATCGATTCTATCATATTCTCTTGTGAGAATCAACAAGAAACCATATTTCAAGCGATAAAAATTCTGAAAAACGCTGACAAAAAGGCTTGTAAAACGCAGGAAGATATGTTAATCTATTGTCGAGTTATAAGGCGGCGTGTTTGTTTTATAGCATGGCGTTTGCAGACTCGACCGTTGTGAAACCCAGGGGCGAAGGATGCGCCCCGCCGTAAATCCGAAAATCTTTTTTAGGGAAGAAGAGGTGTAACATTTGAAAGATCTCAAACATCTGATCTACTTTGAGAGTCTTCTCGACGAAGCCAACAACGCGCTTGTGCAAGAGGCGAAGGCTGAGGGACAGCATCCCATCGGCTATACCTGCTTCCACATGCCCGAAGTGGTTCTCAACGTAGACAACTGCTTCTCAGTCCGTCTGAGAGCACCGAAGACAGGTTCGTTTGACATTGCGTCCTACTACATGTCCAACTACACCTGTGAGTACTGCCGTGCGCTCGTCGAGCGCGCCATTGAGGGAGGCTACAACTTCCTCGACGCCATCGCCGGTGTAGACGCCTGCGCCGAGATGAACCGCTGCATGGAGAACATTGAGCTTCTTGCCGTTCCGGATATGCCAGAGAAGAAGATCTTTGTGACCCATGCCGACATCCCTTACAAGGTCACGGACTATACCCTGAAGCACTATGTCACCCAGATCCGCAACCGTTTCCTGAACGTCCTGGAAGAGACATACGGCGTTGATACGTCTGACAAGGCGCTTCGCAAGGCCGTGAAGGAGCACAACGAAGTCTGCAAGATCATCTCCGAGATCGGCGAGATGCGTAAGATGGAGAACCCGCCCATCACCGGTTATGAGTTCCACGTCCTGAACCTCGTGACTTACTGCTGCCCGAAGGCGAAGATCCTTCCCTATCTGAAGGAGACCCTGAAGGAGATCAAGAAGCGCAAGGTCGATCCGGAACCGTGGTATCGTGCCCGCGTCGCCGTCGTCGGCTCCGAGATCGACGATCTGGACATGACCCGCATGATCGAGCAGGCCGGCGCGTTCATCGTTTCCGACCGTTTCTGCTTCGGCTCCACGCCGGGCCGCGAGGTCATCGAGCTCAACGATGAGGACGACGTCCTTACCCAGATCTGCGCGCACTACCTGAAGGTCACCCAGTGCCCGCGCTACATGAGCCAGGAGAAGATCCAGGAGCGCCGCGACGTTGCCGATCAGCTGGCCAAGGACTACAATGCCGAGGGCATCATCTACGAAGCAATGAAGTTCTGCGATTTCTGGGCGTTCGAGCGCACCCTCGTCAGCCACATCATGAACGAGGAGTATGGCTGGCCCGTGCTGTCCATCGACCGCCCCTACATGGCGAGAACGTCCGGTCAGCTGCGCACCAGACTGCAGGCCTTCGTCGAGAGCCTTGAGATCAAA
>ONEB01000019.1 GCA_900316745.1 uncultured Eubacteriales bacterium | reverse complement strand
AGGCGATGACGATGCTCATGCGCTATGCCGCCTTCAAGGGCTATGACGTCTCCGCGCGAGACAATCTCGCCGCGTTCTCGGACGCCTCGTCCGTCAGCAGCTGGGCGCGTGACGCTATGCAGTGGGCAGTCGCCGCCGGTCTGATCGAGGGCGTGACGGACACGACCATCCAGCCGCGCGGAGAATCCACCCGCGCGCAGATCGCGACGATCCTCATGCGCTTTCAGAAAACCCTCGCCTGACCCCTGATATCAGAAACGCTCGACCCGAATCGGGTCGAGCGTTCTTTATTTGTTCGGTTTGCTGTACAGACAGCCGCAGTAGTCCTGGCGGTACAGATTGTATTCTTTGGAGAGGATGATGCTGCGCTTGTAGCCCTCGCGTTTTTTAAAGTCCGAGGGCAGAAACGGCACGCCGTACTTCTCCCCCATCGCCGCGCCGATCCGGTTCAGCCGCTCGGCGTCCTTGTGGGGCGAGACCGTGAGCGTCGTGCAGAACCAGTCGTATCCGAGCGCGCTTGCCCGCTTTGCCGTCTCCTCCAGCCTGAGGCGAAAGCAGACCGTGCACCGCGCGCCGCCCTCGGGCTCGTTTTCGAGTCCGCGCACGGCGGCGTCATAGGTCTCCCCGTCATAATCGCATTCCAGAATGTCCACGCTTGTCGGCGTCGGGAGCGCGGCGATAATCTGCCGCTGGGTCCGGAGCCTGCGGTCATACTCCTCGCGCGGCTGGATGTTCGGATTATAATACAGCACCGTCACGCGAAAATACGGCGTAAGCGCCTCCAGCACATAGCTGCTGCACGGGCCGCAGCAGCTTTGCAGCAGCAGACGGGGTTTGTCTCCGGGGAGCAAAGCGTCTACGACGGCCTCCATCTTTTTCTGATAGTTCTCTTTCATGGTATCACCGGGGAATATTATAGCCGCAAGGCATCGCCCAGTCAACTTTTCCTTGCGCTCAGGCGGCGGATTGGGTATACTGAAACCATCAAGCAAAGGAGGGCCCCGGAATGGATCAGAGAGTGAACAAGGAAAACTATTATCTCGACATTGCCGACGCCGTGCTGCGGCGCTCGACCTGTCTGAGACGCAAATACGGCGCGATCATCGTGAAGAACGATGAGATCCTCTCCACGGGCTACAACGGCGCGCCCCGCGGACGCGTCAACTGCACGGCGCTGGGCTACTGCAACCGCGAGCAGCTGCGCATCCCCTCCGGTCAGCGCTATGAGCTCTGCCGCAGCGTACACGCCGAGGCAAACGCCATCATCTCCTCGTCCCGGCGCGACATGATCGGCGGAACGCTCTATCTCGTCGGACGCGACGCCAAATCCGGCGAGCTGCTGCACGACACGACCTCCTGCGCCATGTGCCGCCGCATGATCATCAACTCCGGCATCCAGCGCGTGGTGAGCCGTATAGGTGAAAGCGAGACCGATCTCACCGTCACGGACGTGCAGGACTGGATCGACCACGACGAGTCCATCCAGCCGAAAGCCGACGCCTGCGATTTTTGCTGACGCGCTAAACATAATGAAATCGACCGCATCCGAAAAACGGATGCGGTCGTTTGGTTTTACTTTTTCTTCTTGCCGAAGAGGCCTTTCTTTTTCTTCTCCTCGGGCGGCATGTTCAAAAGATCGTCGATGCTCTCCTCCTTGTCCGCCTGCTCGCCGGGGATGAAGTCGCCGAGATTCTCCATCATGTTGTTGAACATCTCCACCTGCTGCTGGAGCATCTCGATATGATCACGCGTCAGGCAGAGGCTCGCGCCGACGTTCGGGTCGATGATCACGCCGTCATCTCTGGAGCTCAGGATCAGCGGTGCATATTCATTCAGCGACAGCTCGACATAGCTCATACGCTTCCACTCGGCCATTTTCGCATGATCGGAGAAGGCCATGAAGTAGGTCTTGTTGTCCTGCGTGCGGACCTTGCCGAACTGCAGGTGCACGCCGGAGCCGTCCGCAGCTTCCGCGGGAGCGCCGGCGGGACGCTGCGCCGGGAACACCAGACGCGCCGCCGAGACAAGCACCATGAGCTTCTGCGTGTTCTCGGGCTTGGGATCGTCCTGCACGGCCTGCATGGCAGCACGCAGCTCCTTGGCAACTTCAGCGCGGGCGGCCGCCTCCTCGGAGCGGGACTCGATCGTGAAGCGCCACTGCGGGTAAGCCGCGCGCAGCTGGTCGATCGCATCCACCAGCGGCTGGATGACCTCAGCGGGATCGTCATTGGTAACGATGATGTGGAAAACAGGATCTTTCCCCTCAGGAATCGCGCCGTTGCGCAAAAGCTCCTCCAGCTTCGTCTGCAGGCACAGGGCGATGCAGTACGGCTTCGTTGCGGAGTTGCGCACCGCGGCGGCGTAGGCGGGGTTTCCTTCCTCCTCCTTCAGCACGCGCACGTCGATGATGCTGTGCAGACCGTACGCGTAGGCGCCCTCGGCGCGGCGGTTTGCAACTTCCTCCTCGGTCATGCTCTCCTCGTTCTCCGCCGGCTGATAAACGCCGTCGTCCATCATTTCGCGCACGGCGCGGCGGCGTATCTCCTGAATGACCATAAACTGCATCGCGCGGTCTCTGTCGGCCGCTGCGTGTGCATACAGATCCTGAAAGCTGCTCATAGTTTCTCCTCCGTTTTTCGGCAGAGCTCCAGCGGAGTTCTGCTCACATTTTTTAATGTCATCATTATAACGATTGTGCGACGCGGTGTCAACCACGACAATGGGGGCATTTTCTGTCGAAATCCACCAGTTGTTACAAAAAAGACGATAAATATTCAGCAAATGTTCTATATTATCTCTTTACTTTATCGAAAATATAAGTATAATGTAAACGTTAATCTAACGGGGTCAGCCCTGAAGCAGTCAAGGAGGAACCGAATGAAAAAGGTACAATTCACCGAGACCGTGCTGCGTGACGCCAGCCAGTCTCTGATCGCCACTCGTCTGGCTTATGACCAGTTCGAGCCGATCCTTTCCACGATCGACAAAGCCGGCTACTACTCCGCCGAGGTTTGGGGCGGCGCGACGTTTGACGTCTGCCTCCGTTTTCTGAACGAGGACCCCTGGGAGCGTCTGCGCAAGATCCGTGCGGCCATGCCGAACACCAAGCTGCAGATGCTGCTGCGCGGCCAGAACATTCTCGGCTACAAGCATTACAGCGACGACGTAGTGCGCCGTTTCGTGCGCGCCTCCGTGCGCAACGGTATCGACATCATCCGCATCTTCGATGCGCTGAACGACACCGATAACCTCAAGGTCGCCATCGAGGAGACCATCAAGCAGGGCGCCATGGCCTCCGGCACGATCTCCTACACCACCAGCCCCGTGCACACGCTCGAAAAATACGTCGAGATGGTCAAGGAGCTGCAGCAGATGGGCGTTGCCAGCATCTGCATCAAGGACATGGCCGGCATCCTCTCCCCGAAATGCGCCTATGATCTCGTCGCGGCCATCAAGGACGCGGTGGATCTGCCGGTCGTGGTGCACACGCACTGCACGACGGGACTGGCTTTCATGACCTATCTCAAGGCCATCGAGGCCGGCGCGGACGTCATCGACACCGCGATCTCCCCGCTCTCCGGCGGCACGAGCCAGCCCGCCACCGAGACGCTGAACTTTGCCCTGCGCGAGCTTGGCTATGAGACCGACCTGAACGACGACGCGCTGCTGAAGATGGCAAACTTCTTCAAGCCCATCCGCGCCGAATTCCTGGAGAAGGGTACGCTGAATCCGATCTCCATGGCCACGGACACCCAGTGCCTGACCTATCAGATCCCGGGCGGCATGCTCTCAAACCTCCTCAGCCAGCTGAAGATGCTCGGCCAGATCGACAAGTTCGATGAAGCGCTGCTGGAGACCCCGCGCGTCCGCAAGGACATGGGCTATCCCCCGCTCGTCACTCCGACCAGCCAGCTCGTCGGCACGCAGGCCGTGCAGAACGTGCTCGCGGGCGAGCGCTACAAGAACGTCGGCGCCGAGATCAAGGCCTACTGCCGCGGCGAATACGGCAAGACGCCCGCGCCGATCGATCCCGAGATCCGCGCAAAGATCCTCGACGGCGAGGAGCCCATCCAGGGCCGCTACGCCGACACGCTGCCCACCGACATCTATGAAAAGGCTGCCGAGACGCTGGGCGACACTGCCCGCTGCGAGGAGGATGTGCTGAGCTACATCGCGTTCCCGCAGGTCGCGGAGAACTTCTTCGAGCAGCGCAAGGCTGACGAGGAGAAGGTCTGCAAGTACAGCATCGAGCCCATCGAGGAATGAGGGAAGCGCCATGGTGAATTACACTTTTGGAATGAGTCTGCTGGACTCGCTTGTCGGCCTGTTGGTTGTGTTCTTCGCGCTCGTCCTCTTGATGTGCATGATCAAGATCATGACCGCCATCGGCGATAGCCGCCAGAAGAAAGCCGCAGCCGCCGCGATGCCCGCCGATCTGCCCGCGCAGCCCGAGGCAGCGCCGCTGCAGAAGCTGCAGCCGCTGGCCCCCGGTACTGCCGGCGACGTGAAGCTCTATGACACCGATCCCCGCACCGCCGCGATGCTCATGGCGATTGTCGCCGACGAGCTCAAAGCACCCATTAACGAACTGCGGTTCCTTTCCATCCGCGAGATCAAGGAGGACGCCTGAACATGAAGTACAAGATCACCCTCAAGGGAAAGACATACGAGGTAGAAGTCGAGCGCGGCGAGGCCATGGTGCTCGATGAATATGAAGCCAAAGCCCCCGTGCCGCCCGTCGCCGCTGCGCCTGTCGCGGTCGCGGCTCCGGCTGCCGCCGCTGCGCCTGCAGCCGCGCCCGCCGCTGTCGCGGCTGTCGCCGCCGGTACGAGCGTGGACGCGCCGCTGCCCGGCAACATCTTCGCCATCAAGGTGAAAGAGGGCGACGCCGTAAAGGCCGGCGATGTGCTCATCGTCATCGAAGCCATGAAGATGGAAAACGAAGTCTGCGCCCCCTCCGACGGTACGGTCAAGCAGATCGCCGTCACCAAGGGTCAGATGGTCGCAACCGGCGATACGCTCGTCGTGATCTGATGAGGTGACGGGATGCAACATATTTTAGAAACGCTGGCCCGCCTCGGCAGCACCTCGGGTTTTACGACAATGACATGGCAGCAGCTTGTCATGATCATCATTTCCTGTGTTCTGCTGTATCTGGGTCTGGTGAAGAAATTCGAGCCGCTGCTGCTTGTCGGCATCGCTTTCGGTGCATTGCTGACAAACCTCCCCGGCTCCAACATGTACCACCCCGAGATGTGGGACGCCTATATTGCGGGCGAAATGGGCGTCGGTCAGATCATCCACGACGGCGGCCTGCTCGACATCCTGTATATCGGCGTCAAGTCCGGTCTGTACCCGTCGCTGATCTTCATGGGCGTCGGCGCGATGACGGACTTCGGTCCCCTGATCGCAAACCCGAAATCCCTGCTCCTCGGCGCTGCCGCGCAGTTCGGCATCTTCGCCGCATTCCTGATGGCGCTCGGCATTTTCGGCTTTGAGCCGAACGTCGCGGCATCCATCGGCATCATCGGCGGCGCGGACGGCCCGACCGCCATCTGGCTGACCTCGAAGCTCGCTCCGAACTATCTCGCCCCGATCGCCATCGCGGCCTACTCCTACATGGCGCTGATCCCGCTGATCCAGCCGCCTGTGATGCGCCTGCTCACGACGAAGGAAGAGCGCGAGATCAAGATGGAGCAGCTCCGCCCCGTCTCCAAGACGCAGAAAGTGCTCTTCCCGATCATCGTCACGATCTTCGTGTGTCTGCTCCTGCCCTCCGTCGCGCCGCTGCTCGGCTGCCTGATGCTCGGCAACCTCTTCAAGGAATGCGGTCTGACCGATCGTCTGAGCGACACCGCGCAGAACGCGCTGATGAACATCGTCACGATCTTCCTTTCCACCTCCGTCGGCGCCACGGCGGTCGCGGAGCGCTTCCTCGCGCCGCGCACACTCTTCATCATCGTGCTGGGTCTCATCGCATTCGAGTTCGCCACGGTCGGCGGCCTTGTGCTCGGCAAGATCATGTGCAAACTCTCCGGCGGCAAGATCAATCCGCTCATCGGCTCCGCCGGCGTCTCCGCCGTCCCGATGGCGGCGCGCGTCAGCCAGCTCGAAGGCGCACGCGCCAACCCCTCGAACTTCCTGCTCATGCACGCCATGGGCCCGAACGTCGCGGGCGTCATCGGCTCCGCCGTTGCCGCGGGCTTCCTGCTCGCTGTGTTCGGCGGCTGACAGATCCCATACAAGCAACGATCCCCACGGATTTCCCGTGGGGATCATTTTATCAGATTGTCTTATTTCAATAAGATCTTGCCGCTGAAGAGGCCGTAGATCATCTGGTCGAGCATTTCGGACGTCGTCTGCGCACCCGTGCGGACATAGCTGCGGGCAATGCTCGTGTAGCCGCCGGCGATAAAGTCCGCTACAAAGCTGCGGTATTCCTCCGTCTTCTCCTGCATGAAATGCTCGCAGCCCATGAGTCCGTTATAAAACTCATCATACAGCAGGTCCATCAGATCGTTCTCCACGAGTACGCACAGAACGTCCGCGTGCTCCTCGAGATAATAGCGATAGCTGTGGCAGATCTGCCAGAGCGAATCTTCGTTCTCCTCCGGCTCGTAGGGGCACTTTTTATTGAGCGTGTAGGAGATGATGTTCTCTTTCGTCTTGAAAAGCGTGTAATAGGTCTGGCGAGACACATCTGCCTCGCGGCAGAGCTCGCTTACGGAGATGGATTGGTACGGCTTTACCGCCATCAGACGCTGGAGCGCATCTGACAGGCTTTGCTGTGATCGAAGTGCCGTTTTGTTCGTTCCGCTGTACATTGGAGATCCCTCTTTCTCTTCTGTCCGCAAGACACAAAAAATGGCCTTTTGAAACTTTTTATGAACGCCCTTGACATTTGTAAAGGGCGGTGCTATTATTCTAACATAAAGTTTACATTTGTCAATGGGTGATTGGTCTTCTGGGAAGACCTTTCTTTTCACCCAAACGTTAGCACTCGTTTGATTCAAGTGCTAACATTTGACACAGGAGGGATCCAAATGGCAGTATTTCCGGTATATAACATTCTGATTGCGCCGGACGCAAACGTCTACTTCAAAACCGATTATTACAGACGCGTGACCGGCAAGGCGCCGGTGCAGGACGAGCGCGTGATCCTCATTGTCGCGAAGGAGGATCAGGAGCGCGAGGAATTCACCAGCGACAGCTTCTACCCCATCGGTCTGAGCGGCACGATCGCGGAGATCAGCTCCAACGGCTACATCATGATCCGCACGAAAAACCGTGTGAACATCGATGATCTGGCGGTCTACCGCGACCACACGATTGACCTCTCCGTCTCCCGTCGCAAGGACATCGACGATCTCGACGCCGAGGACGCCGCCCGCAAGCTTCGCAGCGTAAAGAATGCGATCTCTGACTTTTCGCAGAATTTCCGCTGGGGCGAGGCGGCACGCAGCTACATTGCCTCGTGGACGAATCTCGCGGAGATCGGCGTCGTCATGTCGCCGTGGCTGCAGAACACGAACGCCGAGCGCTACGCGGTGCTCGCGGAGGACAGCGTCACAAAGCGAAACGAAATGCTCGAGCGCATGATCTATGAAAATCTCGCGCTCACGACCGTGAACCACGAGGCCGAGACTGCGCAGGAGCAGGATCACCAGAAGCTCTACCGTGAGAACGCGATCCGCAAGCAGATGGAGTATCTGCAAAAGGAGCTCGACGAAATGCACCCCGAGGAGGTGACCGACCTCCGCAAGCTGGAGCTCAAGGTCGAGGAATCTGGCATGAACGATACCGCCATGAAAGAGGCGCAGAAGGTGCTCAGCCGCCTGAAGCACGAGGGGCAGAACGGCACCGAGGCGGGCATGCTCTATGACTATCTGGACTTTCTCGCGGGGCTTCCGTGGAAGAAGGAGAAGCCGAAAGACATTCCGCTCGACGAGGCCGCAAAGGTGCTCGACGAGGATCACTTCGGTCTGAAAAAGGTCAAGGACCGCATCGTGCAGCAGATCGCCGTCATGTCGCTCAAGCGGCAGCAGTCCGGCTCGATCCTGCTCTTTGTCGGCGCGCCCGGCACGGGCAAGACCAGCATCGGTCAGAGTATTGCCAAGGCTCTGCAGCGCGAATATGTGCGCGTGAGTCTCGGCGGCGTGCGCGACGAGGCGGACATCCGCGGTCATCGCCGCACCTACATCGGCGCAATGCCCGGCCGCATCATGGACGGCATCCAGAAAAGCGGCGTCTCGAACCCCGTGATGGTGCTCGATGAGGTGGATAAGCTCTACGCCTCTTACAACGGCGACCCGGCGAGCGCGCTGCTGGAGGTGCTCGACCCCGAGCAGAACAGCACGTTCACGGACCACTATCTGAATGTGCCGTACGATCTCTCGGACGTCATGTTCATCTGCACGGCAAACTCGCTCGACACCATCCCGGAACCGCTCCTGAACCGCATGGAGGTCATCCAGTTCCAGGGCTACACCCCCACCGAAAAGCTCCAGATCGCAAAGCGCCATCTGCTGCCCAAGGCGATGAAGGCCGTCGGCATCAAGCCCGAACAGCTCACCGTCTCGGATGAGGCGCTCGAAACCATCATCACCGACTACACCCGCGAGGCGGGCGTGCGGGGTCTGAAAAAGCGCATGGACACCCTCTGCCGCACGGCGGCGGTGCGCATTGTCCGCGCCGAGGGCGAGGCGCTCCATGTCACGCCGGAGGATCTGCGCGAGGTGCTCGATATGCACCCGCTGCACCACCGGCAGGTGCCTGAGAAATCGAAACCCGGCGTCGTGACCGGTCTCGCCTGGACACAGGTTGGCGGCGAGATTCTGTACATTGAGACGATGTTTACGCGCGGCACCGGCAAGCTCATCATCACCGGCCAGCTCGGCGACGTGATGAAAGAGAGCGCCCAGATCGCCGTAAGCCTCGTGAAGACCTATTTCCCGGATAAGGCGGAGCTCTTCGAGAAAAACGATCTGCACATCCACGTCCCCGACGGCGCGACGCCGAAGGACGGCCCCTCGGCCGGCATCACGCTCACGACGGCGATCGCCTCGCTCGTCACTGACAAGACCATCTCCCCCGCCATCGCGATGACGGGCGAGGTCAGTCTGCGCGGCGGCGTGAATCCGATCGGCGGTCTGCCCGAAAAGCTCATGGCGGCGCAGCGCTCCGGCGTCACGCAGGTGTTCATCCCCAGGGACAACGAAGAGGATCTGCGCGACGTGGCGGAGGAGGTAAAATCCGCGCTGAAGATCACGCCTGTCAGTGAGATTACGGAGGTACTCAAAGCGCTCGGCATCAAAGTCAAGGCGCCGACGCTCCGTGCGCCGCGGAAAAAAACAGCCGAGAAAACCGCATAAAGACGTGAAAAGCCCGACGCATGAAGCGTCGGGCTTTTTTTGTTTTATCCCTCTTTCGCCATTTCGAGCACCATCTGTGTGATGCGCTCGGTCGCATCCGCGACGCCGGCGCCTTTCATGTTCGCCGCCATGGACGCAAGCGCCTTCGGATCCTGCAGAAGCGCGCGCACGTCAGAGAGCAGACTCTCGGCGGTAAACTCGCCCTCCAGCAGCACCTTGGCGCCGCCGCAGTGCTCCAGCACACGGGCGTTTTTTTCCTGATGGTTGTTCGTGACGTTCGGCGACGGCACTATAATCGCGGGCTTGCCGAGGAGCGTCAGCTCCGCGAGCGTGCTCGCGCCGGCACGGCAGAGCACCAGATCCGCCGCCGCCATGACGAGGGGCATATCGTAGATGTACGGACGCACATCCATCCCCGCCGTGGCAAGGTCGACATCTTTCAGCGCCTCCGCAACGCCGTCATATCCGCCCTTGCCGGCGGAATGGATCAGCGTAAAGCCCGCGTCCGGCGCCGCGAGGCGGATGAGCTCCGTCATGACGCCGTTCATGTGGCGCGCGCCGAGCGAGCCCCAGACGGACACGACCAGCGGCTTTTCTGCCGGCAGGCCGAGCCTGGCTTTCGCCTCCGCTTTCGTGCAGGCGGTAAACGCGCCGCGCACCGGCGTTCCGGTGACGATGACCTTGGTCGGATCGCCGTAGTTCTTTCGGCTTTCCTCAAAGCCGACGAGGATGCGGTCGACGTCGTCCTGCAGCATCTTGGTCGTGAGCCCCGGCACGGCGTTGGACTCGTGCACCAGTGTCGGGATCGAGAGCGCCGACGCCGCTTTCAGCACCGGGTAGCAGACGTAGCCGCCCGTGCCGATGGCGATATCCGGCTGAAACGCTTTCACGATCTTTTTGGCCTCGCGCGTGGAGGACACGGCCTTTTTCAGCGAGCCGAGGTTATAGGCAACCGCGCTCGGACTCAGACTCCGGCGGAAGTTCGACACATCCACCGTCCGGATCTCATAGCCCGCTCGCGGAACGAGGTCGGTCTCCATGCGGTCGCTTGCGCCGACGAACAGAAACGCCGCGTCCCTGTCAAGCTCTTTCAGACGATCCGCCACCGCAAGGGCAGGATTGATATGTCCCGCGGTTCCGCCGCAGGTAAACAGATAACGCATAATGTACCTCTCAAACTGTGTTTTTCCTCAGGTCCCGCGCCGCGCCGGTATGGAGCGCGAGATGCTGAGCAGGATCCCCATCTCCGCCAGCTGCATCATCAGCGCCGTTCCGCCGTAGCTGAAAAACGGGAGCGAGATGCCGGTGCAGGGGATGAAATTCGTCACGACCGCCACGTTCAGGATCACCTGCACCGCAAGCAGCGTGGAGATCCCGACGCCGACGAGCGAGGAATACCGATCCGGCGCGCGCATCGAGATCGTAAACGCGCGGATGATGAGCAGCGCAAAGAGAATCAGCACCGCCATCGCGCCGACAAAACCCAGCTCCTCGCAGACGATGGCGAAGATATAGTCATTGTGCTCCTCGGGCAGATACAGATACTTCTGTCTCCCCTGTCCGAGACCGAGTCCGGTGAACCCGCCGGAGCCGACCGCCCAGAGGGACTGCTTGATCTGATACGCCGCGTCATACAGCGGATCGCCGATCTGCGGGCCAAACGGATCCCGCCAGACGTCGACGCGGTTTTTGACGTAGCTCATCGTGTGCGCGGCAATGACGATGCCGATCGTGGCGATCGCGCCGCCGCCGATCAGATACCGCATCCGCACGCCGCCGACATACAGCAGCACAATCGCCACGGCGAAGATGATGATCGAGCACGAGATGTGCGGCTCCAGCACGAGCAGACCGACGATCAGCATCAGCACCAGCGCAAAGGGCACAATGCCGTAGCGGAACGACTCCATGCGCTTGCCTGTGTTTGTGATCATGCCCGCGTACATCAGGATCAGCGCGAGCTTTGCGATCTCGGAGGGCTGGAAGTTAAAACCGATGCTGATCCAGCGGCGCGCGCCGTTGACCGGCGGCGTCGCAAGCACGGCGATGAGCAGTAAAATGGCCGCGATGAAGATCGGCAGCGTAAAGCGCCGCACCGTGCCGAGCGAGATGCGCGACATGAAGAACATCGCGGCGACGCCGACGACGGCGAAGATCATCTGGCGCTTGAAGTAAAACGTCGGATCATAGTTCGACGTCTCGTCATAATACGCGCTCGGAAAGCTTGCCGAGAGCACCATGACGACGCCGAACGCCAGCAGCATCAGCGTAAGCGCAAGCAGCGGAAAGTCCGGGGCGCCGCGCTGGAGGACCCGGACGGAATTCCGGTCCTTTAAGTGCGGTTTGATCTGAATGATATTGCTGTCCAAGGTGCTCCCCCCCTTTCCGGAGTTGTCAGTACAGAAATCAGAAGCGTGCGCGGACGCCGAAATAGCTGATGACCGCAAACACGATGCTCACAACGACATAGAGCGTGAAAAGCTCTTTTTCCGACCACTTCTTGCCGGTCCAGCCGCCCATCTCCAGATGGTGATGAAACGGCGCCATCTTGAACACGCGCTTGCCGTGCGTGGCCTTGAAATAGCCGACCTGAATGATGTCGCTCAGTGCCTCGATGATATAGAGGATGCCGAGCGTCACGAGGATCAGCGGCATGTTATAGGCAAACGCCATCGCCGCGATCGCGCCGCCGAGGAAGAGCGAGCCCGTGTCGCCCATGAACACCTTGGCGGGATTGAAGTTATACAGCAGAAATCCCATCAGACCGCCCGAGAGCGCGGCGGCAAAAATGCCGACCGAGGCGTCCTGCATGTGCCACACGATGGGCATGACCGTGAAAAACAGGCACACCGGAATGCTCGCGCCGGAGGCAAGGCCGTCCACGCCGTCGGTGAGGTTTACGGCGTTGACCGTGCCGACGATGATAAAGGCGGCGAGCAGCACATAGAGGACCTCCGGGATGTTCACGACCTTGTTCCAGAACGGGATATAGAGCTGCATGTCGATATAGCCAAAGCGCTTGAGAAGATAGATAAAGAGCACCGCGGCAATGAGCTGCAGGAGCGATTTCTGCCATGCGCGCAGGCCGAGGTTTTCCTTGTGCTTGAGCTTCTCAAAGTCATCGAGGAAGCCGATTGCGCCATACACCAGCGCGAAGAGCAGGCAGAACAGGTGCCCGTAATGGTGCGCCCTGATGGCTGGAATGCCGACCGTGAAGCAGATGATCACACAGGCGCCGATGAACATGAGTCCGCCCATCGTCGGCGTGCCGTCCTTGGACATGTGCCACGTCGGGCCGTCGCGCTTGATGCTCTGTCCGGCCTTGATGCTGCGCAGCCACGGGACGAGAAAAAATCCGATGATCGCGGTGATGATATAGGCGATTCCAAATGCAAGTTCCAGTTGTAGCGTCATGATTTTGTCTTCCTTTTCTCCAGTATCTGCGCAACGATCTCGCGTTCATCCATGTGGATCTTCTCATGGCCGATGATCTGATAGTCCTCATGCCCCTTTCCGCAGAGGATGATGAGATCGTCCTTTCGGTGGTTTTCGATTGCGTATTCGATCGCCTCGCGGCGGTCGGCGCGCACCACAAACGGCGTGCGCGTCTGCTCGAGACCCGGCAGGATCTCGGCGATGATGGCGTCGGGGTCCTCGGTGCGGGGATTGTCGCTCGTCACGATGACAAAATCCGCCTTTTCCCCGGCAATGCGCCCCATGATCGGGCGCTTCAGGCGGTCGCGGTCGCCGCCGCAGCCGAAGAGGAACACCACGCGCCCATGGGCAAAGTCACGCACGGTGTCGAGAATGTTCTCCACGGCGTCGGGCGTCACGGCGTAGTCGATGAGGATCGTATAGTCGCCGTCCGTCGGCAGCACCTCCGCCCTGCCCTTGACGGGCTGCGCGGTCGCGAGCGCTGCGGCGGTCTCATCCGGCGCGATGCCGAGCTCGGACGCGATCGCGACAACGGCGAGCGCATTGTAAACCGAGAACTTTCCCGGAATGCAGAGGGACACACGCGCCAGCGCGTCTCCCGCGAGCGCCATGAAGCGCACGCCGGAGGGACTCAGGCGAATATCCTTCGCCACATAGTCGCAGTCATTGCGCTCCGCTGAGAGCGTCCTGATCGGACACGCGGCGTGCTCGATCATGACCTGCGCCCAGTCGTCGTCCACGTTCACGATGCCGACGTCGCTCTGCTGAAACAGCATTGCCTTTGCCGCGGCATAGTTTTCCATGGTCTTGTGAAAGTCCAGATGATCCTGCGTCAGGTTGTTGAACAGCCCCACGCGGTATTGGATGCCAGCCACGCGGTACTGCACGAGCGAGTGGCTCGACACCTCCATCACGCCGTACTCACAGCCAGCGTCCGCCATGGCGCGCAGGAGCTTCTGCACCTCGTAGGGTCCGGGCGTGGTGTGCTCGGTGTGGAAGGTCTCGCTTCCGATCATATTGCCGTTCGTGCCGACAAGGCCGACCTTGGCGCCGCGCGTTTCCTCCAGCACATGCTTTAAGAGCGTGGTGACGGTCGTCTTGCCGTTCGTTCCGGTGACGCCGATCATCGTGAGCTCTTTTGCCGGATGCCCGAAATAAGCAGCGCTCACCTCGGCGAGGGCATGGCGGCTGTCGGCGACGCGGATATAAGCGCCGTGCTCCGGCGCGTGCTCGCAGAGCACCGCCGCAGCGCCCGCCTCCAGCGCCTTTTTCATGTATTTGTGACCGTCCACCGCGTAACCGCTCACGGCGACGAACAGGTCGCCCGGCTGCACGGCGCGGGAGTCATAGCAGATATCGCGGATCTCTGTATCCGGGTCGGCGGTGCATTCCAGCACCGGGATCGATCCCAGCAGCTTTTGTAGTTTCAAACGGTTTCTCCTCCGTTTCTCTGCGGCAAAGGACGCCGCTTAATATCGTCCGAGCATCGTGTCGTCGCTGGTCACGAGCGTCACGGTGACGACCGTTCCGTGATCGATCTCTTCCTCAGCGGCGACCGACTGGCTCAGAATGCTCTGTGCGTTGGGGTTTGTGATGGAACTCGGCGTCGTGATGAAAATGCCCATCGCGGCGAGCTCGTCGCGGGCCGCCGAGTAGGTATAGCCCGTGAGATCCGGCATGATCTCCGGCTCCTCGGAGGGCTCGGCGTCGCAGTAGAGCAGCACGGTCGTACCGTTTGCCACCACCGTCGCGCCGCCCGGCAGCTGACTCGTGATCTTTTCTCCGTCGCCGATGATGCGCGCGTTGAAGCCGAGCTCCTGCAGCGCGTCCAATGCCTGGCTGCGCGTCAGACCCGTGACATTCGGGACGGTCTTATCCATATACGTCTTTTCAGCGTCGGAATAAGCGGGGTCGATGCCCATGTAGGGCAGGATATCGGCAAGCATCTTGCCGACGGTCGGCGCGCCCATCTGGCCGCCGGAGATGTAAATGCCGGTCTCGTTGCTCGGCGTATCGAGCAGGACGAGAATGACGATCTTCGGATTGTCCGCCGGGGCGACGCCCACGAACGAGACAATGTACTCCTTCGGGCCGCCCGCCGCGTCCTGCGCGACCTTTTCGGACGTGCCCGTCTTGCCGCCGATGCGGTAGCCCGCGACGTAGGCGTTCTTGCCGGTGCCGTCCACGGGATCGCCGACGACCTGCTCGAGGATCGTGCGCACCTCGGCGCTGGTCTCCTCGCTGATGACCTGCCGCACGGCGGTGGGCTCATGCGCGGCAAGGATCTTGCCGGAGGGATCGGTGACCTCGCGCACGACGTACGGCTCCATCAGATAGCCGCCGTTGACGCAGGCGCTGACCGCCGTAATGAGCTGCAGGGGCGTGATCGTAAACGTCTGGCCGAACGAGGCAGACGCGAGCTGCGAGAGGTTTTCGGGGTTGTAGAACGTGTTCTCGCTCCACCAGATGCTGCCGCTCTCGCCCGCAAGGTCGATGCCCGTGCGCGCGGTCAGCGTCGCGTCCTTGTCGCCGGTGATATTCAGAAAGCCGAAGTTCTCGGCGTATTCATAGAATTTCTCCGCCCCGACGCGCTGCCCGATGTTGACGAACGCGACGTTGCAGGAGTGCTGCACCGCCTGCGTGAGCGTCTGCGAGCCGTGACCGGTGGTCTTCCAGCATTTCAGAGGCTCGTTGCGGCCGCGCACCATCGTGCTGCCGCCGCAGGGGAAGGTGTCATCCATGCTCACGACGCCCTCTTCGAGCGCCATGGAGAGCGTGATGATCTTGAACGTGGAGCCGGGCTCGTAGGTGTCGGAGAGCGCCTTGTTGCGCCACATGCGCTGCTGCGCATCGGACAGGAGTTTCTGCCGTTCCTCCTCGGACTCCGTTTCCTCGATGGCAGCGAGCGTCTTGTCGTCCACGGCCTGATAATCGTTCAGGTCGAAGTTTCCGAGCGACGCCATGCCGAGGATTGCGCCGGTGTTCGGGTCCATGGCGATGGCGGCGGCGCCGTTCTGGACGTCATAGTCCTCCACGGCCTGCTTGAGCTGCTTTTCCATGTAGTACTGGATCGTGGCGTCGAGCGTGAGCGTCACGTCCTGTCCGGCAGCGGCAGCCGAATAGTCCTCGTAGCGCACGAGCAGAATGCCCGTGCCCTGCCCGTCCGCCGCGCGGACGATGCGGCCCGTGCTGCCGGAGAGCGCGTTGTCATACTCGCTCTCGACCCCGGCAAGGCCGTTGTTGTCGAGTCCCACGAAGCCGATGACATGAGACGCAAGGCTGCCGTAGGGATAATAGCGCTTGGAGTCCGGCGCAAGCCAGATGCCCGTGCACTCGTGCTCTTCCTTGTAAGCGCGCAGGGCGTCGGCCTCCTCGGGGTCGATGCGCCGCGTGACGATCTCATAGTAGGAATCCGTCTTCTGCGCCTTTTTCATGAGATCTTCATACGTCACGCCGTATTTGTCCCCCAGCACCTCGACGAGCTCGCGGCAGATCTCGGCTGCGTCCTCGTCATTTTTGCGGATGTCGGCTGGGCTTAAAATCACGGTCTCGCGCGTGGCGCTCTGGGCAAGGATCTTGCCGTTGCGGTCATAGATCGTGCCGCGCATGGCGGTGACCTCCTTGCGCCGCACCTGCTGCGCAATGGCGCCGCTTTCGTACTCATCATGCTTCAGAATCATAACATTGAACAGCTGTATCCCAAGGGCAAAAAAAGCAACTATGCCGCACACAATCAAAACGAACAGTGTGCGGCTAAGCATCTTATGATTCGGTTTTCTGCCGCCCGCGGGCGGTGTCTTTGATTTTGCCATGTGCTGCTCCTTACTGCCGGTGAGGTATTACCATCATACCGCGCAGGTCAGGTGAAATATTCCGCAATGCGGCAGAAAAAGTCTCCCACGCGGTCGACCCACGAGTTCTGCCTTGCATTTTCGTCCAGAATGACGGCCTTGTCCTCCGCTGCGCCGTTGACATAGTAGATCTGGTCAGAGCGCGGCTTCTGCATGCCGAGCTCATTGACTGCGTAATCCTCAAGCTCCGTGAGGTTGAACGCCGTCTCATAGCTGATCTCCAGGTCCGCCTGCTGCGCCTGCAGCGCCTTGACCTGATTTTCCAGCGCGAGGACATCCTTGTTGGCGATGCTCAGACGCACCTGAGAGAGCATCAGGAACACGAGCATGACCACCGCGACCGCTGCGCCCAGGATCGCGCCCGGCGCGACGGACTGGCGCGGCACCGGCATGGTCTCAGCAAGCGGAGCGTCCAGCTCGGGTGCCTCCGGGAGGTCCATGGGATCCACACTGTAAAAGTATTCTTCCTCAACAGGTTGTGTGACCTCATAAGCCAGGCTGCCGTCTGCGTAATACTTCCGTTCCTTGTTCGCCATTGGGATCTCACATCCTTTCTGAAAAAGTCACATTCTCAAATCATACCCGCTCCGCCACGCGCAGCTTTGCGCTGCGGGCGCGGGGATTGTCCCGAAGCTCCGCGTCCGTTGGGACGATGGGCTTGCGCGTGACGCTCCTGAGCGTCTGCACAAAGCCGCAGGTGCACACCGGGAAGTCGCGCGGGCAGGTGCAGCCGTCCTCGTGCGAACGAATGCCGAGCTTCACGATCCGGTCCTCCAGCGAGTGGAAGCTGATCACGGCCAGGCGTCCGCCGGGATTGAGCTTGTCCGGCGCGGTGTCCAGCAGCGTGCGCACCGCCTCCAGCTCATCGTTCACGGCGATGCGGATCGCCTGGAACGTGCGCTTGGCGGGATGCTGCTTTTCGCGCAGCGCGGAGGCCGGCATCGCGCTGCGAATGACGTCTACGAGCTGCAGCGTGGTTTCGATGGGCTTTTCCGCTCTGGCGCGGAGAATGGTGGAGGCGATGCGCGGCGCATGCCGCTCCTCGCCATAGTCATATAAAATTCGTTTGAGCTTTTCCTCCGGCCAGCAGTTGACGATGAACCAGGCGTTGAGCTCATCCGACGCGTCCATGCGCATATCGAGCGGCGCATCGTGCATATAGGAAAAGCCGCGGTCCGCCTCGTCGAGCTGCGGCGAGGATACGCCGAGATCGAAGAGCATGCCGTCCACGCCCGCGATGCCGAGCTGATCGAGGATCGCCGCCGTGTTGCGGAAGTTCCCGTGCACGAGCTTCACGCGCTCGCCGAAGGGCTTCAGCCGCTCCCCCGCTCTCTGGATGGCGGTCTCGTCGCGGTCGATGCCGATCAGGAGTCCTGTCGTGAGTCTTTCGGCGATGGCGGCAGAGTGCCCGCCCATGCCGAGCGTGCCGTCGACGTAAATGCCGTCGGGACGGATATTCAGCGCCTCGATGCATTCCGGCAGCAGTACGGAGATATGTCTGGCTTCCATCAGAAATCCAACTCCTCCATGACCGCCGCAATGTTCTCGGGCGTGCTCTCCTCGGCATAGACCGTATCCCAGGCCTCGCTGCTCCAGAGCTCGGCATGGTTGTTGGCGCCGACAACGGTGACGTTCTTTTGAAGGCCCGCCTTCTCGCGCAGATTCTGCGGGAGAAGAATGCGGCCCTGCGCGTCCAGCTCGCACTTGGCGGCGAACGCAAACAGCGGACGCATCTTGCGCTGCTTGACATACGGCATGGCGCTGACCTTATCAGAGAACGCCTGCCACGCCCCTCCGCTGTAAACCGAGAGGCAGGGGTCCATGGAGAGCGTGACGTAAAACACGTCGCCGAGCTCCTCGCGGAGCTTTGCGGGAATGAACAGACGACCCTTTGCGTCCAACGTATGCTGATAGATGCCGGTCATCCTGTTCCCCTCCTCTCCGGCTGGACGATGTTGTTTCTTGTGATATTTTTCACACCACAATCGTGGTTTTTTAAACCACTTTACACCACTTCGCTTTTATTATAGCGGCAGTGACCGGAAATTTCAAGCAGAAATTCGCCGCTCACACGGTCTTTCCCGGCTCCGGCAGCAGAAAAAACCGTCGAAATCGACGCAAGCACTACTTCTTGTGGGTACAGCCCCATTTCTGCCCCGATCCTCCCCAAAATCTTGCGCTGCTGTGTGCATCTCCGTCTTGCAATCCGCGCCTGTTTTCGGCGATTGCGAAGAATTTTCGGCAAAAAAGAGAGACGCGCTCTGAAACTGCTTGACTTTTGGCGCAAACAGCGCTATATTGACCTTGCTTAATGCCGCACCAGCGGCAGCGGGAGACCCGACTATGGGGTGCATCCGGCTTCAAAACCGGTAGGAGACCTTCTTCTCCGAACCCGACAGCTAATCTCGTCAGCGTAAGAGGGAAACAAAACACCATCGCCGCGCCTGTTTCTGGCGGCGGTGTGCCTGGCTCTGCTGCGCTGACGTTTGATCACGTCGGCGTTTTTTGTTCCCGCCAAGCAGAATGAAGCACATTGTGAAAGAACGATTAAGAACGATCTTCCTGGGCAAGCGGCTGGAGGATGCCGCGCTTGCAAGTGAGAAATTCAACGTCCTCTGGGGCATTCCCGTTTTCGCCAGCGACGCGATCAGCTCGGTGAGTTACGCGGGCGAAGAGATCCTGCTTGTGCTGATCCCGGTGCTCGGCATGGCGTCTTTCGGGACGTTTCTGCCGATTGTCGCGGCAATCATCGCGCTGCTGGGCATTCTGGTGTTCTGCTATCGGCAGACCATCGACGCCTATCCGCAGGGCGGCGGCGCCTACATTGTGGCGTCGGACAATCTCGGTGAAAACGCGGGACTCGTCGCGGGCGCCGCGCTGATCATCGGATACATTCTCACCGTCGCGGTGAGCGCCTGTGCGGGCGCGGCAGCCGTGACCTCCGCCTTCCCCGCGCTGCATCCCTGGAAAGCCGTGATCGCGCTGGTGCTGATCGCGCTGCTGACATGGGGAAACCTCCGCGGCATGCGCGAGAGCGCCGTGATGTTCGGCGTGCCGACGTATCTCTTCATCGGGACGATGCTGCTTTTGATCGTGGTCGGCATCGTGCGCTACGCCTCCGGGAGCTACACGCCGGCGGAGACGCAGATTGTCGTGTCGAACGCGCAGGACACGCTGCTGTTTGTGATTCTGCGCGCCTTTGCCTCCGGCTGCACCGCGCTCACGGGCGTGGAGGCCGTGTCGAACGGCGTACCGAACTTCCGGGAACCCGCGCAGAGAAACGCCAAGACCGTCCTTTACGCGATGGCGGGCTTCGTGTGCATTGTGTTCTTCGGCGTGAGCCTTCTGATCAATATGTATCACATCGTTCCGAACGAGCAGGCCACGGCCGTGAGCCAGCTTGCCGAAGCCGTGTTCGGCTCGGGGAGCGTGCTGTATTACCTCGTACAGGTCATGACCGTCGTGATCCTGACGCTCGCGGCGAACACCGCCTTTGCGGGTCTTCCGCTGCTGATGGCGCTCATGGCGCAGGACGGCTATCTCCCCCGCCGCCTGATCTATCGCGGCAGCCGCCTGAACTACTCCAACGGCATTCTCTTCCTGTTTGTCGCGGCGGCGATCCTCGTCTTGGCGTTCAATGGCGACCAGCACCTGCTGCTGCCGCTCTATGCCAGCGGCGTGTTCCTCTCGTTTTTGCTCAGCCAGCTCGGCATGGTGCTCCACTGGGTGCGCCGCAAGGGGCCCGGCTGGAAAACGAAGGCCTTCATCAACGGCTTCGGCACCATCGTCACAGCGACAACGCTCGTGATCATCGTGATCATGAAGTTTCTTCAGGGCGCGTGGGTGACGCTTCTCACCATTGTGCTGCTCGTCTGGCTCATGCACAGCATCAAAAAGCACTACGCCGCCGTGAGTGACGATCTCACGATCCCGACCATCGAGGCTGCGCGCGCGCTGCTGCTCGGCGGCGATGAGCCCAGCTCCACGCCCGCCCCGCGCGGCAAGGTGATCCTCCCTGTTCAGACGCTCAACCGCTCGTTTATCAAGGTGCTCAACTGCGCCAGCGACTTCGAAGGCGCCGAGATCGAGTATTTCCACGTCGCAAGCAGCGAGGAGCAGGCCAAAAAGCTCAAGGAGCAGTTTGCCGAGCTCGGCGTGCGCGGCACGTTCGTGTATGAGATCACGCATTACCGCAACACCGAGGAAGTGCTGCTGCGGCACATCGAGGCCGAGCACGCGGCGCTCCCGCCGCACGGGCACCTCACCGTGATGATGGCATCGCTCATCGTGCGCAACCGCTGGGCGCGCCCCCTGCACAACCAGACCACGCAGACGCTGATTCGCCGCATGGAGCAGTACCGCAACGTGTATGTGTTCCAGGTGCCGTATCTCATCTGACCGACAGAACACAGGCCGGGATGTACATCTTCGTACATCCCGGCCTTTTTGTGTAAAAATGATTGTCTATCCGCCGCCGCGTGTGGTAAAATGATTCCATAAGGGGGGGATCATGATGGAACGAACCGAACTGCACCGGCGCGTCTGGCGTGTGCTGTACACGGCAGTGGACAAGCCGCTGCACCGGCTCTTTGCGCTGGAAAGCGAGACCTGCGCGGTGGAGGGGCCCTTCATCGTGATCTCGAACCACGTGACGGATCTCGATCCCTTCCTGCTTGCGATGAGCTTTCCGGACAAACCGCTCTACTATGTTGCGAGTGAACACATCTTCCGTCTGCCTGTCGCGTCGAAGATCATCACGACCCTGCTCGACCCGATCGCGCGCAAGAAGGGCGACAGCGGCTTCGGCGCCGCGCGGGAGATCCTCCGGCGTCTGAAGAAGGGACACAGCGTGTGTCTCTTTGCCGAGGGCGACTGCAGCTGGGACGGGCTCACCGGCCCCATCCCGCCCGCGACGGGCAAGATGGTGCGCGCCTCCGGCGCGGCGCTTGTGACCTACCGGCTGGAGGGCGGATACTTCACCTCCCCGCGCTGGGGACGCGGGATTCGACCCGGACGCATGCGCGGGCATGCCGTGGGCGTCTACCCGCCGGAAACGCTGCGCCGGATGAAAGGCCCCGAGATCACCGCGCTCATTGAACGCGATCTGTATGAAAACGCCTGGGAGCGGCAGGCGAAAGCGCCCGTGATCTATCAGTCCCGCCACCGGGCGGAGCGGCTGGAGACGGCGCTCTTTCTCTGTCCGTCCTGCCGGCGCATCGACACGCTGCGCTCCGGCGGCGACACGCTGCGCTGCTCCTGCTGCGGAAGTGAAACCGTGATGCTGCCGGACTGCACGTTCGCGCCCGGCGCTGCGTTCCCCACTGTCGCCGAATGGGACCGCTGGCAGCACGAGGCGCTGCAAAGCGGCGAGTATGTACACGGCGAGACGCTGTTTTCCGACCCGGTCGAGGCGTTTTCGCGCGTGCTCCCGGAGCACAAAACGGAGAAGCTGCACGGCGCGGAGCTGGTACAGCGCGCGGACGCGCTGCACTGCGGCGGGATGCGCTTTTCGCTGCGTGAGATCGAGCACATGGCTATCGTGCAGAAGCGGCTGCTGCTGTTCACCTGCGGCGGTCATTACTATACAGTCAAGTGCGCCAGAGGCGCGAACCTTAGAAAATATCTTGCGCTGTGGAACGCCGCGCACAAGGAGGCTTAACCATGGATTATTCCGCCGCCAACACGTCCCTGTGGGGCGTCATCATCCAGCTCGGTCTGATCGCCGCGGCGATCCTGCTCGCGGGATTTGCGCGCAGCAAGATCCCGTTCATCCGCAAAAGCATGATGCCGGTCGCGGTGCTGGGCGGGTTTCTGCTGCTGATCGTGAAACAGACGGGGCTGGTGAAGCTCGATAACAACATCCTCGAAACGCTGGTGTACCACGGCATCGCGCTCGGCTTTATCGCAATGTCCCTGCGCGTTCCCGCTGCAGATCAAAACAGAGCTGAGAAGCTGACCGGTTTAAAATCCGGCGCACTGATCGTAAGCACCTACATGGTGCAGGGCGTCGTGGGACTCATCATCACGATCCTGCTCTCGTGGACGGTGATGCCGGGGCTGTTCAAGGCGGCTGGTCTTCTGCTCCCGATGGGCTACGGGCAGGGACCCGGGCAGGCCAACAACATCGGCGCGAGCTATCAGGCGATGGGCTTTGCAAACGGCCACAGCTTCGGGCTTGCGATTGCGGCGGCGGGCTATCTCTGCGCGTGCATCGTGGGCGTTGTCATGGTAAACGTCCTCGCCCGGCGCGGCGGCGTCAGAAACCGCAGCGGCAGACAGGAGAAGCTGACGGTGGATTATTTCCAGGACAAGAGCGAGATCCCCGTGTCGGATTCCGTAGACAAGCTGAGCGTGCAGCTGGCACTGATCCTCGTCGTATACCTCATTACGTTCCTTGTGACGTGGGGGCTGACCTCCGCTTTCACGGCAATTTCAGAAGGACTCGGCAAAACGCTCAACGCGCTTTTGTGGGGCTTTAACTTCATCGTGGGCTCCGCGCTCGCGACGCTTCTGCGCGTGGTGCTCTCCAGGATGAAAAAGGCGAACGTCATGGTGCACCAGTACCAGAACAACTACCTTCTGAACCGCCTGTCGGGCTTTTTCTTCGATATCATGATCGTTGCGGGCATCGCCGCGATCAACATCGAGGATCTGCGCGGCCTGTGGCTGCCGTTTGTGCTGCTCACGGTCGCGGGCGCGGTGCTGACGTGGCTCTATCTCTCCGTCGTGTGCCGGAGACTTTACGGCCCCTACTACAACGAAGGTCTGATCTCCATGTACGGCATGCTCACCGGCACGATCAGCTCCGGCGTTCTGCTCCTGCGCGAGATCGATCCCGAGCTGAAGACCCCGGCGGCAAACAATCTCATCACCGGCAGCAGCTTCGGCATCCTCTTCGGCGCGCCGGTGCTGGTGCTGATCACGATGGCGGCGAAGAGCGATCTCATGTGCTATGTCACGCTGGGACTCGCCACGTTGTATCTGCTGATCCTGCTGCTGATCATTTATAAAGTTGGGAAAAAGAACCCCTCATAACCGGCATAAAAAATCCCCCGAAGCATTCGCTTCGGGGGATTTGCTGTATATGTGGATGTCTTACGCAAGGTGACCCTTGGACTTGATGACCTCGATGACCTGATCGACGTACTTCTCGCAGACCTCATCGGAGCCTGCCTCGACCATGACGCGGATCACGGGCTCGGTGCCGGACTCGCGCACGAGGATGCGGCCCTCATCGCCGAGCGCCTCGCCGACTGCCGCGACCGCCGCCTGGACGTCGGGATCGTTCTGCGCCTCGGGCTTGGACTTGACGCGGACGTTCTTCAGGACCTGCGGATAGAACACCACGGGAGCCGCAAGCTCGCTCATCTTCTTGCCGCGCGCCAGCATGACCTCCATGAGCTTGAGCGCCGTGAGGATGCCGTCGCCGGTGGTCTCGTACTTGGAGAAGATGATGTGGCCGGACTGCTCGCCGCCGATGCGGTTGCCGGTCTGCACCATGTTCTCATAGACGTACTTGTCGCCGACCTTGGTCTTGTCGTAGTCGATGCCGACCTTGTCCAGTGCCTTGAACAGGCCGAAGTTCGACATGACGGTCGTGACGACCTTGTTGTTCAGGAGCTTGCCGCGCTCCTTCATGTAGAGGCCGTAGATATACAGCGTGTGATCGCCGGTGACGACGTTGCCCTTTTCGTCGACGGCCAGGCAGCGGTCCGCGTCGCCGTCAAAGGCGAAGCCCACGTCGAGATCGTTTTCCACCACGAACTTCTGAAGATGCTCGATGTGCGTGCTGCCGCAGTCGGTGTTGATGTTGTAGCCGTCGGGGCTGTCGTTCATGACGTAGGTCTTGGCGCCAAGGGCGTCAAAGACCGCCTTGGCGATCTGCCAGGACGCGCCGTTGGCGACGTCGAGACCGACCTTCACGTCCTTGAAGCCATACTTGCTCATGGAGATGAGGTGGCCGATGTAGCGGTTGCGGCCGGAGACATAGTCGACCGTTCTGCCGATGGCGTCGCGCTCGGCGACGGGCACATCGAGCTTGCCGTCGATGTAATCCTCGATCTCGAGGATGGTCTCCTCGGGCATTTTCTCGCCCTGACCGTTGAAGAGCTTGATGCCGTTGTCGTAGTACGGGTTGTGGGACGCGGAGATCATGATGCCGCAGTCGAACTCGTCCACGCGGGTGATGTAGGCGACGCTCGGCGTCGTGGTGACATGCATGATGTAGGCGTCGGCGCCGCTCGCCACGAGGCCGGTGCACAGCGCGTACTCGAACATATAGGAGGAACGGCGCGTGTCCTTGCCGATGACGATTTTGGCCTTCTTGCCCTGCTTCGCGCCATAGTACCAGCCGAGGAAGCGGCCGATCTGGATCGCGTGCTCAAACGTCAGCGTTTTGTTGGCTTCACCGCGGAAGCCGTCGGTTCCGAAATATTTACCCATTCGTCAGTCCCTCTTTTCTCTGATCTCGCCGTTGTCTCTGAAAATGCTGTTTTCCGGCACGACGCCGCGCACACAGCTCGTGGGATACACGTTGGAGTGGCGGCCGATCACGGTGCCGGGGTTGCAGACAGCGTTGCAGCCGACCTCGACGTAGTCGCCGAGCATGGCGCCGATCTTCTTCACGCCGGTCTCGATGTTCTCCGTCCCGTTGTGGACGACCACGAGCTTCTTGTCGGACTTGACGTTCGACGTGATGGAGCCCGCACCCATGTGGGAGTAGTAGCCGAGGATGGAGTCGCCGACGTAGTTGTAGTGCGGCGTCTGCACATGGTCGAAGAGAATGACGTTTTTCAGCTCCACGGAGTTGCCGACGACGCAGTTGGCGCCGACGAGCGCGCTGGAGCGGATAAACGCGCAGTGGCGCACCTCGGTCTCGGGACCGATGATGCAGGGCGCGCCGAGATACGCCGAGGGGAACACCTTTGCACTCTTGTGCACCCAGACGTGCTCGGAGACTTCCTCATAGTCCTCGCCCAGCGTGGGGCCGAGCTCGAGGATGAAGTCCTTGATCCCCTTCAGCGCTTCCCAGGGATAGGTGAACTGAGAGAGATAGTCTTTCGCGAGCGTATGGTCGAGATCATAGAGATCTTTGATCGTATACATTAAAGACGCTCCTTCTTCTCGATGTCAAGGAAGTATTTGTAGGTGTCGACGGTGAGTTCGCCGCAGGCGGCCTCGTCGCAGGCGATGATCGCGCCGTTGTGCATCTGCAGGGCGCTGCAGGTCCACTTGTGGCTGACGTTGCCCTCGACCGTAGCGGCAAGCGCGCGGGCCTTGTTGTGGCCGTTGATGAGGATGAGAACCTCCTTGGAGTCGTACACAGTGCCGACGCCGACGGACAGAGCCTGGGACGGAACGGCCTCGGGATCATTGCCGAAGAAGCGGGAATTCACGATGCGGGTGTCGGTGGTGAGATCGCGCACGCCGGTGCGGCTCTTGAGGCTCGTGAACGGCTCGTTGAACGCGATGTGACCGTCGACGCCGATGCCGCCCATGAAGAGGTCGATGCCGCCGTAGGAGGCAATCTTCTCCTCGTAGCGCGCGCACTCGCCCTCGGGATCGTCCGTCATGCCGTTGAGGATGTTAATGTTCTCGGGCTTCATATCGACCAGATGATCGAAGAAGTTGTCGTGCATGAAGTACCAGTAGCTCTGGTCGTGCTCGTGGGGCAGGCCGAGATACTCGTCCATGTTGAAGGTCACGACGTTTGCAAAGGAGACCTCACCCGCCTGGTTCATTCTGGCTAGCTCTTTATAGACGCCGATCGGAGAAGAACCGGTCGGGAGACCCAGAATGAAAGGACGGTCTTCCTTGTGATTATTGATCTTGTTTGCAATGTAATGGGCAGCCCAAAGGCTCATTTTTTCATAGTTATCCTGAATAACGACTCTCATATCGCATTTCTCCTTTTGTTTTGGAATCGCGCGTCCGGAGGACCTCTGTTACAGTGTTGATTCTGCTTTTTCGTCTCTCCTTTTCGACCCGCGCAGGCCGTGGCAGCATCCACCGAATCTTTCGATAACTGCCTACCTCGTCAACCGTTTCCGGTCCCGGCGCTAACAGCTCTCCGTGTCCTCCTTTGTGCGAGGGCTGTTTTATGGAAATGATGAACCGTACGATCAGCCGAAAGAATTTTGTACAGATTCTTAAAGTACTGTTCATCTCAAAAAGAATACCGCAATGCCCGTTTTTTGTCAATAAGCAAGGCTGATAAAAATCCGAATTATGTTAACTTCTGTTTGTGCAGAGTTTTCACGAATTTAGAAATAAAAAAGCACCCACCGAAGTGAGTGCTTGTATAAAGCATGTCAGCGCTTGCTGAACTGCGGAGCACGACGGGCGGAGCTGGCGCGACGCGCCGCTCCGATTGATCGGCCTTTCGCTCGCCCCTGCGGGGCAACCGCGAAAGATGCCGAAAAGCAGCCCGTTATAAAAAAGCACCCACCGAAGTGAGTGCTTGTATAAAGCATGTCAGCGCTTGCTGAACTGCGGAGCACGACGGGCTGCTTTGAGGCCGTACTAAACATCTCTATGGTGCGTTTTTCCTTGATATTACGGGCTTTTTCGCATTTTCTGTTGTCGGTTGTCCTATTCCTTAACCATAGAAATCGGTGATTTTTCATCGAAATTCTCCTGGTTCAAAGCAGCATTCACTACCTCGAAAAGTTCCTCTGGTTTATTATACTTGACCCTCGCGTAAATGTCCATAGTTGTCTTACTATTCTCATGCCCTGCCAGATACTGAACTGTCTTAGGGTCAACGCCCGCATAGAGCAGATTCGTGATGTAGGTATGCCGCAACAAGTGCGGTGTTACATCGAAATTCAGGGTATAGCGAATCTTGGGATTGTTCCTCTGCGTTGTTCCT
>ONEB01000021.1 GCA_900316745.1 uncultured Eubacteriales bacterium | reverse complement strand
ATTCTCGGACTACTTCAACACAGCGAGCCGACCGGCCGCTTACGCCGCACCGCGGCCGTTTAGCTCCGCATCAGCGGCCGTTGGGCACCGCAATATGCATTATCTGCGTTCTCTATCCATCCATTAATCAAATCATACACATATTTGCCACGTTCAATTATGCTATCCCATTTTGGTTCCTTAGAATTAGAATGTGGAAGAGAAGAGGGGTGGTTTATTCCTTTTTTATTAGGCATAATTTCACTTCCTTGATGTGTAGCGCAGTTTATTATGCTGAAATTCTTTGCTTCCATGCTCTCCATGTGAGTAGGCAATCAGTTCGAGCGTGCTAGATTCACCAGTCATTACTCGTTCGTACGCGATTAGCATGTTCTCTGCTGTTTTTACATTTTCGAGGATCACGTTTTTCATCAGTGGAAAGGATTCAGGTAAACCAACACATAAACTATACCCATCAGGCCAAAGTCTAGCACCATCATGAAAATGAAGATCTTTTATTTCAAACATACTTAGATCCAGCCAGTTTGCTCCAAAGACTTTGCAACCTAACCGACGATAATTAATTGGAACTTCAATGGTTAGCTCTCTAGAGTACGCGCCTAGGAAATCTGATTCTACTGCTCTTGTCATTTCAATTAGTCCTTTGTTTGCAGCAACTACTCGGATTCTTGCCGGTTTAGGACTGGCTGTTGGAAGTATGATAAGAGAGCAAAACGGATAGTATTCTTTCAGTTCACGGAAATCTGTGATTACATTTGCGTAATATAGACTCCAGTTAACAATTGGCATATTTAATTCAATTCTCCCCATGCTCCATTATAATTGTTTTGCGATGTATTTCTGCTTTGTTGCTGATAGGAGACGTGCCGCATGTACTCTGAATAGCCCATAGTAGCAATATAACAAATCCCACTGTTTACGAATTTTTGTGCTAAAAAAGAGTCTTCTCTTCTTAACCCAGTGTAAACTTCTGATGTTATGGCTATCTGATCCTCTCCGGCATATTTATCTTCCATAATATCGGCCTGGATCACGGTTTCACCAAGTAGGATATTGTCTTTTTCACCTCTTGCACCGATTTTAGTAGCGAAAAGCCTGCCAAAATCTTCGCCTACTCCAATGTGTACGGAATATGGCTTGACTGCGTCTATCATTCTCATGGCAGCAAGTACCGCAGACTTAAAGCACTTTTTTTCTGGCACTGTTTTTCCATCAATTGAATGCTGTGGCACATTATGATAAAGCGACAGCTCTCTGTCCCCCTGAAATTGGACGTGAATCCCGCCATGCATAGTGCAAATTCGATACATAGCTTCAAGTATCTGTTGAGTTTTTTGAGCCATTTCATCGAGATTACTATCATCTTCCTCGAATTGACACGTAAAGTCTCTAACATCTGCATACACAGGGATACCGTCTAGCTTTTTACATTGCGTCTTTGTTAAATTGTTGAAATTTAGAGGAGATCTTACACCTGAGAAATCAATATCACTCAAATTAGTCCTATTTGCATATTCTTTTACTCCAGTTAAATTCTCTTCTGAGATAGGGAGAGCTGAAGCCAAATTAATGAGAGGGGAAGTATAATACTTGTTCTGATCGTATTTCTTAATAGTGTCATCTGCGACTTCTTTATATTTTTTCTTCTCATCTGATGCCAGTACTTCAAAAATACTCTCTGAGATACTGATCATGTTTTCGCTGGATAAGGCCTGTAATTTAGCTGCAAAGTTTGCGGCATATCCTATGGTGGTCGTCTCAGAAAAACCTTCCATTGAGGTGAACTCAAAGTCATAAAACTTTCCATAAGCAACGCCAACGTTAATAGAAAATGGTTTTAAGGTCTTGTATTTTGAAATGTCTGTCCTAAAGTATTTTGCGAGTTTATAGGCAAATTCTGAGACGGTTGCGACTATTTCATAGGCAGGAATGATTTCATCGACAATATACAGATGTAGCCTAGATCCAGTTATTTTCTCAACAATGAACCTTTTTGACAGCTTCTTTCCAAAAG
This sequence comes from uncultured Eubacteriales bacterium, assembly GCA_900316745.1. Lineage (GTDB taxonomy): Bacteria > Bacillota > Clostridia > Oscillospirales > Oscillospiraceae > CAG-103. The sequence continues at coordinate 17,315 of ONEB01000021.1, read as the reverse complement.
ATTCGATTGATGTGAAGAAAGTATCCAGAGCGTGAAGCGCGTGCGTAACCGAACCAGTTTGCTTTTCTTCGTCAAGGATTACTTGATTGAAATTTGTTATGCAGACATAAAAATGGATTCCAGATAACTTTTGCAAAGTTATTACGCCTCCTGTGTCCCATGTGGATGAGATTTGCATTTTATTTCCCCCACCAGTTCATACACCGTAGTACAAGGAATCATTTGTGAGGGGGTTTTGATTCCGCTTCTTTTACACTGTGTGTGTTTTCGTTTTGCTACGTTAATAGCGGTTTCTTCGTTGCCGTTTTCTATTAATCGACGATATAGTTCCGCGTCAGACTTGAGATAATCGTGTCCGGTCCTAGATTTGAATAGAATTTCAAATTGATCACAACAAGTCCATGACCGTTCAATGTTTGGCATATTTCCCCAATAGGCAAAGAGCCAGATTTCAAAACAAGGATTTGACCATCCGACATTTATCCCAGCGGCAGACGCGTCTTTTATGATTTGATCAAAATTAGGTACCATGTCTCTATCAAATACGATCCAGGGAATTCGATATTGAGGATCATATGCTGTTAACTCGAGACACTTTTGTATTAAATTCTTAGTTTTTGTTTCAACGACTTTTATAACAAGTTTTTTTCGAACGGAATCGGGCAAGCTATCGCGCAGCCCATTAAAATAGCACCTTTCGGTTGCTTCCGTATCTGTTACGATAAGATAATAGCCTAGTTCAGGAGGCAGCTGACGCTGCCTCTTGTCTCTTTTTGTGCGGTTTCCAGTTCTATCTGAGCTTGCCACAATTATCCCTCCTTTTCAAAGGCAATACTTTTCAAAGAAGGAATTGCACCGTACTTACCCCAAAGGTAGTTTTTTTCATAGTTTTCATCTTTGCGAATTCTATCTCCATCATCGTCAACGAAATCGGCCAAAGAGTATAGAGTGGAAACACCGCGAGGATCTTTTTCTGTGAACCATATTTCATCTCTTCTGAGAAGTTGATTTGACAAAAGCCAAGTTTCATGAGTTGTAAAGACGAGTTGCGCATGTTTCTTGTTGATTTTAGGATTTAGAAAAGTCAGCACAAAGTTTCTTACAAGCAGAGGATGCAATCTGGCATTTAATTCGTCAATAAAAAACACACCACCGTTTTGAAGAACAGATTGCAGTTCAGGATACAGTGCGAACATTTTTAGAGTTCCCGCAGATTCTTCCCCTAGGGGTATCTCAGCAAGTTTATCAGAGTCTATTTTTTTATGAATTGCAGAAACTTTGTAAGAATGATCCTTTTCACTGCTGCTGTCTGAAAGAATTTCTTCAACACGAAAATCTTTGATTGTTTCATCAAATGTTGAAAGATATTTTGCTACGTCAGCTCGAACATTGGGATCGCTGACAAATCCTTTTGGTAATCTAGAATGCATCACAAAGCTAGTAAAAAGATTAGCGAAATCAGTGAATTCATTATTTAGAAACCAGTCTCTAATTTGCTTGCATTCCGTAACCTTGAGTTTTGCTCCGAGTGAAACTACAAGCACTTGCTTGTTTAATGCTACTTCAATATTATCGCGGCATGCCTTTGGCAATCCTTTCAAGTCAAGAACATCTTCACCACGGTAAAAAACAGAGGAAAAGCTTCGCGCTGATTTTGCTCGATAATTTAGCCATTCTTCGGAGATTCCGTTTAGCCCTATACAAAAACCGTAGTTGTATACTCGTTCTCTTTTGTCTTCAGGTATAGTGAAATACACTTCAAAGCTAGTGTCTTTTTTTTCTGTATCCTCTGAAAACAGAAAGGGAGTAGGTCTTCGTTCCTGAAATGTCGTTTCATCATCACCGTAATTAAAGGATTGAACAACGTACAAAGACATGAATTCAAAAGCACTATAAACATTGGATTTTCCGCTTGCATTTGCTCCAAAAATTGCAGCCACAGGAAGTACCTTTTCATTTGCCACTGTAACTACACGATCAGAAAACTCTGTCATCTTTGCTGCTGATAGGTCAAGTGTGGAATCGTTCATAAAAGATTTGTAATTGGAGAAATTAAACTGTATTAACATTGTTCATCACACCTTTCGCTTACTTATATATTATATGCAAACGGCTCAAAAATCAACAGCTAAATGAGAGTTTTTCTCATTTCTTTGTAAATTATTTATTAATATCGTCAATTTAGCTTGTGCATGTGTAAATGATAGCAAGCATCTGAAAGCGAGTGATTATCTTGCATCTCGTCCCTTTCTCTCTTGTATCAGAACCGCATGATAATGCTCCAATGCTTTCACCACATAGTTTTCCGCCTCCCGGGGAGATAGGGAAGGCGGAAGATACTTTATGATCCGATCTTCCGGAATGCTGATCCGTGCCTTTTGGTTCGGCTTTTCCTGGCTGAGGATGGAGAGAATGACGTGATCGCTCAGACCCTCATTTCTCGAAATGGATCGCATTTTGATGGTCTGCGCCAGCGACGGCGTCGCGTCTGTATAAGCGATGGCTTCAACAACCGCTGCCTGCTCATCAGGCGAGAGGTATGACAGATTGGCAGCGGGGCGCAGTGCAATGCGGCCTTCGTCTACCATCTCAAGAAGGGAAGGAATCAGCTTCGTGAGGCGGATATATCGGAACACCTGATCACGGCGCTCTCCCACCATGTCTCCGAGCTCTCGCGCGGAATCAATCTTTGTCGCCTCGGGCGACAAAGATAAGTCAGTTCTGCTGCCCTGACGTTTCATCGCATCCAGACGCATTTTGTATGCGAAGGCCTTCTCACTGGGCAGGATGGTGGACCGCTGAAGATTGGAATCCACCATGAGCAGGATCGCCTCATCGCGTGTCAGTTCCCGGACGTCTGCTTTGATAGTTTCCAGACCTGCCAGCTCGCATGCACGCTTTCTGCGATGACCGGAGATCATTTCATATCTGCCGTCATCTTTCTTGCGCAGCATGACCGGAGTGATAATGCCTCTGTTCTTGATGCTCTCCACCAGCTGATCCATATCCTCATCGTTTCGCACATAGAACGGGTGATCCGGGAAGTCATCAATTTCGGACAGAGGCACATCATGGATTTTGGGCAAGCGGAACTCGGCACGCCCTTTCTCATCCATGAAGAGCTCATCGAGGGCACTGTTCAGCCCCAGATCGATAGCAGGCTTGTCACGCATATTTCTCATCTCCTTTTGATGATCATAAAACAAGATGCGCGAATAATACCGCACATCTTGTTTTTCTATAATAGATTCATTGGGCGAAGCAGCCTCCTGAGGGAGTAAAAGCCTCGACAACATCTCCCATTTTTCTGCTCCATGGCAACTGTTTGCGAAGCCTGTCGCTTTCTCTGCAAAAGCCTGCTGAAACCGGGTTTACATGTTATGGGAACGCGATTCGCTGGACTGGAAGGGAATTTCAGCCGACGAGATCACAAAGCGCGTGCTGGACGGCGTGAAGCCCGGGAGCATCGTGCTGTTTCACAACGCCGCCGAGCACACGCCCGAGGCGCTCGCGGGAATCATTGAATCCTTACAGGCCGAGGGATATGAGTTCGTGCCGATCTCGGAGCTGCTGCTCGAGGGCGAGACGGTCATTTACCCCGACGGGACGCAGAAGCCCGCCGCCTGATCGACAAGAAAGCAGATGCAGACAGCAAAAAGCTGATACGCCGTGGGTTTCCCTTGGCATATCAGCTTTTTTGCAATGGTCTCTGGAACGCGCGGAACGCAATGCAGCCCGGGCGCGCGCCGCCGGCCTGCAGATAGTTCAGCGTCAGCAGGATGCGCGGAGCGCGCAGAATGCGCATGGACTCGTGCGCGATTGTCAGGAGCATCAGCCCCACGAACGACGTCGCGTTCGTAAAGCGCATGCGCCCTTTCACCTGAAAAGTCTCTTTTTCCAGCCGGTTGAACTTCGCGAGCACCCGGTTCATCTGGCCGTACACCGAGCGAAAGTCTCTCGCATCAATGTGCTCGGCCATCGCGTCTCTGCCGTCGCAGCGGATCGTTATGTCGCTGTCGAGCTGCTGCGGCAGACGCACCGGCTGTTCGGCGACCGGCGGCTTTCGGTGCCGCAGCGTGATCTCCACATTCTGCTCCTTGCCGAGGACCCAGCGCTCATTTCTGGAGACGATGGCGTCCCGCTTCGGGCGGATGTTCAGCAGCTCCTCCTCCGCGCCGCAAGAGAGCCCCTTTCCGCGCAGATGCGCGTAGAAGCTGGCGGCGGCGCTGATCACCTCAAACAGATGCAGACAGTTTGCGTCGCCCGCCGACGGACAGATCCGCAGAAAATCGGCAAAAACCTTTCCGCGCAGCATGCGGTTCATGCAACGCTGCAGCTGCCTGAAGTCGCACAGCGGACCGAGGCCTCCGTGGCTGCGCTCGTCAAGACTCAGCCCGTGGACGACCCCGTCGTGCCGGACCATGATGGTCGCCACGATGGTCTCCTCAAGGGGGACGAAGCCGAAGCGGTAGACGCTTTTCTGCCATGCGGTCACGATGACGCCGTGATCCGCGCTCGTGCAGACCGTGCCCCGGTATCGTGTGATCAGTGCGTTCAGGTCAAAATAAGCGTGACTTTTAAAGATAAAATCGTGGTCAAATACGACGTCGCGGCGATCCAGATCTTTCCGCAGCGTCAAAGACATTCGATATTGCCCTCCTGTACCAGACAGAGCACGTCGTTGAACGTCTCGATCTTCGACACGGCCTCATCCTTGATGCGGATGCCGAATTCCTCCTCGGCGCGCGCAGCGATATCCGCGAAGTCAAAGGAGGTCAGTCCCAGATCCGCGATCAGACGGGTATCAGAGTGGATGTCTTCGGGCTTCACGTCAGCAACGCTCGCCAGGATCTCTTTCAACCGTTCTTCCATTTTCTTTTACTCCTTTCGGCTTTCATACCGTTTGATTTTCTGTGTTGCTGTCTTGTCGAAAGGGGCGGTGCGCATCACGATGTCGCCGATCTGCTGAAATGCGCTCACGGTGCGGTTCACGCGGCTGATGGCGCTCCAGAGGCTGTCCCGGTCCGGGAAGAGCTTCGGGTCTGCGTACACCTCCGCGACGATGCGTCCGTCCTTTTCGTATACCACCGCGTCGAGAATGCCCTCCACGCGGTAGAGCTTTTGTTCGAGCGCCTCCGGAGAGACGTTTTCGCCGTTGGGCAGCACGATGAGATTCTTGCACCGGCCGGAATAGAACAGATAGCCGTCCTCATCAAAGTACCCCAGATCGCCCGTGCGGAACCATCCGTCGCGAAACGCAGCGGCGGTGGCCTCCGGATCGTTGTAGTATCCCGGGGAAACGCTCTCACCGCGCACGCAGATCTCGCCGTCCAGGATCGCGACCTCACAGGTGGGGAACACGCGGCCGATCGAGCCCGGGCGGTTATGCTCCGGCGTGTTGCAGCTGACGATGGGGGAGCACTCCGTGATCCCGTAGCCCTGCAGCACCGTGATGCCGAGCCCGTCAAAGAAACGGATCAGCTCGGGATCGAGCGCGGCGCCGCCGCAGATGAAGTATTTGAGATTCCGCCCCAGAACCGCGTAGACCTCGGCGAAGAGCTTTTTGGAGATGTCGATGCCGAACCGCCGGAGCATGGCGTTGACGCGCAGCGCCGTCTCGAACTGCTCGGTCTTCCCCTTGCGGCGTACCTGGCGCAGGATTTCCTTCTGCAGCATCTGCAGCATCAGCGGCACGGAGACGATGATCGTGGGCTCGTGCTTTTTCAGATTCGCCTTCACGGTGCGCAGGCTCTGGTTGATGTAAAGCGTGCCGCCGCAGTGGAGCGCGCCGACAATGTTCGTCATCATCTCAAAGGTGTGGCTCGGCGGCATCACGCTCAGTCCGGTGTCCTTTGCCGAGAGCGGCAGCACGTTCATCGCAGCCGAGGCCATGGCGCTGAGATTGCGGTTTGTGAGAATGACACAGCGGCTCTGCTCGGTCGTACCGCTCGTGAAAAACAGCGCGCAGGGGTCATCCGCATGCAGCGGCGGGAAGCAGGATTCCCCGATTGCGTCAAGATTATAGAGCATCGCGTGCATCTCGAAGATCTCCAGCCCCGGCTGACTGTCGCGCAGGGCGATCGCATCCTTTTCACAGCTCTTGTCGTAGAGCAGGATCGTGCTGTCCGAGTGCTTCAGGCAATAGGCCTGATCCTCCAGCGGCGAGCCGTAATACAGCGGCACGGCCGCGCATCCGCTGCTCACCGCGGCAAAGAAGCAGGTGATCCAGGCGGCGCTGTTCGGCCCCAGCAGAGCGACATGGCAGCCGCACTGACCGCGCCGAGCAATCCAGCTTCCGAACTGCCCGCAGGCATCCAGCAGCGCCTGCCCGGTGATAAATGGCAGATCCGGGTCGTTGCTCAAATAGAAATGCGTCTGCGGAAACCGCTCCCCGGCGTGAAACACCAGCTCGCGAAGATTTTCATAATGTGCAGCCTGCTCCGGCGCCCTCATGCGGCTTCTCCTTTCCCCGTTCGTTGACCGATGCTTATTTCATTCCATAATCATTGTATCATTGTTTCAGGCTGCACGTCAATCATTCCGTGCTGTCAAATGATTAACTTTTAAATGCGTCGTCAGCCTGAAACTGCATCCGACACTTGCCGAGGCGATGACGCAGATCGGTTCCGGCGAGATGCAAAAAGCCAAACCGGGTCTCCCCGATCGCGGGAAACCCGGTTTGGCTTGATGGTTGATTATGCTTACCGCAGCGCCTTGCGGTCGATCTTGCCGTTGGCGCTGCGTGGAAAGCGCACGGGGCAGGGGTTGTCCCCGGGTCAGATGATATCATATTCCTTCAAAAGGGCTGTCCGCTCGCGGCCGATCTTCACGGCGTCGGCGGCGGAATTGTTGTGCGTGCGGGCGGTTTCGCGCCGGTAGTGTGCGATCCGCTGCGCCCACGCGACAGGCAGCAGCCAGCGGCGCTTTTCCAGATAGGGATAGCGCCCCTGCAGCGCCTCGGCTGAGGGAAAGAGCGCCTTGAGCGTGCCTGCATGCTCGACGCGACCCTGCCGCGCGGCGGACACGGCGCTGAGCGTGATGCGGCTGGAGTGGCGGCGGCTCATGCTGGAGCTGCCGTAGACGCCGCTGCCGAGCAGATCGTTCAGCAGCGGTTCGGGATCGACCGCAAGCGCGCGCCATGACGCGGGATAGTGCGCGCGGTCGGGATCAAACGTGAGATAGTTCTCCGCGATTGCAAAGAGGGCTGCTGCAAACCGCTCGGCGCGGATCTCCCGGCAGGCCTGCTGCACCCGCGCCCAGTCGACCGCCTCGCCGTATGCATTGGCATAGAGCGCGATATCGCTCACCTGCCGCAGGCCGAAGCCGCTGTGCAGGAAGTGCTTGAACGCATGGCACAGGAGAAACAGCAGATGGTCCGTGTGGCTGAGCGTGCGCAGCGCGTGCCCTGCGACCGGGCGCACCTCCGCGCGGTCGAATACGGAGTCAAACAGCGCCGCCATGTTCCCATAAGCGTCAGACTCCGGCGGGAAGAGGCTCGAGTGCACTTCAATGTGCAGAGGCTGGCGCTCGCTGAAAAACGAGGTCTCATATTCGCGCTCCGTCGCCTCCTCGTCCAGCTCGGTCATAAGTCCCGCCTCGATGAGCTTGCGGTGGCACAGCCGCAGCTGGTCGCGCCGAAGCAGCAGATCTTCGTCGGCGGACATGCGCTGATCCGGGTTCGGATAGAGCTCGCGGCAGACGATCCCCTTGACGACAATCGGCGTAAGCCCCGCAGCGCAAAGATCATCATACAGCGCGAAAAACGCCTGTGTGCGCTGTGTCTGCACGATGACATCATGCATCACGCGGCGCTTGTACGGCGCGAAAACAGCCGGGTCTGCGCGCTTTCCCGCCTCGGAGCGGAACACCGCCTGATACACCATTGGGAGCACGCGGTGCGCATCCGCAAGCGAAAACAGCGCATGCCACTGCTCCGGTTCAAGCGGCTCGGTCCATGTGACGGACGCGTTTCGCAGCGCGGCGTTGAGCGCTTCAAGAAAGAGGGTGTGCAAGGTTTCCATATCGAAAAAATCCCTTTCGGTCAATCGGTTGCAATTCTGGTCATATTATAGCGCAGGAAAAACAGGCTGTAAACAGCCGAACGGACACTTTTCACCGTGCGCAAACCGTGGTACAATGGCAAAAAACGACCAAGGGAGGGTCATGATATGCTCGACCAGACCATCACCATCCGCAATCTGGAGCTGAAAAACCGGCTCGTGATGCCGCCGATGCACACGGGGCTCGCGACCGAGGACGGACGCGCGACCGAGGCGCTCGCAGACTACTACCATGAGCGCGCGGAGCACAGCGCGCCGGGGCTCATCATCATGGAGCACACCTGCATCACCGAGGCGGGCCGCGCCTCGAAGACGCAGCTTTCCATTGCCGCCGACGACCGGATCGACGACCACCGGAAGCTCACCGACGCGATTCACACGGCAGGCGGGCGCGTTTTTTTGCAGCTCAACCATGCCGGCGCCGCAGCGCAGCCGCTTCAGCCGCGCGAGAATGTCTCGGCGAGCGCCGTGGCGCTGCCGCTCGGAAAGCTGAATCGCGGCGTGCCGCGCGCGCTCACGAAGGAGGAGATCCGCATCCTGCAGGATCGCTTTGTCGAGGCGGCGGCGCGCGCCATGCGCGCGGGCTACGACGGCGTGGAGATCCACAGCGCACACGGCTATCTGCTCGATCAGTTCTATTCCCCGCTCACGAACCGCCGCACGGACGAGTACGGCGCGCAGACGATTGAAAACCGCACACGCTTCCTGCGCGAAACGCTCAGCGCAGTGCGCGGCGCGATCGGCAGCGACACCCCGCTTGCGGTGCGGCTCGGCGGCGCGGACTACGCCCCGGGCGGTGCGACGGAGGAGGACGCCGTGGAGGCATGCCGTCTGCTGGAGGCGGCGGGCGCGGATCTGCTGGACATCTCCGGCGGCATGTGCTCCTACGTCCGTCCCGGGCACCCGGAGGCGGGCTACTTCGGTTCGATGACAGAAAAGATCAAGGCCGCCGTCAGTACCCCGGTGCTTCTGACAGGCGGCGTGACGACACGTGCCGACGCCGAGCGTCTGCTTGCAGAGCAAAAGGCCGACCTCATCGGCGTGGGCCGCGCACTTTTCAAGGACGCGCATTGGCGCGAGCATTCATAAACACATTACAAACGGGCGGGAGCTGATGCTCCCGCCCGTTTAGTTTTTACAGCTTTACAAAGCCCCAGCCCTCGGCAATGCCGGCGGCGTCGGCCTCCGCCCAGCGTCGGGCAAGATCGCCCTGCATGGCTGCCTGCCGCACGGCGGCGACGGTATGAAAGCCGTGCTCGACGATGATCCCCGGGACGTTCACGGACGCGGCGCCGCGCAGGACGCCGTAGTAGTCGTTGTGGTTTTCCCCGTCACGGTAGCAGACCGTGCCGGGCGTATCGAGGGAATCGTTGAACGCATCGCTCCAGGCGGCGATCGCGTCGGCCCGGCGCTGCTCGAACCGCCCCGCTGTCGAGAGGCCGAGCGCTTCGTTCACGTCGGTGACACGGCTGCCGACGGCGTTCGCCTGCGCCATGGCGGTCTCGGAGGCGAGCGCGGTACGGTTGACGAACACGATGGTCTTGTTGATCCCGACAGGCTGGTTGCACGTCGGGCTGCCGTTCACGTCGTCCTGATTGGCGTTCGTGTGCAGGGAGATAAAGAGATCCGCTCCCTCGGCGAACGTGCCGCGCAGGCTGAGATGCGCGTTGTCGAGCTCACCGTTGGTATAACCTCCAAGCGTGATGTCATCGGTCTCGCGCGTCATGGTGACGGCAATGCCGTAGTCCTGCCGGAGCACATCGCGCAGCGCAAGGCCGAGGCGCAGCATGAAAAGCCCCTCGCCGTAGCCATAGAGCTCCTCGCCCGTCAGCTCCGAGGAATGGAGATAATGCCCGGGGTCGATGCAGACCGTGACATTGCTCGCCGGGATCGTCCTGCCGAGAGCGGCGTCCTCTCCGTCCCCGAAGACGCAGTCCACGCGGTAGAGATACTGCTGCGGCGCGGAGGACGCGAGATCATCGGTATAAGCGCAGGTATCCGTCTCGCCGCGCCGCTCCCAGTCTCCGCCGGAGGCGGAACGGCGCAGGATGCGGTACTGCCGGGGCGCGCAATTCTCCGGTGTCTCCCAGGTCAGGCGGATGGCGGAGGATGAAAGCCGCTCAAAACCCAGCTCGGTCACGCTCTGCGCGTCAGGCGCATCGGTGCGCGCAGGCTCGGAATCGCGCGTGGTGTCCGTGCGGTTTAAGCGCACCAGCAGCAGTCCCGCCACCAGCACGAGCACGCCCAGCACCGCCGCGACACAGGCAAGGATCGTGGTTCCTCTCTGATTCATCGCTCAATAGTTGCCGGACTCGAGCTTCTCGATCTTGCCGGCGAAGTTTGCGACCTTCCAGGTCCCGTCAGCCTGACGGTTCACCTGATAGGTGCAGCGCTGCTTGACCCACCAGTGATAGGGCGCCTCGTTCTCGCGAACCTCATAGGTCTCCACGGCGGTCACATAGCAGCAGGTTTCGTTCTGCATGGTCACACCCGTAATCTGGCAGTCGAGCAGCGTCTCGCGCAGATCTCTTGCGGCGCTCTTGAGGATGAAATCCTTCTGCGTGGCCTCCATCGCGCTGCCGGACTGCACATAGGCATACATGCTGCTGTACTGCTCGGAATTCAGATCCGATGTAAATGCGCTGAGATAGTTTTCAACGGCGATCTTCGCGTCGCCCTCCGCGGCAGGAGACGCGGTCGGCACGGGTGTGGGCGTCGGCTCCGGCGTCGGCTCCGGCGTGGGCTCGGCGGTGGGCTCCGCCGTGGCTTCGGCTGAGGAAGCGTCCGCGTCCTTGTCCGCCCTGGCGGAGATCCTCTCGCGGCGGTCATCCTCTTCGTCATCCTCGTCATCGCGATCCATCAGTCCGGTCACGAGCAGATAGCCCATCCCGACGAGCAGCGCCGTCAGCAGGGCGATGATGACATACAGCGGCCAGCGCGGGCGCTGCTTTTTCGGCGCGGCAGGCTGCGCATAGGCCGGGGAAGGATTCGCGTGATAGGCATTCGGGCGGGCAGGCGCTTCGTTCCAGCCGGTCTGCTCCGCTTCCGTCGGGACCGGAACGCCGCCGAGCGCGTTCTGTCCGGAGGCGGGCTTGCGCGATTCGCCGGCAGTTGCAAGGGGCGTGCCGCAGCGCGTGCAGAAAGCAAAGCCGTTCGGCATCTCGGCGCCGCAGTTCGGACATCTCATAGGATCACACTTCTCTCACATTTTTATAGTAGCTGATGCGAAATATTGTACAGGATGGGGCAAAAAAAGTCAATCCGCGCGCCGGGAAGTGTGCTATAATACCCCTCGTACTCCACACACGGGAAGGCGAGAACTTGAACGAATCGACTCACACACAATCGCGCCGGAAGCGGCGCATCGGCTGGCTGATCTTCGCGGCAGTGCTTCTTGCGGCGGTGGTCGGCGTCTGGCTCTATCTCTCAGATTATTACCACGCGGACAAGACTGCGGTCGCGGCGCTGCAGGATACAGCGCCGGATATCGAGCTCCGGCAGTCCGACACGCGCATCGACTTCATTCCCCGCGCGCCGCAGGCGGGGCTCATTTTCTACCCCGGCGGCAAGGTCTCCTTTGAAGCATACGCCCCGCTGATGCAGGCATGCGCCGAGCGCGGCATTCTGTGCGTGCTGCTGGATATGCCGGGCAACCTCGCGGTGCTGGACCCCAACGCCGCCGACGGCATTGCGGCAAGCTATCCGGAGATCGACCGCTGGTACATCGGCGGGCATTCACTGGGCGGTGTGATGGCGGCGAGCTATGTCTCGAAACATGCGGATGCTTTTGCGGGGCTTGTGCTGCTGGGGGCCTATTCCACGGCAGATCTGGCGCAGACGGAGCTCCGGGTGCTCTCGGTCTACGGCTCGGAGGACGGCGTGATGGACCGCGAACGATACGACTCCTGCCGCGCAAACCTCCCCTCCGACACGACGGAGATCGTCATTCAGGGCGGATGCCACGCGTACTTCGGCAGCTACGGCGCGCAGGACGGCGACGGCACGCCCACGATCACAAACGAAGAGCAGATCACCCGGACCGCAGACGCCATCGCGGACCTTGCAGCATCCAAATAACACGAAGCAGCACCCCTCCGAGCGGAGGGGTGCTGTGTTTAGATCTTTGCAATGTTACGCCCTGCAGAGCGCGGCAGCGGTTTTGGACGCGAGGCGGGCGTTGTTGAGAACAAGCTGGATGTTGCTCTCCAGACTGTCGCCGCCCGTAAGCTCCACGACGCGCGCAAGCAGGAACGGCGTGATGTCCTTGCCATGGACGCCCTGCTCGACGCTCTCGCGCACGGCCTGATCGATGGCGGCGTTGATCACGTTCTCGTCCATCGCGTACTGCTCCGGGATCGGGTTCGTGACGAGCATGCCGGTTTTGAGCCCCATGCCGCGCTGGGCGCGGAAGATGGCCGCGAGATCCTCGGGGCTGTCGCTGCGGGCGTCGACCTTGAGTCCGCTGCGGCGCGTGTAGAACGCGGGCAGCTCCTCGGTGCCGTAGCCGATGACGGGGACGCCCTTGGTCTCGAGATACTCCAGCGTCAGGCCGAGGTCAAGGATCGCCTTGGCGCCGGCGCAGACGACCATGACCGGCGTCTGGGCGAGCTCTTCGAGGTCGGCAGAGATGTCCATCGTGGTCTCGGCACCGCGGTGCACACCGCCGATGCCGCCCGTGGCGAAGACGGAGATGCCCGCCATGTTCGCGATGAGCATCGTGGTGGCGACGGTGGTGGCGCCGTCCATGCCGCGGCCGACGAGGACGGGCAGATCACGGCGCGAGGCCTTCGTGACGCCGCGTCCGGTCTTGCCGAGGTATTCGATCTCCTCAGGCGTCAGGCCCGCTTTCAGGCGGCCGCCGATAATGGCGATCGTCGCGGGTGTCGCCCCGGCGTCGCGGATCGTCTGCTCTACGAGCAGCGCCGTCTCCACGTTTTTCGGATACGGCATGCCGTGGGAGATGATCGTGCTCTCCAGACCCACGACGGGCTTGCCCGCCTCCAGCGCGGAGCGCACCTCGGGGGAAATGTCCAGATAGGGATTCAGATTCATAATTTCATACTCCTGTTCCATAAAATTCCCCCGCCCGCGGGCGGGGGAATTCTGTTTACCTTATATGTTCGGAAGCGCAGGGCTCATTCCGCTTCGTCGGAAATCAGGCCGTAGCCGCCTTTTTTGCGGCGATAGACAACGGAGAACGTTCCGTCCGCCGCCTCGTCACGGAAGACGAAAAACTCATGATCCAGCAGGTTCATCTGCAGGATGGCTTCCTCCACGCTCATGGGCTTGATGCTGAACTGCTTTCTGCGCACGACGTTGAATTCCTCGGACTCCGCGGAATCCTCCTCGGCGACATAGGGCAGCTCCTGCACCTCGCGCTCCACGGCGCCCTCGCGCAGCTTCTTGGCAAGACGCGTTTTGTTCTTGCGGATCTGGCGCTCGATCGTCGCGACGGCGGAATCCACCGAAGCATACATATCGCTGGTCAGCTCGCTGGCGCGGAAGAACGTGCCGTTGTTTTTGATGGTCAGCTCCACGAGGAAGCGACCGCGTTCCGTGCTGAAGGTGACGAATGCCTCACTTTCCGTGCGGAAGAGTCTGTCGATCTTGCCCGCTTTTTTCTCGACATAAGCACGCAGGCTGTCCGACGCTGCCATCTTCTTTTCCGTAAATGTGAACTTCATTCGAATTCCACTCCTTTCGGGTGATCTGTGTTCATTATACAGCATGCAAGCCGAAAAGAAAAGAGGTATTTGTAAAAAACCACCCTACGAGCGCAAATTCAAGCAGGGATTCGTCGGCATTTTATACAACGTCAGCCCTTTTTGGCTTCCGTCTTGGCAAGGAATTTTTCGGCATTGATGAGAAAGCGTTCGTGCGTGCCCTGCCCGATCACGCCCTGCCCGTCCCACGCCGTGACCTTCAGCACGATGCGGCGGCGGTCGACCTCAATGACCTCTGCCTCGGCGCACACCTGCATGCCCACGGGCGTCGCGGCGTCGTGCGAGACATTGAGCTTCGTGCCGACGCTGCTCTGCCCCTCGTCATAATACGGCGCGAGCGCGTTGCAGGCAGACAGCTCCATCATCGCGATCATCCAGGGCGTCGCAAACACCTCAACGCTGCCCGAGCCGATCGCGGCGGCGGTCTTGTCGGGCGTGACGGTCATCTCGGCTCTGCCCTTTGCTCCGACGGGAATCTCCATAGTAAAAGCTCCTTTCAAAATGGTTTCTCTGTACAGCAGTTTATCATAGTTGTTAATTGTACGTCAAATCTTGCAGGTCACTGTCTGCGGTGCTATAATGTAGTGTCATTTAATATAGCTTCCACTAAAACCATTAGTGGGGCAAGGAGGAATACAATGAAGAATACCGAAAAAACCATGGACAAGATCGTCGCGCTCTGCAAGGGCAGGGGCTTTGTGTACCCGGGCTCTGAGATCTACGGCGGCCTCGCGAACTCCTGGGACTACGGCCCGCTCGGCGTGGAGCTGAAAAACAACGTCAAGCGCGCGTGGTGGAAAAAGTTCGTGCAGGAAAACCCCTACAACGTGGGTCTGGACTCCGCGATCCTCATGAACCCGCAGGTCTGGGTGGCCTCCGGCCATGTGACCACGTTCAATGATCCGCTGATCGACTGCAAGGGCTGCCACGCCCGGCACCGCGCGGACAAGCTGATCGAGGAGTGGGCCAAGGAAAACGACCCCTCCGTGAACGTCGAGGCCATGACGAACGAGGACATGGTCGCCTTCATCCGCGAAAAGGGCGTCGCCTGCCCCGTGTGCGGCAAGAGCGATTTTACCGATATCCGCAAGTTCAATCTGATGTTCAAGACCCATCAGGGCGTCACCGAGGACACGGCGAGCGAGGTGTACCTCCGTCCCGAGACGGCGCAGGGCATCTTCGTCAACTTCAAGAACATCCAGCGCACCACCCGCCGCAAGATCCCGTTCGGCGTCTGCCAGATCGGAAAGAGCTTCCGCAACGAGATCACGCCGGGCAACTTCATCTTCCGCATCCGCGAGTTTGAGCAGATGGAGCTGGAGTTCTTCTGCGAGCCGGACACCGACCTCGAGTGGTTCCAGTACTGGCGCGAGTTCTGCCACAAGTGGCTGCAGGAGCTGAACATGCGCGACGACAACCTCCGCCTGCGCGACCACGAGCCCGAGGAGCTGAGCTTCTACTCCAAGGCGACGACGGACTTTGAGTATCTCTTCCCGTTCGGCTGGGGCGAGCTCTGGGGCGTCGCCGACCGCACGAACTATGACCTCACGCAGCACATCGAGCACTCCGGTCAGGATCTGGACTACTTCGACCAGGAGAAGAACGAGCACTATGTGCCCTACGTCATTGAGCCCTCGCTCGGCGCCGACCGCGTGACGCTCGCTTTCCTGTGCGAGGCCTACGACGAGGAGGTCGTGGACGAGGCGAAGAACGACACCCGCGTCGTCATGCACTTCCACCCCGCCCTCGCGCCCTTTAAGTGCGCGGTGCTGCCGCTGTCGAAAAAGCTCTCCGGCCCCGCGACGGAGCTTTACCACAGCCTGCAGAAGCAGTTCATGTGCGACTATGACGAGGCCGGCTCCATCGGCAAGCGCTATCGCCGTCAGGACGAGATCGGAACGCCGTTCTGCGTGACCTATGACTTCGACTCCGCCGAGGACGGCTGCGTGACCGTGCGCGACCGCGACACGATGCAGCAGGAGCGCATTCCGATGACGGAGCTTGCGGCCTATATCGCCGAGCGCATCGCCTACTGAGATGCCGCAGATCGTGCCCACGCCGGACCCTGAGGAAAAGGAGCACCCCGGCTTTCAGATCGTGCGCTGGCTGCGCCCCGGCGGCGCGGCGCTCGTGCTGCTGCTGGGCATCCTCTTCGTGGTGCAGTGCTTCATGACGGGGCGCGAGCCGGTGAAGGGATATCAGCCAAAGCACGATACGGCATACTATACCGCGCACCTCGATGTCCTCGCGGACGAGCTGAATGACGCGCTTCTTCCGCAGGTGGACAAAGAAGCCCGCGCAGAGGCTGGCGGTGAGACCGTGACGGTGTTCATCCCGCATGACACCTATATCACCACACGCGCCGCCGTGCTGCGGTATTACGACGCAGGCATTTTGGAATTTCAGGAATCGTAGGGGACGGCGTCCTCGACGTTTCGTTCCTCAAAACAATTTTAAGAGAAAAGAGTGAACTGTCAATGAAACATGGTTTCGTAAAGGTCGCGGCTGCGGCCCCCGCGCTGCGCATCGCCGACCCGATGTACAACGCGGAAAAAATCGCCGAGGTCATCAAGAAGTGTGACGACGACGGCGTAAAGCTGCTGGTGCTGCCGGAGCTCGCGCTCACGGGCGCGACCTGCGGCGATCTGTTCTACCAGAACACGCTGCTGCGCGGCGCGGTGCTGGCGCTGGAAAAGCTGATGGAGTACACCATCGGCGCGAACATGCTGACCTTCGTGGGTCTGCCCGTGGAGAAGGACGGCAAGATCTATAACTGCGCCGCCGCCATCTGTGACGGCGACCTGCTGGGTGTTGTGCCGATGCGCAATCCCGGCGACAAGCACTTCGCCGTCGCGGACGACAAGGTGCGCGAGGTCAAGCTCGGCAACATCTACCCGGTGCTCTTCTCCTCGCAGCTGCTGTTCCGCTGCGACGCGCTGAGGGACTTCTGCGTTTCGGCGCAGTTCGGCGCGGACGCCGCCGCCCCCGTGTCTCCCGCCGCGGAGCACGCGCTCGCCGGCGCGACCGTGATCGCCCAGCTGCAGAACTTCCCGATGGAGGTCGACTCCGCCTGCCGCGAGACCGCCGCCGTGCGCGAAATGTCCAAGAAGCTGAAGGCCGCCGTCATCATGGCTGCCCCCGGCTGCGGCGAGAGCAGCACGGACGCGGTGTACTCCGGTCTGTGCGCGGTCGCCGAGAACGGCGCAGTGCTCGTCTCCGGTGAGGACGGCGACACGCTCGTGGAGACCGAGGTCGACATCGAGGCGCTCATCTCCGCGCGCCGGAAGTCCAAAAACTTCCCGATCAGCGACGACGGCCACTACATGGTCAAGTGGGGCTCGGAGGAGCCCGAGGACACGGAGCTGACGCGCAAGTTCTCCAAGTATCCCTACCGTCCCGCGGACGAGAAGGACTATCACGCCGCTGCCAAGCGTCTGCTGCACATGCAGGCGGCCTCCCTCGTGCGCCGCATGACCTACGCAAACCTCAAGCACTCCGTGGTCGGCATCTCCGCCGCGGCCAGCCAGGCGGC
>ONEB01000008.1 GCA_900316745.1 uncultured Eubacteriales bacterium | reverse complement strand
AGGACATGCTTGTGTTCGTCGGCCTGCCGGTCGCACAGGGCGCGAAGGTGTATGACGCGGCGGCCGCCGTGTGCAACGGTGAGCTGCTCGGTGTCGTGCCGGCCAGCTGCCCGGGCGACAAGCACTTCGCCCTGCCCGGCGCGCTGCTCGACGATATTCAGATCGGCTCCCTCGGCCCGGTCGATTTTCACCCGCAGCAGTTGTTCCAGCACAGCGAAGTCAGCGAGCTGAACGTCGCCGTGCTCGTCGGCGCGGACGTGTCCGCCCCGGTGTCCCCGGCCGTGCGCCATGCGCTCGCCGGTGCGACCGTGCTCGTCGAGATGGCGGGCTTCCCGATGGCGACGGACTCCGCCTGCCGCGTGACCACCGCCGTGCGCGCCGAGAGCGCGCGGCTGCACGCCGGCGTCGTGCTGGCGGCCCCCGGCTTCGGCGAGTCGAGCACCGACGCGACGTATTCCGGCCTGTGCCTCATCGCTGAGGACGGTAAGGTGCTCGAGAGCGCCGAGGACGGCTGCTCCGACGTCGTGACCGAGCTTGACGTGCAGCTGCTCATCGCCGCGCGCCGCAAGGACGCGACCTTCACCGGCGACGCTGCGTCCTACGTCGTCACCGAGTGGGGCGAGGGCGTCGAGGAGACCGTGCTCACCCGCCCGTTCGGCAAGTACCCCTACCGCCCGGACGACCCGGCCGATTATCACGCCGCGGCCAAGCGCCTGCTGCACATGCAGGCTGCCAGCCTCGTGCGCCGCATGCAGTATGCCAATCTCAAGCACCCGGTCGTCGGCATCTCCGGCGGCGTGGACTCCACGCTCGCCGTCATCATCTGCGCCGAGGCCGTGAAGATGATGGGCCTGCCGGCCGATTACGTCACCGCCGTGACCATGCCGTGCTTCGGCACGACCGACCGCACGAAGTCCAACGCCATCATCGTGTCCGAGCAGCTCGGCGCGACCGTGCGCGTGATCGACATCGGCGACAGCGTCATGCAGCACTTCAAGGACATCGACCACGACCCCGAGAACCGCAACGTCGTATACGAAAACGCGCAGGCGCGTGAGCGCACGCAGATCCTCATGGATATCGCCAACGGCTTTCCCGACGGCGGCATCCACGTCGGCACCGAGGACATGTCCGAGTTTGCCGACGGCTGGTGCACCTACAACGGTGACCACATCTCCATGTATGACGTGAACGCCGGCTCCACCAAGACGATGGTGCAGATGGTCGTGCGCTATGTCGCGGAGACCACCGACAACGAGGTGCTCGCCAAGGCGCTCTTCGACGTGCTCGACACGCCCGTGTCCCCCGAGCTTCTGCCCCCGACCCGCAACGGCGAGATCGCCCAGAAGAGCGAAGAGTCCGTCGGTCCCTACAACCTGCAGGACTTCTTCCTGTACTACCTCGTGGAGCAGGGCTTCACGGCGGGCAAGGTGCTGCGCCTGGCGGACATCGCCTACGGCGACGAGTTCGACCACGAGACGCTCAAAAAGTGGCTGCGCAGCTACTGCCGCCGCCTCTTCAACCAGCAGTTCAAGCGCTCCTGCCTGCAGGACGGCCCGACGCTCAACGGCTTCTCGTTCAGCCCCCGCACGGGCTTCCTGATGCCCTCCGACGGCCACAGCGACTTCTATCTCGCCTGCGTCGACAATCTCGAGTAATCCCCCACCGACAAAAAATCCCTTCACCGTCCGGTGAAGGGATTTTTATTTGCAGATGTTTTAATAGAGGATCACGCGTTTGCCGTCCAGGCGCAGGATCTGGCGGGTGCCGATGCGTCTGGTGGAGACCTCCTTCGCCTTTGCCGGATGGAGCGTGCGGTCCAGGAGCTCCGCCTGCTGGGTGTCGTAATTCGAGACGTCGTCGGACGTGAACAGCACGCCGCCGAACTGGGCGTTGACGGTTGCGAGCGTCTCGCGCTGCTCCCATGTGAGAGAGATGTTGTCATGCCGCAGGAGGAAGACATCGGGATCATTCCAGAAGGCTCTGCCGGAGAGCTGGCGGCGGAAGACGGTGTTGCGCATGGAGTTGCGCGTGGAGACACGCTCGCGGTGGGCAAGGCGCATATAGAGCTTATCGTTATAGTCCAGGCCCACATCGCAGCCGATGCGGCAATAATCCACCTTGCCGAAGGCAGCGCCGAGCGGGACGCCGCAGCCGATCAAAAGCGCGCCCTCGGTCGCCTCGCGCAGAAAGTCCATCGCCTCGCACATGATCTGGCCGCGCGTGCGCTCCGCGGTCGGCTTCAGGCACACGGCGTACAGGAAATCGAGCTTCAGCAGGCCGAAGCCCCAGTCCCTGACCGCCGTTTGCAGGCACTTGCGGATATACTCCCGCGCCTCGGGATTGTAGAAGTCCCAGACCCAGAAGCCGTCCCAGTTGATGCCGCCGCGAATGGGCTCGCCCTTCTCGTCGCGCAGGAGCCAGTCGGGGTGCTGCGCCGCCATCTCGGAGCCGTATTCGCAGGCGAACGGCGCAAGCCAGAGTCCCGGCGTCATGCCGAGCGCGCGAACGCGGTCGGCAATGCACTTGATGCCGTTCGGGAACTTCTTGCTGTCAATGCTCAGCCAGTCGCCGACGTGCGTCTGGAAGCCGTCGTCGATCTGGAACACATCAAAGTGCACGGGCGCTTTCGCCACGGCGTCGAGATTCTTCAGGATCTTCTCCTCGGAGATATCCTGATAGAAATTATACCAGCTCGTGTAGCCGGTGATGGGCTTTGCCGTCGGCGGCGCGATGTTCTGCTTGGCAAACCAGAGATCGAACACGTCATGCTCCGTGCCCCTGAGCTGCGCCACCTCGAGGGCGGCAAAGGGCTCCGTGATGACGCGGCCGGCGCAGTCGCGCGCAAGCTCGATGCGGTTCTGGCGCGCGAAAAAGCGGATCGCCGTGAAGCCCGCGCGCTCGCTGAGCGAGCCGAAGAGCTGATACTCCGAGCCGCGGCGGACGTATGCGTAGGTAAAGCCGTGCAGCTCGCCGGGGCGGGCGGAATAGTTTTCAAAGTCATAGTCGCCGTAGGCGCGCAGCACGAAGCGCTCCTGCGCGGCCCTGGGCGCCTGCAGCAGACCTGTCATGACACTCAGTGTGGAGAGCTCCTCGCTGTCCGTCCAGGACTGGTAGCCGTTCAGAAAGAGCGCATCCGAATCGCGGAAGTGAAACGGCAGCTCCACCTTGGCGCTCACGAGCTCCACCGGCTCATGCGGCGTGAGCATCAGGCGCAGGGTTCCGTCCTCCTCCTCGGCGAGCGCCGCCGTGAGCGCCGCCGCCTCCAGCCGAAAGAGGCTGCGCTCCTCCGTGCCGGAGAACGAAAGCGTCTCCACCACTGCGCCGCGCTTATACCGGATCTCACATTTCATAGCGTGTCACTCCTCAAATGTCAAGCTTGACCCAAGTCTGAGAATAAGGTATATTTGTAACAACAGGCTAACAAACATCACCCATTTTGTCAACTGGATTTATAAAGGAGAAACCGGAATGGATAAAGCGAAAATGATCTTCGGCAATCCCCTTTCCGATCGCGATTACCGCAAGGCGGTGAAAGGCGCGGAGAGCTACCGCAGGAAATTCGGCGACGACAGCAGCGTCGAATACCACCTCACGACCGCAGACAACAACGTGCTGGAGACGTTTGGCGCGAAGAATCTCGTGCTCACCCCGGGCGCGAACATGGAATTTGACGATAAAGCCGTCGTGATCGGCAACATCCGTATGGGCTTCGGCCACTATCGCATCTCGATGGCGATGGCGTCGGCGGCTCAGGCGCTGGGCTACAAGCCGCTGTGGTTCGACCTGCATTCCTTTAAGGACACGACCTGCGGCAAGGTCATCCGCCACCAGAACGACCTGTACAGTCTCGGCTCCCGCTTAAGCCAGAAGTCGAAGCTCTTCAATATCTTCTGGGAGTATGAAAACAGCGAGGGCTTCCGCAAGCTGACCTACAACGCCGCCGACCAGAAGAAGGCCGAGCTCATGGCGCCCGTGGCGCGGGCACTGCCGAAGGACATCCCCTATGTCGCGACGCACGTCTGGCCGGCGCAGGCCGCCGTGCACGCGGGGCTCACGAACGTCGTGAACGCGATCCCCGACAACTGGCCCATGGCGCTGCACCTTGCCGAGGGCGCGAAGCACACGATCCAGACGCCCTCCAGCTTCCTCGGCTACAAGAGCCTGCGCGGCATGGCAAAGACGCCGCTCAAGCCCATGCCGCAGGGAAGCCTCTTCTACACCGGTCACTACATCGACCACGAGCTCGTGGCGAACATTGAGACCGACAACGCGCACCGCATCGACCGTCTCACGAGCGGCGCGCCCCGGCGCTATCTGATGACCGTGGGCGGCGCCGGCGCGCAGCAGGATCTCTTCATCGGCATGATCGAAAAGCTCCTGCCCGACATTGAAGCCGGCCGCGCGACGCTCCTGATGAACTTCGGCGACCACCGCACCGTGTTCGACACGATCTGCGGCAAAGTCCCCGCGTTCAAGGCGCTCGCCGAGACGCACTTTGACGACTACGACGGCGCCGCGCGGTTTGCCGAAGCCGCGCTCACGGGTCCCGTGACGGGGATCCACGCGTTCTACGACGCGGACATCTTCGCGGCCGTGTATATCACAAACCTCCTCATGCGCTGCTCGGACGTGCTGATCACGAAGCCGAGCGAGCTTGCCTACTACCCGATTCCGAAGCTCATGATCAAACGCGTCGGCGGGCACGAGGCCTGGGGCGCAATCCGCACGGCGGAGCTCGGCGACGGCACCTACGAGTGCCGCACGATGCCCGAGATCGGCGCAATGCTTGACCTCATGACGAACGACGGCGAGGTGCTCTCGAGCATGTGCAAGGCCATCGAGACCGGCAAGAGCATCGGCATCTACGACGGCGCGTACAACGTCATCAAACTTGCGGCGGAGGGCAAGTTCTAACTCCCGCAGACAAAAAACCAGCGGACAAACCGTCCGCTGGTTTTTTCTATCTATATTCGGTTATTTCCACAGGAGCCAGACCAGGAGATAGCCGGTGACGACGGCTGTGAGCGTGAACGGTACGCCGATGCGCATGAAGTCCGACGTCTTGACCTCGTGACCATCCTTGCGCAGCAGGCCGATGGCCGTGATGTTCGCCGAGGCGCCGATAGGCGTGAGGTTGCCGCCGAGCGTCGCGCCCGTTAAGAGGCCGAAATACAGCAGATACGGCTCGATGCCGAGTCCCATGGAGAGCTTCGCCATGACGGGCAGCATCGTTGCGACATAGGGGATGTTATCAATGAACGCGGAAAACAGCACACTCGACCAGACCACGATCGTATAGATCAGAAACACGTTGCCGCCGCCGAGCTTGCGGAAGATGCCCGCAATGGCGTCGATGACGCCCGCCTCGGTGATGCCGCCGATGACAACAAAGAGGCCCGCCAGAAGCAGCAGCGTCTGGTAGTCGATCTCTCGGATCGGCTTAGCGAGGGCCTCCGCGTTCTTTTTCTTCAGGAGGCTCGCAATCAGGCCGATCACGAACATCGTCATGCAGATGACGCCGTTGGTGATGCTCGGACGGTTCGGGAAGAACGAAACGCCGATCAGCAGCAGCACCGTTCCCGCAAGCAGCACGGTCGGCAGATAGTCCGTGACGACGGTGTGCTCCTTGGCCTCGGTCTTCTGCCTGTCGCGGCGGAAGAGCCACAGCAGCACAAAGGCCGTGAGTAGCGCGCCGATTTCGACGACGAAGAACATGCCGGGGCGTCCCTTGAACCAGAAGAAGTCCATGAAGTCCATGTCCGCCGCGCCGCCGAGCAGGATGCTCGTGGTATCGCCGACGAGGGTCGCCGCGCCCTGGAGGTTCGAGGACACGGAGATCGCAATGATCATCGGCACGGGCGAGATGTTGAACTTCTTGGCGATGGCAAGCGCAACAGGCGCCACCATGAGCACGGTCGCGACGTTGTCCACGAACGCGGACACGATGCCCGCGAAAAGCGACAGGGCAATGATCGTGGCGCGCACGGTGCTCACCTTATCGAGCAGCACGTCCGCCATCAGAGACGGCATGCCCGTGTCGATGAAGATGGAGACAAGCCCCATCGTGCCCGCGATCATCATGAGCACATTCCAGTCGATCGCGCCGGGGACCGCGCCGGGCTTTAGAATGCCGAGCGCAATGAAGAGCGCCGCCGAGACCAGCGCCACCCAATGCCGCTTCTCCGGCAATGCCAGCAGCAGGATATACGTCAGCGCGAACAAAATGAGCGCGATCGTCATTTGGTTGAACATAAGCATCATATCCTCTCAATATCAAAAAAGACTTTTGCCGTATGGAACCCCATGCGGCAAAAGTCTTGCACTCTTTCAACATGGAAACGGGTCTGAAAGGCCGTGTATTGACGTTACCATGTCTCGCCAGAAGGCGCTCCTGCCATATCGCACCGAACTTTCCGCCAAATCAAACATGCCTGTTTGATTTGGAGAGGAGGAAGGAAGGAGCGGATATGGAGACGGGGAACGCAGGCACAGCCTGTGTTCAGCGGCGGAATGGAGCGAGTTTCTTCCGACGAGGGCTACTCCCCTTTGCTGATGGACATTGTATGGGAAGCGCCGTCAAAAGTCAAGCCGTTTTTTCTCAACAGCATCTTGCCGTTCTGCCGAAAAAGCGGTATACTGTTTTAAAGTGATGAAAAAAGGATGGTTTCCCATGGGCAAGCACACGCTTCCGCTTCTCGGCGCAGGGCTCGCCGCGCTGACGGCAGCCGCGACAGGCGCGGTATACAACATAGCATTCCACACGCCGAACAGGACGCAGAACGACGACTTCAGCGTCGTGAAAACAAAAAAGGTCGCCCCGATCTATGACGACATTCTCACGCTGATCCGAACCATGAACAGCATCCCCTATGAGCCGGTGTACATCACGTCGCACGACGGACTGCGGCTGCGGGCGCGGCTGTATGACGCGCGTCCGGGCGCGCCGGTGGCGATCTGCTTTCACGGCTGGCGTGGCACGCCCTCGCGCGACTTCTCCGGCGGAGCGTCCATGCTGATCCGAAACGGCTGGCGCGTGCTGCTCATCGAGCAGCGCGGGCAGAAAGGCAGCGAGGGCCACACGATGACGTTCGGCGCAAAGGAGCGTCTGGACTGTCTGCGCTGGACGCGCTGGGCAGCAGACCGCTTCGGCGCGGAGAGCAAAATCATGCTCTTCGGCATCTCCATGGGCGCGGCGACCGTGCTGCTCGCCTCGGCGCTCGAGCTTCCGGAACAGGTGCGCGGCATTGTGGCAGACTGCCCCTACTCCAACGGGCGCGACATTCTGGTGCGCGTGGCGGCAGGCGCCGGCGTTCCGAAGCCGCTTGCGGGCGTGCTCGCGGCGCTCACATCGAAGCTCTGGGGGCGGTTCGACCTGAAAGACACGGATGTGCGCGAGGCCGTGAAGCACACGCGCGTGCCCATCCTGCTCATCCACGGCGAGGACGACGACTTTGTGCCGCCGGAAATGAGCGCGGAGCTCCTGAGCTATCACCCCACGATGATGGAGCGCCACACATTCCCCGGCGCCAGCCACGGCATCAGCTATGTGATCGATCCCGAGCGGTATGAAAAGCTCGTGACAGCGTTTGCCGCCCGGGTGATGATATAGGGACGGATATCATCCGCCCGGTATTCTGAAATCTGAACAAGGAGGAATGAGGTTCTATGATCCTGACAAGCGAACAACAGGCATTGCTGGACGGCGCACGGGGCGAGACAATGGCCAAGGTCGTCAAAACGCTCGTGATGTACGGCGAGGCGTTTGACGCCAAGCGCATGGTGCCCGTGACGAGCGAATACGGTCACACGGTCATCAGCTTCGGCCTGAAAGTCCTCGGGCCCGTGTATGACCTCTACCAGAAGCTTCTGGACGAGGGACTGCTGAGCGGTCAGAAATTCACCGCCGACCCGCGCCCGCTGGACAGGCATGTGCCCAGCTCTCTGCTCGACGACATCGTATTCAAAAAAATCATGTACACCGATCAGGCGCGGTATGAAAAGCAGCTGGAGGCGCTGGGGCTGCTCGGCGAGGACAGCTACACCTGCACCAGTTATCTGCCCCAGGTCGGCAACGTCCCGAAAAAGGGCGACATTCTCTCCTGGGCGGAGAGCTCCGCCGTCGTTTACGCAAACTCCGTGCTCGGCGCGCGCTGCAACCGCAACTCCGGCATCATTGAGCTGATGGGCTCGGTGGCCGGCTTTGTGCCGGAATTCGGGCTGCTCACGGACGACGGACGCAGGGCGGACTGGATCATCGAAGTGCGCTGCCAGACCCGCCCCGAGGCGCAGCTGCTCGGCTCCGCCATCGGCATGAAGGTCATGGAGGACGTGCCGTACGTCAAGGGGCTCGACCGCTGGCTGGGGACGGATCTGAACGAGGACGCGACGACCTATCTCAAGGACTTCGGCGCGGCCTGCGCCTCGAACGGCGCGGTGGGGCTCTACCACATCGAGAACCTCACGCCCGAGGCAAAGGAGCAGGGCGAGACGCTCATCCGCGAAAACGCGCAGGTCTACGTCATTGACGACGCGGAGCTGCAGCGCGTGAAAGACAGCTACCCCGTCGTCTGGAAAAATCCCGACGCGGAGCCTGCGCTGTGCTTCGTCGGCTGCCCGCACATGACGCTGCGGCAGCTCACCGAGTGGACGAAGGCGCTCACCGCGCGGCTGAAAGAACAGGGACTGCGCAAGGTGACGGTCAAGACCGTGTTCACCGCCTCCACAGGCGTGATCAAGAGCTTTGAAAAAACACCTTACTGTAAGCAGCTGCGCCGCACGGGCGTGGTTTTGAGCTATATCTGCCCGCTGATGTATATGAACAATCCCCTGTGCAAGAAAAAGGCCGTGATCACTTCTTCAAACAAGCTGCGCACCTACACCAGCGCGCGGTATTACACTGACGCCGAGATCCTCGACATCATTACCACGAGACGGGAGGGAAAGAAATGAAAACATTTACCGGCCGCGTCGTCGTTCCCGGGACCTGCACGGCGGAGGCGCTCGTCTCCAGGGGCGGCTTCAACACGCTCGCCTCCTATCAGATGGCAGTTCAGTTCGGGGACAAAAAGGTCAAATGCGGCGACCAGAACAACCCCGACCTCTATAAAAAATCCATGCTCGGCAAGGCGCTGTGCCTGCCGATGACGATCGGCTCGACCACGGGCGGCATGGTGCTGTATGTGGTGTGCCAGCGCGGCGTACAGCCTGCGTGCATGCTGTTTTCCGAAAGCATCGACTCGCTCGCCGCTGCGGGCGCGATCCTCGGCGAGGTCTGGACGGAGGCGTCCATGCCGGTCGTGGACCGGCTCGGTCAGGACTTCCTCGACTATGTGCAGACCGGCATGACGGTCACCATCCGCGACGGCGGCATCGTGGAGGTCGCGGAATAAAGCGCAGTCACGTATCGTTTATCCAACATTCGGAAGCCGTTTTGTGCTTTATGCACAAAAATGTTCCTGTTTTTCTGTGCAGCCATTTGTCCGGTTTTTTGGTAAAATGGACACAGAATCCAATAGTGTTACATTGAAAAACTACCCGAAACGATAAATGAGGAGGTTTGCACAATGGCGAATATTCATGACATTACCCGCAACGAATGGATGCTCAAAGGCCCGCTTGCCAAGCGCGGCTACGACTGGTGGTGGCATTCCTTTACGGCAGAGGATGCTGAGACCGGCGCCGAAAAGCCGTTTTATGTGGAGTTCTTCACCTGCAACCCCGCGCACGCGAAGGATGAGCCCGTGATCGTCTGGAACCGCCCCGAGGCCCAGAAGCGCGGCGAACGTCCGAGCTATCTGATGGTGAACGTCGGCACATGGGGCAAGGAGAAAGCGCAGCTGCACCGCTTCTTCGCCTGGAAAGACGTGCGCATCTCCCCCGTGACGCCCTTTTCCATCGACGCCGCGGACTGCTTCTGCAGCGAGACTGAGACGCGCGGCAGCATCCACATCACCGAAGCCGAGGCGAAAGCCCATCCCGAGTGGATGTGCGACGCGGGCGACATCAAGTGGGATCTGAAAATCCAAAAGGACATCTCGTTCCACGTCGGCTACGGCGCGAGCAAATTCTTCCGCGACATCAACTCCTTCGAGATGTTCTGGCACGCCGAGGGCATGAAGAGCTACTTTGAGGGCGAGATCGAGTTCAACGGGCGCAAGTACGTCGTCAAGCCCGAGACCTGCTACGGCTATGCCGACAAGAACTGGGGCGGCGACTTCACGAGCCCGTGGGTGTGGCTCTCCAGCAACAATCTCGTGAGCAAAAAGACCGGCAAGCAGCTGAAAAACAGCGCGTTTGAGATCGGCGGCGGCAGACCGAAGATCTTCTTCTACGCGCTTGAGCGCAAGCTCCTCGGCCAGTTCTACTATGAGGGCAAGAACTATGAGTTCAACTTCTCGAAGTTCTGGACCGGCAGCCAGACGAAATTTGAAAGCTGGGAGACCGAGGACAAGATCCACTGGCATGTCGAGCAGACGACGTTCACCGCCAAGATGATCACCGACATCACCTGCAACAAGGCCGATATGCTGAACATCAACTATGAGGCGCCGAACGGCACCAAGCGCCACAACCGCCTCTGGAACGGCGGCAACGGCGTCGGCACGATCAAGCTCTATCGCCGCGTCGGCAAAAAGGACATCCTCATCGACGAGGTCGAAGCCAAAAACATCGGCTGCGAATATGGAGAATATGATAGGTAAGGAGAAAAACAGATGATCAACGGAAAACGCATCGTTCTGACCGGCGCGAGCAGCGGTATCGGTCTGGAGGTTCTGAAGCTGCTCAAGGAGGGCAAGGACAACCAGATCCTCGCCGTCAGCCGCCACGCGGTGGAAAAGCTCACGGGCTTTGCCCCGAACGTCGTCCCCTTTGACTGCGACGTGAGCAGCCCCGAGGGCATCGAGAAGCTCTTCCAGAAGGCCGAGAGCATGTTTGAAAAGATCGACATCTTCTATGCCAACGCCGGTTTCCCCTATTACGAGCGCTATGACTACATGGACTGGGAGCGCGTGGAAAGAATGTTCCGCACGAACACGTTCTCCCCCATGTACACCTATTCCCGTTACTTAAAGCACCTGGGCGGCCGCGACGGTCATCTCGCCATCACGGTCAGCGCCATCGGTCAGATGGCGATGCCGGGCTACGCCGTTTACAGCGCGAGCAAGTTTGCCACGCAGGGCTTCCAGCAGGCCGTGCGCGTGGAAAAGCCCGCAAACCTGAAGATGACCTGCCTCTACCCCGTGGCGACGGACACGAATTTCTTCGTCGTGGCAAACGACGCGGACTTCGAAAAGCCGTTCCCGGTGCAGAAGCCTGACGTTGTCGCGCGCAAGATGGTCAACGGCATCGAGCGCGGCAAAAAGTATGTCTCCCCGTGCTTCCTCTTCGCTCTAAGCAAGGTGCTCATGGGCATCTGCCCGCCGATCCGCACGATCTATTGGAAGCTCGAATACGCCAAGCTCGTGCGTATGGAAAAGCGCCTCGCAAAGAAAAAGGAGAAGTAAGATATGGCATTTGAAAACCTGCTCAGCCCGATGAACATCGGCACGCTGACCATCAAAAACCGCACCGTCATGACGGCGGCGGAGATGAGCCTCGGCCGCCCCGACGGCACCCCGACGGAACGGCTCATGGACTACTATGAGGAGCGCGCCAAAGGCGGCGTGGGCCTCATCATCCCCGGCGTCACGCGCGTCAACGACATGGGTGCCGCCTCGACCTATACCCAACTCGCCATGAGCCACGACTACCACATCGAGCCGATGCGCGAATTCGTAAACCGCATCCATCGCCACGGCGCGAAGCTCGGCATCCAGCTGCACCACCCCGGCCGCCAGGGCTATTCCAGCTCCACCAACTCCCTGCCGCTCGTCATTCCGATCGTCAACCGCTTCCCGAAGGTGCTCGACGGCATCTTCAAGTGCACGCCGATCCTGCTCGGCATGGAGGAGAAAAAGCTGATCTGGTCTGTGCAGGCCCCGTCCAAGGTCGAGCTTGCCAACCACGGCGCGATGCGCATGCACGCGATGAGCAAGCGCGAGGTCAAAAACCTCATCAACGACTTCATCGAGGCTGCAGTGCGCTGCCAGAAGGCGGGCGTCGATCTCGTGGAGCTGCACGGCGGCCACGGCTACATGATTCAGCAGTTTCTCTCCCCGAACACGAACCACCGCACCGACGAGTACGGCGGCAGCTTTGAAAACCGCATGCGCTTCGTCTCGGAGATCATTCAGGGCATCCGCGAGCGCTGCGGGCGGGACTATCCGCTGATGGTGCGTCTCACCGCCGACGAGATGTATGACAAGATCGGCAAGCCCGGCAAGGGCTATGATCTGGAGTATGGCAAGCGGGTCGCCGTGGAGCTGGAAAAGCTCGGCGTCGACGCCATCAACGTAACGAGCGCGTGCTACGACGTGTACAACCGCTGGCTGGAGCCCACGAGCTTTGAGCCCGGCTGGCGCGCCTATCTCGCAAAGGAGATCAAATCCGTCGTGTCCATCCCGGTGTGCGCGGCAAACTTCATGCGCTCGCCCGAGCAGGCGGAGCGCCAGATCGTCGAAGGTTATCAGGACTTCATCGGCTCTGCGCGCACGTTCATCTGCGACCCGCACTGGGTGCAGAAGATCGAGGAGGGTCGTCCCGAGGACATCAAGCGCTGCATTGGCTGCTTAAACTGCATCTCGTCGTTTATGACGAACGCAAAGGTCGGCAAAAACGGCGAATGCGCCCTGAACCCGGCGGTCGGGCGCGAGCGCGCGGACAACCAGCTCCCGCGTGACGGCGAGGGCAAAAAAGCCGTTGTCGTCGGCGCGGGACCCGCGGGTCTCATGGCGGCGGAGACGCTCGCCAGACGCGGCTTCAGCGTCGCGGTTCTGGAAAAGAACAAAGAGGGCGGCGGACAGGTGAACACCGCGGCCTCCTGCCACCTGAAAGGCAAGCTGCACTGGTGCATCGAGGATTTGATGACGAGCGTCACGAAGCTCGGTGTCACGGTCTGCACCGGTCTGGACGTGACGGTGGAGGGCATCGAAAAGCTGCAGCCCGACGTCGTTGTGCTCGCGACGGGCGGCGTGCCGGTCGTGCCGAAGAGCATCCCCGGCATTGACAAACCGCAGGTCTGCACCGCGCCCGACGTCATCCTCGGCAAGATCCGCCCGAAGAACAAGACCGCCGTCGTCATCGGCAGCGGCATGACGGGCCTGGAGACCGCCGAATTCCTGCTGCAGGACGGCTGCGACACGACCATCATCGAGATGGCGCCCGAGATCGCGCCGGGCACCTGGTTCCAGCTCGTCGATGACGAGATGGAGCGCCTCGTTCCCGCGGGCTGCAAGTTCAAGGCCGGAACGAAGCTGCTCGAGATCGGCGACGGCACGGTCTCCGTCGAGGACGTGAAATCCGGCACGCGCAGCACCATCCCCGCCGAGGCCGTCGTCCTGTCGATGGGCGTGCGCCCGATCCCAGATCTCGAAGCGGATCTCAGGGCAAAAGGTCTCAACGTCGTGCGCGTGGGCGACGCCGTCAAGAGCGGCACGATCGCCAACGCCGTGCACAGCGCGTATGACACAGCGCTGAAAATCTGATCTCATACTGCCAAAGCGCCCGCCTCGGAATCCTCCCGAAGCGGGCGCAAGCACTTTCTTTGGTTGACAGCCGCCGCGCGTTGGGGTAAAATAGCAAGGCATTTGAGCCCCAGTAGCTCAGCAGGATAGAGCGACCGCCTCCTAAGCGGTAGGCCGGAGGTTCGAATCCCCTCTGGGGTGCCAAAATACCTGTTCCCGTCAATTGGCGGGAGCAGGTTTTTTGTTTTTCACAGCGCATAATAATCTCCCGTTCCAGAAATACTGGGACTGCCAATTTCTACGCACCGGGAGGAAACTATGAACTCTATCTGGTCACAGACCTGTGAGATCAAAGAGCGCAGGCCTCTGTCGGAAAACATCCGGACAGACGTCGCCGTCATCGGCGCTGGCATGGCCGGGGTGCTGATCGCATCGGCTCTGCAGGAGGCGGGCAGATCGGTCATCGTCCTGGAGGCAAACCGGATTGCCAGCGGGCAGACGCGCAATACCACGGCGAAGATCACATCCCAGCACGGGCTGATCTATCAGAAGCTGACGAAAAGCATCGGCGAAGAGCGCGCCCGGCAATACGCCATGGCAAACGAGGCGGCGATCACCGAGTATCGCCGCATGATCACAGAGCGCGGGATCGACTGCGATTTTGAAGAGCAATGCGCCTATGTCTACGGCGGCGACATCGACGCGCTCAAGGCCGAGGCGGCGTGCGCCGAGAAGCTGGGGCTTGGCGCATCTTTCACGCCGGACGCCGCGCTCCCCTTTCCCGTCGCCGGCGCGGTGCGCTTTGCGCGGCAGGCGCAGTTTCACCCGCTGAAATTTCTCCAAGCGGTCTCAGAGCCGCTGACGATCTACGAAAAAACGCCGGTAAAAACCGTGACGGAGCATGAACTCATCACAGATCGCGGCACCGTGACATCGGAGCACATTGTGTTTGCCGCGCATTATCCCTTTGTAAACTTCCCCGGGCTGTATTTTGCCCGGATGCATCAGGAGCGCTCCTATGTGCTGGCGCTGGAAAATGCTGCCTCGGCAGACGGCATGTGGTTCTTCGCCGAGGGAGAGGAAAACCAATATTCTTTCCGCCGCTGGGGCGAGCTGCTCTTGCTTGGCGGCGGCGGGCACCGCTGCGGCGAAAACAGCGCTGGCGGAAAATACGACGCGCTGCGCAGGCAGGCGCAGGCGTGGTTCCCGGACTCCCGGGAAGCGGCGCACTGGTCGGCGCAGGACTGTATCACAGCGGACGGCGTGCCCTATATCGGCGGATATGCCGCAAGCAGGCCGAGCTGGCATGTCGCCACGGGCTTTCAGAAGTGGGGCATGACGACCTCGATGGTCGCCGCCATGCTGCTGCGCGACCGCATCTGCGGCAAGCTGAATCCGTATGCCGAGGTCTTTGACCCAGGGCGCTTCACCGGGGAGACGATCTCCGGCGTTGCGGACGAGGGCGTGCACGCGGTCAAGGGGCTTGCCAGACGCATGTTCAAGGTCCCCGAAGAGCAGGCAGCGGAGATCGCGCCCGGACACGGCGGCATCGTGATGCTGGATGGCGAGAAAGTCGGGGTCTGCAAAGACGAAGACGGCACGCTGTATTCCGTGGATATCCGCTGCCCGCATCTGGGCTGTCAGCTCGAATGGAACCCGGACGAGCGCAGCTGGGACTGTCCCTGCCACGGCTCGCGGTTTGACAAATACGGCGCGCTGATCTCCGGCCCCGCACAAACAGACGCCGGGACGCGCGAATGACGGATGTGCCCCACCGGAACGCTCCGGTGGGGCACGGTGTTTATTCCTATCAAAATCGGGGAACACTGAAAACGGTTATCGATTCTGCTGGTTCTCGCGATTCTGCTGATTCTGGCGGTTCTGCTGGTTCTGGCGGTTCTGCTGATTCTCGCGGTTCTGCTGGTTCTGCTGATTCTGACGGTTCTGCTGGTTCTGGTTGTTCTGGTTGTTGCTCATTTGGTTCACCCCCTTTTTTTGATGACAAGATCATTTTTTGCAGAACGGGCGAGTATTATGAGCTCCAAAATTTTACGGAAAGGACACAACGCCAAATGCTGTTGATTCAAAACGCGATGCTGTACACCATGGAGCAGGAGCAGCCCATCCGCGCTGACCTGCTGATCGACGCGGGAAAAATCGCCGAGATCGCGGACGCCATAACGCCGACGGAGAACATGCAGCTCCTGAACGCGCGCGGTCTGTGCGTATACCCCGGCTTCATTGACGCGCACAGCCACATCGGAATCGCCGAGGAAAAGACGACCGATCCGGTGGACGAAAGCAACGAGGGGACGAATCCGATCACGCCATGCCTGCGGGCGATCGACGCCGTCAACCCCATGGACAGCGCCTTTCACAACGCGCTGGCGGCAGGCGTCACCGGCGTCATGGCGGGGCCGGGAAGCTCCAATCCGATCGGCGGGCAGTTCGCATTCATCAAAACCGACGGCAGGCGCGTGGATGACATGATCGTCTTGGCGCCCGCGGCAGTGAAAGTGGCTTTCGGCGAAAATCCGATGACGAATTACGGGCCGAACGGCAACATTCCCTCGACCCGCATGGGCATTGCGTCGCTGATCCGGGAGGAGCTGTTCCTCGCAAGACAGTACTTCGACGGAGACTGCAGCGAGCCGGATTTCAATATGGAGTGTTATCGGGAGCTGTTTGAGGGCAAAATACCTCTGAAGGCGCATGTGCACCGGACGGACGACATTTTTACCGCCATGCGCATCGCCAGGGAATTCGGGCTCGCTCTGACGCTCGATCACTGCACGGAGGGACATCTGATCGCGGAGGAAATCGCAGAGAGCGGATTCCCGGCCATCGTCGGGCCGTCGCTTGCCTCGCGAACGAAGGACGAGGTCAGTCGTTCGGATTTCAAGACAGCCGGGATCCTGCAAAAAGCCGGCGTGCCGGTCGCGCTGACGACGGATCACCCGGTATCCCGGATTCAGTACCTGCCGCTTTGCGCGGCGCTGGCCGCTAAGGAGGGCATGGACAAATTTGCGGCGCTGCGTGCCATCACGCTCGAGGCAGCGCGCATCTGCCGGGTCGATCACCGCCTCGGGAGTCTCGCGATCGGGAAAGATGCGGATCTCGCGATCTGGGACGGTGATCCGCTCCAGATCGCCTCATCCGTCCGCTATACGATCGTAAACGGCAGGATCGCCTGGGAGAATCGGGCAAAAAACGCATAAGGTTTTAACCGGAAAGGAGAACACAAAAATGATCGAAAAGGACACCATCAAGCTGCTTCGCGAATGCGACGCAGGAGTAAAGATGGGCATTGATTCCATCGAGGATGTTCTGAGCCATGTGCGCTCGGACCGTCTGGAGCAATGTCTCACCGACAACAAAAACGAGCACGAGAAGCTGGGCAGGGAAATCCAGGAGCTGCTCGACCGGTATCACGACGAGGGAAAGGAGCCTCCGGCCATGGCGTCGCTGATGTCTGACATGAAGACGAAAATGATGCTCGCGATCCGCGAATCCGACGCCGAAATCGCAAACCTCATGACGGACGGCTGCAACATGGGCGTGAAATCGCTGAGCCGGTATCTGAACCAGTACGCGGCGGCGGATGAATCATCCAAGGACATTGCAAAGCGCCTGATCCGTCTGGAAGAAAAGCTCGCGGACGACCTGCGCGACTATCTGTGAGGTGATCGTATGGACCCCAGAAAAAAGAAAGACGTGGTGGAGCCGATCATCGCCTCGGCGGCGGAGGAAAAGCGAAAAACCGTTCACACAGAGCGCCCGATCCCGGCAGAGGCGTATCCCGTGATCGACACCGATCTGGGACGCGACAACGTTGAAAACGACATTCCCGCCGCGGATCTGGAGGATCTGCAATAAACGCAAATGAGACCACGGAGAAGAATACTTCTCCGTGGTCTCATTCGTTTTTATTGTTTCACCCGCCGAAGCCGATGCACCCGGTGCGCCCCTCGCCCGTCTGGATGAAATGCAGCATGCGCTCGATGCGCACGGCGCGTAAGACGGCGCCCGCCATGCTCTCATGGCTGAACGTCAGGAGAAAGAGCCCCGCGAGCGCAGACCAGTTTGTAAAGCGCACGCGGCGGTGCACCGGAAGCTCCAGCGCTTTTTTATCCAGCTGATAACACCTGACGAAGAGCAGATTCAGCGCGGTATACACATCCTCAAACAGGTCGGCGCACAGCGTCTGCCGGAACGCCTCCCCGCCCTGATGCCGCACGGTGACGTCTGCATGGACATGGCATGTCAGATCCCGCTCGTTGCGGCGCGTCGGATCAATGTGCCGCAGCTCCAGCTCCGTCACGCTCTCACGCCCGAGCAGGATGTGGCTGTTTTCCGCTTTGAGTCCGCCGCGGTTCGGGCGGATGGTGACAAGCTCCTGCTCGCTGCCCTCTGCCAGCCCTCGCGACCGCAGCAGCGCAAAGAAGCCCGCCGCGCCGTCGAGCACTTCAAACAGATGCAGGCATCGCGCCGCGCCCGCGTCGGGACAATGCGTGCCGAAGTCGGAGAACGGTTTGCCCTTGAGCATTCCGTCCATGCAGATCTGAAGCGTGCGGAAATCGCACCGCTTGCCCTGGCTGCCGAGACAGCGCTCATCGAGACTCAGGCCCCGCACGACGCCGTCAGGATCCAGCAGCACCGTCGCGAGCACCGGGACCTCGCGGTTCAGACCGCCGAAGTGATAGACGCTCTTCTGCCACGCGACGACGGTAAAGCCCGCGTCTGAGGGTCTGACGACCGTGCCGCGATAGCGGGTGATGAGCACGCGCCTGTCGCGCGCGTGGGCGTCGAACACAAAGCCGTGGTCGAACACGGCGTCCAGCGCATCGAGATCGCGACGCAGCTCCAGCTTCATGCTTCCGGCGCCTCCCCGACCTCTCTGTTCTTCCATGGCAGTCATCTCCTTTTGATCATCGCTGATCGCCGCCGGCAGGGGCATGCGCTTCATGATGAATCGACCGCTCTTGCTTTTAATCATATACAAGCACTAGGATAATGTAATTATATAGAATCGGGCACTGCCTGTCAACAAAAAGCAGTGATCAGAGTCTGATCATCGTTTTACACCCCGGCGAGGATATGCAGATTGCGCAGCTCCGCGTCGCGGATCGTGTCGTTCACGGCGTAGGCATGGCGCTCCAGATCCTCCCCTGCCGCCGCGGTGAGCGCCTGCGCTCTGACCGCCGCAAGCACGGCGGCGCAGACGGATTCGATCCGCTTAGGATCCGGCGCCGTGAGGAGCGTCCCCAGAGGTTCCGCCAGCTCCGACAGCTCCGGCAGAGCGCGCAGGGCGCGGAACGTCCATTTGTAATACGGCTGATAGCGGCGGTTTAAGAGGAACACCGCCGAGACCGCGCTCTTGACGAATTCCACCGTCGCGAGCTGCGCCGCCTCCGGCTCGCCGTGCTTCAGGCACCGGGGGACGTTATACTGCCCCGCCTGCGCCATGAGCAGAAGCTGCCCCGCGAGACGCTTGCGGCGCACATCCTCGGGAAAGCGCGACAGGTGCTCCCGGATGCGCGTGACCTCGCCGAACGGATCGTGATACACCTCCCCGTTCGTCGCCTCCAGAAGCGCCTGCTCCGGGATGGTGAGCCACGCGTGCAGATCAAGTATGCCGTTCGGCGCGCCGACCGTTTTTGTGAAAAACTCCGCCGTGCGCTGAACGCCGCGGCGCGCGCCGCCGACGGGCTGCACGACGGGGCGGACATGCCCCTGAAACGCGCGCGGGAGCTTTGCGTAGGCGCGCTCGAGCAGAAACGCCTGCCGCCGATCCACGAGCGCCTCCTCCGGAAGCAAAATGCAGAAGCCCGGCTCAAAGTCGTGATCCTCCGACACGGCGTCGTCAAAGCCCAGGCACTCCGAGCCGCTCCCGAAGAGCCCCACCGCGACGAGCGGCATCAGGTCGGGAAACGCCGCTTCCAGCATCGGGCGGCCGTGCTGCTCATAAAAGGCGCGCGAGAGCTCAAGTCCGTTCATAGATTTCCCTCGCCTCCTGCTCCAGCTCCGAGGCCGCCGCAAAATATCCATAGTAAGAGAACGTCGGCGCACACTTTTCGCACACGAACGCGTAATAGCCCTCGTGCGGCACACCAGGTGTGTGAAGGAGGTCATACGCCTTGTCCAGCAGCGCGAAGATCTGCCCCTCGCCCGCCTCGAGCCCGTCGCGCCCGGCGACGGCGTCCGCCATGTTGAGGCATGTAATCGCCTGCTCAAGCTCGCCGTAGGCGACCTCCGTCATCGCGTCCATCGCCTGCTCATAGAGCCGGAACGCATCGTCATAGCGCCCCAGCGCCTGACAGCAGAGCGCCATGTTGTTATAAAGCCCGCCCAGGAGGTGCTTTTGCGTGTGCGGGTCGGACTCATAGACGGTCTTGGCCTGCTCAAACAGCTTCAGCGCCCGCTCGTGCTCGCCGAAGGCGGAGCTGGCGGTGGCGGCATTGACGTATGTGGTGCCCGCGCTGACGCCGCCCGTAAGATCCAGTTCCTCCAGAAGTGCCAGGGCGCGCTCGGCGTGGAGAAACGCGTTTTCCCTGTTCCCGACCTTGCGGTAATGCCCGATGAGCTCATTGCGCACAAGGAGCTCGCCGCGCAGATCGTACCCGCGCTGCGCCTCGCCCAGCCAATAGAGCAGGTGGCGCTCCGCGCCCGGATAGTCCCGGCGGCTCATATAGTCATCCAGCTTCTGCACGATGCGCTGCTGCGGCACGGGCTCGACCTTTCGCTCGGTGCCGTAGGGCTCGCCGCAGAGCACGCACGCGGGCTCCGCGTAGTCCTCCGGGCGCAGGGCGTTGGTTTGATCAGACATGATGCTCTCTCCTCTCAAGGTGCTTTTTCCTCATTATACCCGCAAGGGCAGAATTGCACAAGCGCAGCATTCGACAGATTCATAACAATCCTTGTATTCCTTATCTTTACATGTTATATTGATATTTAAGCTTTTATAAGAGAAGGAGAAGCTTTTATATGACTTTGCCGACACTGTCAGAGCATGAGATCATCGCGACCCTCATTGCTCTGGCTCTTTTATTGGGAAGCGCGTTTCTGCTCGGCTCGCTGATGGAGCGCATCAAGGCGCCCCGCGTGGTGGGCGAGATCCTCGGCGGCCTTGTGCTGGGCGGCACGCTGCTGTATCATTTCTTCCCCGACGTGATGGGAAGCGTGTTCCTCGCCTACCCCGAGGAGGGCAAGGTGCTGAACATCTTTTATCAGCTGGGACTGATCTTTCTGATGTTCCTCTCCGGCTACAACACGCGGCTGGAGCTTGACCGCTCGAACGGGCGCGTAATCTGGTGCGTCTTCTTCGGCGCGACGGTGCTGCCGATGCTGGGCGCGCTGCCGTTCATCGGCATGTTCAAGGACGCCTTTATCGGCGAGATGGGAAACGAGATCTCATTCGGGCTCGTGTTCACGATCGGCGTTGCCATCACGTCCATCCCCGTCATCTCGAAGATCTTCTTCGACATGGGCATCATGAACACGCGCTTTTCCAACACGGTTCTCACAGTCTCGACCTTCCAGGATCTGCTGCTGTGGATCCTCCTGAACGCCGCGACACGCATCGCCTCACAGGGCGAGCTGCGTCTCGCGGACATGATCGGCGTCGTCGTCATCACGCTGGGGCTTTTCGCCGTGGTAAAGGTCATCTCCGACCACACGAAGGCGCGCGAGCGGCACTTAAAGCCGATCACGTTCTACTCCGTGAGCTTCGTCGTGCTGCTGCTGGTATGCGCGGGGCTCTACACCGTCGGCATTAACATCATGTACGCCGCGTTTCTCGTGGGCTATGTTGTAAAAGCCGTGGCGGGCGTGGACGAGCGCATCAAAAACGCGATGGAGTCGCTCGGAAACTTCGCGTTCTCGTTCTTCATCCCGATCTACTTTGCCCTCGTCGGCATCCAGCTGAATCTGCTGCACAACTTCTCGCTTGTGCGCTTTCTCGTCTTCTTTGTGATCGCCTTCGGGCTGGAGGGCGTCGGCACGCTCATCATGCTGCAGCTGACCGATCTGCGCAAGAGCGCGAAGATCAACTTTGCCATCACCATGAACGCGCGCGGCGGCCCCGGCATCGTGCTCGCCACGGTGGCCTATTCCTACAAGATCATCAGCATCGAGTTTTTCACCGTGCTGATTCTCACGACCATGCTCTCCTCCCTGATCGCGGGCTACTGGCTGCGCAATCAGCAGAAAAAGGACAGCACCATCTTCACGCGTCTGCGGAAAGGAGAGGCGGACTGAGCCATGGACAACAGGCCTCCCAAAAGCAAGGGCTTTTTCCAGAGCGTCTACTTTGCGCTCGTCGGCTCGGTCTACGGCTTTAAGACCGAGAAGAACTTTCTCACCTACATGGGCATCTGTACCTCGTTTTTCATCATCAACTGCCTGTGCCATGTGACGATGCTGCAGCACGTGGTGTTCATCGTCTGTCTCGGCGGCGTGTTCTCTTCCGAGATGATCAACACCGCCATCGAGCACATCATGGATCTCTACACGCCGGAACTGCATCCCGAGGTCAAGATCATCAAGGATCTCGGCGCTGCGGGCGTCTGGATGTGGGGCGGCGCATTCTTCATCATGGAGGGGATCTATATATGTCACGCCCTGCTGAAGTAATCCGGAACATGTATATCACGGCGATGCCCGTGATTCTGGGCGGCGTGTCGAACATGATCTTCACCAAGACCCCGCTCTACAAAAACCATCGCGCGCCGATGGACGGCGGGCGGGTATGGCGCGACGGCAAGCGCATCCTCGGCGACAACAAGACGTGGATCGGCTTTACATCGATGGTCGCGCTCACGGCAGCGTCACAGGTCGTCTGGGGCAGCCACTGCGCGCGCCGGGGCTTAAACGCCCTGCACGACATTTACCGCGTGCGGGAAAACACCCTCGCGCTGAATCTCGTCTCCGGCACGCTCTGCGGGCTTGCCTACGCCGTGTGCGAGCTGCCGAACAGCTTTGTAAAGCGCCGCATCGACATTCGCCCCGGCAAGACCGAGAGCGGCGCTGCGGGCAAGGTGTTTTTCGTCATCGACCAGATCGACTCGCTGCTGGGCGTGTTTGCGGTGCTCTCGGCGTATTCCGGCATTTCGTGGAAGCGCTATGTGCAGTATATCTGCCTCGGCGCGGGCACGCATGTGGGCGTGAACTTCGTCCTTTACAAGCTGCATATTCGTAAAAATCTGTGATTGGAGATCAGTATGAAACGTTATTTTATCGGCGTATACAATCTCGCCAACTGCGTGACCTTTCTAGGTATCGCGGCGGCGGTGGTCGGCATCTGCTTTGCCGATAACCCAAAGCTCGCCATGCTGATGCTGCTCATAAGCGGCATCTGCGACCTCTTTGACGGGCGCGTGGCGCGCATGTTCCCGCGCACAGACGTGGAGAAGCAGTTCGGCATCCAGCTCGATTCCTTTGCCGACACGGTCTCGTTCGTGATCTTCCCGGCGGTGTTCCTGCTCGCGCAGGCGCGCACGGTCTGGACGGTGCTGCTTGCGATCGTCTATGTCTTTGCGGGCGTGACGCGCCTGTGCTGGTTTGACATCACGACCGACGGCAACACGAAGTATTTCAGCGGCGTTCCCGTGACGTGCATGGCGCTGTTTCTGCCGTTTTTGTACGCCGTTGCCGCGATCACCGGCTTCTCCGGCGTGACGGTCGCCGCGGCGGTTTTGATGCTCGTGATGTCGGTGCTCTTTGTGGCAAGCATCCGCGTGAAGAAGCCCGGCAGCACGGGGGCAATCATCTGCACGCTGCTGGGTCTCGGCTCCGGTGCGGTGCTGCTGATATTCTGATTATCTTAGGAGAATCATCATGCTCAAACGATTGAATATCTACTTCAAGGAGATGTACCCCATCCTGCCGCGTCTCGGACTGGGTTATCTGATCGCGGGCGAGATCTATTTCATCGTCCTGCTCAACCACGGCGTGACGCACTTCCATCTCGGCATTCAGGAGCTGATCCTCGGCTTTACCGTGTTCAGCTTCCTGTGCTGGCTGCGCATCGCGGATGACTTCAAGGATTATGAGCTCGACTGCAGGCTGTTCGCGCACCGTCCGCTGCCCTCTGGGCGCGTGACGAAAAAGGATCTGAAGATCTTCCTGTGCATCCTGATCCCGGTGACGCTTGCGCTCAACGCCATCTTCATGAATAACTTCCTGTTCTGCGTCATCCTGTACACCTACGGCTCGCTGATGGCAATCTGGTTCTTCCAGAAGTACAAGATCCAGAAGTCCCTGCCGCTCGCGCTCGTGACGCACAACCCCGTGCAGTTCATCATGAACATCTACATCATCTCGTTCACGGTCATCAAGTATGACATCAAGGCAGTCGATCTCATCAACGTCTTCGCGTGCTTCACGCTCTACTTCCCCGCGCTCTACTGGGAGGTCTCGCGCAAGATCCGCGCCCCGCAGGACGAGACGGAGTACGTCACCTATTCCAAGCTCTTCGGCTACAAGAAGGCGACGAACTTTGCCATGTTCGTGGTGCTGCTCGATATCATGACGAACTTCGTGCTGGTCTGGAATCTCAACAAGATCAGCGTGGCGGTGCTCGCCTGCCTCGTCGGCTGGATGTGCTGGACGTTCCAGCGCTTCAAGCAGGACCCCACGCGCTTCAAGCTCGTGACCAAGGTGGAGCACTACACCTACATCCAGGAGCTGACGATGATCGCGACTGTCGTGATCTACCTTCTTGTGGGAAAGATTTAACTGATGAAAGCAGAAAATTTACAGCGCATGCGCGCGCACGGTCTGCCCGTGCCGGCGTTCACCGTTGTGACGAAGGATACACCGCTCCGTCCGGATTTTTCCGAGGCGGAGCGCTTCGCCGTGCGCTCGACTTTCGATGTGGAGGACAATGCCGCGCTCTCCTTTGCCGGGCAGTTTGAGACGCTTTTGAACGTGCCGCGCAAAGATGTGCCGGAGGCGATCCGGCGCGTGCGCGAAAGCTACGCCAAAGGCTACGCCGCCTACGCCAAAGCGCACGGTCTGCCGGAGCGCGAAAGCGACGCGGACGCTCCCGTACTCGTGCAGGAGATGGTGGACGCCGACTGCGCCGGCGTGCTCTTCACGGCAAACCCGACCGGACAGCTGAACGAGATGGTCATCGTCGTCGGTGCCGGGCTCGGAAACGCCGTTGTGGAGGATCGCGCGGACACAACCACCTATTATTACAACAAGGACGACGCGGTCTACTACTACGAGCGCGCGGGCGAATCGCCGCTGCTGGAGTCTGAGACGCTCCAAAGGCTATTGGATCTTGGCATCGCGGTCGAGCGCCTGTTTGGAGCGCCGACGGACGTGGAGTACGCCGTGCAGGGCGGCGATGTGTGGCTCTTGCAGGCGCGCCCCATCACGACGCTCCCCGGCGGCGAGACGATCGTGCTCGACAACTCCAACATCGTGGAGAGCTATCCCGATCTGACGCTGCCGCTCTCGCAGAGTTTCGTCAAAGAGATCTACTACCGCATTTTTAAATCCCTGCTGCTGGAGGTCACGCATGAAAGCCCCATCGTGGACGCGCTCGACCACGAGATCCGCGACATGGTGGACATGGCAAACGGCAGGGTCTACTACCGCATTTCGAGCTGGTACGGCGTGCTGCGGCTGATGCCGTTTTCCGGCTGGTTCATCCGCATCTGGCAGCAGATGCTCGGCGTGGAGAACCCGACCGTGACCGCGACGGAGCGGCGCGTGCCGCTGTGCGTGAAAGCCACGCTCGGCTTTGAGCTTCTTCGCTGCGTGCTCCAGACGCCGAAGCGCATGGACGCGCTCTGCGTTTTTTATGAGCGCTACGCCGCCGATCTCGACCGCCGTCTCAGCGCCGTGCTCGCGGACGAGGCACACGCGAAAACGCCGCAGCTGCTCGACATTTACCACAGCATGCTCGACGATATCCTCGCGCGCTGGCACGTCACGCTCATCAACGACATGTACGCATTCCTCTTCACCTATCTCGCGGGAAAGCGAAACAAGGCCGCGCTCGCAGACATCCGCAACCTTGAGAGCATGAAGCCCGTGCAGCGCATGCTCGCTCTTGTGGACACCGCAAAGCAGCACGGCATGGACACAGACGCCTACCGCGCCGCGAAAGCCGACTTCATCCGCCAGTACGGCGACCGCTGTCTCGGCGAGCTGAAGCTGGAGACGCACACCTACCGCACGCACCCCGGGCTCGTGGACGACTTTGTCCGCGCCCGCCTGGACGCGCCGACGCAGCTGCCGCAGCAGGAGGCGCCGCCGGCGAAAAGCCGCGAGCCGTTCTTTGTGCGCCGCGCAAAAACAGGCATTTACAACCGCGAGCGCTCGCGCATGGACCGCACGCGCATTTTCGGCACGATCCGCGCGATCTTCCGCGCCGTCGGCGAGGAGCTCTGCCGCGACGGGCGCATCGATGATCCGGAGGATGTGTTTTACATCTCCGTACCGGAGCTGGAAGCGCTCGGAGCCGGCGATCTGCGCGAGACCGTCGCGCAGCGCAAGGCGGAGTTCAGGATGTACGCAGATCTCCCCGCATACAGCCGGCTCGTCTTTGACGGGGCGATCCGGAACAAGCGCGTGCTCAACGCGTCGTTCGACCTGCTGCACCGGGGCGACACGCTCACGGGTGTCTCCGCCGCGCTCGGCAGGGTCACGGGCGAGGCACTGGTCATAACGAACCCGGACCT
The DNA here is from genome assembly GCA_900316745.1 of uncultured Eubacteriales bacterium. GTDB lineage: Bacteria > Bacillota > Clostridia > Oscillospirales > Oscillospiraceae > CAG-103. The sequence continues at coordinate 61,761 of ONEB01000008.1, read as the reverse complement.
GTCAATCGACACGCGCGGCAAGATTCTCGTCACGCGCAGCACCGACCCCGGCTGGGTGTTCCTCATTGAAAACGCCGCAGGCATCATCGCGGAAAAGGGATCGCTGTTGAGCCACACCGCCATCATCACGCGCGAGCTGCAAAAGCCCTCGATGGTGAACGTGCACGACGCCTGCAAGCGCATCCGCACCGGCGATCTCGTGGAGCTCGACAGCACGGCGGGCACGATCCGAATCTTGAACAGGAATGATTGACATGCGCTATACACTGTACTCCGAAAATGACTTCTTCCTGCGCCGCGCCTTTCTCGCGCTGCCGGAGGGACTCTATCCCCCGGAGCGCCGCACGCAGGACAGGAAAACCGAACAGCAGATTTTGCTCGGCACACACCCGCTGAGCGTGGACTTTGCCGTGTACCCGTTTCTGGCGCTGGACGAAAACGACCAGCCCGCCGCACGGTGCCTGCTGACGCTCTACCCCGGCGACGAAAACGGCTACGTCGGCTTCTTCGAGAGCGAGGACGCTCCTGACGCGGCGGCGCTCGTGCTCACCGCGGCGGCAGAAAAGGCAAAGCTCTTCGGCCGCAGCCGTCTCGTGGGCCCCTACAACGCCTCGTTCTGGCTGGGCTACCGGTTCAAGACGTCGGGCTTTCGGGACTACTTCACCGGCGAGCCGAATAACCTCGCCTACTATCCCCGGCTGTGGGAGCAGTGCGGCTTTGCCGTGACGGATCATTACTTTTCCAACCACATGCGCGTGCCGACGGACGCCGACGTGAGTGAAAAAGCCGTGCGGCGGCTCAAAGCGTTCCGCGAGGCGGGATATGACTTCCGCACGATCACGTTCCGCACATTCGATGAAAGTCTGCGCGACATTTACTCCCTGCTCATCGAGCTTTACAGCGCGTTTCCCGGCTTTCAGTACATCACGGAGCGGCAGTTCGTCGCGCTGTTTTCTCCGCTGCGCTATGTGCTCGACCACGAGATGGTCAAGCTCGTTTATAAAGACGGCGCGCTCGCGGCATTCGTGATCTGCGTTCCGAACTACGGCACACGCACGGCGGGGCGCATCACGCCGCACACCGCCGCCGAGATTCTCGCGATCCGCCGCGCGCCGACGGAGTACGCCATCCCCTATATGGGCGTCTCGCCGAAGCACGCGGGGCTCGGCAACGCGCTCTCGGAGCTCTTGAAGCACGATCTTCAGCGCAAAAACTGCACGAGCGTCACCGCTCTCATCCACGACGGCAAAGTGACCGGAGGCTTCTACCGCATTCTGAAAACGGGTCAGACCGATTACGTCCTCATGGCACGCGATCTGACCTGATCGCCCGGAAACCGTTCCATGCGTCACTATTTTGTGATATACTGAAAGCAGAATCGGAGGTGACAGGATGAAGCCCTACGACAAAAAACCGAAAAAGATTCTTGTGACGACGCTCTGCATGCTGGCGGGCAACGCCCTGCTCGCTTTTCTCGTGGCGGCGTTCATCATCCCGCACGACATCATCATGGGCGGCACGACCGGTATCGGCATCGTGCTGAACAGGCTGATCCCGGGGCTGGACGTATCGCTGCTGATCCTGATCCTGAACCTGCTGCTCCTGGTGCTGGGGCTTGTCGTGCTGGGAAAGAAATTCTTTCTCACGACGGTGGCAAGCTCGGTGCTCTACCCCGTGATGCTGGGCTTTTTCCAACGCATTCCGGGCATCGAATCGCTCACGGCCGATCCCGTGCTCGCGGCGATTTTCGCGGGCGTGCTGATGGGCGTGGCGCTGGGGCTTGTGATGCGCGTCGGCTCCTCGACCGGCGGCATGGACATTCTGAATCTCGTCATGGCGCACTGGCTCCACCTGCCGGTGGCACTGTTCGTATATCTCGGCGATATCGTAATCGTCGGCGGACAGGCGCTGTTCTCGTCCTCGGAGCAGATTCTGCTCGGCATTCTCGTGCTTGTGCTGGAAACCATCATCCTGGACAAGGCCATGATCCTCGGCAAGGCGCAGATCCAGATCTTTGTGGTCTCGGAGCAGTACGAGGAGATCCGCAGGATGCTCTTAAACGAGATCGAGGCCGGCGTCACCATGACGATGATCGAGACCGGGCGGCTTGAGCGAGAGCAGAAAGGCGTTCTGTGCGTGATCCCGCAGCGCAAGCTCTACAATGCCACCCACCGCATTCAGGACATTGACCCCATGGCCTTTATCACGATCACACAGATCAACGAGGTGCGCGGCCGCGGCTTCACCGTCGCGCGCAACGAGATCTCGGCACCGAGTAAAAAAGGATAACGCATAACGATCCGTTCCTCCTGCGCGCTGCCGCAGGAGGTCTTTTTTTGTCACGGAACGCGCCTGCTCCCGGATGCATAGGCTGGTTTGAAGGAGTTGGTTTTATGGCCGAAACACAAAGATTTATGCACTTTCTCAAGGTTCTCCAGCGCCGCCCCGACGCGCAGGCCGTCGTGTCCGGAAGCAATGACTATCCCGGCATCCGGGGTCTGGTTCGTTTTTACCAGACGGCGGGCGGCGTGCTGGTCGCCGCCGAGATCTCGGGGCTGCCCACCTCGGACCGGCGGTGCGACAGCGACATTTTCGCGTTTCACATCCACTGCGGCGAGCGCTGCACCGGAAACCGGGAGGATCCCTTTGCAAATGCGCGCGAGCACTACAATCCGGAGCGCTGCCCCCATCCCGCGCACGCCGGAGACATGCCGCCGCTGTTTGCAAGCGACGGCACCGCCGCGCAGGTCTTCCTGACCGACCGCTTCACCGTGCGGGAGATCATCGGAAAAACCGTGGTCATCCACGACGATGTGGATGATTTCACGTCCCAGCCCTCCGGCAACCCCGGCGACAAGATCGCCTGCGGCGAGATCCGGCGCACGAACTGCCGGTAACGCAGGAAAACGAAACCTGCTTCGCCAAATAGTTACAACATAACAACAAATTCCGCCAGAATGGTTGACATATTAAAAATATATGTTACAATATGTTCACCGTTCTGGCGGACTTTGTCCGTTTGGCGGTAATTCTGCGATCAGGAGAGAGGAGGCGCGGCGGATGATGCGGAAAATCGCACTTTGGGAAGCAAAGCACCCGAAGACGGTGCTGCTCATCGCGCTGCTGCTTCTGATCCCGGCGGGGATCGGCTTTCTTCTGACGCGCGTGAACTATGACATTCTCTCCTATCTCCCGGACGATCTGCCCTCGGTGCAGGGCGAGCGCGTGCTGGACGAGACGTTCCACACGGCGGGCATCTCCGTCGTCATTCTGGAGGACGGCGCGCCGCGGGACGCAGCCGACTTAAAGGCGCGCGTCGCCGAGGTGCACGGCGTCAAGTCCGTGATCTGGCTCGACTCCATTGCGGACATCTCCATCCCGGCGGACATTCTGCCCGACATGATCCGGGATATCTTTTACAGCGCCGACGGCACGGACACGATGATGCTCGTGCAGTATGACCCCGAGGCGACGGCGGACGAGCTGATGGAAGCCGTGCACGACATCAAGGCTCTGCTGCGCGAGAACGAATTCGTGAGTGGGCTGTCCGCCATCGTGGAGGACACAAAGTCCCTTGCCGACAATCAGGCGCCGATCTACATCACGATCGCGGTGGCGCTGGCGCTTTTCGTCATGGCGCTCACGATGGAAAGCTGGATCCAGCCGCTCGTGATTCTGGCGGCCCTGGGCATCGCGGTGCTCTACAACATGGGCACGAACTTCTTCATGGGCTCGATCTCCTTTATCACGCAGTGCATCGCGGCAGTGCTGCAGCTCGGCGTGACGATGGACTATTCCATCTTCCTCATCGACCGCTATCACGAGGAGCTTCCGCACCGCGCCTCCCGCGAGGAGGCAATGGCGTCGGCGGTCGTGAAAAGCTTTACCGCGCTCACGGGCAGCTCGCTCACGACGGTGTTCGGCTTCGCGGCGCTGTGCTTTATGCGCCTGAAGCTCGGCTTTGATATCGGCTTTGTGATGGCAAAGGGCGTTGTGTTCGGCGTGCTGACGGTCATCTTCGTGCTGCCGGCGATTCTGCTTTTGACAGACGATCTCCTGCACCGCTACCGCCACCGGAGCCTGATCCCGAACTTTACCGGCGTGAGCCGGTTTGTGACCCGTCATCGCCGGGCGATGGCGCTCCTGTTTCTCGCGCTGCTCGTCCCGGCGTATCTGACGCAGCGGGGGCTCGACAAATACTACGCCATGGACCGCGCGCTGCCGGACAATCTGCCCAGCATCGAGGGACTGCACCGGATGAAAGAAGACTTCAACATGGCGAGCACGCAGTTTGTGATCTTTGACGACTCCCTGCCCGCGCAGGACATCATGGACATGGAGCGGGACATCTCCAGGCTCAAAGGCGTGTCGCTCGTGCTGGCGTATAACCAGGTGGTCGGCCCTGCGATTCCGGGGAACATTCTGCCGGACGAGATCCTCGCCCTGTGCAAGCAGGACGGTAAGCAGCTGATGATGGTCAATTCCGAATTCAGCCCCGCGACGCCGGAGATGACAGAGCAGCTCCATGAGATGGAGGTGATCGTCTCCAGAGTCGATCCCGACGCCCTCATCACGGGCGAGGGCGCGGTGACGCAGGGACTCATCGACACCACCGACATCGATTTTGCCGTGACGGCGGTGACGAGCATCGCGGCGATCTTTCTTCTCATTGCGATCGTGTTCAAGTCCATCTCCCTGCCGGTGATCCTGGTTCTCTCCATCGAGCTTGCGATCTGGCTGAACCTCGGCATCTCGGCACTGCTCGGCAGAGTGGCTTCGTTCGTCGATCCCACGGTCGTCAACTGCGTGCAGCTCGGCGCGACGGTGGACTACGCGATCCTGCTCACGACGCGCTTTCAGGAGGAGCTCTCGCTCCGCCCGACCAAGCTGGAGGCAATCAGCGTTGCCGCCGCCACGACGATGAAGAGCGTATTTCAGAGCGCGGCGGTGTTCTTCGCCGCGACGTTCGGCGTCTGGCTCGTGTGCGATATCCACATCGTGCAGGGCATGTGCGCGCTGCTTGCCCGCGGCGCGATCATCAGCGAGATCGTCATCCTCATCTTCCTCGCCCCGCTGCTTTGTCTCAGCGAGGGCATCATATCCAAGACCACAAAACACTGGCGGGCGCGAAAGGAGGTCGCGACGAATGCCTGAAACAATCCGAAACCGCATCCTGGCCGTCGCGCTCATGGCGGCGCTGGTGCTCGTAAGCATCAGTCCCGCGACCGTTCTGGTGCAGGCGCAGGAGGTCTATGTGCATGATTCGCGCGTGGTGGAGAGCACCACGACCTCCGACTGCGCGGTGACGAAGCACGAGACCGTCTATGTGAATCTCGCCGCCGACGGCGCGGTGCAGCAGGTGAACGTCTCCGACCACCTGCACACAGAGCTGCCGCAGGTCCGCATCGAGGACGCGAGCGACTTGAGCGATATTACCGACGTAAAAACGGGCGAGACACCCGAGCGCTCCAATGGCCGTCTCTTCTGGCAGATGGACGGCACGGATCTCTATTACAGCGGCAGATCCGACAGCACGCCGCCGATGCAGTTTGACATCGACTACATGATCAACGGCGTCCCCATTGCGCCGGACCAACTCGCTGGCAAGAGCGGCAGGCTCACGATCCGCGTGGAGGCGGAAAACACGCTTGTAAAGCCCGTGACCGTGAACGGCGTCAGCTATGATCTCACCTGCCCGATGCTGCTCGTCGGCGGGATGCTCCTGCCGGAGGAGGGCTTCGAGAACGTCGAAGTCTCGAACGGCGCGGTGCTGGGCGACGGCGCGCACCGGATCGTACTGATGATGGGCGTGCCGGGCATGGAGGAAAGTCTCGGCATCTCGGCGCTCGGTCTGCCGCTTCTGGGCGAGCAGATGGGCGCGGGCAGCTTCACGATCTCGGCAGACGTCAAAAACTTCGCCATGGGAAACATGATGATTGCGGCGGTGCCGTTTTCCTCCGTGGACGCTTTCACGAGCGGCGACCTCTCCGAGGGGCTCGACGGCGTGAAGCAGATCTTCTCCGATCTGGAGACCGTGATGAACGCCTTTTCGGGCATGCGCATGCAGGAGCTCGTGCAGATGCTCTACGGCGACATGGATAAGGTGCAGAACCTCATGGGCGCGGTGACACAGGCGGCGCTTTTGTATGACGAGAACAAGGCTCTGCTCGAAACGCTCTCCGGCTATGTGACCTACGAAAACCTCGCCGCGATGGAAAAGCTCCTCGCCGACATGGAGGCCATCGACGTCGAGCGTCTGCAGGCGCTGATCGACTGCAACCTGTTCCAGCAGCTCATCGATCTCATCTCCCTGATCGACGAGGAGGCGCGCGATCTCGTGACCGTGACGGAGGACGCGCTCGCGCTGATGCCGACGATCGACGCGCTGAAAGCGGATCTGGCCGATCCCGCGCTGCAAAGCTCCATCGAGCGTCTGCCGGAGATCATCTCTCAGCTGCGCGGCGTGATTCAGGTGCTGGAGGCCAACCGCGAGGTGTTTGACGATCTCGCCGTGCTGCAGGACTCCAACATCACAAACGGGCTGCAAACAATCCTCGGCGTGGCGTCGAAATATTCCGCGCTCGACGGGCTCACGCAGGCGCAGCAGCAGAATCTCGCCGGGCGCATGCGCGAATGGCTCACGTTCGGGGAGGAATACGACATCTTCACCCAGCGCACCGAGAACACCGAAAGCTCCGTCGCCTTCGTATACAAGGTGCAGGCGATCGGATAACAAAAAAAGCCGCAGGGCGTGCTGTAAAAGAAGCAGCACGCCCTGCTTTTAGGTTTGCATGGCAGGGGCATTTATGGTATCATAAGCGTGATAACAAAAGAAAAGGGGTTCTTGTTTTATGGATATCATCACCATCGGCATTGCCGGCGGCACCGGCAGCGGCAAGACCACCATCACCAAGCGCATTATGAAAGAGTTCGGCGGCGACGTGAGCGTGCTGTATCACGACAACTACTACAAGCGGCACGACGAGCTGAGCTATGCCGAGCGCACGAAGCTCAACTATGACCACCCCAACGCCTTTGACACGGATCTGCTCGTGCAGCATCTTGAGGCGCTCCGCCGGGGCGAGGCGATCCAGTGCCCGGTCTATGACTACACCGTACACAACCGTTCGGACAAGACCATCACCGTACGCCCCGCGAAGGTCCTCGTCGTGGAGGGCATCCTCATCTTCGCGGAGCCCGAGCTCTGCAAGCGCATGGACGTGAAGATTTTCGTGGACACGGACGCGGACGTGCGCATCCTGCGCCGCATCGTGCGCGACACGCGTGACCGCGGGCGCGATCTGGAGAGCATCGTGACGCAGTATCTCGCCACCGTCAAGCCCATGCACGAGATGTTCGTGGAGCCCTCGAAGCGCAACGCTGACATCATCATCCCCACCGGCGGGCACAACCGCGTGGCGACGGATTTCGTCATGGAGCGCATCCGCGCGCATATCGAGGGAAGAAACGTCAACATCTAAGGAGCAGTTCACATGGCAAAACTCTATTTCAAATACGGCGCGATGGGCTCATCCAAGTCCGCGCAGGCGCTCATTACGCAGTTCAACTATGAAGAGCTCGGCATGAAGGTCTGGCTCATCAAGCCCTCGATCGACGACCGGGACGGCAAAAACATCATCCGCTCGCGCATCGGCCTGCAGCGCGAGGCGCAGGTCATCACGCCCGAGGAGAACATTCTCGAAACGTTTGCAGGCATTCCGGATGTGGACGTGATCATCGCCGACGAGGCGCAGTTCTTCACGCCCGAGCAGATCGACCAGCTCCGCACGATTGTGGACGACGAGGATCTGCCCGTGCTGTGCTTCGGTCTGCGCACGGACTTTCTGACGCACTTTTTCCCCGGCGCGATGCGTCTGATGGAGCTTGCGGATTCTCTCACCGAGATCAAGACCGTCTGCGCCTGCGGCCGCAAGGCGACCGTGAACGCGCGCATCGACGAAAACGGAAAGGTCATCACCGAGGGCGGGCAGATCCTGCTCGGCGGCAACGACAGCTATGTCGCCATGTGCCACAAGTGCTGGAAGAACAAGATCCGCGCACAGGAGCAGGCATGAAGACGCGCCGGCGCGTATTCCTTGTTCTGACGATCCTCTGGCTCGCCGTCATCTGGGGGCACTCCATGATGCCCGCCTCGGAGAGCAAGGCCGAGAGCGGCGGCATCGTCGCCGTGCTGAGCCAGATGCTCCCGTGGGTCACGGACCGGCTCGTGCGCAAGGCTGCGCACTTTACGGAGTACGCCGTCCTCGGCGGACTTGTGTTCGGCGCGTTTCCGCAGCGCGGGCGCACCGCCGTGATCGAGGCCGTGTTCGCGGGCTTTCTCGCGGCGTTTTTCGACGAGACGATCCAGCTCTTCTCCCCCGGACGCAGCGGACAGATCGCGGACGTCTGGCTCGATCTCGCGGGCTTTGGTCTCGCGCAGCTTGTACTGCGGCTCGCGATTTGGAAAAAAGAATAAAACAATGCACCCCCGAGACTGCAACATCTCGGGGGTGTTTGCTGCTCTTCAGAGCCCTTTCGATTTCAAAAACGCGAGGAATTCCTCCGCCGTGCCTTTCGTAAACGTGTTCTTCGGGAGGATGTACCAGAAGTTTGCCTGTGAGCGCAGGAGGATGAGACTTTTCGTCTGCGCGATCTTTTTCACCTTGTCATAGGGAAGCTCCATTGACGCGCCGGTGGAATCCGTATTCACGAGCTTCTCCTCCGTCGCGGCCGCGGTCACCTCCAGCTTGCCGCCGGCGGTCAGCTCGTCGTCCCGCTTCATCACCGCGTTCACCGCGCGTGTATACGTCCAGTACTGCGCCGCGGCGACGACCGGCACCACGATCACAACCGCGAGCGGCAGATGCGTGCCCCAGAGAAGCAGGCTCACCGCGAGCAGCGCCAGCAGCGCAATGTCCGCGATCAGAATCGTCGGGTTTTTGAAATACGCGTAGCGGTAGAACTCCTGCAGGATCTCTTTTGTCCGCACAAAGCGGTTTTCAAACAAGATTTCCATCAGACGCTCCTTTTTCAGCTCAGCTTGATGCCGAAGATCTTCTGGAGACGATGCCCGACGACGATCATGTCGTTGAACACGGCGCAGGAGGCTTCGACGTTGCCGCCGACGTCGAGGCCGTCGAGCTTCTCGCCGGTCTTGCCGTCCAGCAGATAGACATAGCCGCCGGCGGTGGGATAGATGATATAGCCGTGACCCGTGCTGTCATAGACGTCGACAGGGGACGACCAGCTGTAAACTTGGGTCTTGAACTCCCAGACGGTCTCGCCGGTCTTCTTGTCGAGTGCGGCGAGGATGCCGGAGTTGGCGGACCCGCCGGTGCGGGCGACGGGGACATAGATGATGTCGGACAGGTCGTTTCTGCCGCAGGCGATCGTGCCCTGCACGCCGCCGGATACGCCGGACACCGTGTAGCAGGAGTAGTCATGGCTCCAGATGATGGTGCCGTCCAGCGCATCGATCTTCCAGACCGGGATGTTGCAGGCGCTGTTTTCGCTCGCGCGCCAGCCGGCGTGGAACGACGTGCTGATGTAGATATAGGGGTGGCCGTCCTCGCACTCGAGCACAGGCGTGCAGTTTGTGTCGTCCAGCGTGTCCTGCACCCACACGAGCTGCATGGTGTCGAGATCCATGCACATGAGGTTGCCGCCGTTGTCGGCCATGTAGAGATAGTGGTTCCAGATGACGGGAGACGCCTCGACGCCGACCCAGAACTGCGTGCCGGTGCGCACGCCCTGATAGCGCCAGCGCACGGGCTCGTCGGGGTTCATCGTGAGCGTGCCCGCGGCCTCGTCATACTTGGTGTTGAGCTTGATGATATAGATCACGCCGCTCTCGCCGGGGTAGATGAGCTGGTCGGTCTCGGCGGAGACCAGCGGCGAGGCGTCAAACATCGTCCAGGTCGAGCGGTAGGAATACGGATCGGAGGCGCCGAACTCATACAGAACGGAGCCGTCGACCAGGCTCACGGCAAAGGCTCTGCCCGCGCCGCGTGCGCTGCTGATGCCCGCGCCGACATAGAGGATCGGGTAGCCGCGCGGATCGAGCGCGCCAGCGCCCTTGAACGTAAAGCCCAGATTGATCGGCTCGCGCGTGGCCTTGCCGGTCTCGAGCTCATAGAAGTAAACGTGTCCGTCCATCGTGGCGTAGACGGCCTCGGTGAGCGTGTCGGCCTGCTTCGCCCAGTCTTCCATATTCATGATCTGGCGCGTCGCCTTCGGCCAGGTGACGATCAGCGGCTGACCGGTCCAGCCGCTGCCGGTCCAGGTATCGCCGTCAGGAGCCGTGAGCGCGCCGCTGTTGTGCTCCCAGGCAATGCTCAGCTTCTTCTCTTTGATATCGGCAACGCCGTAGGCTGCGCCGCTGCGGTAGTTATTGCCGCGGAAGGTCATGATGCCCTCGAGCTTGGCGTATTCGGAGCTGTCGCCGAAGCGGATGGGCTTGTCGAAGGTATAGCTGTTTTGCGGCGTGCCGTTCACGACGACGTCCGCCGTGCGGATGAACTTGCTCGGCTGCGTCGCGTCCGTCGCCTTGACCTCGAGATCCAGCACGGGCTGCGGCGTTGCGGCGGCGGTCGCCTCCGTCACGTCAGGCTCGGCGGTCTCTGCCGTGTCGGCCTGCGTCTGCACGGCGGCAGTGCTCTGCGGCGTGTCCGGGCGGGTCTTCACGTTGAAGACCACGATCTTCACCTCGATCACGAGCAGAACAAGGCACATCGCCGCAAGCAGCGTTGTCAGAATGGTCTTGCGTCTGCCGGCACGCTGCGCGGCGCGGGCAATCGCATACATCAGCGCGATCCCCAGCAGGCGCAGCTTGTGGAAAAACAGGCCGATCCCGGAACGCTTTTTTTGTCTGGTCGCCGACGTGCGGCGCGGCGTCTGATTTCTGGATGCTTCACTCATTATCTTTATCTCCTATGCCGGGTTATTGAATATGCGTATGATTGGAAATATGATCTTCGCAGTAGCAGTGGTAGCCCGCGCAGCGCGAGCAATAGCGGAACTGCAGCGTGGGATATTCCGCGTCCGTGCGGCCGCAGACCTCGCACTTGTGGCGATAGCCGCGCTGATCCTGCTCCTTTCGGATGCGCCGTGCCTCGGTCTGAAACTCCACGGTCCTGCGCTCGGCCCGCACGCGCGCAGGACGCACGAGGTCGATGAGCCAGCCGCCGCAGAAAATGAGATAGTTCAGCACCGCCACAATCGGCAGAAGATTCAGCGGGAAGCTCGTTGTGACGATCCCATAGGCAAACAGCGCCGCGTCCAGATACGCCAGCCACTTGACCTTGACCGGGATGATGAAAAACAGCAGCACCATCACGTCCGGGAAGAGCGTGGCAAAGGCGAAGAACATCGAGAGGTTCAGATAGGTCGCGGAGATGACAATGTCCTGCTTCAGGATCAGCGTGAGAAGCACGCCGAACACCGCCTGCAGAAGTGCGCCGATGCAGTAATAGATCGTGAACTTTCCCGCGCCCCATTCGTTTTCGAGCGACGAGCCGATCCAGTAGTAAAAATACATCTCGATCAGAAACAGAATCGGCGATCCCCCGCCCGCGACAAAGAGATACGTCACGATGCGCCAGACCTCTCCGCGCAGGATGCCCTGTCCGGAAAAGCACAGCTTCTGGTACACAAGCCCCGTCGTGTCCATCATCGCGAGGACATAGATCAGGATGTTTCCGAGCACGATATAGAGCATCAGCCGCCGAATGCCGAAGCGCGGGTGCAGAATGCAAAAACGATCGATGCGATCCATCAGTTTCTTCATAGAGTTCCTCCGGGGACAGGATACAATAAACCATTGTACATTGACATATTATTTTACCCTCTTTTGAGCGGAAAGTCTATCCTTTTTTGCGGCAAAGGGTGTGCTGCGGGAGAAAAATAAGGATCTGCTGTCACAAAGCTACAATTTTTTTGAGATTCTTTCGGATTTGTGCTTTCTTAATGCCGCGAGCTGTGGTATTATGATATTTGTATCAGTATCAAAGTTTCAGATAAAGGATTCACGGATTTATGGAATTTGAAAACAACATCAACGAGCGCATCGAGGGGCGAAACGCCGTGATCGAAGCGCTGCGCGCCGGACGCGCGATCGACAAGATCTATATTGCAAAGGGCGAGGTAGACCAGACGCTGGGGCACATCGCCTCCAAGGCGCGCGCGCAGGGCGTCGTCGTCGTGGAGACCGACCGCCGCAAGCTCGACGCCATGAGCCAGACCCACGCGCATCAGGGCGTGGTGGCGCTGTGCGCCGTCAAGGAATACTGTACGGTGGAGGATCTCCTGCAGCGCGCTGCAGAAAAGGGTGAAGCGCCGTTTCTCGTCATGTGCGACGAGATTTCCGATCCCCACAACCTCGGCGCGATCATCCGCACGGCTGAGTGCGTGGGCGCGCACGGCGTGATCATTCCGAAGCGCCGCAGCGCGGGGCTCACCGCCGTGGTGGACAAGGCCAGCGCCGGAGCTGCCGAGCACCTGCCCATCGCCCGCGTGCCGAATCTCTCCGCCGCCATCGAGACGCTCAAGAAAGCGGGCGTCTGGGTCTACGGCGCCGCGGCAGAGGGCACGAGCCCCCTGTGGAAGACCGATCTCACGGGCAGCATCTGCATCGTGATCGGCTCCGAGGGCGACGGCATCAGCCGCCTCGTGCGCGAGCACTGCGACGTGCTCGTGTCGATTCCGATGAAGGGCGAAATTTCGTCCCTGAACGCCAGCGCGGCAGCCGCCGTGCTGATGTATGAAGCATTGAGACAAAGATAACTTCCATCCCCCGTAAGGAGATGATAACCATGGGCCCCGATTTTTCCGTGAACGGTTACTCGTTCGATCTGGATAGCGACGAGTTCGACCTGGAGTCCATTTTACGCGAATATGAAAACTATGATCCCGACGCCCCCGCGCCGGCGCCCCGCGCGAAAGCCGCGTTTGAGTCGCACCCCATCCCCGCCGAGATCATCGACGAGCCCGACACACCGGAAGAACCCCTCGGCCCGCTGGAGCAGGCGCTCGCCGCGCCCGATCCGGAGCCGGAGGAACCGGACGACGCCGAGCACGATGACGCGCCGGAAGAGGAAGCCGGCGCCGACCCCTTTGCCTCCTACGCCGAGGACTACCCCGAAGCAGACGCGCCGGAAGCGGCCAAACACAAAAGCAAGCTGCTTCGCGGCACCTGGCGCGAGACGCTGGGATTGCCGGAAAAGCCGGATGAGCCGGATGAAGACGTGCACGAATACCACCCCGGGGACTTCCACGGGCAGCGTCCCCGGCGCAAGCGGCGCGGCGCAGGCGGTGTGCAAAAGCACTTCGCCGGTCTGCGCGGCTGGGTCGACCGTGTGACGGCGGAATATGAGGACGAGCCGCCCGAGGACGAGGAGTTCGCGCCTCCGGAGCCGGACGCGCCGCTTCGCCCCGATCCGCCGCAGCCCGTGCAGGAGCCGGAAGAGCCGACCATGGTCTTCCACGCCGTTACGGTCGATGACGGCGAATACGCGCCCCGCAGCGGCGAGGAATACGCCGCCGAGGCCGAAAACGCCGAGCCCGTGCCGGAGCGCCCGGACTTCCGCGAGGTGGTCCTGCAGCCGATCCTCACGCGCATCGCCGCCGTCGCCTATCGCATCCGCGAATCGCAGGCGCAGGCGCGCCAGGCCGCCGAGACGGACGAGCCGCTCGGCCCGGAGCCGACGCCGGAGCACGCCGCAAAGTATTACGGCGCGCGCATCCGCTCGCTGAAAATGCGCGGCCGCGTCAGCGCCGTTGTGACTGTGCTGCTGCTGTACATCTCGCTGGGGCTGCCGGTCTTCGGTCTGCTGCGCACGAGCCCGACCGTGCTCGTGCTGACCTGTCTCATCCTGCTTCTGACGAGCATGCTCGCAGGACTGGACGTGATCGTGACGGGCATTCTATCCCTTTTGCGCAGGCGCCCCGGTCTGGAAACCATGGTCGCGCTCAGCGCAATCCTCTCCGCGATCGACGCCGTCATCTGCGCGATTCTCGGCGACACCCCCTACGGGCTGCCGTTCTGCGGCGTGAGCGCGCTTGCGGTCACCGTGAGCATCTTCAGCGCGCGCTTTACCTGCCAGAGTCTGCGCAAGACGTTCCGCGCGCTGCAGAAGATCGAAGAGCCGATCACGCTCTTCTCCGATTCCAACGTCTCCAAGGAGGGCATCACGCTGATGAAGTCCGACCGCGCGCCGGACGGCTTCATCCACCGAGCGGAGGAATCCAGCCCCGGCGAGGCCGTGTATACCATCCTGAGCCCCTATATGATCGTGCTGGGGCTGGTGCTGAGTCTGCTCGCCGCCGCCGTGAGCGGGCAGTTTGCCGGCATCGCGCACATCCTTTCGGCGATTTTTGCCGCCCTGGTTCCCGTGTGTGTGATCCTCAGCTTCTCGCTGCCGTTTCGCACCGCGGCGCAGCGGCTGTTCCCGCGCGGACTTGCCATCGCCGGCTGGTCCGGCGTGAGCGATATCGGCCGCAGCGCGCACATGATCATCACCGACGACGACATCTTCCCGCCCAACACCGTCCAGATCGGAGACATCCGCATTCTGGAGGGCGCATACCCGCAGAAGGTCATCTCCGCGGCAGCCAGCGTCGTGATCGCGTCCGGCAGCTGTCTTGCGCCGGTATTCGCGCAGCTGCTGGAAAAGCATCACGGCCGTCTGATCCCGGTGGATCAGTTCAGCTGCGGCAAGACCGGCGGTCTCACCGCCATGGTCGACGGCGAGGAGATCATGGTGGGCGGCGCGGACTTCGTGAATCTGCGCGGCATTCGTCTGCCGGAGCGCATGACGAAAAAAGAGATCCTCTTCGTCGTGATTTCGGGTCAGCTCGTGGGCATCATCCACCTGCGCTACACGCCCGTGAAATCCGTGCAGAAAGCGCTCATCGAGCTGCTGCGCTCGCGGCAGGACGCCTCGTTCGCCGTGCGCGACTCAAATATCACGCCTGTGATGCTGCACCAGAAGTTCAAGATCTCCACCGACGGCTTCCACTTCCCGTCCTACGCCAAGCGCTATGCCATGTCCGCCGCCGAGCCGGGCGAGGAGACCCATGTCGCCGGCGTGATGGCGCGGCGGGGCCTGGGCTCGTTCGTGCGGCTTGCCTCGATGGGCAAGCGCCTGTACGGCATCGTCCGCACGCTGGTCGTCCTGTCCGTGGCAGCGGCGGCGATCGGCACGATCGCCATGTTCCTGCTGCTCGCGATGGGCTCGTTCGACGCGGCGACCGTGTCCAACATGATCCTGTATCAGCTTCTGTGGCTGATCCCGGTGCTGGTGATGAACTTCGGTCTGAACCGATAGGCCGGCCCCACAGGTTAAAGCGCTAAACTTTATATTGCTATATTACCGATTATCGTGTATAATATAGCAGTTAACGCTGTGCAAAGCTCACAGCCATCCCCGAGAGCGAAAAGATGAATATCGATATTTCTATACAAGGAGAGGTACATTCATGAGTTATGAAACCAAGAACATCCGCAACGTAGCCTTCATGGGTCACGGCGGCACCGGCAAAACCACGCTGGTGGAAAACATGCTTTATCTCACCGGCGCGATCGACCGCCAGGGCAAGACCGCCGACGGCAACACCGTCTGCGACTACGACGCGGAAGAGATCAAGCGCGGCATTACCATCTCCACCGGCATCGCGCCCGTGGATTTCGGCGGCTGCAAGATCAATGTGCTGGACTGCCCCGGCTTCTTCGACTTCGTGGGCGAGGTCTTCTGCGCCATGCGCGCGGCTGAAGTCGGCGTCATCTTCCTGAGCGCCAAGGACGGCATCTCCGTCGGCGCCGAGAGAAGCTGGAAATATCTCAAGAACGCGGACATGCCCGCCATGTTCTATGTCTCCAAGCTCGATGAGGAGCACGCGGACTTCGACGCCGTCGTCTCCGCCCTGCAGGAGAAGTATGGCGCGGGCGTCTGCCCTGTCACGATCCCGATGAGCGACGGCACCGGCGTCATCGATCTGGTGCACAACGTCGCCTATAAGACCAACGGCAAGAAGACCGAGAAGGTCGCCGTTCCCGCAGCGGACGCCGACAAGGTCGAGTCCATGCGCGAGGCGCTCTTCGAGGCCGCTTCCGTCTCCGATGACGAGCTGATGGAGAAGTTCCTCGAGGAGATGGAGCTCAGCGAGGAAGAGACCGTGAAAGGCATCAAGCTCGGCGTACAAAGCCGCGACTTCATCCCCGTCCTCTGCGGCGCCGGTATGACCGGTGTCGGCACCGAGGCGCTCATGCAGGCGATCATCGACTACGTTCCGAACCCGGCAGAAGCGGCCTGCAAGCCCGACGCTCCGGTCGCGGGCTTCGTGTTCAAGACCATCTCCGACCAGTTCGGCAAGTACTCCTTCGTGAAGGTCATGGCAGGCAAGATCACCTCCGACCTCGCCCTGCGCAACATGCGCGCGAGCAGCACGGACAAGCTCGGCCGCATGTACACCATCTGCGGCAAGAAGAACACCGAGGTCAAGGAAGCCTGCTGCGGCGACATCGTCGCCATCGGCAAGATGGACTGGAAGACCGGCGACACCGTCTGCGACGCGAAGAACGAGGTTGAGTTCCCCGCCGTCGAGATCCCCGAGCCCGTTTACTCCATGGCCATCTCCCCGAAGACCAAGGGTCAGGACGACAAGGTCGCCTCCGGCCTCGCCCGTCTGAACGAGGAGGACATCTCCTTTACGCTTGTCAACAACGCTGAGACCCACCAGATGGTCATCTCCGGTGCCGGCGATATCCAGGTCGACGTGCTCTGCTCCAAGCTCAAGAGCCGCTTCGGCGTCGAGACCGAGCTCAAGCCCGCCCGCGTGGCTTACCGCGAGAAGATCAAGGGCAAGGTCGAGGCCCACGGCCGCCACAAGAAGCAGTCCGGCGGCAGCGGCCAGTTCGGTGACGTGTGGATCCGCTTCGAGCCCCAGGACGAGTCTGACGACATGATCTTCGCCGAGGAAGTCTTCGGCGGCAGCGTGCCGAAAAACTTCTTCCCCTCCGTCGAAAAGGGTCTGCGCAACGCCGTGCAGAAGGGCGTCCTCGCGGGCTACCCCCTGGTCGGCCTGAAAGCCACGCTGTATGACGGCTCCTACCACCCCGTCGACTCCAACGATATGGCGTTCCAGACGGCGGCGCGTCTTGCCTATCAGGACGGCATTCCGAAGGCAAAGCCCACCATCCTCGAGCCCATCGGCCTGCTGAAGGTCACGATCCCCGACGCGAACCTCGGCGATATCATGTCCGATATCTCCTCCAAGCGCCGCGGCACCGTGCTCGGCATGAACGCCGAGGACGGCATGCAGACCGTCGAGGCCGAGGTCCCGATGGCGGAGATGAGCTCCTACACCATCGACCTGCGCTCCATGACGCAGGGCCGCGGCTCCTTCAGCTGCAAGTTCGTGCGCTATGAAGAGGCGCCCGGCAACGTCCAGCAGAAGGTCATCGAAGACGCGAAAGCCGAACAGGAATAATCTGAATATCGGGGGAGAAATCTGTGCGTTTCTCCCCCGTTTGCTTCCCTGAAAGCTGAGAGACAGGAAAGGGGATAAAGACATGAACAAAAATACGTTATATTCGTTTTGGTCGATCGCGCTGATCATCTGTCTGGTGCTCGCGGTGTTCGCCGTGGTCTTTGCCTCCGTGCTCGGCAACCACAGCAAGACCGAGCCCGCTGCCGCCGCGACGCCCGCGCCGGCGGAGCCGACGGCCTATGTCGAGCCCGCGGCGGAAACGCCTGCCGTCAGCGCCGCCGCTCTGGCGGAGACCGAAGACGCGGGCGCGGAATACGTCGACGGCATCTTCTTCCTGGGCGATCAGGCGCTGAGCGCTCTGAAGGACGACGGCATGCTCACCGGCGCCGACGCCGCCAAGCAGGTCTGGGTACCCGCCGAGGGCAGACTCCCGCTGCAGGGCATCGACACCGCGGCCTACCACTCCCCCGTCACCGGCAACAACGCCCCCGCCGCGGACATCGCGCTTGTGAACAAGCCCGCCGTGATCCTGATCTATCCCAGCGCGGACAACGGCAACATGGTCACGCGCGAAGAGCTCATCGACGCTTACACCAAGCTCGTGAGCAGCATGCAGGAGCAGAGCCCGGACACGAAGATCATCCTGTGCTCCCTCACGCCGCTCGCCGCAAGCTATGAATACGAGGATCTCACGAACGAGAAGATCGAGGAGATCAACACCTGGATTGCCGCTGCCGCCGAGGCCGCGGGCGTGAAATATCTCGACGCCTTCGACGGACTTCTGAACGCGCAGGGCTTCCTCTCCGAGGAATACCACAGCGGCGACGCCATGCACCTGAACAGCGCAGGCATGGAGGTCTGGCTGAATTACGTCAGAACCCACGCATACCTGTAACCCCCCAACGCACGCACAACGGACGCACCCCAACCGGTGCGTCCGTTTTTCTATGCCTTGACATTTCCGATGCGCCGTGCTATATTATTTCCGACAAATGTCGGAAACGGAGGCGGGGCGCATGGCACGACCGCAGCGGTGCCGCCGCATCTGCCGCGAGCCGGAGAGCACGGGCATGGAACCCATCGGCTTCGGAGCGGCAGAGACGCGCACGATGACAAAGGACGAATATGAAACCATCCGGCTGATGGACTACGAGGGGCTGACGCACGTCGAAGCGGCGCAGCGCATGGACGTTTCGCGCACGACGGTAACGGAAATCTACGATTCCGCGCGCCGGAAGCTCGCAGACGCGCTCGTGAACGGCTATCGTCTGGAGATCGCAGGCGGCAACACCCGCGTGTGCGGCGGTGCGTCCGATTGTCCGGGCTGCAGCAGCGCGCCCGTCAAGATCGTTTCCGAGGCAAGCTTGAAAGGAGCCAATACCATGAGAATCGCAGTCACTTATGAAAACGGACAGATCTTCCAGCACTTCGGTCACACCGAACAGTTCAAGGTTTACGACGTGGAAAACGGCGCCGTCACCCATACCGAGGTCATCGGCAATCAGGGGCAGGGCCACGGCGCGCTCGCGACGCTTCTGCAGGGCACGGGCGTGGACGTTCTGATCTGCGGCGGCATCGGCGGCGGCGCACGCAACGCGCTTGCGCAGGCGGGCATCACGCTCTACGGCGGTGCCTCCGGCGACGCGGACGCGGCGGTAAACGCCCTGCTGCATGACAACCTGAACTATGATCCTGACGCAGTGTGCAACCACCACCACGGTGAGGGACACAACTGCGGCGACCATCATCACGACGAGGGCCACAGCTGCGGCAGCCACGGATGCCATTAAACAAAACGCGAGCACACAGGCGTTCCTGTGTGCTCGCGATTTTATTACTGCGCGAGGCCGAAGCTGACAGCAATGGCGTTGTCCACGCGATCCATCATGGGCGCGTCTACTCTGCCCATGCGCTCGCGCAGGCGGGTCTTGTCGATCGTGCGCACCTGCTCCAGGAGCACGATGCTGTCCTTCGGCAGGCCGCAGGTCTGGGCCGCGAGGTTGATGTGCGTCGGGAGCTTCGCCTTGCCGGTGCGCGAGGTGATGGCGGCGGCGATCACGGTCGGGCTGTGGCGGTTTCCGGCGTCGTTCTGGATGATCAGCACCGGGCGCATCCCGCCCTGCTCGCTGCCCACCACGGGGCTCAAATCGGCAAAATAGATTTCTCCGCGTTTGACTGTCTGCATACAATCATCTCCTAATGTAAGAATGGTGTCCTACGGATTATGTAGGACACCATTATTGTTGCGCATTTGTTATAAAATTATGCAGTTACAGATAAACTCTCGGTACGCGCTGGCTCATCGCGCACAAAAGCTCATACGGGATCGTGCCCGCCTTTTCCGCCTGCTCGCTGGCGGTGATGTCGCGGCCGAAGATCGTGGCGACGTCGCCGACGCGCACATCGGGGATGTCCGTCACGTCGAGCATGCACATATCCATGCAGATGCGTCCGACCTGCCGCACGCGCTGTCCGCGCAGGAGGACCTCCATCTTACCGGAGAGCGACCGCAGCAGTCCGTCGGCATAGCCGTCCGGGATGACGGCGAGCGTCAAGTCGCGGTCACAGGTAAACGTGCGGCCATAGCTGATCGTGTCGCCGCGGTGATGGTGCGTGAGATCGCAGACGCGGCTTTTGAGCTGCATGGCGGGGATGAGATCCAGCCCGCCGCGCTCCGCGCCGGGATAGAGTCCATACAGCAGCAGGCCCGGGCGCACCATATCGAGCGCCATTTCGGGGTAGTTCACGACGGCGCCGGAGTTGGCGCAGTGGCGCAGCTGAAAGCGCTTGCCGCTCTCGCGCTCCAGATACGCGATCGTATCCGTGAACACGCGGTACTGCTCGCGCGTGAAGGCCTCCTGCTCCGGCTCGTCCGAAACGGCAAAGTGCGTAAAGACGCCCGTGAAATCCAGATGCTCCAGCCGGAGCGCGCGCAGCATGTCCGCCCGGCAGGCTTCCTTCGTTGCGTCAAAGCCCGTGCGGCCCATGCCGGTCTCGAGCTTCATGTGCACCTTGAGCCGCAGATCCGTCCCCATGAGATAGCGGTTCAGATTTTCGGCATATTCCAGCGAGCCCACCGCCTGCGTGGCGTCGAGATCCACGATGTCCAGCGCGATGTTCGCGGGCTGGGGGCTGAGCATAAGGATCTCGGTCTGCACGCCGGCGGCGCGCAGCTCCTCCACCTCGTCATAGCAGTTCACCGCCACCCAGCGGCAGCCTGCCTCCTGCAGACGCTGCGCCACGCGCACCGCGCCGTGACCGTAGGCATTCGCCTTGCAGATGCCGAGCATCTGGCAGCCCTCCGGCAGGGACGCCGTGATGGCGCGGTAGTTGTGCTCAATGGCGTCAAGGCTGATCTCCGCCCAGGTTCGTATCATTCGATTCATGCAAATCACTCTTTTCTGTGCTCCACGCCGTGATGGTGCAGAACACACAGGTATGTCCGCCCACATCCACCTCGGCGGCGGTGGGAACGTTGTCTTCATTCAGGTAAATGCGCACCGCGCTGTCATCGTCCGGGACAAGCTGACACACGAGGCCGTCCTCCTGCCAGACGAGATCCAGATGCCCCGTCCGCGCGGCAGAAAGCACCATCGGCAGCGCCATGAGCGGCGAGACCGCGTCCTCCGCCTGCGGCATCGGGAGGATGAGATCGTCAAACTGCATCTGCGCCTCGCCCGACGCGAGGTGCGCGCGCACACCCTGAATCTCCTCGGGCGCGAGCACCTCGATGTCGCAGCCGGCGTCCGTCTCCGTACAGGAGAGCGTAAACGCCGTGACGTCCTCTCCGTCGCGCGCCGTGACCTCCGCCGTGACCGTGACGGCGGCGTCCGTGAGCGAATCGCGAAAGGCGTCAAACCGTGCCTCCTCCCGTCCGGCGCCGCAGGCCGAGAGCGGCAAAAGAAGTGCCGATAACAGCAAGATTATACCTTTTTTTAATGGATGCGTCAATTTTTCTTCCCCTTTTTCATTGATTTTGCGAATAAAGTATGATATATATACTAGAGTGTATTGCGATGATCGGGAAAATAGCACTTCCCTTCCGCGCCAGAGAGGGGCGTCGGCGGCTGAAAGCGCCCTGCGGAACAGGTACTTGGTTCGCCCGTGAGCTCCGGCCAATCCCCGGCGGATGACGTCCGTTAAAACGTCACAAGTGCGGCAGCAATGCCGAATGCGGGTGGTACCGCGGAAGGTGATCCTTTCGTCCCAGTGCTGGGAGGAAAGGAATTTTTTTGTTTTAAAAACATTGAAGGAGATGTTGACAGTATGAAAGAAATGCTGCAGCAGCTCAGGCGCGTCGCGGTTGACGCGATCCTGAACGCAGCGGACGCCGAATGTCTGGAGGCGCTGCGCATCCAGTATCTCGGCAAGAAAGGCGAGCTGACGAAGCTGCTCAAGATGATGGGCAAGCTCGATCCCTCGGAGCGTCCCGCGATGGGTCAGCTGGCAAACCAGGTGCGCGCCGAGGTGGAAAACGCGATTGCCAAGCGCCGCGCCGAAGTCGAGCAGATGCTGCTTCAGGCGCGTCTGGAGTCCGAGACCGTGGACGTGACGCTGCCCGGCACGGAGCAGAAGGTCGGCCACGAGCACCCGATGTATATCGTTCTCGACGAGATCAAGGACATCTTCATCGGCATGGGCTTCGAGGTCTTGGACGGCCCCGAGGTCGAGCAGTCGGACTATAACTTCACGAAGCTGAACACCGACGAGGGGCATCCCGCCCGCGAGTGGTCGGACACGTTCTATCTCACCGAGGACAGCAGCATCCTGCTGCGCACCCAGACGAGCCCCATGCAGATCCGCGCGATGGAAGAAAAGCCCCTCCCTATCCGCATGCTCGCGCCGGGCCGCGTCTACCGTAAGGACGAGGTGGACGCCACGCACTCCCCGATGTTCCACCAGATCGAGGGCATGGTCATCGACAAGGGCATCACGATGGCGGACCTGAAGGGCACGCTCAACGCCGTGATGAAAAAGCTCTACGGCGAGGACACCGTGACCCGCTTCCGTCCGCACCACTTCCCGTTCACCGAGCCGAGCTGCGAGATGGACGTGCAGTGCCACAAGTGCGGCGGCAGGGGCTGCCCCACCTGCAAGGGCGAGGGCTGGATCGAGGTCCTCGGCGCCGGCATGGTGCACCCCAAGGTGCTCGAGGGCTGCGGCATTGACACCAGCGTCTACTCCGGCTATGCCTTCGGCATGGGTCTGGAGAGGCTCGCCATGCGCCGCTTCAAAATCAGCGATCTGCGTCTCATCTTCGAAAACGACGTCAGATTCCTCGAACAGTTTTAAGAAAGGAGCATAAGACATGATTTTAAGCAGAAAATGGCTGAATACGTTTGTCGATTGCTCCGGCGTTGACGACCGCGCCTTTGCCGAGGCGATGACGCTCTCCGGCTCCAAGGTGGAGACCTTTGAAAACCTGCACGACGCGATGAAAAACGTCGTCGCGGGCAGGATCCTCGAGATGGAGCGTCACCCCGACTCCGATCACCTGTGGGTCTGCAAGGTGGATATCGGCGCTGACGCCCCGATCCAGATCGTGACCGGCGCGCAGAACCAGAAGGTCGGCGACCTGATCCCGACCGCGCTCGACAATTCCCTGCTGCCTGACGGCAAGGAGATCCACACCGGCGCGCTGCGCGGCGTGACCTCGGAGGGCATGTTCTGCTCGGTCAAGGAGCTGGGGCTTACCCTGCATGACTATCCCTACGCGATTGAAGACGGTCTCTGGATCATGCAGGAGCCGGGTGTGAAGCCCGGTGACGACATGGCCGTCGTCATCGGCCGCGACGACCACGTCGTGGAGTTTGAGATCACCCCGAACCGCCCCGACTGCCTGAGCGTGATCGGTCTTGCGCGCGAGGCCTCCGCCACGCTGAACCTGCCCCTGAAGCTGCACAAGCCCGAGGTGAAAGGCTGCGAGGACAGCATCGAAAACCACGTCGCCGTGCGCATCGAGGCCCCGGAGCTCTGCCCGCGCTACACCGCGCGCATGGTGCGCAACGTCAAGATCGCGCCCTCCCCGGAGTGGATGCGCGAGAGACTGCGCAACAGCGGCGTGCGCCCGATCAACAACATTGTCGACATCACAAACTACGTCATGCTCGAATACGGTCAGCCCATGCACGCGTTTGACTTCAGCTGCATCGGCGGCAAGCAGATCGTTGTCCGCTGCGCGAAAGAGGGCGAGACGCTCCAGACGCTCGACGGTACGGCACGCGCGCTCACGCCCAGCATGCTCGCCATCTGCGACGAGGAAAAGCCTGTCGCGCTCGCGGGCGTCATGGGCGGCGCAAACTCCGAGATCGAGGGCGACACGGCCATGGTCGTCTTCGAGAGCGCGAACTTCAACGGCCCGACCGTCCGCCGCACGGCGATGGCGCTCGGCATGCGCACCGAGGCTTCGGGACGCTTTGAAAAGGGACTCGACCCGATGGGCACCGTCGAGGCCGTGGACCGCGCCTGCGAGCTCGTGGAAATGCTGGGCTGCGGCGAGGTGCTGCAGGGCACGATCGACGTCGTGCCGAACGCCTTTGAGCAGAAGACCGTGAAGCTGGAACCCGAGAAGATCAACGGTCTGCTCGGAACGGAAGTGTCCGAGGCTGAGATGCGCCGCATCCTCCTCTCGCTCGGCTTTACGCTCGACGGCGACACGATCTATGTCCCCTCCTGGCGCGGCGACGTGGAGCACTACTCCGACATCGCGGAAGAGGTCGCGCGCTTCTTCGGCTACAACAACATTCCCAACACGCCCCTGCGCGGCGAGACCATCGGCGGCGGCTACACCGAGCGCCAGAAAGCCGAGCGCAAGGTCGGCGCGCTCGCGCGCACGCTGGGTTTTGATGAGATCATCACCTATTCTTTCATCAGCCCGTCGTATTATGACAAGATCCGACTGCCGGCAAACAGCGCGCTGCGCGACTCGCTGAAGATCCTGAATCCCCTCGGCGAGGACACCTCCATCATGCGCACGACGGTGCTGCCCTCGATGCTCGAGATCCTGACGCGCAACTACAACTACCGCAACCCCTCCGTGAAGCTCTATGAGCTGGGCAAGGTCTACTTCAAGCGCCCGGACGGCATGGCCGACGAGCCGAAGATGCTCTGCCTCGGCGCCTACGGCGCGGACATGGACTTCTTCGCCATGAAAGGCGCAGTGGAGAGCGTGCTCCGGGGTCTGCGCGTGGAAAACGTCCGCTTCGTCGCCGAGACGAAGAACGCCTCCTACCACCCCGGCCGCTGCGCCGCGGTGTACGCCGGCGATACGCCGCTCGGTGTCGTGGGCGAAATCCACCCGCTGACCGCGCAGAACTACGGCGTGGACGCGGAGCTGTATGCCGCCGAGCTCTGGCTCGACGCGATGCTCGCCGCGCGCGCGGGTACGCCCGTCTACCAGCCGCTGCCGCGCTTCCCCGCCGTGACGCGCGATATCGCCGTGACGGTGGAGAGCCGCATTCCCGCCGCCGATCTTCAGGCGACGATCCGCGCCGCCGGCGGCGAGACGCTCAAGGCCTGCAAGGTCTTCGACGTCTACACCGGCGCCCCCATCCCGCCGGGATTCAAGAGCGTGGCGTTCTCCCTCGTCATGCGCAGCGATGACCAGACGCTAACCGACGACCACGCCGACGCCATCATGCAGAATGTGCTGAAAGCGCTCAAGGCGGAGCACAACGCAATCCTCAGATAAAGACAAGTAAAAACGCCCGCGCACCCGCGCGGGCGTTCCGCCTCTTCCAAATTGAAAGGGACGATTTCTATGACAGACAAAAAAACGCCCGGTGTGGGCGGCGTTTTCCTCTCGGCGATCCTGTCCGGTCTCTGCATTGCACTGGGCGGCGGCGCGTTTCTCTCGCTGGAGAGCAAGATCGCCGGCGCGATCGCGTTCACGGTCGGTCTCTTTGTGATCTGCTCCTACGGCTTTCACCTCTTTACGGGCAAGGTCTGCTATGTGCTCGACAACGACGGACACTTCGCCGCCATGCTCCCCGTGATCTGGGTCGGCAACCTCGTCGGCACCTGGTGTGTCGCGTTTCTGGAGCATCAGACCCGCATCGGCGCAGCCATGACGGAGCGTGCGGCGGCGATGTGCGAGGTAAAGTTCTCAGACTCGCTTCTGAGCGTGTTCATCCTCGCCATCTTCTGCAACATCCTCATTTACATCGCGGTCGAGGGCTTTGCCCGCCACCCGCACCAGATCGGCAAGTATCTCTCGCTCTTCTTCGGCGTCACGATTTTTATCCTCTGCGGCTTTGAGCACTGCGTGGCGAACATGTATTACATCTCCATGGCGAACGCCTGGAGCGCAAAGGCGCTCGTGTTCATCCTCGTGAACACCCTCGGCAACGCCGTCGGCGGTTTGCTGATCCCCGTGATGCGAAAAGGAATCGCAAGGCTGTAAACGCGCCCCTTGCATCTGTCGAATTCTGGTAGTAATATAATGGTTGTTACGAACTCTCCCCGTTTGAAGCACGGGAATCGATGGGAGGAACACATACGATGAAATGTACATCCTGTGGTGCGAGCATCCCGAAAGACGCTCTGTTCTGCACCACCTGCGGCGCTCCTGCGCCGAAGGCGGAAGCCGCGCCGTCCGGCACGGCCTGTCCCCAGTGCGGCGCGAACGTGCCGGCGGGCAATCTCTTCTGCACCGTCTGCGGCGCGAAAGCCGCGCCTGTGCAGCAGCCGCGCAAGGTCGAGCAGCAGCCCGGCGGCTATACCGCCGTGCCCCGTCCCGGTCAGAGCGGCACGCCCTGCCGTGTCTGCGGCAAGCTCGTGCCGGACGGCTACGCGTTCTGCACCGGCTGCGGAACGCCGACCGCCGGAGGCGTGAACCCCGCCGCGTCCGGCGCGTCTGCTGCATCGCCGATCGTCTGCTGGAGCTGCGGCGCTACCGTTCCGGCCTCCAACCGCTACTGCACCGCCTGCGGCGCGGATATGGACGACATGCCCGTCACCGGCAAGGCCGTGCGCGCTGCCAAAACGCAGCAAAAGGGCCGCACCGGTCTCTGGATCGCGATCATCTGTCTTCTGCTCGCCGTGGTCGCCGCGTTCGCCGCGCTGTTTTTCACCGGCGCGCTGGATGACATGCTCGGCATAGACCGTGAGGACACCGAGGAATCCGACACCCGCGATGAGGACGACGAGGACGACGGCAAGTCCGACGCCTCCAAAGCCGCCGAGGAGGAAGCGGCCGCCGAGGAGACCGAAGCTTCGGCTGAGCCCTCTGAGGAGCCCGCCCCGGAGCCGGACTATCTCCTGCCCGACAGCGCCACTCGCGCGCTGACGGAGGCCGATCTCTCGGGGCTGAGCTGGCGCGAGCTGTGTCTGGCGCGCAACGAGATCTTCGCCCGCCACGGCCGCATCTTCAAGACGCCGGAGATTGCCGAGTACTTCGCCGGCAAGAGCTGGTACAAGGGAGAATACAATGAAGTGACGCTCTCTAGCCTTGAGACGAACAACGTCAACTTCATCATCGCATACGAAAACAGCCATTTCGGAGGATCCTACTATTGATCCGGATCGGAAAACACATTGCAGCAGCAGTTTTCATACTGCTGCTGCTTGCGCTGTTCGGGTGCGCGCGGCATGCTCCCGCGCCGTCTGCGCCGCCGCAGGAAACGCCCGCCGAAACCACGGCGCCGACCGCAGCGCCGGAGCCGACGCCCGCGGTCGGTGCGGCGCACATCGTCTGCATCGATCCGGGGCACCAGCGCTATGGCAGCAGCGCGCCGGAGCCGACGCCCGCGGTCGGTGCGGCGCACATCGTCTGCATCGATCCGGGGCACCAGCGCTATGGCAGCAGCGCGCCGGAGCCGATCGGCCCCGGCGCAGCTCAGACCAAGGCGCGTGTCACGGGCGGCACGCAGGGGCGCTTCACGGGCATCACGGAATATGAGCTCAATCTCGCCGTATCCCTGATGCTGCGCGACGCGCTCACCGCGCGGGGCTACGCCGTCGTGATGACGCGCGAGACAAACGACGTCGATCTCTCCAACGCAGACCGCGCTGCCATTGCGCGCTCGGCAGGCGCGGAAGCCTTTGTGCGCATCCACGCCAACGGCTCCGATGATCCCGGCAAGAGCGGCGCGATGACGATCTGCATGACGCCGCAGAACCCCTACAACGCCGCGCTCTACCCTGAGAGCCGCGCGCTCTCGGACTGCGTGCTGGACGCCCTTGTCGCCGCGACCGGCTGTGTGCGCGAGTCCGTCTGGGAGACGGACACCATGTCCGGCATCAACTGGGCGGCCATGCCCGTCACGATCGTGGAGATGGGCTACATGACAAATGAGCGCGAGGACCGTCTGCTCGCAGCAGAGGACTATCGCGCGCGCATCGCGCAGGGCATTGCCGACGGCATCGACGCCTATTTTGCGCGCTTGGAAAGCGAGGGAACGCCATGAAAACACCTGCTCTGCGCCGCCTGGCGCTGATGCTCGCCGCCGGAGCGGCAGTGCTCGCCATCGTGTCCGGCATACTCGCGTCCCGTTCGCTCCGGCGCAGTCCGGCAGCTGCCGACGATGCGCCGTCCCATTCTGCCGCCGCAGAATCTGAGAAGCCAAGGGAGCGTGCCGCGCCGCAAGCGTCCGCTTCCCCGTCGCCAGAGATCAACAAGGACGTGCAGCGCGCACTCAACGACTTTATTGCCTCACAGGGCGGCGTGTGGGACATCTGGTATGAATCGCTCTCCACCGGCGCATACGCCGAGGCGCAGAGCGGGCACAACGCTGATCCGCGCAGCGTCGCAGCAAGCGTCATCAAGCTCTTCGTAATGGGCGCGGTGTACGACGCTGTTCAGCGCGGCACGCTCTCGCACGACGCGGTATATTTGGATCTCAAGGGCATGATCACCATGAGCGACAACGACGCCTGCAACCGGCTCGTGCGCCAACTCGGCAGCGGAGACGCAGCTGCCGGTCTGGCGGCAGTGAACAAATTCGCCGCCTCCCTCGGCTGCACCGGCACGCAGATGAACCGGCTCATGCTCCAGAACAACGGCACCGAGAACTATATCACCGCCCGTGACTGCGCCTTGATCCTCCGCCGGATCTACGAGGGCAAATGCGTGAGCGCTTCCGCCTCGGCGGAAATGCTGGCGCTGCTGAAGGCGCAGACCGTGAACGACCGTCTGCCCGCAAATCTCCCGCAGGGTGTGACCGTTGCGCACAAGACCGGCAATCTCTCCAATCTCTCCTGCGGAGACGCCGGCATTATCTTCACGCAGCGCGGAGACTACCTGCTCTGCGTTCTCTCCAATCATTCGCAAAACGATGTGCAGACCACCGGCGCCATCGCCGTGCTCTCCCGCACGATTTATGATGTCGTCGCAGCGCAATAAGGGATAGAAAAACACCGCACGTTTCCGTGCGGTGTTTTTCTATCATTTCGGTTTTTAACCTGCGGCAGGCGCTTCCGGTGCGGGAGACTCCGGCGTCTGCGGCGCGGGATCGGGCAGATCCACGGCGCGCAGCACCATCGTCACGGCCTCGGCACGCGTGGCAAAGCCCTGCGGGCGAACCGTATTGTCCTCATAGCCTTCCACGATGCCCAGCTGGCAGACGGTGTTCACGCTCTGACGCGCCCAGTCGGAGACCTTTGCGGCGTCGGCGAAGTTTGAGAGGACGTCCTTGCTGTCACCGCTGATGCCGCGCGTGGCGAGATAGCGCTCCATCATCGCGCAGAGCTCTTCGCGCGTGATGTTCTGGTTCGGACGGAACGAGCCGTCGGGATAGCCGTCCACGATCTTGTTCGCCACGGCCCAGTTGAGCGCCTCGGCATAGTATTCCGCGCTGCTGGTGTCCGTGAACTTCGCGGCAGGGAATGTGCCGTCCGGCTGTGCGGCGCGGTGCAGAATCGTCACAAGCATCGCGCGGGTGAGCGCGAGATCCGGATCCATGTATTCATCCCGCAAGCCGTTGATGAGTCCGGCAAGGATCGCGCGGTCAATCACCGCATAGTGCCAGTCGCCCACGGAAACATCGCGGAGGAAGAAGCCATTGTCCGTGTAGGTCAGCATGCACTCCGTGCTCGGATAGAGTCCCGGCGCGGTCACGATGGCGCGATACGTCGTGCCTTTCACCGCAGCGGGCGGATTGGCGGCGTCATAGACAGGGCTGGTCGCCGCAGCGGGCGAATTGTCCGTCGTATAGTGGATCGCGGCGTTCGGCGTCGTGGTGCTCATGCGGATCACGCCGCCCTCACCCAGCGTGAGCGTGGGCGCGACGCAGGGGATGTAGTCCACCTTGCGGCTCACGGTATCCGTGCGCAGGCCGTTCCACTTCACAACGCCCACGGCGCGCACCGTGCAGGAGCTCGTCACGGTGAACGGTCCGGTGTAGCGCGTGCTGTTCACGGGCGTGGGCTGCGAGCCGTCGAGCGTATAGTAGATCGCCGTGCGGCTGTCGCCGGTGATCGTAACGGTCTTGCCGGCTGCGCCGTCCGCGGCGGAAATTACGGGAGCGGAGAGCTTGTCCGCAGTGCTGCCGGGATAGGCGTTAAAGTAAATGGTGGCGTTTTTCGGGGTGATGCCGCGGCGGTAGAACAGCTCCTCAACCGTCACGAACTGGTAGCCCTGCTGTCTGAGAATGTCCATCGCCTGCAGCGAGCCGACGACCGTGCTCTGGTGCGTGTCGTGGATGCAGCAGATGCCGCCGTCCCGTGCCGCGCGCACGATCTGATTGCAGACAACGCTCGCGTCCGAGGTCTTATAGTCAGCGGTATCCATCGACCAGAACACTGCCGGGACGCCCGCAGCGTTCAGGACCGCCTGGTTATAGTCACCGTAGGGCGGACGGAGCATGTAGCTCTGGTCAAAGCCGATCGCACGGTCAAGCATGGCGTCGGTGCGGCTGAGCTGGCTCTGCACACCGGCAGCGCTCTGCTTGGTCAGCTGAGGATGGTCCCAGGTGTGATTCGCGATCTGGTGGCCTTCCATCCAGGCACGCTGTACGATCTGCGGACGCGCCTGCGCCTGGTAGCCGACGATGAAGAACGTGGCTTTCGCGCCGCGCGCCTTCAGGCCGTCGAGCAGCTGCGCCGTGTACTGAGACGGGCCGTCGTCATAGGTGATGGCAATGAGCTTTTCGCCGTTTGCCGCCGCCGCGCTGAGCGGAAGCAGCGCCGCGATCATCAGCACCGCCATCAAAAGGGCAAGTGTTCTTTTCATGGTTTTCTCTCCTCCTTATTATATTTGATGATGCTTCCATTTTAATACACCATTCGACATGAGGCAAGCCCCGAAGCGCCTGTTTTGGAATTTTTAAGAAACAGCATTATTCCTTTGTGAAAAGATTTTTGTAAAATATACTTGACATTATGCTTGCACAGGTGTATATTGAAACCAGAACAGGGGACTCGACATCCCCGAATGGAGGTTTTATTATGAGTGCATACAACATCGGAATCCTGGTCGGCATTGCGGTAGCGCTGGGCATCTTCGCGGTCATCGCGGCCATCAACAAAAAGCGCGGCAAGCCGGGCGAATTCGACGAGCGGCAGGAGCTCATTCGCGGCAAGGCGTATCAGCATGCGTTTTTCGCGGTGATGATCTTCTCGGCGCTGTACGGGATCGCCGTCGTGATGGTGGAGCGTCCGCTGATGGCTGACGGCGTGAGCGCGCTGATCGCCATGTTCGTGGGCATCGTGGCCTTTGCGGTGGAGAGCATCGCGCGCGACGCCTTCTTCACGGCGAAAAACCGCCCGAAGAGCTATATCATCCTCTACGCCGCGGTCATCTTCTCCCAGATCGTGAACGCTGTCGGCAACATCCGTGAGGGCGGCCTCATTCAGGACGGCGTGCTCACGATGCGTGTGCTGCCGATCATCTGCGCAGCGGTGTTCGCCATCGTGCTGCTCGCGATCATTGTGAAGGCTGTGCAAAAGCCGAAGGAGGACGATGACGAATGAAGAATCTCCGCCTGAAGGCCGCCCGTGCGGGGCTCGACCTCTCGCAGCAGCAGCTCGCGGAGCGCGTCGGCGTGTCGCGCCAGACGATCTCCGCCATCGAAAAGGGTGACTACAACCCCACGATCAACCTCTGCGTCGCCATTTGCAAGGCGCTCGGCAAAACGCTCGACGAGCTGTTTTGGGAGGACTGAAAAAAATTACCCGGAATCGCTTGACAGCGGTTCCGGGTTATTTGTATCATAATATTATCAAATACAAAGGAGGAACGAATCATGCCTGTTCCCACTCCCCATATCGCCGCCAAGGTCGGCGACTTTGCCAAGACCGTTCTCATGCCGGGCGACCCGCTGCGCTCGAAGTGGATCGCCGAGACGTTTCTGGAAAATCCCGTGCTCGTGAACGACGTGCGCGGCGTGCAGGGCTACACCGGCACCTGGAAAGGCGTCCCGGTCTCCGTGATGGCCTCCGGCATGGGCATCCCCTCGATCGGCATTTACAGCTGGGAGCTGTTTAACTTCTTCGAGGTGGACAACATCATCCGCGTCGGCAGCGCGGGCGCGCTGCACGATGACCTGAATCTGATGGACGTCGTCGCGGGTCAGGGCGCCTGCACAGACTCCAACTTCGCGCACCAGTTCAACATCAACGGCACCTTTGCTCCCATCTGCGACTTCACGCTCCTCAGCAAGGCCGTCGAGGCCGCAAAGGACAACGGCGTGGATCTGCACGTCGGCAACGTCCTGTCCGCCGACAACTTCTACAACGACGGCAACGACGGTCCCGAACAATGGAAGAAGATGGGCGTTCTCGCCGTCGAGATGGAGGCGGCCGGTCTCTACATGAACGCCGCCCGCGCGGGCAAGCGCGCCCTCGGCATCTTCACGATTTCAGATCACTTCTACAAGCCCGAGGAGCTCACGAGCGCAGAGCGCCAGAGCTCCATGCGCCAGATGATCACGATCGCCCTCGACACGGCGGTGAAGATGGCGCAGCTCTGAGCATACGTCGACGCAGACATGAATTGTGAATAATTGATAAATTTCACAATTCAGAAAGCATTCTTATTGCCAGTTTTACGCAGATATGTTATACTCTTAGGAGCGTAAAGCGACAAATTACGCAAAATATGTCCTTTGGACAAATTTGAAAATGGAGGAACACAGTATGAAAAAGTACATCGCACTGCTTCTCGCGCTGGTGATGGTGTTCGCGCTGGCCGCCTGCGGCAACAAGGGCGGCGAGTCCGCCGACGGCGGCGACGCCGCTGAGGCCGAAGGCTACAGAGTCGCCATGATCACCGACTACGGCGATATCACCGACCAGTCCTTCAACCAGACCACCTATGAGGCCAGCAAGGCGTTCTGCGAAAAGAACGACATCGACTTCACCTACTACAAGCCCGCCGGCGACAGCACCGCCGACCGCGTGGCCATGGTGGAGAAGGCCGTTGACGAGGGCTACAACGTCATCGTCATGCCCGGCTTCGCCTTCGCCGGCACGATCGCTGCCGTGCAGGACGAGTATCCCGATGTGAAGTTCATCGCGCTCGACGTCTCCGAGTACGACATCACCAGCGCTTTCTACAAGACCGACGCTGACGGCAACCCGACCGACGAGCTGCTCGATCCCGACAACGAGCCCCACATCTCCGACAACGTCTACAGCGCCGTCTACAAGGAAGAGCTCTGCGGCTACATGGCTGGCTACGCAGCCGTCATGCTCGGCTATGAGAAGCTCGGCTTCCTCGGCGGCATGGCCGTTCCCGCCGTGCAGCGCTACGGCTACGGCTTCGTGCAGGGCTGCGACGCGGCTGCTGCCAAGCTTGAAAAGACCGTCTCCATGAAGTACGCCTACGGCAACCAGTTCTTCGGCGACGCGGACATCACCGCCGCCATGGACACCTGGTATGCTGATGGCACGCAGGTCGTCTTCGCCTGCGGCGGCGGCATCTTCACCTCCGCGGTTGACGCTGCCAAGAAGGTCGACGGCGCGAAGGTCATCGGCGTTGACGTCGATCAGGCCGGTGTCATCGAGAAATACGCCGAGGTCAAGGGTCTGACCGTCACCTCCGCGATGAAGGGTCTGGCCGCCACGGTCGATACCATGCTCACCGAGACCGTCCTCAACAACAACTGGACGAAGTTCGGCGGCAAGGTCGAGTCCCTGGGTCTCGTCTCCGGCGATGATCCGTCCCTGAACTACGTCGGCATCCCGACCGGCGACGGCACGCAGTGGTCCGACAGCTTCTCTGTTGACGATTACAACGCCCTCGTCAAGGATATGTTCGACGGCAAGATCAAGGTCTCCGACAGCATCGACTCCGAGCCCGAAACCACCGCCTGCCAGGTCTCCTGGCTCGGCAACATCAAGTAAGCCGATTCCAATCAAAAAGACTGCTGCGAAAGCGGCAGTCTTTTTTTGCTGCGCAAAAATACCTTCATCCGGCAAAATGTCTGCGTTTCCGACAATTTCCCTTTACTTTGCAGTGGCGCGTATTGTATAATAATCATATATGTGCCCGCGCGTCCGGTTTGCGCGGCATAATCCGAAAGGAGGGCATGAGACTTGGGAACACCATACGCGATTGAGATGCTGAACATCACCAAGCGGTTCCCCGGCATCATCGCGAACGACAACATCACCCTGCAGCTGAAAAAGGGCGAGATCCACGCGCTGCTCGGCGAGAACGGCGCGGGCAAGTCCACGCTGATGAGCGTCCTGTTCGGTCTGTATCAGGCGGAGGAGGGCGTCATTAAAAAAGACGGCAAGGTCGTCACGATCAAGGACCCGAACGACGCAAACGACCTCGGCATCGGCATGGTGCACCAGCACTTCAAGCTGGTCGAGTGCTTCACGGTGCTCGACAACATCATCCTCGGCGTGGAGCCGAACAAGCACGGCTTCCTGCAGAAGAAGGAGGCGCGCGAGAAGGTGCTGGAGCTCTCCGAACGCTACGGCCTGCAGATCGACCCCGACGCGAAGATCGAGGACATCACCGTCGGCATGCAGCAGCGCACCGAGATCCTGAAGATGCTCTACCGCGAAAACGAGATCCTGATTTTCGACGAGCCCACCGCCGTGCTCACGCCGCAGGAGATCGACGAGCTGATGGCGATCATGAAGAATCTCGCCAAGGAGGGCAAGAGCATCCTCTTCATCTCCCACAAGCTCGCGGAGATCATGGCGGTCGCCGACCGCTGCACCGTGCTGCGCAAGGGCAAGTACATCGGCACGGTCGAGACGAAGAACACCACCATGGAGGATCTCTCGGCCATGATGGTCGGCCGCAGCGTGAACTTCCACGTCGAGAAAAAGCCCGCCGAGCCCGGCGACGTGATTCTGAACGTGGAGAACATGACCGTGGCCTCGAAGGTCCACAAGAACGACGCCGTGAAGAACGTGTCGTTCCAGGTGCGCGCGGGCGAGATCGTCTGCATCGCGGGCATCGACGGCAACGGCCAGACAGAGCTGGTCTACGGTCTGAGCGGACTGGAGCCGCTCAAGTCCGGCAAGATCGAGATGTGCGGCAGGGACATCACGCGCATGCCGATCCGCAAGCGCTCCGTGTCCGGCATGAGCCACATCCCGGAGGACCGCCACAAGCACGGTCTCGTGCTGGACTACTCGCTGGAATACAACATCGTCCTCCAGCGCTACTTTGAGCCGCAGTTCACGGACAAGGCGGGCTTTTTGAAGCGCAAAGAGATCCGCGAATACGCCGAGCGCCTGATCGAGGAATACGACGTTCGCTCCGGACAGGGCCCCGTGACGACGGCGCGCGCCATGTCCGGCGGCAACCAGCAGAAGGCGATCATCGCCCGCGAGATCGACCGCGATCCGCAGCTGCTGCTGGCCGTGCAGCCCACGCGCGGTCTGGACGTCGGCGCGATCGAGTCCGTCCACAAGCAGCTCATCGCCCAGCGCGACGCCGGCAAGGCGGTGCTGCTGGTGTCGCTCGAGCTCGACGAGGTCATGGACGTGCCCGACCGCATCCTCGTGATGTACGAGGGTGAGATCGTCGGCGAGCTCGACCCGAAGAAAACCACGCAGGAGGAGCTCGGCCTGTACATGGCGGGCGCGAAGAGAGACGAGGTGGCGAAATGAGAAAGCTTCTGAAAAACAACGCCGTGCAGTCCCTGCTCGCCTCCCTGATCTGCATTTTGCTGGGCCTCTTCATCGGCTATATCGTGCTTTTGTTCATCAACCCCGCCGGCGCCGGCGAGGCGATCCTGAACATCGTCAAGAACTTCTTCAACTACAACCGTCCGCAGGCGCAGTTCAAGTACTTCGGCACGACGCTCATCAAGACCGCGCCGCTTTTGATGTGCGCGCTGTCGGTGCTCTTTGCCTACAAGGTCGGCCTGTTCAACATCGGCGTCGCCGGACAGTACGTCGCGGGCTCCTGCGCCTGCCTGTACGCGGCGCTCGCGTGGGGCTGGAGCTGGCTTCCGTGCATGCTGTTTGCGATCGTCGCGGGCGCGGTGTTCGGCGCGGTCGTGGGCCTTCTGAAGTCCTACTGCAACGTCAACGAGGTCATCTCCGGCATCATGCTCAACTGGATCGGCCTCTACACCGCGAACATGATCCTCTCGAACGTCCAGGAGACCGGCGGCAACCACACGCGCGACATGTTCAGCGCGGGCCGCGCCGCGATCCTCCCCTCGCTGGGGCTGGACAAGCTCTTCGGCAACAAGTTTGTCACGCTCGCCGTGCCGCTCTCGATTCTCCTCGCGATCCTCGTCTGGGTCGTGCTCGAGAAGACGAAGCTCGGCTACGAGCTCAAGGCCACGGGCTTCAACCGCAACGCGGCGAAGTACGCCGGTATGGCGGAGCACCGCAACATCATCCTCACGCTGGTGCTCGCGGGCGCGCTGGCGGGTCTGGGCGGCTCGCTCTTTTACCAGACGGGCCACGAGCAGTGGACCTGCACGGCCTCGTCGGTTCCGAACATGGGCTTCAACGGCATCGCTGCGACGTTCCTCGGCGGTCTGAACCCGATCGGCACGATCTTCTCCTCGTTCTTCATCCAGCACATCACCGAGGGCGGCAGCCATCTGGATCTGAAGCTCTACAGCCCGCAGATCTCGAGCCTGATCTCCTCGATCATCATCTATCTGTGCGGCTTCGTGCTGTTCATGAAGCACGCCATGACGAACGCCATCAACAGGCGCGAGGAGCGCGAGTATCGTGAAAAACAGGCGCGCGCCAAGACCGGGAAAGGAGGCGAGGCATAATGCTGCTGCTCATTCAATACACGCTGATCTTTGCCTCTGTCCTGCTGCTGGTCGCGCTGGGCGGCTGCTTCTCGGAGCACTCCGGCGTCATCAACCTCGGGCTTGAGGGCATCATGGTCATCGGCGCGCTCGGCGGCGCGCTCGTGATGCGCTATCTCCCGGCGGGCACGTCGGCCTTCGTAATCGTCGTGTGCACGCTGCTCGGGAGCGTCGTGCTGGGCGTAGCCTACAGCGCGCTGCTCGCCGTCGCCTCCATCAACTTCAAGGCGGACCAGACCATCGTCGGCACCGCGCTGAACATGCTCGGTGTCGCCATGGCGACGGTCATCGTCAAGGCGATCAACACCGCCGCGAACCCCGACGACGTGTCCTCCACGATCCAGTACGTCTCCCCGAAGAAGGCGTTTCTCGTCAACATCGGCGGGTTTGAGTTCAACTGGTTCATGCTCATCGCGATCGCCGCGCTCATCTTCGCCTATGTCACGCTCTACAAGACCAAGTTCGGTCTGCGCATGATGGCCTGCGGCGAGCACCCGCAGGCGGCGGACTCCGTGGGCATCAACGTCTACAAGATGCGCTGGGCGGGCGTGCTGATCTCCGGCGCGCTCGGCGGACTCGGCGGCATCTGCTACATCCTCGCGGGCGTGTCCGAGTGGAAGTTTGAAAACGGCGTCGCCGGCTTCGGCTTCCTCGCGCTGGCGGTCATGATCTTCGGTCAGTGGAAGCCGACGCGCATCGCGCTCGCGGCGCTGCTGTTCGGATTGTTCCGCGCGCTGTCGAACGTGTACTTCGGCTTCGACTTCCTCGTGAACCTGCACATCCCGGGCTCGGTGTACAACATGCTGCCGTACATCATCTCCCTGATCGTGCTGGCGTTTACGTCGCGTCAATCCCGCGCCCCGAAGGCCGAGGGCATCCCGTACGAAAAAGGACAAAGATAGTATTACTCAAGTAAAAAGCCTCACCCTGATGGGTGAGGCTTTTGCTTTATGACCGTTTTGGTCTGAACTCCACCTGCGCCAGCACAATGGCGGCGAACATGAGCGCGCTGCCGAGAAGCTCACGGGGCGAGAGCCGCTCGCCGAGGATCAGCCAGCCTGAGAGCGCCGAAAACACGCTCTCCAGGCTCATCACAAGACTTGCGACCGTGGGGTTCACGTTCGCCTGTCCGAGGATCTGGAGCGTATAGGCGATGCCGCTGGAGAAAATGCCGGCATACGCAATGGCGGGCAGGGCCGCCCGGACGTCCGCCCACGTCGGCGTCTCAAATAACAGCATCAGTGCGGTCGAGAGCACCGCGACCACAAGAAACTGCATCCGCGACAGGCGTACGCCGTCCACCAGCGGGCTGAAGTGATACACCACAAGGATCTGGACCGCAAACAGCAGCGCGCAGGCAAGCTCATACGCGTCGCCGAGCTGCAGCTTCAGCTCTTCGCCCGTGATGCACAATAGATACATGCCCACGAGCGCCAGCACCACGCACGCCCAGATATGCGCCGAGGGGCGCTTGCCGATGAAGATGCTCAAAACCGGGACGAGCACGACATACAGCGCCGTGATGAAGCCCGCTTTCGAGGCCGTCGTATACGCCACGCCGATCTGCTGCGCAGCGCTCGCGGCGCACAGCGCAACGCCCGCCGCGATTCCGGCGGCAATCAGCTTTTTCCGGTCTGCCGCGCTGCGCGGGCGGCGGTTGTCCGTGCCGCGCCGATCGTGAAACCGGTCGAACGCGTGCACGATCGGCGTCAGGAATACTACGGCGATCCAGCTGCGTCCGGCAAGATAGGTATACGCGCCGACGTGATCCGCGCCGATGCGCTGCGCCACAAACGTCGTACCCCAGAGCACCGACGCAAGCAGCAGCATGAAGATATGGGAACGTTTGTTCATGCGCTTTCCTCGCTTTCCATAAGCGACAGTATACTAAATCGTAAAAGTATTTGCAACGCTTTTTTCACACGCCCAAAACGGCTGCGCTTTCTTGTAATCGCACCGGGCGCGTGCTATAATATTTCCATAACCTTGAAAACAACCTTGAAAACGAGAAAGGGAGGTGTCGCCGTGACGCCGAGCACCTTACGTCTGATGCTGATCGGAGGCGTGATCATCGTGCTTGCGCTCGCATGGCTGATCGTGCGTTCCGTCCTTCGCCGCGACGACGAAGACGACATGCCCGAACCCGCGCCGACCGTTTCCGCGCCGGTGCACCCCGCCGCTCCGATCACGCCGCCTGTGCCGACGCGCCCCGTGGTGCCGCCGGAACCGAGCATCTATACATATCCCGGTCTGCGCGGCGGCTGGTGGGTCTGCCCGAACTGCGCATGTGAAAACGAGCCCGAACAGACGCACTGCGGCGTCTGTCTCTGGGACCGCTCTGTGGGGGTGGGCTGATGTTCTGCTTAAAATGCGGCCGCGCGCTCCCGCCGGGCGCCGAGCGCTGCCCTGCCTGCGGCGAGAGCGCCGACACAGCGGAATACTGCGGCGGCTTCTGGGGACTCACCGAGCACGGCGCGCCCGCGCCGCAGCAGCCCATGCCCGATGAGCGTCTGATTGCCCAGCGCGACGCCCTGCGCGCGCAGATTGCAAAGCGCGAACGGCGCGAACGGCGGCTTCTGGGCGTAATCATCGCGCTCAGCATCCTGCTGATCCTCTCAGCTGCCATGACGCTCTGGCTGCTCCTGCGCCCCGCGCCGGAGCCGGAGACACGCCGCAGCGAACCGACCGAGGAAGCAGCGCCCGCCGATGAGACAGCCCTCCCGGGCGTTTTCTCCAACGGCAGCGGCGCAAATCCCTGAACGACTACAATGATTACGGAGGTATACACATGGCGAACAACTATCGGATGGACTACGGCGTCGATCTCGTGTTCTGCATCGACGCGACAATGAGTATGGATCATATCCTCGACACCGTAAAGAACAACGCTTTGAATTTCTATCAGGACTTCAAGGCAGAGATGGACCGCAAGCACAAGCGTGTCGCCGCGCTGCGCATCCGCATCGTGGCATTTCGCGATTACTATTATGACCGCGAGAAGGCCATGCTGGTGACGGGCTTCTTCAACCTCCCCGAGCAGGCGGAGGAATTCCGCGCCTGCATCAACTCCATCAAGGCCGACGGCGGCGGCGACGATCCTGAGGACGGTCTCGAGGCGCTCGCCTTCGCGATGCGCTCCGACTGGAGCAGCGCCGCGCCGAAGCGCCGCCATGTGATCGTCGTCTGGTCGGACGAGGGAACGCATGAGCTCGGTTTCGGAAAGGCCGCGCCGAACTACCCCAGGGGCATGGCGAAAGACTTCAACGAGCTCACCGCATGGTGGGGCAGCAAGTCCTGCCCCGGCGTGATGGACGAGAGCGCCAAGCGTCTGATCATCTTCGCCCCCGACAAGCCGGGCTGGAACACCATCAGCGACAACTGGAACAACGTCATCCAGTATGAGTCTGAGGCGGGCTCTGGTCTTGAGGACTGCGACTATGAGCAGATCCTCAGCGCCATCTGCAATTCGATCTGACCGTGGCGGCACAGAATCTCAACCGCGCGTTTTACAGCGCGCTCGACACGATGCTGCTCGTTGAGCAGGGCGTGACGCCCTCCGGCGGTGAGGACAGTTTTACGCGCGCGCTCGGCACAGACTCGGCGATGCTCGGCGTGTTCGACGGCTGCGGCGGACTGGGTGCGCGCACCTACGCCGATCTCGGCGGGCACACGGGTGCGTATCTCGCCGCCCGCGCCGCCTCGGGCGCTGCCTGCGACTGGTACCGCGCACTGCCGGAAGCAGCTCTTTCCGACCCCGACGTTCTCTGCCGAACGCTGCGCGAACGACTCGACGCCGCGCTCGCCGTCGTAAAGGCGCAGGGCCGGCAGACGCTGCGCGTGCGCGGCACAATGGTGCGCGACTTTCCCACCACCGCCGCCATCGTCCTGGCGCGGCGCGAAGGAAACGGCATCACCGCCGATCTCATTTGGGCGGGCGACTCGCGCGTCTATCTCATCGATGAGAAGGGGCTTCAGCAGCTCACCGAGGACGACCTCGACGGCGAGGACGCCCTGTCGAACCTGACGCACGACGGCGCGCTCACGAACGTGATTGCCGCAGACGGCGCCTACACCCTGCACCACAAGCGCATCATCCTGACACATCCCGGCGTGATCTTTGCCGCGACCGACGGTGTGTTCGGCTACATCCGCACGCCGATGGAGTTTGAATGGCTGCTGCTGCGCGTGCTGCGCGACGCCGCCACGCCCGCGCTCTTTGCCGCGCGCCTGAAGGCCATCCTCGCCGAGGTGGCGGGCGACGACTTCACGCTTGCGCTGATGAGCTTTTATTTCGGCGACTTTGACACGCTGCGCCGGACCTTCGCGCCGCGCGTGCAGACGCTGGAGCGCGACTATGTGCGACCGCTGCACGCAGGGCGCACCGACGCGCTGCAATCCGCGCTCTGGGCCAACTACCGCCGCAGCTACGAGCGGTATCTCACGGACAAAGGAGACGGTGAAGATGGCTGAACAACTGTATATCCACGGCTACCGTCTCCTGCAGCCGCTGCAGAACCGCGACGCGGGCTTCTCCCGCTGGACGATCGCCGAGCGCGGCGGCAAGCAATACTTCTTCAAGGAGTTCATGGATCCCATCTACCCCACCGATCCCGGGCTCTCGGACACGCTGCGCGAGCGGCGCATCCGCGAGTGCCGCGCGTTTGAGCAGCAGCGCAAGCGGCTCTACGCCGCCATTGCCAACGGCTCGGACGGCAACGCCGTGCGCATTGTGGACTTTTTCCGCCACGGCTCGCACTACTATGTCGTGACGCCGCGCATCATCAAGGCGCAGATCCCGTTTTCCGACGTGGTGAAGCAGCCGCTGCACCGCCGCGCGCTGCTGTGCCGCTCGATGGCGCACACGGTGCTGCGCCTGCACCGGCTCCACATCGTCCACTCCGACATCAAGGAGACGAACATCATCCTCTGCCCCGCGCCAAACGGCAACCTCACGACCAAGCTCATCGACTTCGACGCAAGCTTCTTTGAGGACACGCCGCCCGAGACCGAGGACGAGCTCGGCGGCGACCAGGTCTATCTCGCGCCGGAGGCCTGCCGGTTTTTGTGCGGCGAGGAGGTGCGCCTGACCTGCGCAATGGACGTGTTCAGTCTGGGGCTGCTGTTCCACCAGTATCTGGCGGGCAAGCTCCCGGACTTTGATAATGAGGAATACTACTACGCGCACGAGGCTGTGCTGGACGGGCAGCCGCTCACAGTCGCGCCCTATCTCGACGAGCCGCTGCGCCGTATGCTCCAGCGCATGCTCGCCTGCGAGCCGGAGGAACGCTGCTCGCTGGAAGAGGCGTTTCGCACGCTCGGCAATTACATCGACCTCGACCCCTGCGGCACCGGCGCCGTCTCGCCGGACGCGCTGACCGACACCGGCGTTTTCATTGCGGCAGCGAGCCGGGACGCCGTGCTGACGCGGCGGCGTGAGCGCGGCTCCGTTCCGCCTCCGGCACCGGCGCCGAAAGCGCCCGAGTCGGGCGGCTGGTTTACCGCGCCCGACGAACTATGACCATCTCTGTGACCCACAAGGAGAATGACCATGACGCAAACAAAACGCAAACGCTCCCCTGCGCGCACACTGCTGCGCATCCTCCTTGCGCTTTTGGCGCTGCTTGTGCTCGCCGCGCTCGTGATGTGGATCATCCCGCTCACGGAGCGTGACAGCGGCGAGACCGTCTCCGGCTCCGCCGACTGGATGGCGCAGATCGACGGCAGCCTGACGCTCAGCGAGCTCGCCATCCCCGGCACGCACGACAGCGCCACGCAATACGTGCAGCTTGGGTTCTTTTCCAAATGCCAGACGAAGGACATCCGCGCCCAGCTCGACGCGGGCTTCCGCTATCTCGATATCCGCCTCGGCGCGGACGGCAGCCGCTTAAAGCTCATGCACGGCTTCACCTCCTGCAAGACCGGCGCCATGCCGTGGTCGCCGTCCCTCTATCTCGAGGATGTGCTCGAACAGTGCTACGCGTTCCTGCGCGAACACCCGACCGAGACCGTGCTCTTCGCCGTGAAGCAGGAGCATGGGGATGAGCGCGTCGCGGACTTCCAGACGCTGCTGCGCGATTATATCCACCGCGACGCCGACATGTGGCTCCTGACCGACGAGATGCCGACGCTCGATGAAGCGCGCGGCAAGCTCGTGCTCCTGCGCCGCTACGCCGACGAGGGCAGCTTCGGCATCGACGGCGGTCTCGCGCTCATCTGGCAGGACCAGGGCGGCTATGAGAATTTTGCGCTGAACACCGTATCCTCGGACAACGGCTCCTACACGCTCTGGGTGCAGGATCGCTTTGAATACGACACCGAGCACAAATGGACAGCCTTCCTCGGCGGCCTGCGCACCGCGCCCGGAACGAGCGAGGAGTGCTACATCAACTTCCTGAGCACCAAAGGCACCGCCGCATACGGCCACCCGTACAGCTTTGCCAAAACGCTCAACGCCCGTCTTCTCGACCAGCCGCTCACGCAGGGCTCCGGCTGGATCATCGTGGACTTCGGCACCGCGCCGCTTGCGGAGCACGTCTATTCGGCCAACTTCTAAGGAGGAATTGCAATGGCTTTTTGCACTGGCTGCGGCAAGGAACTGAAACCCGGCGTGCGCTTCTGCACCGCCTGCGGCAAGCCCGTCCCGGGCGCGGCGCCGGTACCGCGCCCGGCCCCGGCGTCCCAGCCGCCGCAGGAAAAGAAATCCAGGGCGCTTCCGATCATTCTGATCACCCTGATCGTGCTGCTGCTCGCGGGCGCGGCGCTCTGGTGGTTCGTGCTGCGCGACGCAGACAAACCGGATGACGACACCGATCACGGCGAGAAGACCGAGCAGACCGAAGCGAAGAAAACACCCGCCGGTTCCGTCTCCTTTTCGCACGAGGCCGACGGCGACAAGGAGTACGCCGTCATTACCGGTAAGGACGACAAGGG
This sequence comes from uncultured Eubacteriales bacterium, assembly GCA_900316745.1. Lineage (GTDB taxonomy): Bacteria > Bacillota > Clostridia > Oscillospirales > Oscillospiraceae > CAG-103. Next base: position 18,166 of record ONEB01000008.1, on the reverse strand, counting down.
CGACGAACTCTGGACGGTCGAGACCGACGCCTACGGGATCTCGCAGCTCGACCGCGTGCAGGAGCTCGCCATCATCGGCGATCATTATTGCTACATTGAGGACGGCGACGTGGTCGCACTCGACCTGACAGACGGCTCTGAGGTCTGGCGCAACACGGAATTCTCCGGCGCGCTCGGGGGCTACACCTTTGACGAAGACGGCACGATCTATCTCTGCGGCTATTTCGGCCCGGATCTGTTTGTCGTGAACAAAGACGGCGAAACGGTCAAGTGCATCGCGCAGCTCAAAGACGGCTATATCTGGCCGTACGACATCCGCTTCACCGACGAAGGCGATCTGCTTCTCACCTATGAGCAGGTCGGTGAAAGCGCCGATGAGGGCACGATCACCATCGACAGAAACGACTATTCCATTCTCGCCGTGACCGGAGAAGCCAAGGCGGCTGCCGAGCCGGAGACGCCGCGCAGCATCTCCCTCTCCGCGAGCTCCGCGCTGCAGGAGGCGGGGCACGACCACAGCCCCCATCTCGCCATGGACGGCAGCAGCGCCACGGCGTGGGTCGAGGGCGCGGGCGGCAACGGCGAGGGCGAATGGCTGAAGCTGGATCTCGGGTCTGACTGCCATGTGAGCGGGATGCAGATCTGGGCAGGCTATCAAAAGTCCGACAGCCTCTTTTACAAAAACAGCCGCCCGGCGCGCGTGCGCGTCACGTTCTCCGACGGCACAAGTCTCGAAGCCGATCTTGCGGACGCGACGGGCATGCAGTCGATCTCATTCGGCGGCGATCGTGTGACGAGCTCGATCACAGTCACGATCCTCTCCGTCTATCCCGGCAGCGCCTATGCCGACACCTGCATCTCTGAGATCACATTGTCTTAACCCGGCAAAAACTGTGTTTTTGCCGGAGAGAAATGCACTGCGCTTCGGGATCTGGGCTTCAAAAGCCGAAGCTTTTGATTGTCAGCTCCCTTCGCTCCGCGAGAAGTGTTTTCCTCCCCACGGCGAAGCCGCGCGGGGAAAACGGACGAAACTCTATTTGCCGCTGCAGCGGCAAACTCTACGAGGTTTTTAAATGCAAAAGCCACCGGACGATTTGTCCGGTGGCTTTTTCGTTTTCTGCGTCAGTCGCTGAGATCCTGATCCAGCGCAATGTTGAGCTGATAGTCCGGGTACGCCTCCGCAACCGCCTTTACGACCGCGGCGTGCGCTGCCGACATATCGGGCGCCGCAAAGTCGATCACGACGTCAAACTGCATCGTTCTTGCCTCCTCGTTTGCGAAGAAGCCGTGCATCTGCAGCACATAGGGCTGGCTCATCACGATGCGGCGCACGCCCTCGTGCAGGGCGGCGACGGCGTCGTTCGTCGTATTCACGGAATAGACGCTGATGCCTGTGAGGATCACGCCCGTCTCGTCCATAACTTTCTCCACAATCTCACGTTCGAGCACGTCGAGCTCTCCGGCTGTCATTGTGTCGGGCACCTCAATATGTACCGATCCGAGCGTCTTGTCCGGGCCATAGCTGTGCAGCAGAAGGTCATACGCACCGGACACGGGCTCAAAGGTGTTGATGATCTCTTTCACGCCGCGGGAGACCTCGCTGTCGGCGCGCTCTCCGAGGATGGTAGAAATCGCGCCGCGCAGCATCTCCAGGCCGCTTTTGATGATGACAAGGGAGATGATCGCGCCGAGCCATGCCTCCAGCGAAAGCCCCCAGATCAGGAAAATTGCCGCCGCGACGAGCGTCGAGAGGGAGATCACTGAGTCCATCGTCGCGTCCGTGCCGGAGGCGATGAGCGCATCCGACTGCACGCGCTCGCCCACGCCCTTGACATAGCGTCCGAGCAGAATCTTCACCACGACAGCGGCCGCGATGATGATCAGCGACGCCGTCGTATACTCCGGCGTCTCGGGATGGATGATCTTTTTGACCGATTCTCCCAGCGACGTGACGCCCGCGTACAGCACGATCACGGAGATAATCGCCGCCGTGAGATATTCCACGCGCCCGTGGCCGAGCGGATGCTTTTTGTCCGGGCGCTTTCCGGCAATCTTCGTGCCGAAAATGGTGATGACGCTCGAAAGGGCGTCGCTTAAGTTGTTCACCGCGTCGAGCGTGACGGCGATCGACCCCGTGATGATGCCGACAAACGCCTTGAACGCCGCAAGCAGCGCGTTTGCAAGAATGCCGATCACGCTGGTGCGGACAATGATTTTACCGCGATCCATAATATGCTTCCTCCTTACATCGTCGTATCCGCCTCGAGCAGCCGGTGCAGCAGCGAGTGGAGCAGCTTTGCTTCCTCGGTGGTGAGCGGCAGGCAGCCGCCGAGCCGCAGCGGGATCTGCTCTGCGTCATGACGCAGGGCCTTGCCCTTTTCCGTCAGGTGCACAAGCACAACGCGGCCGTCTTCCGTGCTGCGTTCGCGCGTCACGAAGCCCGCCTCCTCCATCTTTTTGAGCAGCGGCGTGAGTGTGCCGCTGTCGAGATACAGGCGCTGCCCGAGCTCGCGCACACTGACACCGTCCGTCTCCCACAGCACCAGCAGCACGATATACTGCGTGTAGGTGATGCCCAGAGGCTGAAAATACGGCGTATACATGTTCACGACCTTGCGCGAACAGGCGTAGAGCGGAAAGCAGAGCTGGTTATCCAGCAGCAGGGGATCGAACTCGTTCGTGGCGTTTTCCATAACAGTCTATTGCCTTTCTGTCTTTTTTATTTCTTTTGGTCGAGATACGCCGCAGCGCTCAAAGCCGCGACATTGCCCTCTCCGGCGGACTTGATATACTGATACGGCAGACCGACGACGTCGCCGCAGGCGAAGCAGCCGGGCAGGTTCGTCGCCATGGTGCGGTCGACCGCAACGTGGTTGTTCTCGATCTGAAGTCCCGGCACGAGCTGTCCGGGCGAAATGCTGTCGCGCAGGATGAACACGCCGTCGAAGTCAAACGGACCCGCCTCCGTGACGACGCGGCGCTGTCCCTCGGCCTCGGTGATCTCGGTCGGGCGGTCGGTCATGACGCGCACGGTCTCCGGCAGACTCTTCCCCGCGTCCCGGTACATCGGGAAGTATGCGACCTCGCTGCAGACCTCCGCGAGGAACGCCGCCTCGTGCTCTTCTTTTTCACTGTACCCGATGACGGCGGCGCGCTTGCCGCGATAGAGCGGCGCGTCACAGGTGGCGCAGTAGCTCACGCCGCGGCCGAGGAGCTGGCTCTCGCCCGGCAGGAGCTTTCCCGGCACCATGCCGGTGGCGAGAATGAGCGCTTTCGCCTCATAGATCTCCGTGACGCCCTGCAGCGCGTAGTATTCTCCCATATTATACGCCGCCTGAATGCGGTCTTCTGTGACGGAAATGCCCATCTGGTCGAGGTGCGCCTGATAGGCCCTGCCCAGATCTTCGCCCTTGATGTTCGGCAGGCCGAGATAGTTCTGGATGGCGTGCGCTTTCGTAACTTTCACGCTGAGATCCTTCGAGCCCAGCAGCAGCACGGACTTGTTGCGGATCGTCGCCGTGATTGCGGCGGAGAGCCCCGCGGGTCCCGTGCCGATGATCGCAATATCATACCGCATAAAGATACCTCCTATTGTACGAAAAGGGCGGGGAGACCTCCCCGCCCCGCTCATTTCGGATCAGAGCAGTTCCTTGACCGCCTTGTCGACGTCCGCCATGCTCTGCGTCGGCTCAAAGCGCTCGACGACATTGCCCTCGCGGTCGACGAGGAACTTCGTGAAGTTCCACTTGATATCGGGGTTGTTCTTATAATCCTTGTCAATGGCTTTCATCATCGCGCCGAACGCCATGGCCTTGGCGCCCTTGCCGAAGCCCTTGAAGCCCTGCTGCTGCTTCAGATAGCCATAGAGCGGCAGCGCGTTTTCACCGTTGACCTCGCTTTTGGTCATCTGCGGAAACTGCGTGTTGTAGTGCAGGGTGCAGAACTCGTGGATCTCCTCGTCCGTGCCGGGGGTCTGATCCCGGAACTGGTTGCAGGGGATGTCGATGATGTCGAAGCCCTGGTCATGATAGGCCTCGTACATCTGCTCAAGCTCCTTGTACTGCGGAGTGAAGCCGCAGCCGGTCGCCGTGTTCACGACGAGGAACACCTTGCCCTTGTAGTTTTCAAGCGAAACTTCCTCCCCGGCGGGGGTTTTCACGGAATAATCATAAATGTTGCTCATAGCTTTGGCCTCCTAAAAGATTTTTTACAATTAGATTGTATCAAATCTAATTTCGAAAGTCAAGCATTTTTTCAGAAAATGCCGAGCGTCTTGAAAAGGAAGATCCATCCGAACATCGTCAGCGCGCTGAACACCGATGTGCTCACGACGATATCGCCCGCCAGCTCCGCGTCGCCGCCCATCTGCTGCGCCATGGTGAAGGAGTTCACCGCCGTAGGCGAGGCGAAGATGCCAAGCAGCGCCACGAACTCCACGCCGCGAAAGCCGAGCACGGCAGCCAGCGAGAGAAAGATCGCCGGCGTAACAACGAGCTTCACGGTCGTGACGGCCGTAAGCGCCCTGGCATAGCGTCCCAGCCCCTCAAAGCGAAAGAACGCGCCGAGCAGAAACAGCTGCAGCGGCGTTGCGATCGTGCCGAGACCGGAGACGGTTTTTTCAAGGATGGGCGGCAGCCGGATCCCCAGCAGGAGCACAGCGATGCCGAGCGCCGAGCTCACGACGAGGGGATTTTTCAGCACCTGCACCGCGATCTCCCCGGGCTTGACATTCCCGCCGCGAAAGCGCTCCAGGACGAACACGGCGAGCACATTGAACATCGGCACCACGATCGCGATCAGCACCGACACCGGGCCGAGCTCATGATCTCCCAGCAGCGCCTGCGCGATGGGAAGCCCCAGGATCACGTAGTTGCTGCGAAAAATCCCCTGCATCACGACGCCGCGCCGCTCGTTCAGAGGTTCCAAGCGCAGCACGACGATATACGCCGCGGCAAACACCGTGAGCACGCCCAGCACCGCGTAGGCGATCAGCGTCCCGTTCACCGCCGAGGACAGATCAGATCGATAGACATTATAAAACAGCAGACACGGCAGAAACACCCGGAACGCCACGCGGTTCATCTTCCCCACGTCGCCGCGCTCCAGAACGCCGAGACAGCGCGCGAGATACCCCGCCGCCATCATCAGAAATACCGGCAAAACCGCGTTCGCCGAGAGCCGAAGCTCCTCCATGCGGATCATCCCTTACAATACGCAATATCATTGTGCTCTATTCTAACGGATGCAATTCAATTTTGCAAGCGCAGTTGCAACGGTATGCGGAGTTGTGATACAATCCATGCAGAATGAACAATCAAAGGAGCATCACTATGCGTATCCTCGGCATTGACTACGGCGACCAGCGGATCGGGCTGGCGCTTTCGGACTTCACGGGCACGCTCGTCGGGCGGGCGTGGACGCTGCATGAATGGAACCTCGACCGCGCGATCGAGGCGATTGCCGCCGTCGTGAAAGAAAACGAGGTCGGCAGGCTCGTGCTCGGGCTGCCCAAAAACATGGACGGCAGCGAGGGGCCGCGCGCAGAAAAAAGCCGCGCGGTTGCAGCGCGTCTCACCGAAGCGACCGGGCTCGACGTCGTACTCTGGGACGAGCGGCGCAGCAGCGTGGAGGCGCACGCGATCCTGCATGCAAACGGCAGAAAAGAAAAAAAGCACCGCGCGCGTGTGGACGCGGTCGCGGCAAGTCTCATCCTTGAGGGCTATCTCGGCTCACTGGGAGGTTCGGCTTTATGATGAAGCTGCTCGCCGTCGATCTGGACGGTACCTGTCTTGACCACGAGGACATCCTGCGCCCGTCCGTCCTCGCGGCGCTGCAAAAAGCCGCCGACGCGGGCGTGACCGTCGCGGTCTCGACGGGGCGGAATCTGCTCGGCATTCCGGCGGCGCTGCGCGAGAGCGGCGTCGTCCGCTGGTGCATCACGTCTAACGGCGCTGCGATCTTCGATCTCGAAGCCGGCCGCGCCGTCGAAGAGCGGAGCATCCCGCTCGAAACCGCCGCAGAGCTCCTCTCGCGCATCCGCGCGATGGGCTTCCCCACCTCCGTCACCGTTGGGAAGGATGTGGTCGACTGTGACGATGCAGTCTACAACATCCGGCACACCTTTTTCCATGACTACGCCGAAAGCCTCTTCGCGCCGGATCTCGCGGCTTATGTCCGCGCGCGCGGCGAAGACCCGGCAAAGGTGCACGTCCTGTATCTGCGCAAGCTCGACGGGACGCCGGTGCATGCAATGCTGAAAGAGGTGCCGGGCATCACGTTCACCGGGCATGTGAAAGGCCACACCGAGATCGTCGCCCGCGGCGTCGACAAGGGCGCGGCGCTGCTGCGTCTGTGCGCGCGGCTCGGCATCAGGCCCGAGGAGGCAGCCGCCATCGGCGATTCGGAAAACGATCTCACGATGCTGCGCGCAGCGTCGCTCTCCGTCGCCATGGGCAACGCGCCGGGGTCCATCCGCCGCGCCGCACGGTTCACGACTTCCGACTGTGACCACGACGGCGTCCCGGAAGCGGTGCAGATGCTGCTGAATCTATAAAAAAGGAGTCATTGCAGGGTCCTGCAATGACTCCTTTTTTCAATCCAGCATTTCAAACCGTTCTGCGCCGCGGCCTCTGAGCCACAAAATGATCAGCACCGTGAGCAGTCCGTAGGCCGCAATCAGCAGCGCCAGATACAATCCGAAGCCGATTTTGTCGCTGATAAGCAAGTACAGCCCTCCCGGTATGATCGCGAACACCCACGCGCCCATGAGCGCGAGAAACACGGCGAGACTCTGCTTGACAGGCGCCATCTCATTCGTCCAGCGGACGTTTGCCCGCAGCGTACCGAGCATCAGATCAAAGGACGCCATCAGCACCGTGAACAGCACCGGCACCGCCACGACCATGGCGGTTTCCGCCGCGCTGCCCGAGAGCGCGTTCGCCGCGCACACGCTGCAAAAGAGCGCCGGGATCGTCGTCAGCCGCAGCTGGAGCTTCAGCTTCGCCTTCAGGCAGTCCCACGACGTCACGGGCAGGGATTTTGCGATCCAGAGGTTCTTCCCCTCCAGCGACACGGAGGGCGCCGCCATGTCGTTCATCGAGGCAGCAAAGCACACAATCGACGCCAGCAGCGCCGCGCCGCCGCCCTCAACCCCTCCGAACACCATGCCGAGCAGCTGCACAAAGTCCTCGCCCTTCCAGATCAGCGCCGCGCCGCCGATCAGCAGGAACAGCGTGGACAGGCCGCAATTGAGCATATAATTCGCGCTCGAGAGGAAGCGGCGGTATTCCTTTTCATACAGCGCCGCCTGCGCGCTTTTGGGCTTCACGGCGCGCTCGCGGTAGACCCTGCGTTCGGTCTTGCCGGTCGCGGTCGCGATGCCGATGAAGCTCCGGCTCAGCAGCAGCCAGAGCAGCATGGCCATGAGCGCCACGATGCCGAAAAAGAGCACCATCGCGGCAAGATTGCCCTCGCCGACGCGCCCGAGCAGATAGAGGACATGCGCCTTGTTCTTCACCGCGCCGCCGTAGAGCGCGGCGTTTGCGATCAGCTCCTGAATGGCCTCCGACGCTTTGAAGTAGAAGAAATAATATGCCCCGATAAACGCCAGTGACAGGATCACGACCACGACGTTCTTATTCTTCAGCTTCAGGCTGATTTTCGCGACCACCCAGCCGAGCAGACAGGAAAGCGTCAGGATGAACACACTCGTGAGCAGGATGAGCATCAGCCCGCCGACGACGCGCATCGGCGTGAGCGGCATACAGATCCAGCCGACGATGACCGCGGGCACCAGCACCACGGCGGAATACATCAGCCCCATCAGATACACGCCCAGCAGCCGCGAGACGATGATCGCCTGCGGCTCGATGGGCAGCGACAGCAGTAAGTCGTTGTCCTTTGCCAGATACAGCCCGGAATACGTGTTGAACACGCTGCCGAACACGCCGAGCAAAATCGCGAGCAGCGTCATGATCACGTAATACAGCCAGCCCATATCGACCGCCGCAAGCGGCTTTGCGAGCGTGACGGCGAGGAAGGTAAACATGCCGCCGAGCAGCCCGACCATGATCAGAGCGAAGAACACGAACCACAGCGCCGTCGAGAACGCGCTGCGCTTCTGATTCGTCTTGGGATTGAAGAAATAGCTGCGGAAGATCTCCCTGAGCTGCTTGCGCAGCAGAAGCTTCACCATCATGTTATTCCGCCTCCAGTTCGAGGAAGACTGCCTCCAGCGACGCATCGCCCTTGACCTCGTCCATGGTGCCGGAGCGCACGAGCGCGCCGTGGCGAATGATGGCGACCTTGTCGCAGAGCTTTTCCGCCACCTCCAGCACGTGCGTCGAGAAGAAAATCGCGCCGCCGAGGTCACAGTGCTCGCGCATCATCTCTTTCAGCAGATGCGAGGCCTTCGGGTCGAGTCCCACGAACGGCTCATCCATCAGAATCAGCTTCGGCTGGTGCAGCCAAGCTGAGATGATCGCAAGCTTCTGCTTCATGCCGTGGGAGTAGGCCGAGATCGGCTGCGCAAGATCGTCCGTCAGCTCAAAACGCGCGGAATAGTCGCGGATGCGCGTCTGCCGCAGCTCGGGCGGCACGGCGAACACGTCCCCGATGAAGTTTAAAAACTGAATGCCGGTCATGAAATCGTAGAGATCCGGATTGTCCGGGATATAGGCCATCATGCGTTTGCACGTCATCGGATCCTCCGTCACGGACACGCCGGCGATGCGGATCTCGCCCGCGTCAAACTGCTGGATGCCCGCCACAGAGCGCAGCGTGGTCGTCTTGCCCGCGCCGTTGTGACCGATAAAGCCGTAGATCTCCCCGGGCGCGATCTGCAGCGTGAGATCGTCCACAGCGACCTTATCGCCGAATCGTTTCGTCAGATTATGGATTTGCAGCATGAGTGCTCCTCTCCTTTCCGACTTTATTGTACCAAAACCGTCAACAATGTCAACTATGCTTCTATATTTGGTATGGAAATAAAGCTGATAATATGATAAAATGAATTACTTAAATTCGTTTTATCTCCGTCTTTGCCGTCAGGAGGCTTTTATGTCTGAAAAAAGGCGTCCCATCCAGAGACAAATGAATAAGATCGTGCTCGCGATCGTGGTTCTGGCGCTTCTGCTTGCCAGCACCGCCGCTGTCGGAACCATGCTGCGCATTCGCGAGCGGAGCCGCACGGCCGTGATCTCCCAGATGGAGTCCCAGCTGCGCAACATTGTCGACAGCAAGGCCGACATGGCGGACGCGGAGCTGAGCTTTTATTCTGATACGATCCGCATGCTCGCCAGCAGCGCTGAGAATATGTACGACAATCCCGAGCACTATCACCAGCACGAGGTGCTGCCGCCGATGATCGCCAACGGCGGGGTTTATTCCATGCAGCACTATCTTGTCAGCGAGAATGTCACGATCGACGATGTGCGTGACGAAATGCTTCTGCTCGGCAATCTTGAGGTGCTGTTCAAGTCGATCATGGACAGTCAGGATGCAACCATTACCGACCTCTACGTCGTCACAAAAAGCGGTCTGCAGCTGTCATACAACAACACCGCTCAGCTCGGCGCCAACGAAGACGGCAGCGAGGCATACTTCGACTATTACGGCTCTGAGTGGTACACCGCCGCGCGCAACAGCGGAAAGCTCTTTTTCACCGGCGTCTATTCCGACTCTTACGGGCGCGGCAACATGATCACCTGCTCCTGCCCCATCTACCGTGACGGAGTTTTTGCCGCTGTCGTTGCCATGGACGTCCGCGTGAGCGATCTGCAGGAAGACATTTTCTCCATGTCCCTGCCCGAGGGCTCCTACGCATTTCTCGTCGACAGCGCGGAGAAAGTCATTGCCGACACGCGCGGCATCAAAAACGGCTCGCTGAATGACGGCGAGCACGGAGACAAGCGCACACAGGTCGCCATCTGCTCCGGCTTAACAGACGTTTCTCTTTCGACTGACGATTCGTATTATGCCTACTCCCCTGTGCGCTCCAACGGATGGACGCTCTGCATCGTCACGCCGAAGGCCAGCGTGCTCCAGCCGCTCGACGGGCTCAACCGTGATATTTTGCATGCACAGATGAATTTTCTTGCGCTTCTGCTGAGCATCATCGCCGCAGCGATCATCGTCGTGCATCACTTTGCAAAGCAGCTCACGCATCCGCTGTCCGAGCTGCAGAAGGATGTGGAGATCATCTCCGGCGGCAATCTCGACTGGCAGGCAAAGGTGCTGCACAACGACGAGGTCGGCGATCTCGCCATGAGCTTCAACCGCATGACAAAGTCCCTGCGCACCTATGTCGACGACCTCACGCGCGTCACGGCGGAGACCGAGCGCATCGGCGCGGAGCTCGACGTCGCCACGCGCATCCAGAACGACATGCTGCCGAGCGTCTTCCCGCCGTTCCCGAACCGCAGGGAGTTCGACCTCTACGCTGTTATGACGCCGGCGCGCGAAGTCGGCGGCGACTTCTATGATTTCTTTATGCTCGATGAAAACCACCTCGCGCTCGTGATTGCGGACGTCTCGGGCAAGGGCATCCCGGCAGCGCTGTTTATGATGCTCTCGATGATTCTGATCCACGACCATGCCGCGCTGCAGGATTCGCCTGCCGAGGTGCTGCGGCGCGTCAACGAGCTGATCTGCTCGCGCAACGACGAGTGCATGTTTGTCACGACCTGGCTCGGCATCCTCGACCTCTCCACCGGCACACTCACCGCCGCGAACGCTGGCCACGAATACCCGATCCTGCGCGACCCCGGCGAGCCATTCCGCACGCTCAAGAGCCGCCACGGTCTCGCCATCGGCGCGATGGACGGCGTCAGGTACACCAACCACACCATCCAGCTCTCCCCCGGCTCCACGCTGTTTCTTTACACAGACGGCGTCGCCGAGGCAGAGAATGCAGCGCATGAGCAGTTCGGCGTGCCGCGCATTCTCGAAACGCTCGAGAGCGCCGATTCCGACGCCCCCGAGGCGCTGCTCAAGGCCGTGCAGGCGGCGGCGGACGCTTTCGTCGGCGATGCGCCGCAATTCGACGACTTCACCATGCTCGGCGTCACCTGGCACGGGACGGTTCCGAACAATTGAGTCCACTATCAAAAAAGCTCCATTGCGGCAAACCCGCAATGGAGCTTTTTTTGTTTCGACGCGATTACTCCGCCTCAAACGCATAGGTCGTGACAACCATGTCATCCGAGAAAGAGATCAGCTCTGTCGCCTCAAATTCCACAGTGCTCGTGTCCGCGAGAACAAATGATGTGTGAATGTCGAGCGTCGTACCGGGTCGGATGTCCTTCATGCTGTTGTCCGCGCCGTCCAGATCGACGTAGGCAGGATCGAGCTCGACACCGTTCTGGAACGCCTTGATGTACACCGCTACGTCGGCGCTGGTCGTATCCTCGCTGTTGTTCGTGAACTCCCAGTTCACCACGATGACGTCCTTGCCCTCATAGTCCTTTGCCGGGGTAAAGTCCACGAACTTCACGTGGTAATCGCCGAGGTCGCCCTCTTGCTCCTGCTGCTTCATATCGATCTTCTCAGTCTCCTGACTGCCTGCAGTCGTTTCCCCGGGCTTCTCCGCCGTCTTGTTGTCCGTGCCGCCCGAGCCGCACGCTGTCAGCGAAAGCAGCATCAACGCCGAGAGCAGCAGCGCAATCCAATTTTTCATTCCTTCTGTTCTCCTTTCGATTTGTCCGCACCGCGCTTTATGAGAAGCATTGCGATGAAATTAATAACCGCAAGCACCGCGCAAAGCCCCGCCCAGATGTTCAGATCCGCGTAGGATCCCGCGGACACAAATCCGATCAGCGCAGCGAGCGCATACAGGATCAGTGCCGCGATGCTGCCGCCTTTCTTCTCCGAGGCGCGCGTCGCAATCATGATGATGCCGCCCGCGATCATGCCGAGCGCTAAGGCAAAGCCGCCCGTTCCTCCGCTCTCACCGTTGTCCGAGAGCGTGTTGGCGACCCCTGCCGCGCACGACTGGAACAGCACCATGGCAGCAAGCACAATGCTCAGGATCCCGAGGATCAGCTTCAGCGTTTTCATATCTTTCCTCCCACATACCAAAAATGGCGGACGCGCAATCCGCGTCCGCCTATATTATAACAATTATTATCATCCTCCGTTCCCACCGCTTTGTGGCAGCGGGTTTCCTTACGGTTCTCCGCATGGCGCCAGTTCTTCAAATCCGTGCTGCGCGAGATAGGCGTTCACGTCCCCGATCTCATAGATCCGCCGGTTGAGCGCAACGATCAGAGCCGCGTCCCGCGCAAGGCGCGGATACAGCGGCGAGAGTCCTTGAAGCATCAGCACACGCTGTGTCTCGCCGAGCGTGCAGCGCGCCGCAAAGCACAGCCGCAGGATCGTGTCGCGCCGGTGCGTGTGCCGTTCCTCCGAGATCAGCTTGTAGCCGTACCCCTCCGGCACGTCCGCCGCGAGGAACACGTCCTGCTGGCGCAGCCCCTTTTGCCGGATCAGTGCGCGCATGTAGGCGGCAAACGGATGCTCGCCGTGGATCAGGTTCGCATCCTCCCGCTGCAGGACATCGTCCAGCGCGTCCGTCTCGGTCTTCAAAAGCACCTGTGTGAGATCGTCTGTCGTTTTCATCATGCACCTCTCGTTTTTTCTGTCGGTCTGTGGTAGAATGAAACTATTATCGGAAAAAGGAGGGAACTGCATGACACTGCAGGAAGAGCTCGCGCTGTCGTACTATCAGCGCGTCAGCGTGTTGGACGAGCAGCACGGTGTCTGGCTCACGCGCCATACGCAGTCCGGACGGCTTGCTGTGGAAAAGCACCCCTCCGTGTACCATCTCGACGTGTATCGCTCGCTTATGGCGCATCCGGCTGCGCACACACCGCGCATCTATGCCGCCGTGGAGGACGGCACGGGACTCACGGTGATCGAGGAATACATCAGCGGCACGCCGCTCCCGGAGCTCCTAAAAAACGGCCCGCTCCCGGAATCCGTCGCCGCCGGGCTTGCAAAGCAGCTCTGCGAGATCGTCGCCGGCCTGCACGGGCGCACGCCGCCTGTCGTCCACCGCGATATCAAGCCCTCGAACATCCTTGTTTCGGATGACGGCGTGCTCACGCTGCTGGATTTCAACGCCGCCAAGCCCTTCACAGGCGCGTCAGACCGGGATACCGAACTCATCGGCACTGCGGGCTACGCCGCGCCGGAGCAATACGGCTTCGCCGAATCCTCCCCCCGCGCGGATCAGTATGCCATCGGCGTTCTGATGGCGGAGATGACCCGCGGCGGCTTCTCGCGCAGCGCTCTGAGTGCGCGTCCCTATGACCGCATCATTGAGCGCTGTACACGCATGGATCCGGCTGACCGCTACGATTCCGTCACGGATATTGTAGCAGAATTATCCTCGCTTTTCCAGTCCGGTGACAACGCGCCGAAAACAAATTCGTCCTGCCGCTTCATTCGCTGGCTGCCGCCGGGCTTTCGCAGTCTGCGCATCGGGTACATGCTTCCCATGGCGCTGTGGTATCTGTTTGCAGTCTGGGTCGGCATGACGCTTCAGGTCGAACACACGGGTGTAGCGGAACTGGGCATCCACCGTGTCTTCGCCACGCTCGGGCTGCTCGGCATGACGTTCTTCCTCGGGAACTATCTTGAAATCTGGGAGCGCGCGGGGCTCGCGCGCATACGCCCTTTACTGCTGCGGTGGCTTGCGATTGCGGTCTGCGCCTCTCTGATCTTTATCTGCGCTGTGCTCCTCGCCGTCATCCTCTCGGAATTCGTACGTTCCTGAAAAAAACCGCCAGTCGTTTTGACTGGCGGTTTTGGTTTGGGTTGGTTTTATGCCTTCTGCTCGGGAGCGGTCGGGTTCTTGCCGACGATCGCGCGGATCACGAACAGGGTCGCAAGCGTGAGCACGACGCCGATCACGATGGAGATCGCGGCGTTCTGCACGAAGCCCGCGATGATGTAGTTCACGAAGCAGATCACACCGACGGTGGCGGCATAGGGCAGCTGCGTGGAGACGTGGTTGACGTGGTTGCACATCGCGCCGGCAGAAGCCATGATCGTCGTATCGGAGATCGGGGAGCAGTGGTCGCCGAAGACCGCGCCGGCGAGGCAGGCGGACATGCCGATGTAGTAAAGCTGGGTGCTGGGATCGCCGAACACGGCGCCGACGATCGGGATCAGGATGCCGAAGGTGCCCCAGCTGGTGCCGGTGGAGAAGCTGAGCACGCAGGCAATGACGAAGATGATGGCGGGCAGGAAGTTAAACAGACCCGCGGCAGCGCTCTGGGTGAGCCCCGCGACGAAGTACTTCGCGCCGAGCAGACCCGTCACGTTCTTCAGGCTCGTGGCGAGCACGAGGATCGTGATGGCGGGAACCATGTTCATGAAGCCCTGCGGGATCGCGCTCATAGATTCCTTGAAGCTCACCAGGCGGCGGCACCAGTAATAGATCAGGGTCACGAAGAGGGTGATCAGCGTGCCCCAGGGCAGCGCTACCGTGGCGTCCGTCTCGGAGAAAGCGCCCTGGAACTGGTGGTAGAAGTCACCGCCGACCTCATAGTAGCCGCCGGCGTACAGCAGGCCGATGAAGCAGCAGACGATCAGCACGATCACGGGGAACAGCAGGTCGATGACCTTGCCGCGGGGGTTCACGGTATCGTTTTCCATCGCGACGTCCACACGGTCGCCGGAGGTGTAGAGATCGTTGTTGAGGATGGCGTTCATCTCGTGCAGGCGCATCGGGCCGAAGTCAAACTTCATCAGGATGATGGCGACGACGAACACGAGCGTCAGCAGAGAATAGAAGTTGTAGGGGATGGCCTTGACGAACAGGACGAAGCCCTGGCCGTCCTCGGCATAGCTCGCAACGGCGGCGGCCCAGGACGAGACCGGCGCAATCATGCAGATCGGAGCGGCAGTGGCGTCAATGAGGTAGGCCAGCTTCGAGCGGGAGATCTTCTGCCGGTCGGAGATCGGCTGCATGACCGAGCCGACAGTGAGGCAGTTGAAGTAGTCGTCCACGAAAATGAACACGCCCAGAATGAACGTGGCAAGCATGACGCCCGCGCGGCTCTTGATGTTCTTCTCCGCCCAGCGGCCGAAGGCTGCGCTGCCGCCGGAGCGGTTGATGAGCACGACCAGGATGCCGAGGATGACGAGGAAGAGGAAGTTGCCCGCAAGGTCCGTGATGGCGGGGACGATGGCTTCACCCAACACGGTGTCAAGCGAGCCGACAGGCGCGAAGTTGTTGGCAAAGAGCGCGCCGAGCATCACGCCGATGAACAGGGAAGAATACACTTCCTTTGTAATCAGCGCGAGCACGATCGCAACGATCGGGGGAACGAGCGCCCAGAACGAAAGCGCAAAGCTGCTTCCGGTGGCGACGCCGTCGTCGTTCACGTCCACAGCGCCGGCGGACATCGTGAGCATTGCCACGACGAGCACGACCAGAACGAGGACGCTCAGAAATCTGTTTCTGCGGTTCATGGTTTGGATTCCTCCTAAAAAAATTGTCATGAACAGAGCAATGACTGTTCATGACAAGAAAGATCGAATGTCAATGACAGCGCTCCGAGTAAGGTACTCGACAGTCCGCCGGATGTTCTCCGGCGACCCAGCATCCGCCCGACAGGAATCGAAGCGAACACTTCGGCGGCTGTCCCTTTCCGCTCCCCGGTTCCTGCCGGGTATCGGAGCGTACTGATGGCATCCGCGCCTCTATCACTCTTTGTTCAATATGGTCACTATACGCCGTGTCACAGTACTTTGTCAATCTAAATTATGAATAAATATTGAATTTCGGCGAATTGACAGCATCCGTCCGTCCAGGATCCGCAGTCTTATGAATTTTGCGAACAATCTGCCGCTGCGGAGATTTTGAACATTTTGCCGCGCAATTTGTTGACAACCGCGCGCTCCTTTACTAAAATAGTAGTTAAGAAATGCTTCATACTCCTTGAAAGGAGCGCTGTATATGCTGAATGAAAATGATCCGCGTCCCGTGGAGGAGACCGCACCGGAGCGCCGTCCGCGCACCTGGCTGCGCTGGCTGGGTATTGGCGTTGCCGCCGCAGTTTTGATCTTCGGCGTCGTTTCTCTCGTTGCTTCCCTCTCGCGCCGCGCCGGCGCGGAGCAGGCTGCCGAGATCGACCAGCTGAAAAAGCTCATTTCCAGCGAGGAAGAGGAGCTCAAACAGATGCAGTCTGATTATGACGACGCGCTGGAGCTTCTGGAGAAGAAACAGGCGGAATACGACGAAGTCCGCAAAAAGCTCGATTCCGGCGTCATCGAAAACGCCGCTGCCGGACAGCAGTCGCTCGATCAGCTGCGCGCCGCCGCCGAGCAGACACAGATGGACTACTCTGCCGCGCTCGCGGCTTATGAAACCGCGGTCGACACCGTGGAGCAGACCGTGGCAAGCAGCGACGCGGGCAAAAAGCAGCTCGAGGCGCTCGAGCCGTTCGTATCCTACGCAGCCGCTTATGAGCAGTTTGCCGCTGGAACGACCGATGCACTCCCCGGGATCGCGCCTGAGGAGGATGGGCAGGCGCCGGATGCCCAAAGCTGGTATGCTGCGGTCGTGCTTCCGGCTGCGACTCAGGCGGGGATTACGCTCCCCGATCAGGTTGACGCTTTCCCTGCCGCTGTGCAGGCGCTCACGGCTGAGCCATCCGCCAAAGTAAAAGCCTATGATGATGCGCTGGCCGCCTCGAAAGCCGCGGAAGCAAAGCTCAGCGAGACCAACGCCGCGCAGGAGGCTGCGGCTAAAGCCTATGCCGACGGCAAGGCGGCGCAGAGAACCAGCGAGGACTGGCTCTCTGACTGCGCGCAGGAGATCGACCGGCTGCAAAAACGCGTTCGTGATCTCGAAGACTCCATCTACGACGTCAACTCCGAGCTTGAAGATCACCGCGCTGCGCTCAAAAAGCTTGAAAACAAATGATTCAATTTCAATAGAGGAGGCAAATCCATGTTCTGTTCCCAATGCGGTGAGGAGATCCGGCCCGGCGCAAAGTTCTGCGCCTACTGCGGCGCGAAAGCGCCTGCCCCTGCAACGCGCGTCCCGGGTTCCGGAGCAGCGAAAGAGACCCTGCGCTCTGTTATGAACACTGCGAAGGAGACCGCCCGCCAAACCGTTTCCAACATCCAGAGCAGGGCCGCCGCACAGCCGCAGCAGCCGACCTATTCGTCCTATCAGAACGCCGCGCCTGTCCCCGGGCAGACCGTCGTCGTCAGCGATCAGGGCATGGCGTGGTATAAGTTCATCATCTGGGTCCAGCTCTGGGCGTCCGCCGTCGTGTTCGTCGGCGCGGGCATCACGATGCTCACCGGCTCGCACTACCGGGGCGGCGCCTCGATCGTTTACAACTTCGTCCCGTCGCTGCACACGGTGGATATCCTGTTCGGACTCTCCCTGCTGGCGTTCGCCGCCTACTGCGTCTATACGCGGTTTGCTCTGGCGAAGTTCCGTCGCAGCGGCCCGACGCACTACCTCTGGGTCTACGCTCTGTCCATCATCCTTCCGGTGATCTATTTGATCTGTGTGTATGTGATCCTCAGCAACCTCGGTGGGAGCCTATCCTCTCTCTCTTTCTCGGATCTCATGGGCAATGACAATACGATCGAGCTCGTCGTGTATCTCATATTCGACGTGATTATGATCGTCGTGAACAAGATCTACTTTGACAAGCGCAGACACCTGTTCGTCAACTGAATCCAAAACGAAACGCCCTCCGGATCAAGTCGATCCGGAGGGCATTCATCATATAAAGCAAAAAACCACGGCATAAGCCGTGGTTTTCTGTGTTGGCATTGACCTATCTTCCCGGTCTCCCGGTCCGTCTCCAGACAAGTATTGTCGGCACTGGTGAGCTTAACTTCCGTGTTCGGAATGGGAACGGGTGGACCCTCACCGTTAAAAACACCAACTATTTACCCTTGCGGCACACCACAAGGGTGGTACACCATCAGGGACTCGAACCCTGGACACCCTGATTAAGAGTCAGGTGCTCTACCAGCTGAGCTAATGGTGCTCAAGGTTTCATCTGCACCTTCAAAACTGAACAGAGAAAGAATTTTTGCAAGGCTGCCTGCAAATTCTTGTAGGTCAAGCCCTCGGGTTATTAGTACCGATCAGCTAAACATGTCACCACGCTTACACCTTCGGCCTATCAAC
>ONEB01000014.1:415-63481 GCA_900316745.1 uncultured Eubacteriales bacterium | reverse complement strand
CATGACACTTACAGCTTAACGCAAAAAGGAGCACCAGCCAAGTCCTTTTGGACCTAACTGGTGCTTTTCTTTTGCGCGCTATTTTGCAACGCGCCCTTTCTATCATTTTTACAGCATGATCGGGCTGTGACGCCAGTCGTTTCCGGCCCGGCGCTCCTCGGTGACAGGGCTTCCGAGCACATAGAGGTCGTGCGCCTCGGCTGTCAGCGCCATCAGACGCTCGATCTCCTGCGAGGCGCTGCGCCCGGCGGCGGGCTTTGTGATGATCGGGACGCTTGCTTTTTCTTCTGCAAGGCGGAGGATCTCACGGCCGCACTCGTTCGCCGCGAGCACGCGGATATAAGGCGGCGTGCCGTCTGCCATGCCCTGCTTCACGCCGAGTGCGGCGCACATGGCCATGCGGCGAATGCGCGAAAGGGCGTAGCGCTTGGACTTGGCTGCGGCGCAGACGCTGGAGAACGTAGGCTCTTCATTCGCGGCTTTGCAGAGAGCGTTGCCGAGCCCCTCCTGCGCGCCGGGGAGCGCGTTGAATACGCTCGGCCCCATCATGCGCAGACGGGAGAGAATGGCGGGCTCCAGCGCGGAGAGCGTGATCGGACCGCGTCCGAGCGCCTCCTCTTCGGCGAAAACGGCGGCGGCCGCCTCCGGGATCCACACCGAGATGTCCTGACCGGCATTGATCCTGGTTCGCAGCTCTGAGGCGGAGCGGATCGTCTCGCTGCCGGTTCCGTCGTGCTGCGCGCCCTCGCGGCGAACCGTTATGGGACGGATCGACAGATCCAGATTATAAATGGCTTTGAGATATTCAATCGCGAGGATGTTGTTCGGAGACTCCAGAAGCTTTGCCAGCGGCCCGACGCGCTTTTCCGCGGCGATCTGTCTTGCCGCGGCAAAGGAGCAGCCGGTTTGCAGCGCATCCTTCAGATCCTGAGAAAACCCCGGCGCAAGTACCGTCTGTGCCAGCGCCTCGAGCGGAGGAAGATCGCCGCTTTCGCTGCCGAAGCTCAGGTGGGTCACAACGCCGAGCGCGCCGAGCAGTCCGACTGCGCCGTGCGCAAATCCTTCTGCCGACGACAGCGACCAGGGGAGGGGCAGCTCAATGACCAGATCGCAGCCGCATTTGACTGCGGCTTCCGCGCGGGCGAATTTGGAATAGATCGCGCCTTCACCGCGCTGCACGAAGTCGCCTGACATGACTGCGACGATCCCGGTTTCCCCGCTCAGCCGCGCGCGCGTCTGAGCCAGATGCAGCGCGTGACCGTTGTGGAAAGGGTTGTATTCCGCTACGACACCAACGATATTTTGCATATTTACCCTCTCTTTCTGAAAAAAGCCTTGCCTTTTTGTAAAAAGCGATTAAAATAGAATCGTTATGGAGGTTTAACCCTATCATAACGCTGATTTGTGTATTTTACAATATGGAAAGGAATCTGCATCATGAAAATTCTTGTTATCAATGCGGGCAGCTCTTCTCTGAAGTATCAGCTCATCGATATGGATACGGAAGACGTTCTCGCCAAAGGCCTTTGCGAGCGTATCGGCATCGACGGCCATCTGAAGCACACCCCGCTCTGCGGCGGCAAGCCCGTCTTTAACGAAGACGTCGCCATGCCCACGCACTCCGAGGCGATCGCAGCCGTCATCGAGAAGCTCACCAGCCCCGAGTACGGCGTTGTCGCTTCCATGAGCGAGATCGACGCTGTCGGTCACCGCGTCGTCCACGGCGGCGAGAAGTTTGCCTGCTCCGTGAAGATCGACGACGACGTTATGGCGGCGCTCGAGGAGTGCATCCCGTTTGCGCCTCTGCACAACCCCGCGAACATCACCGGCATCAACGCCTGCCGCAAGGTCATGGGCGACGACGTGCCGATGGTCGCCGTGTTCGATACCGCTTTCCACCAGACCATGCCCGGCAAGGCCTATATGTACGCGATTCCTTATGAATATTACGAGAACGACGGCATCCGCCGCTACGGCTTCCACGGCACGAGCCATCGCTATGTCTCCGCCCGCTGCGCAGAGCTCATGGGCAAGCCCATCGAGGATCTGAAGATCATCTCCTGCCACATGGGCAACGGCAGCTCCATCGCTGCGATCGACGGCGGCAAGTGCGTCGATACCTCCATGGGCTTCACGCCTCTGGTCGGCCTGCCGATGGGCACCCGCTGCGGCGATCTCGACAGCGGCGTTCTGCAGTTCATCATGAACAAGTACGGCCTGAACATCGACGAGATGCTCAATATCCTCAACAAGAAGTCCGGCGTGCTGGGCGTCTCCGGCGTCAGCTCCGACTTCCGTGATCTGGACGCTGCCGCTTCCGAGGGCAACGACCGCGCGCAGCTCGCACTCGACATGTTCCATTACTGGGTCGCCAAGGTCGCCGGCTCTTATGTCGCCGCGATGAACGGCGTCGACGCCATCATCTTCACCGCCGGCGTCGGCGAGAACTCCAAGAGCTCCCGCGCCGCCATCGCCGAGTACTTCGGCTACCTCGGCGTGAAGATCGACGAAGAGGCCAACAGCAAGCGCGGCGAGGATATCATGATCTCCACGCCCGATTCCAAGGTCAAGGTCTTCGTGATCCCGACGAACGAAGAGCTCGTCATTGCCCGCGACACCAAGGAAATCTGCTGCTGATCCGATTGCTTTATTCCCTCACCCGCTTACCATGCGGGTGAGGGAATCTTTCAAAAACAGAGTGATTTTGAAAAGTTTTTGATTTTTAAAAATTACCACTTGACAAATCTGTAATTTTGGATATAATAGCTTTTGCGCGTAGCGGAATTGTGTAATGGTAGCACACCGGACTCTGACTCCGTTTGTGAGGGTTCGAATCCTTCTTCCGCTGCCACGAGCCTGTCCAAATGGACAGGCTTTTTTTCGTTCCAGGAACATTTTTTACCCATCTCGCGTCAGAGACAATCAGATGCGTTTTTGATTTAAACCACAGAAACAGAGGTGCTTTATGAGACGAACGATTGCAATCCTGCTTTGCCTGATGATACTCTTCGGCGTCCTGTCCGCATGCGCAAAACCGGGGGATTCGTCTTCCAATGTGCAGGACGGTGCAGATAACGTGTCCGCCGATTCGCTCGAGGCGCGCTTTGCCGCGTCCTATGAGGAAGTCTATCAGGCGCTGGAGACCTCAAAGGAGAAAATGGGCGCTGTCCGCACCTACGGATCGAGCGAGGACGCCGCGAACGAGCCTGCCCCAGCCGACGGCGCTGAGGGTTCGCTTTATTATTCCGGCACCAATATTCAGGTGGAAGGCGTGGATGAGGGCGATATCGTCAAGACGGACGGTACCTATCTCTATATCATCCGCGAATACGAGCTCATCATCATGCAGGTAAACGGGCAGGAGGTCACAGAGGTCTCGCACACGATGGTCGGCGCTGCCGTGGATAATGAGGAGCAGGAAAGCGGCGCGATCCTCAACAGCGAGAAGCTGCCGCAGGAGCTGTACCTCTGCGGCGACCGCGCGGTGATCATCTCGTCCGATTATGAGTATTATGATCTGCCGGACGGATCGAGCGAGTCCAAGACCTGCACTGACGTCGATATCTATGATCTGACGAACCGGGAGGCGCCTGCCGCTGTCGCATCGCTCGGACAGGACGGTTACAGCATTGCTTCGCGCATGATCGGCGATACGCTCTTCCTTGTGACGTCTTATTACCCCGATTCGCCGGACCCCGGACGCGTGGAAACATTTGCGCCGTGCACCTATCGGGACGGCGAGCGCACACCTCTGGAGTGCAGCTCGATCGCGATGCTGCCGA
Source organism: uncultured Eubacteriales bacterium (assembly GCA_900316745.1). Classification (GTDB taxonomy): domain Bacteria; phylum Bacillota; class Clostridia; order Oscillospirales; family Oscillospiraceae; genus CAG-103. The sequence continues at coordinate 59,699 of ONEB01000014.1, read as the reverse complement.
ACGACGACACGATGACGTTCTCCGTGCTCGGCTCTTACAGCGTTCCGGATGCCGGCGTCATCGGCACGCAGTCGATCCTCGGCGGCGGCGACACCGTGTACATGAACGCAAACAATCTTTATCTCTGTCGTCTGGCCTTTTCCGACACGGTCACCGAGACCAAAAACGAAGATCCGTACGTTGTGACTTCGCATACCGATTCCGTGGACACAGTGATCTCGCGCTACGCGGTGAACGACAATCAGCTTTCCTACTGCGCGTCCGGCACGGTTGCGGGCGGCTTGCTCAATCAGTTCTCTCTCGATGAAAAAGACGGCAATCTGCGCGTCGTCACGACGGAGGAGCGCAGCAACTATCGCGTTTATGTGGATGAGGCAAACGACTTCGAAAACTACAAGCATGACAGCGATGAAAAATCCAATGACCTCTATGTCCTCAACGCTGATCTCAAGCCCGTCGGCAGCGTGACCGGCATTGCGGATGGGGAGCAGGTCTATTCTGTGCGCTTCCAGGGCGATTACGGTTATCTTTGCACCTACCGCACAACCGACCCGATCTTCGCCGTGGATCTCACGGATCCCGCCGCGCCCGAGGTCGTCGGGGAAGTGAAGCTCTCCGGTTATTCCGATTATCTGCACGTCTGGAACGACGACCTGCTCTTCGGCCTCGGCATGGAGACGCAGGAGGTCACGGATGAAAACGGCACGACCGCGAAGCTCGACGGCATGAAGATGGTCATGATCAACAAGACCGATCCCGCGCATCTGTCCGAAGCGGGCGTGATGAGCGTGAACGCCGATTACAGCGAGGCGCTGACGAACCACAAGGCGATCCTCGTGGACCCGGCCCGCAATCTGATCGCGTTCCCGGTCGAGGGAAGTTATCTCGTCTACGGCTATACGCCGGAGGAGGGCTTCGCGCTTAGAGCGGAGATCTCCGTGAGTGAATGGGACTGGCATAACCGCGGCGTCGTGATCGGAGACTATTTCTACGTTTGCGGCTCTGACCGCGTGAACGTGCTGGATCTCAACACGCTCGAGAACGTGGGCGAAGCCATCGTCTCCCGCGGATAAAAAAACAAAAAAAGTACTTGCATAATTGATTTCTCTATGCTAAAATATCATGGCTTGTGCAGGATGCACAGTTAGATTATACGACGGTCCGCTGCCGCGATTTGGCGAAGTCCTCCGGTAAGAACGTCGGTTTTAAGGAAGGTTTTACTATGGATCTCATCAAAACCCTGACCGAGCAGTACATGAAGCCCGAGCTGCCGGCCATGCGCGTCGGCGACACCGTCCGTGTCACTGTCCGCGTCAAAGAGGGCAACCGCGAGCGTAATCAGGCGTTCGAGGGTACGATCATCGCCAAGAAGCACGGTGGCATCAACGAGACCATCACCGTTCGCCGCATCTCCTATGGTGTCGGCTGCGAGAAGGTTTTCCCCGTGCACTCTCCCACCATCGTCTCCGTCGAGACGGTTCGCCGCGGCAAGGTTCGCCGTGCGAAGCTGTATTACCTGCGTGACCGCGTTGGTAAGAAGGCTAAGGTCAAGGAGCTCATCTGATGCTGTAAAAAGGAGACCGCAGGGTCTCCTTTTTGCATGGAAAAAAGTGTTTGAACCGCACCGGTTTTTTGCAATTTTTAGTTGCGTCCGGTGCGGTTTATCGTGTATAATAATACAATGTCCTGCTGCATGATTCGTGCATGCGGCACAACGATAAAAGATTCCCGGATCTCGAGGTTATGTGATATGGATAATCAGGCAAAAGAGCCGAAAGTAAAAACAAGAGTCGAAGTATACGACTGGATCCAGAGCATTCTGCTGGCGCTCGTTGTGTGTGTGCTGCTGTTTGTGTTCGGTGTGCGCATGGTGAATGTTGACGGCGAGTCCATGCTGCCGACGCTGGAGAATGGCGACCGCGTCATCATCTCCAGGCTGTTCTACACGCCAAGGCAGGGTGACATCGTCGTACTGCGCAAGGAGTCGTTCATGTATGAGCCCATCGTCAAGCGTGTGATCGCGGTCGAGGGGCAGACGATCGACATTGATTTCGACAAAGGCGTCGTCTATGTGGACGGCGTCGCGCTGGACGAGCCGTATATCTATGAGCCGACGTATAAGCAGCTCGATTTCTCAGGTCCCGTCACAGTGCCGGAGGGCTGCGTTTTCGTCATGGGCGATAACCGCAACGGCTCCACGGACAGCCGATACAGCGTGCTCGGCTGCATTGATACCCGCCTCATTCAGGGGCGCGTCTATCTCACGGTCTTCCCGCTGAAAAACTTCGGCTGGGAAGCAAAGCATGAAGGATCATTTGCATGACACAGGATTTTGAAAAACTGAATATTCAATGGTTCCCGGGGCACATGACCAAGGCGCAGCGGATGATCGAGGATCAGATGAAGCAGGTGGACGCCGTCTGCGAGATCCTGGACGCCCGCATCCCGATGGCGAGCCGCAATCCGGATGTGGACCGTCTCGCCGGGAGTAAGCCCCGCATCGTGGTGCTCAACCGCACGGATCTTGCCGATCCGAACGCGACGGCGCGCTGGCGTGCCTGGTTTAAGGCCCGCAATATGGCCGTTCTGGAAACGGACAGCCGCAGCGGCAAGGGCGTGAAAGGCTTTGCCGGCGCTGTGCGCAGCGTTTTGAAAGATACGATCGAGGCCTATGCCGCGAAGGGACAGGTCGGCAGACCCATGCGCGTCATGGTCGTCGGCATCCCGAACGTCGGCAAATCCACGTTTATCAATCAGGTCGCCCGCCGCAAGGCCGCCGCTGCCGGCGACCGCCCCGGCGTCACGCGCGGCAAGCAGTGGATTACGGTGGACAAGGGGCTGGAGCTTCTCGATACGCCGGGCATCCTGTGGCCGCGCTTCGACAGTCAGGAGGTCGGGGAGCTGCTCGCCATCACGGGCGCGATCAAAGCCGAGGTGCTCGACCGAGAGACGCTCGGCGCAAATTTCCTGCTCCGTCTGGCGCGGGTTGCGCCGGAGGCCGTCAACCAGCGTTACAAGTTCCTGCCGGACCCCGCGCTCGGCGGGTTCGCTCTTCTGGAGCAGGCTGCGAAAAAACGCGGTTTTCTGATCTCCGGCGGTGAATATGATACAGAGCGCATGGCGGCGGTGCTGCTGGATGAGTACCGCAGCGGCAAGCTCGGCAGACTTACGCTTGAGCTTCCGGAGGAAGGCGCATGAACACAGTGGATCTTTGGAGCATGGAATCCGACCTGATGGCGTCCGGATTTGCGTCGCTCTGCGGCATCGACGAGGCCGGACGCGGCCCGCTGGCAGGCCCTGTGTGCGCCGCAGCCGTGATGCTGCCGCCGGGACTGGTGCTTCCGGGACTGAACGATTCCAAGAAGCTCACGGAGAAAAAGCGCGAAGCGCTCTATGACGAGATCGTCTCCTCGGCGCTGCACTATGGCATTGCCTTTGCTGCAGTCGAGGAAATTGAGGAGCTTAACATTCTGGGCGCGACGTTTCTCGCCATGCGCAGAGCATACGCGCAGCTCGGCGTGACGCCGGATCTTGCGCTTGTGGACGGAAACCGCGATCCCGGTCTGGACGTGCCGACGCGCTGCGTTGTCAAAGGCGACGCGACCTGCGCGGACATAGCGGCGGCGTCGATTCTGGCAAAGGTCACGCGTGACCGTTACATGCTCGAAATGGCGGAGCGCTATCCGATGTACGGCTTTGAAAAGCATAAGGGCTACGGCACGGCGGCGCACTATGCCGCGCTCCGGGAGTACGGACCGTGCCAGATCCACAGGCCGTCATTTTTGAAGAAGATGCACTGACATGGCAAAACTCTCTGAATCCAAAAAGCTCATCGGCCAGTGGGGCGAAGATCAGGCTTGTGAGTATCTGCGCCGGCACGGGTACCGCATCATCGGACGGAATTATTCCTGCCGGTTCGGTGAGATCGATGTGATCGCCGCGAAACGGGGCTTCCTGACCTTTGTGGAAGTCAAGCTCCGCCGCAGCGATGCTTTTGCCGAGGCGCGCGAGTATGTAGACGAGCGCAAGCAGGCGCGGCTGCGCAGCGCGGCGTCGCTTTGGCTTGCGGAAAATGAGACGTTGCTGCAGCCGCGCTTTGATGTGATTGAGGTTTACGGAGAACCGGGCATGCCGTTTCGGAGCCTGAGGATCCGACATTATGAAAATGCGTTTGAATGAGGGATGCAGCAATGAAGTATTTCAGCACACGATCCGGCTTTGAGGCCACCGCCTCCGAGGCAATCGTCAGAGGTCTTGCGCCGAACGGCGGACTCTATGTTCCCAATACGCTTCCCGGACTGACCGAGGATAAACTGATCGCTCTGGAGCAGATGGACTACCGCGGCAGAGCGTCCGAGATCATGGGCATGTTCCTGCCGGAGTTCACGGCGGAGGAGCTGGAGCGCTTTGCCGAGTCCGCTTACGGTGAGAACTTTGACGATGCGAAGATTGCGCCCGTTCATGTACTCGATGAGAATACCAGCTTTCTGGAGCTCTGGCACGGGCCGACCTGCGCGTTCAAGGATATGGCGCTTCAGATGCTGCCGCATCTGCTGACCGCCTCTCTGAAAAAATGCGGCGAGCAGCGAAAGGTCTGCATCCTCGTCGCCACCTCCGGCGATACGGGCAAAGCGGCGCTTCAGGGCTTTGCGGATGTGCCGGACACGAAGATTCTGGTGTTTTATCCCGATGGCGGCGTATCCGACGTCCAGCGCCTGCAAATGGTCACGCAGACGGGCGATAACGTCGGCGTGTGCGCCGTAAAGGGAAATTTTGACGATGCGCAGACCGGCGTCAAGAAGATCTTCGGCGACAGCGCGCTTGCCGAAACGCTCTCGGAGCGCGGTTGGTTCCTGTCCTCGGCAAACTCGATCAACTGGGGCCGCCTGCTGCCGCAGATCGTCTATTATATCTCTGCATATCTGGATGAGGTCGGCGCCGGACGGATCAGGCTCGGCGAAAAGCTGAACTTCGTCGTTCCGACCGGAAACTTCGGCAACATCCTCGCCGGGTGGTACGCAAAGCAGATGGGACTGCCTGTCGGCAGACTGATCTGCGCCTCGAACGAAAACAATGTCCTCACGGATTTTATCCGCACGGGCATCTATAATAAAAATCGTCCGTTTTATCTCACGGCGTCGCCGTCGATGGATATCCTCGTATCCAGCAATCTGGAGCGCCTGCTTCGCTCGCTTTCGGGCAGCGGGGAGGAGACGGCGGAATACATGCGCGCCCTGCGCGAGGACGGACAGTATACCGTGTCGTCCGCGCTTCTGGAAAAGCTTCAGGCAGAGTTTTCCTGCGGCTTTTGTGATGACGGGCAGACACGCGCCGCGATCGGTGCGGTCTGGAGCAGGCATCACTATCTCATGGACACCCACACGGCCGTTGCATACCATGTGCTGCAAAGCTACCGCGCTGAGAGCGGCGACCATACGCCCGCCGTGGTCGTCTCGACGGCGAGCCCCTATAAATTCTGCGACCATGTGCTCCGTGCCATCGGCGGCAGCGCCGACGCGCCGGGCGTGCAGCTCATCGATCGCCTGCAGGCGGAGACCGGTGTTCCGGCTCCGAAGCCTCTGGCGGGTCTCGGCGAACGCGAAGTCCGGTTTGCCGACTGTGTGGAAAAGCAGGAGATGCGCGCTGCTGTCGACGCGTTTCTGCGCTGAATACGCTGAAATCGGGGTGTGCAGCTTTCCCTGCACACCCCTGTGTTTCAGCACATTCCGCGTTTGGTGAACGTTCCGCAGAATGTCTCATCCATCTTGTGCGCCTGATCGTTCAGGACATGGATGTGATCGGCGGTGCAATGCTTGCCCTCACTGTTGTAGGTGCAGCTCTCCACGCTGCATCCGACGTGATCGAGTTTTTCACAATTCTGATCTCGCATGTTGTTTGCCTCCCAGCCGTGATTCCGGTTTTCCCGGTGATGTTAGTATGACAGCGGCGTAAGGGAATATGAAAGGGAATGAGAGGTGCCTATGGCACTATATGCAATCGGCGATCTGCATCTGTCCATGGACGGCAAGAAATCCATGGAGGTCTTCGGCGGGCGCTGGACGGACTATGTCAATAAAATAGAACGCGGCTTTTCCATGCTGACGGACGATGACGTCTGTGTACTCTGCGGCGACTTGACATGGGGCATGAGTCTGGACGATGCGCTGGAGGATTTTCGCTTTCTCGCGCGGCTTCCGGGAAAAAAGATCATCCTCAAAGGGAACCATGACTATTGGTGGTCCACGGCTGCGAAGGCTTACCGCTTTTTTGAAGCGCACGATCTCACCGGCTTTGAGATCCTGAATAACAACTGCATCCTCTACGGAGACTACGCACTGTGCGGCACAAGAGGGTGGTTTTATGAGGAAGAGCGCGGCGGCGAGCATGACAAAAAGATCATGCTGCGCGAGATCGGGCGGCTCGAAACCTCGCTCAAGGCGGCGGGGGAGCGCGAAAAGCTCGTCTTTCTCCACTATCCGCCGAAGTATCAGGGCTATGCGTGCAAAGAGATCCTGACGCTCCTGCGCGACTATCATGTCCCGCTCTGCTGCTACGGTCACATCCACGGGAAAGGCTGCACGAGCGCGTTTCAGGGACAATTCGGGGAAACGCTGTTCAAAATGGTATCCGCAGACTATCTGGATTTCGTTCCGTTAAAAATAATGTGTTGATTTTGTCGAAGCAATCTGTTATAGTATATCAGCATGTAAATTTGTACCTTTATACATTGGCGATAAATGATTAGGAGGAACCAGTCAATGAATGTCCAGAACATCGAGAAAAAAGAACACAATGTTGCTACCTTCGAGGTGCTTGTTGACGCCGCCGCGTTCGACGCTGAGGTCAACAAGGTCTATCTTCGCAATAAAAAGCAGCTCTATATCCCCGGCTTCCGCAAGGGCAAAGCGCCCCGCGCCGTGATCGAGGGTATGTATGGCAAGGACATCTTCTATGAAGAGGCGATCGAGAGCTATGCCGATACCGCTTACGCGTTCGGCGTTGAGAACGTCGATTTCCGCATTGTCGGCCGTCCGTCTCTGAAGAACTACAACGTTGACGAGAACAAAGAGCTGACCTACACGTTCGAGGTCGGCATGTATCCTGAGGTTGAGCTCGGTCAGTACAAGGAGCTCGAGGTTCCGATGGATCACTCCGAGTTTGACGAGTCTGCCGTTGAGAAGGAGCTTCAGGAGGTCCGCAAGCGTAATGCCCGCCTGCTCGATGTTGAGCGTCCCGCGCAGAACGGCGACCAGATCACGCTGGACTTCGACGGCTTTGTCGATGGCGAGCGCTTTGACGGCGGCAGAGCCGACAACTATGACCTCGAGCTTGGCTCCGGCAGCTTCATCCCCGGCTTTGAAGATCAGCTCGTCGGCGCCGTCGCCGGTGAGAGCCGCGATGTCAACGTCACGTTCCCCGATGACTATGTCCCCGAGCTCGCCGGCAAGGATGCCGTGTTCAAGTGCACCGTCAAGGCTGTCCGTGAGCCCGAGCTCCCCGAGCTGGATGATGAGCTCGCCAAGGACATCTCCGACTTCGACACCATGGACGAGTACGTTGCCCATGTCCGAGAGGATCTGAAGAAGAAGTTCGATGAGGAGCAGGATTCCGCTTACGCCACCCAGCTCATGCAGAAGGCCATCGGCAATATGACCGTTGACGTTCCCGAGGCCATGGTGCAGGCGAAGCTCGAAGAGCAGCTTGACAACTATGCCCGCACGATGGGCATGAACCAGAACGCCTCCCGCGACGAGCTTCTCGACGCGATGGGCATCGACGAGAAGACCTTCCAGAGAGTCATGCGTCCGCAGGCCGAGTTCGAGATCAACACCGAGCTGCTGCTCGACGCCATCGTGAAGGCCGAGGGCATCGAGATCTCCGACGAGGAGTTCGAGAAGGCCGTCGCCGACATGGCGGAAGAGTATGGCATGGAAGTCGACAAGATCAAGGGCTATCTCAACGAGACCAACATGCGTCTTGACCTCGCTCGCCGCAAGGCCGGTGAGATCATCCGCAACACCGCCGTCGATAAGGAGCCCGAGGTCAAAGAGGAAGCTCCCGCAGCTGAGGAAGCTCCCGCTGCCGAGTAATCCGATTCCATCGGTTTAGACTAAAACAATTTCGGATATGCTCTCTTGGGTAAGCAATCGAGAAAGGAGCATAATAGAATTATGAGTTTGGTTCCATACGTAGTTGAGCAGACCTCGCGCGGCGAGCGTTCGTATGACATTTTCTCCCGTCTTCTGAACGACCGCATCGTGATGCTGTGCGAAGAAGTGAACGACACGTCGGCGAGCCTCGTCGTGGCGCAGCTTCTGTATCTGGAGGCGCAGGACCCGGATAAGGACATCCAGTTCTATATCAACAGCCCCGGCGGCAGCGTTTCTGCCGGCCTCGCCATCTATGATACGATGCAGTATATCAAGGCCGATGTCTCCACCATCTGCATCGGCATGGCTGCGTCTATGGGCGCGTTCCTGCTCTCCTCCGGTACGAAAGGCAAGCGCATCGCTCTGCCGAACGCCGAGATCATGATCCACCAGCCCTCCGGCGGCAGCCAGGGCCAGGCCACGGATATTCAGATCCAGGCGGCGCATATCCTGCGTATCAAGGAAAAATTGAATCGCATTCTTTCGGAAAATACCGGAAAACCTCTGGAGACCATTGCTGCTGACTGCGAGCGTGACTATTTCATGTCCGCTGAGGAAGCTCAGGAATATGGTCTGATCGATAAGGTCATCTACAAACGCTGAACGCAGAGGGGAGGGGGCAAAAGCTCCCTCCCCGGTTTTCGATTTTAAACCACAGGTGAAAGAGGCTTGATTTATGGCGCGAAATGACGACAAGAAAAATGTCCGCTGCTCTTTTTGCGGTAAGCCGCAGTCCCTCGTCGAACGGCTGATCGCAGGCAACGGTTCCTATATTTGTGATGAATGCATCCGTCTGTGCATGAATATCCTGGATGAGGATTATCTGAATGACGGAAAGAGCAAGACCAGCATCGGCATCAAGGCCGCAGACGTTCCGAAGCCGGCGGAGATCCGCGCGAAGCTGGATCAGTATATCATCGGGCAGGAGCGCGCAAAGATTGCGCTCTCTGTCGCGGTGTATAACCACTATAAGCGCATCCTGCACGGCGACGCCTCCGATGTGGAGCTGCAAAAGAGCAACATCCTGCTCATCGGCCCCACCGGCAGCGGCAAAACGCTCTTTGCGCAGACGCTCGCGAAGATGCTCGATGTGCCCTTTGCCATTGCCGACGCCACGACGCTGACAGAGGCGGGCTATGTGGGCGAGGATGTTGAAAACATCCTGCTCAAGCTCCTGCAGGCGGCGGACTTTGACGTGGAGCGCGCGCAGCGCGGCATCATCTATGTTGACGAGATCGACAAGATCGCCCGCAAGAGCGAGAATACCTCCATCACGCGCGATGTCTCCGGCGAGGGCGTGCAGCAGGCGCTGCTGAAGCTCCTTGAGGGCACGGTCGCGAATGTCCCGCCGCAGGGCGGACGCAAGCACCCGCATCAGGAGTTTATCCATGTGGATACCACGAACATTCTGTTCATCTGCGGCGGTGCGTTTGACGGCATTGACAAGATCATCGAGCGCCGCATGGATAAACGCTCCATGGGCTTCGGCGCCGAGATCCAGAGCGCCAAGGAGCGCGACCTCTCAGAGATCATGTCGAATGTGGAGCAGCACGACCTGCTGAAGTTCGGCATCATTCCGGAGCTCATCGGTCGTATGCCGGTGCTCACGAGCCTCGCTTCTCTGAGCCGCGAGGATCTGATCCGCATCCTCACCGAGCCGAAGAACGCGATGACGAAGCAGTATCAGGCGCTTTTGGGCTTTGACCATGTTACGCTTGAATTCCAGCCCGAGGCGCTTGCAGCGATTGCGGATAAGGCGATCGAAATGGAGATCGGCGCGCGCGGTCTGCGCAGCGTGATGGAGCGCGTGATGACGGATATCATGTACTCCGTCCCGTCGGATCCCACGATCGAAAAGGTCGTGATCACGCCTGAGTGTGTCGCCGGTGAGGCGGAGCCTACGATCTTCCGCCGTTTGGAAAAGGCAAATTGACTCTTTCCTGCGCTGTTTTTAGCGAAAGGAGTATGAAATGGATTCTAACTATGCATCGTTCCGGGAAACGCGAACCCTGCCTCTGATGGCGCTTCGCGGCATCACGGTCTTTCCGGAAATGATCCTGAATTTTGACGTGGAACGCAGCGCATCCATCGCTGCGCTCAACCGCGCCATGCGTGACGATCAGATGATCTTTCTGGTCGGTCAGCGCGATATTGCCGTGGATGTGCCTGCGGCAGAGGAGCTCTATACGGTCGGTACCGTCTGCCGCATCAAGCAGATGATGAAGCAGCCCGGCACAAAGCTCATCCGCGTCATGGTCGAGGGCATCGAGCGCGCCGCGATCGGCAGTATGCGCAAGACGACAGAGGGCATCGAGGCGGAAGTCTCGCCGCTGCCGGATGAGTTTGAGCGCCTCACGCCGCGCGTCGACGCGCTGATTCGCCGCTGCTGCGATCTGTTTGATGATTATATCCATGCTTCCAGCAATATGACGCCGGACGCGATCATCTCGATCCTCGGCAGCACGAATCCCGCCTTTGTCTCTGACTTTATTGCCCAGCATGTCTTCCTGCGCCCCGAAGTCAAGCAGGAGCTTCTGGAAGAGACGCGCCCCAGCCGCCGCCTGCAGCAGCTCAGCCGCGATCTGGAGCATGAGCTGGAGGTGCTGCATGTGCAGCACGAGCTCGAGGAGCAGGCGCAGGAGCGTGTCAACCAGGCGCAGCAGGACTATCTGCTGCGTGAGCAGATGAAGATCCTGCAGGCGGAGCTCGGCGAGACGGACGACCCGATGCAGGAGTCGGATGAATACAGCGAAAAGATCCGCGCGCTCGGTCTCCCTGAGGATTCCGAGCAGCATTTGCTGAAGGAAGTCTCCCGCCTGAAAAAGCAGCCGTTTGGCTCCTCCGAGGCTTCTGTCATCCGGAACTATCTTGACGTCTGCCTCGATATTCCCTGGAACGTTACAACTGAGGAAACGTTGGATATTCGCCAGGCTCAGAAGACGCTGGACGCCGATCACTTTGGCCTTGAAAAGGTCAAGGAGCGCATCACGGAGTCTCTCGCCGTGCGCCAGCTCGCGCCGGAAGCGAAAGGCACGGTTTTGTGCCTTGTCGGCCCTCCGGGCACCGGCAAAACGAGCATCGCCATGAGCGTTGCGCGCGCACTCAACCGGAAGCTTGCGCGCATCTCTCTGGGCGGTGTGCATGATGAGGCCGAGATCCGCGGCCATCGCCGCACCTATGTCGGCTCCATGCCGGGACGCATTGTTTCCGGCCTGATCTCTGCCAAAAGCATGAATCCCGTCATGGTTCTCGATGAGATCGATAAGCTCGGCAGTGACTATCGCGGCGATCCCTCGGCGGCGCTGCTTGAGGTGCTTGACGCGGAGCAAAACAGCCATTTCCGCGATAACTTTCTTGAGATCCCGATTGACTTTTCAGAGATCTGCTTTATCACAACCGCGAATACGACTGCGACCATCCCGCGCCCGCTGCTGGATCGCATGGAGGTCATTGAGCTCACCAGCTATACGGATGAGGAAAAGCTGCAGATCGCAAAGCGCCATCTTCTGCCGAAGCAGCGCAGAAAGCACGGTCTTACCGGCACGCAGCTGCGTGTGAGCGACGCTGCGATCCGCGAGATCATCTCCCTGTATACGCGCGAGTCCGGCGTACGTCGTCTCGAGCGCGAGCTTGCGTCCATCTGCCGCAAGACGGCTAAGCGAATCTCGCTGGAGGAATGCAAGGCTGTTTCCGTTCGCGCGGGCGGGCTGGAGGAATTTCTCGGCGCGCCTCGTTTCCAGCGCGAACAGGTCTATGCGCATGATGCGGTCGGTCTGGTGCGCGGTCTCGCTTGGACGAGTGTCGGCGGGGAAGTGCTGGATGTCGAAGTCGGCGTCGTGGAGGGATCCGGACGCCTGGAGCTTACGGGCAACCTCGGCGATGTGATGAAAGAATCCGCACGCGCTGCCGTTACCTATATCCGCAGCCGCGCAGAGCGTCTGGGCATTGACCCGATGTTCTATAAAAACAAGGATATCCACATCCATTTCCCGGAGGGCGCCGTTCCGAAAGACGGTCCCAGCGCCGGCATCACGATTTGCATTGCCGTGATCTCCGCGCTCACGGATATTCCTGTCCGCCGCGATCTTGCCATGACCGGCGAGATCACGCTGCGCGGACGCATTCTTCCCATCGGCGGTCTGAAAGAAAAGACGATGGCCGCGCTTCGAACCGGCATCACTACGGTCATCATTCCCTCCGAGAACGAAAAAGATCTGGAGGAGATCGACCAGACTGTGCGCGCCGCTCTGAACTTCATTACGACGGATCATGTGGACCGCATCCTCGACGTCGCGTTCCAGCACCGTCTGAAGCCCAAGCATCCCCGCAAGAAGGAGCACTCCGCCGAGCATACCGCCGAGCTTCGGCAGTGAGGTGTTTATGAAAACGATCAACCTGAACAACGCCGAGTTTATCAAGTCTGCGGCGACGCCTGCCGGTTTTTTGAATCTGCAGGAGCCATGCGTGATCTTTTCGGGCAAATCCAATGTCGGCAAGTCGTCGGTCATCAACCGCATCCTGAACCGAAAGAATTTTGCCCGCGTCGGCGCGCATCCCGGCAAGACCATTCACATCAACTATTTCCGCATCGATCGGCAGATCTACTTTATCGATCTTCCCGGCTATGGTTACGCCAGCGTCGCGAAGAGCGAGCGCGAGCGATGGGGAAAGATGATGGAGCGCTTCTTTGCCGATCCGGGCCGCGTTTCTCTCGGCGTGATGATCGTTGATTCCCGCCACAAGCCCACAAAAGACGATGAGACGATGGCTGACTGGTTCCACTCCACAGGCTGTCCGCTGATCGTTGTGGCCAATAAGATCGACAAGCTGAAAAAGTCTGAGATCGAGCCCAACCTGCAGCGCATCCGCGAGACGCTCCGGCTTTCTGAGGATACGCTCGTGCTTCCGTTTTCCGCTGAAAAGGGAACGGGACGCGATGTGCTCGTGCGCCAGATCCTCTCGGCGGTTTCCGAATAAGCAATTCACGGCGACAGGAGTTTTCCTGTCGCCGATGTTCTGCGCCGCCATTCCCTTGATTTTTCCGTGTTTTTGGTGTAAAGTGTGCACTTGTAGACACTTCTTTTTCCGGAGTGCCAGTCGTATTGCTGTTGATTGCTTTTAGGAGTGAAGACGTTTGCGGGAAACAAGCAAGCAAAACTATCTGCACGGCGCCGCGATCCTGGCGGCGGGCGTCATCATCACCAAGATCCTCGGCGCGATCTATAAGATCCCGCTGGGAAACATTCTCGGCGATGAGGGCTATGCCCACTTCATGGTCGCGTACAATCTCTATAATGTCTTTTTCACGCTCGCGACTGCCGGATTCCCGGTTGCGCTCTCGCGCATGATCAGCGAGGCGGATACGCTGCATAAACCGATGCAGATGCGCCGCACGTTCCATGTGGCTCTGGTGGCGTTTGCGTGCATCGGGCTTTTGTCGAGCCTGATCATGTACCTCTTCCCGACAGAGCTTGCCGTTTTGATGGATGATGTGGAGGCGGCGCAGTGCATCTGGGCGATCGCGCCCTCCATGCTGTTCGTCTGCCTTGCGGCGGCCTATAAGGGCTATGCGCAGGGGCAGAGCAACATGAAGCCCACAACGGTGGCGCAGGTCCTCGAAATGCTCGTGAAAACCATCGTGGGGCTCGTTCTGGCGTGGTATCTGGCGAAGCTCGGAAAAGGGCTTCCGATTGCCGCCGGCGGCGCGATCTTCGGCGTCACGGCGGGCAGCGTCATTGCGCTGCTGTATCTGTTTGTCTACAAGCGCCGCCATTATCCGGATCGTTCTGTGGCAGAGCCGGACGCGCCGACGAGCGCCGGACGGATCGTGAAAGAGCTTCTTCGCATCGGCATCCCGATCACACTGGGATCATCTGTGCTGAGCCTCATCAATCTGATCGACGCGAAGCTGGTTCTGAATCGGCTGCAGACGGCAGCCGGCTTCAGCTATCACGATGCCAAGATCCTCTACGGGATCTATGGCAAGGCGCAGACGCTCTATAATCTTCCTGCCGCGTTCGTTGTCCCGCTTACGATCAGCATCATTCCGGCGATCACGGCCTTTGTGGTCCGGAAGAAATACGGCGAGGCGGCAGAGGTCGCGGAATCCGCAATTCGCATTTCGGGCGTGATCGCGCTTCCGATGGGGATCGGGATGGCTGTGCTCTCCGCGCCTATCATGGGGATTTTATATCCGACCGGCCATGCCTCCGGCGCAATGCTGCTGACGCTTCTGGGAGGCGCCGCATTCTTTGTGTGCCTTGCGTCCATCACCACGGCAGTCCTGCAGGCGTCACAGCGGGAGCTCTATCCGGTGCTTTCCATGCTGGTCGGAGGCGTGGTCAAGATCGTGGTGAACTGGCTCCTTGTCGGGGATCCCCGCGTGAATATCTATGGCGCGCCGATCGGAACGCTCGTCTGCTACATCGTGATGTGCCTGATGAACCGGTACTTCATTCGCCGCCATTTGCAGGCGTCTCCGCGTGTGGGGAGCGTGCTGATCCGGCCTGCCATCAGCGCCGTCATTATGGGCGCAGCGGTCTGGTGCGTGTATCATGGCTGCACCGCGCTGCTGGGCGGGAACCCCGGGTGGAAGCTGCTGTCGGTCATCACGCTGCTCTCTGTTGCGGTCGGCGTTGCGACCTATCTTGCAGCGATTGTGAAGACGCGTGCGATTACCGCGGCGGACCTCGGCAGGATCCCGCACGGCGATCGATTGGCGGTCCTGCTTCATATTCAATAAGAAACATCAGATGGTTTTTCGGTCACCTGTTAATATTGCCAAAAAATATTGATTTTTCAAAGTTTTTTTGAAAAACCACTTGAATGAATGGTGAAAATATGTTAGATTTTCAATGCCAAGATCAATATCGCTTGGAAGATTTTGTGCGCCTCATTGCGTTCCTTCGTTCCGAGCAAGGCTGCCCTTGGGATCGGGCTCAGACACATCAGAGCATTCGCCGCAATTTCATCGAGGAAGTCTATGAAGCGTGCGAAGCGCTGGACGCCGATGACAAGCTCCACATGCGCGAGGAGCTCGGCGATGTGCTGATGCAGGTCCTGTTCCATGTGGACATCGAACGGCAGGCGGGCTTTTTCGATATCGACGATGTGGCTGACGCCGCGTGCAAAAAGCTGGTAAACCGTCATCCGCATGTGTTCGGCACGCCCGAGCAGCGCGCCGCCGGAGCTGACTGGGAGGCTGAAAAACGCAAGGAGCGCGGGCAGACGACGACCACGGAAACGATGCAGGGCGTCTGCAGGGCGCTGCCCTCTCTCTGGCGCGCGGAAAAAATCCAGTCCAAGGCTGCAAAGGCCGGCTTTGACTGGCGCAGCGGGGAAGAGGCATTCAGGAAGCTTCCCGAGGAAACCGAGGAACTGCACGAGGCGATTCGATCCGGCGACGCCGATGCGATCGAAGAAGAGCTTGGCGATCTTTTGTTTGCCGTTGTGAAAGTTGCCCGCTTTCAGGGGATCGATCCCGAAAAAGCCGTTCACCGCGCATGCGAGAAATTCATCCGCCGTTTTTCGATGGTGGAGGGAGCCGCTCTGGACGCGGGACATGAGATTTCGGAGCTCTCGTTTGAAGAGATGGATGCGCTTTATCAGTCCGCCAAGAAGAAAACGGCACACACATCATAATCAGCATGGACATCCGTGCGGCATCATTCGCATGGATTCTATATATTTGCAGCAAATACCAAACACTTAGGAGGAAAACAACATGAATAAAACTGAACTCATCGCGACTGTCGCTGAGGTCGCCGAACTGTCCAAGAAGGACGCCGAGAAGGCTGTCAACGCTACGTTCGACGCCATCACCGCCGCTCTCGAAGCCGGCGAGAAGGTCTCCCTGGTTGGCTTTGGTGCTTTTGATGTCAAAGAGCGCGCTGCCCGCATGGGCCGCAATCCCCGCACCAAGGAAGAGGTTGAGATCCCCGCGACCCGCGTTCCCCTGTTCAAGGCCGGCAAGGCTCTGAAGGACACCGTCGCGAAGTAATCACGATCATAGAAAAAAGCCGGGTGCATGTTCGCCCGGCTTTTTTTGAGAGGATGTTTCCATGCGACTCGATAAATATCTGAAAGTCTCCAGACTCATCAAGCGCCGCACGGTCGCCAACGAGGCGTGCGACGGCGGACGCATCAGTGTCAACGGCAAGACCGCAAAAGCCTCTTACGACGTCAAGGTCGGCGATGAGATTGCGATCGCGTTCGGACAGAGAACCGTCCGCGTGCAGGTGCTGGCAGTGGAAGAGACGGTAAAGAAAGATGCTGCCACAGCCTTGTATAAAGAGCTTTAAGAAAAACAAGAGACCGCTGAGCGGTCTCTTGTTTTGTAATAATTTGATTTGCTTTATGCTGCGGGGGCTTCAGCAGAGGCTTCCGGCGCGGGGCCAATCAGATTGTCAAGTCCAAGCTGGAACATGTTCAGCAGGATCTGCGCGCACTCAGCGCGAGACATGCCGTCGGCCGGACGGAATGTACCTGCGACGTCACCCGTCATCAGACCGGTATCGGCGCAGCAAGCGACGGCGAGCGTTGCCCAATTGCTGATCTTGGCAGCGTCGGTGTACATTTCTGCAAGCGCCTTCTTCAGATCAGGCTGCATCTCATCCGTAACTTTCGTGTCCACGCCATAGTAACGCATGAGGATCGCGGACATCTGTTCGCGGGTCACAGGATCATTGGGAACAAAAGTCGTATCGCTCATGCCATCGACAATGCCGTTGTCAAACGCCCATGCGACAGCATCGGCATAGTAAGCATCAGCAGAAACATCGGTGAAGGGGGTCTTTACACCGGTGACGTCCGGTTCACCCTCCATACGATAGAGAACAGTGACGACCATGCCGCGGGTCATTTTGCCATCGGGAGCAAACATGTTATCGGCGACACCGTTCATCAGACCGGTGGCTTCCGCGTAGTCGACCGCCGGCGCATACCATGCGTCTTTCTTTACGTCCTTAAAATCGTTGGGAACGAATTCAATGTCACGAAGCGCATCCTTGACGCCCTCGATCGCCTTGATTTTCTCAGCGGGCGTTTTGGCAGCTTCATAGGCTTTCAGCGCGTCATCGATCGCCTTGTAGGATTCTTCGGTCAGGGCGTCCTTGTCCTCACGGATATCCTTGACTGCCTCATAGAGCGCGTCAGCGTCGCGCGCAGCAATTTCTTCCGCACTGCCGATGAAGATGCGTCCCTGCGGCTCTGCATATTCTTCACCGATCACACCGTTAAGCTCTTCCTTTACGTACTGAATCAGCGCTTCATCCAGGGGAATGCTGGTGTCAAACTGATCGCTGGCGGCCTTGAACGCATAATAGGTGTCGCCGCCGGCAGCACAGAAGTTGTTCGTCACAACCGCATAGGTAGCGCTTTCATCAAACGGCAGACCGTTGATTTCATCAATGGTCACGCGGGAAATACTCTTCGGTCCAAAATACGTGGAGCCGGGATACTGATCACCTTTGTCATATTCGTTGTCTGTGTTGATTGTGATCTTCATACCGGCAATCTGCGGGAAGCCGCCGACTGCGGTAGGTGTGCAGTAGGTGGAAGCCTCAAGTGCTTCAAGGAGCTCTGCACCCTTGACATAGACAACAGCGATCGTGTTGCCGAACGGGAGAACGGTGTTGAGATCCTTCATGGAGACATCGCCTTTGTGGATCCAGGCGCGGATGCCGCCGCCGTTCGTAATGGCGACAACGTTTTCATCGGGGACATTGATGCTGCCTGCATTTAAGACGCTCCACAGCATGGCGTCGGTGATAAGGTCGCCATTGTTGGTCTCCATATTGCGGTTGCCGGGCGCCTTGTCGCCGTTGAGCTCAACTTCGCTCTTGGCGAAGACTGCGCCGTACTGTTCATCCACTTCGGCTTTGATCTTCTTTGCTTCCGCGAGGACTGCTTCGTTATCCTTGATGTCCGCGGCGGGAACAAGCTTGTTCTCCACGATCTTCTTGGTGGAGCCGTCGATCACGACGACGCCGACGTTGGCAAACTTCGTGCCGGTGGACTGGATGGGCTCTTTATTCTCACCTTCGGTCATGACCGTGTGAGAGTGACCGTCAAGCATGATGTCGATGCCGGTCGTTTTTGCAAACACGTCAACAGAGCGGTTGGGCTCGCTCTCCGCGTCTACGCCGAGATGGCTCAGGCAGACGATGATATCAGCGCCGTCCGCTTTCAGCTTGTCGATTTGCGTCTGCGCATTGGCATAGAGTTCATCGCCCTGCGTGAAAGTGACGCCCTGGATCAAACCGGGATTGACCTTCGTGTAGGTCTCGGGCGTTTCCAGACCGAAGAAGCCGATCTTCACGCCGCCCTTTTCCAAAATGGTGTATCCGTCCAGAATGGCCTTGCCGTCTTTCATCACATCGCTGCAAAGAACCTTGAATTTTGCGTCCTTGAGGTTTGCCATGAGCTGATCATAGCCGAAGTCGAACTCATGGTTGCCGAGCGTCGCGACGTCATAGCCCGCTGCGTTCATCAGCTGGATCGCCGTGGCGCCCTTCGAGACGCTTACATAGGGATCACCCTGACTGAAATCGCCTGCGTCCGCCAAAATGACCTCTGCGCCTCTGTCGGCATAGTCATCCCGCAGTCCTGCAATCTTTGCATAGCCTTCCAGCGCGCCGTGAACGTCGTTGGAATGCAGGATCACGATCTTGCCGGCCATGTCTTTCCCGTCTTCTGCAAGAGCGGTGCAGGTCAGTGTGAAGACCATGCACAGTACCAACAGAATTGCCAGCAGTTTTTTCGTGTGCTTCATGATATCCCTCCATTTAGTAGAATAGTGGGGGCTTTGACCCTCTATTTTGTATTATACAACAGTTATTCGTGAATGTGTTTTAAAATCAGACAACAGTTTATAGAAAATTCAGCAAGTGATTTGTACAAAACTTACAAAAAGCAGCCATCTGTAACAACAGATGGCTGCTTCAGCGTATTGTCGGATGTGTCAGATTACGTATTTCTTGATCTCTTCGGAGACCGTTTCCGGATCAAGCGTCATGCTCACCGTGAAGCTGACGTTCTCTTTTTCGGAAAACGCATTCAGCCAGGCAAGGAAATCCGCGATCTCAGCTTCGGAAACATTCTTGACCATCTTGACAAAATTGTCAATAAAAACATGGGTGATGTCATAGTTTCCGGCGTGAAGTCCGCTGAGCAGACCCTTGAAGAATTCAACTGTACCGATGGAATAATCGCTGGCGAAGATCAAACGCGCCTGATAGGGGATATCATAAGTGAGCTTCTTATCCTTTTCGATGCAGACAATGGAACCGGACTCGGTTTCGAGTGCGGTGGAGACCATTTCAACAAGACGCTTGGTCTTGCCGGAACCTTTGAGACCCATGATGACTTGAACCATTTGTTGTTCACACTCCTTGGTAAATGGTTGAGCTTTGCCTCGGGCGTATGCCCATTCCTAGCTTACCACGTTTTTTGCCGCAGTGCAACTTCAAAACGTTATTTTGATGATTTTATAGGGACGGGATCAGACCGCGCCCGGCTTTTCCAGCAGACGGAACATGTTCTTCTTGTAAGCCTCTACGCCGGGCTGATCGAACGGATTGACGCCGGACATATAGCCGGAGATGCCGCATGCCAGCTCGAAGAACGCGACCAGCTGCGCAAAGCCGACCTCGTCGCGCTTCTCGACGCGGACTTCCATATTCGGAACGCCGCCGGCAATGTGCGCTGCCTTGACGGCCTCCTGGGCGACACGGCTGATGTCGCTGAGCTTGCGGCCCGCGAGATAGTTCAGCTGATCGGGATCGCCCATGGCAAAGGGAACGGTAAATTCGTTCTGCGGCTTTTCAAAGCTCACGACCGTCTCCATCAGCGTACGCGGACCATCCTGCACATACTGTCCCATGGAGTGCAGGTCGGCGTTGTATTCCACAGACGCCGGATAGATGCCGATGCCGTTTTTGCCCTCGCTCTCGCCGTAGAGCTGCTTCCACCACTCCGCCATGAAGCGGAAAGAGGGCTCGTAGCAGGCAAGGATCTCAATGGACTTGCCGAGACGATACAGATGCTGTCGGGCGGCGGCATATTGCCATGCGGGGTTTTCGGGAGAACGCTGATCCATCGCGGCAAAGGCTTCGATGGCGGCGTCGATCACGGTGCTGACGTCGATGCCGGCTGCTGCCATCGGCAGAAGACCGACGGGGGAGAGCACGCTGTAACGGCCGCCGACGTCATCGGGAACGATGAACGTCTCCCAGCCCTCTTCATTCGCCATCGTTTTCAGAACGCCGCGCTTGGCGTCGGTCGTGGCGATGATGCGCTTTTTCGCCCTGTCAGGACCGTATTTTGCTTCCAGCAGACCCCGGAACATGCGGAAGGCGAGCGCGGGCTCGAGCGTGGTGCCGGATTTGGAGATGACGTTGATATCAAAATCCGTCTCGCCCAGCTCCTCAAGCAGCCCCATCAGCGCGTCGGGCGACATGGAGTTGCCGGCAAAAATGATTTTGGGATCGCCGCTCTGCGGACGAGGACGCAGCAGCTCGATCGCGCCCTTGGCGCCGAGATAGGATCCGCCGATTCCGACGACGACAAGCGTTTCGGAACGACCGCGGATGTGAGACGCTGCTGCCAGAACCTGACGCAGCTCGCCGGCTTTCACCTTCTGCGGCAGATCCAGCCACCCGGTAAAGTCAGACCCGGCGCCGGAGCGCTCCGCCAGCGTGCGGTGGGCAGCGGCGGCAGCCGCAAAATCGGGACCGGCTGCGTCAAAAAATGAGGAAGCACCGGAAAGATCAACCTTCAGCATTGTTTTTACCTCTCTTCTGTGTAGAATCAATGATGGATCGGACAGATCCGGATATCATTCTGAATACAGTATACATCAATCCCGGATTTTCGCAACCATATTTTGCATACCGGACTTTGTTTCAAGCCTCAGAGCGCGCCCAGGATCGTTTTCCACAGCTCTTTGACTGTGATTCTCGGCACGTCTTCCGGCGCGGTCACGGAGATTTGCTGCACGACCTGCTCGCCGTTCAGGACCGAAACAGTTCCGATCTCGTCGCCTGCCTTTACGGGAGCGGGAAGAGACTCGGGCAGCTCGCATCGGCAGCTGAGCTCCGATCCCTTTGCCGTCACGATCTCTGAGCCGTCCGGAAAGACCGGCTGAATGCTCTGGCAGGTTCCGAGCTGAATGCGGACCGGCGGCAGAACCGTGTTTGCGGCGGGGGAGTAAACCGTAAAGTTTGCAAATGCATAGTTTAATAATGCCTGCGCATCCTCAAATCGCTCTGCCGAACTCGGCGCGTGCAGCACAACGGCAATAAACGCGTCATTGTCGCGCTGCGCGGTTGCAGACAGACAATACATCGCCTTGTTTGTAAAGCCGGTTTTCAGTCCCGTCGCGCCCTGATAGTTTCGAACCAGCTTGTTGGTGTTGCTCAGACCGAATTCACCGCCGCGGATATTGTCCATCCAGATGGTCGTGTAGTCCCGCAGCCACGCATGACGCATGACTTCACGGCTCATAACGGCGATATCATAGGCTGAGGTGTAGTGTGCGTCGTCATCGGTCAAGCCGGTGCAGTTTACAAAATGCGTGTCCTGCAGTCCCAGCTCGGCTGCGCGCTGATTCATGCGGTCGGCGAAGGCTGTCTCGGTGCCGGAGATGTGCTCTGCCATCGCAACGGCGCAGTCGTTCGCTGAAGCGACGACGATGCATTTGAGCATCTCGTCCACAGTCATGCTTTCGCCGGCCTCCAGATAGACCTGACTGCCGCCCATTGCCGCCGCTGTCGCGCTTGCTGTCACGGGATCTGTCAGCTGCATTGCGCCGCTGTCGATCATCTCTGCAATGAGCAGAATCGTCATGACCTTTGTCACGCTTGCCGGAGCCAGATGCTCGTGAGCGTTCTTTTCGTAGAGGATCTGTCCGGTTTGCTGCTCCATCAGTACGGCTGCATCCGCTGAGAGTTGCATGCTGTCGCTCTGCGCGTCAGGCGCGGCCAGCACCGGAGAGGTGAGAAGCACAAACGCCAGAATCCAGATCAAAGCTCGTTTCATCCCTTTGCCATCCTTTCCAATCGGGGTTACTGCCATGATATGCGAAAGGAAGAGGAAATAGCATGCGCGCAGCACCGGCTGATTGCCAAAAAAATTGTCGATTGCGGTTGACGCGGCATGGTTGAAAATAGTACAATATGTAAATAATGATCTTGCAGACAAATCACGTTGAAATGAAGGCTGAATTATGAAGCGTTTTCTTGCAAGAAGTGAATATTTCAAGTGGGGCGTAACCGCGTTTCTCGTGATAGCGGCGGAACTCGCTTTCTATATGCTCCTGACGAACAGCAAGGGCTTTTTCAGGAACATCAACACGGTCACCAGCATTCTGAGCCCGATCATCTGGGGCCTTGTGATCTCCTATCTGCTCTGGCCGATCGTGAAGTTTCTGGAGCAGAACACGATCTTTCCGCTCCTGAAAAAAGCGTTCCCGAAAAAGAACAACCGGAAGCTTGCACGCGCGCTTTCGATTTTGATCTCGGTCGTGGTGGCGCTGTTTTTGATCGCCATGCTGCTGTATCTCGTCGTCCCGCAGCTCTATGTGAGCATTGAGAGCATCGTCACAAGCGCACCGGAATACTACGACACGATCAGCGCCTGGATCACGAATTTCCTGAAGGACTATCCGCAGGCGGAGCAGATCCTGCTGGAAACGACCGGGCATGCGTCCCAGACGCTCGTGGACTGGGCGCGCAGCGCGGTTCTGCCGTATCTGAGCAAGATCATCACGAACCTCTCCACCGGCCTGTATTCCGTTCTGCGCACGGTGCTGAATATCCTGATCGGCTTTGTCGTGGCCTGCTATGTGCTCGGAAATGTGGAGACGTTTTCCGCAAAATGCAAGAAGCTCCTGTACAGCTGCTTCTCCGTGAAGAATACGGACACCATTCTCTCTGCCGTACGCTTCACGGACCGCGCGTTCAACGGCTTTATCAACGGCAAGATCATCGATTCCGCGATCATCGGCATCATCTGCTATATCGTTTGCAGCATTCTAAAAATGCCGTATATCGTCCTTGTGAGCGTGGTCGTCGGTGTGACGAATATCATTCCGGTTTTCGGCCCGTTCATCGGCGGCATTCCGACCGCGCTGATCATTCTGCTTGTATCACCCACCAAAGCGCTGATCTATGTCATCTTCATCATCGTCCTGCAGCAGATCGACGGCAATATCATCGGGCCGAAGATCCTCGGCAGCTCGATCGGCATCAACGGCTTCTGGATCATGTTTGCGATTCTGCTCGGCGGCGGTCTGTTCGGCGTCGTCGGCATGATCCTCGCGGTTCCGCTGTTTGCGGTGCTGTATTCCGGCCTTGAGATTCTCGTCGATAAGAGACTAAAAAACCGCGGCCTCGCAACCGAGACCGCAGCCTATGTCGATATTGTCGGGATCGATCCGGATACGCTCAAACCCATCCCGTCGAATCCTGTTGCGGCGGAAAACGCCGCGCCGCCGTCAAAGAGCGGGAAAGAGTGAGTCGTGCGCCCGGATCAGAGTCTGACACAGCATGTCAGCCTCCTCGAGCGTCGTATAGCGCGAAAAGCTGATGCGCAGGGCGCCGTCGATTACACGCGCAGGAAGCCCCATTGCCTCCAAAACATGGCTCCGTCCGCCCTTTTTGCAGGCGGAGCTTTTTGATGTATAAATGTTCTGTGCTTCGAGATAATTCATGAGCACCTCACTGCGGTATCCCGGCAGCGAGAGACTGAGAATATGCGGCGCGCCGCCGCCGATGAACTGCACATCGGCAAGCTCTGCCGAGAGCGTGCTTCTGATGTGGTCGCGCAGCTGCGTCATGTGCTCCAGAGCCTGCGGCATTTGCTTTTTCCCGAGCTCCGCCGCCGCGCCGAAAGCGGCGATCTGCGGTGTGGCCTCGGTTCCGGCGCGCATCCCGCGCTCCTGTCCGCCGCCGAGGATATAGGGCGGCAGCTTCAGACCGCTGCGGATATAGAGCGCGCCGATGCCCTTCGGGGCGTGGATCTTGTGACCGCTGATTGTGATGAGATCGGCACCCAGCTTGTCCGCGCGAAATGGGACTTTCAAAAATCCCTGAACAGCGTCGGTGTGCAGCAGCGCCTCGCTTCCCGCTTTTTTGAGTGCGCGCGCCACGGCGGCGATGTCTGTGATCGCGCCGGTCTCGTTGTTCACCATCATCAGAGAGACGAGCACCGTGTCAGGTCGCAGCGCCTCGGCCACCTGCTCGGCGTCAATGCCGCCCAGCGCGTTCGGCGCCAGACGCGTGACCGTATAGCCCTCTTTTTCCAGCGCGTCGAGAGAACGGCGAACGGCATCGTGCTCAACCTGAGAGCTGATGATATGCTTGCCGTGACGATGCATCATGTGCGCGCCGGAGAGGATCGCCCAGTTGTCGCCCTCAGAGCCGCAGGATGTGTAATAGAGGTTTTCCGGCTTGCAGCCGAGCGCGTCCGCGACCTGTTTCCGCGCCTGATCGACAGCCGCTTTGGCATTGCGCCCGAGCGTATAGGTGGCGCTCGGGTTGCCGTAATTCTCTGTCATCATCTGCATCGCGGCCTGCGCCGCTTCGGGACATACACGCGTTGTCGCGGCGTTGTCAAAATAGCATTCCATAGAGATACCTTTCTGAAATCGGAGTTGTTACCATGCATTACATTATAACCGCCCTTGGCTGCAAGGTCAACCAATATGAAGCGCAGGCAGTTGAAACTTTGCTGCACGAGCAGGGCCTTACCGCCGCGCGGGAGGACGACCCTGTGGATCTTGTCATCGTGAATACCTGCGCCGTTACCGCGGAGGGCGGGCGCAAGTCCCGCCAGACGATCCGCAAGCTGCAGCAGAAATATCCGGATGCGCTGACTGCCGTCTGCGGCTGCTGGTCACAGCTCTCGCCGGACGACGCTGCCGAGATCGGCGCGGACGTCATCCACGGCAGCGGCGATAAGCATGCCTTCGTGGAGGATATTGTGAAAGCGCTGCGTGAGCGTGAGCGGCTGCGGTATGTGGATGATCCGTTTCACCGCTTCACCTTTGAATCGCTGCCGTCCGGCGCCGTGGACGGCAGAACGCGCGCCATGCTCAAGATCCAGGACGGATGCACGAACTTCTGTACGTATTGCGTGATCCCGTTCACGCGCGGACGCATCCGCAGCCTTCCGCTTGATCAGATCACGGCTGAGGCGAAAAAGCTTGCCGACGCCGGTTTTTGCGAGCTGGTGCTCACCGGCATTGAGATCGCGTCTTACGGGCAGGATCTGCCCGGAAAGCCGAATCTGGCGGACGCCGTCCTCGCAGCGCATGCGGGCGGCAATACTCTGCGTCTTCGTCTCGGCTCACTTGAGCCGACGGTTGTCACGGAAGAATTCTGCACGCGCCTTGCAGCCTGCGGCGCGGTTTGCGATCATTTCCATCTCTCCCTCCAGAGCGGCTGTGACCGCACCCTGAAGCGGATGAACCGGAAGTATGACACCGCCTTTTTCAAAACGGTCTGCTCGCGCCTGCGCACGGCCTTTCCGGACTGCGCACTGACCGCGGATCTGATCACGGGCTTTCCCGGAGAGACCGAAGCGGATCAGGCAGCGACGCTCGCGTTTTTGAAGGAGATCGGCTTTTCGCAGGTACATGTGTTTCCGTACTCGCGCCGCCCCGGCACAAAAGCGGACGCCCTGCCGGAGCAGCTTTCTCACAAGGTGAAAAACGCCCGCGCCCATGAGGCGCAGACAGCTGCAAACGAGACGCGGAAGGCGTATCTCCGGCGGCAGATCGGACGCACGCTCTCCGTCCTCTTTGAGACAGAGCACGACGGCAGCTGGATCGGGCACGCGGAAAACTATTGCATGGTTTCCGCTTCGGGTAAGGATCTGCACGGGGTTGTGCGAAATGTCCTAATTACCGGTGTCGACGGTGAAACGCTTGTCGGGAATATAATTTGACGAAATTTCAAATTCGTGCTAAGATTCTGACGTATGTTTTCGCGCTTTTCTGTGATAATGTGATGATGTAAGCGCGATGACGGAGGTTTTGACCGATGGAAAGAAATCAGGTCTATAATTTTTCCGCCGGTCCGTCGGTGATGGCGGAACCGGTATTGCGGCGTGCGCAGGCGGAGCTGATGAATTTCGGCGGCTCCGGCATGTCCGTTATGGAGATGAGCCATCGCAGCGCACAGTATGCGGCGATCTTTGCGCAGACAAAAGAGAAGCTGATCCGCGCTCTTGGCGTGCCGGACACACATGCCGTGCTGTTTTTGCAGGGCGGCGCGTCTACACAGTTTTCGATGGTTCCATTGAATCTGCTGCCGGAAAACGGCTGCGCGGATTATGCGGTCACGGGTCATTTTTCCGGCAATGCCGCGAAAGAGGCGGCAAAGTACGGATCGGTTCATCTTGCGGCGGATACCGCGGCGGATCATCACACGCGCATTCCCCGGCAGGAGGAGCTTTGTTTTTCCGATCACGCTGCCTATTTTCATTATTGCGCCAACAACACGATTTACGGAACGGAATGGCAGTATGTGCCGCGCACCGACGCGCCGCTGGTTTGTGACATGTCCTCCGATATCCTGTCCCGTCCGGTCAACGTTTCCGACTACGGTTTGATCTATGCCGGAGCACAGAAGAACATGGCGCCCGCCGGACTCACCGTTGTGATCGTGGATAAGCGCCTTGCCGGCAAGGAGCGCGCTGAAACGCCGCTGATGCTGAGCTATCAGCGTATGATCGAAAAAGACTCCATGTTCAATACGCCGCCTTGCTGGTGCATCTATATGCTGGGTCTGGTGCTGGACTGGCTGGAAGAGCAGGGAGGCGTCGCCGGAATGGAGCGGCTCAAAGCCGAGCGCGCAAAGAAGCTTTATGATTATCTAGATAACAGTCAGGTTTTCCAGGCGAATGCCCAGCCCGGCTCACGTTCCGACATGAATGTGACCTTCCGCACCGGAAGCGAAGCGCTCGACGCCGCCTTCGTGAAAGGCGCCGCCGAAGAGGGACTTTTGAATCTCAAGGGACACCGCGTAACGGGCGGTATGCGCGCGTCAATCTACAATGCCATGCCGATGGAGGGCGTGGACGCGCTGTTAGACTATATGAAACGATTTGAGGTTGCACACCATGGCTGAAAACTTTCGCATCCAAACAATGAACCACATTGCAGAGCGCGGCATCGATCTTTTGTGTGAGCGCGGCTGCACGGTCGGCGAGGACGTGCCGGATCCGCACGCGATTCTGCTCAGAAGCGCGGATCTGCACAGTTACCGGTTCGGCGAATCCCTGATCGCCATCGGTCGCTCCGGCGCCGGCACCAATAATATTCCGCTCGAAAAATGCTGTGAGCAGGGCATCGTTGTCTTCAATTCTCCCGGTGCGAATGCCGAGGCTGTGAAAGAGCTGATCCTTTGCTCGCTCGTCATGTCGTCCCGCAATGTCCTGGGCAGCATTGAGTGGGTCAAAAGTCTGAAGCCCGAGGGCGATAAAATCCCTGCGCTCGTTGAGCAGGGCAAGGCGGCGTTTGCCGGTCCTGAGCTGATGGGGAAGACCCTCGGCGTGATCGGTCTCGGCGCGGTCGGCTCCCTGATTGCGAACATCGCCGTGAAGCTCGGCATGAACGTCATCGGCTTCGATCCCTATCTTTCCGTTGACGCCGCGTGGCGCCTGTCCCGCAGCGTTCAGCATGCGGTCGATGTGGATGAGATCTATTATAAATCCGATTACATCAGCGTGAATGTGCCGTATACCGATGCGACAAAGAAAATGCTCGGCAAGACCGCGTTCTCCAAAATGAAGCAGGGTGTGCGCATCATCAATGAGTCCCGCGCGGAGATCGTAGATGACGACGCCATGCTCGATGCGCTTGCCTCCGGCAAGGTCGGGAAATATGTCACGGACTTTCCGAATAAGCGCCTCATCGGCGTGGAGAACGTCATCTGCATGCCGCACCTCGGCGCCTGCACGCCCGAGAGCGAGGAAAAATCCTCTGTCATGGCGGCGCATGAGCTGTATGATTATCTCGTCAACGGCAATATCAAAAACTCCGTCAACTTCCCGGACGCCACGCTCGAGCGCGTCGGCGTCAGCCGCCTGTGCATCCTCCACGAGAACAAGCCGAAGATGCTCAATCGGTTTCTGGATATCGCATGCTCCACGGGGCTGAACGTCGATAACATGATCAACAAGGCGTATGGAGCCTATGCCTATGCGCTGATTGATCTGAGCGGCAACCTTACGCCGGATCAGATCACACGTCTGCGGGCAATCCCGGAAGTGATCCGTGTCCGCGTTGTCTGATAAATGAAACGAGGCTGTGATGATTCACAGCCTCGTATTTTCTGAAAAATCCCGGATTTCCGGTATGCGCATCAGCGCATGATACAGCAGCGTACCGCCCGCAACGCCGACTGCTCCCTGCATGAGGTTCCCGGGGATCTCGACCGCCGCGCCCATGCCGAAACCGAGCGCGAGGGAAGTGTATGCAAAATACCCGAGCGTCATGATGAGCTCTCCGCAGACAGCAGCAGCCACCGCAGCAGGAGGGCGCTTACGCTTTGCGGATGAAAAGAGAAGCCCGATCACGACTGCCGCCAGACCTTTTACCAGAAAGCTTCCGGGTGCGTAGATCGCATAACCGGTGAATAGATCCGCCAGCGCGGAGCCAAGGCCGCTGACGATCCCGCCGCAGATCGGTCCTGCCAGCAATCCGGCAAGCACCACGACAATGTCGCCTGCGTTCAGATATCCTCCGGTCAGCGTCGGGATCGGGATCGCCATGGTCGCGACCGTACAGAGCGCGGTCAGGAGCGCCAGATGTACAAGGAGTTTTACATTTCGATCCACGGCAATCACATCCTTTCTGCTTTTGAGCCTACTATACCACTATGAAATTGGCGTGTCAATATTGTAATCCAATCGAATTTCTGATATGATTTACAAAACAAATGAATGATATTCGGAGTATGACCATGACAAGAAAACTGTATGATGAAAACAGCCATATCTCGAGCTTTGACGCCGCCGTTCTTTCCTGCGAAGAAAGAGACGGGCACTGGCAGATCGTCCTGGATCAGACGGCTTTTTTCCCGGAGGGCGGCGGACAGGCTGCCGATACCGGAATGCTGAATCATGCGCATGTATCGGATGTGCAGGAGATAAACGGGGAGATCGTCCATATCGCAGACTCGCCGCTCAAATGCGGTGATACTGTCCACGGAATTCTGGACTGGGACAAACGCTTTCGGCGCATGCAGGAGCACAGCGGAGAGCACATCATTTCCGGCCTGGTTCACACGCTCTATGGCTACAACAACGTCGGCTTTCATCTCGGAGATGAAGTCGTCACGATGGATTATGACGGCGAGCTTTCGCCTGAGCAGATCGCTGAGCTGGAGAGACGCTCGAATGAAGCGGTCTGGAAGAATGTTCCGATCACGGCAGAGTATCCGCCGGAGGATGTGCTGGCAAAGCTGGAATACCGCAGCAAGCTGGACCTGACAGAGAATGTGCGCATTGTGACGATTGAGGGTTACGATGTCTGCGCGTGCTGCGCGCCGCACGTCTCTTATACCGGCGAGATCGGCGCAATCAAGATCATCGACAGCATGCGCCATCGCGGCGGCGTTCGTCTGACGATCCTCTGCGGCTCGGACGCGCTGAAGCAGTATCAGATGCTGTTTCAGGAGGCGGCGACGCTATCAAACCTTTTGAATGTCCCGAAGGATCAGCTCGTAGGCGCGGTAGAGCGGCTGTTTTCGGAGCGTGCCGAGCTGGAGCGTGCGCTTTCCGCCAGAGAGGAAAAGCTCAATGCGCTGCGTGTGAAATCCATGCCCGCGCAGGGGAGAAACATCGTGATCGTGGATGATTTTGATGATCCGGATGCAATGCGCGAGCTTGTCAATATCGGCATGGAGCGCGCCACGGGTGTCTGCGCCGCTTTTTCCGGCAGTGACAGCGAGGGGTACCGGTATATCATCGGCAGCAAAACCATGGATCTGCGCGCCAGCGCGAAAGAAATCAATGCAGCGCTCTGCGGGCGCGGCGGCGGCAGACCCACCATGATTCAGGGTTCGTGCAGCGCAAAACGCACCGAGATCGATGCGTACTTTGAAACGTTTGGAGCATAAAAAATTGGAGTGCACCGGGTGCACTCCAATTTTCTTTGACATTGTCAAAGTTACTGCATGCCGTTTTCGTAGGCCTGGATCATCTTCTTGACCATCTGGCCGCCGACGCTGCCGGCCTGACGAGAGGTCAGATCGCCGTTGTAGCCCTGCTTCAGGTTGACGCCGACCTCGGAAGTAGCCTCCATCTTGAAACGGTTCATCGCTTCACGAGCGTTGGGGTTCACGAGATTGTTGCTGGACTTGGACATTGTGTTTCACTCCTTTTCTGTTGTGGGAATTGTCCCATTTTTAGCTTTTGCAGTTTTAAACGAATTATGCGGAAAACAAGATTCTCACATCTGTTTCCTGCATACCTCGTTTTTCTGCATCGACCACAGTTTGCGCAGAAAACGTGCGCTATAACCATGTAAATTCATCCAGCCATTTCAGAGACCATGTGTTGAAAAATGCAGTATTTATTTGCACAAATATATTCAGATTGTTGGTTATATACGAGATAGATGAAAGATGGCAATTTAAATTGTACGATATTTTTAGCGCGGTTCATGTTGTGCTTTCATGCAATTTGTAGTATAATTACTCTGTTTAATTATGGATAAATTTGCAGTTTACAGTTCTGTTTCCTATGTTATGTTGCGATAATAGTTCTGAGGAAACGGTTCAATTCATAACACACTATACAGATCAACAGGAAGGACAAGGATGAATCCTCCATGAAAAAAATCTTACTGGTCGCCTCCGTGGCAAGTCATATTGCGCAGTTTCACAGGCCGCTTGTGGATATGCTTCACCAGTATGGCTTTGAGATTCACGCTGCAGCCCATAACAATATGGAGCTGAAGCCGGGACTGAAGCTTGATTTTATCGATAAGTTCATCGAGGTGCCTTTTGTCAGAAGCGTAAAGGACCCAAAGAATGTTGCCGCATATAAAACAATCAAGCGAGTGATCTACAGCGATGATTATGTGGCTATTCATTGCAACACGCCGATCGCAAGTGTTCTGACACGGCTTGCAGCTCGGGACGCACGCAAACACGGCGCCAAAGTAATCTATACTGCGCATGGTTTTCAGTTCTTCAACGGGTCGAGTAAAAAGGACTGGATGATCTATTACCTATCCCATCAAGGGCTTTGATATGTTCCTGCATGGCCTCAAATGGATCGTGCAGCACTATCCGGACACCCATGTTTATGTTGCCGGAAACCGCTGCAAATATCGACGCTACACTGGACTGAAAAAGAAGATCATGGATCGTGCACCTGACTACGACTGGTATGTGCAGGGGCTGATCGAGAAATTTGGCTTGAAGGATCATATCACGTTTATGGGCTTCCTCGACGAGGAGCAGATGCACGAGCGGCTCCTGAGATCGCATGTTTTCGTCTCTGCCTCGGCGATTGAGAACCATTCTACCGCGTTGGGAGAAGCGATGATCTCCGGCGTGCCCAGCGTGGCGTCCTGCGTCGGCGGTCTGCAGGAGATGATCGACCACGGGAAGGACGGGTTCCTGTACCCGTTCAACGAGACCTATATGATGGCGGATTATGTCTGTCAGATCTTCGGCAGCGATGAGCTGGCAAAAACGATCTCTCAAAAAGGACACGCCCACGCCGCCAGAACCTATAGCAAAGAGCAAAACCGCAAAGACCTTTTGAATATGTACGAGACCATTCATCACAATTTCAACAGATAGAGGTAGCAGATATGAAAGGTATCATCCTCGCCGGCGGCGCCGGCACGCGGCTTTATCCGCTGACCATGGTGACAAGCAAGCAACTCCTCCCGGTTTATGACAAGCCAATGATTTTCTACCCTCTGTCCACGCTCATGCTCGCGGGCATCCGGGAGATTCTCATCATTTCCACGCCGGTGGATCTGCCGAACTTCAAGCGCCTGCTGGGCGACGGCAGCCAGTACGGGCTGAGCCTCAGCTACTCCGAGCAGCCGAGCCCGGACGGCCTTGCGCAGGCATTCTTGATTGGCGAAGAGTTCATCGGAGACGACGCTTGCGCCATGATTCTGGGCGACAACATCTTTTTTGGCAACGGCTTCAGCCACGTCCTCATGGCGGCGGCGCAGAAGGCCGAGGAGGACAAGCGCGCCACGGTCTTCGGCTACTATGTGAACGACCCCGAGCGCTTCGGAGTTGTGGAGTTCGATGAAAACGGCAAGGCGCTCTCCATTGAAGAGAAGCCTGAAAACCCGAAGAGCAATTACGCCGTCACGGGTCTGTATTTTTATCCTGCCGGCGTGAGCAAGCGCGCAGCGGAGGTCAAGCCCAGCGCACGCGGCGAACTTGAGATTACCACACTCAACGAAATGTACTTAAATGATGAACTGCTCGATGTGAGCATCCTCGGCCGCGGCTTTGCCTGGCTCGACACCGGCACGATGGAATCTCTCGCGGAGGCGACGGATTTTGTCCGCGTCATGCAAAAGCGCCAGGGCATTGAGATTTCCGCGCCAGAAGAGATTGCCTTCCGCAAAGGCTGGCTGACGCAGGAGCAGCTGCTCGAGGCGGCGCGGCTCTACGGAAAATCCCCCTACGGCGAGCACCTCAAGCACGTCGCCGAGGGCAAACTGCTCGGATGGAGGAGAAAGTAACATGACCATTCTTGTCACCGGCGGTGCCGGATTCATCGGCTCCAACTTCATTTACTATTTGCTCAAGGAGCACCCCGAGGACCGCGTCCTGTGCGTGGACTGCCTGACTTACGCGGGCAATCTCTCCACGCTGAAGGAAGCCCTTGAGAAGCCGAACTTCCGCTTCTTCAAGACCAACATCTGCGACCGCGAGGGCGTCTATGAGATCTTCGAGGCGGAGAAGCCCGATATCGTCGTGAACTTCGCAGCCGAATCTCATGTTGACCGCAGCATCGAGACGCCGGAGATCTTCCTGCAGACGAACATCCTCGGCACGCAGGTCCTCATGGACGCCTGCCGCAAGTACGGCATCCAGCGCTACCATCAGGTCTCCACGGACGAGGTCTACGGCGACCTGCCGCTCGACCGGCCCGATCTCTTCTTCACCGAGAAGACGCCGCTGCACACCTCCAGCCCCTACAGCGCGTCCAAGGCCTCGGCCGACCTGCTCGTCGGCGCGTATCACCGCACCTATGGTCTTCCTGTCACCATCTCGCGCTGCTCGAACAACTACGGCCCCTACCACTTCCCGGAGAAGCTCATCCCGCTCATGATCGCGAACGCCCTCAACGACAAGCCCCTCCCGGTCTACGGCACGGGCGAGAACGTGCGCGACTGGCTGTACGTCGAGGACCACTGCCGCGCCATCGACCTCATCATCCGCAAGGGTACCGAGGGCGAGGTGTACAACGTCGGCGGCCACAACGAGATGAAGAACCTCGATATCGTGAAGCTCATCTGCGACGCGCTCGGAAAGCCGCAGTCGCTTATCACGTTTGTGACTGACCGTAAGGGTCATGATATGCGCTATGCCATCGATCCTACTAAGATCCACAATGAACTCGGCTGGCTTCCGGAAACAAAGTTTGCTGACGGGATCCAGAAAACCATCAAGTGGTACTTGGATAACAAGCCTTGGTGGGAGACCATCATTTCCGGCGAATATGTGCATTATTATGAGAAGATGTATGGAAACAGATAGCGCCTTTTTCAAAAAAATTGCGCTAATATAATTATGTGTTGCATGCTTCATGCTGTTGTTGACACGATGTCAGAATGGTGTTATACTATGTTCTGACATCGTGTCATTATAATATCTGAAGGGAAGTCTTGCGATGAAGAAGAACACAGGTGCGCAGCTGGCTCTGTATCCGGCTCCGGTGACGGTCGTCGGCGCTATGGTAGACGGAAAACCGAACTGGACGCTGGTCGCGCACGCAGGCGTCATGGCGCACAGCCATCTGATGCTCTCCATGGTCAAGGCCCACTATACCAACAAGGGCATTCGGGAAAACAAGGTCGTCTCGGTGAACATCGTGGACGCTTCCTGGCTGAAGGACGCAGACCGTATGGGCTGTGTCAGCGGCAATAAAGAGGATAAGTCCGAAGCATTTGCATATACGGTAGGTGAGAAGGGTGCGCCGATGATTGACGCTGCCAAGGTCTCCATCGAGTGTGAGGTCGAGGATATCTATGATCTCGCGGGCTTCGACAACTTCATCTGCAAGATCGTCGGCACCTATGTGGACGAGGAGATCCTCACCGAAAAAGGGAAGGTCGACTACCGCAAGTTCAAGCCCGCCCTGTTCCAGTTCCCGACCTATGAGTATCTCGAGACCGGCGACATCCTCGGCGGCTGCATGAAGATGAACTGACTACGCGGGGTACAGCCATGAAAAGATGGATCACCTTGCTTCTGGTGCTCTCGCTTATCCTTGCATTTTCCGCCTGCGGACAGAGCAGCACTGAGCCGGCAGCCGAAAGCACGGAACCAAACAGCGGCGAGGCCGCAATGACGAAGCGCTCGGACGACGCAAAGGTGCTGGTCGCTTATTTCTCCTGCACCGGAAACACACGCCCGCTTGCCGAACATGCGGCGGAGCTGCTCGACGCGGATCTCTATGAGATCCAGGCCTCCGACCCTTACACGGACGCGGATATCAACTATGGCGACTCCGATTCCCGCACCTCCAAGGAGCAGAATGACCCCGACGCGCGTCCTGCGATTGCAGGCTCTGTCGAGAACATGGAGCAGTATGATATCGTCGTTTTGGCATATCCCATCTGGTGGGGACAGGCGCCGCGCATCATCAGCACCTTTATCGAGAGCTATGATTTCTCCGGAAAGACCATCATCCCGTTTTGCAACTCCGGCTCCAGCGACATCGGCCGCAGCGCGGAGGATCTGCAGGCGCTTTGCTCTGATACGGCTGTCTGGGTAGAGGGGAAACGTTTTCCTGCCGGTGCCATTGAGGAAATGGAAGACTGGCTGAAGGACATTCCGGAGCTGGATGAACTTTTTGCATGAGAAACATTTAGAACAGAGAGGAAGAAAAACATGCCGAAAGGATCTGCAGAACTGACGAAGGCGCGGAAGGACGAGATCATCGCCGCTTGCCGGAAACTGTATGAGACCATGGGCTTCAAAGAGATCACGCTCAAGGAGATAGGCGCTTTGACCTCCTTCACCCGAACATCGATCTATAATTATTTTGAGACGAAGGAAGAGATCTTCCTTGCGCTTTTTGGACAGGAGTATGAGAGCTTCGCCGCAGACCTCGACGGACTCTGCGAGCGGGAGGAGACGCTCTCTCTGGACGCGCTGTCTTCTGAGCTTGCGCACGCTCTGGAGCGCCGCCCATTGATGCTCAAACTTCTGAGTATGAACCTCTATGACATGGAGGCAAACTCGCGCATGGAGCGCCTTGTGGAATTCAAGAAGTCCTATAAGAAATCCCTCGACGCGGTGGATCGCTGCCTGCAGCAGTTCGTTCCCGCACTCGCGGTGGAGAAGCGCAAGTTCTTCCTGTATGCCTTCCTGCCGTTCGTGTTCGGACTCTATCCCTACACGGTCGTGACGGACAAGCAGCGTGAGGCGATGCAGGAGGCCGGAATCCATTATGTGTATATGAGCACTTATGATATGGCGTATACCTTTATCCGTACGCTGCTGGGAGGCCTGCAATGATTACCGTGAATCTCTATTATACCGGCGAGAACGGCTCCGCCCGCGCCTTTGCCGAGGAAATGGTTCGCGCAGGCGTCGTGGACGCCATCCGCGCCGAGGACGGCAATCTGCGCTACGAATACTTTTACCCGATGGACGATCCCGAGACCGTGCTGCTCATTGACCAGTGGCGCGATCAGGCGGCAATCGATGCGCACCACGCCTCGCCCATGATGGCTGAGATTGCGGCGCTGCGGGATAAGTATGACCTGCACATGAAGGCGGAGCGCTTCGTCTCCGATGATTCCGGTCTGCCGGAAAAAGACATGAAATTTATCAAACGTTGAAGGAGGAACCTGATATGAGCAAGAAGATCACCCAGACGGCCGGTCGGCAGCAGCTCGGCAAATTTGCGCCGATGTTTGCGCATCTGAACGACGATGTGCTGTTCGGTGAGGTCTGGAACGAGGAAGCCATCGACGTCAAGACCAAGTGCATCATCACGGTGGTATCTCTCATGGCGTCGGGCATCACGGATTCTTCGCTGGGCTATCATCTGCAAAACGCGAAGAACAACGGCGTGACAAAGGAAGAGATCGCCGCCATCATCACCCACGCCACCATGTATGTCGGCTGGCCGAAGGGCTGGGCGGTGTTCCGTCAGGCCAAGGAGATCTGGAACGAGGAAGCGCCCGCGCAGAGCGAGAAGGACGCCTACCAGAACACGATCTTTTTCCCGATTGGCGAGGAGAACCCCTACGGTCAGTTCTTTGTTGGCCGCAGCTATCTCGCGCCGCTCACTACTGAGCAGGTTCCTGTGTACAATGTGACGTTCGAGCCGGGCTGCCGCAACAACTGGCACATCCATCACGCGGCCTGCGGCGGCGGACAGATGCTGATCTGCGTCGGCGGACGCGGCTGGTATCAGGAGTGGGGCAAGGAGCCTGTTGAGCTGACCCCGGGTACGGTTATCAATATCCCGGCAGGCGTGAAGCACTGGCACGGCGCCGCTGCCGATTCCTGGTTCTCGCATCTGGCTCTGGAGATCCCCGGCGAGGACGGCAAGGCAGAGTGGATGGAGCCCGTTTCGGAAGAAGACTATAACGCGCTTGGATAAGGAGACTGCTATGAA
The DNA here is from genome assembly GCA_900316745.1 of uncultured Eubacteriales bacterium. Lineage (GTDB taxonomy): Bacteria > Bacillota > Clostridia > Oscillospirales > Oscillospiraceae > CAG-103. Next base: position 22,701 of record ONEB01000014.1, on the reverse strand, counting down.
AAACCTTGGCTTTGGTATGATGAGACTGCCGGTGAAGTCCGGCCCGACCGATTTTGACTATGACCAGCTCAATGCGATGGTTGACGCTTTTCTGGAAGCAGGCTATACTTATTTCGATACCAGCTTCGTCTATCACAACGGCGAGAGCGAAACGGCTGTGCGCAAGGCTCTGATCGAACGCCACCCGAGAGACAGCTTCACTGTGGCGACAAAATTCCCGACCTTCAATCTTGTTCCGGAAAATGAGATCGAGGACGTGTTCCAGAGCCAGTTGGACAAGCTGGGCGTGGAGTATGTCGACTATTATCTGCTGCACAACATCCAGAATGTCTACTATGACGGCTACGACGGCAAGGGCGGGATCGTAAAGACGACGCATCTGTTCGATCATGCGAAGAAGTGGAAGGAAGACGGGAAGATCCGCCATCTCGGCATCTCGTTCCATTCCTCGGCTAAGCTGCTGGACCGCGTGCTGGCGGAGCACCCGGAGATCGAATTCGTGCAGATCGCGCTGAACCCGATTGACTGGGACAGCGAACTGGTGCAGGCCGGCCCCTGCTATGACGTGATCCGCAGGCACGGCAGAAAAGTCGTGATCATGGAGGCGGTCAAGGGCGGCGGTCTGGCAAAGCTCCCGGAGGAAGCGGAGGCGCTTATGAAGGCTGCGCATCCGGATTGGAGCATCGCTTCATGGTCGGTGCGCTTCTGCCTCGAAAAGGAAGACGTGATCGCGGTCCTCTCCGGCATGAGCACGCTCGAGCAGGTTCAGGACAATACTGCGACCAGCAACAAGGCCGAGCGGCTCACGGAGGAAGACCACAAGGTGCTGGCAGAGGCCATGCGCATCTATCGGGAGAGCGCTCCGATCAAGCAGAGTGAGATTGAGCAGTATAAAGACCTCGTGTATCACGGGGTTCCTGTCAGCGCGATCCTGCAGGCGTACAGCATCTGCCAGATCCAGCCGAATCCCGGTTTCTCGGATGACAACAATTATCTGAAGAATGCCATCGCGGAAGCTGAGCATGTGGACTTCCACAACGGGCTTGAAAAGCAGACCGTGAGCACCGCAGACGGCAAGGATATCACAGAGTCGGTCGAAAAGGCTGTGGCATGGCTGACGGAGAACAGCTTCTAAAAGACTTCATTCGAGTGGCGATAAGTATTCACACATCTTTATAAGGAGGGCACAACATGAGTAACAAACCGGTCCCCGGCAAGGACGGCAACAAGTACGTTCCTTATGAGGAGCGCACGGGCGAGAGCTCCGTGGTGTTTTTCACCCGCGACCTGTCCGAAGCAGGTCTGCAGAAGATCTACGACAAGGTTTCCTCCGTGCTGACCGGCAAGGTGGCGATCAAGCTGCACACCGGTGAGGCCGAGGGCCCCAACATCATCCCCAGACCCTGGGTGCGTGAGCTGATTGAGTCCCGTCTGCCGGACGCGATAATCATCGAGACGAACACCTATTATGAGGGCAGTCGCTACACCACCGAGGAGCACCGCAAGACCCTGGAGATCAACGGCTGGACGTTCTGCCCGGTGGACATCACGGACGCCGAGGGCGTCGCTGCACTGCCGGTCAAGGGCGGCAAGTGGTTTACTGAGATGCATGTCGGCAAGTCCATGCTGAACTATGAATCTCTGCTGGTGCTGACGCACTTCAAGGGCCACATGATGGGCGGCTTCGGCGGCTCGAACAAGAACATCGGCATCGGCTGCGCCGACGGCAGAATCGGCAAGCGCGATATCCACAGCTATCCCGGCGCGGGCATGTGGAGCATTTCAGAAGAAGAGCTGATGGAGCGTATTTCCGAGAGCACAAAGGCGACCATCGACCACTTCGCGCCGCACGTCTGCTATATCAATACCATGCGCAATATGTCCGTCTCCTGCGACTGCGAAGGCCCCGAGGCCGAGCCCGTCGTGACGCCGGACGTGGGCATTCTTGCCTCGCTCGATATTCTGGCAGTCGACAACGCCTGCGTGGATCTGATCTACAATCTGCCGGAGGGTGCGGGAAAGGCGCTTATCGAGCGCGTGGAGACCCGTCACGGCCTGCGTCAGCTGAGCTATATGAAGGAGCTCGGAATGGGCAACGACCGCTACACGCTGATCGACATCGACAACGATGACGCCGTCATTACCGCCGCTGAAGCTGTGAAGGATGTCAAGCCCGGCTGGAAGCCCGACCGCTACAACGTCTTCTGGGGCCGCAACAAACGCGGATAATAAAGGAGTTAGAATATGAGTAAGAAATTAGTCGCGTATTTTTCTGCCAGCGGCAGCACGTCCCGTCTGGCGCAGACCCTCGCCGCGGCGGCGGAAGCTGAGGCCTATGAGATCCGTCCCGCCGTGCCGTACAAGCGCGGGGATTTAAACTGGATGGATAAGAAGGCCCGCAGCACCGTCGAGATGGCGGATCCCAACTGCCGCCCCGAGATGGCGGACGCCGACGCTCCCGTGGCGGATGCGGACGTCATTTTCCTCGGTTTCCCGATCTGGTGGTACCGCGAGCCCGCAATCATCGACACGTTCCTCGAAGCCTATGACTTCAGCGGCAAGACGATCGTCCCGTTCTTCACCTCCGGCGGCAGCCCGCTGGGTGAGGGGCAGAGCAGGATCGCCATGCTCGCCAAGGGCGCAACGGTGCTTTCCGGCAAACGCTTTTCCGGCCGTACCTCCGAGAAGGAGCTCAAAGACTGGATCGTAGGACTGGATTTAGTGTAATCTTTTCATAAAATCAATTAACACTCCAAGGTTCACTTGAATGTGTACCTTGGAGTGTCTTCTTGTTTGTTTGAAATAAACTGATATTGTGAAGTATTGTATACCTCCGCGATTGCCGCCGGTGCGGTCGTCACGCATGACGTCCCAGTGAACTCCAAAGACCAGAGCAAAAAAACAGTTCGTTTTTCCTGCATAGTTCTTGGCATCCGGTCGTTCTTGTGATAAAATACCGGCATAAGCATCCGATTTCAAAAAGGAGATGTCAGCTGTGATCATTACCATCAGCAGAGAATACGGCGCCGGCGGGCACACCATCGGCAAGGGCGTTGCCAAGGAGCTCGGCGTGGAGTTTTATGACCGCGACATCATCAAGGCCGCGGCAGAGGAAAGCGGCGAGAAAATGCCGGACGTCGAACGCGTGGAGGAGGAGCTCACCCGCGCGGGCGTGTTCATGCGCATCATTGCGCCCAGTGCCTACCGCGACCTGAGCGACAACATCCACTCGATTGAGCACAGCATCATTCTTGACCTCGCCTCGAAGGGCACGTGTGTCATTCTGGGCCGCTGCGCGGATGACATCATGGAGAAGGCGAACATCCCCAGCCTGAATGTGTTTCTCTACGCCAGCGACATCCATCGCGCGGCGCGGGTCAGAGAGCTGATCGGCAGCGACAATCCTACCGAGATCCAGAAGAAAATGCAGAAGACCGATGCTGCGCGCCGCACGTTCTATGAACAGTTCACCGGCAAGCGCTGGGGGGATACCCGAAATTATACACTCTCGCTGGACACCGGCGTTCTTGGCTACGATACCTGCATCCAGCTCATCTGTGACGCAGCGCGCAAAGCCGAGGCGTTTCAGAATTGAGCGGCAGCGCCCAAATCAGGGCGTACTGTGTGTTCATCTAAATGCATACGAGATTATGCCCTGCTCAAGCAGCAGGGCATTTTTATCTTTGGGCTCGGCGATGAAGTTTATTTTAGCCACAATTTGCACAGAAAAAAACGCATGAGACATGTAATTTCATCCAGTCATGGCAGATAATTTGAGACAAAGAAACGGTTGCTATTTTTCGCCTCTTGCGTTATAATATTATATCTGAAAATAGGACAAGTTTTGTTATTTCGGCGTTAACGGGATGTGAGGACTCATTTATGACCCAATTTACTACATTCTGGCTGCGCTTGGGGAACCTGATCTCGACAATCCGTGTATCAGACATCGCTGATATTCTGATCGTCGCTTATGTGATCTATAAGCTGATTATGCTGATTCGCCGCACAAACTCTTTTCGGCTTGCGCGCGGCATCCTTGTCATCCTTATCGCACTTTGGCTCTCCGGCGTATTGGAACTGAATATGGTATACCGTCTGCTCCAGCGCACGGTCGAACTGGGTTTGATTGCTCTTGTCATCCTGTTCCAGCCTGAGCTTCGCAGACTGCTCGAGCGCGTCGGCAGCAATCTGCCGGGGCTGTTTGGAAATCGAAAGATCGACAACTTTGAAGCCGAATCCGTCATTTCGCAAACGCTCAAAGCCTGTCAGGATCTTTCCGCGTCGCGTACCGGCGCGCTGATCGTCTTTGAGCGCAAGAATGTTTTGGAAGAGCAGATCCGAAGCGGTACAGTGATCGACTCTGCCGTCACGGCTGAACTGCTGAAAAACCTCTTTTTCAACAAAGCGCCTCTGCATGACGGCGCTGTGATCATTCGCTCCGGCCGCATCCGTGCCGCCGGCTGCGTGCTGCCACTTACCGGCAACATCAATCTCTCTCCCGATCTCGGCACGCGGCATCGCGCCGGTATCGGCATGAGCGAGCAGTCTGACGCGGTGGTCGTGATTGTTTCGGAGGAGACCGGAAGCATTTCGGTCGCAGTGGACGGCATGCTCAAGCGCCGCCTGACTGCCGAGACCTTCGAGGCCATTCTCCGCAATGAGATTATGCCCCAGGAAAAGCAGAAGAAACGTACGATCCTGACATGGCTCAATGAGCGCCGTTTGGAGAGACAGCATGAAAAGAACGGAAACACTTAACAAGCTTTTAAATAACCGCGTCACCTGGATCATCGTTTCGCTACTGATCTCGTTTTTCGTCTGGGCTTATCTGGCGGAGTCTGATACGACGACATTCAATCAGACGTTTTATAATGTCCCCGTGGTGTTTCAGGGCGCAGATGCGCTGCGCACGACCAAGGGACTTATCATTACCGATCCGGAAGTCGACAGTGTAACCGTTCAGGTGCGCGGATCCCGCGCGAGCATCGGCAGCCTGCACGCGTCTGAGCTTCAGGCGATCGTTGATGTCAGCGGTATTTCACAGGCGCGTGAGACGGAGCTGACTTACAGCATCGCGTTTCCGGATCGCATCAACCGGAGTGATATCAGCGTTGTGAGACGAACGCCGGAGACCATCAGCTTTACGGTCGCGGCTGAGAGCACCAAGACGGTTGAAGTGAAAGGCGTCTTTACCGGCAGCATCGCGGATGGCTATATGGCGGATGCTGTGGTGGTCGAGCCCTCCACGATTACGCTCTATGGTCCTGAGAGCGAGCTCAGCGATATCAACGAAGCCTGCGTCTATCTTGATCGTGAGAATGTGAGCGCGACAGTCGGTCCTCTGAAGACGGATTATGTGCTGCTCAACGCCAATGGCGAGGAGATCACGCCTGCCAATGTCGTAAGCGATACGAAAGCCGTGAGCGTGACGCTCCCGATTCTCATGCAGAAAGAGCTCAAACTGACGGTGAACCTCATTGAGGGCGGCGGCGCGACGGCGGACGACTGCGTTGTGACAGTTGAACCGGAGAAGATCCAGGTCATCGGCGATACGGCTGCTCTGCAGCAGCTCAATCAGCTCGTTGTCGGCACCGTGAATCTCAGTGAATTTGCCAACAGCTATGAAAACACATTTACCATCCCGCTGGACAATGCCCTGCGCAACCAGTCCGGCGTCTCGGAAGCCACTGGACAACGTCGCTCGCCGTGACAGTCCGTGCCAAAAGTGATGTCCTCCAGAACATTGAAGCGGATAACGTCCGAGTTGTGGTGGATCTCACTGACTATGCCGATACGATCGGAACGGTTTCGGTTCCGGCAAAGATCTATATTGATGGATTTGACAATGCCGGCGCCGTTGGCGTATATTCCATTTCGATTACAATATCGCGCTGATTTTGATCTTCAAAGGAGCAAGAATATGACAACGACAGGAACAGTGACCCGCTTGATCGACCGGCATAATGCTGAGGTTGAGGTTGAGCGCGGAACCGCCTGCGGCGGCAACTGCGGCAGCTGCGAGGCCTGTGTTTTTCAAAACACGATCCGCACTGTTGCGACCAATCGCGTCTCGGCGCTTCCCGGACAGCGCGTGACGATCGAGAGCAAGACGTCCGACGTTCTTGGCGCGGCCGCGCTGCTGTATATCGTTCCGTTTATCCTGTTTTTTATCGGATACGGGATCGCGGCGGCGATGCATTTGTCCGAGGGACTGTGCATCCTCGGCGCTGCGGTGTTTTTTGCCATCGGTATTGCATTGAACGTTGTGTTTCAGCGCAATCGGAAAAAGGCCGCCATCACATTTGATATTATCGCCGTACAGGAGTAAGCTGCAATGGAAATCAAAAGCATGACCGGCTACGGCAGCGCCAAAGGCACTGTCGCCGGTATGGAGCTCACAGCTGAGCTGAAAAGTGTCAACAATCGCTATCTGGACGTGAATGTGCGCATGCCGCGCGGCTTCCTGTTTGCCGAGGAGGCCATGAAGTCTGCTGTCGGCAAGCATATCAGCCGCGGCAAGGTGGACGTGTTTCTTACCGTAAACAGCGCCGGCGCCGACGATACGGTCGTTCGCGTCAATGAACCGCTGCTGCGCGCTTATCTGGACGCTTTGAACGACATCGCAGAGCGATATGGGCTTGAAAATGACCTCACGATTTCAACCGTCTCCCGCTTCCCGGATGTTCTGTCCGTCGAGAAAGCGGAAGCAGATCAGGAGGAACTTTCTGCCGGGCTTGTGTCGCTTCTGGAGCAGGCGCTTTGCGACTATGACGCAATGCGCGCTAAAGAGGGCGGGCGTCTTCTGAATGATATTTCCGGTCGACTCGATACGATTGAACAGCTTGTGTCCGTTGTGGAAGAACGCGCTCCCGAGACCGCGCTTCAGTATGAGACGCGCCTGCGTCAGAAAATGGAGGCTGTGCTGGAGGGCAAGGATGTGGACGAGAGCCGCATCATCGCCGAAGCCGCGATATTTGCCGATCATATCGCTGTTGATGAGGAGACAGTTCGTCTCCGCAGCCACATCGCGCAGATGCGCTCGATGCTCAAAGCCGGATCACCGTTCGGCCGAAAAGCGGATTTTCTCATTCAGGAGTTTAACCGCGAATCCAATACGATCGGCTCCAAGTGCCAGAATGCGGACATCGCCAAAGTCGTTGTCGATCTGAAATCGGAGATTGAGAAGATCCGCGAGCAGATCCAGAATATCGAATAACGAATCCGGCGGGGAGGTTGTGCCATGAAGCTTTTGAATATCGGTTACGGTAATCTGATTGCCGCGGATCGCCTCCTTGCCGCTGTGAGCCCTGAGTCTGCGCCGATCAAGCGCATTGTTCAGGACAGCCGGGAGATCGGCATGCTGATCGATGCAACCTACGGCAGAAAGACAAAATCCGTTTTGATCATGGATACGGGGCACACCATTCTTTCCGCGCTGACGCCCGATGCGCTCGGCCTGCGCGCAGAGACAGAGAATGAATCAGGAGGGACGAGCTTTGACTGAACAACGCGGAAGACTGGTCGTGATTTCCGGACCGTCCGGAGCCGGGAAGAGCACGGTGATCGCGCGGCTGATGCAGCGTCGGCAGAATCTCTGCTTTTCCGTTTCTGCCACGACGCGAGACCCGCGCCCGGGCGAAGTGGACGGCAAGGACTATTTCTATGTTACGCGTGAAGCATTTGACCGTATGGTCGAAACCGATGCGCTTCTGGAGCATGCCGAATATGTCGGCAACTGCTACGGGACGCCGCGCGACTATGTCCTGCAGCGGATGGAGGAGGGTATGCACGTGCTGCTCGATATCGAAGTGCAGGGGGCAAAACAGGTTTATGCAAAGATGCCGGACGCGATTATGATCTTCCTCGTTCCGCCGAGTCTGCGTGAGCTGAAAAACAGACTCTGCGGCCGCGGCACAGACTCTGAGGAGAAGATCCGCGGACGACTGGAGCGTGCGCTCGCCGAGTATTCTGAAGCGCAGAATGCCGGCTTTTATCAATACATTATCATCAATGACGATCCTGAGGTGGCAGCGCTGGAAATGGACGCGATCCTGACAGCGGAGCAGTGCCGCTTTTCGGAGCGCAAATCTATTCTATCTGAGGTGTGAGAACCATGATGCTTTATCCCCCTATGGGCGATCTGGTCGATAAGACCGGCAGCCGTTACCAGCTTGTAAATCTTGTTGCCCGCAGAGCGCGCAACATCGCCTCCAACGCACAGGAAACCGGCGATATTCTGAATGACAAGCCTGTTTCCATCGCGATCGACGAAGTTTATGAAGGAGAGCTTTCCATCCGCAAGTAAGTTCTGCTGCGGATGGCAGCCCTTAAGGGAGGTATGATGCTTGGATATGCCGAATGTGGCTGTGGTCGCGGTCGCCGCGGCGAACTACGGCTTTGACCGTCCATACTCCTATCTCATTCCTTCCTCAATGCATGCGGTGCAGCCCGGCTGCAGAGTGATCGTCCCCTTCGGACGCGGAAACCGTCCGAGCGAGGGGATCGTTCTCGCGTGCAAATCTTCGTCGGCAGAAGACCTCAAACAGATCCTGAAAGTCACAGACGCGGAGCCGATCCTTTCAACGGAGCAGCTCCGCCTTGCCGTGTGGATGCACAACCGCTTTTTCTGCACGGTCTATGATGCGGTCAAAGCGATTCTGCCGGTCGGCGTGTGGTACAGCGTTAGCTGCTTTTATCGGCTGAAAAAGGGCGTTTCCTATGAACAGGCGCTTGAACAGTGCGCCGAGGATTCGAAAGCCCGTCTTGCGGTTGAGACCGTGCATGCACATGGTGAATGCTCGTTGTCGGATTTGCAGATTGCTTTCTGTGAGGCTGATCCCGAACCGGTCCTGAAAAAGCTTGTTTCAGACGGCATTTTGCAGCTGACGGGAACGGAAAAGCGCCGTGTGAATGACCGTGTGACAAAGTTTGCAAGGTTGTCGCAGCCGGCAGACCAGATGCTTGCCGAGGCTCAGACGCTGCGCCGTCGCGCGCCGCAGCAGGCGGCGATACTGGATCTGCTCTGCTCGGTCGGGAGAGCGCCGACACGCGAGATCTGTTATTTTACCGGTGCGTCCACCCAGAGCCTGCAGGCTTTGGTGAAAAAGGGCTTTCTGACCATTGAAGCAGAGCCGTCCTATCGCCGACCTGTGAGATTCGACGGTGAGACGATCCCGCTTCCGATGCTGACGCCTGCGCAAAAGGAACCGTTCGACGGGCTGCGCGCGCTTTTGGATGCGCGCAAAGCTGCGGCTGCGCTGTTATTTGGCGTTACCGGCAGCGGCAAGACCACTGTCTATCTGCATCTGATGGATGCGGTTTTGCGTCGAGGACAGTCCTCGATCCTGCTTGTGCCCGAGATCTCGCTCACGCCGCAGATGATCGAAACATTCTCCATGCATTTCGGCGACACCGTAGCCGTTTTGCACAGCAAACTCACAATGGCGGAACGCTATGACGAGTGGAAGCGCATTCGCGCGGGGAAAGCCAGGATCATCATCGGGACGCGAAGCGCCGTGTTTGCGCCTGTATCAGAGCTCGGACTGTTGATCATTGACGAAGAGCAGGAAGAGACCTATAAGTCCGAACAGTCGCCCCGCTACCACGCTCGTGATGTCGCAAAATTTCGATGCGCACAGCACAACGCGCTCCTTTTGCTCGGATCGGCAACGCCGGATATTTCGAGCCGATACCATGCCGAGCAGGGGACCTACCATTATTTTGAGATCACCGGCCGCTACAATGCGCGGACAATGCCGCGTGTATCGATCGTTGATTTGAAACAGGAGCTGAAGCAGGGGAATACCGGCTCGCTCAGCTCGTTTCTCTGTGAAGAGATCGAAGCAAATCTTGCCTGCGGTGAACAGACGATCCTGTTTCTGAATCGCCGCGGAACCAGTAAGCTTGTCACCTGCGGCGAGTGCGGATATATTTATGAATGCCCGCGCTGCAGCGTGAGTCTGACATATCATCGCGCCAATCATACGCTGCGGTGTCACCATTGCGGATATCGCAGAAAACCCGATGCGCAATGCCCGTCCTGCGGCGGTACGCTTGCCTATGTCGGAGACGGAACAGAGCAGGTGGAGCAGGAGCTTCACACTCGTTTCCCGGGCGTTGAGGTCATGCGCATGGACGCGGACTCCATCGCAATGGCGGGCTCGCACGATGCGCTCCTTTCGCGTTTTCGGGATGAACGTGTGCCGATCCTGATCGGCACGCAAATGATTGCCAAGGGCCTGAACTTCGAGCAGGTGACGCTGGTCGGCGTTTTGCTCGCGGATCAGAGCCTGTATGCCAGCGATTTTCGAGCAGGAGAGCGCACATTCTCACTTGTGACGCAGGTCGTCGGCAGAAGCGGCAGAGGCATCCGGCCCGGCCGCGCCGTGATCCAGACGTTTACGCCTGAAAACCAGACGATTCTGCAGGCTGCGAGACAGGATTATCCCGCGTTTTACCGGTCTGAGATCGCGCTCAGGCGGCTGCATCATACGCCGCCGTTTTCGGAGCTGATGACGGTGACGGTGACCGGCACCAACGAGGATGCGGTTTTGGACTGCTGCTTTTACATCCGCGAATTCTTGCGTGACGCCAGCAAAGGGCGGGATGAAATTCTCGGTCCGGCGCCGCTCCCGGTCGTCCGCGTGAACAATCGGTTTCGTTACCGTGTTACGGTGTATTCCGGCAACACCAGCGAGACGCGCCGCGCCGTTACGGATATCGTGATGCATTGCGCGAAAGAACGCCGCTTCAAGGATGTTTCGGTTTTTGCCGATGTCGATCCTTATGATTGAAATTCATTGTATTTGAAAGATATAAAGGAGCTATCAAATGGCACAGAGACATATTCTCAAGCAGGGTGATCCGACTTTGACGAAGCATTGCCGTGAGGTCACCGATTTTAACCCGCGTCTCCATACGCTTCTGGACGATATGCGCGAGACGCTTGCGCAGGCCAATGGCGTCGGTCTTGCCGCGCCGCAGGTCGGTGTGCTTCGCAGAGCCGTGATTGTTCTGGAGACGAACGTCGCCGAAGATGAAGAGGAATATATGATCGAGCTTGTGAACCCCGTCATCATTGAGGCGGACGGCGAGCAAGTGGGCGCTGAGGGCTGCCTGAGCGTTCCCGGTGAATTTGGTATCGTGAAGCGTCCGGAACATGTAAAGGTCCGCGCGCAGGATCGCAACGGCAATTTCTTCGAGGTCGAGGGCGATGGTCTCACGGCTCGCGCTTTTTGCCATGAGCTGGATCATCTGGAGGGTACGCTCTTTACCACGAAAGCCACACGTATGCTGACGCCTGAGGAACTGCAGGGAGCAGAGGAGTCGTAATATGCGCATTGTATTTATGGGTACGCCGGATTTTGCCGCGTGCTCGCTCAAGAAGCTCATAGAGGAGCAGTTTGACGTCGTCGGCGTCTTTACCCAGCCGGACAAGCCCAGAAATCGCGGCATGAAGATGCAGCCGAGCGAGGTGAAAATCGCCGCGCTCGAAGCAGGGCTTCCTGTTTATCAGCCGGAATCCATGCGCGATCCTGCGTCTCTGGAACTGCTTCGGTCTCTGAAGCCGGATATTCTGGCGGTGGTTGCCTATGGAAAACTGCTTCCGGATGCGATGCTTGAGCTTCCGAGATACGGCGCAATCAATGTGCATGGGTCGCTGCTGCCGAAGTACCGCGGCGCTGCGCCGATCCAGTGGGCCGTGCTGAACGGAGATGCTGTGACCGGTGTTTCCACGATGTATCTGAGCCATGATATGGACGCGGGTGATATCATCTTCACCGATTCCACTGAGATCAGTGAACAGGAGACTGCCGGGGAGCTGTTTGACCGCCTTGCCGATATGGGCGCGGCACTCCTTGTGAAGACGTTGCGCGCGATTGAGCGGGGAGAGGCGCCCCGCACCCCGCAGGATCACAGCGCCGCCACCTATACCAAGCAACTTACGAAAGAGATGTCCCCGATCGACTGGGGAAAGTCCTCTTTTGAGATCATCAAGCACGTCTGCGGTCTCAACCCGTGGCCGGTTGCAACCGCTGTTTTGCAGGACGTGACATTCAAGATCTTTCGCGTAGAGGCGGACGATGCCTGCTCTGCTGCGCCCGGCACGATCCTCGCTGCCGACAAGCGCGGCATTCGTGTCGCTTGCGGACAGGGTGAAAGCGTTCGGATCATCGAGCTGCAGGCTCCCGGCAAGAAGAGAATGCGCGCCGCGGATTACCTCTTGGGTCATCCGATGCGCGTGGAGGACTGATGAACGGGGCGCGCCGCGCTGCGTTGACGGCGCTGCAAAAATGGAGAAAGAGCGGCGCGTGGTCGGATGCCGCTTTGAACGCCGCGATTTCACGATTCGGACTGGATACGCGTGACGCTGCTCTGGCAAGCCGCATCTGTTACGGAACGCTCCAGAATCTGGCGCTGATCGATCATGCGCTGATGCAATGCTGTGACCGTTCGCTCTCCAAATTGGAGCCTCAGGTTCTGGATATTCTGCGCCTTTCTGCGTATCAGATCCTGCTCATGGATCGAATCCCGAACCATGCGGCTGTCAGCGAGGCGGTCGAGCTTTGTAAAGCATCCGGTACGGGACGCGCTTCCGGTCTTGTAAACGCCGTTCTTCGCCGCGTCTCTGCGATGAATGGTGCGATACCGAATCTTCCGAATGCCGGAACTGCGGAATATCTCTCTATTCGGTACAGTCATCCGCTGTGGCTGTGCGAGCAGTGGATCGAAACACATGGTTATGCATTTACGGAAGCTGCTCTTTCGGCGAACAACGCCGACGCGCCGTCCTGTCTGCAATGCAACCAACTTCGCGTCGATGCGTCGAAACTTTATGCCGAGCTGAAAGCGCTTGGTTTTTCGGTTGAAATGCACGCCTTTTTGCCGGATGCAATTGTCTGCTCCGGCGGCGATCTGGCTGCGTCTCAGCCCTACGCCGACGGATGGTTCTATGTGCAGGATGCGGCGGCAAAGACCGCCGTTCTGATTGCGGACCCGCAGCCCGGAATGCGTGTTCTGGATGCCTGCGCCGCTCCCGGCGGCAAAAGCTTTGCTGCGGCGATCCAGATGCGCGATCAGGGTGAGATTGTCTCATGCGATATCCATGAGAATAAGCTCAAGCGTCTGCTTGACGGATCTGAACGCCTGGGATTCACCTGCATCCGCACCCGTTCGATGGATGCCAGGCAGCCGGATCTTGATCCCGCTTCATTTGATGTAGTTCTTGCGGATGTGCCGTGCTCCGGTCTGGGCGTGATCCGCAAAAAGCCTGAGATCCGCTATAAAGATCCCGATGCCTTGGCGTCGCTTCCGGCGATTCAACTGGATATTCTCAACGGACTCGCGCCCTTGGTTTCATCGGGCGGCGTGCTTTTGTATTCGACCTGTACGGTTCAGCGCGCTGAAAACGAAGCCGTTGTGGAAGCATTTTTAGCGTCACATGGGGAATATTCCTGCGAAGAAATCAAACTTCCGTGGCTCAACGAGGCTGACGGTATGCATACGTTCTGGCCGCATATCGACGGAACCGACGGATTCTTTGTTGCAAAATTGAGGAAGCATATATGAAAGATATCAAAGCGATGCTGCCGGATGAGCTGGCGGCAGCGCTCAAAGAGATGGGGGAGCCCGCGTACCGTGCAAAGCAGATTTTCCAATGGCTCACGCGCGGCGTGGCCTCCTTTGATGAAATGACCAACCTCTCAAAGCCGCTCCGCGAGAAGCTGCAGTCTTCTTTTTCCATTACGAGCCTCAAGATGCTCAGAAAGCAGGTCTCCGCGCATGACGGAACAATCAAGTATCTGTGGGAGCTGCCGGACGGAAATGCGGTCGAGACCGTTGTCATGCGCTATCATCATGGAAACACTGTCTGCATCTCGTCGCAGGTCGGATGCCGACAGGGCTGCGCTTTCTGTGCCAGCACGATCGGCGGCCTGATCCGCGGTCTGGAGAGCTCTGAGATGCTCGAAGAGGTTCTCTCATCCGAGCGCGAATCCGGCCTGAAAATCTCCAACATTGTCCTTATGGGCATCGGAGAGCCGCTTGATAACTTCGATTCCGTGGTGCGTTTTCTGCGGCTGGTCAATCACCCGGACGGCGCGAACATCGGGATGCGGCATATCAGCCTTTCCACCTGCGGCCTGATCGAACGGTTTGATGATCTTGCCGCTCTCGATCTGCAGCTTACGCTGTCTGTTTCGCTGCATGCGCCTGATGACGAAACACGCTCCAGGATCATGCCTGCGAACAGAGGACGCGGCGTGGAAGCGCTGATCGACGCCTGTGAGCGGTATTACCGCCGCACGGGCAGACGAATCTCGTTTGAATACGCAATGATCGACGGCGTGAATGATACGCCGAAGCACGCAAAGCTGCTGGCGCGCCATGCAAAGCGCATCAGCGCCCATGTCAATCTCATTCCGCTCAACCATGTGGAGGAACGCGCGTTTCAGCCCTCGACGCCTGAGCATTTGCAGCAGTTCATTCACATTTTGGAGCGGGAAGGCGTGAATGTTACCGTGCGTCGTCGTCTCGGCAGCGATGTGGATGCGTCGTGCGGGCAGCTGCGAAAGAAAGTAGCTGAGGGCAGGGGATAACGCATCCCCTGAGGCTTCACCGTGGAGGTGATCTGTTGAAGTTCTTTTCCATGTCAGACCGCGGCTCTGTCCGCGCTGAAAATCAGGACTGTGCCTTCGTGACTCAGGTGCGCAGCAAATCCTGTCTTGCCGCTGTCGTCTGTGACGGCATGGGCGGCGCGCACGGCGGGAGGCTTGCAAGCGAGCTCGCTGTTTCTGCCTACATGGCTGAGCTGCGCAGAACTCTGATCGCCAGTTCCGAGAAAAAGCCTGCGCTTGCGCCGATTATGGACGCGGCGTGCAAAAAAGCCAATGCCGTTGTGTATGGTTATTCCATTGCGAATACCGAGAGCTCCGGCATGGGCACGACGCTTGTGGCTGTCACGCTCAGAGGCAGAAGCGCAGAGATCATCAACGTTGGTGACAGCCGTGCATATTTGATTGAGCATAAGACGATCCGCCGTATTACGCGCGATCATTCTGTTGTCTCGGCTATGGTCGAGCGCGGAGAGCTCACGCCGGAAGAGGCGGAGCACCATCCGCAAAAGCACCTGATCACCCGCGCTGTGGGCGTCGATCCCGAGGTTGAGGCGGATCACTTTTCTGTTACACTTCGTATGGGGAGCAAGCTTCTGCTTTGCTCCGACGGGCTTTCCAATACGCTGAATGAGCAGGAGCTCCTTGCGCTGTGTTTGGAATCGCGGCACCCGGATCGCATTTGCCGCCGCCTGATCAGTTCCGCGCTGGAGCGCGGTGCCGGTGATAATATCACCGCCGCAGTGATTCAGGCTTGAATCCAACGAAAGGCTGGAGGATAAACATGGAGCAATCTATGCAAAAATATATCGGAATGCTGCTGGAAAACCGCTATGAGATTCTGGAGGTCATCGGCAGCGGCGGCATGTCTGTTGTCTATAAGGCTCTGGACAGCAGACTCAACCGCTATGTCGCGGTCAAGGTTCTGCGCGACGAGATCGCAACGGACGTTGAGCTGCGCGCCCGCTTTCAGGCGGAGGCGCAGGCAGTCGCGATGCTGGCGCACCCCAATATCGTCGCGGTCTATGATGTGAGCCACAGCAAGCAGATGGATTATATCGTCATGGAGCTCATCGAGGGCGTCACCATGAAGCAGTACCTCGCTGAAAAGGGGAAGCTCTCCGCGCAGGAGACGGCCTTTTTTGCCGCGCAGATCTGCAGAGCGCTCCAGCACGCGCATGCCCACGGAATTGTGCACCGGGACATTAAGCCCCAGAACATCATGATCGATAAAGACGGCGTCGTCAAGGTCGCTGATTTCGGCATTGCCGCTCTTGAAAACCGCAACAGCTCCAGACGTTCCGATACTGCGGTCGGCTCTGTGCACTATATTGCGCCGGAGCAGGCGCGCGGTCTGGAAGCTGACGCCAGAAGCGATCTCTATTCGCTCGGCGTGATGATGTATGAAATGCTTACGCATACGCTTCCGTACGATGCCGATACGCCTGAAGAGATCGCGCTCAAGCACATCTCCGGAACGGCGACGGCGCCGCACGAGCTTGCAGACGACATTCCGCCCGAGATGGAGCGCATCACCTGCAAGGCAATGAATGCAGTGCTGGATAATCGCTATCAGTCTGCAAAAGAGATGCTTGCAGATCTGGATCAGTTCAAAAAGGAATATTCCCGCAAGAACGGAGAGAGCGCGCCGAAGCGAAAAGCAAAGCCCAGAAAAAAAGAGCGCGAATCTGTTCTGGGACTGGGAAAAGAGCTTCCGGATGCGCAGTATGCCCGCAGAAAAAAGCGCGCTCGCCGTGTATCCTACTTCACGGCAATGTTTGCCATGGGTGTCGTCGCAATCGGTCTGGCGCTGTTTCTCTGGACCTTTATGCTGCGGGACATGTTCAGCCCTGCCGAGCGCATCGAGCTTCCGAATTTCGTCGGTCAGAACTATGAAGACGTAATCAACAGCGCGGATAATAAAGAATATAATTTCACGGTCGTACTGAAATCAGACCAGAGCGTAGAAGACGGCATCATCCTGGCGCAAAGTCCCGAAGCGAAGAAGAGCGTGATGCGTCTCTCCAGCGGGATTGATGTGACGCTTACCGTCAGCGCCGGCGTGATCATGACGGATGTACCCTATGTCATCAACTGGAACTATCAGGAGGCAACGGAGAAGCTTCAGGAAGCCGGATTCATCGTCCAGCAGGAGCTTGAACAATCCGATTCCGTCACAAAAGACTATGTCATTCGGATGGACCCGGAACCGGGCCAGAGCGTTGTTTCCGGCAGCGTCGTGAAGCTTGTGATCAGCGGCGGCACGGAGCTGCGCACGGTTCCGATGCCGGATCTCACGAATCTGTCTGAATCTGCTGCCATCGCCCGCATTGAGAGCAATGGTCTTACGCTTGGCTCGGTGTATCGCGAGGCGAACGACGCGCCTGCCGGCACGGTTTTCAGACAGAGCACGGCTGCAGGCACGGATATTGCGCAGTTTTCCAAGATCTATATCTGGGTTTCTACGGGACCTGCGCCCACTGATGAAGCCCCTGCCGGTGAATAAGAGGTTTCTATGGCACAAGGAGTGATTATCCGCTCACTCAGCGGATTCTATACAGTCAGCGCTTCCGGTGAACAGGTGATGTGCAAGGCTCGCGGGCGCTTTCGTCATGACGGCATGACGCCTTTGGTCGGTGACCGCGTGACACTGTCGATCGATGAAAAGGGAAATGCCCGCGTAGATGAGATCCTGCCCAGAAGAAACCGCTTTATTCGTCCGGCTGTTGCGAATATCGAGCAGCTAGTGATGTTTGCTTCCGCGGTCAATCCCGTGACGGACCCGTTTTTGATCGACCGTGTATGCGCAATCGCGGAGCTCAGCGACTGTGAGCCGATTGTTTGCGTGAACAAGTGTGATCTGGATTCGGCGGATGACCTGATGCAGATTTATTCCGGCGCCGGATTTCAGGTCGTGCGAACGAGTGCGGAGACAGGGGAGGGACTGGACGAGCTCAGAGCCGTCATTTCCAGCAAAGTGAATGCGTTTACCGGAAACTCCGGTGTTGGAAAATCCAGCATCCTCAACAAGCTCTGCCCTGAGCTCGGTCTTGCAACCGGGGCGGTAAGCGATAAGCTTGGGCGCGGCCGTCATACGACGCGTCATGTTGAGCTGTATGACCTCGGAAATGACACCTATGTCGCGGATACGCCCGGCTTTGCTTCGTTTGAGGTAGATCTCATCGAGCCGATCCGGTGCGAAGCGCTGCAATATGCGTTCCGGGAGTTTCAGCCGTATATCGGCCAATGCCGGTTTCAGGATTGCGCGCATCTCAAGGAGCCCGGCTGCGCTGTGCTGGACGCAGTCGCCACCGGGAAGATCGCGCAGACCCGGCATCAAAGCTATGCGCGGCTGTATGCCAACGCCAAAAGCATTCCGGAATGGCAAAAAAAATAATACATGCTTCAGCCCTGAGACAATTCGTCTCAGGGCTTTGTTATCACATTATGCTGTTTTTCAGCATAGAGTACACTAGACCCAAAGACGTTTCCACAGATCGTTTTAAAACAGGTCTGTCCTGGAGGTGATGACAATGAGACGCAGACGTCGTCCCCGGCTGCTGCCAGGGTTAATCTGCGTTGGCGTGGGACTTGTGATCATTCTCAGCATGATCCTGCCCGTAAAATTCTGGTGGTTTGTTCTCGGAATGGCTTTGATCGGACTGGGACTTTACCTCATGCGCTGTTAACGGCATAATATGGTTTTCAAGTGCATACCATGGACTGAAATAACAGTTTGCGAAAGGGAGCGTTTGCCATGGATCTGCGCCTGAAACAAGAGCGATTGGAATCGTATGCATGCGTGCTGGACCGCACGGTTGAAGATGTGTTTACCTCCGATGTGATTGTCCCGGATGCGTTGGAGGATGTAGGAGAAATTCTGTTTACGGACGGTGATTTCTGCCTGTGGCGGCTTGACCTCGGCTCCGGCTCGGCAGAGGCTGAGGGAGAGTGGAGCGGAAGCGTATGCTATCGCGCGGAGAACGACGGATCGCTTCAGCATTTCCCGGTGAAGGTCGGTGTGCGGCTGCGCATGCATGATGATGCGATTGAACCGGATCTGAGACCCTTTGCCGCCTGCCGCGTGACGGAGTGCAGCGTGCAGATCATGAACACGCGAAAGCTGCGCTTTAAGGTGCGCGCGTGCTTGTCGCTTCAGGGTTACGTTTTGCAAACAACGGAGCTCACGAGCGGCGTGGAAGAATCGCCTGCCGATCTGTATTTCAAAACGGAGCAGATGACCGCGTCCATGGTGACGGATGTTTCGGAGCAGGTGTTTACAGCCGGGGAGCGGATCACGCTGCGGGAAGCGCCGGAGGGGAGAAGCCTCATCGCGTGTCATTCCGAGATCGCGGCCGACCAGCCGCAGAGATCCGGCGCTCGCGCGATCCTGCACGGCGTCGTGCGCTCGACGGTTTTCTATCAGGGTCAGGAATCCAAAGCGCCGATTTGCGAGACGATCGAGACTGCATTCTCGCAGCTTTTGGATCTGGAGAACATGTCGGAAAACGACACGCTTCGGTGTCGCCTGCAGCTTACGTCTGCCGATCTGATCCTCCATGAGGGAACGGATCTGGAAACAGACTTCCATATCGTTGCCCAGACGCTTTGCAGCCAGGAAACAGAGCTCCATTATCTTTCGGATGCTTACAGCGTGTCAGATCACTTGGAACTTCAGACCGCGCCGATCAAGTCTGCCTCCTGCGGCAACATAAATACAGTGACCGCGAATGCGGATGCCACACTGAAACAATTGCCGGACGGGGCTTCGATGTTTTCCGTAATGACGCATCTGGGCTCTGTTCGAATGACACAAGCTTCCGTTTCCGGCACAGCGGCGTTCACAGTTCTATTTTCTGATTCGGATGGTTCGCTCCAGTCCTGCGAAGCGGAAGCGCAATTTGAGCAGGCGCTGCCGGAAAACACCATGGTTTCAGAGCTGCGTCTTTGCCAGCCGGATGTGTCGAAAGCCTCAGGTGAATACCGGGTTTATGTTCCGGTGCAGATCGACTGCGCAGAAATGAGACAGTGCCAGGCGCAGCAGATCACCGCAGTCAAACACCTTGAGGGAGACGGCAGATGCGCCGGGATGCCCTCGCTGACGCTGATTCCCCGATCGGAGACCATGGATCTCTGGGAGACGGCAAAGCATTACGGCTCTTCCATCGAAGCGATCCGCGCAGCAAATATCGTCAAAGACGGAGAAAAAGTGCCGGAGTATTGCATCATTCCGCGTGTTCGCGTGGGATAATCCCGGTTTTTTTACGTTTTTAAGCGCGCGCCCTCTTGCCACAATGCAGAGATTATGCTATAATTTTTACGCATTTTTACAAGAGGAGTTGGAACCATGTCCGGACATTCCAAGTGGCATAATATACAAAAGACGAAAGGCGCGCAGGACGCCAAGCGCGCGCAGGCGTTCACCAAGATCGCCCGTGAAATGATCGTTGCCGTTAAGGAAGGCGGCAGCGGCGATCCCGCGAACAATTCCCGTCTTGCGGCTGTTATCACCAAGGCCAAGGCGGCGAACATGCCGAACGACAACATCAAGCGCACCATCGAAAAAGCGCTCGGCGCCGGCAATACGGATAACTTCGAGTCTGCCGTCTATGAGGGCTACGGCCCCTGCGGCGTCGCCGTCATTGTTGAGACTATGACCGATAACCGCAACCGCACCGCTTCCGAGGTTCGCCATTATTTCGATAAGTACGGCGGAAATCTCGGCGCAACGGGCTGTGTCTCCTGGTCGTTTGATAAAAAAGGCGTCATCGTCGTGAATAACGAGGATGAGGAATTTGATGAAGACACCGTCATGGAAGCTGCTCTCGAGGGCGGCGCCGACGATCTCGTCGCAGACGGCGATGTCTTTACGATCTACACCGCTCCCGACGCTGTCACCGAGGTCGCGGAGTACCTTACCGGTGCAGGCTATGAGCTGCTCTCCGCCCAGGTCGAAATGGTTCCCCAGAACTATGTCACCGTCACCGGCGAGGACAACATCAAAAACATGCGCAAGATGCTCGACATGTTCGAGGACAACGACGATGTCCAGAACGTCTGGCACAACTGGGAAGAGGACGAATAAGTCCAAAAGCCCTTGAAAATCAACTGTTTATAAGCAAGAAAAACGCGGTATGTCATGCCAGTTGTGACATACCGCTTTTCTGTTGTGACATACATGATACCAATAGTTGTGACATACAATGGAGGTATCTGTATGACAATTACCGCAGCAGAACGTGAATATTTGACCGAGATTGAGATTCGGAAATACACGCAGAAAACGATTCGGAGCTATAAGAACAATCTTGACTTATTTATCCGCTAACTTCGGTTTGCAGGGACGTATTTTTTTGATCATTTTTTATCTTTACGATTCTGTCAAAAAGCGCTATAATATACCATATTTTCTGAAAGTTGAAAGGGGTCGATTCCAATGAATCTTACTTCCAACGTCCGCCCTGCGGATATGGAGCGCATCACGACCGAAGCGCTTGCAAATGCGTTTATCGACGAGCAGGTCTCTGCGCTGCGCGCGCAGATCGGTGACGGCAAGGTGCTTCTCGCCCTCTCCGGCGGTGTGGACTCTTCTGTTGTTGCCGCGCTGCTGATTAAGGCGGTGGGAAAACAGCTCACATGCATCCATGTGAATCACGGTCTCATGCGCAAGGGTGAGAGCCAGCAGGTCATCGACGTGTTCTGCGGCGAGCTGGGCGCGAACCTCATTTATATTGACGCCACGGATCGCTTCCTCGACAAGCTGGCCGGCGTTTCCGACCCCGAGACGAAGCGCAAGATCATCGGCGGCGAATTCATCCGCGTGTTCGATGAGGAGGCGGCAAAGCTTACCGGCATCAAGTTCCTCGGTCAGGGCACCATTTATCCAGATATTCTGGAGTCTGACGGCGTCAAGGCGCACCACAATGTCGGCGGTCTGCCGGAGGATGTGCAGTTTGAGCTCGTAGAGCCCGTGAAGCTTCTCTTCAAGGACGAGGTCCGCGTCGTCGGCAAGGCGCTCGGTCTGCCCGATGAGATGGTCTATCGTCAGCCCTTCCCGGGCCCCGGTTTGGGCGTACGCTGCGTCGGCGCGATCACGCGTGATCGTCTCGAAGCAGTCCGCGAATCCGACGCGATCCTGCGCGAGGAGTTTGCGAAAGCCGGTCTTGCCGGTAAGGTCTGGCAGTATTTCACCGTCGTTCCCGATTTCACCTCCACCGGTATTACGGACGGCAAGCGCACGGACGCATGGCCTGTCATTGTTCGCGCCGTGAACACGAAAGACGCTATGACCGCAACGGTCGAGCATCTCGACTGGGAGCTCATGGACCGCATCACCGACCGCATCACCCACGAGGTGAAGGGCGTCAACCGCGTTTTGTATGACTGCACCCCGAAGCCGACCGCGACCATTGAGTGGGAATAACTGACAAAACCCGCAAAGCCTTGAAAACACTGGGTTTTTGAAGCGGAAACGGGGCATTTGATAGCAAATTGATAGCAGATACCAAAACCGGATTTACTTTGCTCACTCCTGTATAGCGGGTGGTTTGCGGGTAAATCCTCCATATCCTAAGAAAAAGGTCTTGCTGACTTTCACCAGTCGGCAAGACCTTTTTTGCTATTTGTCTTTTCTCTGTTTCTTCAATCCTTTTATCAGAGCATCGCTTAATT
>ONEB01000014.1:0-369 GCA_900316745.1 uncultured Eubacteriales bacterium | reverse complement strand
CCTTTTTTGCTATTTGTCTTTTCTCTGTTTCTTCAATCCTTTTATCAGAGCATCGCTTAATTCCTTCGAGGGGACTTTGGCCCACCGCTGGGTGGTGTCATACTTGGGGTAGTTGTACCGCCAGCGGTCATAGTCCTCCTTGGTGATCTCCCCGGCCTCCAACTTCGCCGCCTGTTCCCGCCACGCAATCAAGATTTTGTTCAACTCACTGGCTTGACGGCCTCCCTGGAAAATATCTGCTTGCAGGCAGGCACGTCCATCCGCCTCTATCACTTTCAGACTGTAAACATCCTCCAAGGCGAACAGCGTATGGGCCAAACCTATGTAGTTGTCTATGTCCGGGACGCTCAACGCCTGGGGCGATACATC
>ONEB01000032.1 GCA_900316745.1 uncultured Eubacteriales bacterium | reverse complement strand
CCACCGCCCACGCCACGGCGTCGGCATAGTAGGCGTCCGCCGGGACGTCCCGGAAGCTCTGCGCCGGCTTTTCGGGCTGTTCGGGCTCGCCCGTCGCGGGGATGAGGCGGGTCTCCACATGGTTCGGGTCGTTCTTGCAGACGCGCTGCTTCGTGCCGTCCTCGGTCGCGGTCGCCGCCTTCGTCACGGTCCAATCGCCCCAGACGTGGCCGGTGGCCGCAACGGTGCGGGTGTCCACGTGGCTTGCGTCGAACGAGCAGACGCGCTGCATTTCGCCGTTCTCGGTGCAGGTCGCAGCTTTCACGGTCTCCCACTCGCCCCAGTCGTGGCCGTGCGCCGGGATGGGCTCGCCGGAAATGTGACCGTAGCCGCACTCACAGCCGGCCAGGATGTAGCCGTCCGCCTCGCAGGTCGGCTCGACGCGGGTCTCTTTCGTGTCATGCGTGTGGTTGTAATGGACTGTCCAGATATCAAAGGTCGGGATCTTCGTCTCGTCCTGGAAGTTGATCTTCTCCCAGTCCGCCTCGGAGCCGGCGTAGTAGATATCCATCAGCTTATCGCAGTTGATGAGCGCACTGCGGCTCACGGTCGTGACGGAGGCGGGCACATAAAGCTTTTCAAGGCTCAGGCAGCCGTTGAGCGAATCATACTCCAATTCCGTCACGCTTTCGGGCAGGACGAGATATTTCAGCGAAACGCATCCGTTGAACATGTCGCCCGGGAGCTTCGTGCCGGTATAGCCCTCCGGGAAGGTGAACGACTGCAGAGACGAGCAGCCGTAGAACGCGGCGACGTCGATCTTCTGCACCGTAGAGGGGATCTTGATCTCCTCCAGCGAGCGGCAGTCACGGAAGGTGGAGCTGTTGATGCAGCTCACGCCCTCGGGGATGTTGACCTGCCGCAGGCTCACACAGCCCTCAAACACGCCGTCCTCATAGTTTTCGCCGATGTTCGTGATCGTGTTCGGCAGCGAAACGGTCTCGAGCGCGGTGCAGTCCATGAACGCACCCTTGCCGATGGTGGTGACGCCGCTCGGAACGACGACGTTCACGACGCTGAGGCAGCCGTCCAGAACATTGTGCTGGATGGTCTCAGAGCCGTTGCCGAACGTGAGATTCGTCAGATTCATGGTGCCGGCAAACGCGCCGTGCGAGAAGCGCGTGACCGTGTTCGGAACGGTGAAGCTGCTCTCCTCGCGGTCGCTGGGATAGCGGATGAGCTGGGTGCGGTCCTTGTTGTAGAGGACACCCTCAGACGCGGAGTAGGATACATTGTTATCGCCCACCTCGAACCAGCGCAGGTGCTCGCAGTTGTCGAACGCGGTGACGTCGATGGAATAGAGGTTGTCCGGGATGGAAACGCCCGTGATCTCCGTGCAGCCGAGGAAGGCGTCGGGGCCGATCTCGACCGCGTCCACGGCGATGATCGCATCGCCCTTCCAGCCGGCGGGGCACTGGATCAGCTTCGTGGGCTTTTTCGTATCAGGGTCGAGACCGTAGAGCATGCCGTCCACGACGGCGAATTTCTCGTTGCCCGGGGCAACGGTGATCTTCTCCAGGCTCGTGCAGCCGGCAAACGGCGCGCCGCCTTCGGAGTAGACCGTACCCTGCCCCCAGACAAAGCCGCTCTGACGGCTGACGTACTGCAGGCTCGCAGGGAGCGTGATCTCCTTCAGGCTCTTGCAGTCGATGAGCGCGTCGGAGCAGATGGCCTCAAGGCCCTCCGGAAGCTCCAGTTTTTCCAGAGCAAGGCAGCCGGAGAACAGATTTGTCTCCAGAACCTTCAGGTCCTTCGGGAGCTTCACGCTCGTGATGTCCTCGCAGGAGGTGAACGCGGCGGTGTCGATCAAGGCGCAGGTGTCCGGGATGACGAGGTCGCCGGAAAGCTTGTAGCAGTTGTGGAACGCCCAGGAGCCGATCTCCGTGATGTGATGCGGGATGTTGACCTCGGAGAGGTTCGAGCAGTCCTCGAACTGATAGTCGCCGATGCGGTCCATGTTTTCAGAAAGGTGCGCCTTTTCCAGATTCGTGCACTGACGGAAGGCGTAGTCGCCGACAGACGTGACCGTGTCGGGCAGATCGATCTCACGCAGCGCAGAGCAGGCGCGGAAGGCGGAGCTGCCGATCGTCTTCAGTCCCTCCGGGAACACGACGCTTGTCAGACCGGAGCAGTAAACGCAGGCAGAAGAATTGATCGCTTCGGTACCGTCCGCGATGACGAGCGTGCCCTGCTTTGCGCCCGGGCAGGCGAGCAGCTCCTTGCCGTCCTTGGAATAGACCACGCCGTCCACGGACTTGAAGTTCGGGTTGTTCTCCGAGACGATGTATGCCTCGAGCTTCTGCCCCGTGCCGGTGCTGATGAACGCACCGTTGTAGAAACCTCCGCCGTCAGACCACTTGTTCGATCCGGCGAAGCTGTCGCCGATCTTGATCGTTTTCAGCGCGTTGCAGCCGTTGAACACGGCCTCGCTCTCATCGATCCACTTGATCTTGTTGCCGATGTCGATGTATTCCAGATTCACGCAGTCCTGAAACGCCTTGCGCGGGAGCGTCGGGGTGCCCTCCTCCCAGCCGTACTCAGGCTTGGTGATCGTATCCGGGATCGTGACGCTCTTGAGATTGCGCGCGCTGAAGAACGCATAATCTCCGATCTCGTTCACGATCTCCGGGAAGGTGTAGACGCCGTCCGGGAATTCATGCCCCTTCGGCACCAGCACCAGCTTCGTGGCATCCTTGCTGTAAACGATGCCGTCGATGGAGCAGTAATTGTTGTTGTCGGGTGAAACGTCGATGTTCGCAAGCGCGCGGCTCTCGGTGCCGCGGATGCCGAACGTCCAGTTATCCAGTCCGGCAAAGCTCGCGCCGAGCGTGGCATGCGTCAGGTTCGGCATATCCATATCGATGATGCCGTGATTGACGGCTGTTATGCCGTCGCCGATCACGATGGCCGTGATCTTGCGCAGATGGCGCTGCCAGGGCAGCGACTCGTTGGAATCCAGACGCGGAACCTCGCCGTTGCCGGAGAGCGTCAGCGTACCGTCGGCGCTGATCCGCCAGCTGAAGCCGTGGTAGCTGCCGGAGCCGATGTCATCGTCCGCCGCCAGCGCAGCGGTCGGAAGGAGCGTTGCCAGCAGGCAGAGCGCCAGAAGCAGGCTCCATACTCGTTTTTTCATGCTTGCTCCTCCTTATCCGTTTGCGCCGCGATACAGGAAGGTGACCACCTGCGCGCGGGTGCAGCTGTCATTGGGCGAGAAGGTCGTCGCGCTCGTGCCCTTGGTGATGTTCTTCGACACAGCCCAGAGCACGGCGTCATAGAAGTAATCGCCGCTTAAAACATCCTTGAACGGGTTGTTTGCCGTCACAGTCGGCTCGCCCGCCGCGCGGTGCTGGAACGTCACGACC
>ONEB01000018.1 GCA_900316745.1 uncultured Eubacteriales bacterium | reverse complement strand
AGAATTGCGGATGGTTTTCCACAATCTCTCGGCTTTTCTTTGCTTTTTCTCGTTGAGAAAGGCGCGCTGCAAAATTTCCATTTTGCAACGCGCCCTTTTATACGCAAAACGCCCGCCTCTGTTGAGGCGGGCATTTCGCAAACATGAG
The DNA here is from genome assembly GCA_900316745.1 of uncultured Eubacteriales bacterium. Taxonomy (GTDB): domain Bacteria; phylum Bacillota; class Clostridia; order Oscillospirales; family Oscillospiraceae; genus CAG-103. The sequence continues at coordinate 30,646 of ONEB01000018.1, read as the reverse complement.
AGAAGAAAGGGGGACACTTGACCGGGCGGCAAACCCGGATTGATTGTTTACAGAATTTCGAGATGGCGGGACTCCGGCTTCACGGGAGCCTTCTTCGGCATGGTCAGCGTCAGGACGCCGTTTTCATAGGCGGCAGAGATGCCCTCCTGGTCGATCTCGGACACATTGAAGCTGCGGGAGTAGGAGCCATAGTAACGCTCACGGCGCAGATAGGAGCCGTTGTCGTCCTTCTCGTCCTTGTCCTCGCTGTGCTCGGCCTTGATGACGAGGATGTCATCGTCGATATCGATCTTGATCTCTTCCTTCTTGAAGCCGGGCAGATCCGCTTCGAGCTTGTAGGCGTCGCCGGTCTCGGTGATATCGGTGCGGAACGCAGTGCTCACGCTGTGCTGGTCTCCCCAGAACTGGCGCTCCATTTCCTGAAGCTCACGGAACGGGTTGTAGGTGCGGTAACTTCTGCGGTCAAAAGGCATGATTTCGAACATTTTATATTCCTCCTTGAAATTATATACGGAAAGTGATTCTCGATCGGAACTTTTATATTTCTCGTTCCTTTCGATATATAAGATACAGCACATTTTTGAATAAATGTAGTGTATTATATGAACAAATCGTGAATTCTGGCACTCATTTCGTTTGAGTGCTAATTTTTGAAGACGCAGAATCCCTGCTTCTTTTCGGAAGAAAGAATTGCACAAAAAAATCGCCTGTGGTACAATTACAACAACATGATACCCGACATTTATTTGAAATATGTACTCTATTTGCATCTAAGACAGAAAGGGTGATCTCATGGCAGAGAACAACAGACCCCGGCGGAGAGAAACCTTCCACACCGATGACGGCAAGGGCGTCCATCGCAGAGACGAGGCTGTCGGCACCGGGAAAGTCGGCAGCGGCTCGGGTAATCCCGGCGGCGCCAAGTCCGGTTCCTCCACGATCAAACGCGCAGGAGGCGGCGGTGCGATCGGCATCGTGATCCTGCTTCTGATTCTGTTCCTGTCCAAGGGCGGGCTCAGCGGCCTGACCGGAGGCGGCGGCTCCGCTTCTGCCCTGCCGCAGGTGTCGAATGTCTTCACCTCGCAGGCAGCCGCGTCTGCCAACAGCTGGGGCGGCGACGCGAACACCGGCAAGCTCGACACAACGGTTGCCAGCAGCGCGCGTCAGAAGTACACGAAGCTCAAGGGCAACGGGCTCGACAGCGTCACGATCATGGTCTACATGTGCGGCACGGATCTGGAATCCAGATACGGCATGGCGACCAAGGACCTGATGGAAATGGCAAACGCCACCATCGGCAGCAACGTCAACATCATCGCCTACACCGGCGGCTGCAAGAAGTGGAACAACTCCATCATCTCCAGCAGCACGAACCAGATCTACAAGATCGAGTCCGGCGGCATGCGCTGCGTGTATCAGAACGCGGGCTCCCCTGCCATGACCGATCCGAACACGCTGCAGAGCTTCATCACCTGGTGCAGGCAGAGCTATCCCGCTGACCGCAATATCCTGATCTTCTGGGACCACGGCGGCGGCTCGCTCTCCGGCTACGGCTATGACGAGAAGAATCCGCGCGCGGGCTCCATGACGCTTGCGCAGATCGATCAGGCGCTCGCCGGCGCGAACATGAAGTTTGACTTCGTGGGCTTTGACACCTGCCTGATGGCGACGGTCGAAAACGCGATGATGATCTCGAAGTATGCCGACTATATGATTGCCTCCGAGGAGACCGAGCCCGGCGTCGGCTGGTATTATACGAACTGGCTGACCAACCTTTCGAAGAACACCTCGATCTCGACGATCGAGCTCGGCAAGAACATCATTGACGACTTTGTGGACGTCTGTGCGCAGCAGTGCCGCGGTCAGCAGACGACGCTCTCGCTTGTCGATCTCGCGGAGCTCTCCGCCACGATGAACACGTCCTTTGCGGCGTTCTCGACCGAGACGAAGAATCTGATTGCAAACAACGGCTACAAGACGGTCTCCGCGGCGCGCAGCGCAACGCGCGAGTTTGCCGGCAGCAGCTCCATCGACCAGATCGACCTCGTCCACTTTGCCAAGAACCTGAACACCAAGGAGAGCAAGGAGCTCGCGAACGTGCTCCTGAACGCGGTGAAATACAACCGCACGGCGAACATCACCAACGCCTACGGGCTTTCGATCTATTTCCCGTATAAGAAGGTCTCCGGCGTCGATCAGGCTGTGAAAACCTACAACAGCATCGGTCTGGACAGCAAGTATTCCGACTGCATCCGCGAGTTTGCAAGTCTCGGCGCCTGCGGTCAGGCGGCAGCCGGCGGCACGGGCTCTGCCCTGCCGAGTCTGCTCGGCAGTCTCGGCGGCAGCGGCTCCTCTTCCTCCGCCGTTAGCGGACAGGATCTGATGCAGCTTCTGGGCATGTTCATGCAGAACGGCGGCAGAGGCGTGGCAGGGCTCACGAGCGACAACACGGCGTTCCTCTCCGAGCGCTCCATGTCCGCAGAGGACACAGCGGCCTACATCGAGGCCAACCGCTTTGACCCGTCCAACCTCGTCTGGACGAAGCACGACGGTCACCAGAAGCTCGTGCTGGAACAGGATCAGTGGGATCTGGTACAGGATCTGGATCTGAACATGTTCTATGACGACGGCACCGGCTATGTCGATCTGGGTCTGGACAACGTGTTCGACTTTGACGAATACGGTCAGCTCATCGGCGACACGGACGGCAGCTGGCTCTCGATCAACGGTCAACCCGTCGCCTACTACCGCATGAACACCTCCGAGGAGGGCGACCACTACACGATCACCGGACGCGTCCCCGTGCTGCTCAACGGCACGCAGATGGATCTGATCCTTGTGTTTAACGACGAGACGCCGCAGGGCTACATTGCCGGCGCGCGCCCCGCCTACACCGAGGATGAGACCGAGACCGTCGCGCGCGGACTTGTGGACGTAAAGAGCGGCGACGTGCTGGACTTCCTGTGCGACTATTACAGCTATGACGGCGTGTATCAGGCGACCTACAAGCTCGGAAATCCCATGGTCGTCACGGACAAAATGGTCATCAGCAACACCGATCTCGGCGGTGACTATGTGGCGCTCTATCGCTTCACGGACATTTACGGGCAGTACTACTGGACGCTGCCCGTGCCGCAGGACTAAACCGCCACATTCAGAAAGGTGCAGCCGAGAGGCTGCACCTTTTGCATGAGAATGACTTGATTTTCAACTGGAATGCTGTTACAATAAGAATTACCAAATGGTCAATGAAGGTGCAGATATGAGGAAAAACATCCGAATCCACATCTTACACTGCGGCTATATGCAGGTCTCCCCGACCGTTCCGTTCGGAGACAGCATCAGCCTGAAAAACAGCGCCAGACAGATTTTTGCCCGGGAGCGCGTCACGCTGCCGGTCAGTGCCTATCTCATTGAGCATCCGAACGGGCTCATCCTTGTGGACACCGGCTGGTGCCGCGACATCAGCCCCAAGGGCGTGTACGACCCCAAGGCTGTGCGCTCGGTGCTGCCGAAACATCTCGCGGCGCTGTATCAGCCGTACGTCCCCGAGGGCATGGCGATCCACGAGCAGCTGGAGGCGCGCGGGATCCGTCCGGAGGATCTGGACATTGTGCTGCTGACACATCTCGATCCCGACCACGTCGCCGGACTGCGGCATGTGAAAGGCGCCAAACGCATTCTCGTGCCGGAGGACGAATACTTCTGGAACTGCAGGCTCGTCTACCAGGCGCGGCAGCCGAAGAAGCTCTTCGAGGGCATTGAGATGGAGCGCTTTTTCTATCGCGGCTCCTCGCTCGGCACCAATCGCTGGGCCTACGACCTCATGGGAGACGAGACGATCCTCTGCATCAACATCCCCGGTCACACGGACGGGATGTGCGCCTTGCTGGTGCAAAACGGCGAGCTGCTGGAGCACAAGCGGAGATTTGCGATCCTCGCCTCGGACGCCGCCTACTGCCCGCGCAACTGGGAAGAAGGCATCACGCCGGGGCTCGGCTTCCACCGCGAGCTGCAAAAGCGCGGCCTCGACTGGCTCAAAGAGCAGGCAGCGCACCCCGGCTGCATTGCGATACTGGCAAACCACGACCCTGACATGCAGCCGCAGACCATTACAATCGCAAATCCGACATAACGAAAACAGGATGGACTCAACGTCCATCCTGTTTTTATATTCTCTCATATACGAGCAGCCCGAAGGCTGTTTCCGTTTCGAGCGATTCCAGCCGATTCAGTTTCTCCTGATCGGCGCGGGAGGTCTTGTAATAGTACGGCGTCATCATGAAGAGCGCCTGAATATCCTCCTGCGTCGGAAGCGTGATGCGCGATACGATATCGCGCCGCTCCGTCAGCAGAAAGCCCGGCAGATCTGTATCCGGCGCTTTGTTCTCGTACGGCACATCATAGACCGCGCACTTGAGCTCCCAGAGGTGCCGCTCCAGAGGAACGGCGCGCAGAAGCTTTCCGCCGGGGCGAAGCACACGCCGGAACTCCGCAGCATCCACGGGCGCGAAGACATTCAAAAGCAGATCGCAGCTTAACTCCGCCATCGGCAGGTGCGCCAGAGAGGCGACCGCGAGCGAAAGCGCCCCGAGCCGGCGGTGCGCCGCGATCAGCGCCTCCCGCGAGATATCGACGCCGCGCACATCGGGCGTCTTCCCCGCCGCAATGAGCGCGTCATAGACGGCGGCGGTATAATACCCCTCGCCGCAGCCGACGTCCAGTACGGTCGGCTTGTCGCCGCAGCATGCGACAGATGCCTCAGAGATCGACTTGCACAGCGGCGCGTAATACCCCGCGTCCAGAAACGCCGTGCGCGCCGCCACCATGGCGCGGTCGTCGCCGTGGCGCTTGTTATGGGATTGATTGGACTGCAAAAGGTTTACATAACCTTTTTTCGCCCTGTCATAGCTGTGTCCGTTTTGACACCGAAAGGTGTGTGCCTCCGCTTCAAGAGAAGCGCCGCAGACCGGACAGCTCCAATTCGCCAAGCCCGTCATCTCCATTATTCAGAACAAATTGCATCAAAGTGCGATCGGCACTGCGCCGTCCTCGATCGGGCAGACATAGCCGGAGGCAGATTTTTTCTGAAACTCCGCCCGCGCCGCCTTCAGCAGCTCCGGGTCTGTCAGAAGGTCGATCGCCGTGGCCGCGAGCACCTTTCCCGCGCAGAGCATTCCCTTGTACGCGATCGTGCTCTTGCCGCAGGAGACCACCTGCCAGGTGTGTCCGGGGCAGCCTGCCGGCCAGCTCACGACCTCGATCTGCGCCGTTGGCGTGAGCCAGCTCACGTCGCCCAGATCCGTGCTGCCGGCAACAAAGCCGGTGCCGGAATAAGGCGGCATGAGAAAGTCGTTCAGCGGCGCTGTCATGTTCCCGGTTTTCTTTCGCACGGCGTCCGCGATCTCATCATCGAACATGGCGCCGATGCCCGGAGGGGTCTCCTCCACGGGATAGGTCGCGCGGAGTGCTCTGGCAAAGGAAAGCTCCTGCGCTGTATGCGTCGGAATGCCGATCTGCTCAAAATTGCGATAGAGCGCTTTCTCCAGCGTATTGTTCGGCAGGACCTCCGCTGTGCCGTCAATGAAAACGCGGTCATACGTCGTCTCTGTCATCATGGCAGCACCGGCGGCGATTTTGTCCACGCGCTCCTGCAGTTTTACGCAGTCGCGCACGCGGTTGGCGCGGGTCATATAGAGCACCTCCGCCTCGCTCTGCACGACGTTCGGCGAGATGCCGCCGGAATTCAGAATCGCGTAGTGGATACGGCAGTCATCCGTCGTATGCTCGCGCAGAAACTGCACGCCGATATTCATCAGCTCCACCGCGTCCAGCGCGCTGCGCCCGAGCTCCGGAGAGCCCGCCGCGTGCGAGGCGACGCCATGGAACTTATAAAGCACCTGAATGGAGGAATTGTTGGTTCCCGTGCGCACCTGATTGACCGTGCTCGGGTGCCAGCTGAGGGCTGCATCCAGCGACGACCAGAGCCGCTCTCTGGCGAGATACGCCTTGGCGGAGCCGCCCTCCTCGCCGGGGCAGCCGAAGAAGATCACGGTGCCCTCGGAGCGGGTCTCCTCCAGATAGCGCTTCACGGCGCACGCCGCCGCGAGCGCGCCGACGCCCAAAAGATTGTGCCCGCAGCCGTGACCGTTTCCGCCCGGCTTCAGCGGCTTCGGGGCGGTCTCCCCCGCCGCCTGCGAAAGGCCGGACAGCGCGTCAAACTCGCCGAGAATGCCGATCACAGGTCTGCCGCTTCCAAACGTGCCGCTGAAGGCGGTCTCAATCCCGCCGAGACCGCGCTCGACCTGGAAGCCGAGCTGCTCGAGCGTCTCGCAGTAGCGGCGCGCGGCAAACTGCTCCTTGAGCGAGCACTCCGGATGCTCCCAGATCTCGTCCGCGAGCGTCTTCAGAATCGTCGACAGACCGTCGATTGCATCGACGGCGTTCTGCTTTGCGTCACACATACTCACAGCACCTTGGAGAGGAAGTCCTTCAGACGCGGGCTCTGGGGATTCTGGAAGATCTCCTCCGGCGTCCCCTGCTCAACGAGCTTGCCGTCCGCCATGAAGAGCACGCGGTTGCCCACCTCGCGGGCAAAGCCCATCTCGTGCGTGACGACGACCATCGTCATGCCCTCCTTGGCAAGCTGCTTCATGACCTCCAGAACCTCGCCGACCATCTCGGGGTCGAGCGCGGAGGTCGGCTCGTCGAAGAGCATCACGTCCGGCTCCATGGCAAGCGCGCGCACGATCGCGACACGCTGCTTCTGGCCGCCGGAGAGCTGAATGGGATAGGTCTCGGCGCGGTCGGCCAGTCCGACGCGCTCGAGCAGCTCCATCGCCTTTTTCTTTGCCTCTTCTTTCGGGACATGCTTGACCTCCACGGGCGCGAGGATCATGTTTTCCATGATCGTCTTGTGCGGGAAGAGGTTGAAGTGCTGAAACACCATGCCCATCTTCTGACGGTGCAGGTTCAGATTCACCTTGTTGTCGGTAATGTCCACGCCCTCGAACAGGATCGTGCCGCTCGTGGGAATCTCCAGCAGGTTCAGACTGCGGAGAAAGGTGGACTTGCCGGAGCCGGAGGGGCCGATGACGACCATGACGTCTCCGCGGTTGATATCCACGGTCACGCCGTCCAGCGCCTTGATCTCGCCTTTTCTGTAGTATTTCTTCAGGTCCTTGACCTGGATCAGCTTATCGTTTGTCGCCACGGCTCATCTTCCTTTCAAAATGCGCAATGATCTTGGACGTCGGGAACGTCAGGCAGAAATAGACCAGCGTCGCGACGATCAGCGGCTCGCCGATGCGATAGGTCGCGCCCCTGATGCTGGTGACTGCCGACATGATCTCCTGAACGCCGATGGTGTAGCAGATGGAGGACTCCTTGATGATCGTGACAAATTCGTTGGCGATGGCGGGAAGGATGTTCTTGATCGCCTGCGGCAGCACGATGAAGCGCATGTTCTGCGCCTGCGTAAGACCCAGCGAACGCGCCGCCTCGGTCTGCCCGCCGTCGATGCTCTGGATACCGGAGCGGATGATCTCGCTGAGATACGCGCCGGAGTTCAGGCTCAGGGCCACGACGCCGGGGAGGAACCGCTCAAACCGGATGCTGCCGAAGAGCTTGAAGCTCGGAACGCTGATGTGCGAGAAGACCAGATAATAGATGATGAACAGCTGCACCAGCATAGGCGTGGCGCGGAAGACCTCGACATAGCAGGTGGCAAGAAAGCTCAGGGGATTGAACTTGCTCAGCGTCGTGGCAATGCCCTCGCCGCGCAGGTGCCCGTTCTTGTCCAGACCGAGTGCCTTGAACGGACGCCAGTTGGACAGGCGCAGGACCGCCAGAAACAGCGCCAGAATGAAGCCGAAAATAACGGTGAAAAACGACAGGGAGACCGTGCAGATGAGGCCGTTGACAAACATGTCTATGTATTTCCAGGTTGCCTGAAAGCCTTCGGGTGTAAGCATGTGTCTCCTCCTTTCTTTTTATCGATAACAGGGAAATTCTCCCCGGCGGTCCGCCGGGGAGAAATATCTTACATGAATGAGGATGCGTGCCGATCAGTTTTCGGCAGCCTTGCCATTGGCATCCAGCAGACCCTCATAGACGTTGCCGGAGGCGAGCTCGTTGGCGTCGGCCACGAACTGATCCATCGTGCCGTCTTCCAGAACCTGCGCAATGATGAGGTTCACGGCGGCGAGCAGCGCGGCGTTGTCCTTGTTCACGCCGACCGCGGAGCCTTCCTGATCATAGGGAACGTCGCAGACGATCTTGAGATCGGGGTAATTCTTCTGATAGCTCTCAGCAACAGCGGTCTCGATGAAGGCGCCGTCCAGCGTGCCGGCCAGGAGCTCGGCGATGATGTCGGTGACCTTGGTCAGCTCGACGATGTCGGCGTCGGGGGTGTTCTCGTTGGCGAGATCGACCTGGATGGAGCCGACCTGCGCGCCGATCTGATACTTGGCGTTGTTGGCAACTTCCATGGAGGTCATTTCAGCGGCCTTGGCATTCGAGGTAACGAAGGACTGGCCGCCCTTGTAGTACAGATCAGAGAAGTTCATCAGGCTCTCACGCTCGGGATCGGGAGAATAGCCCGCAAGCGCGAGGTCCACGGTCTTGTTGCCAAGCTCGGAGATGGTGCCGTCGAAGTCCATGGGGATGATCTCAAGCTCCAGATCCAGCTGATCGGCGATGTACTGCGCAAGCGCAACGTCGAAGCCGGCCAGCGTGGGATCGTTGTTGTCATCCAGCGCATAGAACTCATAGGGAGCAAAGTCCGGGCTGGTGGCGACCGTCAGCTTGCCTTCGTTCACGGTTTTGATTTCCGCTTTCAGCTCTTCCAGCGTCATGTCGGAATAATCAACCGCTTCCTCAGCATCCTTGGACGCAGCGTCGTTCTGGTTGCCGCAGGCGGCAAGAGAAGCGACCATCATGACTGCCAGAAGCAGCGCGATCAGTTTTTTCATTTCATTTGCCTCATTTCTAAATTACCGATTGGTTTCGCGGACAGCCCGCGTTCCTTTGAACAATTCGGAGTTTAGCACGGCAAGCCATACTTGTCAAGCAAAAATTGTATTTTTATTCGCATTTTCCATGATATTTATTCATTTGCATAAAGGCAAAGCAGATTTTATGCATATTTTATGGATTTTTTCATGCATATTTGAATATTTGGAGACTCCAAGGCCTCTCTGCCCTGCTTACTGCTCCCCGGAGGGGATGTATCGCTCGATGATCCTGCGCAGGGTGCCGTCGTCATCCAGCTCCTTCAGCGCCTGATTGACCGCCTGCTGCAGCCCGGGGTTATCCTTTGCCATACCGATCACATAGTCATCCTCAGTGAACTTCTGGTCCAGGATCACCACACCGTCCGTTTTGCGCACAATGTTCTCGGCGGGCGCCTGCTCCAGGACAACGGCATCGAGCCTCCCGTCGAGCAGCGCCTGAACGGCTTCTGCGCCGGTGTCGAACACCGTGACCTGATCCTCCCCGAAGTCATCCATGCTGTAAATCCAGGAGGTCGTGTTTTTCTGCGTGCCGATCTTTTTGCCGCGATAGTCGTACGGCTCGTCCGGATCGATCGTATCCGGTACGATCACGACCTGGACGGAAGAGATATACGGCTCGGAGAAAAGCATGAACTGCTTGCGCTCCGAAGACTCGCCGATGCCGGCGAGCACCAGATCGGCCTTTCCGAGCTGCGCGGCGTAAAGCGCCGAATCGAACGTCATGTTCTTTACGACCAGCTCCAGACCAAGCTTATCGGCAATGGCGGCGGCAAGCTCAATATCGATGCCCGCAAACCCGGTGCCGGCTGCGCCCTGCCCGTCTTCCGCCGGCATCTCATAGGGCGGGAACGTGGCTTCAGTCGCGATGATCAGCTTTCCGGGCTCCAGCAGTCTCATGTCTGTATCGGCGGATTCGGCGCTTCCGGACGCGCGATCCGTCGAGACGCCGCATGCAGCAAGAGAAGCGACCATCAGGGCTGCCAACAGCAGAGTGATGCATTTTTTCAACATAGTGTTTGCCTCATTTCTGATCCGTTCCGTTCGGTCCGTGTGGGTGTTGAACAATTCGGAGTTTAGCACGGCATTTCAAGCTTGTCAAACCCAACCGCCGCGTTTCGGATTTGCAATCCGGATTCCCGTGTGTTACACTACTAAAAAACCATCCGGACAGAAGGTGCGGCAATCATGGCATGGTACGTCTATATGCTTAGGTGCAGGCCGGACACGCTGTATACGGGCAGCACGCCGGATGTGGAGCACCGCCTGCGGCAGCATCTGTCGCTTTCCTCGGGAGGCGCCAAATACACGCGCAGCCATCCGCCGACTGCGCTTGCGGCGCTCTGGGAGGCTCCGGACGCGCACGCGGCACACTCGATCGAGTGGCATATCAAGCGCCTGAACCGCGCGCAGAAGCTCGCCGTCATCGCCGCGCCGGAAACGCTCTCCTCCCTGCTCGGCGCCTGCGCCGACGACGCAAAGCCGCTCGACACCTCTGTATATGATCCTGTTTTTACCGATTTGTCGTAATTTCCTCCGGCAAATCGGTTTTTTCTATTGACAGTCGGGATTGGTTGTGGTTTAATACATATGAACAATCGTTCATATGTTCAAGCGAAAGGAGGTCTTCCTGTTGGATCAAAAACATGACGCGCCTGCCTGCGAGTATTTATTTGTGCACGAGGACAAGGTCGACCATGTGCTCTCGGAGCTGCCGCAAGACGAGCAGCTGTATGATCTGGCAGATCTGTTCCGCATGTTCGGCGACACGACGCGCATCAAGATCCTCTACGTCCTCTTTGAAAGCGAGCTGTGCGTGTGCGATATTGCGCGGCTTTTGAATCTCAGCCAGTCCGCCGTGAGCCATCAGCTGCGCATCCTGAAAGACGCCAAGCTCGTCTGCTTCCGCCGCGAGGGCAAGACCGTGTTTTACACGCTCGACGACGACCACGTCCGTTCGATCCTTGCGCTCGGCATGGAGCACGTTTCCGAATAACCTGACATTTGACATATAAAAAAGGAGATCACCGCTATGCAGAAAAAATACAGCATCGAAGTCGACTGCGCCAACTGCGCCGCCGCCGTGGAGCGCAAGCTCTCTGAGCTCGACGGCATCGAGTCCGTGTCCATCAGCTACATGGCACAGAAGATGGTCGTGGAATACGCCGAGGGCGTGGACGAAAAAGCAAAGCTGAAAGAAATGCTCAAAGTCGCCCGCAAGGTCGAGCCTGATTTCGAGATCGAATAATCTGCTGAGAGAACAGACCGCCGTGCAGCGCGGTCTGTTTTCCATGCGAGGTGTTTCAAAATGAAGAAAAAGCAAAAGAAGATGCTGCGTCGCATTCTGATCGCACTGGGACTGTACATCGTGCTGATGATCGTGCAGCACCTCTTCCCGCTTTCCGAGATGAAGCTAATCTATCTGCCGCTGTATCTGATCCCCTATTTCATCGTCGGCTCCGACGTTTTGCGCAAGGCTGTGCAGGGGATTGCAAACCGCCAGCCCTTTGACGAGAGCCTTCTGATGACGATCGCCACGATCGGCGCGATGGTGCTCGGCGAATATCCGGAGGGCGTCGCGGTCATGCTCTTTTACCAGATCGGCGAGTTCTTTCAGAGCTATGCCGTCGGAAAAAGCCGCCGCAGCATTTCGGCGCTGATGGACATCCGCCCGGATTACGCGAATCTGGAGCGTGACGGTCAGATCGCCGCGGTCGATCCGGAGAGCGTCGAGGTCGGCAGCGTCATTCTCGTAAAGCCCGGCGAGCGCGTACCGCTGGACGGCGTCGTGATCGAGGGGCAGTCCGCGCTGAACATGGCGGCGCTCACCGGCGAGAGCGTGCCGCAGGACGTCGAGCCCGGCGCGCACGTGATCAGCGGCAGCGTAAATCTCACGGGCGTGCTCCGTCTCAGGACCGAGAAGCGCTATGAAGACTCCACCGTAGCGCGCATTCTGGAGCTCGTGGAAAACGCCTCGATGAAGAAGGCGAAGACCGAGAACTTCATCACGCGTTTCGCCCGCTGGTACACCCCCGCCGTCGTGATCGCGGCGGTTCTGCTCGCGACCGTGCCGCCTGTGGTCCGGCTTGCGATGGGCATCACGCCCGATTGGGGCAACTGGATCTACCGCGCGCTCACGTTCCTCGTCATCTCGTGCCCGTGCGCGATGGTCATTTCCATCCCGCTGAGCTTTTTCGGCGGCATCGGCGGGGCATCCTCGCGCGGCATCCTTGTAAAGGGCTCGAGCTATCTGGAGCTCATGGCGAATGCGGACCGCGTGGTATTTGACAAGACCGGTACGCTGACGCACGGCACATTCGAGGTCGTGCACCTCTTCCCTGCGCCCGGTGTGGACGCGCAGACGCTGCTGCAGCTCGCCGCTGCGGCGGAGCGCTTCTCCGATCATCCGGTAAGTCTGAGCCTGCAGGAGGCCGCGGGCGAGCTGCCGGAGGCGCTCGCTGCGACAAACGCCGAGGAACGCAGCGGACGCGGCGTCATAGCCGAGATTCTGGGCGAGACCGTCGCCGTCGGCAACCGCAAGCTCATGCGCGAGCTCGGTCTTGACCCCGAGACCGTCGAGGCGACCGGAACGCTCGTCTTCGCAGCGCGCGGCAAGGAGTATCTCGGCTGCATCGAGATCGCGGACCGCCCGAAAGAGAACGCGGCCGGCGCGATCCGTTCGCTGAAGGAAAACGGCGTGAAGCGCATTGTGATGCTCACGGGCGACCGCAGGGCCGCCGCCGAGGCTGTGGCGCAGAAGATCGGCATCACGGAGGTATACAGCGAGCTGCTCCCCGGCGACAAGGTCGACCGCGTTGAAGCGCTCTTAAACGAAAAGGCAGACGGCTCGCTCGTCTTTGTCGGCGACGGCATCAACGACGCGCCGGTGCTCGCCCGCGCGGATGTGGGCGTAGCGATGGGCGCGATCGGCTCGGATGCCGCCATCGAGGCCGCCGATATCGTTCTGATGGACGACGACCCCGAAAAGCTCGCGCTCTCCATGCGCATTGCGCGCAAGACCATGCGCATCGTCTGGGAAAATATTCTCTTTACACTGATTGTAAAGGGTGTGTGTCTGCTGCTCGGCGCGCTCGGCATTGCGAGCATGTGGATTGCGATCTTCGCAGACGTCGGCGTGATGGTGCTCTGCGTCCTGAACGCAACACGGGCGCTGATGGTCCGGCATCTGTAACCACATACGAATTTGTAACGAACGGTGCAAGTTATGCACCGTTCGTTTATTTTTGCGCAATTTTGCGTTATTGCGCAAAATTGATACAGAAGGGAACAATCCTCCACTTCTCACGTCGATAAGAATATGCTTTCATGACAATATAGATTAGTTTGTAAACTTTGAAGGAGGACGTTTCATGACACGTTCACGCAACCTGCCGCGGGCACTTCTCGCCTTTGTGCTGATCTGCTCGATGGCCTTCTGTCTGCTTTGCCCCGCTGTCGGCGCGGCAAACCGAGACAACGTACAGCACTACGACACCTACATGTGCATCGGCGACAGCATCGCCGCCGGCTTTTACGTTGACGGCAATTCCGATATCGGCAGAAAGCTCGAAATCATGCCCAACGCCTATCACTCCATCGTTGCCGAAGCAACGGGTGCGAAGCTTCTCCAGTACGGCTGGAGCGCATTCCGCAGCGTGGAGCTGCGCTACATGCTCGAGGGTGAGCGCCACGACCTCGATAACACCTGGCAGGAGCTCTTTGGCTTCCTCATCAGCGACGAGCAGCTCAAGCCGTATCGCTCCGCTTATCTGGACGCGATCAAGAAGGCCGACCTGATCACCGTGAACCTCGGCTCGAACGACGTGCTCTCCTACTCCATGAAGAAGACCCTGAACATCCTCTCGTCTTCCAGTGACTGTGCGCTTGCCGAAGAGGTCAAGGAGATCATGAGCAAGTGCGGCGACTTCGGCACGGCGTTTGTCAAGGTCCTCGGCTATGCCGAGAAGGCCGGGAAGCTCCCCATCGTTATGGCTTCCCTGAACCCCACGCTCATGAAGGCTGTTTCCGCCTATAAGGAGAACTTCACGGCCTGCATGCGCGGGATCTACAAGCTGAATCCGAACGCCACGGTCGTGGTCGTCGGCGTGTACAACCCCATGTCGAACGTCTCCCTCGTGGAGAACGGCAATCTCAAGCTTGCCGCGCTCGTGCAGCCGACTGTCGACCTGATGAACCAGTTCCTCCAATACGGCTGCCTGTACTCCGACTGGTACCGCTTCGCTCCTGTACCGAACGTGACGACCTGGAAGATGAGCCTGATCGGCGGCGATTTCGCCTCCGAGGTCATCACCAAGGTGCACCCGACCGCAGTCGGCCACAGCTACATGGCCGATCAGATCCTCTCCGTGCTGCCCGAAGCACAGCAGTCCGAGACGACGCCCGACACCGGCAATTGCCCGTTTGCGGACGTCAAGCCGCTCAGCTGGTTCTATGAGCATGTGAAGTACATCTGGGAGCGCGGTGTGATGAACGGCGTGACGAATACGTCCTTTGCGCCCGACGCCAACACGACGCGCGCGCAGTTCGCCACCGTCCTCTACCGCATGGCCGGCGCGCCGCAGGTCTCTGCGGCTGACAGAGCAAGCTGCCCGTTTACCGATCTCACGGCCGGCTGGTATCAGGACGCGGTCGTCTGGGCGTTTAAGAACGGCGTGATCAACGGCACGAGCGCCAAGACCTTTGCTCCGGATCAGAACATTTCCCGCGAGCAGATGGTCACGATGCTCTGGCGCTATGACGGGCAGAAGAACACCGACGGCAATCTCAACGCCTTTGCCGACCGGGGCTCGATCAGCGCTTACGCTGTCCCGGCTGTGATCTGGGCGGTTCGCAACGGCTTCGTCAACGGCATGAGCGACGGCTCTTTCCTGCCGAAAGGTCTTGCCAATCGCGCCCAGCTGGCGACGATTCTGCACCGCTACATAGCAAAATAAACACAGACATAGAAAAGCTCAGGTCTCATGTGGGACCTGAGCTTTTTTGTTTTGCGGTTGTTACTGATCCATCGCGCGGCGCTCTTCCGACCAGTAGGCGTGCGGGTCGGGGTCGTCCTCACGCTCGCCGACGGCGATCTCGAAGCGCTTTATGAGCTCGTTGACGCCGAGCTTCGCGGTCATGAGCTCGCTGTACGCCATCTCGTTCTGATAGCCGCGATCCTTGATCTCATCCAGACCCTCCTGCAGGGTATCGACCTCCATGATGCAGGTCTCATACAGGTCCTCGAGCTTGCCGAGCTGCGTGACGAGATTATCCTCGTTGTCCGTCATCGGGTGCGCGGACTCAAAACGACGGCCCATGCGCACGATCGCATTGTACGCTTCGTGCAGCATCATGAGCGTCAGACCGGCCTCGGGGCCGGCGTCCTGCGCCTGCTTTATCCCCTCTTCCATATCACGGACCTCCTGCATCCAGAACGTGTGGACGCCGAGGAGCTGATCCAGGCGCTCCTGCAGCTTCTCTTCCGGATTGCGGTTGGCGGAATAACCGCCCTTTTTCAGTTTCTTGGTCAAACGATCCATGCGAAGTTTCCTCCATAACGCTGAGAATTGTTTGACCCATTTTACTATAAATCGCAGCACATTGCAACCGGGGATTGACGAGATCATCAAATTGGTGTTTAATAAATAAGGTATCATTATAGATAGGAGAGCTGCAACCATGAACGAGTCCACAAGCAAAGCGCTGCCCCAGCTGAAGCTGAACTACAAGCGCACCGCGCTGATCGGCTTCGCGTTTTTCGGCATCCTGCTGCTCTGGCAGGTCTATGACTCCTGGTGCCCCACGTTCCTGACGGATATCTTCTCACGGCGCATGTTCAACATGTCGTCCTACGAGCTGAAGATGAGCGGCAACGAGGCAAACATTCTGGAAGTCCAGTGGATTGTCGGCATCATCATGGCGTGCGACAACCTCGCGGCTCTGATCCTGCTCCCGATCTTCGGCAACCTCTCCGACCGCACGCACACCCCCATCGGAAAGCGCATGCCCTACATCCTCGTCGGCACGTTTGTCTCGGCGATCGCGTTCCCCTTTATCCCCCTGTTCTTCCACCAGAACAACGTTGTCGGCATGGTCATGATGATGGCGATCGTCCTGATGTTCATGATGATGTACCGCAACCCCGCGGTCGCGCTCATGCCGGACATCACCCCCAAGCCCCTGCGCGCAAAGGCCAACGGCGTGATCAACATCATGGGCTACTTCGGCGGCGCGTTTGCGACCGTGCTCGGCATCTTCCTCGTCCTCTCGGACTACATCAACACCCCCGACGCTGCCCGCAACGTCTGGACGATTGAGCTGCCGTTTATCATCGCCTCCGTTCTGATGGTGATCTCGGCGCTCGTGCTCTTCTTCACGATCCGAGAGAACAAGCTCGAGGAAGAGCTCAAAGACGAGCTCGACCTCGGCGAAAAGCTCGCCGCCGTCGAGACGCCGATCGACGATGACAAGCCCATGAGCAAGGCCAACCGCAACATGCTGCTCGCCATCCTCGGCGCGGAATTCTTGTGGTTCATGGCGGATAACGCCCTCGGCACCTACATCGGCAACTATGTGATCTATTATCTGAAATCCGCTTCCAGCGCCACGATGATCATGACAATCGTGGGCGGTCTCGGCTCCGTGATCGGCTTTGCCATCGCCGGCGGCATTGCGGAAAAGATCGGCCGCAAGTGGACAATCTCCTCGGGTCTTGCCATCACGTTCCTGGGTCTCATTATCATGTGCTTTGCAACGCCCAGCGGCAAGGTCGTGGGCGAAAACGGCGAGTTTGCCTTCCCCGCGCTTTTGTACGTCGTCTGGCTCATCAAGGGCTTCGGCATGGCGCTGGTGCACAACTGCTCGTTCCCGATGGTCGTCGAGCTCTGCTCCTCGAAGAAGATCGGCAAATTCACCGGCTATTATTACGCCGCCAGCATGTCCGCGCAGACGATTACCCCGGTGCTGCTCGGCTTTACGCTCAACCAGACGCTGGCATGGCGCACGCTCCCCATCTACGGAACGATCCTGATCGTGCTCGCCTTTACGCTGTTTACGCTGCTCGTGAAGAACATCAAGGCCGTCAAGGTACAGAACGTCACGGGTCTGGAAGCGCTCGACGGCGATTGATCGTCCGAGACCGTATAACCCGTTCACGCCCCGGGAGACCGGGGCGTGACTTCAAGAAGGAGGCTTTTTCCATGAATCCAATCATCAAATTTGCTGCGCTGCCTGCCGCGGCAATCGCGGGCGGCACGGCGTTTCTGGTCGCGCCCGGTCACTATACAGAGGCTATGAAAGCGCCCTTTGCCGACCGCAACTACGCGCACCGCGGTCTGCACAAGAAAGACAAGTCCGTTCCCGAAAACTCCCTCGGCGCGTTTCAGGCGGCGGTGGACGCGGGCTACGGCATTGAGCTCGACGTGCACCTGACGGCGGACGATCAGCTTGTGGTGTTTCACGACGACACCCTGAAGCGCGTCTGCGGCGTCGCGGGACGCACCGACGACAAAACGCTCGCGGAGCTCAAGGCGCTGCATCTGCACGGCACGGAATACACGATCCCGACGCTGGATGAGGCGCTGGATGTGCTCGCAGGCAAGGTGCCGCTGATTCTGGAGATCAAGCGCGGCAAACAGGCAAAGCGCAACGCTCTCCTGTGCAGGCTGATTCGTGAGCGTCTGCGCTCCTACGACGGTCCGGTGTGCATTGAAAGCTTCGACCCCGCAATCGTGGCATGGTGGCGCCGGAACGCGCCGGAGGTGCTGCGCGGTCAGCTCAGCCAGCCGCCGAAGCTCTACTACAAAAACTCCTCGCATCTGACGGGCTTTTTGTGCGGGAATCTGCTGACGAATGTGTTTGCCCGCCCGCACTTCATCGCCTACTGCATCGGCAAAAAGCCCTTTACCGTGCAGCTGTGCGAGCATCTGGGCGCGCTGCGCGCCTGCTGGACAAGCCGCAAATGGGAGCACGAGAACGGCAACGACATGGTCATCTTCGAGCACTACCGCCCGAACGTCTGGTTTGAGGCGAAGTGATCCTGCACCCCGAAAGGAGGCTGCCGCATGAACGATAATCTTTACCCCAGCGCCGTGTCCGACGCAAAGCAGAGCGCGGAAACCGTGACGGAGCAGCTGGGGCTGAACATCAAGCTTCTGACCTGGGACCGCCTGTTCGCGGCGGTCATCTCGCTGATTGTCTGCGTGATCGCGATCCATCTGATCATGCGCGTCCTGCGCCGGGTCGTGAATCGCTCCCGGCTTTCGGAGGCGCTCGGCCGCTTCCTGCTGCGCCTTTGCCGTATCGCGCTGGACTTCGTCACGATCCTGATTGTCGCGGGCAGTCTCGGCTTTGACGTGACGGCGCTGCTGGCGGTGTTCAGTCTGCTCGGTCTTGCGCTCACCCTCAGCATCCAGAACAGTCTGTCAAATCTCATGAGCGGTATTGTGATCCTCGTCACAAAGCCCTTTACCGTCGGCGAATACATTGAGTCCGGCGGCGTGGCCGGCACGGTGCGGGACATCGGTCTGTTCTACACGCAGATGACGACGCTTGACAACAAGGCCATCTATGTGCCGAACAGTGAGCTCTCCGCGACGAAGATCATCAACTATACCCGCGAGCCGAACCGCCGCGTGGATCTCATCTTCGGCGCGGGCTATGACTGCCCGACCGAGACCGTGCTCGCCGCGCTGCGCAGGATGGTCCAGACGATCCCCTGCGCGCTCACCGATCCCGCCCCCGAAGTGCATGTGGAAAACTACGCTGCGAGCAACATCGAATACGTCGTGCGCGTCTGGTGTAAGCACGAGGATTACTGGAACGTGTACTACGCCGTCAAGGAGGCCGTCCCCGCCGCATTCGCGGAGGCGGGCGTGCAGATGTCTTACGAGCACATGAACGTGCACATGGTGTGATAATGCGTTTTTTACAGGGTTTTTCTTCCGAAAAGGTGTTGACTTTCCTTGCAGAAAGTGTATAATAATATGGCTTGCGTAGACAAGCAATCCTTGCTCGCACCGGAGAGTGCGGGCCAACAGACCAAAAGGAGGTGCAACAATGGCAAAGACAAGCGAAAAGTATGAGCTGATGTATATCATCAACCCCAACCTGTCCGAGGAAGAGACCGCGGCAATCGTGGAGAAATTCAAGGGCCTTGTTGAGCAGAACGGCACGCTGGATGAGATGGAGGAAATGGGCAAGCGCAAGCTGGCTTATGAGATCAACTACATTTCCGAAGGCTACTATGTGCTCGTGAAGTTCACCAGCGCTCCGGACTTCCCCGCTGAGCTGGACCGCGTTCTGGGCATTACCGACGGCGTGATGCGTTCTCTGATCACGCTCCGCGCGGAGTAAGGAGGGCATTTCATGCTGAACCACATCGTCCTGATGGGACGCCTTACCCGCGACCCCGAGCTGCGTTACACGCAGAGCCAGATCCCTGTTGCTTCGTTCTCCCTTGCGGTAGAGCGTGACTTCGGCAACCGGGACGGCGGCGAGCGCCAGACCGATTTCATCGATATCGTGGCATGGCGCAGCACGGCGGAATTCGTCTCCAAGTATTTCACCAAGGGCAGCATGGCAGCCGTGAGCGGCCGCCTGCAGATCCGCGACTGGACTGACCGCGACGGCAACAAGCGCCGCAGCGCCGAGGTCGTGGCGGACAACGTCTACTTTGGTGAGAGCAAACGCCGTGACAACGGCGGAGACTACAACCGCTCCGGTGATTACGCCCGGAACAATGACCGTCAGCCGAGCTACAACGCGCCTGCGCGCGACAGCTACGCAGAGCCCCAGCAGAGCCCGTACGACAACGTACAGCGCGGCGGCTCCACGTTTGCAGAGCTGGATGACGGCGACGGCGAACTGCCGTTTTGATCTTTTCTAAAAGGAGGATAACTATCGTGGCTTTTGATAGAGACAAGAGCAAGAACCGCAAACGCAGAAAAGTTTGCCAGTTCTGCGTCGATAAGATGACTGCTATCGACTATAAGGACACCGCTCGTCTTCGCCGCTACCTGTCCGAGCGCAGCAAGATCCTGCCGCGCCGCACGACCGGTACCTGCGCGATGCATCAGCGTCAGCTCACCGAGGCCATCAAGAGAGCGCGTCAGATCGCCCTTCTCCCCTATGTGACCGACTGAGCATAGACTTCAAAAGAGAGCCCGTATCGGGCTCTCTTTTGATTTTGCTCGCGCTCCATCGCCACGTCGCCGCAAGTTCCATATCCCTCGCTTCCGTGATGACACGAAAGCTCGCTCATTTCACTGCAGCTCCTTAACCAAATCAAAGCAGGCGCCTTTGATTTGGTGAGGAAGAACGGGGGCGCAGATATGGAGACGCCGGCAACGGCGGCGGAATGGAGCAAGCCCGTTCTGACGGCGGCGCGAGGGCGCACGCAGCGTGCGCCTCAGGGAGATATTCCGCCGCACATGTCGCCGGAAAATCGGATTTCATTCTCTCCTTGAGAAGTCGTGTATTCTGTCAAAAAACCCCTTTCCGCAATCGCGGAAAGGGGTTTTTTGTGTTTCTGTGTCCCTACTTGAAGTCGTGGGCGTCCTTGAGGACCATGTCCTTGACCTTCATGAGGCGAACCTTGGTGGAGCTTTCGTTTTCGTCCAGCTTCATCGTGATATAGCGGATGTTCGTCTCGAGATCCGGGATCATGACGTACTCCAGGGCATTGACGCGGCGGCGGGTCTTTTCGATCTCCTGTGCCAAAAGCTGCATGGTCTTTTCGACCTGCGCCAGCTCGAGCATGTCCTGAAACACGCGCGCCATCTTCTCCAGCGCGTCGTCGAGCTCGCCCGACGTCTGCGCAAAGCCGTACGGGAAGATCTCGGACGGGTCGTTGTTCTTCGTCCGGAAGTCATAGACCGGGACGTTGACGCTCATGATATTTTTGAACGTCATGCCGAGCTCCACGCTCTGGCGCGGATACATCAGCGCCTGCTCCAGCATTTCCGGGGACATGATGGCGCTCGCGACCTGCAGGGACGCAAAGGCCTCTGTCAGCCCCTGCTCCACCTCGGCGCGCAGCACCTTGTTGCGGCGGACGATGTCCAGAAACTGACGCATGAGCTCGTCGCGCTTGTCTTTCAGGAGCTTATGTCCGCGGCGCGCGGTTTTCAATCTGCCCTTGAGCTGATTGAGCACCATTCGAGTGGGTGTTATTGCGGTACCAGCCATCAAACCACCTCCCTGTTACATGTTACGCGGCATGGTCACTTTGCTTCCGGGAGGTACTTTTCGATGTACTCCGGCTTGATGCGCTTGAGCTCCGTGCGCGGCAGGATCGAAAGCAGCTCCCAGCCGAGGGCGAGTGTCTCCTCGATGGAGCGGTTCGTCTCAAAGCCCTGGCTGACGTAGCGTTTTTCAAACTCGTCGGCAAACTTCGCAAAGAGCTTGTCATCATCGGAAAGTGCTGCCTCACCAAGGATCGTCATGAGTTCCTTGGCGTCCTTGCCGCGGGCGTAGGCCGCGAAGAGCTGGTTCATCGTGCCGGCATGGTCCTCGCGGGTCTTGCCCTCGCCGATGCCCTTGTCCTTCAGACGGGACAGGCTCGGCAGAACGTCCACGGGCGGGACGATGCCCTTGCGGTGCAGCTCACGGGAGAGGATGATCTGACCCTCGGTGATGTAGCCGGTCAGGTCGGGGATCGGGTGGGTCTTGTCGTCTTCCGGCATGGTCAGGATCGGGATCATCGTGATCGAGCCCTTCTTGCCGATGCGCCGGCCTGCGCGCTCATAGAGCGTGGCAAGGTCGGTGTAGAGGTAGCCGGGATAGCCGCGGCGGCCGGGGACCTCTTTCTTCGCGGCCGAGACCTCACGCAATGCTTCGGCGTAGTTCGTGATATCCGTGAGGATGACAAGGACCTGCATGTCCTTCTCAAACGCGAGATACTCCGCGGCGGTCAGTGCCATACGCGGCGTGGAAATACGCTCGACGGCGGGGTCGTTGGCGAGGTTCGAGAAGACGACGGTGCGGTCGATCGCGCCCGTGCGGCGGAACTCCTGAATGAAGTATTCCGATTCCTCGAACGTGATGCCGATGGCGGCGAAGACGACGGCGAAGTTCTCGTCGTCATTCAGAACCTTCGCCTGACGGGCGATCTGCGCGGCGAGCTGGGCGTGCGGCAGACCGGACGCCGAGAAGATCGGCAGTTTCTGGCCGCGCACCAGCGTGTTCAGACCGTCGATCGTGCTGACGCCGGTCTGGATGAACTCGGCGGGGTATGCGCGGGCGGCGGGGTTCATGGGCAGGCCGTTGATATCGTGATAGGCCTCCGCGAGGATGGCGGGGCCGCCGTCGATGGGCTCGCCCATGCCGTTGAAGACGCGGCCGAGCATATCATCCGAAACGCCGAGCTCCAGCGGGTGACCGAGGAAGCGCACCTTGCTCTGCGCGAGGTTGATGCCCTGCGCGCTCTCAAACAGCTGCACGACCGCCGTATCGCCGTTGACCTCAAGCACCTTGCAGCGGCGGACCTCGCCGTTGGGCAGTTCGATCTCGGCCAGCTCATCATAAGTGACGCCCTCGACCTGCTTGACAAGCATCAGGGGGCTTGCGATCTGCTGGATCGTCTTATATTCTCTGATCACTGCTCCTCACCTCCGGCAATGACTTCTTTGATCTGGGCTTCCATGTCGCTCTCAATCTGCGCATAGACGGCCTCATACTGATCGCTCGGCACGCCCTTGGCGCGGCCGATGCCGACGCGGGCGTCGATGCTGAACAGCTTCTGCAGCGGGACGTTTTTCTCCAGCGCCTCGCGGCAGAGCGCATCGTAGTGCAGGATCATCTTCAGCAGCAGGAACTGTCTGCGGTACTCCGAATAGCTGTCGATATCCACGAAGGCGTTCTGCTGCAGGAAGTCCTCGCGGATCATCTTGGCAGTCTCCATCGTGAGACGGTCCGGAGCGCTCAGCGCGTCCTGACCGACGAGGCGGACGATCTCCTGCAGCTCCGCTTCCTGCTGCAGAATACTCATGGCCTGCGCGCGGTGCTGCATGTAGGTGGGTCCGAACGTCTTGTTGTACCACGGCTCCAGAGAGCCGACATACAGCGAATACGACGTCAGCCAGTTGATCGCCGGGAAGTGACGGGCGTATGCGAGGCTGGAATCCAGCGCCCAGAAGACCTTGACAATACGCATCGTCGCCTGCGAGACAGGCTCGGAGATATCGCCGCCCGGAGGCGAGACAGCGCCGATGGCGGTGACGGAGCCGCGGCGGTCTTCGCTGCCGACGCAGCGGACGCAGCCGGCGCGCTCGTAGAACTGCGCCAGACGGCTCGCGAGGTAGGCGGGATAGCCCTCTTCGCCGGGCATCTCTTCCAGACGGCCGGACATCTCACGCAGAGCCTCCGCCCAGCGGGACGTGGAGTCCGCGAGAACCGCGACGTCATAGCCCATGTCGCGGAAATACTCCGCGATCGTGATGCCGGTGTAGATCGACGCCTCACGCGCCGCAACGGGCA
Source organism: uncultured Eubacteriales bacterium (assembly GCA_900316745.1). GTDB lineage: Bacteria > Bacillota > Clostridia > Oscillospirales > Oscillospiraceae > CAG-103. The sequence continues at coordinate 7,160 of ONEB01000018.1, read as the reverse complement.
TATCGGAGGTGTTCGCGATGAGGACCGTGCGCTTCATCAGCGGCTCGCCGTTTCTGGGGTCGACCAGCTCCGGGAACTCCATCAGAACGTCCGTCATCTCGTTGCCGCGCTCGCCGCAGCCGATGTAGACGACGATGTCCACGTCCGACCATTTTGCCAGCTGGTGCTGCACGACGGTCTTGCCGGAGCCGAACGGGCCCGGAACAGCTGCCGTGCCGCCCTTGGCGATCGGGAACATGGTGTCGATGATACGCTGACCGCTGTTCATGGGGCGGTCGGGCGCGAACTTCGCCGCGTAAGGACGCGGGATACGCACCGGCCAGCGCTGGATCATGGTAAGCTTGTGCTCCTCGCCCTTTTCGTCCTCGAGCACGGCGACCGTCTTATCGACGGTGAACTTGCCGGACTGGATGCGGGTGATCTTGCCCTTGAGTCCGGGCGGGACCATGATCTTGTGGAGGATGGCGGTGGTCTCCTGCACGGTGCCGATGACATCGCCGCCGACGACCTGCGCGCCCTCTTTCACGACGGCGTCAAACTGCCATTCCTTCTTGCGGTTCAGCGCCGGGACCTCGATGCCGCGGGTGATGGTGGAGCCCGCCATATCGCGGATCTCGGGCAGCGGGCGCTGGATGCCGTCATAGATGTTCTCCAGCATGCCGGGTCCCAGCTCCACGCTCAGCGGCATTCCCGTCGTCTCGACCTCGGCGCCGGGGCCGAGGCCGGAGGTCTCCTCATAGACCTGAATGGAAGCGCTGTCACCCGTCATATTCAGGATCTCGCCGATCAGGCGCTGCTTGCCGACACGCACAACGTCGGAGACGTTGGCGTCGGCCAGACCGTTCGCCACGACCAGCGGTCCGGATACTTTTGTGATTCTACCGCTCAATGTTCATACTTCCTTTCATGAAAGGATTCGTTATTAAAGAATATCGGAACCTACCGCTCTTTCGACTGCCGCCTTCAGAGCGCTCTGGCCGAGACCGAGGCTGCCCTCTCTGCCGGGGATCAGGATGATCGCGGGCTTGGGCACGTCCTTGTAGCGGTCGATGTCGTGCTTGAGCTCGGCTGCAAGGTTTTCCTCGATGTAGATGATGGCGTAGTCCTCGCTGTCGCGGGTCAGATGCCGCAGCACCTCGCGCGCCTCCTCGGCGTTCGCCACCGGGCAGGCCTCAAGACCCAGCGCCTTGAAGCCGATGACGGTCTCGGCGCCGCCGATCACTGCAATTTTAAGCATAGCTCTCACGCAGCCTTTCCCGGATGGTTTCCGACGGGAGACCTGCCAGTCTGCCCGTGAGGATCATGCGCAGGGACGTGACCTCGTTTTCCATCGCGGCGAGATATGCCACGACATGCGAGGCGCAGAAGCTCTTGCGCTTGGCCTCTTTCACGAAGCGGAGCACGGTGTTGTCGCACTGGCGCTCAAACTTCGTAAGCGGACCGCCCTGCATCGCAGCCGCGCCCGTTTCCGCCGCCTCCGCCAGACGAGAGGTCTGGAACGTTGCGGCGAAGGACTCCGGCGATTCGGAGGCGGCAAGCAGCGTGGGTTCACTGACCTCGCCTCCCGGCACGAGCGCCAGACGCAGGAAATCGGCGTCCTTGCCCATACGAACGGTGCGCACGACGGCGCGGAGGTTCGCGTTGTCAATGAGCAGACGCACATACTGCGCGGCGTAAGGGTCCGTCACAGCGGCGGCAAGCTTCGTCAGGGCGGCGAAATACGCGCGGTCCAGCGCGAAGTCCGCAAGCTGGGGATTGGACGTGCGTGCGAGGATGCTCTGCGCCTCCTCGGCGGCATGGGCGATCTCCGGCGGCAGCGCCTGAAGCTCTCCGCTCACGAGCGCTTCGCGCACGACCTCCGCCGGAACGGTGGAGCGCGCCGACAGCAGGTCCGCCCCGCTCGTGCCCGTGTGCTGCGCCTTGATGAGCACCTTGAGATTGTGATAGTCATACTTGCGGCGGAAGATATCCACAAGCTCCGGCTCCGGCACGATGCGGGCGAGCTCATCAAAGATCTCGACCAGATGCGCCTCCAGAGCGGCGTTTACCTCCTCCGCGTTTTTCCCGGAGAGGTCGCCGTAGCCGCATTCCTCCGGGATCTTTGCCGCCTCGTCAACGCTCGGCGCCGCGAGCATGCGCTCCATGCGGTCTTCGGTGAGCATGTGCGCGTCGCGTGCGGCCAGCATTGCCGTGATGGCAAGATAATCGGTTTCATGTATCGCCAATTTCGTTTCCTCCTTAAGCGGTACGGCAAACGCCGCACCCAAGGATCATTAGTCGAAGAGCGCGGAGGCCACCTTTGCCGCCATCTCGGAGCGGCAGAGCTCAGCGAGCACTTCCACCGAGCAGTTGACCGAAACATCGCCCTCGCGCAGCAGGAATCCCGCGCGCATATCGCCCGTTTCGCCGCTCAGGGAGAGGTGCGCCTCTTTCCCCTGCGCCGCAAGCTTGGCGTTGGCAGCGCGCACGATATCCTCGCCGCAGCGCGCACGGTCACGCTCATTGAGCACGATGCTCTCGCTGCCGGAGACCGAGGACTTTGCCGCGAGCACCGCCATGGCCTCGACGTATTCCTCCTGCGGCATCTGGCAGATCGTGTCCACCGCGCGGTCGAACGCCTCGCCCACCATGGCCTGCTTCAGGCTCAGCACGCTTTTCTTCGATTCCATCTGCGCCAGACGGCCCATGCGGTCGACGCGGCTCTCGCAGTCTTTCACGCCGGCGCGGATGCGCTCCCAGTAGGCTTCCTGCGCCTTCTTTTCATACTCCGCGCGCAGCGCGGCGCAGCGCTCGTCGGCAGCCGCCTTGATGGCAGCGACCTCGGCCTGCGCATCAGCCTCGATGCGGGCGGTGATTTTTTCAATTCCTGTCATAGACATTTCCACCTTTCAAAAAAGTGGCTGTATTACACCTGAATCGCAAACAGCATCATGATGGAAGCCAGCAGGCAGAGGATGGCGTAGAACTCAACGGTGATGCAGAAGACCATGCCCTTTGCCCAGTCGTCGGGCTTCTTGGCCAGAATGTTGATGGAAGCAGCAGCAACCTTGCCCTGCGCGGCAGCGGAGATCATGCCGCCGATGGCGATCGGCAGGCACGCAGCCAAAAAGCGGCAGCCCAGCGCGGGATCGAGGATGCCGGCTTCATAAGCTGCCAGCACGCGGGAGTTTGCCAGGAACCAGACGACGAAGCCGTACAGACCCTGCGTACCGGGGATGACCTGCATGACCATCGCCTTACCGAACTTGCTGGGGTCCTCCGAGATCAGGCCGGAGCACGCCTCACCGGCGATGCCGGTACCTTTTGCCGAGCCCGAGCACGCGAGCGCCGCGGCGAGTGCCGCGCCGAGAAGGCCGATTGCAAGGCCGCCAAATGTCGCCAAGAAGTTTTCCATGATTTCTTCCTCCTTAATGGTTGATGATATGTTTCAAACTAAGATTTCGTTTACAGATGATTTTCCACATCCACATACCGGGTGTTGATCTCCAGCGGCTGGAACGGCTTGCCGCCGTCCTGATAGAACTTGCCGAAGAACTCCAGGCACTGCAGACGCAGGTCATGCACAAAGCAGCCGAGCAGGTTCAGCGCAAAGTTCAGCGCATGACCCAGCAGGAAGATCACGATGAACAGCAGGAACGACAGAACCGTCACTCTGCCGGCGCCCTGCGGCATCGTCGCGAGGTTATTGAACACCTGCGCCACAACGCTGCCCGCGAGCATCAGCGCCATGAGTCGGGAGTAGGACAGGATATCGCCCAGCCAGCCCGTGACGCCGTTGTAGATCGCGGCGAGCACCGCGACGGCCTTGCCGCCGATGCCCTTGGCGGGATAAGCCGCGCCATAGATCAGCATCAGAGCGCCGATCACGAGCACGACCGGGATGCCGGCAACGTTCCCTTTCTTAAAGACGAACAGCGCCAGGCCCGCAAAGATCACAAACCACGAGCCCTCCTCGAAGACCGCGCTCTTCAGATCGCCGTTGCGGATCTTCTCGACCATGTTGATGATCATGCCGGTGAACAGGTGGACAACGCCGAGACCCATCGCGCCGTAAAGCACGAGCTCGGTCTGCCCCAGTGGGTTCAGAAGGGGCTTGGTGAGGAAGTTGTCCCCCATCGGATTGCCGGTGAACATCTTATAGAGCGTCGGGATCAGGTCGCCGAAGAAGCCGCCGGTCACGATGCCCATGATGAACGTGGCGATGCCGCCTTCGAGCAGCAGGTCGATGAAGATCTTGCCGCCGCGCTTGGGCTTGGCAAGCTTTTTCACGACGAGTGATGCGATGATCATCAGCAGGCCATAGCCCATGTCCGCCATCATGATGCCGTAGAACACGATGAAGAACGCCGCCATCAGCGGGTTCGGATCGACCGTGCCGTAGGCCGGGAGGCTGTACATGTTCGTGACCATGTTCAGCGGGTTCGTCAGCGCGTTGTTTTTGAGCTTGACCGGCACGTCCGGATATTCCTCCGGAGCGGGGTCAGTGAGTTCCCACCAGCAGTCGTATTTCTCACAGACGGCCCTGAGCGCGTCCTCGTCGGGCGCGGTGAGCCAGCCGTTCATGCACACGACGGAATCCGTGCCGACAAACCGCTCGGACGCCTCGGCTTTCTGGATCTCGACAGACATGCGGTCGATGCAGAGCTTGATGTCCTCCCTGCGCGGCGCGTACGCGGCAATCTGTTTTTCGATGTCCGCGCGGCGGCGCACGACCGACTCGATGCCCGCCTCGGAGGACGTAATGTTCTCGCGCGCGGTGCCGCTCTTTCCGGCAACGCCGGAGATCGCAAAGCCGAACGCGCGAAGCACCTTGAGCGCTTCGGGCTGTTTTTCCTTAAGACATACGAGCACGAGATAGCGCGCCGTCTTGTCCTCGCTCACCGGGAAGAGCTCTGCTTCGGGGACCTCATCCGCGAGCGCGCGCTGCACCTCGTTGAAATCGATCGTCGCGGGCAGCGTGCCGAGCGTGACCGCCGCACGGGCGGTCTCGGCGCAGTCGAGCGGCAGGTCGAGCGTCGCCCATGGCGTGAGCGATTCCACCGTGCTGCGAAGCTTTGCCTCCTCAGAGGTGAAGCGTCTTGCCTCAGACTCGAGGGTTTCCATCTCCTCGGCCGCCTTGAGCGTTTCCGCAAGGACGTGATCGTCCAGAAACGTCTTTTCGGTGACCTCGGGTCTGGCCTGAAGCAGCTTTTTCTTCACGGGTGCGTATTTATCTAATAAGGAGAGTGCGCCCGTGAGCTTGGCGTAGGCGGCGCGTGCTTCGGTGACGCCGCCGGCGTCCCGTTTGAGCTGGAGCTCGTTTGTTTCCGGCTCGATGACGGATACGCAGCCGAGCAGCTGAAGGTCCCGCAGAAGATCTTCCTTCTGCGTGCGGATGACCATGAGCTGCAGCTTTTTCATTTTGACAATCGCCATCAGCTATTCACGATCCTTTCCACAATGAGCGACGCCGCGTGGTCGAGCCGCGTCCGCGCGCGGTTTTTGAGCGCCGCTTCGCGGTTTTTCGTTGTGGAGGCCAGGTCCTGCGCGTCCCCGCGCGCCTTCTCATCGGACTGGGTACGGAGCGTTTTCAGTTCGCCGTCCGCCTTTTCCAGCGCCGCCTCCACAGCAGCTTTTCCATCCCGCTCGGCACGTTCGACGGCCTCTGCCGCTGCCTGTTCGGCCTGCAGCTTCATCGCCGCCGCGCGTTCCTCTGCGGCCTGCACCGCTGTGATTGCTTCAAATGCCATGCACACACCTCCTGACCGGCAAATCGGACACAGTTTTCCTCCGGAACGCTGTGTCTGAAATGCACGTTGATTTACGTTTCGTCCTGCTTTGGAACAGATTGTCTAAAAAAAATCACTCCAAAGAGGATTTGTATGTTAATAGTAACCCATTTTTTTGCACAAAGCAAGAGTTCAAGGCATATTTTCGGCGCCTGCTTTCGAGCCGAAAACGCAAAAAAGCTTTCAAAATCAACGGTTTTTTGTTTGTTAACCACTTAACAATTTTTATATGAAAAAAATTTGTTGATCCGAACGATGCTATGAATTTATTTCATAGCATGAGATAAATGGATAAATTTTCTAATTATGTTCAAAAAAAATTAACAAAGTCTTGAAAGCGTCCGGAAACTCATGTATAATGATTAAGATAAAGTCCAGTCATTTATCTTACAGGAGGAGATCCTATGGCACGCAAAAAACGCTTTGGCGACCGCAACGACGGTTACCGGCTTCGCACGCTGGATCCATTCTATAATTTCATTCCTTTTATCATGGCAAGACGCAGCGACGCATGGACGCTCTTTGAGGACGCCGTCGAGATCACCGACACCGACCGCTGGCTGCGCGAGAAGCGCAAAGAGGGCTACAAGGGTCTCGGTTATCTGCATCTGTTCATCGCGGCCTATGTGCGCGTGGTTTCACAGCGCCCGATGGTGAACCGCTTTGTCTGCGGCCGCCGCATCTACGCGCGCAACAACATCGAGATCGTCATGGCGGTGCGCCGCGGCATGTCAAGCGAAGCCGGTGAGACGACGATCAAAGTCGTCTTCGAGCCGACCGACACGGTCTTCGACGTCTACAACAAGATGGAGGCCGCGATCAACGAGATCAAAAACGGCGAGGAGGACAACGGCACCGAGGCCTTTGCCCGCATCGCGACCAAGCTCCCCCGCTTCCTGCTGAATTTTGCAATCTGGCTGCTGAAGGTGATGGACTACTTCGGTCTCATCCCGATGTCCCTGCTGAACGTCAGCCCGTTCCACGGCTCCATGATCATCACCGATCTCGGCTCGCTCGGCATCGGCCCGGTGTATCACCACATCTACGACTTCGGCACGCTGCCCGCGTTCATCGCGTTCGGCGCCAAGCGCAAGGCGGTCGAGCTCGCGCCCGACGGCTCTCCTGTCCAGCGCAAGTACATCGATTACAAAATCAACACCGACGAGCGCATCTGCGACGGCTATGACTACGCGATGGCATTCAAGTATTTCAAGAAATACCTCCGCCATCCCGGCGAGCTGGAAGTGCCGCCCGAGAAAGTCGTTCACGACGTCGATTAAATCCACATACGGCAAAAGGGCGCGTTGCAAAATGGAAATTTTGCAGCGCGCCTTTCTCAACGAGAAAAAGCAAAGAAAAGCCGAGAGATTGTGGAAAACCATCCGCAATTCT
>ONEB01000003.1 GCA_900316745.1 uncultured Eubacteriales bacterium | reverse complement strand
AGAATTGCGGAGGGCTTTCCACAATCTCTCGGCTTTTCTTTGCTTTTTCTCGTTGAGAAAGGCGCGCTGCAAAATTTCCGTTTTGCAACGCGCCCTTTTTTATATCAATATAACGGGATCCTGACGATTTCAAGCCCCTTGCGTTTGGCATAGCGGATCGTGTTTTCCGCGCCGCCCGGCTGCCCGTTGGAGGCGGCGATCAGCATACGTGAGGCGTCCACCATGTAGCGATTGCGTTTCATCATGCAGCCGCGGTCGTAGCTTTCGGAGACCAGCGTTCTCTGGTCGCACTGCAGCAGCAGCGCCTGGTACCGTGCGCGCATATCCTTGCGCCAGTTGTCGGCCTGTGTGGGGCAGGGGATGGCGGCTTCGAGCGTCACATCCGGGCGGAGACTGCGCAGATGGACCACTGCCTCCGCAAAGTACAGGTCACAGCCGTTTGCCATGCCGACGAGAAAATGCCGGATGCCCTCGTCATAAGCATTGCAGATCGCTTTGGCGATATTGGCTTTCAGCTCCAGACAGCGCGCGTCCTGTTCGTTTTCGCCCCAGGGCAGCTTTGCCTCACGGTGTCCGGTGAAGCAGCATGTATTCAGAATCTTTGCCACGAACGCACCTCCCCGGAAGCGAATGACATATCGCTATTGTAGCGTAGCGCAGATGGATTGTCAAACGCGAAAAAAGTTATGAATTTGGGGTTGCTTTTTCAATGCAGTGTGCTATAATTAATAACAGAAAACCAAATGAACGATCTTCGGGGGCAGGGTGAAATTCCCGACCGGCGGTTATAGTCCGCGAGCCTGAAAGGGTTGAATCGGCGCAATTCCGATACCGACAGTATAGTCTGGATGGAAGAAGATGTTCGTAGGGGAGTCCCTCCCGTATGAGCGCCTGAAGGTTCGTCCTTTGGGTGCATATTTTTTTGGAGGTAGATCCCATGCTGAAAGAAAACTTCTCGTTTGTCCTCGTGTGCGTGCTTGTGGCGGTGGCGTTGTTTCTCGTCGCAAAGGTATGCGAAAAGTACCTGTGCAGGAGCTTCCGCCGTGTGACCGGCGCGCGGTATCTGACCTATATCGCCATGTTTTCTGCGCTCGGCGGCGTTTTGATGCTGCTGGAGATTCCGCTGTTTTTCGCTCCCGGCTTCTATAAAATGGATCTCGGCGAGCTGCCGGTATTGATGAGCGCGTTTTATCTCGGCCCTGTCGCCGGTGTTGTGACGGAGTTCTTGAAAGTCGTTCTGAAGCTTCTGCTTAAGGGCACGGGTACCGCGTTTGTCGGCGACTTTGCCAACTTCGTTGTCGGATGCGCCTTTGTGCTTCCCGCCTCTATCATCTACCACAGAAATAAAACCCGAAAAACCGCCATCATCGGCATGGTCGTCGGCACGCTGTGCATGACCGTTTTCGGCAGCGCGTTCAACGCGTATTACCTCATCCCGAAGTTCTCCCAGCTCTTCGGCATGCCGCTTGAGGCAATCGTCGCCATGGGCACGGCGATCAACAGCTCGATCAAGAGCGTGGGAACGCTTGTGTTGTATGCGGTCGTTCCGTTCAACATCCTCAAGGGCGTTGTGGACTCGATTCTGACCTATCTGCTGTATAAGCGTCTGGAGCCGATGCTGTTCCCGGAAGCGAAGCAGAAGCAGAACAGGCCAGTGCAGCCCTGAATACTCGATTATGAAAAAAGCTTTGAAGATCCCGGATCTTCAAAGCTTTTTTTATGTGCGTTTCAGCCGCCGCAGGAGCATGGTCCACAGGGCGCGGAATTCTGGTGTCCGTCTGTAAAAGAGCCAGTACGCCAGGTTCGGCAGGATCGCGCAGATACAGAGCTTGCCGATAAAGGGGAGGAGCCCCGCTCCCGGCAGCAGCGCGCAGACATACAGCGTCAAGGCTCCTGCCGCGATTGTGAGGAGCGTATGCATGGCATAGCGCACAAAATAGCCGCGCACAGGGAAGTGGAATCCGTGCCTGAAGAGCATATACGGCTCCACCCACAGGCAGGTCGTGACGGTGCTGACAAACGTGCCGATGAAGATGCCGAGAATGCCCATGCTGCGCGCCAGAAGGATCGACACGACGAGATTGATGAGCGCCTCGAAGACCGCCTTGTAGCGGTCATACCAGTATAGCCCCAACGCGTCCCGATAGGTCAGCACGCTCTGCCGCATTCCGGTAATATAGAAGTTTGCCGCGATGATGAGCACAAGCGGCATCGGGAAGAGATAGGTCTCCGTCAGCCAGATCGAGCCGATAAAGTGGTTGAGCAGCGCAACAAGACAGATCGCGCTGAAGCCATAGAGCCAGCGCCCGAACAGATCCACCTGCCAGAAGACCTCGCGCGCGTGCGTCCTGTCATCCTCGGCGCAGAGATTGCCGACGCTCGCCGTGAGCGACCGGAAGATCAGCAGATACGCGGTCGTAAGACCGGAGGTGATCATGACATAGTTGGAGTAAATGCCGACCGAAACTGCGCCGACGAAAAAGGCGATCAGAAGATTGTCTGTCTGGAATACCACGACCGTTCCGAGCTTGTGGATGAGCGTAGCGCGGATGTTTTTGCTGATCTCCTGGCGCACAGCACCGGGGAGAGCGGGGATGTCCCTGCGGCGCAAAAACGGATACATCCGGTCTGCCTTTCGCGCAAGGAGCACGTTGATCGCGACCGTGGACAGGATCTTTGCCGCCAGATAGACATAGTAGTTTTTCGTCAGAAGCAGCAGCGCGCTCTGCACGACCGCGAGCACGATCAGCGCAATGTTGCGGTATGCTGTGACGATGTACTGCTTCTGGTCGGCAGAGATAAGACTTTGCTTATAGACCAGCGCATAGGAGAGCGCCGAATCCAGCACAAACAGCAGATAGATCAGCCGAATGTTCGGGATGTCCGGCAGATCGTGCGTGAGATAGGGCAGGAGCGGCGTGAGCGCAACGCCCAGCACCGCGATCACGAGCCCGATGATGCGGTAAAACCGCCGATACAGCGCCATCAGCGACAGGAGCAGATCCTCATCATGCACGGCAAGCGGCCTGTACATGCTGTATGTGATGGCAGTCCCCACGCCCAGCTCAGCGATCGAGAGCATGGAGAGAATGTTTGTGAACGTGCCGTTCAAACCGAGATACTGCTCGGAGAGGACCATGACGAAGATGCGCCGGGCGATGAAGTTTACGATCACGAGCGCGAGATTCAGGAGTGCTGCGTAGCGCAGGTTGCGCAGCGAGTTTTCAGTTCTGGACACAGCACACCTCCTCGGCATGGAAAAGCGCTGCTGCAGCCGGATCTGGACTTGCGGCAGCGCGGATGCGGTTATTTCGCGATGGAATCTTTGAGTGCGAACAGCGCGCGGATTGTCTTGAAGTGCCCGCCGCGCAGAAGCTTCAGAATCAGCTTGTGTTGCTGCGGCAGCTCAGATAAATAAGGGCAATCCATATAATGCGGAAAATGGGAATCCATGTAGGACTGAAATTCCTTCAAAAGCGGATGCGCCGGATCGGTTTTCAGCACGCGGACAGATGCCGCCAGCAGAATGTGATCGACCGCAAGCCGCGTAAATTCGTCGCGGTAGGGGTCCCAGAGCTCCTCGTTGGAAAACCAGTCTCTGAGATCGTCGAAAGCCTCGAGAATCTCGACATTGCGCGCGGCGTTCGCGTTGCGCGTGATGGAGCCCTCTCGCACCATGTATCCGTAATACGGCGCGTCGAGCGCGGTAATGGACCGCGCTTTTGCAAAGAGCTTCGGCGTCGTGCGAATATCCTCATACCAGACCCGGGACGGATAGCGGATCGCATTGTCCAGAAACAGACTCCTTCGATACAGACGCCTCCAGGCAGCGGGCAGCACGAGCAGCGCCTCCGGATGCTCTGCAAGCGCGAACGTTCCGAAAGCCGTCATCTCGCCGAAATGCCGCTCGCGGATCGTGCCGCCGTGATCGACAACAAAGCCGAAGTCGATGATATCCGCATCGGTTGCAGCGAGCTTTTCCCGCAGCGCGTCGAGAAGCCCCGGCAGCAGATAGTCGTCGCTGTCCACAAAGAGCACATATTCGCCACGCGCGCGCTCCAGACCCACGTTTCTGGCGTCCCCGAGGCCGCCGTTAGGCTTGTGAATGACGATCGTGCGATCAGGCGCCTGAGATGCCAGACGATCGCACAGAGCCCCGCTCTCGCCGTCGGTGGAGCCGTCGTCCACGAGGATGATCTCATAGTCGTCTCCGCCCTGTGCAATTACCGAGCGGAAGCAGGCTTCAAGATAGTCCCTGACGTTGTAGACCGGGATCACGATGCTGAATCTCATTGTACGGCCTCATTTCTGCGCAGCTGCACCAGATAGTAGATGTAAGCGAGGATCACAGAGAGATAGAATGAAGCATTCGGGCGGCGCAGAAGCCCCGCCGTGTGGTATGCATAGACAATTGCCAGCAGGAAAGCCATGCCGAAAGCGCCGGCCTCCAGCGTGAAAACGCGCTTAAAGTCGCGCAGCAGCGCCCTGATGATCAAGTATACAAAATACGCGAGGAATGCGATCATCATTGTGAGCCCGACAGATCCGTAAAGGAAATAGATGCCGTGAAAATCGTTTTCCGCGTCGTAGTTGAAGCCGTTATAGGTCATACGGCTCAGCTCGATGCCGAACCAGCGCGACAGCCCGGGCAGCTCTTCCATGAGCATTTCGCAGAAGTTGATCTTGACCATGCGCGTGGCTGTGATCGTCGGAATATCGCGCGTGTAGTGGTAGCGCTCCATCACACGCTCGGTCCCGAATCGATTGCAGAGCTCCTTTGCGTAGAAGTTGTAGATCATTTCCAGCGTCTGCTCGTCCACTTCCTCCGGCTCGTCCTCAGGTGCGACCGGCGTGAAGTCCTGCGGCAGCGTCGTGCCCTCCCGGATCATCCGGGAGGAATCGCTCTGCTTGGATTCCATTGCGGCGTTGTAGTGCGCCTGGTTGCGGTACATGGGCGACTGCTTGACGCCCAGGAGGCATACAGCGCAGATGAGCCCGAGCGCGATCAGATACCTGCGGCTGATATTCCGCGTGATGAGCGCCGTGATCACAAGACCGATAAAGGTGATCAGGATCGTGAGGAACGCGAGCCGCGTGCCGACAAAGTACAGCTGCGCAAAGCCTGTGAGCGCCGCGAGACAAAACAGCGGGAAAACGCGCTTGCGGTAATACAGCACGACCACGATCGGCACCAGCATGCTCAGAATGCTGCTCTGGGCATTCGTGGTGGCAAACCAGCCAATCACGCCGAAGCCGCTCTCGTCATAGGTGGCAGAGGCCGTGTGCGTCAGAAGACTCAGCGCGACGGACGCGGTAATGATCCAGAAGTTTAGAATCAGCCCCTTTTCGACCGTGCGCGCGCTGTGGCGGTCGCGGCGAAGACAGGAGATCAGACACCCCGTAAAGAGCGGCAGCTGCACCACGCGCATGAAATTTGCCAGATCGGAACCGGGATCCAGGTAGCCCGCCTGCATGCAGGAGAGCACGTGCCCAGCCAAAAGGACTGCGGCGGCAAGAAAGCCGAAGAGATACAGCTTCTTTCTTTGAGAGACTGAAAAACCGACCAGACCAAAACCGATCAGAACGGCTGCGCGCAGGACGGTCGAAACCGCATCCGGGATCTGCAGCGGAACAGACCAGTAAGACAGGATATCCAGAAGCGGCTGCAGCGCGAACAGCGCCAGCAGAGCCGGACGCATCCATGGAAGTATGGGTTTGTTTGGGGTGTGCTCCATGGAGCGTGTCACTCCTTCTCGGTCAGAGGTTCATAGGTTCCGCTCAGCGGCCAGAGACGCGCGATGAGCGTAATGAGGATGCCGATCACAAGTCCGATCGCAATGCTCAGAAGCGTGCGATACAGCGAGACCGTGAAATGCGCGCGCATGTGGCAGAATGTGTTTGCCACAGAGGCAAACCCGATGCCGCCGAGCACGCCGAACAGCGCGGTCCAGACGCGGTTGCCGCGCGCGGCAAAGGCAAAAGCCGCGGCAACGGCGGGGAAAGCAACGAGAAATTCTTTGGTTCTCGGGCGATAGAGCAGGATCGTTTCCAGCGTGTTGCGGATCCGCTGCTCCAGCGTGGGAACGGACAGCATGCCGTCTCCGCTGCGCAGCACATAGACTGCGCCGGCAACGACAACAACGGCGATCGCCGTGATCGTCTGCATTCTTACGCGGCGGTTCTCTTTCGGAAACAGGGCGAAGAAGTCAGAGCGCAGAGTGTTGCCCTTGTGGTGCAGGAAGACCCATGCCATCACAAGCGCGGAGAAGCCGTAGACGCCGAGCTGGCTGAGCTTTACCCCGCGGAAGAGGCGCAGGACCAGCAGATAGAGACTCGTTGTCTGCACGGCGCTGATGTACAGGCAGCCCCACAGCACGATCACAAGACAGCTCAGAAGGGTCGCAACGAAGCGTCCGACAGAGGCGTGCTTTCCGACGGGCGCATTGCGGAGCCGGTCGGCGAGCAGCAAAACCGCAAGCGCCGGGAATGCCATCGCGGCAAGCAGCGCAAGTATCTGCATCTGCTGCTCGATGAACACAAACGGAGCCAGAACGCTCTCGGCAGCCAGCAGCGCAAACAGCGCCCAATAGAGCCATTTTCGCTTTGGCTGATAGATCAGCGCAAGCACCATCATGCATGCCGCCATGATCCCGACGCCGCAGATTGCAAGCAGAATCGGGGACATGCCGAACGCCGGGATCGCATCCGGCATGCCGAACGTATAGCCTGCCGGCGCAATGCGATCCTGCAGCGACCGGAGCATAACGGTGTATTCGTGCGGGTCTGTGACAGGGTGTCCGTTCGTGTCCGTCAGCGGAGAGATCCAGATCACGGTCATGCCGCGGTCGATCACCGCGCGGAACATCATGTTCACAAGCTCCTCGGAACCGGAATAACCGAGGGATGCATATCTGCACGCAAATGCCTTGTTGAGCCAGAAGCACTTTGCCGCGCTGCCGTCGTAGTTGATGAGCCGATAGTGTCTCGGCACAAAGCTGCCGGTCTGCATGATGTTTTCCACCAGCACAAGGGTGCTGTCCGTGTCCTCGATGGAGGGAAGCACCACCTTGGCGGGGAGTGTTTCACGCGTACGCTTCACGGAGTCGCTCAGACGCGGCGTCATCAGTGAATCGTATTTCGTCGCGAAAAAGTAAATGCCGCCCTCGGCCTCACCGCCGACCTGGGCAATCTTCAGTCCTGCGTCGAGAATCGGCTTCGTGATGCTCTCGTCGTCCATCTGTGCAACCGGAAGCATGACGGCCTCCAGACCGCCTTCTTTCAGCGCTGCGAGCCATTCGGTTTCCGGAACGTCAGAGAAGTATTTCATCAGCGAAATGTCTTCCCAGGACGTGACGACCGCGACCTGCTTCTGGGGTTCCTCGACCCGGATGCGGAAGACCACAAGCCAGGCGGCAGCCAGCGTGCAGAGCAATGCGAGCAGCACGAACAGACGATAGGGTTTCAGGTGTTCTTTCATGTCAGTCCTCGCGTTTTCTGAATTTTACGGAGATGAGCCGAAGCGCTTCACGTTCGTTCAGCAGCCAGCACACAGCGGCATAGATCGCAATGCCGAGCACGCCGAGCAGTATGAACTCCGCAAGCACGACCAGCTTGCTGCCGTCGGGGCTGTACAGAAGCTTTGTGAGCGCCCAGAGCACGCCGGACATCACAGCCGCGGCGACCAGATTCTTGATCACGCGGGCGGTGTTCAGCGTGCCTTTTTCCGAGCGGAAGAAGCACACGAGCGCGACGAGCCCGCCGATGGTGAGCGCGATTGCAGTCACCATTGCGATCATGCCGCCGCTGCCGCCGGAACGGACGACCGCGTTCAATACGAGATCCAGCCCCAGAACCAGAGCGTTGATCAGAAGCGGGGTGAGTGTTTTGCCCATCGTATAGTAGGCCTTGTTGATGAGATCCAGCACGCAGAAGCCTGCCATGCCGATGGAGTACATGGCAAACACACTGCTGGTCATGGCTGTGGAGTCAGCGTCAAAATTGCCGCCCTCAAACAGAACGTGGATGATCGGCACGGCAAAGACCATGAACATCGCGGAAAACGGGAGAATCACGAAGAGCGTATTCTCAACTGTACCGCCGACGTATTTTTTATATTCGCGCGCACTCACACGCGAGTATTCCTGATTGTACTTCGGGAAGAGCACGACACTGATGCTGTAAATCAGCGTCGTCGCGACGGGGGTAAAGAGCTTGTCGGCATAGTATACCGCGCTCACAGCCCCGTCTCCGAAGCGCGTCACGGTCGCGGAGTCGGCGAGATAGCACCAGAGGAAGATGCTGGTTGTGAACACCGTCACGACCGTCGTGCGGAAAAAGAGTTTTACATCCGGATCGTTGAAGCGAAGCGCCGGGTAGAAACGGAATTTTTCCTGAATCCAGCTCGGCACCGTCATCGCCAGCTGAAGCACCCACGCAAGGCATACCACCAGGATGTAGCCCAGCATGTTCTCACGGCTTGCAAAGAGCGCCAGGAATACGATCAGGAGAATGTTGTACGGCAGACTCAGACTGCCCTGCAGCGTATAGTGCTCCATGGACTGAAACACGGATACGAGCAGATAGATGAGCACGATCAGCGGCAGCGTGAGCAGGCAGATCTGCAGATAGGTGCGCAGGACCGGGGCATTCTCGCTCGCGACGTTCAGAAATTCCGCTGCCGGCGCAAACTGCACGACGAGGGAAAGCAGCGCCGTGAGCACGAGACTCACAACCAGCGATACGCAGATGAGATTGCCTGCTGTGCGGAAAGCGGCCTCGCGATCCGATTCCAGCTTCTTGGAGATGATCGGCACGGCTGCGACGCACAGAGCGTAGGCAACGGTCGTGAAGATATAGATCGTGTTGTTGTAGGAAATCGTATAGAGGTCGAACGCCAGCGCCGTGCCGAACACACGCGCCTGCAGCGCCTCGCGGACAACACCGAGCACCTTCGTCAGAAGCGTAATGGCGATCACGAGGGCGATGGTGCGGAGGGTTCTTTTTTGCTGTTTCATGCGTTCTCCTTTCCATCGCTGCTGTTTTGCTTCTCGGTCAGAATCCAGAGGACCGCAAGTGCGATCGAGAGATAGACCGATGCGTTCGGACGCCGCAGAACGCTTGCGGAAAAATAGGCGTTGATGACCAGAATGGCCGACGCTGTGCTGTAAGCGCAGACGGGGAGCGTAAGATAGCGCCTGGGATCATGTAGCATCCGCCAGAGCGCGCGCACGGCAAATACGGCAAGATACGCGACAATCAGCGTCAGACCGACGATGCCGTAGAGGAAATACATCCCGTGAAAATCGTTTTCCACATCGAAGATGCCGTCCTCGTAAAGCGTGGTCGCAAGCTCAAAACCGAAGAGTCTGCTGGTCACGGGAAGCTCATCCATTGCCATCCGGCAGAACAGAATCTTGCACAGGCGCAGATCGCCGAGCTTGGATACGTCGTCGGTGTATCCGAACGCGGCTTTCACGGGCTCCAGACCGAAGCGGTTGATCATCAGCGGCTGATACTGCCGATAGAGCATGTCAATGGATTCCTGCGCATCTGGCAGCCAGTCGTATTCCACGGGCGGCGGAGGCGTCTGCTCCACAGTCTCGTCGGCGTCCTCCTGCTGGATATCCGCGCTCTGAGAGAATGCAACGCGGTTTTGGTACATCGGGCTCTGGTGAAACAATGCTCCGCATGCAACTGAAAGCACGAGCACGGCGCAGAGTATGCGCCTGTCTGCGGTTTTCGTGATCAGCATGGCGGTGACGACAATGAGCGCAATCGCAAAGATCTCGGCAAACGCCAGACGCGTGCCGAGGAAAAAGAGCAGCGCGAAGCCGACGGCGCAGCGCAGGATCGCGGTAACAGGCTTCTTTTCCCGAACGGCGGAGAGCACGGTGATGAGCGTCAGCACACCGTAGATCGCGCTTTGAGAGTTCGGAAGCGCAAACCAGCCGGAAATGCCGATGCCCCATTTCGGGTAAGTGGGATTGTTCGTCCCGGTCACAACGGCCAGAACGCTGATCACGGCGATGATCCAGAGATCGGCTGAGAGCGCCCTTTCAATCAGGGCGGGAATGTCACCGGCGGTGCGCAGGAGCGTGATGAGCGCAAGCGTATAGACGGGCAGCTGCGCCACGCGTACAAAATTGGTCGTGTCCGTGATGGGAGAGACATACCCCACGCGCCTGCAGGCAAGCATGTGCGCTGCCCAGAACGCGGCGAGGATCACAGCCGTCAGGAGATAATACCGCTTCCGATTAGAGAGCGCAAAGGCGATGATCACGGTCACGGCGAGGATCAGCATGCGAACGCCGAGCGTCAGCGTGCTGCTCATGTTCAGTTCCGCCGCCCAGTAGGACACGGCGTCCAGCACCGGCTGAGACAGGACTAGGACCCAGATCCAGAAGCGGGCAAGCTTTGCACGATGCGCGGAATCGTTTGGTTGCAGGTTCATATTGTCATCCTTTGTGTGCTTGATACAATAATAATTTATAATACTCCAATCCGCCCGCAGGGTCAACATAAAACTGCTCATTTTCGGAGAATCTTGCATTGAAAAACCGGTTGACGCTGTTCGGATTTTGATTTAGAGTATTATCATAAGGAGGAATGCACATGAAACACATTCTTCTCATTGCGACCGGCGGCACGATTGCCTCGCTGGACAGCGGCTCGGGCCTGACACCGCAGCTGAAAAGCGAGGACCTCATGGCGCTCGTTCCGGAGCTGGCGGATATCTGCAAATGTGACGCCGTACAGCTGATGAATCTTGACAGCACGAACATCTCCGCCGACCACTGGCTTCAGATGGCGCGCTGCGTACGCGATCACTACGACGAGTATGACGGCTTTGTCGTCACCCACGGGACGGATACCATGGCCTATACAGCGGCGGCGCTTTCTTATCTGATCCAGAACAACCGCAAGCCCGTTGTCATTACCGGCGCGCAGAAGAGCATTTCCCTGCGTGACACTGATGCGCGCGACAACCTGCTGGACGCGTTCCGATATGCCTCGGATAATGCTGCCTGCGGCGTGCACGTGGTATTTGATCATCTGGTCATTCTCGGCACGCGCGCCCGCAAAATGCGCACGAAGAGCTACCATGCGTTTGACAGTGTGGACTATCCGCCGACGGCGATCTTCCGCAACCAGCGGCTTGTGCCGTATATCCGGGAGGAGATCACCGGGGGTCCGGTGTTTTATGATGCGATGGACGCGGGCGTATTTGTCCTCAAGCTCGTTCCCGGGACAAGCACCGCAATTTTTGATGCCCTGCGCGCGCATTGCAGCGCGCTTGTGATCGAAAGCTTTGGCGTCGGCGGTCTGCCGCAGTATGGTGATTCGGATTTTTATGCCGCGGTGCGGGACTGGATCGCATCCGGCAGAATGCTGGTCATGACGACGCAGGTGCCCTTTGAGGGCAGCGATATGGAGGTTTATCAGGTCGGGCAGCGGGCTAAAAAGGAGCTCGGGCTCGTTGAAGCCTACGGCATGACGACTGAAGCCGTCGTGACAAAGCTCATGTGGATCCTGGCACAGACCGATGATCCCGATGCGCGCAGGCGCCTGTTTGAAACGCCGGTCTGGAAAGATCAGATTTTTTAGGAGGGTGAGCCATGGATTATCGCTCTGAATATCGTGCGAAGCTCCGCACGCCCGAAGAGGCGGTGCGCGTTGTCAACAGCGGCGATTGGGTGGACTACGGGACGGCTCTGAGCATGCCGCAGCTGCTCGACGTTGCTCTGGCAAAGAGAACCGAGCTGCAGGACGTGAAAGTGCGCGGCAATCTGCTCTTCGGCCCGCTCCAGATTGTGGAGCAGGACCCGGAGCAGGCGCATTTTACCTATCATTCCTGGCATTGCTCCGCCTATGAGCGAAAGCTTGCCGACAAGGGGCTTTGCTACTATATCCCGATGATTTTCCGCAACGTGACGGAGTATTATAAGCACTTTCTCACCGTGAACGTCGCAATGCTCTCGGTCACGCCGATGGATCGGCACGGGTATTTCAACCTCTCCTGCGCAACCGGCGTTGCAAAGGGCATCCTCGACAAGGCGCAGATTGTCATCCTGGAGGTTAACGAGCACCTGCCGCGTCTGCACGGCGGCTTTGACGAGGTCATCCACATCTCCGAGGCTGACTTTATTGTAGAGGGGGAGCACCCGCCGCTCTACAATATGCCGGAGCATACTCCCTCTGAGACGGATGAGGCGATCGCTTCTCTGATCCTGCCGTATATTGTGGACGGCGCGACAGTGCAGCTCGGCATCGGCGGCATGCCGGACGCGCTCGGAAAACTCCTTGCCAAATCCGGACTGCGCGATCTCGGTATGCACACCGAGCTCTGCTCCGATGCGTATCTGGATCTTTCCGAGGCGGGTGTTCTTACGAACAAGCGCAAGACGGTTTACCCGGGAAAAGGCGTTCTCGGCATCGCATTCGGCTCTGAGCGGCTGTATGACTGGCTGGATGACAATCCCGGCATCATGGCGTGTCCGCTGAAGTATGTCAATGCGCCCGAGGTGATCGGAGAGCTTGACAATATGGTCTCGATCAACAGCTGTATCTCGGCGGACCTGTACGGTCAGATCGCCTCTGAGTCCGCCGGCCTGCGCCATATCAGCGGCACGGGCGGGCAGCTGGACTTTCTCACCGGCGCCGCCATGTCGCGCGGCGGAAAGGCGTTTATCTGCATGACCAGCACTTTTACGGACAAGAGCGGCACAAAGCACTCGCGCATCGTCCCGTATTTTCAGGGTGACATCGTCACGTCTCCCCGCAGTCAGGCGTATTACATGTGCACCGAGCAGGGCGTCGTGAATCTCACCGGCTGCTGTACCTGGGAGCGCGCCGAGCGGCTGATCAGTGTGGCGCATCCGGATTTCCGGGAGGAGCTCATCCGCGCCGCTGAGCGGCAGCACATCTGGAGAAGAACCAACAAGCTTCCTGAATAACCGAGCAGATTCCTTGCATGCCCCGGCATCGCGTAATGCGGCGCCGGGGCATTATCACGTTTGCAGATCAAGCTCCATAGAATGATTCGAAGCGCGTTTCTGATGAGTAAGATGTGAAAGGAGGAAGAGACTTGCGCATCGAGCTGAAAAACATCTCGATGACCTACCAGTCGCCGGAGGGTGAGGTGGAGGCGCTGCGAGACGTTTCTTTCGATGTGGAAGATGGTTCGTTTGTCACGATTGTAGGGCCCTCGGGCTGCGGGAAATCCACACTTCTGAGCATCATTGCCGGTCTGGAGCAGCCGACTTCGGGCGAGATCCTGTTTGACGGGCAAACGCTTTCCAAGCCGAGCGAAAAGATCGGCCTGATGCCGCAGCGGGATCAGCTCTTCGAATGGCGTACCATTTGGCGCAACGTCCTGCTGGGACCTGAGATCCGCGGCGAGAATACACCGCGCCGTCAGGCGGAGGTCGGTCGGCTGCTGGCGCAGTATGCGCTTACAGGCTTTGCCAAAAAGCCGCCGAGTCAGCTCTCCGGCGGTATGCGACAGCGCTGTGCGCTGATCCGAACGCTTGCTGTTGAGCCGGAGGTCTTGCTGCTGGATGAACCTTTTTCGGCGCTGGACTATCAGACCCGGCTTGCGGTTTCCGCGGATATCTCAGGGATCATTCGAAAGACGCACAAGACGGCGCTGCTGGTGACGCATGATATCTCAGAAGCAATCAGCATGTCCGATCAGATCGTTGTGCTGTCGCATCGGCCGGGCGAGGTGCGAAATATCCATACCCTGGATAGCTTTCGCGGCGTCGGCGCGATGGAGCGGCGCGGCCTGAGCGCGTTTCAGGAGCTTTTTCGGGAGATTTGGGGGGAGCTGGATGTCAATGTCTGAAACCAATCTGTCTTCCGAACGCGCGGCATATCTGCTGCAAAGACGGCGCAAGGCACGCAAGGTGATCGTTCTGCGCGTCCTCGTTCTGGTCGTATTTCTCGCGCAGTGGGAGATCACCGCGCGCGCCGGCGTGGTGGATGCCTTTATCGTCAGCACGCCGAGCCGTGTGCTTCGCACGCTCGCGGGGCTGTACCGTTCCGGCGATCTCTGGATGCACCTCGGCGCATCATGTATGGAAACGATCGTCGGCTTTCTGTTCGGGACGCTGCTTGGTATTCTGATCGCGGTTCTGCTGTGGTGGAGTGAAACGCTCTCTCGCGTGCTGGATCCGTATCTCGTCGTGCTCAATGCGCTGCCCAAAACAGCGCTGGGCCCGATCTTTATTGTCTGGATCGGGGCGGGTACGAGCTCGATCATCGCCATGACGATCGCGATCTCCCTGTTTGTGACGATCCTGAATATGTATGTCGCGTTCTGCGGCACGGATCGGGAGAAGCTGCGCCTGATGCAGACGCTTGGCGCCTCCAAATGGCAGACGCTGCACACCCTCGTGATTCCGGGAAATTACTCTGCGCTGTTCAATACGCTGCGCGTCAATGTGGGGCTTGCGTGGGTCGGCGTGATCATGGGCGAGTTTCTGGTGTCCAAAGCTGGTCTTGGATATTTGATCGTATATGGATCACAGGTTTTCAACATGGATCTTGTGATGGCTTCGGTGCTGCTTCTGGCGGCGGCTGCTGTGGTGATGTATCAGGCAGTGCTGCTGCTCGAGCGCGCCGTAAAGCGAAGAATGGGAGTGAATTGAATGAAAAAAGGACTTGTGCTGCTTCTGGCAGTGCTGTTGGTCGGCTGCTGTGCCGCGTGCGGTGTGCAGGGACAGGGGACGCAGCATATCGTGCTCAGCGAGGTAACGCATTCTGTGTTCTATGCGCCGCAGTATGTGGCGATCGAGAACGGCTATTTTGCAGATGAGGGTCTGGATGTGGAGCTCATCAACGGCGGCGGCGCGGATAAGGTCATGACCTCGGTGCTCACCGGTGAGGCGGATATCGGCTTTGCCGGGCCTGAAGCGGCGATCTATGTGCACAATCAGGGCAAGGAAGATGCCCCCGTCGTTTTCGCGCAGATGACGAAGCGCGACGGCTCGTTTCTCGTAGGTCGTGAGAAAACCGACTTCTCCTGGGATTTGCTGCGCGGCAAAACGATCATCGGCGGTCGAGCCGGCGGTGTGCCGGAGATGACGCTTGAATATGTGATGCGTGAAAACGGCGTTGTCCCCGGTGAGGATGCCAATGTCGACACGACGGTACAGTTCAACATGATGGCCGGCGCTTTTACGGGCGGCAACGGGGACTTTGTGACCCTCTTTGAGCCCACCGCGACGGAAATTGAAGCAGCGGGTCAGGGCTATGTGCTCACTTCT
Source organism: uncultured Eubacteriales bacterium (assembly GCA_900316745.1). Taxonomy (GTDB): domain Bacteria; phylum Bacillota; class Clostridia; order Oscillospirales; family Oscillospiraceae; genus CAG-103. The sequence goes on along the minus strand of ONEB01000003.1, from coordinate 142,349 downwards.
ATCGGCGCGGAGAGCGGCGAGATCCCTTATACGGCTTACTTCGCGGCAAAGTCTTTCCTCACGGACAACGGCGACACGGTGCAGCGCTTTACGAACGCAATCGCAAAGGCGCTTGACTTTGTGCAGACGCACTCCGCCGCTGAGGTGGCGGAAATCATTGCGCCGCAGTTTCCGGATACCTCTGTGGAAACGCTCACGAAAGTCGTGCAGCGATATGTCGACATCGACGCATGGAACGCAACGCCTGTCATGGAGCAGCAGGCGCTGGAGCGGCTCGAGACTGTCATGGAGACGGCGGGCGTCCTGCAGCATCATGAATGGGTGAAATTTGACCAGCTCGTAGATAACAGCTTTGCCGAAAAAGCTGTGCACTGAACATGTCCGGACAGGGATGAAATCCTTGTCCGGATTTATCTTGTAATTGACAAAACCAAAACCTCTGTTCGAAAACGGTCACTTGGAATTGACAAGGGATTGCGCCGTGTGCTATTTTATAACCAAATACTGTTCCATTCCTACGATCGAATTGTACCAGAAAGTGAGGAACCGCTATGGCTTTTTTTGATAACATCGGGCGCAAGGTTTCCGAAGCCGGACAGAAGATGATCCAGAAGACCGGCGAGATGTCAGATACGTCGCGTCTGAATGCGCAGATCAACGATGAAGAAAAGAAGATCAATGCCGCATATCTGCAGATCGGCAAGCTCTACGCATCCCTGCATCGGGACGCTCCCGAGCCGGAGTTTGCGTCGCTCGTGCAGTCTGTCGGCGATTCCGAGGAGACGATCCGCGCCTGCCGCGAGCAGATTCAGAGAATCAAGGGCGTTCGCTCCTGCCCGAAGTGCGGAGCGGAAGTGAGCGCGTCGAGTGCATTCTGTGCGCTCTGCGGCGCGCCGATGCCGGCGGAAAAACCCGCTGTCTCCGGTGACGTCCTGGTGTGTGCCAGCTGCGGCACAATTCTGGAGCAGGGTATGCGTTTCTGCACGAACTGCGGTCGTCCCGTGGCGAAAACTGCGCCTGCGCCGGTCGTTCCTCCCGTGCCTGCTGAGTCTGCGCCTCCTGCGCCTGATCCGATCGTTCCGCCTGTTGCGCCTGAGGCCTCCGAGCCGGAGATGCCGATGGGATTTTCCGCGCCCGAAGCGTTCGGGGAGCCGGCGGCGTTTACTCCGGCGCCTGCAGGCGAAGCCGCCGAAGCTGTCGATCCCGCGCCGGCTCAGGAGTTGCCCGCAGAGGAAACGCCGACGGAAGCTGAGCCTGCTGCGGTTGAGGCAGCCGAAGAAGTGCCGGACGACAGCGCACCGGCTGCGCCCGTTCAGATGACCTGCCCGGGCTGCGGCGCGCCGATCGAGCCGGACGACGCGTTCTGCATGAACTGCGGTACAAAGCTTTGATTGGAAAAGAACCTGATATACCGGAACGCTGTCTGAATGAGAATGCTCGTTCAGACAGCGTTCTGACATGGAATGGTACTTGATTTTTTAGACTGCGGGGTTTATTATATCTTTTAGCTTGTAAGCACGTTCCATCTGTGCTTGCAGCATTGATACGGAGCGTTACCGAAGCGGTCATAACGGGGCGGTCTTGAAAACCGTTAGGGTGAAAGCCCACGGGGGTTCGAATCCCTCACGCTCCGCCATCCATTTGACCTCGCTCTCGGGCGGGGTTTCTTTTTTGGCTTGAAAGGAAGTGCGATGTGTGTTTACACGCAAGTTTTCTGCGATATTGTGCCTGGTGCTCTCTGCGGTGCTGCTGACCGCGTGTACAGCTGCCAAGGGATCTGTAAAAGTTCGTCAGGGCAACGCGCTGTCCAAAACCGTGGAGCTGACCAGTCTTCCGACAGAGCCGGTTCAGGGTGTAACTCTGAATGGTGACGGCGATCAGATCGACGTGGATACCACCGGAATCCTCATCAGCAGCGTATTGCAGGCAGGGGATATCGACGCCTCCTGGATCGGAGAAGTGTCTGTTCAGGCGAGAGACAAAACTACCGTTGAGGTGACGGGCTCTGAGCTGAATATGGCGAACAAAGCCTTTCTGACGCCGCAGGAAGACGGCAGCTGGGACCTCGTCGTGCTTGGTGAGGACGATGGCTGCATCCTGAAAGACGTGGTATTTCTCCATGCGCAGAACATCTGAAGTGCGTCTTCGCGTCAACGGACGGACAGTCATTCTCAGCCGGGATACGGAAACGGCATCACCCGATGCGCTTTTTCTCTGTCCGGCAAAGACCGGTGGTGAGGTGCGTGTGCAGGTGCTGCATGAATTGTTCTCCGCGGACGCGGTCTGCGCCGCAGCATTCTCTCTTGCGGCAGAGCGCGGCGCGCATGACCGCTGTATCGTTATGACTGAGTGCAGCGGCTATGAGGGAGTGGTCCCGGTTGTGGTTGAGCCCGATGCAGGCAAGGCGACCGCAGTGCTTCCGGTTCCGGAGGTTGAAGAAGCTGATGAGGCGCTGTCGGTTTCATTTCCCGGCGTGACGTGTTTGGTCGCGCAGAATGAGATATTGATTGAGCCTGTGTCGCAGCCGACTATTTTTGTCCTGCGCGATCCGAAAGGCGAGATGATCCTTATGCGCTGCAAGGTGGATGACAGATGGCCTGAACTGCCGTCGAGCGGGCTTGCCGCTGCGGCTGCGGCGATCGATCTTGCGCGGTCTCTGCCGGACGGCGTTGTGGAATACGGCATCGGCATGCCGGGCGGCACAGCGGAGGTCGGCGTCTCAAAACGCGGCGGCGTCCTCGCAGGGCTCTCGATTTGCAGCACCGTTTTGCTAGAGGAAACTGTATGATCCATGTCTGCCATTATAACTCGCCGCTCGGCGATCTGCTGCTTGCCGCAGAGGATGAGAAGCTGATCGGCGCATGGTTTGAGAGCGCAAAATACTACGGCTCTTTTCTCAAAAGTGATCGTGTCACTGAGGAAGAAGACCCGGCGCTTGTCAGGGCGTGTGAATGGCTGGATGCCTACTTTCGAGGCATGTGCCCGGACCCCAATGCGCTGCAGCTTTGTCTGAAGGGCTCGGCTTTTCGCGTGTCGGTGCTTAAAGTTCTGCTGAGCATTCCTTATGGCGGGACTACGACCTATGGTGCGATCGCAAACCGGCTTGCAGCCGAAAGCGGGAAAAACGTGTCGGCACAGGCGGTCGGCGGCGCTGTCGGACATAATCCGATTTCCGTGATCATACCATGTCATCGAGTGCTTGGCGCGGATGGCAGCCTGACCGGCTATGCGGGCGGGCTCGACAGAAAGCGCAGGCTATTGCTGCATGAGTCGGGTAACAGCATACTATGATCGAGTTTGTTTTTTTGGATCTGGACGATACGATCCTTGATTTTCATAAGGCGGAGGCTCTGGCGCTTGGCGATACGCTTCGCGTCCTTGACATCGAGCCGACAGCGGAGCGGCTCACGCTTTACAGCCGCATCAACGCCGAGCAGTGGCGGCGTCTTGAGGCAGGGGAGATCACGCGAGCGCAAGTGCTGACAACGCGTTTTGCGCGGTTTTTTGATATAATCGGCGTGCAGCGGTCCTGCGACAAGGCGCAGCGGCTGTATGAAGCGCGCCTGTCAAAGGGGCATTATTTCATCGTGGGCGCCGAAGAGATGCTGCAATCGCTCTCGAACCGTTATGCTCTGTATCTGGTTTCAAACGGGAATCTTCGCGTGCAGCAGGGGCGCTTGAAAAGCGCCGATATCGGGCGGTACTTTCGCGCGATGTTTATCTCGGAACAGCTTGGCGCTGATAAGCCGAGCCGCGTTTTCTTTGACCACTGTTTTGCGCAGATCCCGGGCTTTTGCCGTGAACGCGCGATCATTGTCGGCGACAGCCTGACCTCGGACATCCGCGGCGGCATCAACGCCTCGATCCGTACCTGCTGGTTTAACCCGCACGGCAAACCGGCTGACAGCGAGACACCGGCGGATTATGAGATTCATGCGCTCAGGGAACTGGAGCCGCTGTTAAGATCCATTGAATGAAAGATTTTCAATAGGGAAGTGATACACAATGACCCTGATGGCAATCCTGCCTTTCCTGCGAGGCCTTTCGCCGTTGACGCTGCTTTTGCGTTTTCTGACCGCGTGCATCTGCGGCGGTGTGGTCGGATATTCCCGCGGAAAGTATCATCGCCCTGCCGGAATCCGTACGCATGTTCTGGTGTGCCTCGGCGCGGCTTCCACGGTGCTCATGTCGCAGTTCAGCATTGAGATTCTCGGCGTTTCGGGCGACACGATGCGTGTTCCGGCGCAGGTCGTGAGCGGCATCGGCTTCCTCGGCGCGGGCAGCATCATGAAAAACCGCAATCACGTCACCGGCCTTACAACTGCCGCGGGCCTGTGGGCGACCGCAGGCATGGGTCTTTGCGCCGGCGCGGGCTATCTGGAGTGCGCCATTTTGATGTGTGTAATCATTTACATTGCGCTGGTTCCGCTGTATAAGCTGGACGCGATGCATGTCAAGACAGCACATGCTCTGACCGTGTACATGGAGCTTTCACCGGATTTGCGCCTGAGCCATTTGATGAAGAGTCTCAGCGCGATCGGTATGCAGCTTAATTCGATCGAGCCGTTCGGATCGAGCGGGGAAGATTACACAGGCTATCGTCTGGAGATTGAGATGCTCGATCACGATCTGGATATCGATCTTGCCATGAAAGCAATGAACGATTTGGATGAGGTCCAGTTCGTGCAGCACCTGTCCGAACGCCGGAGCTGAACGACAACAGGATAACGCGGCGCGCATAGCCCTCCGTTGGATCTATGCACGCCGCGTTCCTGCGTATAAAGGAATGGATTATTCAAACAATACAAAGTGAAATGGATCAATCGAGCAGAAGCCCCCAGTTCGTATGGCTCTGCGCTGCTCCGCGATAGGCAACCTGCGCTTTTCCGGACGCAGAGGGAGCAAAAAACTGCGCTTTGGAGACTTTGAAATATTGCATCAGCGCCTGAACGACTTCATCATCGTCTCGCGCGAGCAGCTCTTTGACCACGAGTGTATCCCCGTGCACTTCACAGGCACAGATTCCGCCGTTGACGCTGTAATAGCCGCCGTTTTCCGCTTCCAGATAGAATTCCTGAAGCGACAAAAACGCTTCGCTCAGTATAATATGGGGCAGTGCGGATAGAAAAGCCTCTCGCATACCGCCGTAGTCCGTGGAAGAGATTTTCTGCACAGACGGCAGATCTGCGGATTTCTTCGCTGCAATCTGACGCAGCGACAGCGGTGCGGCAGGAACCGTCTGCATCGTTTTGGCATACCAATGAAAGAGGCTTTCATTTGCCGGCCGCGTGTAGATCAGCAGCTTTCGCTCCTCAGCGATCTGCGCAAAGTGCCGCATCAGCATGCCGGCATAGCCTTTGCCGCGGTGTTCTGTCGGCGTCGCAACGGCGTATACGTAGGCGGCAGCATGTGTCTGATCGCCGTGCATCAGACTGTTCCCGAGCATGAGATATGCCGTGGAGAGAATCTCGTCGCCGCAGCAGACGATCCAGCCAATGCGCTCCGGAGGAAAGCGGTCGAAAAAAGCTTCAATCAGCTCCGGCGGATCTCCGAATGTGTCCATCCAGATCTGCTTGAGTACGGGAATGCCCTGTACATCCGGTTGGGTAATGCGGATGGGTTTTTCACGCATGCTCATATACCTCCGGGCAGATGGCGCGAATCTGCTGCCGGATCGCTCGCAGATCGGCAAAAGTTTCCGGTCGTTTCGAGACGTCACGCAGCAGCGCCGACGGATGATAGATCGCAGTTGTCGCCCGACCGTCAACAGTATACCAAAGCCCGTGCTCGCGTGTGATGCGGAAGTTTTCGCGGATCAATTCCATTGCAGAGATGCGGCCGAGACAGACGATGATTTCCGGATCCACGAGCGCGATCTGCCGACGCAGCCATTGGATGCAGGCGGCTTTCTCGTCCGGCTGCGGATCCCGGTTGCGGGGCGGTCTGCATTTGACGATGTTTGCGATATAGACTTTCGATCGGTCGAGATCGATCATTTCCAGCATGTCGTCCAGCAGCTTTCCCGCCGGGCCGACAAAGGGAACACCCTGCAAGTCTTCCTGCTCGCCGGGACCCTCGCCGATGAACATGACGTGTGCGTGTTCATTTCCGGTGCCGAAAACAAGATTCCTGCGTGTGTCACCGAGCGGGCATCGCGCACACCCGGAGCATTCAGCTTTTAATTTTTCCCAGCTGTCAGCCATTCTTGTCACTCCATTTCTGAGCCAACATGGAAAGCCTGTATCATCATATTTGGAGAAATCTGGTTTGCCGGAACGTTAGATTTCGTTGATTTGCCAGACAGATCCGCCGTATCTCTTTGAAAAATTCATAACTTATCCATTGTAATCGGACGCTGGTTGTATTATAATACAAAATCGTCTGAACCTCAATCATTTCTTCGAGCTGCGACCCATCATGTCGCCGCTCTGGTAAGCTTTGATAACGGAGCGTATCTTTATGTCAGATTTTCAAAAATATCTGGTCCCCGGTAAAAAGGGCCTCCTGATCGGCATCGGCGGCGTCAGCATGTCTCCGCTGGCGGAAGTTCTGCACGACGCGGGACTCACCATTGTCGGATCTGATATGCACGAGGGCATCAATACACAGATGCTGCGCAAGAAAGGCATCGAGATCCATATCGGTCACTGCGCAGAGAATGTGACGCCCGATCTTGACTTTGTCGTCCGTACCGCTGCTGTCCATGATGACAACCCTGAGATTGTAGCGGCGCACCGGATGGATATTCCGGTCTTTGAACGCACACAGGCGTGGGGCGCGATCATGCACGCATACCCCAATGCGATCTGCATTGCGGGGACGCACGGCAAAACGACTACGACCTCGATGTGTACGCATATCATGATGGCGGCGGAACGCGATCCGACCGTAATGATCGGCGGCACGCTCCCGCTCCTGCGCGCGGGACACCGCGTCGGCGCGGGAGACACGATCATTTTCGAGTCCTGCGAATATTATAATTCGTTTCTTGCGCTGAATCCCTCGATTGCCGTCATTCTGAATGTCGAAGAGGATCATCTGGATTTCTTCAAGGATCTGGACGACATCAAGGCCTCTTTCCGTTCCTTTGCCGAGCGCGTGCCGGAGACGGGCTGCATCATCGCCAATTACGATGACGCCAACACCATGGATCTCCTGCGCGGGATCGACCGCACGGTGTTTACGTTCGGTCTGAACAGCGAGGCGGACGTCTATGCCGCGAATATCGTCCGGAAAGGCGCGCGCTGCGAGTTTGATATCATCTGCAACGGCGACTTGTACACGCGCGCGACAATCCATGTCCCCGGTGAGCACAATGTGCGCAACGCCCTTGCCGCTGCTGCGGCTGCCATTCAGCTTGGCATCAGCGCGACTGCCGTAAAATACGGTCTCGCCGGTTTTCAGGGCGCCGGACGCCGCTTTGAGTTCAAGGGGCGTTTCCAGGGCGCGGATCTTTATGATGATTATGCCCATCATCCGAGCGAGCTTGCCGCTGTGCTGGATGCCGTTGAGTCTCTGGACTATGAGCGTGTCATCGTTGTGTTTCAGCCGCACACCTATTCCAGAACGAAAGCGCTGTTTGCGCAGTTCGTGGAGCAGCTGCGCCGCCCGACGATCACCTATCTTGCCGAGATTTTTGCCGCGCGCGAGCAGAACACGATCGGCATCTCTTCCGCGGATCTGGCGAAAGAGATCCCGAACGCGCGCTTTTTCCCGACGTTCGGCGAAATCGAGAATACGCTGCGGGATGTTGCGCGTCCCGGCGACATCATTCTCACAGTTGGCGCCGGCGACGTATTTCGCATCGGCGAGCATCTGCTTGAAAAGCAATAATCCATCCGATTCTCCGATCAAATCCCCCGACCTGTACGGTCGGGGGATTTTTTTGCGCCTTTTTCAGGGAACAGACCTGTGTCCGTCGAGCCGAATGCAGAAGCGACGCACGCGGTGAAAAAGTTCTGCTCTGCGACAGCGAAGAGTGACATGATCTGAATGAGTCCGGAAATATAATAGCTTCAAACAAGATTATGTAACCTGATGGCGGAGGGGTCGATATGGATGTCAAATCGGTTGTAGAGCGCAAAGAGCCGCTGCATACAATGTCGGAGCAGTGGGCGCAGGTCCTGCATGCGTCGAAATGGACGGAGCTTACGGTGTGTTTCCTGTTGGGGCTCGTTCTTGCGGCGGCAAAGCTCGGGAACAGCTGCGCGCCGTTTGCGGCGGCAATGCTCGCAACGCTGGGGTATGGCAGCGGCGGCCTGATGTGCTTTCTCGGCGCTTCAGCCGGATATTATGCTGCGTTCGGCTTCACAATCGGCACACAGATGGCGGCAGGGTGCTCGCTCATTTTTGCCGCATGCTATTTTTTGCGGCGGCGCGCCTGGCTCTACACAAGGTGGGCGCCTGCCGTGATTTCAACCGTGACATTCGGACTTACGCGTGTGTCGATTGCGGCGATGACCGGCGGCTTCTCTGTGCTGATCATCCTGCGCGTCGTTTTCCAGCTCTTTTTGTGCGGAGCGTCGGCTTTTGCGTTTCAGGACGCTATGGATTTGCGGGAGGTGCGCACGGCGAACGGCGCGATGTGCCGCAGCGTCTCTACTGTATATCTTCTGAGCTGCCTGATGATGGGAATCTCCGGCTTTGTCATCTTCGGAGAGCTCTCTCTCGGACGCTGCGTTGCGGTGCTGGCTCTGCTGGTCATCTGCTCAAACGGGGGACCTCTCACCGGTGCGACAAGCGGCGTTGTGCTGGGGCTTGCGATGGACATTTCTCTGGGAAGCGCTTATTTTTCTGTCATCTATCCTGTGACAGGTCTCGCGGCAGGACTCTTTTCCAAACATCGAAAACCGATCTTCTGCGGGATCGGGCTGCTTGCGTATGTGATGACGGTCCTGGTTCTGTCCCGGCCGGCGCTCACCAGCTTTGCCATGATGGAGGGGGCAGGAGCGTGCATGGTGTTTCTCCTGCTTCCGGGCAGCCTGATCGTTTCTGTCGGAGCGTTCGTGCAGCCGCTGCAGGCCGGACGGGGTGAATCCGGACTGCGGCATCTGGTCGCGGGACGCCTGGGCGGAATGTCGCGCGCCTATCGCACGCTGTACGATGTGGCGCAGGAGGCTGCTGTTTTGGCAGAGAACGACAATGATATTGCAAAGGTATTTGACCGGACTTCCGATCGTGTCTGTCTGCACTGTGCGCTCCGGGAGGTCTGCTGGATCTCCTCAGGCGGAGAAACGCTCAATGCCATGAACGATGCGTCTGTGAAAATGCAGCAGCGCGGCAGACTGGAGGTCAGCGACTTTCCGAAATACTTCCGCGAGCGCTGTGTCTCTATCCATGAGTTTACGGAGGTCGTGAACGGGGAGCTTCGCCTGCGCGCCTATCGCAGACGTATGAAGCAGATGATGCAGGAAGAGCGCTCGCTCCTGCTGGAGCAGTATCGAGATTTTTCGGAGGTTTTGGCGGACTCGGCGAGAGCGCTGGACAGCGTTTACGGTGCTGATCCGCTCTCCGAGCGAAGACTCATCCGCTATCTGCGCACGTTCGGCATCGAAGCGGATGCGGCAGTGTTTCGCGATGAACGGGGAAGGCTTCACGCGGCGATCGAGAGCAAGGCGCTTGGCTCAGTGATTGATTTGCCGGAGTTTCTTGACGGCGTGTCGGCGGTTCTGGGAGTCCGTCTCTGCATTCCGGAGCGTCAGGTCAAGGACGACAGCCTGATTCTGCTGGAGGCGGAGCCCCTTTCCGCGTCGGTGGGGATCGCCGCCGTAAGAAAGCACGGGGAATCTGTCTCAGGAGATCGCGGCACGTATTTCAAGACCGATTCCGGTCATCTCTGCGTCATTTTGTCTGACGGCATGGGCACGGGCGCGGAGGCGGCGGACGGCAGCATCAGCGCGATTCGAATTCTGGAGCGCTTCCTCCGTGCAGGCGTTTCTCCCTCGGCAGCCATGAAGCTCTTAAATTCCACCGCGCTGGCGCGGGATGAGGAAAACTGGGGCTACGCAACAGTCGATCTCATGTGCATTGATCTCTTTACCGGTGACGCCTGCTTTTATAAATACGGCGCTGCGCCGTCGTATGTAAAAACCGGCGGTGTGATCCGCAAAATCAAGTGCAAGTCCTTCGCGGCTGGGCTCAAATATGAGGCCGGGAAAACGCCGGATGTGATGCACATGCATCTGAAGCCCGGGAGCATTGCCGTGATCGCAAGCGATGGCGTTGTGTCGGACGGGAAGGATATCTGGCTGAAGAAGCTTCTGGAAAAGACGACCGCCGAGGACATGAAAACGCTTGCAGGCGGCGTGATCCGCTCGGCTGTGCGGGAATACGGCAGAAATGATGATATGACGGCGCTCGCCGTAAAAGTGGAGGTGCGGCAGTGAACAACGAACGAAAGCAGCGCTCAGATGCGGAGATCGGTTGCGCACAGGGAGTGTCGAGACGGATTGTGGTTGTCACGTCAGATACGAATCCGCTCTATGAAAAGGTGATCTATATTGTCCGGGACGATGCTGCAAGCCGCGGCGTGACAGCGCAGGAGGTGCTGCAGGAGGCGCAGATGCTTCTGCTCCCCGGGAATGTCGAGATAGGCGAACCGATGGAAAGAACCGAGCAGGAAAGGGATACGGAACGCGTCTCACGTATCCTGTTCGCACTCTCCGGCGTTGCGCTCGCTCTTTCAGGCGGCGTATTGATCTACTGGTTTTTTGCAATATAAGCGAACGACCCGCTCCGGTAATCCGAAGCGGGTCGTTATTATGCTTTTATCTCGAAAGCGCCTTTGCGATGTGCAGGACGATTTCTGCGCAGTGCTTTGCAGCCGCGGCTTCAAATTCAGCGAAAGAAACGCCGCCGGCGTCGTCCGCGCGGTCGGAGATAGCGCGCAGGATGACAAACGGGAGGCCGTTTGCGCAGCATGCCTGTGCAATTGCAGCGCCCTCCATTTCGGCGCAAAGCCCGCCGAACTCGGATAAGATGCGCTGTTTCTGCGCGTTGCCTGCAATAAACTGATCTCCGCTGCAGATGCGCCCTGCCTGCACGGATATGTCAAGATCAACATCCTTTGCCGCCTGCAATGCGATGCGCTGCATTTCGAGGTCGGCGGGGAATGCCGCGAGTCCGAACGGCGGGATCTCCGCCTTTTGAAATCCAATCGGGGAGAGATCAAAGTCGTGCTGCACCGCCTCGGTGGAGACGACGATATCACCGATGTTGAGTTTCGGGCTGAGCGCTCCGGCAACGCCGGTGTTAATGATATGCGTCACATGAAACAGATCTTTCAGAATCTGCACACACATGGCGGCGTTCACCTTTCCGATGCCGCACTTTACCACAACGGCGTCCAGACCGCAGAGCGTTCCGGCACAGAACCGCATTTTGGCGTATTCAAATCGATTCGCATTTTCGAGCGCGCTTTGAAGCGCAGCTACTTCAGAGTCCATAGCTCCGATGATTCCGAGTTTCATAGATTCTCTCCTTAAAAACCCTGATGCGTGAATGCTTCCCAGCTCCGGTGCATGTAGGTCTCGAGCGCGACGGGCTCGCCGATAAACGCACTGTCACGCCCGTCTTCCAGAAACGCTTCGAGAAACTCACTGCGCCCGGTTGTATGCACAACGGGGATGCCGCTCATTTCAGAGGTCTCGCGCAGGACATCGTAGCCCCGCCGAAGGTCATCTGCGCTTGCGTAATTGAGAAGATTTGCGTTGTTCACAAACCCGGTCACTTTGAGCCGCGCAAACCCCTCCATCTCATCCTTGAGCGCAAGGATCTTGTCCGGCGTCCCGGACATGGGGCGAAAGACGTTTACGATGTCATATACATGCAGCTGCTCAGGCCGGAGGGCGGCGAAATCCTGATGGTATCTCCCGAGGGAGAGCGCGCCTGCAGCGTCTCCGCCGACATCGAACACCACATAGTCCCAGTCTCCGTCAAAAGCGGAGGCGACGGCGGAGGACATGCTGCTCGGCGTTACGCCCTTGCCTGCAAAGGTAGGGGAGACAACATTGATGTTGCGGTCAGTCAGAAGCTCAACGCGGTCGGACATGCGGAAATAATCGTTGACCTTGTCGAGGTCGATCACAAGCGTGTTGAGCCCCTTTTTGGATGCGTTGACAGCGAGATTCAGGGCAATCTCGGTCTTTCCGGAACCATAGTTGCCGATCAAAACGATGATTTGCTTCATAGCGGTTTCATCTCCGTTTCTGCCGGGAACACCCCGGCCTCCGTTGCGATTAAATGCATTGTGATATCGGTGCTCTCGGTGTAGATATGCGCTGCGCGCTGCGCTTCAAATGCAGCGAGCATGCATTCGGCGTTTGTGCACTGCGGCAGATACCGGTCGTAATATCCCGCGCCCATGCCGATGCGGTTTCCGAACCGGTCAAATCCGGCGCACGGGCAGACCACAAGATCGATCTCATCCGGTTCGATACGCACGGAGCGCTCCGGATCCGGCTCGCGGATACCGAATGCTCCTGTCATCCAGCCGGCGTCGTCCTGCGGCGTGAATGCAGCCATCTCTGTTTTGCTGAGACAGCATGGCCAGCATACGCGCTTGCCGTCTGCCTTTGCCTGTGAGATCATTGTGGACAGATCCGCCTCGCTGCCAAACGCGTTGTATACAAGAATGGTTTTTGCATTCTGATATGTCGTTGATTTGAGAATGTTCTCGTTCAGACGTAAGGAAGCTTCCGCTCTTGCTGCAGGGGAGAGAGCGGCGCGGCGGCGCAGTGCGCCCTCGCGCTGATAGCGCTTGATCGTGTTCGGAAATGCCGTGCGGATTTCGCCCGCGAGATAGAGCGAACCGAACGCTGCAACCGGAAGTCCTGCTTCCAACGCCATGCGGATACCGGATTCCACGCTGTCAGCTGCGACGGCTTCCTGTCCTCGTGCACGCAGCTTTTCAGCCAATGCCTCGGCAGAGAGCGCACGGGGATTATTCGGCGTCAGACAGATATAGGTTGCGCCATAGGGAGCAACGATATCGAGCATCGTATCGGAATCCTTATCGGCAAGCACCCCCAGCAGGAACGTGACCTGTTGGCCGGGCAGATAAGCTGCTAAACCCTGTGCAAGCGCTTCCGCGCACTGCGGGTTATGTCCGCCGTCCAATAAAAACAGCGGCTCCTTGTGTAGGATTTCCATGCGTGCGGGCCATTTGGTTCCGCGCATGCCGCGCCGGACTGCTTCATCCGGGATCATCCAGCCGCGCTTGCGCAGCACCTGGATGGCTGTGAGTGCAACGGCGGCATTTTTCAGCTGATGTGCGCCCAGGAGCGGCAGCTGCAGATGCTGCCATTCATGAAATGAGAATTGCTGTCCGTCAAGCGACGCAAGCTCTGTCTGGATCGAATCTGTATCCGCAGCGTGCATGCGAACGCTACGGTCGTTGCAGAGCTTTGTAATTGTGCGCAGCACAGCCGGATCTGACGGATAGACCACACAATCGCAGCCGGGTTTGATGATGCCGCCCTTTGTTTCGGCAATCGCTTCGAGTGTGGAGCCGAGATATTCTGTGTGCTCCAGACCGATGTTTGTGATCACTGCAATCTCCGGAGCGTCGATTGCGTTTGTGCTGTCGAGCGCACCGCCCATGCCGACCTCAAGCACGACAATATCGCAGTGCTTTGCAGCATAATACTCCATCGCAATCGCGGTCACGAGCTCAAACTGACTCGGATGGTCCTCCATTCGATCGGCAATGCCTCGTACCCGTTCCGTGATCGCGGCGAGATCCGTTTCTGAGATATTCTCGCCGTCGATTTGAATGCGTTCGCAGAAGGTTTGGATATAGGGTGAGGTGTAAAGCCCGGTGCGGTAGCCGGCAGCTTTGAGGATTGCGGCGAGCATCGCACAGGTGCTGCCTTTGCCGTTGCTGCCTGCAACGTGTATGAAGCGCAGCTTCTTCTGCGGGTCGCCCAGAGCATGCAGCAGCGTCTGTGTGCGCTCCAGTCCGAGCCGGGTGGCGCTCCAAGTGCAGGCTTCTATATATTCGATTGCTTCTTTTGCATTCATGAGGGCAGTCTCTTTTCGATGGTTTTGATTGTTTGCGAAATAATCGGAATGAGCACGAGCTGCAAAGCGACCATCACGCCGCACTGAATGAGTCTTGCAGCCATGGTGGGGAGATAGGGAAGACCATACAGAACATGCAGCCAGAACGTGTTGAGAAGCAGGCTGCAAAGAATCTGCTGCAGCAGCACCGCGCTGATCACCCGGGGAAAGGACTGGCTCTTTTTGAGAAGCAGTCCGTAAATCAGGCCGGTCATGGCAGCAGTGACGGTAAAGCCCGGAAAGAACGGGCCGACCGGGAAAAGAAAGGCTCCGAGGATGTCGGCCAGAATGCTCATTACAACCGCGGGAACCGTGCCATACAAAATTGCAGCAATCACGATCGGGATGAAATCCAGACTCAGCTTGATGCTTTCCGAGGGACGGATCGTTCCGAACCTGGCGATGATGACTTCCAGTGCCAGTAAAATGCTGAGGATTGCCATGACTTTCGGTGTAAACCGACTTTTTTTCATAAAAAACTCCTTTCGTGACAGTTGCCACGAAAGGAGGCGGTGTTCCTTAGTGGCAGCGGATGCGGCACAGGCACCGCGCATGTTGAATGCTTCGTCCGCAGGCAACTTCCCATCCTGCGGCACTTAACGCGCCTGTCCTACTCTGTCCAACTTGCGAAGCGATTGCTTCGTCGATTTAGTTATACTACGCTGCCCATTGGATTGCAAGCAATTTTTTCGCATGCTTCCACCACATGGGCTGCCAAAACGGAGGTCGTCATGCTGCCGATTCCACCCGGAGACGGCGCATAAGCCGCAACAACCGATGCAATCGACTCCGTACGAACGTCACCGCAGAGCGAGCCGTCCGCGCGCTCATGAATGCCGACGTCGAGAACGATCTGCCCCTCGCTGAGATAGGAACTGTCGATGCTCTCAGCTTTGCCCATGCATGCGACGATGATATCTGCCGGGCGGGTGATCTCTTTGATATTTGAAGTGTGCGAATGACACATTGTCACCGTGGCGTTTCGGGAAAGCATCAGCATGGCGAGCGGCTTTCCGATTACAAGGCTGCGTCCGAGAATCACAACACGCTTGCCGTCAAGGCTGATCCCATAGTGATCCAAAAGTCTTACGCATGCCTCGGCAGTGCACGGGGGAAAGCCTCCGTCGGAGCCTGAAAAAACGTGCGTCAGGGACGCCAGCGTCATGCCGTCAACATCCTTTTCCGGGCTGAGCCGATCGCAGGCGGCAGCTTCCGCAGCTCTGTTTTTCAGCGGCCGAAACATCAGACAGCCATGGATGGAGCCGTCAATGTTGACGGTATCGATCGTGTTCAGGAGCATTTCCGAACTGCAATCTTCGGGCAGGAGAAATCTGCGCACTTCAATTCCGATCTGTTCGCACCGCCGCACGGCTGCCTTTTCATACGCCAGATCGTCGTCGCGCGCACCGACGCGAATGACCGCAAGCGTCGGCGTCAGTCCGCGTTCTCTCAGCTGGTCGCAACGCGCTGTCAAAGACTCCGTGAGCGCTGCCGCGGCGGGGGCGCCGCGCAGGATTTCGCTCATCAGCAAAACCTCCTGTAAACATCTTCAAAGACACGATCGGCAATCGGCCGGTATTGCTCCATCAAACCGTCAACACGCTCGTTGAGCTGTTCGGCATACGCTCTGTCTTTCATGGCTTTGGTGTTGACTTTCACATTGACTGCCGCGCCGTACATCGCGCTTAAGCAGAATGCAACGCCGGTGGCGGCGTCGGAGATCGCGAGCAGACTTCCTTTCGCGGCAAACTCCCGGTGAAGCGCGATGCCCTCGCAGCAAAGCTCGAGGATGCGCAGCGGGACGGCCGCTGCATCGCGCAGACAGCGCTCCATGATCTCATCACGCGCGGGATCATCTTTTGAAATTGCGTATGCCTCGGCCAGAGGCACAAAGGCAGCTGCGTCCTGATCGACGCATGCCAGTAATTTCTGACGAAGCGTTTCCGTGCGCTTCATCAGCGCTTTGATCTCGTCCTCAACGGCGGCGTACTTCGGCTTTCCGACCGTGAGCGCGCCGACCATGGAGCCGAGCGACGTGCCGAGAGCGGCAACCAATGCGCTTGTGCCTCCGCCGCCCGGAACAGGGGCAGCGGAGGCCAAACGTTCTGAATATTCCTCACAGCTGAGGGCAATCAACTTCTCGTTTTCCATCTGATCAGAAAAGGCCGGAGATCACGCCGTTTTCATCCACGTCGATGCGCTCGGCGGCGGGAGATTTCGGGAGGCCGGGCATCGTCATGATGTCGCCTGTGAGTGCGACAATGAAGCCAGCACCTGCGCTGACCTTGAGGTTGCGCACCGTAATGCGGAAGTCTTTCGGCGCGCCGCGCTTGGCTGCGTCGTCAGAGAACGAATACTGCGTTTTGGCAACACAGATCGGGAGATTCCCAAAGCCCAGCGCTTCGAGCTCTGCGCACTGCTTCGGTGCCTTGCCGATTAGATCAACGCCGTCGGCGTGGTAGATCTTCTGTGCAATGGCGTTGAGCTTGTCGGGGATGGAGCGCTCCGTGTCATAGCTGAAGCGGAAATCGTTCGGCTGCCGGCACAGACGCATAACCTCCTGCGCAAGCTCGATGCCGCCTTCGCTGCCCTTGCCCCAGACCTCGCTGAGCGCGACGTTGACGCCGAGCGCAGCGCAGCGGTCACGCACAAGTGCGAGCTCTGCCTCCGTATCAGTGGGAAAGCGGTTGATGGCGACCACGCAGGGCAGGCCGTAGACGTTCGTGATGTTTTCCACATGCTGCAGCAGATTCGGCAGACCCGCCTCCAGCGCGGTGAGATTCTCCGCGTTCAGATCGGCTTTTTCCACACCGCCGTGATACTTCAGCGCGCGAACGGTTGCCACGATAACAACGGCATCAGGCTTCAGACCGGCGAGACGGCACTTGATGTCGAGGAACTTCTCCGCGCCGAGGTCCGCGCCGAAGCCCGCTTCGGTGACGATGTAATCGCCGAGCTTGAGCGCCATGCGCGTCGCGGTCACGCTGTTGCAGCCGTGCGCAATGTTTGCAAAAGGACCGCCGTGCACCAGCGCGGGCGTGCCTTCAAGCGTTTGCACGAGGTTTGGCTTGAGCGCGTCTTTCAAAAGCGCTGCCATTGCACCGGCAGCTTTCAGGTCACCTGCGGTGACCGGCTTTCCGGCGTAGGTGTAGCCGACGATGATGCGGCCGAGACGGGCTTTGAGATCGGTGATGTCGCTCGCGAGGCACAGCACTGCCATGACCTCGGAGGCCACCGTGATATCAAAACCGTCCTCGCGCGGCACGCCGTTTGCTGCACCGCCGAGTCCGTCCGTGATATTTCTCAGCTGACGGTCGTTCATATCCACCGCTCTGCGCCAGGTGATCCGGCGCGGATCGATGCCGAGCGCGTTGCCCTGATGGATGTGGTTGTCGAGCATTGCGGCAAGGAGATTGTTTGCCGCGCCGATTGCATGGAAATCGCCCGTGAAGTGGAGGTTAATGTCCTCCATGGGAACGACCTGCGCGTAACCGCCGCCGGCAGCGCCGCCCTTGACGCCGAACACGGGGCCGAGGCTGGGCTCCCGGAGCGCGATCATGGTTCGCTGATTGAGCTTGCGCAGCGCGTCGCCCAGACCGATGGTCGTGGTCGTCTTGCCCTCACCGGCAGGCGTGGGGTTAATGGCGGTCACGAGGATCAGCTTGCCGTTGGGGCGATCTGCACGATCACGGAGCAGAGCGTAGTCGACCTTTGCCTTGTAACGCCCGTATTGCTCCAGATAGGTTTCTGCAATCCCGGCGGTCTCGGCAATTTCGCCGATGGGACGCATCTTGCAGCTCTGCGCGATCTCGATGTCGGAACGAATTTCCATGAACAGTACATCTCCTTTGGTGATAGGGGCGGATTCCTGTTGAATTTGCGCGTCTATTCTAACATAAAACCATCGCCGGGGAAAGAGCGATTCCACTGGCGATGGTTCCAAATATTTTGGCTGTTTTTGCATTCTTTTGCATGATTCGTGCAGAGACAGAGAAAATGACAAACGATCCGTTTCAGCAGCGCGGTTTTGCGCTGTGATGAAGCGGATCGTTTGTCTGAATGGAGCGGGTCTGTAAGCCGGGTTCTGTAATCAGCAGTCATCTATCTAGGCGCACCGTTGCCGATGCACTCAAGCCACCTCCTCGGAACGGTCGGGCAGACCTTGTGTTCCTCCACGGTGTTGCTCCGGATAGAGTTTACAGCATCGAACTGTCTCCAGCCGACGCGTGCGCTCTTACCGCACGTTTCCACCCTTACTCCGCGGCGATTGCTCGCAGCAGAGCGGTTTCTTTCTGTTGCACTTGTCCGAGGGTCGCCCCTGGCGGGTGTTACCCGTTATCCTTGCCCTGCGGAGCCCGGACTTTCCTCACGCACAGCCTTTCGGCTTATGCCCGCGACTGCTCGACCCGCTCGAATCGTTATTTTACGCATTTGTACCGCTTTCGTCAAGGGAAAACATTTCAGGTTCGAGATCTTGTGCTGACGATTTTACTTGTATTGCGGCAAAATGGGAAGTATAATACTAGCTTGAAGGAGTGTGGAAAATGAATTATTTCGAATATATTGAAGCATTAAAGGGAAAAAAGATCGGCGTCATCGGCTATGGCGTGAGCAACCGTCCGCTCGTGCGCGTCCTGCTGGACGCTGGCTGTGATGTTACGGTCTGCGACAAGCGCACTGCCGAGGCAATGGGCGAAGCAGGGGAGGAACTGCTCGCGCGCGGAGGAAAGCTTCGGTCCGGCGAGGATTATCTGGAGCATCTGGACTTTGACGTCATTTTCCGTACGCCGGGCGTGCTGCCCACCGTGCCGCAGCTCAGAGAGGCGGCGGAGCGCGGCGCTGTGCTTACGAGTGAGATGGAGGCGTTCTGCGCGCTGTGTCCCTGCCGCATTGTCGCAATCACGGGCAGCGACGGCAAGACCACGACCTCGACCGTCACGGCAAAGCTGCTCGAGGCGGCGGGATACAAGGTGCATCTCGGCGGCAACATCGGCACACCGCTTTTTGACCGCCTGCCGGATATTTGCCCCGAGGACTTCGCGGTCCT
Source organism: uncultured Eubacteriales bacterium (assembly GCA_900316745.1). Lineage (GTDB taxonomy): Bacteria > Bacillota > Clostridia > Oscillospirales > Oscillospiraceae > CAG-103. The sequence continues at coordinate 123,244 of ONEB01000003.1, read as the reverse complement.
GGAGCTCAGCTCGTTCCAGCTGCACAGCATGAATTGCAGTCCGGATCGCGCGATCATCACGAACATTTCGCCGAATCATCTGGATGTGCACAGCGACTTTGAAGATTACGTCACGGCGAAACAGAACATCTACCGCAATCAGACCGAGAAGGGCGTGCTGGTGCTTAACGCCAAGGACGCGCATACGCCCGCCTTTGCCGCTGAGGCCAAAGGCGAGGTGCGTCTGTTCAGCAGCAAAGGGCCCGTCGAAAACGGCGCCTATATGCAGTATGAGATCCTCTGCCGCGCCGACCACGGCGCGAGCGAGGCCTATATGGAGTCGAGCGATATCCGCATTCCGGGTGTGCACAATGTGGAAAACTATCTTGCCGCCCTTGCCGCCGTCGGCGATCTCATCACGCGCGAACAGTTTGTCGAGGTCGCAAAGACATTTCCCGGCGTTCCGCATCGTATGGAGTACCTGCGCACGATCAACGGCGTGAAGTTTTATAACGACTCGATCGCCTCCAGCCCGACGCGCACGATCGCGGGCCTGCACGCGCTGCCGGTGCCTCCCATCGTGATCCTTGGCGGCCATGATAAGCATATTCCGTTTGATACGTTGGGCGATGAGCTTTGCCTGCACGCAAAGGCTGCCGTTCTCTGCGGCGAGACAGCCGAGCGCATCGCGGCGGCGATCAAGGCCTCAAAGCACTATGATCCCGAGCGCTTCCCGGTGATCGTTCTGGATAATTTCCGGAGCGCGGTTCAGGTGGCTTACGGGCTTGGCGGCAACGGCGATATCGTGACGCTCTCGCCCGCGTGCTCGTCTTTTGACCGTTTTAAGAACTTTGAAGAACGCGGCAACATCTTCCGCGAGATCGTAATGGGCATGGAGCCCTGAACGGAGGATCATGTCAGATGAATGATGTACGCAAAGAGATCATCCGGCTTCGCAAAGAGCTGGAGCACCACAATCTTCTCTACTATGTGAATGACGCGCCGGAGATCTCCGACTTTGAATACGACGCCATGCTTCGTCAGCTCGAAGAGCTGGAAGCGGCGCATCCGGAGTATGCTGATCCGAACTCTCCGACGCAGCATGTCGGCGGCTATGCGCTCAATTCCTTTGCGCAGGTACGGCATGAGGTGCCGCTGGAGAGCCTGCAGGATGTCTTTTCCATGGACGAGCTGCGCGCATTCGGCGAGCGCATGGACAGCGCGCTTTCTGATGCACACCGTTATGTGGTCGAACCGAAAATAGACGGGCTTTCCATGTCTTTGGAATATGAAAACGGCGTCTTTGTGCGCGGAGCGACGCGCGGTGACGGCACGGTGGGCGAGGACGTGACGGAGAATCTCCGCACGCTGCGCAATCTGCCCATGCGTCTGGAGAACGCGCCCGAGCGCCTGATCGTGCGCGGTGAGGTCTATATGTCCCGCAGCGTGTTTCAGGAGCTGAACGCGATTCGTGAGATCAACGGTGAGCAGCTTCTGGCAAACCCGAGGAACGCCGCCGCAGGCTCGATCCGTCAGCAGGATCCGAAGATTGCTGCCCAGCGCAAGCTGGAAATCATCATTTTCAATTTGCAGCTTACCAGCGGAGAGCAATTTGCCTATCACAGCGAGACGCTGGACTATCTCAAATCCCTCGGCTTTCCGACTGTCCCGTATACTTCATGCGGCACGATCGGCGAGTGCTGTGATCGGATTGACGCCATCGGCGACGACCGGGAGCAGTTCCCGTTTGACATTGACGGCGCTGTCATTAAAATCGACAGCCTTGCGCAGCGCGCAGCGCTCGGCAGCACGGCGAAGTTTCCGCGCTGGGCAGTGGCCTATAAATATCCGCCTGAAAAGAAAGAGAGCGTTGTTCGCGACATTGTGATTCAGGTCGGAAGAACGGGCGTCCTGACGCCCAAAGCCGTCATTGATCCCGTGCGGCTTGCCGGTACGACCGTCACAAACGCCACGCTGCACAACGCGGATTTCATCGCGAATCTCGATCTACGCATCGGCGATACGGTTTTGGTGCAAAAGGCAGGGGAGATCATCCCGGAGGTGCTCTCTGTCAATAAGGACAAGCGCCCGGCTGACACGGTGGCGTTCTCCATGCCGGAAGTCTGCCCGGAGTGCGGCGCGCCCGTCGTCCGGGATGAAGACGGGGTGGCTGTGCGCTGCACAGGCGCGGAATGCCCGGCGCAGCGACTGCGCAATATCGTACACTTTGCCTCACGCGAGGCAATGGATATAGACGGGCTCGGCATTTCGCTGTGCGACGCGCTGATCCGCGCCGATCTCGTGCACTCTCCGGCGGAACTCTATTATCTGGATCCCGAACAGGTTGCAGGACTTGAGCGCATGGGTAAAAAGTCTGCCGAGAACCTGATGAATGCGCTCGAAAAGAGCAAGCAAAACGGGCTTGCCCGTCTGCTCTGCGCGTTTGGCATCCGGCAGGTCGGACAGAAAGCCGGAAAAGTGCTCGCTTCTCATTTCGGCACGCTGGATGAGCTGATGGAGGCTTCCGAGGAGGCATTGACGGCGATCCCCGATATCGGCGCGATCACGGCTGCCTGTATCGTTTCGTGGTTTGCCGATCCGCAGTCTCAGCACCAGATTCGTCTGCTGCGCGAGGCCGGCGTTTCGTTTGATTCCAAAGAAACCGTTTTGGATCAGCGCTTTGCGGGAAAGACGTTTGTGCTCACCGGCGCGCTGGAGCACTTCACGCGCGATGAAGCGAGCGCCATCATCGAGCAATACGGCGGCAAGACCTCCGGCTCTGTCTCTAAGAAGACCGCGTACTTGCTCGCGGGCGAAAATACCGGCTCCAAATATACGAAAGCCGTTTCCCTCGGGATTCCGATTCTGGATGAAGCGGCATTCCTGAAGCTCATTGAGTGAGGATACAACCATGTATTTTGATACCCACGCGCACTACGACAGTTCCAAATTCAATACCGATCGGGAAGAAGTTCTTTCTTCAATGGCAGAAAACGGCGTCACACTCATCGTGGATCCCGGCGACAATACCGAGCGCAGCCGCAGAGCCGTAGCATTGGCGCACCGGTATCCTTTCATCTATGCCGCAGTCGGCTGGCATCCTGAGGAGGCGGAGAGCTGGACAGACGAAAGCCTTTGCGAGATCCGCGCCCTTGCCGCCGACGAAAGAGTCGTTGCGATCGGCGAGATCGGGCTTGACTATTACTGGGACAAAACCTTTATCGATCAGCAGAAGATGATGTTCCGCACGCAGATTGAGCTGGCTCTGGAGCTGGATCTTCCCGTCATTGTGCACGACCGTGAAGCACATGGGGATTGTCTGGAGATTGTGCGGGACTATCCGATGCTGCGCGGCGTATTCCATTGCTTTTCCGGCAGCGTCGAGATGGCAAGGGAGCTGATCAAACGCGGCTGGTATCTCGGGTTCGATGGGCCGATCACCTATAAAAACGCCGTTAAGGCGCTGGAAGTGATTCGCTCCGTGCCGATGGAGCGCATCCTGCTCGAAACGGATTCGCCGTATCTCTCTCCGGTGCCGAACCGCGGTAAGCGCAATGATTCCCGCAACCTGCCCTATATCGCGGCTGTTGTTGCCCGGGAGAAGGGGATGGATGTGGAAACGGTCGCGGCAGCGACGATGGAAAACGGAAAACGACTCTTTCGGATTGGGTGATGAAAATGATTCATTTAGGACTCACCGGCGCTCCGAACGCCCGAGACCTTGGCGGAATTCCAACCGCTGACGGCAGAAGCGTTCAGCCCGGTATGCTCATTCGCAGCGGCGAGCTTTCACGACTCACGCAGACGGATGTGCAAAAGCTCACAGACGCCGGGTTGAAAACCGTTGTGGATTTCAGAACGGAATATGAACAGAACGAGAAGCCTGATGCTGTGATCCCCGGCGTTACATATCTCCATTGTCCGATCCTGGAGCAGATGACGGGCATCACGCGCGAACAGACCGGAAATGAGATTCCGCCGTATTATCGCGCCGCGATCCGGGCCGGAAAGGACGCTGCGGAACGGATGGCAGGGCTTTATCTGCCGCTCGTAGAGGGTGAATACAGCACAACTCATTATGCGCAGTTTTTGCGGTATGTGTTAAACCATAAGGACGGAGCGCTCTTGTATCATTGTACGGCCGGCAAGGACCGAGTCGGCGTTGCGACGATGCTGATCCTTGAGGCGCTCGGTGTGACGCGCGAGACGATCCTTGAAGACTATCTGCTCACGAATGGGTTTCTTGCCGCTGAGACGGACCAGGTGGTGCAGGAAGCGATGCAGTATTCCGATTCGCCCGATCTGGAATTTGCGGTTCGGGCGTTTGAAGCCGCCAGCGAGCGGTATTTGCGCAACGCGTGGGCGTCCATCGATCGTAATTACGGTTCAACAGAAGCGTTTCTGGAGCAGAAGCTTCAGTTCGGCGCGCATGAAATCTCGGCGCTGCGGGAAAAATATCTTGCATAACGAATTTGAAGCGTGCTTCCCGGAGGTGCTGACATGTCCAATCATCTTGCCAACACACACTCGCCCTATCTGATGCAGCATCAGCATAATCCCGTGGACTGGTATCCGTGGGGCGAAGAGGCTTTTGAAAAGGCCAGACGCGAGGATAAACCGATCTTTCTCTCGATCGGCTATTCGACATGCCACTGGTGCCATGTCATGGCGCATGAGTCCTTTGAGGATGAAGCGGTCGCGCGTCTGCTGAATCGCGAGTATGTGTCGATCAAGGTCGACCGTGAGGAACGCCCGGACGTGGATGCGGTGTATATGCAGGTATGTCAGGCGTTGACCGGCACCGGAGGCTGGCCGCTTACGATCTTCATGACGCCGGATCAAAAGCCGTTTCACGCAGGGACTTATCTGCCCAAATACAGCTCTTACGGAAGAGTCGGACTCATGGACACGCTCTCTTACCTTGCGGAGGTTTGGAAGAACGACCGGGAGCGGCTGCTGCGAAACGGCGACCAGCTTGCTTCTGCGCTCAGGCGTGTTGCAGCGCCAAAACCGGGTTCGCCCTCGGAGAAGCTGGTGCGCGACGCTTATCAGGAGTATCGCTGTACGTTTGATTCGAAATGGGGCGGCTTTGGCGGCGCTCCGAAGTTCCCGAGCGCGCACAATCTGCTGTTTTTGATGGACTATGCGGATCGGACCGGAACGCCTGAGGCGATGCAGCTCGTTTGCCGTACGCTGAATGCGATGGAAGCCGGCGGGATGTTTGATCACATCGGCGGCGGCTTTGCGCGCTATTCTACGGATGAGCGCTGGCTCAAGCCGCATTTTGAAAAAATGCTCTATGACAACGCGCTGCTGCTTCTGGCGTATACCGAGGCGTTTCAGCGCACGGGAGAAATGCGCTATGCAGACGTTGCGCGCCGCACAGCGGATTATGTCCTGCGGGAGATGACACACCCTGACGGCGGCTTTTACAGCGCACAGGATGCGGACAGCGACGGGGAAGAGGGGAAATACTATCGCTTCACTGAAGCGGAGCTTATCTCCGTTCTCGGCGAAAAAGACGCCGAACTGTTCTTAATCGCCTATTCTCTGACAGCCGGGATCGTAAATCGCATCGGGCTGCAAGGCGATGCTTGGGCGGCAGACGATCCGAGACTGGAACGACTGCGGGCATATCGAGCCGAGCGTACTGCCCTGCACAAGGATGATAAGATCCTGACCTCGTGGAATGCCTGGATGATCCTTGCGCTTGCGCGTGCAGGGCTTGTTCTGCGCGAGATGCGGTATTTGAATGCCGCGAAAGACGCGGAACGTTTTCTGCGTTCGGCTCTCACGGATGATAATGATCGCCTGTATCTGCGCTGGCACGATGGTGCTTGCGCCGTGCCGGGACAGCTGGACGATTACGCTGCCTATGCGCTTGCTCTTCTGGAGCTCTATCGCTGCACGTTCTCGGTGGATTATCTGGAGCAGGCGGCGTTTCGGGCAGATCAGATGCTCACGCTCTTTGCGGATGACGAGCGCGGAGGGTTTTACCGGACCGCATCTGACGCTGAATTGCTGATCTCCCGACCCAAAGAACTGTTTGACGGAGCGATGCCGTCCGGCAACAGCTGCGCGGCAATGGTGCTGCAAGAGCTTGCAGAGCTCACGGGAGAAAAACGCTTTCTGGATGCCGCTTTTGCGCAGCATGCGTTCGTTGCCGGCCAAGCCGAACGGTACGGCTTCGGCGTCGCGTACGGACTGCTTGCCATGATGCGCTCGCTTTTTCCGCACCGCGAGCTGATCTGCTGCGGCGAAACGGATGGCGGAGCGCTTCAGACCTATCTGAAACAGCATCCTGCAAATGCGCTCGCGATCCTGTGGAAAACAAAAGAGAACGCTTTGCAGTTGGATAAGCTCGCGCCGTTTACGAGCGCGTATGGCGTGCCGGAGCAGGGGACGCAATGGTATCTCTGCACGAACGGCACATGCAATCTGCCGGTAAGCAGCTTTGATGCGCTTCGACTCTCATAAACAACAGCGGTTGAAACACCGCTGACCGGATTCTGGAGGTACTTATGGAACTGAATCTGCCGATCTCCGAAATGGAACAGGGTATGCGCGTGGAGGGGTTTTATCTCCTGAAAGACGCCGCCGTAAAAAAAGCGTCAAACGGGAAGCCCTATCTGAACGCTTCCGTGATGGACAGCACCGGCTCTGTTACGGTCATGATGTGGGACTATTCCGGCTCGATCGACGAACACGATGTCGGAAAGATCGTAAAAGTGCGCGGGGATGTCTCCGTATATAAGAATTCCAATCAGATCACAGCGTCCCGGCTGCGTCTGGCGACGGAGGAAGACGAGGTGGACCTGTCCCGCCTTGTTCCGATTGCACCGATCGACACGGATATGCGCTTTCAGGAGGTCGTGCATCTGATAGATTCTGTTGAGGATGAGGACTATCGTGCGGTTGCCCGCGAAATGCTTCGCCGGCATGAGGAAACGTTTCGGAAGATTCCTGCCGCCAAGAGCGTTCACCACAGCTTTCTGTCAGGCCTGCTGATGCATACATCCAATATGCTGAAGACCGCGGACTTTTTTGCGGCGCTGTATCCCGAGGTTGTGGACCGCAGCCTTCTGATCACAGGGACGTTGCTGCATGATCTTGCGAAAGAACGCGAGTTTGTATTCTCATCCATCGGCATGGCGACCGGCTATACCGTGCAGGGAGAGCTTCTGGGCCATCTCGTGATGGGAGCGCAGGAGATCTCTGCGGTTTGCGCGGAACTCGATATCCCGGAGCACAAATCCGTATTGCTGCAGCATTTGATCCTCTCGCACCACGGCAATCCGGAGTATGGCGCTGCGGTCATCCCCATGACGGCTGAGGCGGAGCTTCTCGCGCTGATCGACCGGGTGGACAGCCGCATGGAGATCTATGCCGAGATTCTTCCGACGCTTCAGCCCAACAGCTTCAGCGGCAGAATTTACGCTCTGGAGAAAAAGATCTTCCGTCACGAATAAAAAAAGCGTCCGTCTCGCAATGAGACGGACGCAGCCGGTTTGGAGCGGGATACGGGAATCGAACCCGCCTCCTCAGCTTGGGAAGCTGATGTTCTACCAATGAACTAATCCCACATTTATTTGTGCTGATATTATAGCACAGGCACATCTCCTTTGCAAGGAGAAAAATGTCGCTCCAGATCTGTGAAGAAAAAATGGTTGACATACTGCGCATTTCCCGATATAATACACATTCGATGCCGCCGATTTTCAGCGGTATTCTTCTGCCAACTACGGTGCCCGCTTCGGGCGCTGTTGAGTATGATTCAGAAAGGAGTTATGACGATGTTCCGTACCTATCAGCCCAAGAAGCGTCAGCGCAAGAAAGAGCACGGCTTCCGCAAGAGAATGGCGACCGCGAACGGCCGCAAGGTTCTGTCCCGCCGCAGAGCGAAGGGCAGAAAAAAGCTGAGCTACTAAGCGCCGGCCATTCGTGAGCAGGACTAAAGCATAACATCGTTTTCAGGGCGGGATTCTTCCGCCCTTAAGGCGTTTGTGCTGCTTTTCAGTGTGCCTGGATACCCGCAAGAGGAAGCGAGAAGCGTTGAGATTTACTGTTACCCTAAAAAAGAATCATGAATTTCGGCGTCTCTATTCCAAAGGAAACAGCACCGCTGCGCCATGCCTTGCCGTCTATTGCCGCAAAACGAAGCGGCAGAGCAACCGAATCGGGTTCACCGTTTCCAACAAGGTCGGCAACGCAGTCGTGCGCAACCGTATTCGCCGCCGTCTCAGAGAGATCTACCGCCTGCACGAGGCAGAGTTTCAGACCGGCTATGATATCGTCATTGTCGCGCGTATGCGCGCGGCGAGCGCTGACTATCACAGGCTGGAGCGTGAAATGCTGCGATGTGCGCAGAGACTGGGCTTGTGCGCTGCGAGGGAGGAAGCAGAATGAAAACCATTCTCCTTGCACTGATCCGGTTTTACCGGAAATGCATCTCGCCGCTGTTTCCGCCGACGTGCCGTTTTGTGCCGACATGCTCGCAGTATGCATTGGAGGCAATTGAAAAATACGGCGCATGGAAAGGCGGAAAGCTCGCTGTAAAGCGTCTGCTCAAATGCCATCCGTTCCACACGGGTGAGCATGATTTCTACGATCCGGTTCCCTGAACCGGGCACTCAAAAAGAAGTGGAGTCATTTTTATGTCAGCAATTCTCAACACAATCTTTGGCTGGCCGCTTAAGCAATTCTATCTCTTGACCCACAGCTACGGTATTGCCGTTATGCTGTACGCAGTGCTTGTCAACCTCATTCTTCTCCCGTTCATGGCGAAGAGCAAGAAAAGCATGATGCGCACCACGCGGCTCGCACCCCGTCTCAAAGCGCTCGAGAAGCGCTACAACGGCAACCAGCAGCAGTATCAGCAGGCTGTCGCGAAGCTCTATAAAGAAGAAAAGATCAACCCCATGTCCGGCTGCCTCTGGATGCTGATTCCGTATCCGATCCTGATCGCGCTGTACAACGTCATCCGCAAGCCCCTTACGGCGATGATGATGCTGTCTGAGGAGAATGTGACCGCGCTCACGGATTTCCTCGGCTATGAGGCTGCCGCCAGCGGCAGAGCCAGCGCCTATGCGCAGATCGGTCTTGCAGACGCGATCCACAACAGCTGGGACAAGGTCGTCGCCGCGCTTGGCGATTTCGGCGGTAAGCTGATCAATCTTGACTACTCGTTCCTCGGCCTGAATCTCGGCGAGCAGCCGACGTTCCGTCTGTGGTCGGTGGACTGGAGCAATTCCGCGATCTGGCTTCCGGCACTGGGCCTGTTTATGATCCCCGTGATCTCTGCTCTGATGAGCTGGCTGTCCATGGTCATCAGCACCAAGACGACCCCGCAGACCGATGAGACCACGCAGCGCACGAACAAGAGCATGATGTATGTCATGCCGCTCATTTCGCTGTGGATCTGCTTCTCCATGCCCGCCGCCCTCGGTGTTTACTGGATTTTCAACAGCGTACTTGGTATCGCTCGTGATTATTCCCTCACGAAACTCTATACCAAGCAGCTGAATCTGGAGGATGCCGTCCGCGCTGAGCACAATCGCGAGGAAGAGCTTGCGCGTCAGAAGGAAGAGACTGAGCGCAAAAAGGCGGAGGGGCTCTCGGAAAAGAATCCCAACACCAGCAAGAAGAAAATTCAAGCCAATCTCAAGCAGCAGGATGACGAGCGCAAGGCGGCGGCGGAGCGCGCAGAGCGTGCCGCAAAGCGTGAGCGCCTCGGCATCAAGGAGAACGAAAAGCCTGCCTCTCAGGTCGGCAGCCGCCGCTATGCGCGCGGTCGCGCTTATGACCCGAACCGCTTCGGCGCGGATCATGCGCCGAAGGCAGAGACTTCCGCTCCCGCTGCCGACGAAACAGGAGAGAACTAAATCATGCAAAAAGTATTGGAAAAGTCCGCTCCCACGCAGGAAGAAGCCATTGCTGCCGCTCTGGAAGAGCTCGGCCTTGCGGAAGAAGAAGTTTCCGTTGAAGTCGTGCAGCTTGCGAAAAAGGGCTTTCTCGGCATTGGGGCGGTGGATGCGGTCGTTCGCGTGACTTATGAAGTGGAGGACGACCCCTACGAGAAGATCCGCACGTTCCTTTCCGGTCTTCTGGAGCACATGGACGTGCAGGCGGAGATTGAGATTGCACCCCGCGAGAACGGCGGCGTGAATGTCACGCTTTCCGGCAACGGCATGGGCGCGGTGATCGGCCGCCGCGGTGAGACACTCGACGCCATTCAGCATCTGACGAACTATGCCGTGAATCGCGGCGGAGAAAAGCACATGCACATCAGCGTGGACGCTGAGAGCTATCGCGCCAAGCGTGAGGATTCTCTCGTTCGTCTCGCCGAGAAAATGGCGGCGAAGGTTCTGAAGTATAAGCGCAGCATGGCGCTTGAGCCGATGAACTCTTATGAGCGCCATGTGATCCACACCGCTCTGCAGAACTACGAAGGCGTGTCCACCAGCTCTACCGGTACGGAGCCGAACCGCCGCGTCGTTGTTTCTTATGAACGTCCCACGCAGCCGCAGCGCAGCAACAAGCCTGCGAGCCGTGAGTGGAGCTAATATGCCGTCATCAACAGAAGGAGGACCTCAAAATGATCTTTGAAAAGGTAAGAGACATTCTGGCCGATCAGCTTGAGCTGGACCCGGCGACCATTACCATGGATACCAACATTCTCGAGGATCTTGAAGCGGATTCTCTCGACTTTGTTGAGCTCGTGACCTCCATCGAGGATGAGTTCGATATCGTCATCACCGATGAAGCTGTCGGCGACTTCAAGACCGTGCGTCAGGTTGTCGAATTCCTGGAAGACCGCGTCTGAGTCTTTCTAGGCAGTATAGGGGAGAGGCTGCAGTCTGTGCGGCCTCTCCTCAGATCATCATTATGGCGGATAAAAAAAGTCAAAAAAATCAGAAAAAACACTTGACTTTATCAACAGCGCGTGCTATTATAATCAAGCGCTGAAACGCAAGGCCGAGTAGTTCAGTCGGTTAGAACGCTAGCCTGTCACGCTAGAGGTCGAGGGTTCAAGTCCCTTCTCGGTCGCCATCCCGCGGAGTTCACGCTCCGCGGGATTTATACTGTGCTGCTGTAGCTCAGTCGGTAGAGCGCATCCTTGGTAAGGATGAGGTCGGCGGTTCGAATCCGCCCAGCAGCTCCAACGAAAAGGCCACCCGAAAGGGTGGCCTTTTCGTTGGAAAAAAGAAGCTGCCCAGATAAGGCAGCTTCTTTACTTATGAACCACAGATTACTTGATCTCAGTCCAGTGCTCGACGAAGTGGCTTCCCATCGTGAGGACCTTGACATCGAGGGTGTAATTGTGGGAGTTGGAGGCTTCCATGATGTCGGCGTAATACCAGGCGCCAACCGGATTGTCCGGCCAGACCTTGGCATTGTCAACGGTGCTGGAGCTCTCGTTTGCAGGGCTGCGAAGCAGCAGTCGATTCAGAAGCGCTGCGGTCTCGGCACGCGTAATGTTGTCTGCCGGGCGAACAGTTGTGTCATTGTCGCCCTGCACAAGGCCGAGGGTATACAGCAGATTGATGAAGCGGACGTAGTAGCCGCTGCCGATATCGGCGAAAGTATTGCCGATGATGCCGTCGGTGGTGTAGGCTTCACCGAACATGCGGCCGATCATCGTGAACAGCTCCTGACGCTTGATTGCGGCGTTGGGGGTGAAGGTCGTTTCGGAGGTGCCGTTGATTACGCCCTTGTCAGCCAGAGCGGCAACATATTTCTGCGCCCAATGACCTTTCATGTCGCTGAACTGATTGAGATTGCCTTCCTTGAGCATACCCGGCTTAAAAACGCGGTAAATCATCGCAGCGGCTTCGGCGCGGGTCAGAGAACCGGTCGGACGAACGGTTCCATCCGGATAACCCTCGATGTAAGCAATATGGTCGGTGAGATTCAGACCGATATCGGGGATCGGATACACCGTGATCAGATCAATGTCGGGAGCGATGCTCACAGACCAGGTCAGGCCGGGCAGGGAGATAAACTTAATGCCAAGCAGGGGAGACTGCCAGGTCGCGGAAAGCGTGTAGGTCGCAGTCAGGCTTTTCGGGATCAGGATCAGACCCAGAGCGTTTGCCGTAAAGCGGTAAGACTTGCCTGCACCGATCGTGCCGTCGAGCAGCTTGTTCTGCTCGGTGAGAATGAGCTGAGCGCCGGAAGCCGGCAGTCCAAGCGGATTCTTCACATAAACGCCATAGGAAGGGATGGAGGCATCAACCACAACATCAACGATGTCGGAGATGACGCCCTCAGGCTGTGCGTCGGATGCGCCGACAGGTTCTCCTGCAGGATCATCCGCTGCGAGCGCCATGGTCGGCAGCAGAGCCAGCACCATAACGAGCGACAGCAGGAGACACAGAAGCTTGCGGGATTTCTTCATTGATTTCACTCCTTTTGATATTTCACATCTGCAAATGAAGCAGACGTTAGTTGTGTAATTATTATTCTATTCCGGTTTTGAACAGAAGTCAATTTGAGAGTTACAAATATTGTTCAAAAATATCTTAATTTTTAATTATATATTTACCATATTGTCACCAATACTGCTAAATACTGAAGTTTCTGGAACAGATTAGGAATCGCATAATGAAATATAGCGAAGTCGTTTTTCTAGCGTTAATCGCACGGTGATCAGGTGAATCGCGCAGAGCATGAAAGGATTTTGGATTGACACAAAGGTTCTGCTTTGCTATGATATAAAAGTCAGAAATGCTGCTTTTACAATTTGTAAGCAGTGTGGTCCAGCAATGAAAACAGATTCAGGAGGGAAAACGCTATGATTTTGGATTGCGAGCGCTACACCGGCAAATGTGTATGCGGAAGAGAGCATACTCTGGAGACCAAGAAGGTCGTTGTGGAGTACAATGCTCTTGCCAATTTCGAGCAGTACATGGCGGATGTCGGTCTTGCCGGGAAACGCCGTACGGTTGTCTATGACACGAATATCTATAAGCTGACCGAGGGTAAGCACGTTGCTGCCGATCAGGAGATCGTTCTTGAGGGCAAAGGTCTGCGTTCTGAGGACATTCAGATTGAAGCGATGATGAAAGATCTTGATAATCCCGAGGTCATTGTTGCGTTTGGTGCCGGTACGATCATGGACTTTGGCCGCTATCCCGCGTTCAAGCTCGGCATCCCCTTTGTTGCGATCCCGACGCTTGCCTCCTCTGACGGCTTTACTGCTAATATTTGCTCCGTCATCATCGATGGTCAGAAAAAGTCCATCCCTATGTGCGCGCCGATCCTTGTCGTTGCGGATCTGGATATCATTGCCGGTGCTCCTGCGAGATTGGTCGCCAGCGGCATCAATGATATTCTTGCCAAGTATATCTCCCGCGTTGACTGGAAGATCTCCCGCCTTGTTGCGGACGAGTATTTCTGCCCGATGGTTGCGGATCTTGCCGATGAAGCGCTCGATATTATGCGCGCTGCCGCGGATAAGTATGCCGCTACCGGCGAGGCCGATCACGAGGCCATGACCATGGCGCAGATGAAGTCCGGTCTTACGATGCAGCTTCTGAACCACTCGCGCGCCGCTTCCGGTGCTGAGCATCTGATGGCGCACCTTGTTGAGATGCAGCCGCCTCGCTTTGAGGGAGCCGAGGGCATCCATGGCGAATGCGTCGGTGTCGGCACCTATCTTTGCGCCAAGCTCTATCATGAGCTCGCGAAAAAGACGCCGAAAGCAAAGCCCTTTGAGCCGCTCACGGAAGCTTGGATCCGCGAGAAGTTCGGCGATCGTCTTGCTGCCGGCATCATCAAGGAGAACGCTGATGACATTCTCGGCAAGTTCGATCCGCAGAACATTGTGGATCACTGGGACGAGATCAAAGAGATAATCGCAACGATTCCTCCCGCTGAGGAACTGGAAGCCCTGTACAAGGCATGCGGCTCCAAGTATCTGCCGGAGCATATCGGCATTGATCCTGCCCTTACGGACGAGATGCTGCCCATCTCCGCCGCTATCCGCAACCGTCTCACGCTGGTTCGCATGCTGCGCGTGCTGGATTTCGAATAATCGCAGATATATCAAAATGGCTCGCACCGATTTGGTGCGAGCCATTTTACATGTCTCGGATGTATTAGAGGAAGAGTTCGGGCTCTTTGCGGCTCGAAGCCTCCTTTTTGATTTTGGCCTCCACGAGCTTAAGCTCCAGCGCATTGAGCTTGCGCACATCGACGGAGCAGTTTGCCACACAACGCATGCAGGAGATGCATTTTCTTCTGCTTGCGCCGAAAATCTTATCAATGTCGATCGCCTGAACAGGACATTTTTTCGCGCAGGTACCGCAATAAAGACAGCCTTTGGTGGCATGCGGAACAAGACCGAGCTTGCCCATCGCTTTTTTGTAAGGACGCTTGCCGGGAAGGCGCGGCTTGCTGTTATCACCGGCCTCGAGCTTGGCGAGGATTTTCTGTGCGAAGTCTTTCAGCTTCGCGGCATCCGAAGAATCAGGACGACCAGCGCCGATACTACTGACGATTGAGTGCTGCGCGATGGCTGCGACACCGGCGATTACGTCAAAATCACGCTCCTTGGCAAGATCTTCCATCTCGACCAGCGTATCCTCATACGCGCGGTTGCCGTAAACGCAGAGCAGAACGGTTTTTGCGCCGTTGCCGTTGACTTTCCGGAAGCGTTCTGCGGCAAGCTGAGGCACGCGGCCGCCGTAACAGGGCATGGCAACGACAGCAATGGACTCGGCGTCAGCACGAATTCCCTCATAAAAGACATCGTGCTCCGCGATATCAACAGCGCCGGTCAGCGTTCCAAGCTCTCGTGCAAGTATCTCAGCGGTTCTTGCTGTTCCGCCTGCCGGGCTGAACATGATCACATTTACTTTCATTATTCAGTCTCCTTCCGCAATTGCATGCAGATTTTTAGATATTTTATCATATAAATCGGTATATAGCAACCAAATTCTATGCCTGCAGGCATAGAATCCGTCCCTTGACAATTTCTATAAAATGCAATATAATTTTCTCATTAATGCGCAGATGGGGAGGAGTATTCCCCGACAGACCTCAGAGAGAAGGCGGTTGGTGTGAGCCTTTGGAATGTCGGAGAAGAAAGTCGCCCCGGAGCAGCCCGCTTGAACCAGCAGTAGAGCGGGACGGGTCCTCCCGATACAGAGGCAAGAGTGCCGCGCTTTTCAGCACGGAATTCAGGTGGTACCGCGGTTATACGATCGCCCTGAAACAATTTCTGTTTCGGGGCGTTTTTTTGTCCCGAAGGACGACAAACGAAGGAGGAGACACACATGAAGGAACTGCCGAAAGTGTATGATCCGAAGCAGGTCGAAAAGAAGATCTACGACATGTGGGAAAAGGGCGGCTATTTTACGCCAAAGCCCGATCCCGAAAAAAAGTCGTTTTGCATCTCCATGCCGCCCCCGAACGTAACGGGTCAGCTGCACATGGGCCACGCGCTGGACGCCACGCTGCAGGATGTGCTGACGCGCTATAAGAGAATGCAGGGCTATTCCGCACTCTGGCTGCCCGGATATGACCACGCCGGTATTGCGACGCAGATCAAGGTTGAGGAGAACCTCCGCAAGGAGGAGGGTCTGACGCGCCACGATCTCGGCCGTGATAAGTTCCTGGAGCGCGTTTGGGCGTGGAAGAACAAATACGGCGGACGGATCGTAGAGCAGCAGAAGGTGCTCGGCGCTTCCTGCGACTGGACGCGCAGCCGCTTCACCATGGACGAGGGCTGCTCCCGCGCTGTCCGCGAGACGTTCTGCGAGCTCTATGAAAAAGGCCTTATCTATAAGGGCAACCGCATCATCAACTGGTGCCCGCACTGCCGCACGGCACTCTCTGACGCTGAGGTCGAATACAAGGATATGCCGGGCCATTTCTGGCACATCCGCTATCCGATTGAGGACAGCGATGAGGAATTCATCATCGCAACGACGCGTCCGGAGACGATGCTTGGCGACTCCGGCGTTGCGGTGCATCCGGATGACGAGAGGTATCAGCACCTCGTCGGCAAAAACGCGATCCTGCCGCTCGTCGGCCGCAAGCTCCCAATCGTCGCGGATGATTACGTCGAGCTGGGCTTCGGCACCGGCGCTGTTAAAATGACGCCCTGCCACGACCCGAACGACTACGAGGTCGGTCTGCGTCACAATCTCGAGCAGATCCTGATCTTCGACGAGGACGCGCATGTCATCAACGGCGGCAAGTATAACGGGCTTGACCGCGATGCGGCGCGCAAAGCCATTGTTGCTGACCTTGAAAAAGAAGGCTACCTTGTCAAGGTGGAGGATTACAGCCACAATGTCGGCTGCTGCTATCGCTGCGGAGAAATCGTGGAGCCGATGACGAGCCCGCAGTGGTTTGTGAAGATGAAGCCGCTGGCACAGCCCGCAATCGACTGTGTGCGTGACGGCAGAATTCAGTTTGTTCCGGAGCGCTTCAGCAAAACCTATTACAACTGGATGGAGAATGTGCATGACTGGTGCATCTCCCGCCAGCTCTGGTGGGGACACCAGATCCCCGCGTGGTACTGCGATGACTGCGGTCATATCACGGTCTCCCGCACCGATGCCTGCGAATGCGAAAAGTGCCACAGCAAAAACATCCATCAGGAGGAAGACGTGCTGGACACCTGGTTCAGCTCCGCGCTCTGGCCTTTCTCCACGCTCGGCTGGCCGGATAAAACGGAGGATCTCGCTTACTGGTATCCGACGACCGTCATGGTGACCGGTTATGATATCATCTTCTTCTGGGTCGCGCGCATGATCTTCTCCGGCATGGAGCAGATGAAGGAAGTGCCGTTCCACAAGGTGTTCATCCACGGCCTCGTGCGGGATGACAAGGGCCGCAAGATGTCCAAGTCTCTCGGCAACGGCATCGATCCGCTGGAGATGGCGGAGACCTATGGCGCCGACGCGCTGCGCTTCAACCTTGTCACAGGCAACAGTCCCGGAAATGATATGCGCTTTTATATTGAAAAGTGCGGCGCCATGCGCAACTTTGCCAACAAGCTCTGGAATGCCTCTCGCTTCGTGATGATGAATCTTACGATCGAGAAAAACGAGCTGCCCCAGACGCTTGAGCTTGAAGACAAGTGGATCCTCTCGAAGCTCAATTCTTTGAGCAAGGAAGTCTGCGACAACCTCGATAAATACGAGCTTGGCATCGCAGCGGCAAAGATCTATGATTTCATCTGGGATACCTACTGTGACTGGTATATTGAGCTCACAAAGCCCCGCCTGAACAGCGGCGATGAGGCGAAAAACCGCAGCGCGCAGCAGGTGCTCCTGTATGTGCTGACCCAGATCCTCAAGCTTCTGCATCCGTTCATGCCGTTTATCACGGAGGAGATCTGGCAGGCGCTGCCGCATGACGGAGAAGCGCTCATGGTCGCGGAGTATCCGAAGTTCGACGAGGCGCTTGCGTTCCCGCAGGAGGAGCAGGACTTCGAGATGGTCATGGCTGCCATCAAGGGCGTGCGCAGCCGCCGCGCAGAGATGAATGTGCCGCCCAGCAAGAAAGCTTCTCTGATTATCGTTGCCGAGCGTCCGGAGGCGTTTGCGGCAGGGGAGATGTATATCTGCAAGCTGGCCTATGCCGACCATATTACGCTTGCCGATGCCGTTCCCGCTGACGCGGACAAGATGGTTTCTGTCGTCACGGATGAAGCAAAGCTCTATATGCCGATGGCGGAGCTGGTCGATCTGGAAAAAGAGCGCGCACGTCTGGAGAAGGAACTGGAGAAAGCGCGCAAGAATTATGATAATCAGATGCGCAAGCTTTCCAATGAATCGTTTGTCTCCAGAGCGCCGGAGCAGGTCGTGCAGACGGAGCGTGACCGCGCGGAGAAAGCAAAAGCGCTGATTGATAATCTGGAAGAGAGCCTGAAAAATCTCGGCTGAGTCTCAGCGTTCTACAAATTTACCGCGCAGCACAAGATATGATAGCACTGTATTCGAGCAATCGGATACAGTGCTTTTTTTATTCGCAGAAGACAACGGCGGGAGGCGAAACCATGCGATCAACAGTGGAATATCAAAACGGAATACTGACGATACGTCTCATCGGAGAGCTGGATCATGCCGCGGCGTCCGCAGCGATGAATGCGGTGGAAATGGCAGTGGAGGAATATATGCCGCGGCAGTGTGTGCTGGACTTTTCAGATCTGTCCTTCATGGACAGTTCCGGGATCGCGGTGATCCTGAAATCTGAGCGCCTGATGCGGCAGATGGGCGGCGGCACAGCGATCCAGAGCGCAAATGCGCAGGTCATGCGGGTGCTGGAGATCGCAGGACTTGCCGCAATGATTCAGGACAGCAAAAAGGAGTGTGGAAAAATATGAACGCGGAAAACTACATGAAGATCGAGTTTCCGGCGCGCAGTGTGAACGAGGGATACGCGCGCGCTGCGGTCGCAGCTTTTGTTTCACAGCTGGACCCGACGCTTGCGGAGCTCGGAGACATTAAAACGGCGGTTTCTGAGGCGGTGACGAACGCGGTTGTACATGCTTATCCGGACGAGATCGGAACCATACATATCCGCGCCAGAATTCTTCCAGATTCTGTATTGGAGCTGGTCGTAAAGGATCATGGCGTCGGAATTGCAGATGTAGAGCGTGCCAGAACGCCGCTCTATACGACCGGCGGCAGCGAACGAAGCGGGATGGGCTTTACGATCATGGAGAGCTTCATGGATTCGCTGCGTGTGCGTTCCACAGCCGGTAAGGGGACGACGGTCACGATGCGGCGCCGCATCCGGCATCGCGGCTCATGACAGAGGACAATATCTCGCTGCTGCAAAAAGCGCGCAGCGGAGATCAACAGGCACTGGAGCAGCTGGTCGAGAACAATACGGGACTGATCTGGAGCGTCGCCAGAAGATTTTTCGGCAGAGGATATGAGCCGGACGACCTGTTTCAGCTGGGAAGCGTCGGTTTTCTGAAAGCGGTCCAGGGATTTGATCTGTCGTACGGGACGCAGTTTTCCACATACGCGGTTCCGAAGATTACGGGGGAAATTTTGCGATTTCTTCGGGATGACAGTATTGTGAAAGTGAGTCGGGGCATGAAAGAGCGCGCTTCGAAAATTCGGCATATTCGCGGAGAACTTGAACAGAAGCTGGGCAGGGAACCGACACTCAGCGAGATTGCGGAAAAAAGCGGATTGGAACCGGAGGAGATCGCAGCCGCCGAAACCGCGACCGGATTTGCACAGTCTCTGCAGGAGACAGACGACGAAACGGGTTTTTCACTGGAGCAGATCGTGAGCGACAACAGCGAGGAGCGAATGCTGGAATATGCGGCGCTGCGGCAGGCGGTTGGAATGCTGACGCCTCGTGAGCAGGAAGTAATCGCGCTGCGCTTTTATCGCGGCCTGACACAACAGAATACCGCAAAGATTCTGCGTGTATCACAGGTGCAGGTCTCACGTCTTGAGCGCCGCGCGATCTCTGCGCTCAGAAAAATGCTGCATGAGAACCTGCCGAATACAGATGAAGCATTGCTCTGAGGAAAATAATTTGATAATTTGAATCTTTTGATGTGTCGTTCGATTATCTTGTCGAACGATTCTTTTTTACGGAAAACGTAAAGAATTACGAATTTACTCATATCAAATTGCATGTATTCACGTTTGATTTGGAACGAATCGACCAATATTTTGTGACATACATCACAGTATTTGTTCAAAATACAATGCTATTCTAGATATAATCGAGATAGAAGTGTGATTGGCATCTATTAGTCAGAACAATATCAAAATTTTTATGATTATTTTCAAAAACCATTAAAGATTTTTCACCGTCGTTTGAACATGTTGACGATTTTTTCTACATGTGGTACTATCATATTGGTTTATATTGAATGAATTCATTGAACGTTAGGGGCGTCTTTCTTTGAAAAAAATGTTTGTCTTGATCGGCAATTACGGCAGCGGCAAGAGTGAGCTCGCGCTGAACTTTGCGTTCAAAGCTGCCGAGACCGGCAAGACCGAATTGATCGATTTGGATATGGTCAACACCTACTTCCGCCTCACGGAGCGCGGCAAGATGGTGAGTCAGAAGGAGATCCGGCTGGTATCCCCGAATTTTGCATGTTCTGGTATTGAAACACTTTCCCTCCCGGCTGAGGTCGCGTCTGCTTTCGCGCTCAACTGGGATACTGTTGTTTTTGACGTCGGCGGCGATGCCGTCGGCTCAACTGCGCTGGGACGTTATCATGCTGATTTCATGGAGCTTGCTCCGGACCAGCTGGAAGTGCTGAATGTTGTGAATATCCGCCGCCCGCTTGCAGGAACGGTGGAAAAGATCATCAAGCTTCAGGAGGAAATGCAGATTCATTCCCGCCTGAAGATTACCGGCATGATCAATAACACGAACCTCCAGACCATGACGCGTCCTGACGAGCTGCGTGACGGCTACGAGATGCTCAAAAAGGTCACGGAGCGTACCGGCGTTCCCGTCCTGTATACGACCGGCAAGAAAGAGATGCTCGATATCTTTGCTTCCGAGGGACACGATCCCAAGTATTACGGCGAGCTGATGCCGATCGACATCTACATGAAGCGCGACTGGGAGAGTTACATCCACAGTCTTTGATGTTTGGTGTAGATCCGCTTTGCGCGGTTTACATAGAAGGTTTATGCAATCTTTAATAGAAAAGAGGTAGCAAAATGGCAAAATTTCATGGACTGGTGACAATCAATGAGAATCTTTGCAAAGGCTGCGGTCTGTGCGCCCGTGCCTGCCCCATGAAGATCATTGAGTTGGCCAAAGACAAACTCAACGCGAAGGGTTATCACCCGGCGACTGTCGTTGCTCCGGAGAAGTGCATTGGCTGTGCTTCCTGCGCGCTGACATGTCCTGACGTGGTCATCCGCGTTGAAAAAGAAGAAGTTTAAGGAGGGTTCAACATGGCATTGGAGCTTATGAAAGGCAGCGAGGCCATCGCTGAGGCTGCCATTCGTGCTGGCGCACGTTATTTCTTCGGTTACCCCATCACTCCGCAGACGGAGATTCCTGAGTACATGTCCGCGCGTATGCCCGAAGTCGGCGGCTGCTTCCTGCAGGCCGAGAGCGAAGTCGCGGCAATCAACATGATCTATGGCGCTGCCGGCACCGGCGCTCGCGCCATCACCTCTTCTTCCAGCCCCGGCGTCAGCCTGAAGCAGGAAGGCATCTCCTACTGCGCTGGCGCGCAGCTTCCCTGCGTCATTCTCAACGTCATGCGCGGCGGCCCCGGCCTCGGCAACATCCAGGCCTCTCAGGGCGACTATCTGCAGGGCGTCAAGGGCGGCGGCAACGGTGACTATCACCTGATCACCTATGCTCCTGCCTCCGTGCAGGAAGCCATCGACATCATGATGTATGCGTTCGATAAGGCTGAGAAGTATCGCGTTCCCGTTCTGTTCCTCGCTGACGGCATCATTGCTCAGATGATGGAGCCTGTGGAAATGCCCGAGATGGTCGATTTCAAGATCGATCCCGAGAAGAAGCCCTGGGCTTGCACCGGCTGGAAGCCCGGCGACGATCCCGAGAAGCGCGGCGTCATCAACTCCATCTACATCGACACCGAGACGCTGTCTGTCCACAATGCGAAGCTGCAGAAGATCTATCGTGAGATCGAAGCCAACGAGCAGCAGTGGGAGTACTACAACGTCGAAGGCGCTGAGTACATCATCACCGCTTTCGGTACGGTTGCTCGTATCGCGAAGTCCGCGATCGATGAGCTCAAGGCTGAGGGCATCAACGTTGGTCTGGTTCGTCCGATCACCGTTTGGCCGTTCCCCTATGAGGCTGTCAAGTCTGCCTGCACCGCTCCCAGCGTGAAGGCTGTTCTCGACGTTGAGCTGAACGAAGGCCAGATGCTTCAGGACGTTAAGCTTGCGCTTAACGGTGCTACGCCGATCGACTTCTTCGGTCACCTCGGCTCCGAGATGCCGACCGTTGACGAAGTCAAGGCCAAGATCAAGAGCATGAAGGAGGGCAAATAAATGAGCCAGGTTGTTTTTGAGAAAACCAAGCTGCTGACCGACAAGACGTTCCATTATTGCCCGGGCTGCAACCATGGTATTATTCATCGTCTGGTCGCTGAAGTCATCGACGAGATGAATCTCGACGGCAAGGTCATCGGCGTTGCGCCTGTTGGCTGCTCCGTCTTTGCGTATGACTACTTTAACTGCGATATGTACGAAGCTGCTCACGGCCGTGCTCCCGCAGTTGCCACCGGCGCGAAGCGCGTTGTCGGCAAGGACGTTCTGGTTTTCACCTACCAGGGCGACGGCGACCTCGCTTCCATCGGTACTGCTGAGATTGTTCACGCTGCGCACCGCGGCGAGAAGATCTGCACCATTTTCGTCAACAACGCGATTTACGGCATGACCGGCGGCCAGATGGCTCCGACGACTCTCGTCGGCCAGAAGACCACCACCAGCCCGCGCGGTCGTGACGAAGCCTGGTGCGGCGCTCCTCTGAAGGTCTCCGAGATGCTCGCGCAGGTTCCCGGCTCCTACTACATCGAGCGCTGCGCGGTCAACACCACCGCCAACATCCGCAAGACCAAGGCTGCTATTGCCAAGGCTTTCAAGTATCAGATGGAAGGCAAGGGCTTCTGCTTGATCGAAGTCCTGTCTACCTGCCCGACCAACTGGGGCCTGAGCCCGGTCGAGGCTATGACCTGGCTGGAAGAGAACATGATTCCTTACTACCCGCTGGGTGTTAAGAAGGATAAGGGGGCAGAATAATCATGATGAAACAGTTTATTTTTGCCGGTTTCGGCGGTCAGGGCATGCTCCTGATCGGTAAGTTCCTCGCCATGGCCTGCATGCTCGACGGCAAGCACGTCTCCTGGCTGCCTTCCTACGGCCCTGAGATGCGCGGCGGCACGGCGAACTGCTCTGTCACCGTCAGCGACGAGCCGGTCGGCTCCCCGCTGGTTGACATGGCCGACTGCATCGTCGCTATGAACCGTCCGTCTCTCGACAAGTTCGAGAGCAAGGTGAAGCCCGGCGGCATCCTCGTGATCAACAGCTCCATCATCGACCGCAAGGCCGAGCGTGACGACATTAAGGTTGTCTACTGCGACGCCCAGCGTATCGCTGAGGAGATCAAGAACCCCAAGGGCGCGAACGTTGCGATCCTCGGCGCTTTGATGGCTGCCGAGCCCATCGTCAGCGACGAGCTCATGAGTGAAGCGATCCGCATCGAGCTTGGCGAGCGCAAGGCCAAGTTCCTGCCCGGCAACATGAAGGCTCTCGAAGCCGGTAAGGCTGCCGCTGCTGATCAGATCTAAAACCTTTCAAAAAAACTCCCCCATTCGGGGGAGTTTTTTATTGCTTCGATTTTGCGCGGAACAGAATCGACATGACGAGTGCTGCTGTTACGGCTGCGCATATCCCGCCTGCAGACGCTTCCAATCCTCCGGTAAAGATCCCAAGCGCGCCGCTTTGATGCACTGCTTCCCGGATGCCCTTAGCGAGCAGATGACCAAATCCGGTGAGCGGTACGCTTGCGCCTGCGCCCGCAAAATCTGCCAGCGGCTGATATAATCCCAATGCGCTGAGCACAACGCCTGAGACCACATAGAGCGTCAGAATCCTTGCCGGTGTCAGATTCGTTTTGTCCAGAATGATTTGCCCGATGCCGCAGAGAATGCCGCCGATTATGAATGCTTTTAAGATCATCATGCTTGTCTCACCTCGATGCTCACAGCGTGGCATATCGCCGGAATGCTCTCTTTCTGCATGGATGTGGTGGGGGACATGAGCGCGCCTGTCGCTGCAAATAACAGCTTATGCAGCTTGCCCTCCTGCATTTGCCGCATCAGATGTCCGGCGAGCACGACCGCGCTGCATCCGCAGCCGGATCCGCCCGCGTGCACATCCTGCTTTTCTCGATCGAAGATGATGCGGCCGCAGTCATCATAGTTTGTCAGGGTTACGCCGTCCTGCTGAAACAGCTCTGACACAATGGGATGGCCTAGATGACCAAGGTCGCCGGTTACAATCAGATCATAATCCTCCGGGCTTCGTCCTGTATCCTCAAAATGGGTTTTCAGCGTATCATAAGCAGCGGGCGCCATAGCGGCTCCCATGTTGCTGATATCCTTTATACCGAGATCAATGATTTTGCCGGCGGTGATGGATGTGATAGCCGGTCCGGGCCCTCTGTCTGATACAATCACGCAACCGGAACCGGTCACGGTCCACTGCGCTGTCGGCGTTCTGACGCCGCCGTATCCGAGCGGAAATCGATACTGACGCTCGGCAGTACAAAAATGTGATCCCGTGATTGCGGCGCAGCTGTGCGCGTAACCGCCGTCGATCATCATGGCTGCCAGCGCCAGTGATTCAGCCATTGTGGAACAGGCACCGTACAAACCGAAATACGGCGCGTTGGTGCTGCGCATTGCATAAGCTGCACCGGCGCACTGGTTTTGCAGGTCGCCGGAAAAAATATAATCCAATTGATTAGGCTGTATATTTGACTTTTTGCAGGCAAGATTCAAGCAGCGCTCAAACATGCTGCTTTCACCCTTCTCCCATGTTTTCTGGGCGAAATAGGCGTCAGGTTCCGTTTGATCGAAGCGATCCTTGATCGGACCGCTGCCTTCTTTCTGACCCACAATCGCGGCGGAAGCAGTCATAACAGGAGGGGAGGACAATGTGACTGTCTGCCGCCCGCATCTTTTGTTCGTCATGTTTATCACCTTCGGACGTAGTTTATCCGAAATCGTATGGTCTATGTATTACGCGGTTCCTCTGTATTTTCGTCTTGTCGCCAAGCCGCCGCGGATATGCCTTTCCGCTTTGTTCTGTTCCAGCACCTTTCGAACCTGCTCAAACAACGCAGGGTCGATCCGACAGAGGCGTTCTGTAAGGTCCTTGTGTACGGTCGATTTGCTGACGCCGAATTGAGCTGCGGCAGCGCGTACCGTCGCATTGTTTTCAATCATATAAAGCCCCAGTTTCTGAGCGCGATCTTCGATCTGATTTCGCAAATTCCATCACTCCCAAGGTACTCTTGCATCATGTATATGACGCTGCTCCGTCTGTTATGTAATGCGTTTTGGAGCGATGCTGGGTACTCAAAAAAATATGCCTTGACAGATACCCCCTACGGGTATATACTAAATACACCCCTAGGGGGTATTTATTGAAACGAGGTGACATGCATGGCTGAGAATGAGAAGTGCTGTTGCTGCGCAGCGGATGAAAAACATACGATGCGATCTGAGGAAGAGCGCAAAAAACTCCTCAATCGCTTAAATCGCATCGAGGGTCAGATCCGGGGCCTGAAAGGAATGCTGGAGAAAAACGCGTACTGCCCCGATATCCTGACACAGTCTGCCGCTGCGAATGCGGCGATCAATTCTTTTAACAAAGAGTTGCTTGCGAGCCACATCCGGCATTGCGTTGTGCGCGATATTCGCGCGGGCGATGATGAAGTGATCGATGAGCTCGTGACAACGCTCCAAAAGCTGATGCGATAATCATTCAGAAAGGATAGGCATAGTATGAATCCTGCGACTGTTATCATCATTCTTGTCGTGGCGGTGGTGGTTTTCTTTGCGGTGCGTTCCAGCGCCAGGCATCTGAAAGGCGAGGGCGGCTGCTGCGGTGGCGGCGGCGAAGTGATCCGCGAGGAGAAGAAGGTGCTGGACGGACCTGTGATCGGGAAAAAGATCGTGCATATCGAAGGCATGCACTGCGAAAACTGCAAAAACAGCGTAGAGCGTCATGTGAACAAGATAGACGGCGCCTCGTGTGAAGTGGATCTGAAAAAGAATCTGGCGGTTGTGTCCTATGACCGCCCGATTGATGACACCCGACTCCGCCGCACCATCGAGCTGCTGGATTTCACCGTGACGGGGATCGAGGAAGGTTAAATGAAACAGTATAACGTAACGGGCATGAGCTGCGCTGCCTGCAGCGCCCGTGTGGAGAAAGCGGTCTCCAGGGTTCCCGGCGTAATGTCGTGCTCTGTAAGTCTGCTCACGAACTCCATGGGCGTGGAGGGCACAGCCTCTGCACAGGAGATCATTGCGGCTGTTACGGATGCCGGGTACGGCGCTTCTTTGAAAGGCGCTGACAAAGCGCAGGTATCGTCAGCTTCTGCTGTTGATGCGCTACGCGATACGGAGACGCCGAAGCTGAAACGACGCCTGATTGCGTCGCTCGGCTTTTTGCTTGTCCTGATGTATATCTCCATGGGTCACATGATGCTGGGATGGCCGCTGCCGGCATTTTTTGAGGATAACCACATTGCGATGGGACTTGCGCAGATGCTGCTTGCGATTATCGTGATGGTCATCAATCAGAAATTCTTTATCAGCGGCTTTCGAAGTCTGTCGCATGGCGCACCGAACATGGATACGCTTGTCGCGCTCGGATCTTCTGCATCCTTTGTCTGGAGCACCTATGCGCTGTTTGCGATGACGCGCGCGCAGCTGGATGGAAACGCGGTCGCCGTCATGAACTATATGCACGGGTTTTATTTTGAGTCCGCTGCCATGATTCTTGCGCTCATCACGGTCGGCAAGATGCTGGAGGCAAACGCAAAAGGGAAGACGACTGATGCGCTGAAGAGTCTCATGCAGCTTGCGCCGAAGACGGCCACTGTGATCCGCGGCGAAGAGGAGATATCGCTGCCCGTCGAGCAGGTTAAAAAAGGCGACGTGTTCGTGGTGCGCCCCGGAGAGAATATTCCGGTAGACGGCGTTGTTCTTTCGGGCGCCAGCGCTGTAGATGAAGCGGCGCTGACCGGAGAAAGCATTCCGGTCGATAAGGCGGTCGGCGATGCGGTTTCGGCTGCAACGGTCAACCAATCCGGCTTTCTGCGCTGTGAGGCGACTCGCGTAGGCGAAGACACGACGCTTTCGCAGATCATCAGAATGGTCAGCGACGCTGCCGCGACGAAAGCGCCGATTGCCAAGATCGCGGATCGGGTGTCCGGCGTGTTTGTTCCGGCTGTGATCAGCATCGCAGTGGTTGTGACGATCATCTGGCTCCTGCTCGGGAAAGAATTCAGCTTTGCGCTGGCGCGCGGAATTTCCGTGCTCGTCATCAGCTGCCCTTGCGCGCTTGGTCTTGCAACGCCTGTCGCCATTATGGTCGGCAACGGGCTGGGCGCGAAGAACGGCATTCTGTTTAAGACAGCAGTTTCTCTTGAAGAGACTGGGAAGACCCAGATCGTCGTTCTGGACAAAACCGGTACAATCACAAGCGGAGAGCCGCGCGTGACGGACGTTCTTCCGGCAGACGGTGTTGCGGAAGATCAGCTTCTCAATCTGGCGTATGCGCTGGAGCGCGGCAGCGAGCATCCGCTCGCAAAGGCGATTGTACAGGAAGCCGGGATCCGCCGGTTCAGTGCTCCTGAGGTAGCGGATTTTCATTCCCTCCCCGGAAACGGTCTCTCTGCGAAGCTTGACGGTGTGCTTTTGCGCGGCGGCAGTATGAAGTATATTGCAAATCAGGTCTCTGTACCTGAACGAATGAGCAAAGCTGCTGACGAACTGTCCGCTTGCGGCAAAACACCGCTTCTGTTTGCTGCGGATAATCGTCTGCTCGGTATGATTGCGGTTGCGGATACCATAAAAGCAGACAGCCCGCAGGCGATTCGTGAGCTTCAGAATATGGGGCTTCGCGTCGTAATGCTGACCGGCGACAATATTCGGACTGCGAAAGCGGTCGGTCAGGAGGCCGGTGTCGATCATGTGATCGCAGGCGTCCTGCCGGACGGGAAAGAGAGCGTGGTACGCTCGCTGCAGGAATACGGTAAGGTCATGATGGTCGGTGACGGCATTAATGACGCGCCAGCCCTCACGCGTGCGGACATGGGCGTTGCCATTGGCGCCGGTACGGACGTTGCGATCGATGCCGCTGATATCGTACTGATGAAGAGCCGTCTTTTGGATGTCCCTGCGGCGATTCGCCTGAGCCGGGCGACGCTGCGCAATATCCACGAAAATCTGTTCTGGGCATTCTTCTATAACGTGATTTGTATCCCGCTTGCAGCCGGTGCGTTTGTTTCGTTGGGGCTGACGCTCAACCCGATGATCGGCGCAGCCGCCATGAGTCTCTCCAGCTTCTGCGTTGTTACCAATGCGCTGCGCTTGAATCTGTTCAAGCTCCGCGATGCGGCCAAGGACAAAAAAACAGATCCGGTCAGATTGCCGGATGAAATATTTGAAAATCAGGAAAGAGAGGAATCCACTATGGAAAAAACCATTCAAATCGAAGGCATGATGTGTCCGCACTGTGAAGCGCGCGTCAAGAAGACGCTTGAAAAGTTTGCCGAAATCGACAGCGCAGTGGTAAGTCACGAGGCAGGAACGGCAGTTGTGACGCTCAATGCGCCGATCGACGAAGCAGCCGTGAAGCAGGCAATCGAGGATCAGGACTACAAAGTTCTCGGATTCTCGGACTGATAGGATCAAAAAAACAGCCGAACGAAATGATCGTTCGGCTGTTCTTTTATGATTGCAATTACGCGAAAGTAACGCTTGCACCGTTGTTCACAATGCAGCAGTAGGTTGCACCGCGGGACAGATAGAGCGGAGAACCGTTTTCCAGCGTATAGGTGAACGGGCTGTCGACATCGGCGCGGCTCCACTTGATGGGCACATACTGACCGCCGGTGATGAGGTAGCCGCTGCCGGAGCCGGTGACTTCGACTTCGTTATGGCCTTTTTCGTCGCCCGTCATGTTGATGGTCGTGTTCAGGACCATGACATTGGCGAAGTTCACGATCTGGTTCGTGCCGCCGTCGATGTAATCGCTGCCGTACTGAGCGGCGGTGTACATGCCGGTGTCGGCATGGTAGGTAAAGCTCGTCGTCTTGGACTTCGTGACGGCAACGTTCACGGTGTTGGCAGCGCCGACGCCCTGGC
This sequence comes from uncultured Eubacteriales bacterium, assembly GCA_900316745.1. GTDB lineage: Bacteria > Bacillota > Clostridia > Oscillospirales > Oscillospiraceae > CAG-103. Next base: position 94,383 of record ONEB01000003.1, on the reverse strand, counting down.
TGGCAGCGTCATCGGAGAAGTTCAGACCGGAAGTGTAGTCGCCCTTGTGCTCCAGACGGAAGCCTCTCTTCTCGGCATAAGCGGCAACCTGGTCAGCGTGCAGGAAGAGCGTGTGCTCCGTGCCGTGCGCGCCGCGGCTGGGATCGCGATAGTACAGCGCGGCGCTTGCGTCGCCGTCGCGTACGCCGTCGAGATGCTCATAGCCGCTCGTGGCGAGATCGCTGTAAGCCTGCTCGCTGCCGCCTGCATGCACGAGAATCGCGTCATAGGATCTGGCAATGCTGAGATAATAGGGACGGACGCTGCGAATGCTGCCCATGTTCGGCACATCGTTCAGATCGCTGAATACGGCGATCATACGGGTGATACCGCCCTCTGCCTCGATCTCATAAATCCAGGCGGCCTTGCTGGTGCCGACCTGCGGTTGGGCATAGACAATGTTGTTGATCATAACCGCATAGGGACGAAGAGCGGACGGCGCATCGACGGGAAGACCGGTGAGTGCGTCATAATCCGTCGGGACATACGGTTCCTCTGCCTGACCGGGCGTGGGAGCAACAGTAGGTTCCTTTTTATCGCTGTCATTTGCCTTTTTGCTGCATGCTGTGCAAAGAAGCATCAGTACAGCAAGTGCAACCATGAGATAACGTTTCAATAATATGCACCTCTCTTTGGTAATTTTGCATGTCTATGATACTCGTTTTTCGCCTGATTGTCAAATAAATAGGGATGTGTTATAATACAATCATAAGAAACTACGAAACGGAGATGTTGATTATGGAAACATCCATTCATGAGCAGGCGGCTGCCGCCCTGACAGAGCTGATCGAGACTGCCAAGCTTCACGAAGGGCAGCTCGTTGTGATCGGCTGCTCCTCCAGCGAGATTGTCGGCGAGAGGATCGGCAAGGGCTCCACGCCGGAAGCCGCGAATGAGGTGGTAGAGGCAATCATGCCGATTCTGCGTGAGAACGGACTTCAGCTCGCAGCCCAGTGCTGCGAACACCTGAACCGTGCTTTGATTGTGGAGCGCTCGGTCGCCGAACAGCGCGGGTTTGAGATCGTATGTGTGAAACCGCAGCCCAAAGCAGGCGGCTCTTTTGCCACGGCAGTATACGCTGCGATGGAAGATCCGGTTGCGGTGGAGTTCGTAAAGGCGGACGCCGGTCTGGATATCGGCAATACGCTTATCGGCATGCATCTGAAGCACGTTGCGGTGCCGCTGCGGCTCTCGGTCAAGAAGATCGGCGAGGCGGCAGTGAACGCCGCTCGCACGCGCCCGAAGCTCATCGGCGGCGTTCGCGCGGTTTATCCCGAAAGCTGAGAATAAAAAAAGATCAGAGCCTTGGCTCTGATCTTTTTTATGTTGTTGAAAAAGTCACTTCATCACGACGGTCAGGATGAGCGTCAGGATGACGAAACCGAGACCAAACCATTTCGTAGCTTTCGCAAGCTTTGCGTCCAGCGTCTTGGCCTTGCCCTTGGACATAAAAGTCTCAGCGCCGCCGGCGATCACGCCGGAAAGGCCGGAGCTCTTGCCGGACTGCATCAGAACGATAACAGTGACAGCCAGACCGGAGAGAAGCTGCAGAATGGTAAGCACGATAGCGACAGGGGTCATTGTATTCAATCCTTTCATTTTGAGGCGATTATTAACATAACAAAAGTACTATATCATAACCTGTCAGTGATTTCAAGATGTTTTTTCGGTTTTCGGGGGAAAAATCAACGGTTACAGCGAGGCTAAGATGGAAAGTGTTTTTTCGTCCTTTTTTCCGTGGAAATACTGATCCAGCACTTTCTGGAATACTTCGCACGCAGGCTCTGCTTCCGCGAAGAGCGTCATGCTGGAGCGGAGCTTCATATCATCCGGCCAGCCGAAGACCTCGGAGGCATTGTGCGAGTCTAAGTTTAAAAGGGCGCCTGAGATATCCAGAAGCCGCTCTCTTAAAACGGGATGCTGCAAATAGGCCTTCGCCTCGTCGAGATCGCGGATGGCGTAATACTGCGCTGTGGAGCTGTATCCAAGCCCCTGAATCTGCGGAAAGACATACCACATCCAATGACTGCGCTTGCAGCCGCTTTGGATCTCGCGCAGCGCTGCATCATAGTTGCGCGCCTGACCCTTCAGGAAACGATCCAGATCGTATTGTGCCATGAGAATGCCCTCCTTAAAGTGTTTTCGTGTCAGTTTCTCTGATGATGCGCCAGGCTTCGGTCAAGCGCTCCAAGCTCCATGCGGCGTTTGCAGGGCTCGTTGAGGGGAGGCATACAGCCTCCCTGCAAGTGGCGGGCTCCATGTATTTCCGGTAGTGCTTGTAAGCCGTCTTGCCGTTTACATAGATGGCGCGGATGTTTGCGGTCTCCAAAATCGGAGAAATGTCATTCACAACAACATCCGTGATGCTGCTGTCGGATGCGCCTGTGATGGTACAGGATTGAATCACGTCCCAGGCCGCGATGTGATGCCGGATCAGAAAGTCATGCTTTTCCGCCACGGTTGCGGGGATGTTATCCGCGAATACTGCGGCGACGACTTTCCAGAATCGATTTTGCGGATGACCATAGAAATAACCGGATTCCCGGGACTTCGGCGACGGAAAACTGCCGAGGATCAGAATTTCAGAGTTTTCATCATAGGTCGGCGGGATCGGGTGCAGTAAGCTTTCTCGTTTCATGGAGTTTCTCACGATGAAGCTGAAGCGGCGACCGCCTCCGACGCCATCACACAGTCGATTGCCAGCACGACCGCTAGGGCAGGGAGGGTATCCTCCGGATGCGTGATCTCGATTGCATAGCTGTCTCCCCAGGAAAGCCATTCCTTGGACAGCGATACGATTGTCTCGCCGTTCTTCGTAATCGTATACTGATGCGCCCAGAAATCGCCCTCAATCTGCCAGTCAAGCCCCTCTATGCGGTATTTCGGGTGGAAAAACGTCAGCTCCTTTACGATCTCAGCGATCTTTTCTCCGCCGATATAGACAAAAAAGCGGGGTAAAAAAGAAAACACTTTCTGATGAATGAACGCAACTTCCGTTCCGAAGGCATCATATATATGCAGTTTCTTTCCAAGCGTAAAAAACTCGCTCTCGACCGTGTATCGATCCTGTTCAAATTCATCCCAGACCGTAAATCGGTCTTTCCACGAGAACACCTTTTGCTTCATATAGAGTTTGAGCATGTTATCCTCCCAATCGTCGAAAGCCTGTGTGTCCTATATTTTATCATAGCTTCTCGTTTCCGACAATCCGCAATTCGGAAAAAGAAGTTGACACGATATCGGAAACCCGATATAATTTTTGCGTTGACACCGTGTCAGAAAGGAGCGATTTGATGAAATTCTTTGAAAACGAGATCAAAAAGCTCGGTTTTGGATTGATGCGCCTGCCGAGAAAAGACGAAGCGATCGATGTGGATCAGGTAAAGGTGATGGTAGATCACTTTATGGAGGCGGGTTTTACCTATTTTGACACCGCATGGGCGTACGACGGCTCCGAGGAGGCCATTCGCAAGGCGCTTGTCGAGCGCTATCCGCGCGAAAGCTTCCAACTTGCCACCAAGAACGCTGCCTGGATCAACTGCAAGACCAGGGAAGAAGCGATCCAGCAGTTTGAAACTTCTCTTGAGAGAACCGGCGCGGGATATTTTGACAATTATCTGCTGCACAATCTCGGTGAATCTCGTACGCATTTCTTTGATGACTTTGATATGTGGGAATTCGTTGCGCAGAAGAAAGCCGAGGGCAAGATCAGGCATTACGGCTTTTCGTTCCACTCCACGCCGGAGGAGCTGGACGCCATTCTGACGGCGCACCCCGATGCGGAGTTTGTGCAGCTTCAGATTAACTATGCTGACTGGGAGAATCCGGCGATCCAGTCCCGCGGCGTCTATGAGGTCGCGCGCAAACACGGTAAGCCCGTTGTGATTATGGAGCCGCTCAAGGGCGGTCTGCTTGCCAATCCGCCGGAGAGTGTTGAGCAGATTCTGAAAGGCGCAGAGCCTGAGCGGTCCGCAGCCTCGTGGGGCATTCGCTTTGCAGCGAATCTGGAGGGCGTGCTTGTCGTGCTTTCGGGCATGAGCGATGTGGCGCAGATGGACGATAATATTTCTTTCATGCGCGACTTTGATGGCTTGACGGCAGAGCAGAGCGCAGCTGTGGAACAGGCGCGCGAGGCGCTCAACCGCATCCCGCTGATCCCGTGCACGACCTGCAATTACTGCGCAAAGGTTTGCCCGATGGAGATCGGCATCTCCGGTACGTTCACAGCCAAGAACATGTTTACGCTGTACGATAATCTGAAATATGCGGCCGGACAGGAGCGCTGGCTTGTCGGCGGTCACGGCCGAAAGCAGGCGGTCAACTGCATCCAGTGCGGCGCATGCGAAAAGGTATGCCCGCAGCATATCGCGATACGCGACGAGCTGAAGAAAGCAGCAGCATTATTTGAACAAAAGCAGGAAACTGCCTGATACAAGAAATCAAATAAAGAAGCAGTTCTCAACTGAGAACTGCTTCTTTTATTACTGATGCGGGATATCGATTTTTGTGATGGTGATAGTCTTTCCCGTAACAACCGCAACTGCAAGCGTGATCGCCTGATCGAACCGACGCGGTCCGCAGGAACCAGGATTCAGCAAAACGGTATCACCAGCTTCGCTTAGAGCATACTTGTGCGTATGGCCGACGATCACCAGATCATACGGTGACAAATCGTCCGGAAGATCTTTTTTCTTGTGGGTCATGTAAACGCGTATTTCTCCAAGCGTAAAATCCAGAGAGAACGGGATGTGCTCGGCCCATTCCTTGTCGTTGTTGCCGCGCACGACCTTGACAGGGGAAATCTCAGAAAGCGCATCCAGTACGGACTGCCGGTTGATATCGCCGCCGTGCAGAATCACGTCACAGCCTTGCAGAACCGCGAGCACCTCCGGACGCAGCAGCCCATGCGTATCAGACAAGATACCGATTTTCATAAGTCTGCCTCGCGCATCTCGTCGCGGACTTCGCAGAAGCACTTGACGACAAAATCGATATCCGCTTTCGTATGGTTAGCGCAGACCTGTGTGCGGATTCTGGCTTTTCCTCTTGGTACAACCGGGTAGGAGAACGCGACCACATAGACGCCTTTGTCTATCATGCGCCCGGCAAATTCCGCGGCGGTCTTCTCATCATACAGCATGACCGGAACACACGGATGAGTGCCGGGGATGATATCGAATCCGTTCTCTACAAGCTTTTTGCGATAGTATGTTGTGACATCTTCCAGATGGTCGCGAAGCGCAGAGCTTTCCTCGAGCATATCCAGAAGCTCAAGACTTGCCCCGGCAATGGCGGGAGCAAGAGAATTTGAAAAGAGATAGGGACGACTTCTTTGGCGCAGCAGGTCGATGATCTCACGGCGTCCGGAGGTGTAGCCGCCGGAGGCTCCGCCGAGCGCCTTTCCGAGTGTGCCGGTGATGATGTCCACGCGTCCCTGAACGCCGCAGTATTCCGGCGTGCCGCGACCTGTTTTCCCGATGAATCCGACCGCGTGACTGTCATCTACCATGACGAGCGCGTTGTATTGATCGGCAAGATCGCAGATTCCTTTCAGGTTGCAGATGATTCCGTCCATGGAGAACACGCCGTCAGTGGCAATCAGCTTGATCCGAGCGCCTTTTGCGTCTGCTTCTTTCAGCTTGGCTTCCAGATCTTCCATGTCGTTGTTCTTGTAGCGAAAGCGCATTGCTTTGCACAGACGCACGCCGTCAATAATCGAGGCATGATTCAGCTCGTCACTGATTACGGCGTCCTGATCCGTCAGCAGCGTTTCAAACAGACCGCCGTTTGCGTCAAAGCAGGAGGAATAGAGGATCGTGTCTTCTGTGCCAAGAAACGCGGAAAGGCGGTGCTCCAGCCTTTTATGAATATCCTGCGTGCCGCAGATAAAGCGCACGGAGGCAACGCCGTAGCCCTTCTCGTCATAGGTGCGCTTTGCCGCCTCGATCAGGCGGGGATTATCGCCCAGGCCGAGATAGTTGTTCGCGCACATGCACAGAAGCTTTCGTCCGTCAGACAGCGTGACATACGCTCCCTGCGGGGAGACGAAAGGCGCCTCGCCCTTGAATAGACCAGCCTCGCGGATGGCATCCACTTCATCGCGGAAATGGTTCAGGATCTCTTGTCTGTTCATATTGGTCTCACCTTCGTTTTTTTACTTTAAGAACAGCAGGGAAAGAGCGATCAGAAACTGTGCCGGGTAGTATGTGAGATAATTCAGAATGATATCGACCGGACGCTCTTTTCCTCCGAAGTACGTTCCGCTCAGAACAAGATCGGAAAGCGCAAAGAGGATGCTTCCGATGAAGATGAGATTCAGCGTCGTGACATGCCACCCATGGAGCATTGCCAGACTTCCGGAAACAAGAACGGTCGAAAACAGAATCGCTCCATAGCCGAATACGATAGGCTTCATTTTGCCGAAATGGAGCTTCATGGGCTTTTCCATCAGAATGTTCCCGCCGCTTACGAGGATCGAGAGCAGGATCGGCAGAATGATTGCCAACGGCTTACCAGACGGGTAATACCGCAGCAGCATGCCTGTTATATACAGAATGTGGCCGATCGAAAAAGAGGCGAAGCCCGCATAGGTGAACGGGTCGTCCTGCGCCGGATAGACATACTTCAGATCCAGCCAGATATCGCCGAGCAAGCCAAACAACAGTCCGAGGATAATCCATGCGCCAAACGATTGCAGACCGCCGGCGCCGGCGGACGCCAGCCAGCCGCAGACTCCAACGGCGATGAACAGCACAGAAACGGCAGTTTTCAGGAAAACCGCTTTCAGGGTATAAGCCCTGAGCTTCTCAAGGATGTACCAAAACAGCGTGATCGCACCCAGAATGAGCAAAATGATGCAGATCGTCATAGGAAACACTTCTCCTTTCGTCGTCGGGTGGGCGGCGTAAACGGATCATCAGTTCGCGTAATAGATCTGTGCCAGACCTCCGTGCGAGGTCTCACGGTATTTTTCATCCATGTCTTTACCGGTCTGATACATGGTTGCAACGACTTCGTCAAAGGAAATTTTGCGTGTGGAGAACAGGAAACGGGAGAGGTTTACAGAGCTGATCGCGCGCATGGCGGCGACGGCGTTGCGCTCGATGCAGGGAATCTGGACCAATCCCTTGACCGGGTCACAGGTGAGCCCGAGATTGTGTTCCATGGCAATCTCCGCAGCATATTCTACCTGATCGATATTCAGCCTGTAAAGCGTGGCAAGTGCGGCTGCGGTCATCGAGCAGGCGCTGCCGATCTCCGCCTGACAGCCGCATTCCGCGCCGGAAATGCTGGCGTTCGTGCGGATGACGTTGCCGAACAGCGCAGCTACGGCGAGCGCATCCAGGATTTCTTCCTCCGGGAAGCCGCGGTCTTTCTGCATGTGATACATGACGGCAGGGAGGACTCCGCAGCTGCCGCAGGTGGGAGCGGTGACGACGATGTGCTCATCCGCGTTTTCCTCGCTTACGGCGTAGGCGTAAGCGGCAATCAGTCTGTTCATTGTGACGTCGGCATTTTCATTATAGCAGCGTTTTTCATACAGGAGCTTTGCTTTCCGTGCTACGCCGAGACCGCCGGGAAGAATGCCGTCTGCCTGCAGACCGCGCTGAATGGAGTCCTGCATCGCTGCCCAAACCTTTTTGAGATAGTCGCGGATGGACGGATCTTCAAATCGGTAGATAAACTGCGTCAGGTCAAGCCCTCTCTCGCGGCAGATATTCAGAATCTCGGAGAAGTTTTTCTGCGGATAGATTTCAATGTCCTCGTCAGACTCCTCACCCTCAATGCGAATGGAGCCTCCGCCGATGCTGAAGATTCGGTTCCTGCCAATGCACGCGTTGTCCTTGAAAGCCTCAAAGAGCATGGTGTTGGGGTGGGGCAGATCCTTTTCCTCGAGATTGAATATAACTTCAGCGCCGGGCAGACCGGATTTGATGGCCTTTCCGGTGCCGTGGCCCTCTCCGGTGAAAGCAAGGGACCCATAGAGCGTCACACGGAATTTGTCTGCGTCGGGGTGGCGCTCCCCGAAAATCTGGGCTGCGTGGTAAGGGCCGACGGTGTGCGAGCTGGACGGCCCGTTGCCGATCTTATACACGCTTTTGATGCTTTTCATGGTATTTCTCCTTATTTCTCGGCTTTTGATCATTTTTTACTTTTGGTGTTGATTCCATTGTATCACATGTGGCGAATTTTTCAACATTACATTGCTAAAACGAGACAAAAAAGGCTCTCAGTTTTCTGACTGAGAGCCTTTTGAGATCAAAGCTTTGTTTCTTTTTCCAATTCGAAGAGGAACTGCTCCATGAATGCATGCCGTTTTCCGGCAAGTTCTTTTGCTTCCTGGGTGTTCATCATGTCTTTCAGGAGCAAAAGCTTTTCATGAAAATGAGAGACGGATGATGCCAGTGTGCGGTTGTGCCTGCCGCCGAACGCAAAGGTTCTGGCGATTCCGACTGCGCCGATCGCGTCCAGACGGTCTGCGTCCTGTACGATCATTCCCTCAACTGAGGCGGGGCGCTTGCCCCGGTTTTTGCTGAACGAGACACTGTTGATGATCTCACAGATTTGATCCATCCGCTCCGGGGAAAAGCCGTTGTCTTCCAAGAAAGAACGTGCGTTTGCGTTGTTTTCCGTATGGAACAGCTTGTGATCGTCAACATCGTGCAGCATGGCGGCCAGCGCAATGACTTCATGGTCACAGTCAGGATAAGCCTGAGCAATCTGAAGCGCGTTGTGGTATACGCGGATTGAGTGATCTGCATCATGCCCGTCGGCATTGTCTGCAAAGAGCTTCTGAATATACGCGATTGCGTTTGTAATGATTGATAGATTCGTCATGTCAAGATTTGATTAAGAGGACACATGTTTCAACGTGCGGCGTGTGCGGGAACATGTCAACAGCGATGCCGTCAGCGGGGGAGTATCCGCGTTCGGAGAGAAGCTTTAAGTCGCGCGCGAGCGTGCCGGGGTCGCAGGAGACATAGACAATGCGGTCAGGCTTCATGGAGACGATAGCTTCAACGGCGGTGAGAGACATGCCCTTTCGCGGAGGGTCGACGACGATGGCGTTTGGGCGTATGCCGCGCTGCGCAAACATTTCGGCGGCTTCTCCGGCGTCAGCACAGACAAACTCTGCATTTGTAATATCGTTCTGTTGCGCGTTGCACTTTGCGTTTTCAATCGCTTCGGGGACGATCTCGGCGCCGATCACATGCTTTGCCTTTCGTGCAAGACACAGACTGATCGTTCCCGCGCCGCAGTAAAGATCCAATACGGTGTCGTCCGGCTTTTGAACCGCGTAGGAGACGGCGCAATCATACAGCCGCTCTGCCTGCGGCGGGTTGACCTGATAAAACGCCTGCGGCGCGATCTGAAAACGAAGACCGCAGAGAATATCCTCCATCTCAGCCCTGCCCCAGAGCGTATAAAAATCTCCGGCGAGCACCACATTTCCTTTTTGCTTGTTGATGTTCAGAACGATCCCGGTCAGCTCCGGGCATCTTTCCCGCAGCGTTGCAACGAGCGCATCCGTTTTTTCACCAAACCCGCGGGCAGATATGATGCACAATACGGCGTCAGACGTCTTTACCGCACAGCGCGTGAAGATATGACGTACGGTGCCTTTACCGGTTGCTTCGTCATAAGGCGCAAACCCCTCACGTTCCATCCATCGGCAGACAGTCTCTGCGGCGCGATCCGCCAGGGGCTTTTGCAGCAGACAGCTCTCTACCGGCGTGACCTCGTGTGTGGCAGCGCGGTAAAAGCCTTTTACGGGCTTCCCGTTTACGATTCCGATGTTGTAGATCGCCTTGTTGCGGTAATGTTCCGGCTGATCAGCGCCGAGGATATCGGACACCTGAAAAGACAACCCGCCGATGTGGCGCAGCGCGTCGTTTACGCGGGCGCGCTTCATATTCAGTTCTTCAGCGTACGTCATGTGCAGCAGAGAGCAGCCGCCGCATTTGCGATAGACCGGGCAGGGGGGAGCCTGCCGCATAGCGGAAGGGGAGAGACAGCGCTCTCCCTTTCCGTAGACTGCGGAGGACGTAACCTTTAAGATCCGTACCTCCCAGATTTCGCCGATGATCGTGCCTTTGACAAACACAGCGCGTCCCTCGATGCGGCAGACGCCTGCGCCGTCAGCTGTATAGCCCGTAATCTCTGCGGTATGGATTTGATTCTTCTTCAGCATCAGGCGTTGTTCTGTTCCTGCGCCTCGGCAATGTGCATATACTCGTCATAGGTGCACATGCGGTCGATGATGCCGTCTGGCGTGATTTCAATGATGCGGTTCGCGACCGTCTGCGTCAGCTGGTGGTCGTGGCTCGTGAAGAGAATGTTATAGGGGAACGCGGACATGCCGTTGTTCAGCGCGGCGATGCTTTCCAGATCCAGGTGGTTCGTCGGCTGGTCGAACACAAGCACGTTTGCGCCGGAGAGCATCATCTTCGAGATCATGCAGCGCACGCGCTCACCACCCGAGAGAACGTTGACTTTCTTATACACGTCATCGCCGGAGAACAGCATTCTGCCGAGGAATGTGCGCAGATAGCTCTCACGTTTATCCTCGGAGAACTGGCGCATCCAATCGATCAGATCATAGTCGCAGCCGTCAAAGAAGCTGCTGTGATCAACAGGGAAGTATGCCTGCGTGGTAGAGACGCCCCATTTGACCGTGCCCTCATCAGGTTCTTCCTCACCCATGAGGATCTTAAAGAGCATCGTCACAGCGCGCTCGTCCTTGCCGATGATGGCGATCTTATCCTCACGGCCCACGATGAAGCTGACTTTGTTGAGCAGTTTGACGCCGTCAACCGTCTTGCTGATATCGGTGACAAACAGACGGTCCTTGCCGGGCTCGCGATCCGCCTTGAAGCCGACCCAGGGATAGCGGCGGCTTGAGGCGGGCATTTCCTCGACCGTGAGCTTCTCCAGCAGCTTGCGGCGGCTGGTTGCCTGACGGGACTTGGACTTGTTTGCAGAGAAGCGGCGGATGAAGTTTTGCAGCTCTTCGATCTTCTGCTCGGCGCGCTTGTTCTGGTCCTTCATGAGCTTCTGCATGAGCTGGCTGGAATCATACCAGAAGTCATAGTTGCCGACGTACATCTTGATCTTACCGTAGTCGATATCCACGATGTGCGTGCAGACGTTGTTGAGGAAGTAGCGGTCATGGGAGACGACGAGCACGGTACCGTCATAGTCCATGAGAAAGTCCTCCAGCCACACGACGCTTGCCAGATCGAGGTTGTTCGTGGGCTCGTCGAGCAGGATGATGTCCGGATGACCGAACAGCGCCTGCGCAAGCAAAACTTTCACTTTAAGACGCGGATCCATGTCCGCCATCATCGTCCAATGGAAGTCGGGGGAGATGCCGAGCCCCTGCAGGATGCGGGAGGCGTCGGACTCCGATTCCCAGCCGCCGAGCTCGGCGTATTCCTCTTCCAGCTCGGATGCGCGCAGACCGTCTTCGTCCGTCATATCCTCTTTGGCATAGATGGCTTCCTTTTCCTTGCCGATCTCATACAGACGCGCATTGCCCATGATGACCGTATCCATGACAGTGTATTCGTCATACATGGTCTGATCCTGCTTCAGGACGGACATGCGGGCCTTGGGATCGATATAGACGTGTCCGGAGGTCGGCTCCAGTACGCAGGAGAGGATCTTCAGGAACGTGGATTTGCCGGCGCCGTTTGCGCCGATGATACCGTAGCAGTTGCCGGCGGTGAATTGCAGATCGACCTTGGAAAACAGAGGAGTGCCGCTGTAAGACAGCGAAAGATCTTCAACAGTGATCATATGCCTGATAGGCTCCTTTCGGTTTTTGGCTAATTCGCGAACTGTTTCAAAACGCATCGCAGGAGCCGATTGAAAACCGGCTCCTGTTTTTGGATTATTTTGCAAGAATTTTCTTCAGGCGCGCATAGCGGGGGAGAGAGTGCTCCAGAGGGAGCCTCGGCTCACCCTGAATCAGCGGAAGAACATATTCCACAAATGCATCCGTGACCTGGTTCTTCTCGGGCGTGATCCAGCCGAGGGGAACTTTCTTTTCGAAGTTCGCAACAGAGGTGAGCGGAAGCAGCTTCGTAACACAGTGGTAATTGCCATCAGACGTTTCGCGGGCAAATGCGACCATCTTGCCGGTCTCACCGTTCACAGCGCTTTCAACCGCGACCTTGCCGGCGAGGAACGCCTCGTCAATGTCAGTCTGGGAGGCGAGATGCGCGCCGCAGCGCTGCAGCAGAGAGAGCTCAATGCCGCGAACCTTGACGCCGGAGCGCTCTCTGACGATGTTGGCAAGCGTGGAAGCCAGACCGCCGAGCTGTGCATGGCCGAAGCCATCCGTCGCGCTGGTCTTTGCCTCGGCAACGAACGTGCCATCGGCATAGTGGATACCCTCGGAGACAGCGACGACTACCTTGCCCTTTTCATCGTAGATGCGCTTGACGTCTGCAATGAAAGATTCCATATCGAAATCGACCTCGGGAAGATAGATGAGGTCCGGACCGGAGCCGAAAGTGTCGGCAAGCTTGGCGCTCGCGGCAAGCCAGCCGGCGTGGCGACCCATGATCTCAATGATGGTGATCTGACCGTTGTCATAGACACAGGCGTCCTTTGTGATCTCCATGCAGGAGGTTGCAATATACTTGGCGGCGCTTGCAAAGCCGGGGCAGTGGTCGGTGCCGTAGAGGTCGTTGTCGATGGTCTTGGGCACGCCCATTTCGCGGCATTCCCAGCCGCTCTTTGCCATGAATCGGCTGATCTTGTCGCAGGTGTCCATGGAATCGTTGCCGCCGTTGTAGAAGAAATAACGAACATTGTATTTCTGGAAGATTTCGAGGATTCGCTTGTAATCCGTATCATCCACATCGGGATCGGCCATCTTATAGCGGCAGGAGCCCAGCTCGGAAGAGGGCGTGTGCATCATAAGACTCAGCTCATACGCATCTTCCTGATTCATATCATAGAGCTTATCATTCAAAACGCCCTTGATACCATGCGCAGCACCGTACACGCGGGTGATGCAGTCGCTCTCAAGCGCGGTTTTAATGACGCCGTAAGCGCTTGCATTGATCACCGCAGTCGGGCCGCCGGACTGTCCGATGATACATGCGCCTACCAATTCGTTTGCCATCTTTTTTTCCTCCATTGTATTGTTTTAGGAAATCTCCTATTGATATTATCTTGAAAAGTGTGTAAAATATAAAAAGGAATGTAATCATTTTCCAAGAGTTTCAAAACATTATTATATTATAGTTAAAGGAGTTGTTTTGTCAATGAGTATTGTGACTTCCAAAGAAATGTTTGAAAAAGCATACAAAGGCGGCTATGCGATCGGTGCTTTTAATGTGAATAATATGGAAATTATTCAGGGCATTACGGAAGCGGCGAAAGAGTGCAGCGCTCCTGTCATTCTGCAGGTGTCTTCCGGTGCGCGCAAGTACGCCAATCGTACCTATCTCGTCAAGCTCGTGGAAGCTGCAGTAGAGGAGACCGGTCTTCCGATCTGTTTGCACCTCGACCATGGCGATACGTTCGAACTTTGCAAGTCCTGCGTTGACGACGGCTTCAGCTCCGTTATGATCGATGCGTCCTCCAAGTCCTTTGAGGACAACATTGCGCTGACCCGCCAGGTCGTAGAGTATGCGCATGACCACGGCGTTGTTGTCGAAGCTGAGCTTGGCACGCTTGCCGGCATTGAGGACGATGTGAATGTCAGCGAGGAGGATTCCTCCTACACGCGTCCTGAAGACGTGCAGGAGTTTGTCGAGCGCACCGGCTGCGATTCTCTTGCCATTGCCATCGGCACGAGCCACGGCGCTTATAAGTTCAAGCCCGGCACGAACCCGCAGCTTCGTTTCGACATTCTGGAAGAAGTCTCCAAGCGCCTGCCTGGTTTCCCGATCGTGCTGCACGGTGCGTCCTCCGTTCCGCAGGAGTATGTGCAGATGATCAATGAGCACGGCGGCAACATGCCCGGCGCCATCGGCGTTCCCGAGGATCAGCTCCGTCAGGCTGCGCGTCTTGCCGTGTGCAAGATCAACATCGACTCCGACCTGCGCCTTGCCATGACCGGCACGATCCGCAAGTACTTTGATGAGCATCCCGGCGACTTTGATCCGAGAAAGTATCTCGGCCCTGCCCGTGAAAACATCAAGCAGCTTGTCAAGCACAAGATCATTGATGTTCTTGGCTGCGACGGTAAAGCCTGAACTGCCGATTATTCTTCAAATTTCACTCACTCCGAGGGGAGAAGATACTCATGAATCTATCGGATCAGCTCGGACAATTTGCCGCAATGTGCTTTGAAGCAGACCGACCGGATTATGACGCGCGCCGTCTGAAGCTCTTCCATGATGAGGGCAACAGCCGCGTGCTCCTGATTCGGCTCTGCATTGCCGTTGCGCTCATGATCCTGACGCTGTTTATTCAAACCCATGTCTTCCTGTGGTATGTTGTGCTGATTCTTGCCGCGCTTGCAGCCGGTGCTGATTATTTTGCTTCTGCTGTGATCTGCATCACGGAGCGAAACTACTTCAACGGCTCAGTATGCGTCGCTCTGGCGATGGTGCTCGCATGGATCTCCGGCAATCCGCTGGACGCTGCCGCGTTTATTGTTCTGTATCGCATCGTCACGATGCTCATCGGCTATGTGACGGATCGAACCGCAGAGTCCATGCGCGCGGCGGTCGGGTCTGATTTGAACGCCTCGACGGATCTGCTTGCACCGGATTGGCTGAAGTGGATTACGCCCTGCTGCATGATCCTTGCCGTTGTGGTTTTTTTCCTCCGACTTCTGGTTTTCCGTGGCGGGTATTCTGAATCCATGCGCAGCGCTGCTTCTGTCCTTGTGATCGCCAACACCGCATCGCTTGTGATTGCGCGTGCCCTGACCTGGTACTGCGCGATCGGCGGAGCGTATCGCTGCGGCGTGATGGTGCGCAGTGTGCGCGCGCTTCAGAAGCTTTTGCAGACGCGCGCCGTTGTGCTGGATGACAGCAGCATCACCGATGCCGATCTTCCGACGGTCTCTGCCATCAAGTCCGCGAAGCTGAACTCTGATCTTCTTCTGAAGCTTGCTGCGCATGCAGAGAGCCAGTCAGAGAGCAGAACGGCCCGCGCGATCATTGCAGCCTATCCCGATGACATCAATCCGAGCCTCATTGAGAAAACGCTCGATATTCCGGACAACGGCGTCGAGTCGTATGTGAACGGACTGCGTATTTGCGTTGGCACGCGCGAGCTGATGATTCTCAAGGGGATCACGATTCCGGATGAGGATATCACGGATGATTATTCCGTTTATGTATCTGTTGCAGACAAGTATGCCGGCAAGCTCATCCTGAAAGAGGGGAAGAGCGCCGACACGGACGCCGCGATGCATGCGTTCAGGAAACACGGTATTGATTCTCTTACGGTTCTCAGCGGTGCGCAGAATGATTCTGTTGCCAGCATCGCCCGTGATCTGAAAGCGGAAAAGCTGTATGCCAAGCTCACGGCAGAGGAGAAAGAGACGCTGCTCACAGATCTCCAGGCGGCAAGACCGCGTGAGGAGTCCATCCTGTACATCCAGCGAGCCAGCGTTTCGCATCCCAAGCATTCTCCGGCAGATCTGGACGTCTGCATGATCTCTCCTGAGAACAGCGGACAGTTTGACGCGGATCTGCTCGTCCTGAAGGATGATCTTGCGCTCGTTCCGGATATGCTGGATGCCGCCCGCTGGGCAGAAAACCTGTGCGTGGAAGCGTTTGGTATTGGCGCGATCGTAAAGATTCTACTGGTTGCGCTGGCGCTGTTCGGCGTTACGACAATGTGGTTCAACATCGTGCTGGACGGTGCGGCACTGCTCACAACGCTGCTGCTGTCGATTCGAGCCTACATGTTCGATCAGCCGCACAAGCTCCTGCAGGATTATCTGCCAAAGAAATCATAAACATAAAATCCCGGATCGTATGATCCGGGATTTTTCATGTGTCATTATGATGTTCGCTGTCAGCGGGGGAGAACGACGCCAGAGGGTTGGCAGCTGCGGCGGTACGGAGCTCCGCATTATCGATATGCGTATAGATCTGCGTGGTATTCAAATTTTCATGCCCGAGTACTTCCTGGAGCGTCCTGACGTCCACGCCGTTTTGCAGCATCAGTGTGGCGGCAGTATGCCGAAGCTTATGCGTGGAATACAGGCTCGCGTCCAGCCCTGCTTTGGTCAAATTCTTTTTCACCATGACCTGCACCGCGTCGACGCTCATGCGCGCTCTGCGGTTCGAGAGGAAGAGCGCGGCAACACGCGTCGGAACGAGGTCCTTGCGGATCTCCAGATACTGTTCAAGCGCGTCTCTGCATGCGTCATTCAGATAGACTGTACGTTCCTTGCTGCCTTTGCCGAGCACACGCAGGCTTTCTCCGCGATAATCACTTACGTTCAATCCGACCAATTCCGAAATACGCAACCCGCAGTTCAAAAACAAACACAGGATGCAATAGTCACGTTCTTTGTTTTTTCCGTCAACCGCGAGCAAAAGCCGCCGGCTCTCATCGAGCGTCAGATAGCGGGGAAGGGACTTCGGGATTTTGGGAGAATCGAGATCCTGAACCGGGTTTTCGTCCAGGAGCTTGGCCTTTACGGTCAGATACTTAAAAAAGCTGCGGATTGCGGCAATCTTTCGGGCGCGGGAGGTCTGGGAGATTCCAAATGCGGGCTCTGCGCTGTTCGGCTGCTTGATACGGTCTCGGGACAAATAGGACAAATAGTCGTAAACCTCAGCAAGCGTGACCTTGCGAATGAATTCGATATCAATGTCGGAAATGGGAACCTCGTCCAATTCGGTTTTGCGCGGCACAAGACCTCTGGAGAGTTTCAGATAGCGCAGAAAGTTTCTCAGATCCAGATAGTATTCATCCACCGTGGCCTTGGAGTGTCCCCGGATGGTCTCGTGATAAATGAGAAAGTCGCGCAGGATTTGCGGCGCGTCCGTTCGATCCATAATCTTTTCACCTCATTTTGATAACCCCATTATACAAAGGGAAGCGAGGCTTGTCTATTGACGAAATACACATAAAATTCGGCAAAATAAAAATTTTGCCGAATTTAGGGGAGGGTTATTCAGTTGTTTTATGGTCAGAAGAGCTCTCCGGCTGCTTTTTATGTAAATACCACGTTCCAAGCTTGTCTGCCTGTTTTTCCGGATAAACCGAATAATAAGAAATTCTTTTACGATCTCTAAGTCGCTCAAACGCCGGAGTCTGATTCCAGATGAATGATGGCAGTCCAATCAGGATCAGATACAACGGCCCTGTCATGAGACTCTGTTTCGTGTGCCCGTATTCGTGCATGAGAATCCTTCTTGCGAACGAATCTTCCGTGAAGCGTTTTGCGCTGTTGTTTCTGCGCTGCTTTGAAATCAGATGGTCAGACACAAAAATGTACATTCCAAGCGATACGCTGGATTTGTGCGGCCACACTGTTACAGACGCGCCGTGATATGTTTCATGCGGATTCTTCCGATAGCGCAGATAGACAGCAGCGCCGCAAAGTGTTTGCGGAAGCCCCCAGGTCCACTGCGCGAGCCGATAGCAAACAGTCATCTTTTTGCTATCGGGTTTGTATTCAATTTGAATCGAACGATTATCTTTCATATCAATTGTTAATGGGTTAACATTACCTGTACTTCCGATACTTTTCATAGATCCGATGATATGCATACACCAGTACAATCAGTCCCAAAGTATCGGTCAAAACCAGCAGCGTGGTTGCTGCCTTTGGAAACCAAATAAATAGAACCGTTGAAATCCAATTGGGAACTGAAAAAGGATCCACATAATGCCGTTGGCATGATTATAGGCTTGTACATCCGTCAGCTCTTCTTTTCGAACGATCGAGCCCGACCAAAACCACATCGGCTCTTTGCGCCGGTATGCGTAGATGCCGATGCCAGTGAACGTCAATGCGCAGCCTCCGACGCACAGAAACCAAATCACCATTCCAAGTTCCATCGCGTTCTCCTCATCATCCAAACACCGCGCGCATGGCTTCGCGGATGTTTTTGACCGGAATGGTTTCCAATCCCTCAAACGTCTGCACATCGTCGCGCACATGCGCAGGAATGATGCAGCGCTTAAAGCCGAGACGCGCGATCTCGCTGAGTCTCTGGTTGAGGTGAGTGACAGAGCGTACCTCACCCGACAGACCGATCTCCCCTACCGCTGCCAGATCTGAGCCGAGCGGAAGATCCTTGAAGCTCGAGGCCAGCGCCAGAATCACTGCCAGATCGGCTGCGGTCTCATCCAGACGCAGGCCGCCGACGACATTGATATAGGAATCGCAGCCGGAGAGCACGAGCCCGCCGCGTTTTTCCAGAACGGCCATGAGAAGCATCGCGCGGTTATAGTCCACACCGTTGGAATTGCGGCGTGCGCCGCTGTATCCTGCCGGCGTCACCAGCGCCTGAATCTCCGCGAGAACGGGACGCGTTCCTTCCATGACTGCGACGACACAGGTACCCGGCGCGTTCGCAGGTCTGCCGGAGAGCAGCATTTCAGAGGGGTTTTTGACCTCTTTGAGTCCGCCGTCGTACATTTCGAATACACCGATCTCGTTTGTGGAGCCGAAACGGTTTTTCGCTGCTCGCAGAATGCGGTAGCTGAGACTCTGATCGCCCTCAAAATACAGCACGCAATCCACCATGTGCTCCAGCACTTTCGGTCCCGCGATACTGCCCTCTTTGTTGACATGACCGACGACGAAAGCGGTGTAGCCGCTGTCCTTTGCTGAGCGCATGATCCGCATTGTGCATTCCCGCACCTGGCTGATGCTGCCGGGCGTTGAGCTGGTATCGGCGTCGAACATGGTCTGGATCGAATCTACGATTAATACGGTCGGCTGCAGTTCATCAATCGTTGAGAGAATGGAGCCGATATCAGTTTCTGCAAGCACATAAATGCTGCCCTGATCCACACCGAGACGCTGCGCGCGCATTTTGAGCTGACGCTGGCTCTCCTCGCCGGAGACATAGAGAATGCGCTCGGTTGCGCCCACCATGCCGCACAGCTGCAGAAGCAGCGTCGATTTGCCGACACCAGGCGCACCGCCGACGAGCACAAGCGACCCGCGCACGGCGCCGCCGCCCAGAACACGGTCGAGCTCGCCGATTCCGCTGGAAAAACGCAGCTCTTCCTCTGCGTCCAGCTCGGAGAGACGCTTTGCTGCGGAGAATTTCTTTGCTTTTGAGCCAATCGACTGCTTGGGTTCTTTCGGCGCTTCCACAAGGGAATTCCAAGCGCCGCAGGCGGGACACTGTCCCATCCATTTTGCGGTTTCGTTTCCGCATTCCGAGCAGTAGAACATGGTTTTTGCTTTCATACGTGACACCCGTTTTGAAAATATTGAAGATATGACGAGAGCATTGTCATGGATAGCCGGAGCTGATATTCGCTTTGCTGAAGCCGCGCCAATTCGTCCGGATTTGAAATGAATCCGCATTCGACCAGCACACCCGGACAGGAGATGTTTTTCATCAGATAGATGTCTTCCGAGATCGGGGCGGCAACACGCCGATTTTGGGGATCAAGCAGCGTCACAAGCTGTTCCTGCAGCAATTCTCCGAACGCTGCGCTCTCATCGGTCGCGGCATAGAGCACCTGCGCACCGTGCGGCTGCGGCGTTGGATACTGGTTTTGGTGGATGCTGATGAGAACGGCGTTTGGCGTGGCGTTGATGAGCGCGACGCGCTGCTTCTGATCCGCCACTTTTTTTGCTGCAATCGTTTCTGCACCCTCGGGATATTCGATCTCTGCGGCAGCGCGTGTCATCACGGAATGGACGCCGCACAGCTCACACAGTGTGCTGAGGCGCTTTCCGATGGACAGGTTGAGATCTGCCTCCTGAACGCCGTCTGCGGAAACCGCGCCTCCGTCTTCACCGCCGTGACCCGGATCGATCATCAGAACGTGATCGTTTGCGGTCTCAGCCGAGACGGTGTGGATCTTGTCCAATTCGTTGTATGAGACAGCGGCAATGCTGATTACAAGCCCTGTCATACACAAAAGCCAGCCGATCCGGCGGCGTAAGAATCCGTTGCGCACATCGTTCACCTCATGGCAATATATGTGTGCCCGGACAGCATTATTATATCGTTTGTGCGAAAAAACGTCAACAGCCCCGTGCGGTACGGCACGGGGCTGCAAAATGTTGGTGTCAGTTCTGCTCTTTGACCTTGGCGAGGAAAGCTTCCAGGCGATCCATCGCTTTTTCAATGTTCTCCATGGAGTTGGCATAGCTCCAGCGGACGAAGTCCGGCGCACCGAAAGCGGTGCAGGACACGACTGCGACCATGCTCTTTTCCAGGAAAATGCGCGCAAAGGCGTCGGCGTCGGTGATGACCTCGCCGTCAATGGACTTTCCGAAAAGCTGGGTCAGATTCATCATAACATAGAACGCGCCGTTCGGCATCAGGCAGCTGACGCCATCCATGCTGTTCATGCGCTTGACGAGATAGTTGCGGCGCGCCTCAAAGATATCGCGCATCGCATTGACCTGATCCTGCGGCAGCTGCATGGCTGCCTCAGACGCGGCCTGCGCCATCGTGGCGGGAGCGCCGGTGGAGTGACTGACATAGCTGGACATGGCCTTGGCAATGGGCTTTTCAGCCAGCGCATAGCCGACACGCCAGCCGGTCATGGCATAGGTCTTGGAAACACCGTTGATGAGGATGGTGTGCTCCTTAACGTCTGCGCCGAGTGTCGGAATGCTGGTAAAGGCAGCACCGTCATACACGAGCTTGTCATAAATCTCGTCGGCAATGATATAGAGATCGTGCTTTACGCAGACAGCGGCAAGCGCTTCAAGTTCTTGCTTTGTATAGATCGCGCCGGTCGGGTTCGAGGGATTGTTGAGCATAATGGCCTTGGTTTTCGGCGTGATGGCAGCTTCGAGCTGCTCTGCCGTGATCTTAAAGCCCTGATCCTCCCCTGCGGAGACAACGACGGGAACGCCGTTGAACAGACGGATCATCTCAAAATAGCTGGTCCAGTACGGCGCGGGCAGGATCACTTCATCACCGGGATCGACCAGGACGGCAAGCGCGAGATAGACAACGTGCTTTGCGCCGCTGGCAATCACGACCTGTGTTTCATCGTAATCCAGATTATAGTCTTCTTTCACACGCGCACAGACAGCCTTGCGCAGCGAGATCGTTCCGGCCGCAGGCGTATACTTCGTCTGACCGTCGCAGATGGCGCGAATACCGGCGTAGCTGATCGGGTCGGGCGTCGGGAAATCCGGCTCACCCGTGCCGAAGCTGATGACGTCTTTGCCCTCGGCTTTCAGCTTCTTGGCAAGCGCGTTGACAGCCAGCGTCGCAGATGGACTGACGGAAGCGGCAATTTTGGAGATGGGTTTCATCGGTAGGTCTTCCCTTCAAATGGATTTCTGAATCGTAAAAAATTATAGTCCTTACCTGTCCAAATTGCAATCATTTTCTGTAAAAAAGTTTATCAAATTAAAGAATAAAACAGAAGAGTGTCCCGCCTCCGTCATTGATGATTTTTTGGATCGCCTCCTGCAGTTTTCCGGCAGCCTTTTCCGGCATGCTCTGGAGCTTTGTTTCGATATCCTCTCTTGCAATGGTATAAAGAGATTTCCCGAAAATGTTGGAGTCCCAAAGCTGGCTGGCGTCTCCCTGAAAGCCCTGGAGCAGGAAGCCGAGGATCTCTCCCGAGGCGCTCTCCCCCGCTACCTCGGGCGACACTTCTGCATGGACATTTGCTTTCAGCATGTGAATGGACGGCGCGGTGGCACGCAGGCGTACGCTGTATTTGCCGCCCTGCCGGACGATCTCGGGTTCTTCCAGCCGCAGCTCATCCGCCGTTGGCATCACGACACCATACCCCGTCTCGCGCACATCGCGCAGAGCGTCCCGTACCTGCGCATAGCTCTCCTGGACGGACTTTGTTTCTGTGAGATAAGCCACGAGCTCCCGATCAGAGCGAAGATCGACCCCGGATGCCTCCGATAGGATCTCATAATACAGACTGCGCGGGAAGTCAAGACGATAGACGATCCGGCCTGTCGAGACATCCAGATTTGAGACGGAGGGCTCGACGTCCATATCAGCTTCCGCTATCCCGGCGCAAAAATGCTCTGCATCCCGAAGCCTGTGGATCTCTTCCGCCTGGGCAAGCAGGCACTGATAGAGCTTGGTTTTCCGCTCGCTGTCATGCGGGAGGGATTCCAGCCATTCCGGAAGCATGACGCCGAGCTCCGTGACCGGAAACTCCAGCAGCACGCTGCGCAAAAGCGCACAGATCGTATCCTCGTCCAGCGCTTTGCAGTTGACAGGCAGACACGCTGCATCATATTGACCGGAGATCGATTCCGCGAGCGCCTGCGTTTCAGCGCTCTCCGGGTGCGTACTGTTGAGCAGAATCAGAAACGGCTTCCCGATTGCCTGAAGCTCTTCGATCACACGCCCCTCAGCCTCAACATAGGCAGCGCGGTCGAAGTCCGTAATGCTCCCGTCCGTGGTGATGACGAGGCCGATCGTTGCATGATCTGTAATGACCTTTCTGGTGCCGATCTCCGCAGCCTCCCGCATGGGGATCTCATGGTCAAACCACGGCGTTGTCACGAGACGCTCGCCGGTCTCATCGAATTGACCGGCAGCGCCGGGAATCATGAAGCCGACGCTGTCGATCAGACGTACGGAAGCCTGCACGTCCTCGGTCAGAGAAACCGAGACTGCCTCCTCGGGGACAAATTTCGGCTCGGAGGTCATGATTGCTTTGCCGGTGCCGCTTTGCGGCAGCTCATCCGTTGTACGCGCCCGCATGATCTCGTCATCGAGGTGCGGCAGAACAAGTGTTTCCATGAACTGCTTGATGAAGGTGCTCTTCCCTGTCCGCACCGGCCCAACGACGCCAATATAAATATGACCGCCGGTGCGGTTCGCAATGTCTGCATAGATCGTTTTTTGCTCCATGATGCCATCCTCTCTTCCATGCTTATGGTGTCTTATCCCAAGCCTATGTGAGAGGAAAAAGAAATATGCCGCACGTTATCGTGCGGCATAGAACTTTACGGTTTGTTTGAGTGCGCTCACGGTGACAGCAACATCCGGGAAATGCGACTGCAGCGCTTCGGCAAGCTTCGGAACGACCACGTTTTCGGTGCAGAAGTGATCTGCGTCGATGAGATTGATGCCGAGCTCCTGCGCCGTGAGAAAACGGTCATATTTCACATCGGCAGTGACGAGCGTATCACATCCCGCTTCGTGCGCAAGCTCCAGCATGCTTCCGCCGGAGCCGCCGCAGACGGCGATGTGATGCACCGGCTTTCCTCCGGAGACATACCGAACTCCGTTGACGTGCAGACGCTCTGTCACAAGCTGCAGGAACGCCTCCAGCGGCATCTCTTGCTGCAAGTAACCGATGCGTCCGCAGCCGAGGCGGGCTCCGTCCTCACCTGTTCCGGTCGGCTCCAGAATATCATTGACATCTGCGCCCAATGCTGCCATGAGCGCATCATTGACGCCGCCCTCTGCGATATCGAGGTTCGTGTGCATGCAGATCGCAGAGATCCCGGAACGGATCAGGCGCATGACCTTGTGTCCTGTCGGATCGTCTGCGCAGACACCGGAGAGCTTATGGAAGATCAGCGGGTGGTGAGACACGATCAGATCCGCGCGCGTTGCTTCTGCTTCTGTGATTACAGAATCCGTGATATCCAGCGCCACCAGAATGCGGCGGACTTCCGCGCTGCGGTCTCCGACCAGAAAGCCGGAGTTATCAAAATCCATCTGATAGTGTAAGGGTGCCAGCGTATTCAAAAATGCAAATACATCGTTTCCTGTTACCATGCTTCCACCGCCTTTTGATAGTGTGTGAGATAATCGAGCGCGTGTCGGAGCTCTGCCTTTTCGTTTTCCATATCTCGTGCTGCTTCGTTCATTCCGCTCAACGCGCGCGTAATGCGCTGTATTTCAGCATAAAGATACTCCGGAAAAAGCGCCTCGCGGGCCTCAAACAGGAGATCTTCCACCGACAGATCCGGATCCCCTGTGCCGCCTGCGCGGAATGCCAGATATTGCTTTCCGGCGTCCGTGCAGAGCTTAGCTTCCTGAATGGGAATCTTGTGTTCGCGCAGCCAGGCGTATAAAAGCTTATGCTTGCTCTGCGGCTGAAGGATCAGGGCGGTGTCCCGCCATGCCCATGGAGCGGCTTCCAGGATCGATACCATCGTTTCACCGCCCATTCCGGCGATGATGACCGCATCCGCTTTTTCTGCACCGGAAAACTGTAATCCATCGCAGAGGTGAAATTCCATTGCGGAAGCTAAATCCTGCTCCTGCGCGGTCTGCTTTGCTCGGGCGAGCGGGCCTGCGTGAATGTCGGAGGCAAACATGAACTGCACGACTTCGTGTTGCAGCAGCCATGCAGCAAGGTAGCCGTGATCCGTTCCGACGTCAGCCGCCGTATTGCACTTTGGAACGAGCGAGGCGATCATGCGGAGTCTTTCGGAAAGCTCGATCAAATTGCATTGCTCCTTTCATGGAAGCAAAGGGTGTGAAAAAACCATCGTTTTCTCACACCCTTTTGCTCAGATCAGATCTGCGTCAATCAGAGAGTCTCCAGGAACGCGCGGAGCTCTTCGATAAACGCATCGGGATCGACGCCATGCGCATAGCAGGCCTGCTCGAGCGTCTCAGCGCTGGAGAGGGCGCAGCCGAGGCAGTGCATGCCGATGTT
Source organism: uncultured Eubacteriales bacterium (assembly GCA_900316745.1). Taxonomy (GTDB): domain Bacteria; phylum Bacillota; class Clostridia; order Oscillospirales; family Oscillospiraceae; genus CAG-103. The sequence continues at coordinate 69,603 of ONEB01000003.1, read as the reverse complement.
CTGGAACGCGGGCATCGTCTCAGGAGCGTATTCAAGGATCTCGCTGATCATGGTGTCTTTGGTGATTTCAAACATATTGGGTAACCTCCCGTAATAGAATACAGTTTCAAAAAATGATTGGGACGCGGTGTGCGCCCCAATCATTTAAGAGACAATGGCAATCAAGCCTGCTCTCTCATCTTCGCGAAGCACTCGCTGCAGTAGACCGGGCGATCAGACTTGGGCTCGAAAGGCACTCTGGCCTCGCCGCCGCAAGCTGCGCAGGTAGCAGTGAAGAACTCACGGGGACCGCGGGCGGCGTTCTTGCGAGCGTCACGGCAGGCCTTGCAGCGCTGGGGCTCGTTCTGGAAGCCGCGCTCTGCGTAGAATTCCTGCTCACCGGCGGTGAAAACGAACTCTGCTCCACACTCTTTGCACTTCAAAGTCTTGTCTTCGTACATTCTGAAATCCTCTCTTTTTGGAAAACTTGCCTTTCGGCTGAAATATTTGCGTTCAGCTGTTGCTGAAATCGCCGAGATGGGGAAGCCGCGCCAGCTTGCGGCGGATACGCTGTACCGCGTTATCAATAGATTTCTCAGACTTGCCTGTTTGGACAGCCATTTCTCCGTAGGACATACCGGTCAGATACAGGGACAGGACCGTTTGCTCCAGCGGAGATAAATGTTTTGCAAACGCGGACTGCAGTTCTTGCTCGTTCTCCTTGTCGAGGACCTGATCTTCGGTAGTGCGTCGGTCAAACGACAAGAATGCCTCTGGCATGGATTCTTCTGAGAGGAGATCGTCCAAGGGAACGCCACTGTTGAGTGGAAGATGCTTACGTCTGGATGCTGACTTCACAGCGCTGCGAATCCGGTTGCGGATGCACAGCTCTGCATAGGACTTGAAAGGAACGCCGCCCCCTTCATCATAACTGCGAATCGCAGAGAGCAGACCCATCATTCCCTCCTGAATGAGATCTTCACTGTCTCCGCCTGCCAAGACAAACGGTCTGGAGCACATGCGCACGGAACGCGCATAACGCTTCAAAAGCGCCTCTTCGGCGTTGGAATCGCCCTGGATCGCCATGTGTTGAAGTTCAGAGTCTGTGAGAGAATGAATATCTGTCATTTCCTTGCAAAATCCTAAAAATTCTATACTAAATTATAGCGAAAACAACAGAATTGTCAATAGCAATTTTTAAAATCTCTTAAATCTGCACGAATTCATCAGAAATCCATCTGTTGTTGTCCGATATAGGCTATGCCGAGGTGCGCGTATGCCTTGGGCGTCACGCAGCGGCCGCGCGGGGTGCGCGTCAGGAAGCCCTGCTGGAGCAAATACGGCTCATACACGTCTTCAAGCGTGATGGCTTCTTCCCCGATCGTCGCGGCGAGCGTATCGAGTCCGACCGGTCCGCCGTGGTAGAATTCGATGATGCTGCGCAGCATGCGGCGGTCTGTCGCGTCGAGACCAAGCTCGTCGACTTCCAGACGCAACAGGGCCTCGTTTGCGACCTCTTTCGTGATGACGCCGTCTGCGCGAACCTGCGCATAGTCGCGCACGCGTTTGAGCATACGGTTTGCAATGCGCGGAGTGCCTCGCGAGCGCGAAGCGATCTCCATTGCGCCGTCTGGGACGATGTCAATATCCAGAATCCCGGCGCTGCGGGTTACGATCTTTTGCAGCTCTGCAGGAGAATAGAGCTCCAGACGGAGATTCACGCCGAAACGATCGCGCAGCGGCGCGGTGAGCTGACCTGCCCGTGTTGTCGCGCCGATCAGGGTAAACTTCGGCAGATCCAGACGGATCGAATTTGCAGAGGGACCTTTGCCGATGATGATGTCAATAGCGTAGTCCTCCATCGCCGGATAGAGGATTTCCTCAACAGCGCGGTTCAGACGGTGGATCTCATCGACAAAGAGAATGTCGTTTTCCTGCAGATTCGTCAGGAGCGCCGCGAGATCTCCGGCCTTTTCGATGGTGGGACCGGAGGTAATGCGCATGTTGACGCCCATCTCATTTGCAATGACCTGCGCCATCGTGGTCTTGCCGAGCCCCGGAGGACCGTAGAGCAGAACGTGATCGAGCGGCTCATTGCGCATGCGGGCGGCGTCAATAAAAACCTGTAAGTTATCTTTTGCTTTTTCCTGTCCGATATACTCTTTTAGCAGACGCGGGCGGAGCGAGCCCTCGGCGTTGTCCTCCGGCAGGATCGTCGTTGAAGTGATGACCTGTTCCTGAGCGTCTTCGGAAAAGCTGATGCTCATAGTACTACTCCCCTCTTATCGCTGCATCATGGCGCGCAGCACAGCTTTTACAAGCTGCTCGGCGTCCATACCCTCGGCGTTTACCTTCTGCAATGCGCCGTTGATCTCCGGCATGCTGTAACCGAGCACAAGCAGGGCTGCGATCGCATCAGACTGCGCAGTATTCTCCACTGCCTGAACAGGTGCGGCAGCCGGCATAGCAGCGTCAAATGCGCCGGAAGCGGATTCTTTGGAAATCTTATCCTTGAGCTCCAGAACAATACGCTGTGCGATTTTCTTGCCGATGCCGGGGGCGGCGGTCAGCGACTTGACGTCACCGTTCAATACCGCAAGCGCCAGCGTTCCCGGCGTGTTCGACGATAAAATGGAAATCGCAGCTTTCGGCCCTACGCCGGAAATACCGATCAGCATTTCATAGCAGCGCTTTTCCTCTTTCGATGCAAAGCCGTAGAGATCATAAGCATCCTCGCGGATCGATTCGCTCACATAGAGCTTTGCACGTTCCCCTGTCTGAACGGCAGCGATCGTGTTCATGGAGGCATTCAGCGCAAAGCCGATGCCCGCGCAGTCCAGAACGATCAGGTTCAGATCAATATCGGATACGATCCCTTCTAGGTGGTAGAACATGGGTCAAACCTCGTTTCTTTTGTCAGCAGTGATGTGGAGCTGCGCGCATGACAGAGCGCGATTGCGACGGCGTCGGCGGCGTCGTCCGGCTTCGGAGCGGCTTTCAGATTCAGAATACGGCGCACCATATCCATGACCTGCTTTTTCTCGGCGCGTCCGTAACCGACAACCGCCTGCTTGACCTGAAGCGGTGTGTATTCATAGATCGGCAGACCTGCCTGATAGCAGGTCAGCAGCAATACGCCGCGACCGTGCGCAACGCTGATACCGGTCGTGATGTTCGTGTTGAAGAACAGTTCTTCCATCGCGACAACGTCCGGCTGAACCTGCGCGATCAGCTCGTTGAGATCTCTTTGAATGCGGTCCAGTCGGCTGGAAAGCGGCGTTTTGGCTGGCGTGGTGATGACGCCGCAGGTGACGAGCTTCTGACGGCTTTTCTCCACATCCACAACGCCGAAACCGACGGTGGCGATACCGGGGTCGATCCCCAAAATGCGCATGATGGTCTTCTCCTTTGCAGTTGATTCATTCATGACTGCATAATGGATTTATAATATCACGAATCGACAGGATTGGCAACAATCCCGTTGCTTGATCTATAAAAAGTGAGGAACATCAAAGGTGATGTTCCTCAAATTGTTATTCCCAGGTTTTCCAGACATCCGGGCAATAGCCGACGGTTGCCTGTTTGCCGTTTCGGACGATCGGGGTAAGCAGCATTTCCGGTGTGTCCAGCAGCAGATCAAACTTGTCCGCGTCGTATGCCATGTGCTGAAACAGCGGATAATCGACATCCTTCGGATCCACGAGCGCATCCAGACCTACGGCGTTTTTGACGCTGGTGAGTTCGCCCTTGCTGATGCCATAGCGCATTAGGTCGATATACTGATATTTGATGCGGCGCTCCTTGAACCAGCGTTCCGCCTTTTTGGAGTCAAATGATTTGCTCTTTCCCCAGATCTGAATGTTCATGTCTTACACCTCAATGATTACAGGCAGGACCATCGGACTGCGGCGTGTCGTTTTATAGAGATAGCCGGAAATATTGGATTTGATGCGGCCTTTGATCGCCGACCATTCGCGAATACGGTGCCGCTCGCAGCTCTCGAGACTCTCGTTGACCACACGGCGCAGCTCGTCCATCATATCGTCGGACTCTTTGACATAGATAAAGCCGCGGGTGATGATCTCAGGCGGTGCGGCAATGGAGCCGTCGTCGGCGGAGAGCGTCACGATCGCCATGACCATGCCGTCTTCAGCAAGATGGCGCCTGTCGCGCAGAACGGCGATGCCTACGTCCCCGACGCTCTTGCCGTCCACATAGACAGCGCCCGAGGGGACGGAGTCGGCTTTCTTCATGCCGCGCTTGCTGATCTCTACGACGGAACCGTTTTCCGCAATGACGATGTTCTTGGGATTGACGCCCATCATCTTCGCAATCTCCGCGTGCTTGCAGAGCATACGGTATTCGCCGTGCACGGGCATAAAGTACTTCGGCTTGACGAGCGCAAGCATCATCTTCAGCTCTTCCTGACATGCGTGTCCGGAGACGTGCAGCGGCGTGCCGCGATCATAGATCACCTCAGCGCCTTTCTGGAACAGACCGTCAATGACCTTGCTGATCGTCGTCTCATTGCCGGGGATCGCGGAGGCGGAGATGATCACGCGGTCGCGGGAATCGATCTTCACCTGACGATGCTCGGAAAACGCCATGCGATGCAGCGCGGACATGGTCTCACCCTGACTGCCGGTGCAGATAATAACGGCCTTGTTCTTTGGCATGCTGTTGAGCTCCGCCATATCGACGAGAATGCCCTCGGGCAGCTCCACATAGCCAAGCTCCACGGCAATGCGCATGATGTTTTCCATGCTGCGGCCGGTGATGCTGACCTTGCGTTTATATTTGGCAGCCACATCAATGATCTGCTGCATGCGGTGAACGTTAGAAGCAAACGTCGTGACGACGATGCGCTTGTCACAGTTTTTGAAGAAGGTGTCAAACCCCTCCCCTACGCTGCGCTCGGATGCGGAATAGCCGGGCCGTTCCACGTTGGTGGAGTCAGAAAGCAGGGCGAGGACGCCCTCGTTTCCAAGCTGACCGAGGCGCGGCAGATCAATGATACCGCCCTGAATGGGCGTGACGTCGATCTTGAAGTCGCCGGTCTGGATCACGGTGCCGATCGGCGTTTTGATCGCAAGCGCGACTGCGTCTGCGATGCTGTGGTTGACGTGGATAAACTCAATCTCAAAGCAGCCGAGATGGAACTTGTCGCCGGGATTCTTCGTGAAGATCTGCGTATGATACAGCAGATCGTGTTCTTCCAGCTTCAGCTCAATAATGGCGGCGGTGAGCGGCGCGGTGTAGATCGGCATGTCGATCTCTTTGAGTACATAGGGGATTGCGCCGATATGATCCTCATGGCCGTGCGTGATGACCATTCCGCGCACGCGGTCACGGTTGTTTTTGAGATAGGTGATGTCGGGAATGACACTGTCCACACCGTAGAGCTCCGCGTCCGGAAATCCCATGCCGCAGTCGACGATGAAGATATCCTTGCCGTACTCGTAGACAGTCAGATTCTTGCCGATCTCACCCAAACCGCCGAGCGGGATAATTTTCAGTTTTGATGCCATAAAATCTCCTTTGGTATTCCCGCCCTGACGGCGGGATGATGATTGTTTCGCATAGTGATAAAAATATGTCCGATAAACTCATTTTCTCCGATTCGGGAGGAAATGAAACAAGCTTACATTTCAACGCGTCCGTTCAGCGCGCGCAGCAGCGTCGCCTCGTCGGCAAACTCCAGATTGGAACCGACAGGGATGCCATAAGCCAAGCGGGAAACCTTGACTTCAAACGGTTTGAGCAGTCGGGAGAGATACATTGCAGTCGCCTCACCCTCCGTGTCGGGATTGGTTGCCATGATGACCTCATTGACGCCGCCGGCGGCAACGCGCTTGACAAGCTCCTGAATGCGGATGTCGTCCGGGCCGATGTGCCGCATCGGAGAGAGCACACCGTGCAGGACATGGTATACTCCATCATACTCCCTGCCGCGCTCGAACGAAAGCACATCTCGCGGTTCTGCCACGACGCAGATCACGCTCTGGTCACGCTTCGGAGAGCTGCAGATCGAGCAGATTTCCTGATCGGTGAGATTCTGGCATACGGAGCAGCAGCGGATCGTGCGCTTTGCGTCTGCGATCGCGTCTGAGAAAGCCATCGCCTCTTCCTCCGGGAGAGAGAGAACGTGGAACGCCAGCCTCTGCGCACTCTTGCGGCCGATGCCGGGGAGCGCAGCAAATTTATCGATCAATGTATCCAGTGCGTTGGGAAAATAGTTCATGCTGTTCTTCCTTATCGATTAAGCGTTGCGGAGTGCTTCCAGCGCAGCGGCGCGATCCGGTTTGCCGAATACAGAGCTTCCGGCAACGAGGACGTTCGCGCCGGCTTCTTTCACGAGCTTTGCGGTTTCAGCGTCGATTCCGCCGTCGACTTCGATCTCGCAGCGCAGACCGCGGCGCTCGATCTCTTCGCGCAGCGTTTGGATCTTCGGCAGCATATCCGCCATAAACTTCTGCCCGCCGAAGCCGGGCTCAACCGTCATCACGAGAACCAGATCCAGCTCGTCCAGATAGGGAAAAACAACTTCCGCAGGCGTCCTGGGCTTCAGAGCGAGACCTACGAGCTTCCCCTTTTCCTTCACGGTTCGAATGGCGGAGAAAATGTCCTGCGGCTGATCGGCCTCTACATGAAAGCTGACCAGACTCGCACCCGCGTCGCAAAAGCGCTCGACATAGCGATGCGGACGATCGATCATCAGATGGACATCCATGAAGTGATCGGTGTGACGGCGCATCGACTTCAAAACAGGAATACCGAATGAGAGGTTCGGAACAAACAGACCATCCATAACATCGACGTGGATGTATTCCGCGCCGGCTTCGATCACCTGATTGAGATCTTCGCCGAGTGCAAAAAAGTCCGAGGACAGAATAGACGGGGCAAGCTTCAGTTCCATAATCATACTCCCTGTATCTTTGTAAATAAATCGGACATTTGTCCATATCACAATTTTGATATTATACTGCTTATTAAAATGAAAATCAAGGATCAATCCCAATTGTTTTAGGAAACTTTACCAATTATTCAGATTTATTATTGACGTTTTGACGGGATTATCGTAAGATAACCAAAGAATCCAGTAAAGATAGGAGATCGTAACATGTCCATTGAAACCGGAAGAGCATATTTTCGTGCGCTTGGTATGGAAGATCGCGTGCAGGAATTCACCGTTTCCAGCGCGACCGTGGATCTGGCTGCACAGGCCCTCGGTGTGGAGGGTGCCCGCATTGCCAAGACGCTTTCGTTTAAGGATGGCGAGGGCTGCATTCTGATCCTTGCGGCCGGAGATGCACGCATTGACAACCGCAAGTTTAAAGATCGTTTCCATATGAAAGCCAAAATGCTCAGCGCTGATGAGGTGCTTGAGCTGGTCGGTCATCCGGTCGGCGGCGTTTGTCCGTTCGGCTGCAAGGAAGGCATTCCTGTCTATCTGGACGTGTCGCTCAAGCGTTTTACGACGGTCTTCCCTGCTGTCGGCAGCCCCTCCAGCGCGATCGAGCTGGATCTCGATGAGCTCTATCGCTATTCCAAGGCGCAGGAGTGGATCGACGTCTGCAAGCTTCCTGAGCCCGAAGGACAGGCCTGATCACAACCAAACAAAAATGCTCCCGAACGCAGGTTCGGGAGTTTTATTATTCTTGTTCCAGCGGATGCTTGCCGTGCTGCTCCATGATCTGCGCTGTCAGCGAGGCGCCGAACGCGATCATATTGTTGCAGTTGGATTTGCCGCCGTATTTCTGCTGAAGATCGTCGCAGCGAACGCAGCCGAATTCTTCCCGAAACGCGGCAACCATTTCTTTGGCAAGCTCAGCCGTCTCAGTCTGTGTACTGCGGGTTCCAAGCGCCATAACGCCGCCGCTGATGCAGCCGCAGATCTCCCCGGAGCGTACACCGCCTCCGAAACCGCATGCGACTTTGGCGGCAATTTCACGATCAAGACCGGTATAATCCTCAGAGCTCAGAAGGACACACTGCGCGCAGTTAAAGCCCTGGCCGTGCAGTTGACGAGCATAATCTTCTCTGTTCATGGTTCAGTTCTCCTTTTGTGCAGCTGCCGTTTTAAATGCGGCAGCCGAAGTAAGCTGTTCTTTTGCGCTGGCAAGTGTCAGCTCCGTAATATGATCACCGCCGTGCAGACGGGCGATTTCCCTGACGCAGCCGTCCGGGCTGAGCTCCTGCACGGATGTGCGCGTGCGATCCTGTTCCTGATGCTTCTCGATCAGGAAGTGGTGATCCGCCATGGAAGCAATCTGCGGCAGGTGCGTGATGCAGATGACCTGCTTGGTGCGCGAAAGCGAAGCGAGTTTTTCACCGACGCGCTGTGCGGCAATGCCGGAGACGCCAGTATCGACTTCATCAAAAACCATGGAGGGTACTGCGTCGCGCTGCGCAAACACATTTTTCAGTGCGAGCATGATACGGCTCAGCTCGCCGCCGGAGGCGATTCGGCTGATGCGTCCCGGCGCCTCGCCTGCGTTGGCAGAAAGCAGAAAGCGGACGGTATCGGCGCCCGTGCTCTGAAAGCCCGGCGCACCGCCGACGGGCGTGATCTCGACCTGAAAGCGCACGGCGGGCATCGCCAGCGCACGAAGTTCCGCGACGACCTGACGCTCCAGCTGTGCGGCAGCGGCACGCCGTGCCTGCGTGAGAACGTCTGCAGCGCTCTTTACAACCTTTTCCTGTTTATCGATCAGCTTTTCGAGCTTTATGAGGCGGTCGTCGGCATATTCGATTTGATCCAGACGCTCCTGCGCATCCGAAAGCTTCTGGATGAGTCCTGCTTCATCGGCGCGATATTTGCGCTGAAGCTTTCGCAGCGTGGCGAGGCGCGATTCAATCCGGTCGTATTCTTCCTCGGAAAAATCCAGCCCGTTTCGGTAATCCCGCAGTGTCTCCGCGGCATCCTGCAGGAGCATCGTCGCTTCACGGATTGAGCCCGGAACAGATTTCAGATCTGCTGCATACGCAGCTGCGCGGTCGGCAGCAGACTCTGCTTCAGAGGCAAGAGACAGCGCGCTGTCCTCGCGTCCGTCCAACAACTCGTATGCAAGGTCGATGGATTCGGAGAGCTTTTCAAAGTTCCGGAGCAGATCCCGCCGCTCCGAAAGCTCATCCTCTTCACCCAGACGGAGTTCTGCCCGCGTCAGTTCATCAATCTGGCTGCGCAGACTATCCGTAAGAAGCTCCTTTTCGTCCTCATAGCTTTGCAGCGTTTCCTGTTCTTTGATGAGTTCAGCATAGGTCTGATACGCATCACGATACGCGGAGAGATCACGGGCGTCTGTGCCGAACGCGTCCAGATAAGCGAGATGCCGGCGCTCATCGAGCAGCTGCTGTCCGTCGTTTTGACCGTGGATATCAAGCAGCAGCGTTCCGAGTTCCCGCAGCTGGGAAGCCGGAATCGGAATCCCGCACACACGACAGCTGCTTTTACCGTCAGCAGAGATCTGGCGGCGGAGAATCAGCTCGTCCTCCACATCGATCTCGTGCTCTGCGCACCATTTTGCCGCCGGCTCGGGATCGAATGTCGCACAGACAACAGCCTTGTCCGCGCCGGTGCGGACAAGCTCGCGGGAGACTCTCCCGCCCAATACGGCGTAGAGCGAATCCACAAGGATCGATTTGCCTGCGCCCGTCTCACCCGTGAGGATGTTCAGACCGGAACCAAAGGACACATCCGCGCGCTCAATTACGGCAATGTTTTCAATGTGCAGTTCGTTGAGCATTGCGTCATTCCTCCAATCGGTGTGTGAAAAGCAGCTTACAGCATATCATTGATCTCGCTGCAAAACGCTTTCGCACTCTCGGAATCTTTCATGATCAGCAGCGCTGTGTCATCGCCGGCAAGTGTACCGACGAGGCTGTCGATATGCATGCTGTCAATCGTGCCTGCCGCTGCTGCGGCAAGACCCGGCAGCGTTTTAATGACGATAATGTTCTGCGCATCAGCGTGATGCGTGACACTCTCGCGGAAAATTTTCCGCAGTCTCTCGTCATACTCCGGCTTTTCGTCCTCGGCGGGCGCGGTGTATCGGTAAATCCCGTCAGGCGTCATGGTCTTGACGAGATGGAGCTCGCGAATATCACGCGACAGAGTCGCCTGCGTGCTTTTAATGCCGCGCTTCGCCAGCGCGCTCATCAGCTGGTTCTGCGTTTCGATGTTCTCCTTTTCGATGATGGAAAGGATCACGTTTTGACGGGTTGATTTCATCATAATATTCTTAACCTTCTCTGTATCCGGATAATTTTTCAAATGCGCGATCAAAAAAGCTGGTTGTACCGGTTTCCGCAAGCAGTACGGAGCGCTCGGAACGTTTCACTCGAATCTGATCGCCGCTGATGAGCGGGATCGCTTCATTTCCGTCGGCTGACAAAATGGCACGGCGGTCATGAATGCGCTCCGGTTCAATCAGAACGGTGCGCGTCGGCAGAAGCACATAGGATTTGGCTGCCATTGTGTGCGGACATATCGGCGTAACAATGATGTTTTCATTATTGGGCTCCACGATCGGTCCGCCGGCAGACATGGAATAAGCAGTCGAACCGGTCGGCGTCGCCACGATGATGCCGTCGCCGGAGAAATGGGTCATCGGAAGATCGTTGCATTTAGCAAGGATGCCGATGCACTCGGCGTTTGCTCCATGCACAACTACATCATTCAGAACACTCTGCCGGAATATGGCTTCTCCATTGCGGATCAGCTCCACGTCCAGCATCATGCGCCGGCTGAGCGTGTATTCCCCTGCCGCAATGCGCAGCAGACGATCCGTCTCAGCCGCCTCCATAGCGGTGAGAAACCCTTTCCCGCCGAGATTCACGCCCGCAATGGGCACGTCCATCCCGCGCAGAAGATCTGCTGCATAGAGGATGGTGCCGTCTCCGCCAAGAACGATGGCGAGCCGGGCTTCCTGCAAGACGGATTCCATTTTGGAAGCACGGAAACCGGATAATTCCGGCACCGTAAGATCATCTGAGAACACCGGACAGATACTGCAGGAATGACCGGCTTGGCTCAGCATAGTATAAATTGCTCTGGAGGTCTGATAGTCAGTATCGCGAAAAGGATTTGCTGCAATGAGGATCAGATTGCGCAAAACAATCACCTTTTTTCCAATGTTTGATGGGAACGCGCTACGATTTCTGCCGGATCGGGCAACTCCGCCGGATGCACACCCTTGCGCAGATGGCAAAGATACTCGATATTACCCTCGGGGCCGCGGATGGGCGAAAAATCAAGACCGACGGGAGAAAAGCCGATCTGCGGAGCAAACGCGAGAATCCGTTCGATGACACGCTGATGCACGGCGCTGTCACGAACAACGCCTTTTTTGCCGACCTCTTCCCTGCCGGCTTCAAACTGCGGCTTGATCAGACACACAACATCAGCGTTCTCTTTCAGCAGCGGATGAATCGCGGGAAGGATCAGCTCAATTGAGATAAAGGAGAGATCCATTACGGCAAGATCAAGAGGCTCCGGAATCTGCTCGGACGTAATGTAACGCACGTTTGTGCGCTCCATGGAAATCACGCGCGGATCATTTCGCAGGCTCCACGCGAGCTGCCCATAGCCGACGTCTACTGCATAGACCTTGGCAGCGCCGCTTTTCAGAAGCACATCCGTAAATCCGCCGGTGGATGCGCCGCAATCGATGCAGACTTTCCCGGTCGGGTCAATCGGAAACACCTGCAGAGCCTTTTCCAGCTTAAACCCGCCGCGGCTGACATAAGGCAGCGCGTTTCCGCGAACCTCAACGTTCGCGTCGGGCGCGACCTGCATGCCGGGCTTATCGGCTTTTTGTCCGTTGACATAAACAAGCCCGCTCATGATGGTGGTTTTTGCCCGTTCGCGGCTCTCGGTCAGGCCGAGGTCGAAGACCAATTGATCCAGACGAATCTTTTTCACTCGGCACCGCCTTTCCCGCCGCAGAGCGCGAGCGCACTTTCGGCGATGCCAGCAGCGTCGAGATGGTATTCCCGCATCAGCTTGTCGACAGCGCCGTGCGGGACAATGCCGCTTTTCAGGTTCAGGAGAACCGAACCTTTCAGCAGGATACCTTCCTGCTCGCAGGCGGCGAGCAGCTTCATGCCGACACAGTCATCTGAACAGACGTCCTCTACGGCAATCAGATATCTCGTTTTCGAAAGCGAATGAAGAACGGATTCAATCGGCGCGGGCAGGACGCGCCCAAGCTTTAAGACTTCGCAGGAGACGCCCTTATCTGCTAGCTCGTCAGCGGCCTGAAGCGCCTCATTCACCAGAATGCCATAGGTGACGATCGTGAGATCCGTACCGCTGCGCAGCACCGTCACAGGTTCGTTGTGAATATCCTTATAGGCGCCTTCTCCACCGCGCGGATAGCGCAAGGCGACCGGACCGCTGGTGTGATAGAGGGCGGTATTCAGCATAGCCTGGAGCTCTGCAAAGCTTGAGGGACAATAGAGCGTCATTCCGGGCACGGAGCTTAGATAGCTCAGATCAAAACAGCCGTTGTGCGTGTCGCCGTCGTTGCCGACAATGCCGCCGCGATCAATACCCAGAACAATATGGAGCGACTGCAGTGCCGCATCGTGGATGAGCATATCATAGCCTCGCTGCAGGAAACTGGAATATACCGCAAACACGGGCAGCAGCCCTTGCTTTGCCATCGCGGACGCCATCGTAACGGCATGTCCCTCTGCAATGCCGACATCAAAGAAGCGATCCGGAAAACGCTCGGAAAAAGCCTCAAGTCCGGTTCCGCTTGCCATTGCGGCTGTGACAGCAACAAGCTTCGGATCGGACTGGGCATGTTCGAGCATTGCGCTGCCGAATGCATCGGAGAAGCAGGGCTTCGGCGCGGGAAGCTCGCCGGTTTCGGCGTTGAATTTGCCGACTCCGTGATAGCGTTCCGGGTGCGCCTCGGTATAGGAGATGCCCTTGCCCTTTTTTGTGATCACATGCAGCAGTACCGGCTGGCGCAGATCTCGCGCCCAGCGCAGGACACGCTCAACTTCCTGCTCATCGTGACCGTTGACAGGCCCAATGTAATAAAAGCCCATATCGTCAAAGATGTTGTCCGGGAGTACGGTGTCCTTGATATTTTCCTTGAACAGATGCAGGGCGTTATAGAGCGGCTTGATCCGACCAACCGTATTCCGGTAAGTCTGTTTAAAGTGCAGATAGGACGGTTTCACACGCTGTTTGGATAGCAGCGTAGCGATGCCGCCGACGTTTTTATGAATGGACATGCCGTTGTCATTCAAAATGATCACCAGCGGCTCTTTGCTCTGCCCTGCGTCAGAAAGTCCCTCGTAGGCGAGACCGCCCGTGAGCGCGCCATCGCCGATGAGCGCAACAACATCGTAATCCTCTTTCGAGATCGTGCGGGCGCGCGCCATACCGAGCGCAGCAGAAATGGACGTGGAAGCATGTCCCGCCACGAAAGCATCATGGACACTTTCGGCAGGCTTCGGGAATCCTGCCATTCCGCCGTATTGACGAAGCGATGGGAAGTCCTCCTTCCGCCCGGTCAGCAGTTTATGAACATAGCTCTGGTGACCGACGTCAAACAGCAGGCGATCTCTCTTCGTGTCATAGACACGATGGATCGCAACCGTAAGCTCGACCGCGCCGAGGTTGGAAGCAAGATGACCGCCCGTTCTGGAGACGTTTTCCACCAGAAACGCGCGGATTTCTTCGCATAGCTGCGGGAGCTGATCTGCCGGAAGCGCTCTGACATCCTCCGGAGAATGAATCTGATCTAATAGATGCAAAATAATTACCTCTCGATAATTCGATAATATCGCAATATAAATATATCAAAAAATGCCGCACATTACAATAGAATGGCGACATTTTTTCATGATGATGCATTTTATCAGTTTCTTCTGACTTCCATGGAAAGAGCAAGCGCCTGCAAAAAATCAGCGTTTTCAAACTGTCCTGCAACGGCCTCAACGGCCTGCTCTGTCAGTTCGTGCACTTCCTGCTCGCAATGCGCAAGGCCGTACAGTGACATGAAAGTTGTCTTCTGTTCCTGTGCATCCGATCCGATCGGTTTGCCGAGCTCTTCTTCGGTGCTGATCTGATCGAGCATATCATCACGGATCTGGAACGCGAGACCCATGGCCTCGGCATAGCGGTTTGCGGCGTCAATCTGTGCTGCACTCCCCTGTCCGCAGGCGATGCCCATTCGACAGGCGGCGACGAGCATGGAAGCGGTTTTGCGCTTGTGAATTTCCAGCAGCTCCTCACGGGAGAGCGCTTTCGTCTCCCCCTCCATATCCAGCTGCTGACCGCCGCAGATGCCCTCAATGCCGGCGGCGACAGAAAGAAGACGGGCGCACTCGGCGCGTACCTCCGCCGGGAGGTCGGCGGAAAGGATCGTGTGGAACGCCTCTGCCTGCAGGGCATCTCCCGCAAGAGTGGCTGTGCACTCGCCGTAAATGATGTGATTCGTCGGTTTTCCGCGGCGAAGATCGTCGTCATCCATGCACGGAAGATCATCGTGGATCAGCGAATAGGTGTGAACCATCTCGATTGCGCAGGCTACCGGGAGCGCGGCATGAATATCGCCGCCGCATGCCTGACAGAACGCCAGCACCAGCACCGGGCGCAGTCGCTTTCCGCCTGCGTTCAGACTGTATCGCATGGAGTCCAGCAGTACATGGTGCGGCGCGTCGGGAACGTCAAAATAGTTGGCAAGCGCCTGATCCACAAGCTCTTTATATTGCTGATAGGCTGTTTGAAAATCAGTCATGATCGTCCTCCGAATCAGGATTATTCTTCCATATCGAACGGGATGGAAACGGGTGCGCCGTCGGCGCCTTTCTGAAGCGCGGTGACTTTCTGTTCAGCGGCGTCCAGCATTCCGTTGCAAAGCTTCAGGAGCTTCGCTCCCTCCTCAAACAGCGTTAGCGACTGATCCAGCGGGGCGTCTCCCTGCTCCAGAGCTCGGACAATCTCGTCGAGACGCTGCATTGCTGCTTCAAATGTCAGTTTGTGTTCATCCATCTGGCTTCTCCTTCGTGTCGACGGTACAATGCAGGGCGCCGTCCTGCAGACGCACCCGGATATGAGCACCGGTTTCAGCTTCGTCAACAGAGCGAATCACGGTGCCGTCCGGTTTTGAAGCGACGGTATAGCCGCGTGCGAGCACTTTCATCGGGCTCATTGCGTCAAGCGCTGAGGCGTGCGTCGCGAGCTGATGTCGTGCAAGCTCCAATCCGGATTCGGCGGCAGAAAGCAGATCTTTTTGCATGTGATCCAAATCCAAGCGCTTCATAGCAAGATAACCGGTTGGATCCGTGAGTGCGCGGCGCTGACTGAATGACGCAAGGAGTGCCCGGCGCTGCTGCAGAAGATGCTGCGCGGATCGCGTGAGGCGAATGCTCTTATCGGAGAGCTGCTCGCGAATTTCTGCCTGATCCGGAACGGCCAGTTCAGCTGCGTTAGACGGCGTAGCCGCGCGCAGATCGGCAACAAAATCAGAAATCGTGAAATCCGGTTCATGTCCGACTGCGGAGATCACCGGAATCTCAGAGGCATAGATCGCGCGGGCAACGCGCTCGTCATTGAATGCCCACAGATCCTCCATGGAACCGCCGCCGCGTCCTGTGATGATCAGATCGGCGACGTGCCAGGTGTTGGCATAGCGGATCGCGCCTGCAATTTCGGCGGGCGCTTCGACGCCCTGGACGCGCACCGGAAGCAGGATCACCTCGCTGGACGGCCAGCGCGCTTTCAGGATACGCAGAATATCCCGAACAGCCGCGCCTGCGGAGGAAGTGATCACAGCAATCTTAGCCGGCATCTGCGGCAGCGGCTTTTTATGTGCCGGATCAAACAAGCCCTCCGCAGCCAGACGACTCTTCAGCTGTTCAAACGCCGCATAGAGATCTCCCAGCCCGATTGGAACGAGAGACGTGCAGTAAAGCTGATATGCGCCGTCGCGCGGATAGACAGCGATCCTGCCGGAAGCAGCGACGCTCATGCCGTTTTCCGGGCGAAATCGGAGTCTCTGTGCGCTGGACCGGAACATCACGCAGCGTACGCTGCTTTCTGCGTCTTTCAGAGAAAAATAGTGATGCCCGGAGGGGTAGGTTTTGTAGTTGGAGATTTCTCCCGTCACAGTCACGCCGTCCAGAAGCGGGTCATGCTCCAAAACGCCTTTGATGTGCGTCGTGAGCTCGGAGACTGTGAGGATCCGTTTTTCGGTCATTCGTCCGGCGTTGTTTCCGCGGGCTGTGCCATTTCCGGGAGCTTATCGCGGATGAAGCTGCCGAGAATGCCATTGATAAACGCGGCGGTTTCGGGCTCTTCATAACGTTTCGCAAGTTCAACGGCTTCGTTAGCGGCGGCAGCCGGAGGCACGTCGTCAATGTAGAGAATCTCGCACATTGCGCAGCGCAGGATCGTTGCGGCGATCTTGGAGATACGCTCTACACTCCAGCCGCGCGCGTAGTTCTCAATCTCTTGACTGAGCTCGTAGTAATGCTCATAGACCAAACCGGTCAGCTGACGAATGTATGCCATTTGCTGCTCGTCCGGATAGCTGGCAAAGATCGGATCTTCCTCGGCAAGCGTTTCAAAGTATTCTGGGGTGAAGAAAGACGCGAGGGTATCGGCGGTATCCTCACCGGAGAGCTGAGCGGCAAAGCAGAGCCGGACCGCAAGCTCGCGGGCTGCTGTTCTTGTCATAGTGTATTCTCCTGCTGATACAGTGTGTGGTTATTTCTCAAATGCGACACCGGAAATGTGGACGTTCACAACGGGCTTTCCCATACCGGTCATGGACTGAACGGTGCTGGCGACGACATTCTGAACAGCCTCAGCAACTTTGACCGCATTGCAGCCGTAACGAACCTGAATGATTGTGTCCACATTCACAACGCCGTCAACGATCTGAACCTTAATCCCCTTTGCGGCGGACTTGATGCCAAGCAGCTCTGCCAGCTCCGTGCCGGCGGAAGAAGCGAGTCCGGCAACACCGTCGACCTCGGTGATCACTGAGCGAACCATGGATTGAACGACGTCCTCGGAGATGTTGATGGAGCCGTGCTCATCCTGACAGGTGATATAGTTTTCAGGCATAGAAGATTCCTCCTGTATAGAGTGCTGTTTTGACGCTATTAAGCTAATTATGCATTGTATCATGAATGCGTGAAAAAAGAAAGAGTGAAATTCAACGAAAACGGGATGAAGACGCATCTTCACCCCGTACATGCATGATACAATTCTCTCAGGCTTTTACCTCCACAACCTTGAGTTGTGCGGCGGTAAATGCAGTTTCCGTCGTGATGACATCCGTGATCGCCGCCACCTGCTCGGCTGTGAGTCCCTCCTCCGGAGCGGGAACCGCCACGGTAATGCCGTCGCCGCTGATGTAGGCGACACAGTCGGCGTAATTCTTCGCGAGCAGAAGATTTTCAATCTGCGTTTCCGTCATGGAGGTGTTTGCCATAGCGGAAATCGCGTTCATGGCGTTGTCGATTGTCTCCTGAGACGCACCGTCGGTTGCCGTTGCGGATTCCAGAAGCGAGACTGCCTCATCGCGGGAGCGCTGGCGAGCAAGCCGCGCTTCGGAAAAGTAATCGGAAATCGGCTCCGTGTCCGCAGCGGTCTCCACGGTATCCTCCTCTGCGTTCGCGGCTTGGGCAGCTGCGTCTTCAGCCTTCACGCGCTCCGGGTCACTCTTGCCGAACTGCGTATTATAAGACCAGTTCATATACACAGCTCCACACACCAGAATGAGAGCGGCCGCAATCGTGATGTTTCGTCTTACATGTTTCATGCTCTTCCTCCATGATCGATAATACCAGTTTGATTTATGCCAAAGGCAAAACCGAGATCTGATCGGTTCGAAGCCCGGTGTATTGCCGCACCGCTTCAATTACCCGCATCTGTACGGACGCATCCTCTGCGCCTGAGCAGACAATGATCGCGCCCTGATAGGTCGGATAAACAACCTTCTTTTCCAGCGCCTCCTGCTTGCCGCTCCCCGTGTTGATGAGCACGGTCTCGCCATCATCTTTCGTGTAGAACCGTTCCTCTGAGCTTTCATAGGACAGCAGCACACGAACTTCTCCGACGCCTTTTGTCTTGGATAAGACTTCGGCGAGCCGCTGCTCTGCCTTTTCTGTGGTCGGAGCCGATGAGGCACCGGGCTTTATGCTTTCAGATGTCGTACTGTTTTTTCTCCCGGGGATCCATAGGAGGATCAGTCCCAGGATGAGTACAGCGCACGCGTAACGATACCTTTGCCACAGTTTCTTGATGGTTTCATGGTTCATGCACGGTTCTCCATTCCTGCTCGCTTGGCGCAATTCCAAGCTCTGTCGTGATCAGGTCACGCAGCTGGTTCGAGCGCTCGTTTTCATACGTGACTGTAATCTGCGCGTGTGCCGGAACCCAATACCCCTCCGTATCCCACCGCAGCGATACGCTTGCATCCTCTACCGGTACGTTCAGGGACTTGCCTTTGTCCAATATATATGATCTGCATTCTGATTCTATGAATGTTCGGTTGAGCAGACGGTCCTGCTCGGCGGCAGCTTCTGCGTCCCACAGGTCAGATGTTTTCTCCCTGCGAAGTGCAGAGGCGTATGAAGCGAGATCCGGGTGCAGCAGCGGCGTAAGTACGATCACAATCAGGCTCGCGGCAGTGATCACGCGAAGCGTCTGCTTGATCGCGTTCTTTGAAAGAAAGGGTTCTGCCAGCGCCGCAATCAAAGCAACACCGATCAGCGCCGTCATCCAATGAAAAATGGAATCTGTCATCCGTTCACCGCCCGCATCAAGGATACTATGGATGCAAATAGCACAAATGTGACTGTCCCGGCTGTGCCGAGCAGCATTGCATATATATCAGAAAACCCACGCAGCAGCGCTGCGATCCGCTTATCGGAAAAAGCGTCTGTAAATCCGCTCATGACCTGATAGATCAGATAGTGGATTCCGAGAGAAGCATACGGCGTAACACATACGGCAAGCACACACAGAACACCGAGGCTGCCGATACCGGCTCGCAGAATCCCTGCGCCTGAAACGACGGCGTCGGCCGCGTCTGACAAGATGCCGCCCACAACCGGTAGCACGGTAGATATCGTCGTTTTTGCGGCTTTTGCTGCGGTTGCGTCCACCGATCCGCTCAGGATTCCCGTGAGGGCAAGATAACCCGTAAATAAGACTGCTGTGCCGATCAGAAAAATGCGCAGGATTCGCTTCAAAAGGCTTGTGACAGAAAGCAGGATGTCGTTTTGCAGCACATTGCCGGCGGCGACAGCCGTGATATAGAGGTAAAGAGCCGGCTTGATCAGGTTCGTCATCACAGACACAAGAAGATCCAAGGCCAGAGATGCAACCGCATATTTTGCGCCGGCAGATGTCACTGCGCCTCCCGCTGTCGCGGCAGCGCACAGAGCGGGAAGCAGCTTTTCAGAGAACGACGAGAGTGTCTCAATTGTATGAAACCCCAGCGGAACGCATGCGGCAGTCTCGCGCGTACAGATGAGCGTCAAGGACACAGACCCGATGATGCTGCAAAGCTTGGCTTGTCCACCGTCCATCGGCATCATTTGAACTGCCGCAACAAGAAAACACAGCAGCAGGATCTCAGCTGCGTTATGCATTGCCGATGAAAACAGCTCTGTTGAGCTGCCGCTGAAGTTCTGCCATAGCGATTGCAGCAGAGACTGGGGATGCGCAGCATCATTGACCGTCACATTGCCCCAGATCTCATAAGCCTCTTCCGGGACTGCGCTCTCCAGCTCTGACACACCGTAGGCATCCGACTGCTGCGCGCGGATATCCGTGACAGCAAATGCCTGTACAGTGAATAACGGTAACAGGAGCGCAAGCGCAATCAGAGATGCAAGCCGTTTCATAACATTTCTCCTATGGTGTGCACAAACATCTCCAGAAGCGGCAGCGCGGTATAGACAGCCGCAGCTGCGCCGAGCACCTCGAGCGAGACGGAAAGCGCCGATTGCCCGGCATCCTTGCACAAAGCGCTTCCCACGCAGCTTAATACGCCGATCAAAGCTGCTTTCAAAACCGGCGTAACATACATGCCCGAACTGCCGAGAAGTGCCGCCGCCTCTCTCAAAAAGGAATAGATCGGCGATAAAACCTCAAATGCAAGCAGTATCACGACGATGGTTCCGACGAGCTGAACGCCGAAGGCAATATCGGGCACGGTCTTTTTTAACGCGACCGCGAAGATTGCTGAGACGATGCAGATCAGCGCGGCTTTCATGACGAGCGGCATTTTAAAATGAGAACAGAGATTTGATCAGAGAGAACAGCTCGCTGATCTTTTGCAGCACCAGCATCAGCACCACGACCAGACCCGCGATCGTCGTCATGAGCGCCTGTTCATCTCTTCCAGCGCGGGATAGCAGCAGGTTCAGCACCGCAACCAATATTCCGATGGCAGCGATCTTAAATACCAGTTCGACGTCCAAAGTGATCCTCCTAATAGAGTATTACAGCGAGCATCGCGCCCAATGTCAGACCGAGTCCTGTGTATAATCGACTATACTGATTTGCGTATTCACTAGCCTGCGCTTCATTCCGCTTTAACGCTGAAATGCAGGCGTCGATTGCCCTGCCCTGCGCTTGGGCGTCAAATTGTCCCAGATGTGCACCAAGCTGACAGAGAACAGTCCGGTCTTCCCTGCTCAGAACAGACAATTGCGCGACCTGATCGCTCCAGACCGAGGCAAATTGCTGCGTCGAGGATCCGAGCTTGTCCTTTGATGAGATGAACAACGTCCTGGCAGATCCTCTGCATGTCCCGCCAACATGCGCCAACGCGTCGGGCAGCGGAAGCGTACGGGAAACAATATCATTGCGCAGAAGCGTCATTGCATCGAGCATCATGCGCAGCTCGCGCGGCCTTTGTTTCAAATCCATGGTACGGATGAATCCGAATCCGGACAGCGCGAGAATCAGAAGCAAAGCTCCAAACGCATGCATCACAGTGTCACCACCCGATACGTTCTTTTCCCGTTTTCCAGATGGATCTCCACGGCCTTTCGAAAGATTTTTTCACAGAGCAGCTCCCGGTACAGCGGACGCGTCTGCAAAGAATCCACATTCGCGGCATGTGCGGTCGCAAGCAATGCAACGCCGCATCCCGCGGCATAGCGCATTGCAGCAATATCCTCCGGCGCTGTGATCTCATCAAACGCGAGAATCTGCGGGTTCATCGAGCGCAGCAGCATAAAACAGCTCCGGTGCTTGCTTCCGCCTGTCATGACGTCTGTCCTCGGCCCGAGGTCAAACTGCGGTTTCCTGTCGCAGACTGCAGCGAGCTCACCCCGCTCATCGGCAACAGAGACGCGATAACCATCATCAGACAGCAAACGGATCAAGTCGCGCAGCAGGGTCGTTTTCCCCGCTCCCGGCGGAGAGACGATCCATGTGCTTTGCAGTCCGTCATGCAAAAGCTCCGGCAGGAGCGGCTTGGCACAGTCGTGCACTGCGTGCGGAATGCGAATCGAAAGAGAGGAAATGCTGCGCAGGCCGGTTTCTGTAATCGTGCCGCATACGCCGATCCGGCATCCGTTTCCTGTGTGCAGATATCCGGCGCGCAGCTGCGTCTCACAAGCATGCATGGAATAGTTTGAAGCGCGTTCCAAGATGTAATCCAGATCCGATGGCGCTGCAGGAATCGATAGAGAGATCTCCCCTGTCGAAGTACATAACACATAAGGCTGACCGATTCGACAGCGGATTTCTTCCGTCAGATCAAGTGGATGATGCTGTATCGCTTTTGCCACTGACGGCGGAAACAACCGCAAAATCTCATTCATTGGCATGTCCTCCTTTGCATGTCACAGTGTATGCAGCGCTGCCCATAAAAAGAACACCCAAGCCATCCGCAATCACAATGCGGGCAGCCTGGGTGTCATGCGTATGGGTTTTCAGAGTTTTCTGCACTCCAGATAGTAGCGCTTATCAGGACCGAGACCAATGGAAAAGCTCTTTTTCGGGAATGGGCCGGTTTTTGCGACGGATGCAAAGAGGGCTTCTTTGTCCATGAGCGGGAGCAGTACGCCTGCAGCGTCGTGATCGGATGCCAGGTCGATGGTCTCCTGATCGCCGTGGATATAGTCAATTTCGCCGCCATATACTGAGACATAGTTGCGGCAGAATGCTTCAACGGAATCGATCACAGCGCCGATGGACGCGCCATGTACAGGGATGCGGCACTGCGTACCGGCGGAAAGCAGCGTGATAACATACGCGGCATTCGGATCTTCCAGCGCGGATCGCGCAGCCTCCATAAAATGCGAGGCGTCCGTATGTAACAGCACACGATGAATAGGCTCAAATGTGATCGCGGGATCATGAATGTTCACGAGCTCCACGAGCGCAAAACGCGCCGGATCATGCACTCTCCGTTCTTCGTCGAGCAGTTCGCGCTTTTCCATCCAGAGCTTGCGCGCAGCAGCAAGACTGTGATTCCCGTCTCCGACTGCAAACTGAAGCGGCTCTTCCCTGTTCAGTCCGGCTATATAGTCAGCAAGTGCATCCGCTTCTGCATTGCTGATACAGCGGCCGAGCACATGTCCGCCGCCGAGCATGAGATCGAAATCATAGACGGTTTCGCCCGCAAGCTCGTGCGCTTTCTGCATCACGGAGTCAGATTTATCGTTGAAAAAGAGCATGATGTGCGGCATTTCAAGCGAGGCTTTGCGTCTGACATGCACACGCGCGGGCAGTCTGGATTCCACCGTTCCCTCCGTCGCGCGGACCGGTGAGACGGAGTCAGAGGCATAGTCGTATGCCTCCAGATCCACCTGACCGATCAGGCCGCGCCGCGTGCAGCCGTTCGGAAGTGTGCGCTCCAGATAGATAAAACTGTGCGCATAGGTCTGAAATAGTCCCTGATCCAGATAAGCGCGCATGGTTTCCTGAATCTGAGCGGTCGCAGCAGCCTCATCACATTTTCCAAGGTAATACTCCGGGAGCATCAGGCGCAGCGTGGACGGCGCAGAACCGACGAGCGCTTCTGCCTGCTCCCAATAGAGGCGATCGGAAGTGAACTGATCACAGGCGATCACGCTCCATCGCGTCATGTTAATACCGGCATCAGCCGGCAGAAGAATATCTGCCGGCTGAAAAATAAATGCTTCCATGCTTATTTTTCGATCCACTTCAGAGATCTGTCAACAGCACGCAGCCATGCGTTATGCTGTTCCTTGGCCTTTTCGGCATCCATAACAGGATAGAACACACGGTCAGACTGACGGATCTTGGTGATGTCTTCCATCTCATTCCAGACGCCGACGGCGAGACCGGCAAGGAAGGCAGCGCCGAAAGCCGTGGTCTCGACCATCTTGGGACGATCAATGGGCTTGCGGATCATATCGGACTCAAACTGCATGAGGAAGTTTGAGACGGACGCGCCGCCGTCTACGCGCAGGATGGACAGCGGATGACCGGCGTCCATTTCCATGGCGTCGAGCAGATCCTTGACCTGGTAGGCAATGCCCTCGAGCGTTGCGCGGGCAATGTGCGCTTTCTTGGAGCCTCTGGTCAGACCGACGATCGTGCCGCGGGCATACATATCCCAACGCGGAGCACCGAGACCGGTGAAAGCAGAAACGAGATACACGCCGCCGTTATCTTCAACGCTTTCGGCGAGCTCATCACATTCGCGAGAGGTGCTGATGAGCTGGAGCTCATCGCGCAGCCACTGGATGGAGCTGCCGGCGTTGAATACGCTGCCCTCAAGGGCGTAGGTCGTCTTTCCGTTAACAGACCATGCCACGGTGGTAAGCAGACCGCTTGCGCTGCGCACGGAACGAGAGCCGGTGTTCATGAGCGTGAAGCAGCCGGTGCCGTAGGTGTTTTTCGCCTGACCGGGCTCGATGCAGGCCTGTCCGAGCAGAGCGGCAGTCTGGTCGCCTGCGCTGCCGCAGACCGGAATGCCCTCCAGCATTTCAAGACCGGGCAGGTTCGGAGCGACGCGGCCATAGATCTGGGAGGACGGAACCGGCTTCGGGAGCATGGACATGGGAATATCGAGCATCTGGCACAGCTTCTCGTCCCAGCAAAGGGCGTCGATGTCGAACAGCATGGTGCGGGCGCAGTTGGAATAGTCAGAGACATGTGCCTTGCCGCCGGTGAGATTCCAGATCAGCCAGCTGTCAACCGTGCCGAACAGCAGCTCACCGCGCTCGGCGCGCTCGCGAGCGCCCTCAACGTTATCGAGGATCCATTTGATCTTTGTGCCGGAGAAATAGGCGTCAATCAGGAGACCGGTTTTATCGCGGATGTAGGCGCCGACGCCCTCAGTTTCCAACTGATCGCAGATGGATGCGGTGCGGCGGCACTGCCATACGATGGCATTGTATACGGGTTTGCCGGTATTCTTGTCCCAAACGATCGTGGTTTCACGCTGGTTCGTGATGCCGATGCCTGCGATATCAGTGGGAGAAAGTTCGCTCTTCTCAAATGCCTGACCAAGCGCATGCATTTGAGTCTGCAGGATGACCATTGGATCGTGCTCAACCCAGCCCGGTTTCGGATAAATCTGAGCGAATGGATACTGAGCCAGCGAAACGATGTTGCCGGCCTGATCGAATACGATCGAGCGAGAGCTCGTTGTGCCCTGATCCAGAGCGATGATGTAGCCGTTCATAATTACCTCCTGATTTGTCCATTTTTATTATTGACGTAACCCGTCAAATATACTAAAATTAAGATGTTTAAGGTTATTATAACACAGAGAAAGGAAGAATGCTATGCCTACCTTGAATGAATTTACATTTTTGTCCTGCAATGGCAAAAACAATGTTTTCTTTATCGAATGCGTTCCCGATGGCGAGGTTCGCGGCGTCCTCCAGATCGCGCACGGCATTGCCGAGCACTGCAAGCGTTATATTCCGTTCATGCAGTTTATGGCATCCAATGGTTTTGTTTGCGTAGCCAATGATCATCTTGGTCACGGACGCACCGCAAAAGATCCCAGCGAGTACTGCTTCTTCGGGGAAGAAAACGGCTGGAACATGGTCGTGGAAGATATGGATCGTCTGCGCCGATTGGAATCTGCAAAGTATCCGAATCTCCCCTACTTCCTGCTCGGTCACAGCATGGGCAGCTTCCTCACCAGAACCTACATCATCAAGCACCCCGATGTCCTGACGGGTGCCATCATCAGCGGCACTGGCCAAAATCCCGGCGTTGTGGTTGCTGCCGGCAAGGCGATGGCAAACATGCACTGCAACAAGTACGGCGCGAAGTACCCCGACGAGAAGCTCGACAGCATGGCATTCGGCGGCTACAACAAGAAGTTCGACAGCGTCCGCACCAAGTTTGACTGGCTCACCCGTGATCCTGCGGTTGTCGATGCTTACATTGCCGACCCGATGTGCGGTATGCTCGCGACCTGCGGGTTGATGCGCGACATGATGGGCGGCCTGCAGTTCATCTGGAAAGAAGAAAATCTCCAGAAGATGAAAAAAGACATGCCCGTCTACTTCTACTCCGGTGATATGGACCCCGTCGGCGACTGGGGCAAGGGCACCAAGAAAGTCTATGAGCGCTTCATCGACACCGGCATGCAGGATGTGAAGCTGAAGCTCTATCCCAACGGCCGTCACGAAATGCTCAACGAGATCAACAAGGAAGAAGTCTACAAAGACATCCTTGAGTGGATCGAAAGCAAGCTTTAATCCGTTTTCAACAAAGGGCGTCTGCTTTTCAGCAGGCGCCCTGTTTTTTTATTCTTCCAGCTGGCGTTTGCGCGCCAGATTCACCATACCGTCCTGCATATCATCCAGGCGGAGGAGAAGCTTGCCGGCTCCGAAAGCCGAGCACGCGAGCGGATCTTCCACAACCACGGTCGGCACACCCGTGTCACGCTGGATGAGCCGGTCAAAGCCGTAGATCAGACTTCCGCCGCCGGACATATAAATGCCGTTCTCAGTCAGGTCTGATACGAGTTCAGGCGGCGTGCGTTCCAGCACCATGTGCACAGATTCCAGAATCTGTGCTGCAGGCTCAGCAATCGCTTCCACGAGCTCTACCGAGCTGATTTTCACGGATGTGGGCAGACCGGTCGTCAGATCTCTGCCCTTGACTTCCTGGATGCCGACTTCCGTGCGCTGCACAAGACAGCCGATGCCGATCTTCAGATCCTCGGCCGTTCGTTTGCCGATGAGAATATTATGCTTGCGGCGAATGTAGCGAATGATCGCTTCATCAAAAGCGTCGCCGCCGATCTTGATGGATTCGCATTCCACCACACCGCCGAGCGAAACAACGGCGATTTCGGTCGTGCCGCCGCCGATATCAATGATCATGTGACCGTCGGGCTTGGAGATATCAATTCCCGCGCCTGCGGCAGTTGCAACAGCCGATTCCGTGAGATAGACCTTGCGGGCGCCGGCTTCGATTACGGCGTCGATCACATTGCGCTCTTCCACGCCGGTGACGCTGCTCGGAACAGTGACAAGGACGCGAGGCTTGAACAGGCTGAACGATGTCACGCGGCCGATCAGCTCATGCAGCATCGCAGCCGTCATATCATAGTCGGAAATAACGCCCGCGCTGATCGGGTGGATCGCGACGATGTTTGCCGGAGTACGGCCCAGCATCTTCTGCGCGTCCTGTCCGACTTTCATCAACTGACCGGTATACTTGTCCACAGCGACGATCGCGGGCTCGCGCAGCATGATGCCCTTGCCGCGCACATAGACCAGGATATTGCTGGTACCAAGGTCAATGGCAATGTCGCGTTCAAAAATCAACATAATTTCATTCCTCCGTCTTTCCGCAGATAGCGGACGGTATCAAATAATTGTATCCATTCCGGTGCTTCCTTAGCCGCGCTGACGCGCAACCGTGGCGCAAACAACCTGATCTGCGCCATGGATGCCGAGTGTTCTGGCGCACTCTGTTACGGTAGAACCGGTTGTGATAATATCATCGATTAACAAAATCCGGCGGTCACGGACGTCCGCCCCATCCAGAAGTCTGTAAGCCCCGGCGATATTCGCCTTGCGCTTTTCGGCACTTCCGGTTGCCGACTGCGCCTTTGTGTGCCGATGCTTTTCAAGGAGCGGCACTGCATCAACGCCAAGCTCATCCGCAATCGCTCGGCAAAGTACCTCCGCCTGATCATAGCCGCGCTTGCGCAGCCGCTTTTGACTGACGGGTATCCAGGAGAGGATCTCCCACTGATCGTCAAGCGCTTCTCGAATACAGGCAGCTACATACGGTGCATAGGCTTTGGCGTAGAACGGTTTGTTTCCGAACTTAAAGCGCAGCAGAGAGGCGCGGACATCATTCTCATAATAAAACGGCGCGACACACAGCTTTACAAAGTCTTTCTTCTGCTTTCCCTGTGCATGTGTGTACGGGAGATGCTTCTCACAGTGATCACATACACGGATCTCGCCGTTTTCCACGATTTTATGGCAAAAAACGCAGCGCGGCGGGAAAAACAGATCCAGCAAAAAGGTTCGCATGTTCATGAAATCGGTCCATATTCTCCGCAGAGCCGGGCACGGAGTCCGCAATATCGTCTTCCCTGCCGCTCGCGGTCGATCATCTGATATGCGGTGTCATCATCACCGACGGCAATCAGCAGCTTTTTGGCTCTGGTAATGCCGGTGTAGAGGATGCTTCTCGTCAGCAGCATCGGCGCAGCTCGTCCGATGGCGAAGATGACGGCGCGGTATTCGCTGCCCTGCGATTTGTGAACCGTCATCGCCCAGGCATGCTCGATTTCGTTGAACATCTCAAAGCCATAGGTCGCGAGCTTATCGTCATAGCAGATGACAAACGTTTCCGTTGCCGGATCAATCGAGACGATCTTCCCGACGTCTCCGTTGAAAACGCCGACGCCGCATGTGATCCCGGCAGCATTTTTTAATATAATATCATAATTATTGCGGATCTGCATCACCCGATCACCCTCGCGGAAAACTTTCTCGCCGAAATATTTTTCGCGTTTGTTTTCCGCAGGCGGATTCAAAGCCGTCTGCAGTGCGGCGTTGAGTGCCACAGAGCCTGTCTCATATCTTCGTGTCGGTGTAAGCACCTGTATCTCCTCGGGAGGGATGCCCATTTTCTGCGGCAGGCGTGTGGCACAGAGCTCTACGATCGTTTCGGCAGCCTTTTCCGGCGCCTTGCGGCGAAGGAAAAAGAAGTCGCCTTTGTTCTCCGTGAGCATCGGATGTTCTCCTCGATTGATGGCGTGCGCATAGGAAACGATCATGCTTCCCGCTGACTGGCGAAAGATCTCCGTCAGACGGACAGACGGGATCACTTCACTGCGAATAATCCCGGAAAACACACTGCCCGGACCGACAGACGGCAGCTGATCCGCATCACCAACCAAAATCAGGCGGCAGTCCGCGGGAAGCGCGCGCAGCAGCGCGCTCATCAGCGAGATATCCACCATGGAGCACTCGTCCAGAATGACCGCATCACATGCAAGCGGATCATCCTCATCCTTTGAGAAAACCGTTTCTCTCCCGTCTTCGGAGATTCCGGCCTCCAGCAGTCGATGCACAGTTTGCGCGTTATGGCCGGTGAGCTCGCTCATGCGCTTGGCAGCGCGCCCGGTCGGCGCGGCAAGATAAGTTTCGAGGTGCAGCGCCTCAAACAGCGCGAGGATCGCACGGATGGAGGTCGTCTTTCCGGTGCCGGGGCCGCCGGTGATCGCTACGACCTGATGGCGGCACGCAAGCTCGATAGCCTGTTTTTGCTGATCGGCAAAGGTGATTGAAAGCTGCTGTTCGATTCTCGAAATGATCTGATCATAATTCGGCTCATAGCGGTATTCTTCCTGCGCCATTGCGCGAAGGCGCTCCGCGACATAGCTTTCATCATCATAAAGCCTTGCCAGATAGCAGGCCTCCACATTGACGACCTGCTGGCAGACAAGCTGCTGCCGCTCCAGAAGCTCTTCCAGCCGTTCGGCAGCCACGTCTTCCGGCACGCCGATCATTTCAGAAGTGACTTTGATCAGCTTGCCGCGCGGGATAAATGTATGCCCGACATGGGCGTTATACTGCAGCTCAAATTGAATCGCCGCGAGAACACGCTCCGGGCTGTCTCCCGCAAAGCCATGCGACAGCGCGAGCGTATCCGCCTCGGAGAACGTCGCGCCGATCTCATCCTCCGTGAGAATGTACGGGTTTTCCTGCACGAGCTCGAGTGCGCGTTCTCCGTAGGTTTGATAGGCGCGCGCGGCAACGGCAGGACGAATCTCGGCAGTTGCCAGAAACTCAATGAGGCGGCGCAAACCGACCTGCTTGCGGAACTGAACCGACATCTCCTTTGCTTTCTGGAGGCTGATGCCGCGCACCTCGCAGAGCTTCTCAGGCTGAAATTCCAGCACATTCAGCGTGTCTGCGCCGAAACGCTGCACCAAAAGTGCGGCGGTAGCGGGTCCGATCCCGCGCACCGTGTGTCCGGCGAGGTATTGATAGATCGCGTCCGCAGACTCCGGCATGGTGCGCTCGATATATTCCGCCTTGAACTGCATGCCGTGCGCCGGATGATGTGACCAGATGCCGCTTACGGTGACAAGCTCGCCCGGCGCAGCATACGGGATGCATCCAAGAACGGTAACTTGGTTGCCGTCATCGGCATCCAGCCGCAGAATGGTATAGCCGTTTTCTTCATTTTGATAGATGATCGAGGCAATGCTGCCGCTGATCTCCAACAGTTCTTTTGTTCCGTCCATGAATGTCTGTTCCTCTTTCATCGGTGACGATGATGGCCCTGTCTGCGGCAAAGCAGTGCAAGGCAGCCGACGCCTCCGCTGTAAGACCGGTATCAATAACGTTGATTGTACAAGGGATCATGCCGTTGCTGCGCAGCCAAAGCAAACCGCGCAGCTGCATCTCCAATTCCGGCGCGTCGCCGAATGCAGAGACAGTGATCACTATGGATTCACACGTTCCGCTGCGAATCGGCAGGAGCAGCTTGGCATGCAAGATCCACAGGATCAGTCCCGTGAGCACCAATAATCCAAAAACAAAAAGCAGGTTGAGCATCATAGAATCCCCTCCTGCGGGCATTCTATGATTTTACTCTGCCGTCTGTGCTGCAGCCTGTTCTAAAACCGGCCGCAGGAATTGTCCGGTGTAGCTTTGCTCACACTTGGCGCATTCCTCGGGCGTGCCGGAGAACACGAGCGAGCCGCCTCCGTTTCCGCCCTCAGGGCCGAGATCAATGATATGATCTGCAACCTTGATCACGTGCAGATTGTGCTCAATTACGATGACGGTGTTTCCCGCGTCCGTCAGCCTGGACAGCATGTCCGTCAGACGATGCACATCGGCGACATGCAGGCCGGTTGTGGGCTCGTCCAGAACATAAACCGTCTGTCCGGTGCTGCGGCGTGATAGCTCCGTCGCGAGCTTGATGCGCTGCGCCTCGCCGCCGGACAGGGTCGTAGCCGGCTGACCCAGCTTCACATAGCCGAGACCGACTTCGTTCAGCACCTGCAGTCGCGCGCGGATCTTTTCCTGATTCTGAAAGAATTCTACCGCTTCCTCGATCGTCATATCCAGAACATCGGCGATGTTCTTTCCTTTGAAATGAACTTCGAGTGTCTCACGGTTATAGCGTTTTCCGTGGCAGACCTCGCACGGGACATAGACGTCCGGCAGAAAATGCATCTCAATTTTCAACAGTCCGTCGCCGGCGCATGCCTCGCAGCGTCCGCCGCGGGTATTGAATGAAAAGCGACCGGATGTGTAGCCGCGCAGCTTGGCGTCCTGCGTGGAGGCAAACAGTGCGCGAATATCATCAAACAGACCCGTATAGGTCGCGGGATTGGAGCGCGGGGAACGCCCGATAGGGCTTTGGTCAATTGCGATCACTTTATCAATGTATTCAAGGCCGTCGATTCCGTCGCATTTGCCGGGCCGCGTCTTGGCACGGTGCAGCTGTGCGGCAAGCTTTTTATATAAGATATCATTGATCAGCGAGGATTTTCCGCTGCCGGAAACTCCGGTCACGCAGGTCATCACGCCGAGCGGAATATCCACGTCGATGTGCTTGAGGTTATTCTGGCTGGCACCGCGGATGCGAAGAGAATGCCCATTCCCTTTCCGGCGCTCTCTCGGCACCGGGATCATGCGCTTGCCGGAGAGATATTGCCCCGTGACAGAGCGCTCGCAGGCGCAGATATCCTCCACCGATCCGGCACAGACGACCTCGCCGCCATGAACGCCGGCTCCCGGGCCGATATCCACGATATAATCTGCGGCGTGCATCGTGTCTTCATCGTGTTCGACAACGATGAGCGTGTTGCCGAGATCGCGCAGACGGAAGAGAGTTTGCAGCAGCTTTTCATTATCGCGCTGGTGCAGACCGATCGAGGGCTCGTCCAGAATATAGAGTACGCCCATCAGAGAAGAACCGATTTGGGTTGCGAGACGGATTCGCTGGCTTTCGCCGCCGGAGAGCGTTCCGGCAGCGCGGGACAGCGTGAGATATTCCAGACCCACATCCTGCAAAAAGCGCAGACGCACACGGATCTCATGAAGGATGCTCTCTGCGATCACGGCCTGCTTTCCGGACAGCTGGAGCTGTTCCAGAAATGCCAGCTCTTCCGTGATGGACAGATGCGTGAAGTCTGTGATATTCATGCCGCCGAGCGTGACGGCGAGCACTTCCCTTTTGAGTCTTGCACCATGGCACGTCGGGCACTCGATCTCACCCATGCAGGACTCCAGCTCCGTGCGCATGCCGGGGCTCTGCGTCTCCCGGTAGCGACGCTCCAGGTTGTTGACAATCCCCTCAAACGGGCGGGACAGGGTTCCCTTTCCGCGCTCGGTATC
This sequence comes from uncultured Eubacteriales bacterium, assembly GCA_900316745.1. Taxonomy (GTDB): domain Bacteria; phylum Bacillota; class Clostridia; order Oscillospirales; family Oscillospiraceae; genus CAG-103. The sequence continues at coordinate 37,806 of ONEB01000003.1, read as the reverse complement.
GTAGTGCATGGTGAGCTTTTCATCGCCGGTCCCATAAAAGAAAGCATCTTTCGCAGCTTTCGGAAGATCGCGGAACGGCGTGGTGAGCTTGAAGCGATATTTCTTTGCCAGCGCCTCATAATACATGCGGCTGACCGTGTCCTCCCGCGGCTTTGTCCACCCGCTTGCGACAATCGCACCGTCCAGAACAGAGAGCGACGGATCCGGCACGATGAGGTCGGGATCCACACGCAGCTGCGTTCCAAGACCGCCGCAGGTCGGACAGGCGCCATACGGGTTGTTGAACGAGAACATGCGGGGCGTGACTTCCTCGATCGAAATGCCGCAGTCCTCACAGGCATAGTTCTGCGAGAACAGAAGCTCCTGCGCAGGCTCCATGACAACTGCGAGCACCAGACCGCCGGAGAGACCGGAGGCGGTCTCAACAGCGTCTGTCAGACGGCGGTTCATGTCCGGGCGGATCACAACACGATCCACAACAACTTCAATATTGTGCTTCAGATTTTTATCCAGCCTGATCTCCTCGGAGAGATCATACATGCTGCCGTCCACACGCACACGGACGTAGCCGGAACGACGGGCGTCCTCAAAGACCTTTGCATACTCGCCCTTGCGCGCACGCACGACCGGCGCCATGATCTGCACCCTGCTCGCCGCGGGCAATGCGCGGATCTGATCCACGATCTGGTCTACGGTCTGGCGGCGGATCTCCTTTCCGCATTTCGGGCAATGCGGGATGCCGACACGTGCCCAAAGCAGACGCAGATAATCATAGATTTCTGTTACGGTGCCAACGGTAGAACGCGGATTTCGGCTTGTGGTCTTCTGATCGATGGAAATCGCGGGAGACATCCCGTCAATGGAATCGACATCGGGCTTGTCCATCTGCCCGAGGAACTGGCGGGCGTAGGAAGAGAGGCTTTCCACATACCGCCTCTGCCCTTCGGCAAAGATCGTATCAAAGGCCAGACTGGATTTTCCGGAGCCGGAAAGCCCTGTCATGACGACAAGACGATCACGCGGGATATCCACGTTGATGTTTTTCAGGTTATTCGCGCGTGCTCCTCGCACGGAAATTGAATCGCGCATGGTTCCTCCAAATTACATTACTGTAAGCGGCGCAAAGCTGCCGCGGATCAAATCGCAGAGCGCTTTCGGCGCAAGCTCGACCTGTGTGCCGATCTTTCCGGCACTGACAGCGATTGTATCTTGTTTGAGCGCACTGTCGTCGATCACAGTGCGAAACTGTTTTTTCATTCCGATCGGTGAGCAGCCGCCGCGCACATATCCGGTGAGCGAAAGAAGTTCCGACACATGCAGCATCGCAATCGACTTTTCTCCGACCGCCCTGGCAGCGCGCTTCAGATCAAGCTCCTGCGCAACGGGAATCACAAACACATAAGGTGTTTTGCTGGCTCCGCGGGCAACAAGCGTTTTGAAAACGCACTCTGCCGCAAGCCCCGTGAGCGCCGCAACCGTAACGCCGTCGACCGCCTCGTCACCATGCGGGTAGGTATGCGGGGTATAAGGGATCTTCCGCTGCTCCAAAACGCGCATCACGTTGGTTTTGCCTGCGTCCTGCTTTGCCATCTGTATCACCTCGTGTATAAGAACCCATTGTAAACTTTAACTTATTTATTATATCGGATTTTCTCCGTACTTGCAAGGCAATTTTATGGCAAAAGAAAACGGCACACGCCCTCACGTTCGGGTATGTGCCGTTTTGGCTGTGTTTTGTTATGCGCGGGGATGCGCTTTGGCGTAGACATCCTTGAGCTGCTTCTTCACCAGATGCGAATACACCTGCGTGGAAGAGATATCGGAGTGACCGAGCATTTCCTGAATGGAATGCAGGTCTGCGCCGTTTTCCAGAAGATGCGCTGCAAACGAATGGCGCAGCGTATGCGGCGTGATCGTTTTTTCGATGCCGGCCTTCTTCTGATAGGATTTGATGATCTTCCAGAAGCCCTGGCGAGACATGCGCTCACCGCTGATATTGACAAACAGCGACTGCTCATCGGGAGACGCGATCATCTGCGGCCGCACAAAGTTGATATACTCAGAGAGCGCGCCAACCGCAGCGGGATATACCGGAATGACGCGGATTTTGTCCCTTGTCTGGCAGCGAATGACGGCGGCGCTGAGATTCACGTCCGTGATATTCAGTGAAATCAGCTCACTTACGCGAATACCGGTCGCATACAGCAGTTCCAGCATGGCGCGGTCGCGATAGCCCTTGACGTCAACACACTGCGGCTGCTCCAGGAGCGTTTCCACTTCCTTTGCGGTCAGAATCTGCGGAAGCTTTTGCGTTGTCTTATCGGGAACCAGCTTCCCGGTCGGGCTGTGCTCCACAACACCCTGACTGACCAGATACTGATAGAAATTCTTAAGCGAGGCGATCGCACGGGAAACCGTGGCGACAGATTTACCGTTGGAGCGCATCCAATCGATATAGTCGCAAAGCTCGTTTTCATCTGCCGTGTCCAGCGTTGCGGCAGTGTGTGTGGAAAGATAATCGCCCAGTTGACGCACATCCCGAAGATAGGAAGAGCGCGTGTTCTGAGAGGACTTTTTCACGTCACGCAGATATTCCTCGTAACGCTCGAGGCAAACAGCATCCGTCAAAAAAATCCCTCCTCTTCTGTCTAAGAATTTCTATTGTATATTATGCAGGAACCGCCTGAATCAGCGGCGGAACAACATACGTCTGAATGACGGCGGCAAGAACCAGCAGGATAAAGATTACCGCCAGAACGCGATCATGCCGTTCACCGTCTCCGGTAGCAGGCGCGCCGCGGAATCGGCAAAGAAGCCGAAACGAAAGATGCATACACAACCCGCCCAGCAGCAGCAATGCGGGCAAGACAAACAGCTCCGGCAGGCAAAGCGAGATCCCTGCCAGCAGATATGGCCGCTGCTGTCCGCTTTGCAGATATGTCAGAAACAGCGTTCCGATCAGAAAGCCTTTCAGCGCAAAGACCGGAGGCACCAGCAGAAATCCGAGATAGGTCGTGGAAAGCAGCAAAAACAATAAGCCGTAAAAGCCGTAGCTTCCGAAAACAGCCAGAAAACCGTTTTCTGTGGAAGCGCTGCTTTCTGTCAGAATTGAAAAGACCGTACCGGGAATTTCTGAGACCATTCCGAACCGCGAGCCCAGCATGCATCCGATGAAATAACAAAAAGCCATTAGGAGAAAGGACACCGAAACCGGAGCGCTCTCCCGTTGGCTGATCCGTCGTTTTTTGATGTGTTTTATGCGTTTCATGATCATCACCATGAAAACTATATGCGTCTGTTACACATAAAAACACATTTGACATAATCTCGCGTAGACATAATATAATACAGAATTCACGAATTATCAAGAGTTTCGTTATATTTTGTTCATTTTTGTTAATTTTGACTATTGGTTATGTAAACAATATTATGTAAACATCAGAAACCGCACTCTGTTTGCGGATTGAATTGCAAGGCATAAATCACAATATTTTGGTTATCATACATCACTGTCCGCAACATCTTGGTAATTGATATTACGTTATGTCAACTGTAGGATACATAACAACCTGTTATTTTGATACTGCATTTTTCTTCTTTCTTCTGGATGTTTTTTTGTTTCTTTTATGAAAAATGCACGAAGACAGGGCTCCGCTAACGACACACAATGTGACTGCAATTGTGGTATACAGCGTCCATTCTGCCTCCTGATTGCAGATGCCTTTAACAATGAGGACAAAGATTGCAATTGCGGCTCCGACCACCAGACCCTGTACCGGTTTGTGTCCTCCCCTGCTGCCGGCAATCAAGCCAGACGCAAATGCTGCAATCGCTGCTGATGCGCACAGTCCGACCGGAGCGATTGCTTCCGGCACCGTTTCATTCAGGATCAGATTTGCTGTCAATAATGACAGACCTAGATAGAACCCGAACCCTACAACTAGCGCAATGACATATCGAAGCCAGACCGGCTGTTCTTTTCTGTTTCGTTTCAAAAAAATCACTCCCCGCAAAACAAGACTGTTACATCTTATTTCTGCGGGGAGTGTTTCATTCCTGGATATGTGATCCAATCAATCGTCCTTTTTCTTTCCGAAGAGGCCGCCGGACTTGCGCGCTTCGGCGTCTTTCTTGGCCTGCGCCTCGGCACGACCGCTCGTGGAGATTGCCCACTTGGCAACCTGCATACGAACCTGATCCTCACCGGTCTCGAACACGACGGTGTCATCGGTCACGGATACGATTTTGCCCATAATGCCGCCGATGGTGGTAATGTCATCGCCGGGACGAAGGCTGTCGCGCATCTCATTGAGTTTTTTCTTTTTACGATTTTCGGGAAGCAACAGGAAAACATAAAAAATCACGACCATCAGGATGAGCATGATAATGGTTCCGCTACCGCTATTCATAGAATATTGCTCCTTTCAGACAAGCATAAAATGATTATATCCTCTTTTGCAATAGAATGCAAGCATTAAATCCGGGTGTCAAGCGTCTCGGCCCAAGCGCTTCTGAATGCGGCAAATGTGCCCTGATCCAGCGCTGTGCGGATCTCTTCCATAAGCCGATTGTAAAACCGCAGATTGTGCATGACGGAAAACCGCATCGCCAGCATTTCCTCAGCCTTAAAGAGATGACGGAGATAGGCGCGTGAGTAACGCCTGCAGACCGGACAATCACAGTTCGGATCAATCGGAGAATCATCCAGCTTGTACTTTTCGTTTTTGATGTTGAGAATGCCGGACCACGTAAAGAGATGCCCGTGGCGTCCGTTTCTGGCAGGCATGACACAATCAAAAAAGTCCACGCCTCGCCAAACGCCCTCGATTATGTTGCCCGGAGTTCCGACGCCCATCAGATATCGCGGTCGGTCTTTCGGCATGTATTCCTCAACGATCTCGATCGTATCATACATCTCCTGCCAGGTCTCCCCTACTGCGAGACCGCCGATCGCGTAACCGGGAAGATCCAGCTCCGCAATGCGTTTCATGTGCTCCACGCGCAGATCCGGATAGACTGCACCCTGATTAATCCCAAAGAGCATCTGTCCGGGATTCACAGCGTCGGGAGCAGCGTTGTACTCCGCCAACGCGCGCTTGCAGCGCTCCAGCCAGCGTACCGTGCGGTCACAGGAGGCTTTCACATAATCATACGGCGACGGGATCTTGCAGCATTCATCAAAGGCCATGGCGATATCCGAGCCCAGATTCGACTGAATCCGCATACTCTCTTCAGGCCCCATGAAGATCTTTCGCCCATCCACGTGCGAATGAAACGTGACGCCCTCCTCTTTGATGGCGCGAAGCTCCGCCAGCGAAAAGATCTGGAATCCGCCGCTGTCGGTCAGAATGGGTTTTTCCCATGTCATAAAACGATGGAGACCGCCCAGATCACGGATCAGCTGGTCCCCGGGACGAACATGGAGATGATAGGTATTGGAGAGCTCGACCTGACAGCCGATACGATTCAGGTCTTCCGCGGACAATGCGCCCTTGATGGCGCCCTGTGTTCCGACGTTCATAAAAACAGGCGTCTGAACAACACCGTGCGGCGTCGTGAATCTGCCGCGGCGGGCGTGGAGCTCTTCTCTCAGCAATTCATACATGTCTGATTCTCCTTATCGGATGAACATGGCGTCGCCAAAGGAAAAGAATCGATAGCGCTCCTTTACGGCGACCTCATAAGCATGCAGGATGTTTTCCCGTCCTGCTAAAGCAGAAACCAGCATGACGAGCGTGCTTTCCGGCAGATGGAAGTTTGTAACCAACGCGTCGATACATTTGAAACGATAGCCCGGATAGATGAAAATATCTGTCCAGCCGGAGCTCTTGCTGACGGTGCCGTCAGGCTCTGCGAAGCTTTCCAGCGTGCGGCAGGTCGTCGTGCCGACGGCAATCACACGGCCGCCTTTTTGCTTCGTCTCGTTAATAATTGCAGCAGTCTCTTCCGGGATCTCGCAGTACTCAGAGTGCATGACATGATCCTGAATATCATCGGCTTTAACAGGTCTGAACGTACCGAGCCCCACGTGAAGCGTGACATAGCAGATCTTCACACCACGTGAGCGAATCCTATCGAGCAGCTCAGGCGTAAAGTGCAGACCGGCAGTCGGCGCAGCAGCGCTGCCCAGATGCTTGGAATAGACCGTCTGATAACGTTCGGCGTCCTGAAGCTCTTCTTTGATATAGGGCGGAAGCGGCATTTTTCCGAGTCGCTCCAGATGTTCCAGGAAAATGCCGTCATAATGAAATTGCAGGATCTTGTTGCCGTCTTCAATGGCGTCAACGACGGTAGCGGTCAAGACGCCCTCACCAAAGGAGAGTTCGGCGCCGGGGCGGGTTTTCTTGCCGGGGCGCGTCAGGCACTCCCACTTCCCGTCTCCGAGATCGCGCAGCAAAACGACCTCAACGGCGCCGCCGGTACTGCGCGTGCCGAGTAGGCGGGCCGGTAAAACGCGCGAGTCATTCAGGACAAGACAATCCCCGTCCCGCAGCGCGTCCGGCAGATCATAGAAATGCTTGTGTGTGATTTCTCCCGTGAATCGATCGAGCTCCAGAAGCCTCGAAGCGTCGCGCTGTTCCAGCGGCGTCTGCGCAATCAGCTCTTCGGGAAGATCATAGTAAAAATCAGATTTTTTCATGAAACGGTTGCTCCGGCAAAGTAAAATGATAAGATATCCCGGTAATTCATGCCGTGCTTATCTGCCATACAATAGGCGCCCCACTGGCTCATACCGAGGTTGTGGCCGAATCCGCTGCCCTGGATGGTATAGGAATCGGAGGAGTCATTGTAGGAAACAGAGAAGCACCGACTGTTATACGGCGCGCCAATCAGGACCAGAAAATCTCGTACAGCGTCGTTTTGAAAGACTTTATCGCCGTAGGAAACCGAGCGCACGATCCCGCTGTCCGAATAATCGATATACAAAGCGCCGAGATGCGCTCTTGAAACGCCGGCTGTCCAGGATTTGCAGTAAAAATTGATCTCGGATTCATAAGGGTCGGCAATCCCGCGCAGGTAGGGAATCTCCACATCATTCCAGACATATTCCGAGCTTTCGGTCGATCCGCCGTCAGCAGCAAAGTAGTAGACCGCGCAGAGGTCTCCCTGATAGCGCAAAACCTCGCCGGCTGTCGCATCACAGGCAGCATTTGTGGTGTCGTCAGCATCCGTAAGCCCGCGATAGACCTGACTTGTCGTATCATTTGCGACGTCGAATCCGTAGATGCGATAGCTGTTTAGATTCTTCAGCGCATAGGTTCTGGCGCAAACAGCCTGCGCTTTCAACGCTTCCGTCGGCCATGCTGCGGACATCTCATTCGGGAGGATCCCCTTTACATAGTCCTCAAGAGCAACACAGTTCACGACCGTAAGCTTCTCGGGAGTCAGGCGGTTAAACTGGAAATCGCCGTAATACTGCGTGCCGGCACAAGTTGTAGCCGGTTTTGTCTGCGAGTCATACGGAGAAAGGACAAGCGCATGTGTGGACGAATAATCGAATAAGAACAGAGGCGCTGTGGAATCCGGCGGAAGAACGAGCGACGCACGAGTGCTGTCGGAATAGATTTCCGCTTCTCTTCCTAAGCTGTTCAGCGTTTCCTGCGCTGCTTCAGAAGTGGGATAGGAACCGAGCATGACACAGAACTCACCGTTGCAGAACGCAGGGAATCCGTTGTTGCTGCGCGCGTTTTCGGCGGCTTCATCAAAGGATTCAAACCTGGCAGGAAAACGAAGATGAAATTCTCCGATCTCGCCGGCGCTGATGGTCGCGGTTGCGTTCGGCACGATTGTAACGGATTGATCAGGAATGGAGCCGATCGCATGCAGCGTACGGTCATCATCATAAAAGCCGATTCGATAACCCAGATCTGCCGTTGTATGCAATTGGATCTCCTGTCTGGCTCCTGAACCGTAGAACAGACCGACCCGGATCATTTCTGCGGGGAGCGACGCGTCCGGGTTTTCAGCGCTGACAGGCAGACACATCGGTGCCAGCATAAGCAGTATAAAAAGAACGCATGCCGCACGCCGGATATTGTTTTTCATAACGACTCCTTTGTGATTCGGAAATGTCGAAAAAAGCCGAAATTTATTATATACAATAGAGACAAAGAATGCAAGAAAGTTCTCCGGGTATAAAAAAACATCGGAAACAGAAGTCTCCGATGTTTTCCGATGGTGGACGATACAGGACTCGAACCTGTGACCCTCCGCACGTCAAGCGGATGCTCATACCAGCTGAGCTAATCGTCCGTCAGCGAATGATACTATAACAGACAATTCTGCATTTGTCAAGCATTTTTTCGACTGCCTGAAAAATATATTTCAGGCAGTCGAAAAAGAGAAACCATCAGTTGGTTACATAAACGGTGCACTTGGCGGAAACGCCTTCGCAAGTCGCCGTGATCGTAGTCGTGCCGGACTTCACACCCTTTACAACGCCGTCCGTGACTGTTGCGATGGACTGATCCGCACTGGCCCAGGTAACGGCTGCGCTTGTTTCGGGGCTTACCTGTGCTTTGAGCTGTACTTCCGTTCCGACCGCAGTCGCAAACTCCGTTCTCGGAGAACCGAAGAACGTCAGCGTGATGGACTGAACACCGCCGGCGTCAGGCGTTTCGGATGGTGCGGGAGTTTCGGTCGCTTCCGGATCATCCGTCACCTCCGGCTCGTCACTGGACTCCGGCTCATCCGTTGTTTCGGGCTCGTCCGAAACTTCCGGTGTAGGCGTTGCCGTCTCAGGAGCAGCGGTATTTGCAATCGGAGTGTTCTGCGGCACGGATGCAGTGTCTGCTTTTGCGTCGTTCAGACCGACCGTAACAAGAATAATCACCGCAAGGATCACTGCCGCGAGTAGGATCAGGCCGAAAATCATTTGCCATTTTGTATTGAGCGCAGCGCGTTCCGCCGCAGGCGTACCGTGGTTCTGACTGGCAGTCGTCATCGGAACACGATCTCCGGTCTTGACACGGCGCGTGCCGCAATACGGGCAGCGCGGACGCAGCGCAGAAAACTCTTTTCCACAGCGCTTACATGCGACCTGGGGAATCAAACTCATGATCTATTCCCTCCGTTTCAATGCTTAAACGAATTGTAAGATTATAATACACGTTTCGGCATTTTTCGTCAAGAGGGATCGATTTTATTGTGTGCCTGCTTCGATCCAAACCTCATCCGGGAGAAGGATCTGCTCCTGTTCTCCGGTTTTGGCATTCACACAGATCTGATAAGGTTCACCGGCTTCATCTGCGCAGGTATATTGATAACAGGCGCGCTCTTCCGTTCCAATCGCATTCAGGATTACCGGACGCACAGATTGTACAGTCAAAAACGCCGGCACAGCAGCATCCGTTTTCTCGCGGCCGCCAAACAGCTCGTTGAGTTCGCGCTGTGTGTGATGCATCAGATAACCGCGCGCATTATACGCCGTAATCTCCCCGCTTGAGAGGGACACGGTAACCTTGATCTCATCCGGATAACAGAGGACGTTATCGCCGAGAACAGCGGCAAAACTAGAGTTTGCCTCTCCCCCGCTCAACACGGTTTTTGTAAGTTCCATGTCCGTGATTCCGTGTTTTTCAAGATACGCAGCTGCAGCCTTTTCGGCATCCTCCTGCGTATATTCGGCCTCTTCGGAATCGGCTTCATCCATCATCCAAAGCGTTTTTGCGCCGTGTTTTGTGATCGCAATCCGGACACGATCTGTCTCAAAGCAATAGCAAGGAATCTCCGTTTCGAGTGCTCCGATGGACTGCAGCTCGCTCTTATCACAGCCCAGCCATTCAGCGGCAGCAGCGAGCGCCTCCTCCTGCGTACATTCCGGTTCGTTTTCCAAAGCCTTCGGCTTGTCTGAGGAATGATCGGAGTATTTTCCGTCATAGATCAGTGCGGGAACATTCGGGAATGCCTTTGCGATGGTCTCCATCTGCGTCTCCATCGTGGATGCCTCCGACGAGACCTCCGCTTCCAGATTATCGAGTGTATCGGTGATCCGTTCGAAGGTCTCGCTTGCGGTCTCGCCGTCCGCGATGTGGCGCTGGAGGTCAGCCAAAGCATCGCAGAGTGCTGCGGTTGTATCTGAAAACTGCGCAAGCTCCTGAAGCGATTTACCTGAGAGCACCGCTTCATCTGAGCCTGTTCTGGAGAGCATGGACGCATAGTCCCCTACTACTGAGATGTGACGAGCGATTTGTTCCAGAGACGTGGATTTTACAGGCAGAACTGACAGGGCAGTTTCGGCCTGCTGTGCATTGCTGTAAACGTCCATGCAAATGGTCTTGACCATGCTCGGCGTCGTCGCGCAGGCGCTTTTTTGCAGCGAACGATCCAGCGCGTCAACGGCGTTGACCGCAGCGCCCAATGCGCGGCCGGTGTCTGCGTTGATGCGCGTTTCATATCGATTCGCGCCCGTAAAACACGCAATCAGCGCTGCCGAAAAACAGACGACAAGCGCCAATCCATAACTGATCCATCTGATTTTTGCTCTGCGACTCATAAAAAACACCCTTTCCCGGCTAGTTTTTCCGGAAAGGGTGTTTCTATACGCAACGATTGTTACTGAATGATCAGCGAATCAAAGGAAGCGTGAAGACTGTCTGCGTCAGCGTCATAAGCTCCGGGCACACAGGATACAGCCGTCAGGCATCCGCCATTCACCGGGACAATATACGCCTCCAGATCGGTTTCCGCACTGCTTCCGGTAACACGGATAGCAGAATAGCCGCCGAAAGCTTCCGTTTTCTCGGGAGCGTTGGTTGTGACGGCGCCGTATGAGCTCAGCAGACCGGAAGCAACGGATGCGGAATCGGCATTCGGGAGGAACGCCAGCTCAAAATAAAGCTTTGCGCCTGCGCTGCCCGATTTTGCCACATAGCAACGTCCCTCGTTCTCTGAGAGCTTAAATGCAGCGGTGTCAATATAAAGTGAGAAATCAGGACCTCCGCGCTGTCGGAAAGAACCGGCAACGAGATTCGCATTGATCTGCGTGTCTCCGGCTGTGAGGACAGCCTCTGCCGAACGTCCGGAAGTGTCTGCGGTTCCGATGATCTTTTCCGCTTCGCCGGTCTGCAGCGCAGCGTCTTCGGGCGCACGCGCATCTGTCACAATCGGGACCAGAGCGTGCGTATCATCTGCGTTTGCGTCAACCAGACGCGTATCGGTAATGTGCAGTATCAAAAAAACTGCCAGGAGAACCACGTCCAGAATCGCAATGATCCAGATCGCGCGCTCTAAGCCGGAACGCTTTGTCATACCGCCGCCTCCAAACGCTGCAAGGCGCAATCTACGCGGCGAAGCGTCTCTTCTTTTCCGAGAATGCGGCAGATCTCAACCGCTCCTCCGGGTGTAACCGCTTTCCCGGAAACGGCAATGCGCAGCGGCCACATGACTTTTGCGTTCTTCACTTCCAGCTCCTCAGCCAGAGAGACAAGCATTGCGTGAATGGTCTCGTCGTTCCATGCGACAAGCTTTTCAAGACGCGGCTTCAGGACACGCAGCATCTCCAGACTGTTTTCTGCGTTTGTTTTGGATTTTTTGTTCGTGAACAGATCCAGTGAATAGTCCGGGAGCGCGTCGAAGAAATCGACTTTCTCCGGAATATCGGTGAGCACCTCACAGCGCTGCTGCAGAAGCGCCGCAATGGCTGCGGCGTCAATTTCCGGCGCTTTCACGACGCTGCGAATATAGGGCTCTGCCACCGCAGCGAATCGCTCCGGAGCCATGGCGCGGATATATTCCGCGTTAAAATAACGCAGCTTTGCGATATCAAAAATCGCAGGAGACTTGGAGATGCCTTTCACATCAAAAATGCCCTCAAGCTCTTTCAGCGTATAGATTTCACGCTCACCACCCGGCGCCCAGCCGAGGAGCGCAACATAGTTTACAACCGCCTCGGTCAGATAGCCCTGCGCGATCAGATCCTCATAGGAAGGATCGCCGTGACGCTTGGACATCTTGTTGTTCTTGTCACGCATGACGGGAGAGCAATGGATATATTTCGGGACATCCCAGCCAAAGCCCTCATAGAGCAAATTGTATTTGGGCGTGGATGAGAGATACTCCGAGCCGCGAACCACATGCGTGATGCCCATCAGGTGATCGTCGATGACATTTGCAAAGTTATAAGTAGGAAGCCCGTCGCGCTTGATGAGCACCTGATCATCGAGCTCTTCATTATCAACTACGATATCACCGAAGATCTCATCGTGAAAAGCTGTTTTTCCCTCCGTCGGGATCTTCTGACGAATGACAAAGGGCTTTCCGGCGTCGAGATTTGCCTGAATCTCTTCGGGAGACAGATGGGAGCAGCGACCGTCGTATTTGTGAATGCCGCCCTCTTCCGAGTCCTCTGCTTCCGCCTTATCGCAAAAGCAGCGATACGCATGACCGCGCGCAATCAGACGCTCGGCGTAATCCATGTAAAAGCCACGGCGCTCCGTCTGTACATAAGGACCGACCGGGCCGCCGACGTCAGGACCCTCATCATGAGAAAGGCCGCACTCGCGCATGGTTTTATAGATCACATCCACAGCGCCGTCCACATAGCGTTCCTGATCGGTGTCTTCAATGCGGAGAATGAATTTCCCGTGGTTTTTCCGTGCAATCAAATAGGTATAAAGCGCAGTGCGCAGGTTTCCGACATGCATATATCCGGTTGGACTGGGCGCAAATCGAGTGCGCACCTCTCCAGTGGGGATGCGGGACTCCATTTGGTCGAACCAGGCTTCGTCTTTCATAGTATTCCTCCAAAGAAATGATCTGATTCTTTATATTATTGTAGAATGCCTGGATTGTCAAGTCAACTGTCAGAGATCAGAACGTATAAAAATTAAATCACAGACATTTTATTATGTATTGTATTCATGCGCCATTTGTGGTAATATGTTGTTTAATTATAGCGATAGAAAGAAGCAAGGAAGGATACCCCATGGAAGAAAAACAGACAAAAAAAGTAATGCTTTCCGGCATTCAGCCCTCCGGTGACCTGACGCTGGGTTCTTATCTCGGCGCAATCAAGAACTGGAGCGCGCGTGCCGATGAGTTTGATTGTTATTATTTTATGGCCGATCTGCATTCCATTACGGTTCGGCAGAATCCTGCAGATCTCCGCCGCAGAACGCTGGAGCAGCTGGCGCAGTATATTGCGTGCGGTCTGGACCCCGAGAAGAACACGCTTTTTGTGCAGAGCCATGTGCCTGCGCATACGCAGCTCGGCTGGGTTCTCGATTGCTACACGATGTTCGGCGAGCTCTCCCGCATGACGCAGTTTAAAGATAAGAGCGCAAAGAACGCCGACAACATCAACGCCGGTCTGTTCACCTACCCCGCTTTGATGGCGGCGGATATTCTGCTCTATCAGCCGGACTATGTCCCTGTCGGTGACGACCAGAAACAGCATGTGGAGCTTTGCAGAGACGTCGCGACTCGGTTTAATAATGTTTACGGTGACGTCTTTAAGATCCCGGAGCCCTACATTCCGAAAGTCGGTGCGAGGATCATGAGCCTGTCCACACCGACCAGCAAAATGTCCAAATCCGACAAGGACCCGAACGGCTGCGTATACCTGCGCGAGCAGCCTGAGGTCATTGCCCGGAAATTCAAAAAGGCTGTTACGGATTCCGACACGGAGCACTGTGTGCGATTTGATCCCGCTGAAAAGCCGGGCGTGTCAAATCTGATGAGCATTTATTCTGCGTGCACCGGAAAAAGCATGGATGCCATCGAAGCCGAATTTGACGGGAAGGGTTACGGCGCATTTAAGCCTGCAGTCGGCGAAGCCGTTATCGAGACGCTCCGCCCGGTTCGCGAAGAGAGTGATCGTCTGCTGAAGGACAAGGCATATCTGGAACAAGTCTACCGCGAGGGTGCGGAGAAGGCTTCCTATATTGCAAATAAAACCCTCCGCAAGGTCTATAAAAAAGTCGGATTTCTTGCAAAATAATAATAGGAGTTCTTAACATGTTCGTTTTTCCTCAACCATGGATGAAGCTGGTTGCGGTGATCATTGTTGCATTTGCGATCAGCATCGGAACGACGCCGATCGTAAAAGCATTTGCCACGAAAGTCGGCGCAATCGATGTGCCGCGAGACGCACGCAGAGTACATGACCATCCCATCCCTCGCATGGGCGGTCTGGCAATCTTTCTCGGATTTCTTTTGTCGGTCCTGCTCTTTGTGGATATCACGCAGGAAGTGCGCGGCATTCTGCTGGGGCTGATTCTGATTGTCGCGACCGGCATCCTGGATGATATTATCTCTCTGAATGCCTGGGTAAAGCTGTTTGCGCAGCTTGTTGCGGCGCTGATCGCGATTCTGCACGGCGTTGTGATCCATTTCATTATGCATCCAAACGTGTTTCTGGAAGGCAATGTCATCAACATCGGCTGGCTTGCGTATCCCATTACGCTGATCTGGATCGTTGGCATCACGAACTCCGTCAATCTGATCGACGGACTGGACGGACTGGCAGTCGGTGTCTCGACCATCAGCTGCATTACGATCCTGGTCGCCGTTCTGCTGACCGGAGGCGTTGACCCGAGCGTTCCGCTTCTGATTGCCGCGCTTGCCGGTGCATGCATCGGATTTATGCCCTATAATCTCAACCCTGCCAAAATCTTTATGGGTGACACGGGATCGTTGATGCTCGGATATACGCTTGCTACCGTTTCCGTGCTGGGACTGTTTAAGTTTTATACGATCGTTACATTCGTCGTTCCGGTTCTTGCGCTGGCGGTTCCGCTTTCCGATACGATCTTTGCGTTTTTCCGCCGCATCCTGCATGGACAGAGCCCGTTTAAGGCTGATCGCGGTCATTTTCACCATAAGCTGATGGATCTGGGCCTGAACCAGAAGCAGGCTGTTGCAATTCTGTATGCCATAAGCGCCATCCTCGGCCTGGCCGCCGTGACGCTCACAACGAACGGCGCACTTAGAATCTTGCTGCTGCTGATCGCACTTGTGATCGCGGTTAGCGTCTGGGCATATATTGCCAGAACTGTTAAGCTGCATCCGCACGCTCATAATTCAAATGTCACAGGAGAAAAACATGAAAAAGAACAACATTAAGATTATGTCGGTATTCGGCACGCGGCCGGAGGCAATCAAAATGGCGCCGCTTGTCCTGGAGCTGCAGAAGCACCCGGAGATCACTTCCATCGTTTGCATCACCGCGCAGCACCGTCAGATGCTGGACAGCGTCATGGAACAGTTCGGCATCACCGCCGACTATGATCTTGATATTATGTCGGCAGGACAGGATCTAACGGACATCACGACCCGCGTTCTGCTGCGCATGCGCGAGGTTCTGCGCGAAGCAAAGCCCGATATGGTGCTCGTCCACGGCGATACTACAACAACCTTTGCCGGTGCGCTTGCCGCCTTTTATGAAAAGATTCCGGTCGGACATGTCGAGGCCGGTCTGCGCACCTATGACCGCTGGAGCCCGTTCCCGGAGGAGATGAATCGTTCTCTTGTCGGCCGCATTGCAGCTTTGCACTTTGCCCCAACTTCCTCGAACGAGAAAAATCTGCGCCGTGAGTCTGTGATTGGTGATATCTATATCACCGGTAATACGGTCATTGACGCAATGGCATATACGGTTCGCGGCGACCAGTTCACATCTGCCGAACTGAATGCCATCGACTTTTCTGACAAGCGCCTGATCACCCTGACCTGCCATCGCCGCGAAAACTACGGCGAGCCGATGCGCAATATCTTTACGGCTGTTCGCGAAGTTGCAACCCGACACCCTGAGGTTTTGATCGTTTATCCCGTTCATCTGAGCCCTGTTGTCCGCGATACCGCAAAAGGGATCCTCGGCGGCGTGGATAATATCCGACTCATTGATCCGCTCGATGCCGTGGATATGCACCGCCTGATGGCGCGCAGCTTTTTTGTCATGACCGACTCCGGAGGCATTCAGGAGGAAGCGCCTGCGCTTGGCAAACCGGTTCTTGTTCTCCGCCGTGAGACGGAGCGCCCCGAAGCGGTTGAAGCCGGCACCGTGAAGCTTGCCGGTACAGAGACGAATGATATTGTCCGTCTGGCGGACGCGCTTCTGGAGGATCCGTCTTTCTACAATGCCATGGCAAAAGCAGTGAATCCCTATGGCGACGGCCGTGCCTGCCCGCGTATCGCACAGGCGATTCTGCATCACTTCGAGCTGGCTGAAGAAGCGCCCGCGCCGTTTGTCCCCGGCGAATCCTGAGATGCTTCTCAAAGCAGCAGGAATGCGGCAATTGTGATCAGGAATTCCAGATCGCCGCTTTCTCTGTAAAGCAAATACAATATCAATAATAAGATCAGATCTTCGCGCTCCATATTTGCCGGAGAGATTCTCGAAAACAGACGCTGCATGGATCGATCCAAACCACCGCCGTTCATTCTCGGCGGTGGTTTTTTTGCTGGATGCACGTCGACTTGCCGAGCTTGTTCAGTCTGCCGGGGCGGGTTGTCTTCCGGTATACGCTGAACACGTCCGGTATTCCCAAAATATCGATTAACCAAGCTCTTCTTCCCTCCCCAAAGCTAATTCTGCGATAGAAGACAGATGCGCGATTCTTGATGCTCGCTCAAGTCTCGCTCTCCGATCTTCTGACAAAAAGGGCGCCAGCGCACCGATCAGCTTTTGACTTTCGCTGTGATTTGCGCCACGCAGCATTTGCATGATTCTATTCAAATCCGGCATTTCCGGATTCTTTTCCTGATCCTCATTCTGAAATAAAGAAGCCGCAGTCTGAGCCAGCTTCCCCAATTCTTCCGGATCGTCAAGAAGCGACTGCAGCGTGGCTTGCAGATCATCCATTGTCCATCGCCGCTTTCACTTTCTGCGCAAGGCGTCTTCCCTCTTCGGTCGACAGCAGCTGCTGCAAAACCGCGCGCATCACTTCCGGATTTTGCTCCTCTGCCGCGCTGCGCAGAGCGTTCTGATCAATCGTCTTTGCAAGCGCTGCCACGTCTTCTGATTCCGCGAGACGTTTTACGGTCTGCATCGTCTTTTTGTTTTTCATTTCCTTTGAGAGCGTGTTCGGATCGATCACTGTAATGTCCTCCCTTTCATGCTTGACAATGCGAAAATGTTCGCTTATTGTATCTATATTCCAATTCTGCAAGTGAGGTGACTGGACATGCGGATCGCAGTTTTTTCGGATACGCACGGCAGAACAGACGGCATGCTCCGAGCTGTGGCAGCGGAAAAACCGGACGCCGTGATCCATCTGGGTGACTGTGAACGCGATCTTCGCCCTCTCCGGGAGCGTTGGCCGGAGCTTTCTGTTTACAGCGTGAGCGGCAATTGTGACTACAATGCCATGGAGCCGGACACGGCGTTTTTCAAGATCGATAATGTAACGATCCTGGCAACACACGGCCATCGCTACGGCGTGAAGCTTTCACTCGATCCTATGATGAATGCTGCATATTTTGGCGGCGCAAAGCTGGTGCTTTTCGGGCATACGCATATACCATATAACAAAGAAGAGCTAGGCATCCGCGTCCTGAATCCCGGAACTGCCGGAATGGGAATGCGAAGCACCTACGGAATGGTGGAGCTTGTAAACGGACTGGTTGCTGCCTGCACAGTGAAGCCGATTCCCGAGGAATAAGAAAGAGCGCGTCCTTCTCGACGCGCTCTCTGTAGTTATTTCAGATTTCTGTAACTGTCGATCTCCGGAACGGAGTCGGGCGGGAAGAATTCGTCCAGCGGGAATTGGATGCGGCTGAACATGGCGCAGGGGTCTTCCTCTCCGCTGCTCTCACAGGATTGCTCCGGTACGCAGTAATCATACGCCGGGATGAGAAGCTGCGTGTCGCGCTCCAGCCGAATGATCGAGAATTGTCCCAGCGTTACAAACAGTTTTCTGGACTGCGCAGGAAAAATCAGAGGCTCATCAAAAGCATCCAGGACAGACTGCGGGATGGCTCGCTGCTCTGTCTCTCCCGGGATCTCAGACTCCACAAGATTCATACGCAGTGCGATTGGATCAACCGTCTCTACCATTGCAATCGGAAGACCAGCCGTGTTGACGATGGTAGGATCGTCCACCGAGCTGAACACCTTGGCACTGGCATCACTGCCGAAAAGCAGAACGCGTTTATCGAAGATAGAAAGGCCCACGATGGTCTCGCCGGTTGTGAGCGCTTCGCCCGTCACACGATAGTAATAGGTCACGTCAACCGTATAATAGCCGCGATTAAACGACACTTCATTGACCGTCGGCTGTGCAAGCAAAAGCTCAGCCGATCTTGCCCGAACGCCAAACGCGGAGTCCAGAATATCCTGCGATGACTCAGTCGGATATACCCGCAGATCTTCGATGCAGTCCTTGTCTCTGCAGGTCTGGTAGATCTTTCTCGTATGAATGCATACCGCTTCGCGCACTGCCGCAGTGCTCTCGACCGGTCCCGGTACGACTCTGTCTGCCATGCTATTACCTCCAAATCAGAAATTGAAGCACGCTTCATTACAGTCTATGCCGGAATCGGTCACATGTGATTCAATCTTAAAAAACCGCGCAAAGCTCTTTACACATTTAGCGGAAAGAAGTATAATATAGTGTCATAGTAATGAGTCATTATGATCTTTACGGAGATCTGCCATTTAAGGAGAACATTATGGAGCAGCTTGGAACGCTTCACGATAAACTGGACATTAAGATCCTGATCCTGTTTGTGCTCAATCAGCTTCCCGCGCCGGTAGACGCGCAAATGCTGTATGATCAGGTCTTCTGTGACGCCGGGATCGGATATTTTGATTATGCCGATTGTCTTGCCGGATTGGTGGACACCGCGCAGGTCGAAAAAGCTGCCGGCAAGTATCGCATCAGCGAAAAAGGCACACGCAATGTGGAACAGGTCGGCAGCAGTCTTCCTTATACGGTACGCCGCAAGGCGACGCGCACGACGGCGCCCATTGCCGAGAAGCTGGCCCGTTTTTCCATGATCACAGCTGAGCATGAAACCACCGAGACCGGCTGCAATGTGCATCTTGCTGTCTCCGACGGCGTCGGCGATATTCTCTCCATGCATGTGCTTGCTTCGAGTGAAGCGCAGGCAGCGGAGATGGAACGAAACTTTCAATATAACGCCGAGGGCTTTTATCATGAGATCGTTCGGCTTTTAACGGAAAGCGAGGAATCAGAATGAATACCTACATTCCCGAGGGCTATCGCAGCCTGCTGAGTGTTTATGACACGCAGAAAGCGATCGGTTTGCTGAAGCGTCTGTTTGAGGATCAGCTGGCCGCAAATCTGAACCTTTTCCGCGTCTCCGCTCCCCTGTTTGTTGAGGAGTCGACCGGACTGAATGATAATCTCAACGGCTACGAGCGTCCTGTTGCCTTTGATATTCCGAACATCGGCCGAGAGGCACAGGTTGTGCAGTCTCTTGCAAAATGGAAGCGCATGGCGCTGCATGTATACGGTTTTTATCCCGGCAAGGGCCTTTACACGGATATGAATGCCATTCGACGCGACGAGGATGTCCTCGATAATCTCCACTCCGTCTATGTCGATCAGTGGGACTGGGAGAAAGTGATCGAGCAGAAGGACCGCACGATTGATTATCTGAAAACAACCGTTATGGACATTGCTGCTGCTGTGAGCGAGACGGAGCGCACCATGCGCGCGATCTATCCGCAGCTTCAGGTTATGCCGCAGCTGGAGCGCCAGGTCACATTCATCACAGCACAGGAGCTTGAAGACCGCTGGCCGGATCTCACGCCGAAAGAACGGGAACATGCATTCCTGAAAGAGCACAAAACCGCTTTCATCATCGGCATCGGCGGCGCTTTGAAGTCCGGGAAAAAGCACGACGGTCGTTCTCCGGACTATGACGACTGGACGCTGAACGGAGATCTTCTCTATTGGAATGAGCTGCTCGACTGCGCGTTTGAGCTTTCTTCCATGGGGATCCGTGTGGATCCGGAAGCTCTGGACCGTCAGCTCACAATCGCCGGCTGCGATGACCGACGTGAGCGCACATATCATAAAATGCTGCTCAACGGCGAGCTGCCGCTCACAATCGGCGGCGGAATCGGTCAGTCACGTCTGTCCATGCTGCTGCTCGGAAAAGCGCATATCGGTGAAGTTCAGGCCTCTGTCTGGGATACCGAGACGCTTGACATCTGCAAGGCCGCAGGTGTGAAGCTGCTGTAACACTTTATACATCTTACAAATATGCCGCAGTGGATTTCACTGCGGCATATTTTGTTATCAGAATGGTGCGTTAACGATCAAATGCCGGATTTGTGACATAGAAGTTTTTCCTGTTGAGCTGATCGGTCACGTTGCCGAGCGCCTCTCCGAAACGCTGATAATGTACGATCTCGCGCTCGCGCAGGAATCGGATGACGTCGTTTACATCCGGGTCATCGGACAGACGCAGGATATTATCATACGTCGTACGCGCTTTCTGCTCAGCGCCCATATCCTCCGTAAGATCGGTGATCGGATCGCCTTTGACGGCGATCGTCGCTGCCGTCCAAGGTGTGCCGGACGCAAACTGCGGATAGACGCCGGCAGTATGATCGACGAAATAGGTGTCGAATCCCGCTTTTTTGATCTGGTCAGTTTTCATGTTCCGCGTCAGCTGATAGATGATCGTTCCGACCATTTCAAGATGACTGAGCTCCTCCGTGCCGATGTCGGTCAGCAGTCCGCGAACGTCCGCGTACGGCATGGCAAACCGCTGACTGAGATATCGCATGGAAGCAGCCAATTCTCCGTCCGGCCCGCCGAATTGAGAAATAATGACCTTGGCGAGCGCAGGGTTCGGATTCTTGATCCGGATCGGATACTGAAGCTTCTTTTCATATACAAACACCCGTCAGCCCTCCTTTCTGTGCTGCCACGGCCAAGGCGCGTCCACCCAGGTATAGGTGTCGCCGAAGCGAACATCATCGAAGGAGATGGGGCCATACTGTTCAGCATAACGCCGCTGCCCCTCCATGCTCATGCGGATGCATGTTTTGAGTGCCTCAAATGCTTCCTCGTCATCCGGATGTGTGTCCAGATACAGCTTCAGCTCCTGCACCACGAAATCCAACGCCATCAGCTCACAAAGTGGCGTGCTCAAACCATCCGGTTTGTTCACGACATTCATGAACGGAAGATCCAGCCCCGGAAAGAGCGTTCCCCTCGAAAGAGCAACTTTGCTTTCATAAGCCGGCTCACTGCTTTGCTGCGGCGGCGTGTAGGACATTGCCAGCGGTGCGCATTCGGGAAGCATACCGCTTTTATTGTCGCATTGTTTCATCAAATCCCTCCTGTTTTTACGGGGCCCCGAAGCATCCTATGAGGAGATGAAAAACGCGGTGCACAATAAAATCGGCACACAGAGAGGTCTGTGTGCCGATGAGCATGTGGATTATGCAGTTTTCCGATCCATTCCGGTTTTTCGAAGCGCGATTCGAAGAAATGTAATGGACATGATGATTGACATGATTTCAGCAATCGGGAACGAGAACCAGACGTTGTCGAGTACCCCGGTGGACGCCAGCAGCAATGCTGCCGGAATCAGGACCACGATCTGACGGGCGATGGAGATAAACATACCGTAAATGCTGTATCCGAGCGCCTGACAGACAGAGCCGCTGATAATGCAGATACCGGCAAAGATAAAGGCAAGACTGAGCCGCCTGAGTGCCGGAACGCCGATTTTGACCATGGTTGGAGATGCATCAAAGAACGACAGGAGCGTCTCCGGGAAGAGCTGGAACACAGCTAGACCGAGCAGCATAATAGAGGCGGCATAAATCATGCCAAGCCGCATCGTTTTATGGATACGCTCCGGCTTCTGTGCGCCGTAGTTGTAGGCGATGATCGGTACCATGCCGTTGTTTAAGCCGAATACCGGCATGAAAATAAAGCTCTGAAGCTTGAAGTATACACCATAGACGGCAACCGCAGTCGAAGAGAACCGAACGAGGATCAGGTCCATGACGTAGGTGGTGAGACTGCCGATGCTCGCCATAATGATCGAGGGAAGACTGATCCCGCAGATCTCGCCAATCATGTGCCAATCCGGAATCGCGTTTTTCAGCTTGAGCTTCACCTCGGGGTTGTGGCGGCGGTTGAGGATGATCGCGACCACAGCGCCGACCATCTGTCCGAAGACCGTCGCATACGCAGCGCCGGCAATGCCAAGCTTCGGAAATCCCAGAAGACCGAAAATCAGGATCGGATCAAAAATGATATTAATGATCGCGCCGACCAACTGCGTGATCATCGAAAACAGGGTCTGCCCTGTTGCCTGCAGATATCGTTCAAACGTGACCTGCGTGAACACGCCGAAAGACAGGGTCATACAGATCCGAAGATATGTTGTACCGTAACGGATAATCTCGGGATCCGACGTCTGCGTGCGCATAAACGCTTCCGTGCCGAAAATACCGATCAGTATCATAATAAGGCAGCTGAATGCTTCCAGAAGCAGGCCCTGGACAGCGACCTTATTTGCACGCTCCTGGTTCTTTTGTCCGAGAGAGCGTGAAAGCAACGCATTGATACCAACGCCAAACCCGACGGATACTGCAATCATGATGTTCTGCATCGGGAATGCCATGGATACAGCCGTCAAAGCGTTTTCGCTGATTCGGGAAACAAATACGCTGTCGACAACATTATACAATGCCTGAACAAGCATGGAGATCATCATCGGGATCGCCATGGATAACAGCAATCTGTTTTCGGGCATCACACCCATTTTATTTTCTCGTAATGCAGGCTTATCCATTTTTATACCTCAATATCAGACAATTCAACGGCAAATTATTATAAGAGGTGAAAGGACAGATGTCAAGCTTCCCAAAGCCGGAAGCGAAACAGATCTTTGAGCCGCTCAGGTGAAATCACCCGTTTGAAAGGCAGATTTGCATAGCTGTTTTGTTCAATACCGTAAATATGAACGTTCAAAAATTTGAAATAGTTTGTTTATTTTGTCTTTTTCAGTGTCTTGGATTGATTCGAGATTGTCAATATGTACAAATGTTTATTTTTTTAGGCAATTATGCGATAATCAGTCTTACAGCAAACAAGTATTTACGTTAAAACCATTAGGAGGGTGCTATGAGAAAAACGAAAAATATGAACCGCAGCACCCGGAGGACGCGTGCTGCTATACAAAAAGCCATGCTGGCTGCGATGGATGAAAAACCAATCTCGTCGATAACGGTTCAGGAGATTATCAATACGGCAAATGTCTGTCGCACAACCTTCTATGCGCATTATGAGGATATCAATGATCTTGTGAAATCCATAGGCGATGAGATCATCGACCAGGTCGGCGCCAATATACAAAGCATCAGCATTTCATCCGATAATCTAAATGAATTACCGGTTTTCACTTCTATTCTGAATGCATATTATGAGCACGCTGACACGATTCGCCTGCTGATCAGTGAAAATGGCGATCCGACTTTCAACGAACGTATGCAGGAGCGGATTTATCAGGCAATATCTGATCTGCGGCGACAATACGATGATGAAATCGTGGATGAAAAACGACTGTTATATTACTCGTATTATGTCATCGGCGGCGGGATCAGTGTTCTGAACAAATTAATCAGATCTCACCAGGAATGGAATCCGGAAATGGCAAAATACTTTTTAAACGATATGGCTTCTTATGGTCAGTCTGTAATCATGAAAAAGATCGTTTGAGAACTGAAAACCCGAAAAGTAAACAAATGTTTTCTTTTTTGTGCTTTTCGCTTGCATTTGTACATTTTTTGTGTAACATATCAAAATAGAGGATTATGTTACAATCAGCTATCAATATAGGGGGATAAACATATCATGGAAACCGCAATCAAACTGAAACCTTCTGAGCAGAAGCCGTGGCTGCAGTTCTTCTCCGAGGAAGCGAAGCAGGCCGTTCTGCCGAAAGAATCCATATACGAGCACATGTTCAAGATCAATGATGAACATCGCTCTGATATTGCGATTCGCTATTTTAAAAATACGATCACTTACGGAAAGCTGCTTGATGATATCGATCAGGCTGCCGCCGCGTTTGCTGATCTCGGTGTGAAAAAGGGCGACATTGTTACGTTCTGCTCCATCACGATTCCGAATCTTGTCGTTTCGCTCTATGCGTTGAATAAGCTTGGCGCTGCCGCTATGGTTCTGGATCCCCGCAACACCTGCTCCTCCATTGCCGAGTTTATGAAGAACGCCAATTCCCGCATTGTGGTGACACTCACGGTTACCGCTCCTGTAAAGGAAATGGTGGAACAGCTCGATGCTGACTACATCATCACTTACAGCGCTGCCGACAGCATGTCCGCCGGCTTTGTCAAGTGGTATGCTTCCTATAAAATGCGCTGCGACGTTACTTACAATGACCGTGTGATGAATTGGAAATCTTTCATGGCGCGCGGCTATGGAAAATCGGTTGAAGCTGTGCCGTATGATGAATTCCAGCTTGCGGGCATCGCCCTCACCGGCGGCACGACCGGCGCACCCAAGGGCGTCATGTTCACGAATGACGGTTTCAACGCTGTGGCGATGGATTTCCGTTACTGCGGCGTAGAGTATGATCGCTCGCATAAGTTTATGAACATCATCCCCGCGTTTGCCTCCTATGGCATGGTGGCCAGCCTGCACATGCCGCTCAGCCTCGGACTGGAAATGATCATCATTCCGAAGTTTGACTCGGATCAGGTCGGCAAGTACATCAAGCAGTATCGCCCCCAGCACACGCTCATGGTGCCTGCGCACTACGAAAAGCTGATGAACAGCAAAGAAATGGCGAACGGCTATATGCTCGACTTCTTTATCACTGCCGGCTCCGGCGGCGACACGATGAACGCTGGTCTCGAGAGCAAGCTCAACGGCTTCCTCAAGGAGCGCGGCGCGATGTTCCCGCTCAGCCAGGGCTATGGCATGAGCGAGGTCAGCTCGGCTGCATGCTGCAGCTGCAACGGCAATTTCCGTTCTCTCAGCGTTGGCTATCCCCTGCTGATGAACACGATGGGCATCTTCAAGCCCGACACAACCGAAGAGCTGGATTATAACGAAGAAGGCGAGATTTGCATTACGGGTCCCGCTGTTATGCTCGGTTATCTGAACAACCCCGAAGAGACTGAAAAGATCATGATCAAGCATCCGGACGGAAAGGTCTGGATCCACAGCGGTGATCTTGGCACCATGGATGAAGATGGCTTTATCTTCATCAAAGGCCGTATCAAGCGCATGATTATCATGTTCAACGGTCACAAGGTGTTCCCGACGTTTATCGAAGACGTTCTCGGAAAACACCGTGACGTGATCAGCTGTGCGGTTGTCGGCGTTACCGACCGCTCGCACGCACAAGGCAAGAGCGTCCACGCTGTTGTTCAGCTGAAAAAGACCAATCGCTCTCAGGAAGAAGTAAAGAAAGAGCTTTATGACCTGATGGGTGCCGAAATTGAATCGAGCGTCATCCCCAAGACGCTGGAATTTGTCGATAGCATGCCGCACACCGGTATGGGTAAGATCGATTATCTGAAGCTCGCGAAAGACTATGACGCGAAGCTGGATGAGGCGATCTGATCAGCAAAGACTGTTTTACACCTTTTGCGCCAAAGACTTTTTTGTCCCCCTAGTCTTTGGCGCAATATTTTTATTAATGTGAGTGTATTCGTTATAAAAATTCAAGCACTTTATCAATCATTTTTGTTTCCATTTTCTCTGTGCTTGTGTTATATTACCGCTGCAAACTTCGAACCACGGAGGGCAAACTATGGAAATGAACATCGAAACACAGGCATTGCTGCTTGACTGCCTGCTCGACCTGGGACAGCTCCTGCTGGACTGCGGTGCCGAAATCAGCCGTGTTGAAGATACGATCAACAGGATCAGCCGCGCCTATGGCGCAAAAGATACAAATGTATTTGTGATAACCTCCATTATCAGTCTTACCATGGAGTTTCCGGAGCACGAGGCTCTGACAGAGACGCGCCGCATCGTACGCGATGGGGGCACCGATTTTATCCGGATGGAAAAGCTCAATGCCCTGAGCCGTTCGGTGTGCGCAGAGCCCATCCCGGTGCAAGATCTGAAAAAGCGCATCAAGAGCATTTCAAACGGCAGGAAACCATTCGGCGTACAGTTTTGGGGCAGCATCCTCGCCGCCGGAAGCTATGCCGTGTTTTTTGGCGGAAGTGTTTACGATGGTCTGGTTGCCGCCATATTCGGCGCATTGATCTGCTTATTACAAATTTGCCTCGATAAAACAGAGATCAATACAGTAGCTCGAAATCTGCTGATCTCTCTTCTGATCGGACTCGGTGTCGGCATCGCAGCGCATTTTGCTCCGATGCTGCGTATGGACAAGATTCTGATCGGTGATATCATGCTTCTGATCCCCGGACTCGCGATGATCAACGCAGTGAGAAATGTGCTGCTCGGGAACACGATCTCCGGACTCGTACGTCTGGCGGACAGCCTGCTCTGGGCAGGCGCTCTGGCCGGCGGCTTTATGATCGCGCTCAAAGTGATCAACCTGCTGTTCTGAGGAGGTGCTGAAATGGATCATAAAACAATCATCATCCAGCTTCTTATGGCATTTGTTGGCTCACTCGGCTTCTCACTGTTGTTTGGGATGCGCGGGAAGCATTTGGTTCCGGCTTCGCTCGGCGGTGTGCTCGTGTGGGGGCTGTATCTGCTTCTTGCAAAATGTATCCACGACGAGGGATTCATGGCGTGCCTGGTTGCCGCGGCGGCAGCAGTCCTTTATGCAGAGCTGCTTGCGCATCTGCGAAAGTGCCCTGCCACGATCTTCGTCATCCCGGCAATCCTGCCGCTTGTTCCCGGCAGCGGGTTATACTATACGATGGCGTACGCCGTTCAAGGCAATATTGCTGAGGCAAAGATCTATGGCTCTCAGACCCTCGAAACGGCACTGGCTATTGCAGCCGGTATCAGCTTCGTGATCGCGCTGCGTCAGCTTCATACAAAAAGAACGACCAAATGAAACAAGTCCGGATCTGCTCTGATCCGGACTTGTTCTATCATGTCACGACAAGCATATTATACAGCTTCATCAGACGAATATCCTCTTTGGAGATTTTAAGTCTTCTGATCAGATCTCCGTCTTCTGTAAGAGGCGTTTTGGACAGAAGCATTTTCGTCGCGATGGGCATCATCGGTCTGGAGGAAAACCCGGTCCAGAGCGCCCATTTTGTCTCTGCGTCCAAATATGGCGCAAGCACCTGACAGCTCGCCTTTTCCATCGGTGTTTCCGTATTTACAAGGCTGATCGTAGTCAGGGCGTCAAAATGATCCATGTATCCGGAATACGTGTTTTCACAGTCCTGATACTGCTCCGGATCATGATAGTTCATATACAGCATGATCCGAAAACGATTGGTCTCCGGCTCCGTGCGTACATCAAATATGCAGCGTATCAAATCATTCGATCTGCCGTCAAATAAATATCCATAAAAGCGCGATACCGAACCAAAGAACGCCGGAATCGACTTATCAGTGCTGATCGGATGCTCGTTCGGCGTGCGGACCAACAGCTGCTCCACCTGCACATCGCATACCTCTGCAAGCTCATACAAGGTCTCGACATCGATCGCGATCTCTCCGTTTTCATACTTGGAAATCGTTGATCTGCTCTTTCCGATGCGCTTTGCTACATCCTCGAGCGTCAGTTTTCGTTTTTTTCGATGATTGCGGATCAGCTTTCCGACTTCTGCATTCATATTGCGCATATCGGCTCTCCTTGAAAAAAGTTTCTCAGAAATCAAAAAGAATTTGAATTTCGCATCATTTATTTGTTCGATGATGATATCATATCAGAGTTTGTGTTAAAAATCAATTGTCACTAGAACTTCTGCGTAATTATTCTATTTTCACGAAACAATCTGGCATTTGTATTTCTGATATAGATTTGATAAACTAAATGTAATCAATCATTTGATAAGGAGCTGATAAGCATGTATAACTTTGACGAGATCATTGACCGCAGAAACACAAACGCGCTGAACACGGACGGATTCCGCGGATATATTTTCCATGCCGGACCGGAAAAGGTATTTCCATTCAAAGATGAAGAATTTGTAAGAATGTGGGTTGCGGACATGGAGTTTGGCTGCGCACCTGCGATCTGTGACGCAATCAAGGCACGCGTCGACAAACGCATTTTCGGCTACACGATGATGTTTGACGCGAACTACTACAATGCGTTCAATGGCTGGTGCATGAAGCGGTACGGATGGAGCTTCAGGCAGGAAGAGCTCTGCTTCTCCCCCGGCATCATTCCGGCGCTGTATCAGCTCGTGGAGGATTTGATCGGTGACGGAGAGACGTTCGTGATCACCACGCCTTCCTACGGATACTTTCTGCACGCGGCAGAATACAACGACGTCCCCATTGTCTGCTCAGATCTGATCGACACAGACGGCTACTTCACCATTGACTTTGAGGATCTGGAGAGAAAATGCGCCGATCCCAAAGTGAAAATGCTCCTCTGGTGCAACCCGCACAACCCGACCGGTCGTATCTGGACCGAAGAAGAGCTGCGCCGTGTGGCTGAGATCGTCGAGAAATATGATCTTTGGATCATTTCCGATGAGATCCATTGCGATCTGATCCGTGAGGGACTGTGCCATATTCCGATGGGAAAGATCATGCCGGACTATCCGAAGCTCATCACCTGCATGTCCGCGAGCAAGACGTTTAATATGGCGGGATTGATGTTCTCGGACATTATCATCCGGGATAAAACCGAGCGCGAGCGCTTCAACAGCCGGGATAAGATTGCCGGCATGCTGAACCCGCTCTCCATCGCGGCGCACCAGGCCGCCTATGAACATGGCGCACAGTGGCTGGACGAGCTCAAGGTCTATCTTGATAACAACTTCAAGTATATCGATACGTTCCTGAAAGAACGGCTCCCTGAGGCACGCTTCCGCATCCCTGAGGCCACCTATCTGGCATGGGTTGATCTCTCCGCCTGTCTGCCTGACGTAGAGGATCTGCCCGGTTTCTTCGCAAACGAGGCAGGTGTACTCCTTGAGGGCGGAAACAGTCTCTTTGTCGGCAACGCCGAGGGATTTGTACGCTTGAATCTTGCCATGCCGCGTAGTATAATTGAAACGGGCATGGAACGCATTGCCGATTCCATTGAACGCCATAAAAAAGGATTATGCTAAAAAAGGAGTACCACTACCATGAAAATCGTACACACTGACAAAGCTCCCGCCGCGATCGGCCCCTATTCTCAGGGCTACATTGTAAACGGTGTTTTCATGACCTCCGGTCAGATTCCTGTCGATCCCGCCACGGGTGTCATCCCCGAGGGAATTGCAGCCCAGGCTGAGCAGAGCTGCAAAAACATCGGCGCGCTTCTGGAAGCCGCCGGAACCAGCTTTGAAAAGGTTTACAAGACCACCTGCTTCCTCGCCGATATGGATGACTTTGCCGCTTTCAACGAGGTCTATGCCAAGTTCTTCACCTCCAAGCCCGCCCGCAGCTGTGTTGCTGTGAAGACGCTTCCGAAGAACGTCCTCTGCGAGATCGAAGCGATCGCCGTAGTTGAGTAATTGCACATAATAAAAATGCTCTGCTGAGACTGATCAGCAGAGCATTTTTTGTTGCATTCTTATTCGTACTCGATCACAAGATCGTTAACTTAAACAATTTTGTATGGGTGATTAATCACACAGTATTTTGATTGCTCACATTATCCCATGAATATGGGCTATCCGATTTTCTGTTGCCATGGTGTTGCCACTATGCTTTCAGGAATACCGCTCCTTCATCTTCTCGAAGAAGTTGCGCATGAATCGCTGGAACTCCACCATATTGGGCGACATGTGCCTATATTTATTATAGCTGACTCCGACCGCAGCGTAGGCGCGGTCAATTTTGATTCTTCTACAATACGCGCCAATGGTTGGATCCTCTGTTTGCACTATTCCGCAGAATGCTGCGCCTGCGCCGCTCTTCACCATGCTGATCTGCAGTGCAAAATCATTGATCTCATATGCTATTTTCAGCGGGACACCGAACCGATCGAACGCGGCGTCTATCACGTCCCGGACGCCGCAACCCTTGGGGGAAATGATGTAGGATAGGTCTTTCAGATCCTCCCATGCGAGGAACTCCTTTTCCAGCAGGGGGCTGTCTGGCGGGAGCAGCACGCTTCCGGAATCCTTAAAGGCATTCATCGATTCAATCATCTTGGATTCCTCGCCGGTGATGGGTGGCATCGTCAGTGCAAAGTCCACCTTGTTGGTGTTCAGTGCATCGATGATCTCGTCCCGCTTGGCAAAGGTCATGGAAATGGAACGCTCCGGGTATTTCGCCCGGAAAGCAGTGACGATTGGCTCAAGATATCCGGAAGTGTTGAACATAAATGAGATTGTGTTTTCTGATCTGCCCAGCATTTCGTCCATTTTTGCTATCAGAGCGTCCACCTGATTCAGAATATCTCTGGCGGATTTGTAAAAGGTTTCGCCGTACTGGTTTAGGACGATGTGCCGGCTCTCAATGTCGAAAAGCTGTGTGCCGATTTCCCGCTCCATCTGTGTGATGATTTTCGTCACGAACGGCTGCGATACGCCCAATGCTGTTGCCGCCTTGGTGACAGAACCGAGTTCCGCAGCAGTGCAGAAATACTTCATATCTCGCAGTTCCATGACAACACCCCCTATTGTTTGATATTATACTACATTTCGACCACTTTGTACATAACCAGATCGATATGCGTTTATAATTCTGTGCAATTATATATTTTGCCTGACAAAATATTATCATTCTTGCGTGCCCCGTGATACAATCATCATAGGAAGTCGGAAAACCGACACATTTTCATGCAGAAAGAAGGGGTCACTTTGAAAGATTTGAAGCATCTGATCTACTTTGAAAGCCTTCTGGAGGACGCGAACAACGAGCTTGTGCGGCAGGCGCACGAGGAGGGCGGCGTCACACTGGGCTATACCTGCTTCCACATTCCGGAGGTGCTTCTCAACGTAGACCGCTGTTTCTCCGTGCGCCTGCGGGCGCCGAAGACCGGCTCGCTGGACATCGCAACGTATTATATGTCCAACTACACCTGCGACTATGCCCGCGCGCTGGTCGAGCGCGCCATTGAGGGCGGCTATCAGTTTCTGGACGCAATGATCGGCGTGGACGCCTGCTCGGCCATGAATCGCGCGATGGAGCATTTTGAGATCCTGAACGTGAACGAGAAGCCGGACTTCTTCGTTACGCACACGGACATGCCGCTGAAGGTCACGGATTATTACATTGACTCCTATGTGGAGCAGATGCGCGTGAACGTGCTGGATCGTCTGACCGAGGTCTTTGGCGTTGACACCTCCGATGCTGCGCTCCGCGCTGCCGTCCGGGAGCATAACGAAATGTGCGCCATCATTTCTGAGATTGGCGAGATGCGCAAGGCGGAAAAACCGATCATCACCGGCTATGAGTTCCATATCATGAATCTGGTGAGCTATACCTGCCCCACACGGCTGATCCTCCCGTATCTGCGCGAAACCCTCGTGGAGCTGAAAACGCGCAAGCCGGATTCGAAATCTCCCTTCCGGGCACGGGTCGCCATCGTGGGCAGCGAGATCGACGATCCCAGTCTCACAAAGCTCATTGAGGACGTCGGCGCGCTGGTCGTCTCCGACCGTTACTGCTTCGGCTCCACGCCGGGCCGCGAGGTCATCGAGCTGAACGACGAGGAGGACGCCCTCAAGCAGATCTGCCGCCATTACATGGAGGTCGGTGAATGCGCACGCTACATCTCCGATGAAAAGGTGCAGCAGCGCCGTGACACCGCCGATCGGTTGGCACGAGAATTCCATGCCGACGGCATCATTTATGAACAGATGAAGTACTGCGACTATTGGGGCTTTGAGCGCGCGCTCGCAAGCCATGTCGTGCACGAGGAGTACGGCTGGCCGGTGCTGAGCATCGACCGCGTGTATTCCAACGGCAGCTCCGGCCAGCTTCGCACCCGCGTGCAGGCGTTTGTGGAGTCCCTGGAGATCAAACGGATCCAAAGAGAAAGAGGTGCGGTTTGATGGAAAAGACACCGAAATATCCGAATCCCGCGCTTTACAGAGCGAAAAACAACATCGACTGGAAGGCGCAGTGGAAGAATTTCAAAGAGGTCGCCGGCATTTTCGGCGGCATGCTGAAGGAGACCGACTGGAAAAAGTTCGGTCAGGATTGGGTCGAGACCCTGAAGGCGGACGGCAAGCGCATCTCAGAGGAATATCGCGCCTTTGCCGCATGCACGCCGGAGGAAAAGCTGGAGGCCATCCGCTACGGTGAAAAGCATCTTGGCCGTCTCTACCGCGAGGGCTGCTTTGCGCCGGTCCGGCGCGAATGGCGCGGCGTGAAGGACACGATCTATGATTTTTATGAGTGGGCCAGATTATGGGGCGTGCTCCTGACGACCTTCTCCAAGGATCTGGTTCCTGCGCTGAACAGCGCTCTGTACTATCGCTGGATGATCTCCTATTTCTGCTGCCACAGCTTCATGGACAAGAACCTGATGGGTCTGCGCGGATCGAATCTGCGGATGAGCCATGAGCTGACCCTCTGCATGTTCCGGTATGCGGCAGAGAACCTGGTGCTGCTTGCCAAGGGCGACGCCAAGAATGGAAACAGCGCGGAGCTGAACAAGAAGGTCGTCCTCTTTGACGAGATGACCATGAGCCAGATCATGGGCGGCTTCCCGGATCTGATCGGCATTCCGTATCAGCTCTTCCCGGTGTTTATGGTATCCGAGATGGATCAGCTCATCTGCGTGCCCTATATCGACGCGGTGGAGTCCTTCGGTCTCCCGGCAGACACCTGCCCGGTGCCGAGCTCCGAGTGCGGCTCGCTGGTGCTGGATGCGCTGCCGCACATGGGCAGCTGCTTTATCTCCAGCTCCATGCCCTGCGACGGCTCGGTCATGGCCTCCAGCTATGTTGCGAGACGTTTCCCGGATCTGCCGGTATATCACCTCTGCTTCCCCGTGCGGTATGAGGATGAAAAGACCCTCGACGCTGCCGTGCAGGACGTCAAGGACTGCATCCGGTTCGTGGAGGAGCAGACCGGAGCCAAGTGGAACTGGGACGCCTACTTTGAGAGCATCCGCCGCTTCAACACGGAGACGCAGTACGAGCTGCAGAAATGGGAAGTCAACAAGACCAACTATCCGCAGCTGATCGGCCCCAGCGTCGAGCTGTACCGCAAGTGGAACTATGAGATGGACGGCGGTCTGGATCCGCGCACCATCAAATCCTGCAAAAAGGTTGACAAGCTCCTCATGAAGGCCTATGAGCAGAAGGAAGAGGCGTGGCGCAACAAGATGCGTTACCGCGCCATCGTCTGGTCCTGCCCGCCGCACTACTACGCAAACTTCTCCAACTGGCTTGCCAACTGCTGGGGTGTGAACGTGGTGGTGGAGATGGAGTCTTTGAACTTCACGAAGCCCCTCGAGACCGAGGACAAGGACGAGGCGCTGCGCGATCTGGCCCGCCTGTACGAACGCATGGTCATGCGCCGCCACACCAACGGCGGTTACCACAATGTGGTCACGGAGCTCTGGAAGCAGTGCGAGGAATGGAACGCCAACATCGTCATCATGTGGCAGCACGTGGCCTGCAAGAACATGGCTACAGTGCAGGGCATTCTGGATGAGCAGGGACGCGAACTAGGTCTGCATCTAATCTGGATCCCGCATGATCTGATGGACCCGCGCACGGTCTCCAGACGCACCATGCGTGATACCGTGAGCAGCTATATGCGCACGGTGATGAACGCGGAACCGATCGACGAAAGTCTGTTGGACTTCGCAGACGATGTAACGATGTAACAAAAGAGAGGAGTAATTATGATGAAATATTTTGGCGGCTGCGACGTGGGCTCCACCTACACCAAGGCAGTTATTCTCGACGAGGCCGGCAAGATGGTTGCCGACGCCACCATCCGCAGCAAGATCAACGCTGAGCAGAGCGCTGTCGCAGCTATGGACGAGGTCTGCAAGGCCGCTGGCCTGAAGAGCTCCAAGGATCTGGAGTACCTCATTGGTACGGGCTACGGCCGCAACAAGGTTCCCTTCGCTGACGAGAACATTTCCGAGATCTCCTGCCACGCCATGGGCGTGCATGTCACCAACCCCGACGTCCGCGCGATCATCGACATCGGCGGCCAGGACGTTAAGGGCATCAGCATCGACACCGACGGCACCGTGAAGTCCTTCGCGATGAACGACAAGTGCTCCGCCGGTACCGGTCGTTTCTTCGAGGCCATGGCCCGCTCCTTCGAGATGAGCCTGCCGGAGTTCTCCAACCTGTCTCTGACTGCGAAGAACGTCATTCCGATCACCGCGCAGTGCACCGTTTTCGCGGAGTCCGAGGTCATCACCCTCGTCGGTGAGGGCAAGCCCATGGACGAGATCGCTGCCGGCATCGAGATGGCGGTTGCCAAGCGCTGCTTCGTCATGGCCAAGAAGGCCGGCGCCACCGACAGCATCACGCTGACCGGCGGCTGCGCGAAGAACGCGGGTCTGAAGGAAGCCATTGAGCACGTCCTGAAGTTCAAGGTCGTCGAGCTCAAGACCGATCCCCAGCTGATGGGCGCTCTGGGCGCTGCCGAGTACGCTCGCCAGAAGGGTCTCGCCAGAAAGTAAGGAGGATCAGCATGAATCCCATTATCATGAACATCTTGAAAAAGACCTGCAAGATCTCCGGCATTACGGTCGGTGTCCTGTTCATGGTCTATTTCTGGAACCTCGACCAGAAGGTCCTGGGCTGGGCATACAAACAGGTCAACACCATGTTCGACCGCAAAGAGGTCGATATTAAGTTCTGAGATCAGAGAATCTCCTTTTCCCTTCTTCCCCTCTTCTCAAGCTCCCGCAGGCACCCTACCTGCGGGAGCTTTCTTACTATTATGCATAGATTAGATCGTTGTAAACGATCTCCTTTGCGCTGGACTGGATGGCGTTCATTTTCTGCACCCATTCCATTTGATGCTCCGCTTTGAGCTTCTCGGTGATGCCCTGCTTTGATGCCATCTGTTCCACCAGCCGAGAAAGCATTTCTTCTGCAGCGCGGTCAATTTCCTCCAAATGAGCATTCAGTTGACCACTGAATCGCATTGTGTCGTACAAGAGACGCTGATGCTCCCGGAGATAGCGTCTCCGACGCTCGCCCCAGATTCCGATCCGGGGCGACTCCGGTGCAGTCACGCATGGAAAATATTGCTCGCCTCTCAACTCATACCACAGTCCACTTCTTTCATCAATAATGATTTCTTTCATGGTCGTTCTCACCTTTCTGGATTGTATTTTACAGCACGGTCGATGTGCTGCTGTTCCTGTGCAAATCTCGCTCGCACGAGCATCTGATCGATCTGTTCATTTCCAAATACTTTCCGCAGCAGTCGGTAATCCCGGCTTTCCTTTTTCAGTTGGTTATTTACCGTAACCAGCTCATCGATGCGGGAGCCGTACTGCGACTTATCCTGTACCGCTCGACTGTATTTGCGGGAGAGCGTATCATAATCCCGCTTGAGCTCCATGTAATGGGCAACCATGCTGAGAAGCAGCTTCTTCACCCGATCGATTAGCGGGTGTACCAGCTTCGTCATGTAGCTTTTCGCCGACATGAGTGCAGGCGGCTCCGGGAGTTGGTAGTCCGGGCTGGTGCTCAATTCCTTCTGGAGTTCCTGCACCTTCGTGTCAATCTCCCGCAGGTGAGAGAGGCGCACTTCCAGTACTCCGGCCTCCTCATAGTCAGCATTCAGCCGATCTTCCAGTTCCTTGACCTCCGCTGCCCGCATCTTCTTCTGGTATTCCAGCACAGAGAGGTGCTTTTCATGTGTGCCCAGATCCATGCGCTCAAAGCCGTGGCGCTCCATGACAATGGCAAGCTGTTGTTTTTCAGATTCGACCCACTGGCTCCATTCTGTTTCTCGTCGCGTGCCGCCGTGGAAGCCCTGCGCTGCCAGCGCCTGTTTCAGCGAGACGCGGGTATCCATCCCACGCTTGCTGCCGGTGATAAACGGTACGAAATCGATGTGAATATGCGGCGTCGCCTCATCGTTATGCAGGTGTGAGGAGAAGACTCGGAGGTTTGGATTTCGAGCCTGGAACCCGCGATAGTATTCGTCCAGCGCAGCACAAGCGCGCTCCCCGGCCTCTGTAGTTGCGCCGGTGTCGTTGCAGTTGCCGATCTGAACGATGATCTCGTGGAAGGGTTTTTCCTGTTTGCCGGCACAGATCTTTTCGTAGTAGTCCTCAATACGGCGATCCGCACGCTTCTGACGTTCGTTGTGCCGCTCCTGAGCTGCATCGAATATATCATGGTACACATCTCGGATGTCATCATTGCAATATTCAATATTCAGGTGGGTACGCTCGGGGTCCACATTTGCCGCCAGAAACTCGCGGCTGTTGTGCTTCAGTGAACCTTTCCCCACCATCACGCTGATGGTTCTTTTCATTTGTATCGTCTCCCATTAGTTTACATAATATTTTCATCCTATCTTCCTTTCGCCGCGCAGCGGCGGGTTCTGTTACTCTTGTCAAGAGTAACGCAAAAGCACTTTTGACACTGCGCATCAAAAGTGCTTCGCGCTCTGCGAGGCTGCGGCTGTGTTAAGCCCATGACCGTGACAACCGTGACGACTGTGACAACTTATTATGCGCGGTCATAGGTCGTCACGGTTGTCACAGTCGTCACGCCTCCCGCATGAGTGTAATCGTCCTACGCTCCCTGGTTTTGCGCGTGGTGCAACGAATGCCGTGCCGTGTCATCAGCTCCTGTCGATGGATCTTCAGCCACATACCGAGGGACTTGGCGCTGCGTTCTGTTTGCAGAACATCCTTAAGCTCCGATGCAGTGCCCTCCCATTGTGGATGTTCCGGCGTGAGCATCGCGTCAATGGATGAATAGAGTGGATCAGGCGGCTCGATCTCCGACCCGATTTCCATGCGTTCCAACTCCCATAACAGTCGCTTCGGATCGCGCTTCAGATACAGCTTCTGATCGATCACATCACGACCTGTCGCCTGGAGCGTCGCGTATGGATCGGTTCGTTTCTGCTTGCACATCACGATGATTCCATCCACGCTGCCGTTGAGGCCGCGTGTACCGGAGACCGTCTCGAAGATGTCCTTTGCACTCTGCTTTCTTGTGTGATGCACCAACAGGATGCACAGCCCATTGGCGTCGGCATAGTCCTTCAATTCGGAAACCATTTCGTAATCCTTGGCGTAGCTGCATTCCGAAAACACTTCTCGGATCTTCTGCAGGGTATCGATAATGATGAATTTGATTCCGGGATGCTGGCGGCGATATGCTTCCAGCTCCTCAACCAGCCCTTCGCTCAATTTCTTGCTCCTGGTCGCAACATACATCCGATCCGTCGTTTCGATGTCGAACATCTGGAAGGCACGCCGGCGCAGGCGCTCCTTGGTATCCTCCAGCGAGAGATACAGCACCTCATCGCCGGAGGTCTTCAGTCCCCAGAGCGGAAGCCCCTTCGCTACGGTATAACCGAGCTGAAGCACCAAAAAGGATTTGCCGATTTTCTCCGCACCTGCAAACAGGAACACACCCGGATAGATCAATCCATCCACAACAGGCGGTTTGGTTTCGATCTCTTCCTCCATAAGCTCACTGAGCGTCACCGCCCGGATCTGATCCGGATCGTTCTTTCGCACGAACTCTTTAAACTCTCGGAGCGTCTCGGAAAAATTCTGCTTGTCAGAAAGCTCGGTCTCTGCTATACTCGATTCAGGTTCATATGGAATTGGCCGTCCTGCATCTGCGCCAACAGATGCGCTTGGGACGACCTTTTCTTTTTCTGT
>ONEB01000013.1 GCA_900316745.1 uncultured Eubacteriales bacterium | reverse complement strand
GCGGCGGCGGAGCAGATCGCGCCGGCCGCTTTTCCGTGGGACAAAAGCCTTTGTCCTCTGTGAATAGTATACAATTATCTCGCAAGATTCTCAATGCAGGAATGGGTTGTTTGGCCATTTTCTACAATACAGTCATTTTTTGAAGTTTCTTTTGGACATTATTTAAGGATTGTTAAACAATGCCCAAAGTGTGGCTCTCAATTATTCCCATTTTTGAGACAAAATCTCACGCGTCTCATTTCGTCTCACCATCCATGCAAAAATGAGAAAAACGCTCCGACTTTCGGGGCGTTTTTCTCATGTCTCCATATGTGCAGTTTGCCGGATGATCCTTCCACCGGGACAGGGCGCTTACCGGCCTGTCCCGCGACAGGCTGCGCCACCGTGCCCTTTTGCCGCTGTGGGCATCCTGCATAAGCGCCCGCTCAGGGCTTCTGCTTGATCAGGCGCGGGATGATGCCGTACTTCTTCATGCGGCGGTAGAGCGTGGCGCGGCTGATGCCGAGGCGCTCGGCGGCGGCGTCCACATCCCCGTTGCAGATGGTCAGCGCGGCGATGATCCCCCCCTCCCCCGCATTGGACAGGAGGGGGGCGTCGGCTGGGGCCTCCGGCTCTCGCCGCTCCAGTGACAGGACAAGGTTCTCGCTTGTCAGCGTGCTGCCCGCGCTGCTGTAATAGGCACGGGCAATGCTGTTTTGCAGCTCGCGCACATTGCCCGGCCAGTCATAGGCGCGCAGTCCCTCCAGAAATTCCGGCGTCATGCTCTTCGGGGTGTCGGAGCTGCTCTCGTTCAGCCCGCGCAGAAAATACTCGGCATAGAGCGCAAGATCCTCCGGCCGCTCCCGCAGGGGCGGGATGTCCAGCTTGAGACTGCTCAGGCGGAAATACATGTCCCTGCGAAAGCTGTCCCGCTCGACAAGTCGACTCAGCTGCTGGCTGGTGGAGGCGATGATGCGGATGTCGAGCTGGATGGGCTGCGTGCTGCCGAGGCGCTGGATGCTGTGGGTTTCCACCGCCCGCAGGAGCTTCTGCTGCATCTCCAGCGGCATGTTGGAGACCTCGTCGAGAAACAGCGTGCCGTTGTCTGCC
Source organism: uncultured Eubacteriales bacterium (assembly GCA_900316745.1). Taxonomy (GTDB): domain Bacteria; phylum Bacillota; class Clostridia; order Oscillospirales; family Oscillospiraceae; genus CAG-103. The sequence goes on along the minus strand of ONEB01000013.1, from coordinate 55,979 downwards.
AGCTCAAAGCGGCCGGGCTTGCCCTCCGCGGCTCTGCCGGGGAAGGCGCTGGCCTCATAGCCGAAGAGCTCCATTTCGAAAAGCTCGCGCGGAATGGACGCGCAGTTGACCACGACAAAGGGCCCGTCGGCGTTCCGGCTTGCGTTGTGGATCGCCTGGGCCAGCACCTCCTTGCCGCTCCCGCTCTCGCCCTGGATCAGGATATTGCCCTCATAGCGGGCAAACTTTGCCGCCAGGGCCAGGGTCTTTTTCATGCTGTCGTTTTCGGTGAGAATGCTGCGGAAGGTGAAAACGGCGCGGTTGCCGGAGAGCTTGTTGACTGAGCTGATCAGCTGGGTCTGCGGGCGAAGCGTGACGCTGTAGGCCCGTTCATATTCCGTCAGCGGGGTGACAACGATGCTGCAGTAGATGGTCTCATCACCGATATGCAGGGCCATGTTGTCAGAGACGAAGGGTTCGCCGCTTTTCCAGTTTTTGTTTTCCAGGCCGACGCTCTTGACGATGCCCTCCAGTCCTATGCGGCGCAGTCCCGCAAGGTCGGTCTTCAGCAGTTTCTCCGCTGCGCTGTTCATCCAGAAGGGCTCGCGATTCTGGTCCAGGAACAGGATGCCGTCCCGGCTGCTCTCCAGCGCCGCGTTCATCATCTGAGCGTTGTAGGCTTGGCGGATCTGCCCCTCGATGCCGATGGCCGCCGCCTGTACCATGCCGAGCGTGTGCGGGTGCGCCTTGCCAATATCTCCGGAGATGTTGATGCAGCCCACGATTTCGCCGTTCGGCCCATGGATGGGCGCGGCGGAGCAGGTCCAGCCGTGGTGCGTGACGCAGTAGTGCTCCGGCCCCACCATCTGGATCGGGATGTCATAGTCCAGCGCCACGCTGATGGCGTTGGTGCCAACCTCCAGATTGCTCCACATGGCGCCCGGCATGAAGCGCATGTCCTGCGAGCGGGAGACGATCTCCTCGTCCCCCATCATCTCCAGCAGATAGCCCGCGCTGTCGGTCAGCACGACGAGAAAGCCGGAAGCGCGGATGATGTCAAAAACCTGCCGCATGACGGGGATGGCAATCTCCAGAAAAAGCTTGTTTGCCGTCCGTGCGCTCTCGAGCACGTTTGCGTCGATATGCCGCCCCTCGCCCCCGGAGGGGTTGAGCCCCGCCGCCCGGCATCTGCGCCAGGATTCGGCGATAGGAGCCCGGACCTCGGGGCTCATCTTGCCCTCAAAGACGTAGTCCGCCCAGAGCGCTGTCATTTTTGAAATGTCCATATTCCACCCCTCAGCCCAGTATTGTTTCCGTGATCTCTTTCGCCGTGATCGCGCCGAAGAGCGCGCCGATGTCAAAGCCCGCCAGCGTCTCCGCCAGGGCCTGCCGTGTCAGCGGGACGTCCCGCAGCGCCTCGCACAGGGCGGTGTTCGGCGCCGCTGCCATGTAGTCCCCGTAAAAGGCGATCTCCTGGATGCGCCCCTCGTGCGTGTTCATCCGCACTTCCAGGGTGCCGCCCGGAAAGCGCCGCCGGTTTTTCATCTCAAAGTCCGGGCTGCGCCCGTAGGTCCACTCCCAGCTGCGGTACTTCTCCTCCGCCAGCTTCCGCACGGCCGCCAACTCCTCGTCAGTGAGCGTCTCACGGAGCATACCGTCCTGCGTGAGCTCCCGGAGCAGCCGCTCCCGAAACTGCGCGAGGTCTGCGTCCGCGGGGAGATAGTCCCGGATGTTCCCCACGCGGGAGCGAACCGATTTGGCGCTTTTGGAGCGGAACTTTGCCGGGTCCGCTTTCAGCGCGCCCTCAATCATGGCCGGGTCGGAATCGAAGAGCAGCGTGCCGTGGTGGAGGACCCTGCCGTTCGTGATCCGCTGCGCCACACCGGAGACCTTTTTCCCGCCGACGAGAATGTCGTTTCTTCCGCTGGTCTCCGCGTCCACGCCCATGGCGGCCAGCGCCCGGCAGACCGGGTCGGTAAAGCGCCGGATCGTGAGCTCCTCCGCGTTCCCCACGTCGCAGATAAAGGAGTAATTGAGGTTTCCGAGATCGTGGTATACCGCGCCGCCGCCCGTCATTCGCCGCACCACGGTGACGCCGTGTTTTTCTACGAAGGCGGCGTTGATCTCCTCTGCCGTGTTCTGGTTCAGCCCGATGACGACGGTGTTGGCATTCTGCCAGAGCAGCAGCCAGTCGCCCTCGCGGAAGTGTTCCAGAACATACTGTTCCAGCGCGAGATTATAGCATGGATCCACAGAACCCGTTTCCAGGTAATGCACGGGCATCGCGCGTTCCCTCCTTTCCTGCAGAGCGCAGACGGAGCGCCCCTCAGCCCTTCTTTGCTTCGGCTTTTTCCAGGAAGCGCTGCCTCTTGATGATCACGCGCTCGTGGGTTCCCTGGCCGATCAGGCCGCATTCGTCAAAGGCGCGGACCTCGAAGGTGAGCTTGCGGCCGTCGATCGCGGTGAGCCGGCTCTCCGCCCAGACCTTCATCCCCACGGGGGTCGCGGCCTCATGGCTGACGGAGAGCCCGGTGCCGACCGTGCTCTGCCCCTCTTCCAGTTCCGGCGCGACCGAGTTCTGCGCGGCCTCTTCCATCAGGGCGATCATGTAGGGCGTCGAAAAGACATGCAAATCGCCGGACCCGACACTGGCGGCTGTGTTCCGGTCGTTGACCGTACATTCCGCGTGTCCCTGAATGTTGATTTTAAGCATGACAAATCCCTCCGAATCCTTCATTTTTCTTGGTTACCTGTATTCTAACCGAAATATGGCAGTATATCAAGCCCTTGCGTTCAACTGATCTGTTGGCCCGGTGCACAGCCGGCCGCCTGCATTCTTCTTCAAAGCGCAGCAGACCAGCTCCCTGCAAGAAAAAACGAATGTGCTGAGAAAAAGTTTGGAAAATGTGTGCTGACCGCCGGAATTGTTTTTATCAAGTACGTTATGAACACTCGGACCACATTGTCTGACCGAAATGGATATTTCGGTCAGATTTCTTTATTTTTCAACGGTTTGCGGGCTCTTTTTGGGCCTCATTTTTAGGATATAACAAAAAGATATTTAAACCAATCGACAGGACTTGAACCTCCGACCCCCTATTATTGAGGATATTTAAGGGCGGATTTCACGCTATTTTTTGCGCGGAATCCGCCCTCTTTTCGTTTCTGTGACTGTTAAATTTTTAAGTCTGGGGAATCAACTTGCTGTCGAACAAATCGGATGCGTTGACGAGATCCTGCTTGTAAGCAGAAGACCCGGAAAGATTGCGGAGCAGGATCTTTCTCTCATCCTTGTACTCAGGACCAATGAAACCCAGCCGTAGCAGAAAGCAGCGGAATGTATATTTCTCATTCACTGTAGGCTTCTGCTTGCATGCAATCTTGTGCTGATTCCGGGCAAGGGCACACAGGGATGCAACAAAGTGTGTGTATGCCTTCGTTTCCTCCTCGGACAGCTGACGATCGAACCAGGGGAATAAGATTTGATTCTCCTGAACCTCAACAGGCAGAGCGTCGACCTCCAGGGCCTTTCGGATCAGATCTCCCTTGGAAATCAGCAGATTCTGCAGATTTTCGAGGTTCTGCTGCGAAAACAGAGAAACAGGAAGGGAAATACTGACTCCGGCGGCCTCTTCCGGTTGATCGCATTCCAGTTTTGCGTCTAACGCAAAGAACTGATGCTCTTCCAGCGCTTGCTACAACTGTGTTAACGTAGTTGGCTCCACAGAGTCGTCTGCATACACCACCCCTTTGCTGTCTATCCGGTAAGGCCCTACCTCATACGAAAAAGAAGGTGCTCCCAGATAGCTGAAAGGTATATGTGTGTGTGCCGCGATCGTGTGAACCAGCAGTTTCCGATCGCTCCCGGAAACATCGTAATTCAAGTATTTTGTGTGTTGTTCCATAGAAAAACCTCCTTAAAAATTGGGGATTCTGTAAATTAAGAGATCTTGGCATGACGCAAGAGGACTACGTCGGCGCTTTGGTATGGAATCGCAAGGGGATAGAGATCCTAAACCAGATCACAAAAAATGTTGAGCCCATACATGAGCATGATATCTTTCGAGATCGAGTTAAAAGCTATCAAATCATGGGTGAGAATGTATCGTATCTGGATATCCGAGGCTTCTTTGAAGGCAGGACGGTAAATCTGGTGTCCGGCTAACGCGTCTGCAGAATGACGGTATGGTCTTGAACTGAATGGGCCTGACGGGAAATGATGTGCATCAAAACGAAAGGGAAGCACTCTCCCCCTGCCGAAACCGTCTGTTTTTCTTCGGAGAGACAGGCGGTTTTTCTTTACGAGCAAGAAACTCGAGTATGGTGTGGATTTTATCTTGCAATATACTGGGATCTATACTATAATGATGCCGATAACCGCATAGTGATCGATGGGGAGCTCGTTTGAGCTGAGAGGAAGGACGACCTTCGACCCACTGACCTGATTTGGATCATGCCAACGTAGGGATTCGATTTTTTACCGAAGCGTCCGATCAGGGTGCTTCGGTTTTTTCATTCTCATTTTGAAGGGAGGGAACGGCAGTTTCCGCACAGCGGCAGGCAGGAGGGGAGCGCCTCAGGTCTGAAAAACAGCGAGGGAAGCCGTGTTCCGGCGTGAGAGGAGGCCAGTGAGCCTCGACCGAAAATCGGAAACGACAAACAGCCGTTTCATCATTCAAAGGAGAATTACCATGAAAAAAACCAACACCCGCAAGCTGGCGCTTGCCGCCGTCTTTACCGCCGTCGCCGTGGTGGGAAGCCTGCTTTCCTTCCCGGTCTTCGGCAGCCGCTGCGCCCCGGTGCAGCATATCGTGAACATCCTCTGCGCCGTGTTCCTGGGCCCCGCATGGGGCGTGGGCGTGGCCTTCGCAGCCAGCCTTCTGAGAAATCTGCTGGGCCTCGGCAGCCTCATGGCCTTCCCTGGCAGCATGATCGGCGCGCTGCTCTGCGGTCTCGCCTACAAGGCCATGAAGGGCAAGTCCGCCGCTTTGCCCGTGACGCTGCTTGCGGAGATCTTCGGCACCGGCGTGCTGGGCGGCCTCTGCGCCTACCCCATCGCCACCCTGTTCATGAACGTGGACGCGGCCGCCGTGGCCTTCTATGCATATATCATCCCGTTTCTGATCTCCACTACCGGCGGCAGCATCATCGCGGGCCTCGTCATCGCGGCGCTGCAGTCCGGAGGCACCCTCAGCAAAATGCAGGCGAGGCTGGACGCCTGACGCCTGAAAAAAGGAGCTTCCCATGTCTTCTGAATACCTATCAAACGTCCGGCGGCTGCGCCCGATGGTCCATACGATCACAAATTACGTCACCGCAAACGACTGCGCCAATCTGCTGCTGGCAGCAGGCGCATCACCCATCATGGCGGACGCTCCGGAGGAGACCGCGCAGATCGCATCCATGGCGGACGCCGTGGTGCTGAATCTCGGCACCCTCAGCACTTCCAGAAAAGAGGCCATGCTACTTGCCGGGAAGGCCGCCTCTGCAGCGGACAAGCCCATTGTGCTGGATCCCGTGGGGGTCGGAGCCTCCGGTTTTCGCCGGGAAACGGCGGGGCTGCTGCTTCGGGAAGCAGAGCCTACGGTCATTCGCGGCAACCGGAGTGAGATCCGTGCCCTGCGCACCGGAGAGACCGGGGAGCGCGGGGTGGACACTGCCGACCTTCCGGAGGGCGACGGAGAAAACGCCCGCCTTCTGGCGAAACAGACCGGCGCTGTGGTTTTGCAGACCGGGGAGACGGATCTGGTTACCGATGGGGAGCAGGTCCTTCGGGTACAGGGCGGCAGCGACATGCTCTGCCTTGTGACGGGGGCGGGCTGTATGCTCAGCGCCCTCACCGGCGCCTTTCTGGCCGCGAACCCGGATCGTCCGCTTCTGGCGGCGGCCGCGGCGGCGGAGACCATGAGCGTCTGCGCCGAGATTGCCCAAAGGCGGCTGCGGACCGGAGAGGGGAACGCCAGCTTTCGCACCCGGCTCATCGACGCCATGTGCAATCTGACGCCGGAGACTTTCAGAAAATGGAGACAGGAAGCATGAGCAATTGCAAACCGGAGTGGATGCGGCTGTATGCCGTCACGGATCGCGCCTGGGTGGGGGAGCAGACCCTCTATGAGCAGGTGGAGTGCGCTCTGCGGGGCGGCGTCACCTGCGTGCAGCTGCGGGAAAAGCATCTGGATTTCGACGCCTTTCTCGCGGAGGCGAAGGAACTGAAAACCCTCTGCCAACGCTATGGCGTGCCGCTGATCATCAACGACAATGTGGAGATCGCCCGCCTCTCTGACGCCGACGGCGTCCACGTGGGGCAGAGCGACATGCAGGCGAAGGACGTCCGCGCCCTTCTGGGACCCGATAAGATTATCGGCGTCACGGCCAAGACCGTGGAGCAGGCCCTGCTGGCCCAGGAGATGGGGGCGGACTATCTGGGCACCGGGGCGTTTTTCGTCACGGACACGAAAAAGGACGCCCTGCCCATCACCCATGAGATGGCCCGCGCCATCACCGCGGCGGTGGACATCCCCGTCACCGGCATCGGCGGCATCACCCCGGGGAATCTGGACACGCTTGAGGGACTGGGGCTCGACGGCGTGGCGCTGGTGAGCGCGATTTTCTCCGCCCCGGACATCGAGCAGCGCTGCAGACAGCTGCGGACGCGCTGGATGTTCCCTGAAAACTGAATCAACCGCCGCGTATTAAATGCGGCGATTCCGCGGCAGATCGGGGGCACCACCTTCTGTCGCGTAACAAAAGTTAATGCGTCTCAGGAAAGGAGAAAACAGCATGAGAACAGCATTATCCATCGCTGGAAGCGATTCCAGCGGAGGCGCCGGGATTCAGGCCGACCTGAAAACCATGACCATGAACGGCGTGTTCGCCATGAGCGCGGTCACCGCGCTCACCGCGCAGAACACCACAGGCGTTCGCAGCGTCATGGAGGCCACCCCGGCGTTTCTGGCAGACGAGCTGGACGCGGTGTTTGAGGACATCCGTCCCGACGCGGTCAAAACCGGGATGGTATCGTCGTCGGCTTTGATCCGAGTCATTGCGCAAAAGCTCCGGCAGTACGAGGCGAAGAACATCGTGGTGGACCCCGTCATGGTAGCCACCAGCGGCGCGCGTCTGCTGCAGGAGGAGGCGCTGCAGACGCTGAAAACCGAGCTGCTGCCCCTGGCCGACGTGGTGACGCCGAACATCCCGGAGGCGGAGATCCTCGCGGATATGTCGATCACCAACGCGGAGGAGATGCGCGCCGCGGCAAAGCAGATCCACGACGCCTACGGCTGCGCCGTGCTGCTGAAGGGCGGCCACCGGGTCAACGACGCCAACGACCTGCTCTACGACGGCGAGACCTTCACCTGGTTTGAGGGCCGCCGCATCGATAATCCCAATACCCACGGCACCGGATGCACCCTCTCCAGCGCCATTGCGGCCAATCTGGCAAAGGGCTTCGAACTGCCGGACGCTGTGCGCCGCAGTAAGGAATACATCTCCGGCGCGCTGGCCGCCATGCTGGATCTGGGGCAGGGAAGCGGCCCCATGAACCATGCCTTCGACCTCCGGGGCGAGTTTGCAAAGGAGGCGCAGTGACATGGAAAAACGCACCTCTTTGTTTGAAAACGGCTTGATCTGGTTCGGCGCCGGCGTCTCCATCGCGGAGATCGTCACAGGCACCTATCTGGCGCCGCTGGGCTTCGGAAAGGGCGTCGCGGCGATCCTGCTGGGACATCTGATCGGCTGCGTGCTGCTGTATCTGGCGGGCCATATGGGCGGCGTCCTTCGGCGCAGCGCCATGGAAACCGCGAAGCTCTCTTTCGGCCAGAAGGGCGCGCTGCTCTTCGCGGTGCTGAACATTCTCCAGCTGGTGGGCTGGACGGGCATTATGATCTACGACGGGGCTCTGGCCGCCGACACCATCTTCGGTGTGGGCCGCTGGGTCTGGTGCCTGGTGATCGGGGCGCTGATTATCCTCTGGATCCTGATCGGCATTCAGAACCTCGGCAAGGTGAACACCGTGAGCATGGCGGCGCTGTTTCTGCTGACCATCGTGCTGAGCGTGGTGGTGTTCCGCGGCGGCGCAGTGCCCTCCGGAGAGAGCATGAGCTTCGGCGCGGCGGTGGAGCTCTCGGTGGCCATGCCACTGAGCTGGCTGCCGCTGATCAGCGATTATACCAGAGAGGCGAAGGAGCCGAAAAAGGCCGCCGCCGTGAGCGCTGTGGTCTACGGCCTCGTGAGCTGCTGGATGTATCTGATCGGCATGGGCGCGGCGATCTTCACCGGCGAATATGATATCGCTCTGGTGATGGTGCGGGCAGGCCTCGGTGTCGCGGGACTTCTGATCATCGTCTTTTCCACGGTCACGACCACGTTCCTGGACGCCTACAGCGCGGGCATTTCTGCCGAGACGGTGTTCCCGAAGGCCTCCGGCAAGTGGATCGCCGTGGCGGCTGCGGTTCTGGGCACCGTCGGGGCCATCGTCTTCCCCATGGACGACATCACGGACTTCCTCTATCTGATCGGCTCGGTCTTCGCGCCCATGGTGGCCATCCAGATTGCGGACTTCTTCTTCCTGCACCGGGACGACACGGAGAAGGTCGTGAGCCTGCGTAATCTGATCCTCTGGGTGATCGGCTTCGTGCTCTACCGGCTGCTGATGCGGGTGGATCTCCCGGTGGGCAACACCCTGCCGGACATGGTCATCACCGCGCTTCTTTGCTGGGCTGTGAATGCCTTCGCGCCAAAGAAAGCGTGAGCGCAAAATCGTCTGTTTTTCTTCGGAAAGACAGGCGATTTTTGTTGTAATATCAATGCTTTGCAGGCTTCTTGATTGTTTCTCGTTCTTTGCGAAAAGTTGTTTTCCACCCCAAGATAGCCCCAAACCTATGGAGTCATTGGAATCTGTGGAATTATATTAGAGTGATTTATCCGTTTGCTGCCAGGCTCTTTATATATTGCTCCATACGATCCGAGCTTTCTCTTTGCATCCTGTCATTGACGTGGCCATATACATCTAAGGTAAAAGCCGCTGATGCATGATAGGGAAAATTCTTAGAGAACTGTGCGAGTGGAAGGGTGTGAAGATTGCGGAGGCAGAAGTGTGTCCAGACCACCTCCACATGCTAGTGGAGATTCCTCCAAAACTGTCGGTTTCCAGTTTCATGGGGTTTCTGAAAGGGTACTATACTTATGGCTTATAGATCGTAACAATGTTTAAGGCAACCAATGATACCTGTTCGCTGCCAATCAATCAAATCCGTTATCTACACTCGTACCACAAAAAGTCCTGAAATCTCAACGATTTCAGGACTTTTTCTTTATCTGTTCATTTCCAGAAACTGTATTCTTGGTGTTAATTTGGTGTTATTCATCGCTCTGCTCGTCAAACGAATACTTGTTCAGCTCTGGGAAGGCCGGAAAAGATTTAAAATCGGAACCTTCGTGATGTGAGGCGAAGAGCAGAAAATTACAATTTCAAACCGGATTTTGCAATACAGACGACCGCTCGAAGCGTATGCTGAGCAGCAGCAAGAGGCACCGTCAGGAGGAAGTAAAAATGAGTTTTTCAACCGATTTTCTTTGGGGTGCGGCCAGCGCAGCGTATCAGATTGAGGGCGCCTGGAATGAGGATGGCAAGGGCCCAAGCATCTGGGACGCGCTGTCCGACGGGCACATCGTACATGGGGACAGCGGCAGGACCGCCTGCGACCACTATCATCGATTCCGGGAGGACGTCGCGCTGATGAAGCGGATCGGGCTGAAGGCCTATCGCTTTTCCATCAGCTGGCCGCGCGTGATTCCCGCGGAAGGCAAGGTCAACGAGAAGGGGCTGCAGTTCTATCAGGAGCTGGTTCAGGCTCTGCTGGATGCGGGCATTACGCCGCTCGTTACTCTATACCATTGGGATCTGCCGCTCTGGGCGCACGAAAAGGGCGGTTGGCTCTCAGAGACGATCAGCGATGATTTCGCAGCGTATGCCCGGGTTGTGGTGGAAGCGCTGTCGGATCGGGTTTCGTACTGGATGACCTTTAACGAGGGTACGTCCTTCATCGGAGAGGGCTACCTGCACGGAACGCATGCGCCCTTTGAGCGTGTCCCGGCCGGCAGCGAAGCAGAGGCGGAGAAGGTTCTGCGCCTGTCAAAGAATCTGCTGCTGGCGCACGGGAAGGCGTCTCGGGTGATTCGGGAAAACGCCAAGCTGCCTCCCCAGATCGGTATTGCCACGGACAGCACCCTGTTTCTGCCGGAGTCGGAGGATGAGGCCGACATTCAGAAGGCGCGGGAGAGAACCTTTGCCGGACGGCTCAACCACTATTACCTCAACTGGTGGCTCGATCCCATCCTGCGGGGCGAGGCGCATCCGAGACTGAGAGCAATCCTGAGCGACGGCGATATGGACTGCATTCACCAGCCGCTGGATTTTCTCGGTTGGAACTGTTATCTGGCGAACAATTACAATGACGGCCCTGACGGCAAACCGGAGAAGCCCTGGCCGGGAATGCCCCGCACGAATATGGGCTGGGCAGTCACGCCGGATGCGCTCTATTGGGGCGTGCGGTTTATCTGTGAGCGATATCAGCTTCCCGTGATCATTACAGAAAACGGCGTCGCGATCATCGACTTCAAAATGGACGACGGCTGCGTCCACGATCCGCAGCGCATCCAATTCATGAAGTGGTATCTGCACGGCCTGAAGCGGGCGGCAGAGGAAGGGTATCCGGTCAGAGGCTACATGGTCTGGTCGATTATGGACAATCTGGAGTGGGCGCACGGCTTTGACAAGCGCTTCGGGCTGATCTATGTGGATTTCCTGACGCAGGAGCGGCGATTGAAGGATTCTGCGCTCTGGTATGCCGATGTGATTCAGACAAATGGCGAAGGCCTGTAATACAGCGGAGGAGCATCCCGTCTCGGGGAGCTCCTCCGCTTGCTGTGCTTACAGCGCTTTTCGGTGCTGCTTTCGATATTGCATCGGTGTCATGCCATATTGTTTTTTGAACACATTCTGGAAATAGGACTGACTGGAATAGCCGAGGTAGGCGCTGATCTCTGCAAGACTTCGGTCGCCATAGGTCAGCAGATCGCAGGCCTCCCGAAGCTTGCATTTGGTGATGTATTCGCCCACGCTCATCCCCAGTTCAGCCTTGAAGCGGCGCATCAGATAGGAGCTGCTGCGGCCGATTTCCGCCGCCACATCGTCCAGCCCGATGGCGCCGTTGGTGTGGCTCTGGATAAAGGTCATGCAGCGGTATATCTCGCTTGAGACGCCTTCGGGCAGCTTGGCCATGCCGCAGCGCTGGCAGAAGTCCATCAGCATCACATATTGCAGCCGGTGCACGTCCTCAATGGTCTGCATCTGCTCACATTCCAGCGTGTAGAGATCGCTGAGCTGATAGGCGCGCTCCGCGTCGATCCCGCCGGGAATTGCGGCGAGCACGCAGATTTTGGAGGCCAGACCGATCAGGAGGTTTTTGGCATGACGCAGCGGCGTGTGTGCCAGCTTTCCTTCGGCCGGAAACTCCCTCGTCTCCTCTAAAAAGCGCTTCAAACGCGCCGTGTCGCCTTGCTGGATGTGGTGATACAGCTCCCGCTCAAAATCGTAAGAGCTCCGATAGCTTTCGTTTTCCTTGGTGTCAATTGAGGCCTCCGTCAGACGTCCGCCGCGGTTCGCCTCTCTCTGCGCATCCTCCGCGTAGAAATCCTCCACCTTTGCTTCCTTGCCGTTGAATACCAGATGCAGCAGATGAAGCAGCCGGACAAAGCGTGCGTGACTGTTGATCGGAATCCCATACAGAAGCTCTGCCACAGCCTCCCGATACGCGGGAGGCGTTTTTGTTTCTTCAAAATACTCCCGGATCAGCTTTTCGCTGATGGGCGCGGTGAAGATCGGCCCCAGAAACAGGTCGCAGCCGCTTCTCTCGAGGCGCAGATGCCCATACTCCAGATCAGGGTTGATGGCGCTGAATTCCGGATTGCGATCCGGCTCGTAAACAGGCCAGTCATCCGGCGGTTGTATGCCCAGCAGCTCCGCCATGGAGGAATAGGCGATGTGTCCGTCCTGATACAGCACGGCGGGGATCCCGGTGGTTGCGTAGAATTGACGGCAAAATGAGATATAGTCCATGCACCTGCACTTCCTTCCCGAAACCAGTATAAAACGAGAACGAAAAAAGGACAAGCAAGAATTTACAATTTCGGGCGGGATTTTACAATCAAGAGAACGCGTTTTTTGCTACAGTAGGCGCAGCAGAAGAACTACGCATTCAAAGGAGGCAAATTATGAAGCAGAACATTCGGATTTCACCTGTCGAGCCCAACCGGGGCGTGCTGAACTTCTCCCACCTGCTGGACGCGCCTGCGGGCTGCCACGGCTTCGTTCGGGTGAAGAACGGTCACTTCTATTTTGAGGACGGCAAGCGGGCCCGCTTTCTGGGCTTTAACATTGCCGCCCGCTCCAACACGCCGACGCATGCCGACGCCGAGAAGCTGGCAGAGCGCTTTGCCAGCATGGGCGTGAACGTGATTCGCCTCCACGCGGCCGACGCCCCCATCGGCGAAGGCGCCGGGAACTGGTCGAGCTGCAAAGAGGCGCCGCTGCTGGACTACGATCAGGGCACGACCCGCGTCTTCAACCCCGAGGGGCGGGATCGCTTTGACTATCTTTTTGCCAAGCTCAAGGAAAAGGGCATCTACCTGCACATCGACCTGATCGTTGCCCGCGCTTTTCTTAAGGGCGATGGTCTGGAGCACCCCGGGGAAATCGCCTCCTGCATGAAGCGCTATCCCATGTACAACGCCCGGCTCATCGAGCTGCAGAAGGAATATGCCCGTGAGCTGCTCTGCCATGTGAACCCCTATACCGGTCTTGCGCTCAAGGACGATCCTGCGGTAATCACGGTGCAGATGAACAACGAGGAGACTGCCATCAAGGGCAACAGCGGCGGCGACGCAGGCGAGGAGATGAAGCCCTATCGGGACGAGGTCTCGCGCCGCTTCGGCGACTTCCTGCGGATGAAGTATCATACCCGCGAGGAGCTGAAAAAGGCCTGGACGGAAAACGGCGTCTGCGCCCTGGGCGAGGACGAGGACCCCGCCTGCGGCACCGTGCGCGGGATCGAGGGCGGCTTCTATCAGTCTGTCAATGAGCCTATGGGATCGTGGGACGCACCGGAGGGGCCGGCCCGCTATGCCGACTTCATGGAGTTCGGCGAGCGGATGAACCGCGCCTTTTATCAGGACATGAAGGATTATCTCATCTCCCTCGGCGTCAAGGTCCCGATCGTTGCCAGCAACCTCATGGCCGGGGCGGCCGACGTTTACGGCCACACCGTGGGCGATCTCATGGAGAACAACACCTACTTCAACCACCCGCTGCTGCCTGTGCAGAATGATACCTATATGGTTTTCGGCCCGGCGGAGTATGTCAGCACGAACCCTCTTACCGTGCAGCGCGGCATCGGCTCCATGGGCACGACGCTCCTGAGCCTCGCCTCCGTCGCCATCGTGCAGGGCAAGCCCTTCATGCTCTCGGAGTGGAATGAATACGCTCTGCATCCCTTCCACTCCACGGCGTTTGTCCACACCGTGGCCTATGCCTGCCTCAACGACTGGGACGGGCTGATTCTCTATAACTACAACACCTCAGAGCACCCGGAGGACGAGCCGGATGACGGCGTCCTTACGATTTTTGACGCCTACAACGATCCGGCGCTGATCTCCCAGTGGGGCTTTATGGCGAGCGCGTTTCTGAAGGGCCTGATCAGCCCGGCGAATAATCGGGTGGACGTGGTCTACACGCAGAACGACTGGAAGACCCTGCCCATTTTCCACGCCATGCCCATGTGTACGCTGCCGTATATCAGCGCCTTCCGCAACGTTTTTCTGGACGGCGGCGAGCGCTATGAGGGCGATGCAGACGTCGCAATCAATGCGGGATTTCTCAACGGCGGCGACCTGCGGGATGCGAAGCACGGGGTCTATTACGCCTGGTCGCCCTACCGGGACGCCAAGCGCCGCTATCTCAACGAAAACCGCCTGAAGGACGCGGCGAAAAACACCGAAGAGATCCTGCCCGGCGTGCATCTGGGCGAGCAGGCACTGGTGTTTGACAACATCGCGGAGATTGCGCAGTCCGGCGACTACCGGCAGTTTGCCGCGCTCATGGACAGGGCCATGAAGCAGTGGGGACTGCTGGCGGAGGACTGCGGCTATGTCGACGGAATGCTCGTTTCCGACACAGACGAGATCGCCTTCGATCCGGATCACGCCCGGTTCCAGATCAACACAGCCGCCTGCGGGTATTTCAGCGGCGCGCCGGAGGAAAGCACCATTCTCTCCGACCGGGTGACGGTCCGCGCAGCGAACGAACGCATCTCGCTGGCGCTGCTGCCCCGGGATGCGGATACGCTCTCCGAGGCAAAGGACTTTTTGCTGACCGCCATCGGCAAGACCGGTACGGATGAGCAGAGCTTTGCGCCCGGTCCGGAGCTGATGCCCGGCATCCAGTTTACCATGGTGCGCATGGACGGAAAGCTCTATGCCGAGACCCTGGAGGGCAGCATCTCTGTCCGGGCTTCGAGGGCGAAGCTGACGGCGCTGGATCCTGTCGGCGAGGAATTGGGAGAAATCACGGGTGTGGAGCACAACGGCTTTGTGATCTTCAACATGTTGGGCGATCTGCCCGGCGTGCAGTATCATCTGACGATCGAGGATTGACATGAAAAGCAGGACAGGGCCGCTTGGCAAGGCCAACTTTGAATTCGCCGGGGACGGCAGCTCGTGTGTCATCCGCAACCTTGAAACGCCGCGCTACTGGTACAACTATCTCTGGAACGAGCTGGGCTACTGCGCCCAAATCTCTCAGATCGGCCACGGGCGCAGCTATTATCTGAATGAAAAAGCGGACATGTGCATGCTCAACCGGGACGCGGCGCGATATATCTATCTGCGTGACGAGCAGAACGGCGCGTGCTGGAACGTCGGCTTCGGCCCGCTGTGCGAGTCTGTGGACGACGCATCCTGCACGCACGCGATCGCGTCCTCCACGATGCAGTCCGCAAGAGACGGAATCCTTGCGGCATGGCGTATCTTTGTGCCGACTGACCTCATCGGCGAGTGCTGGACGCTGTGGCTGGAAAACACCGGGGATCAGCCCCGGATGCTCAGTGTGTTCCCCGTGGTCAGCTTTTCACTGGACGGATTTTCCCATCCGCGGTACTACGAGATGTACCGCAGCATTGAGACGGAGTTTGATGAATCGCTCAACGGGATCTACTGCCGCGGCGCCCATCCCTTTGCACCGCACAAGCGCTACAATGCCTTCCTGGCGAGCTCGGAGCCGGTCTTCGCTTCGGACGGCGATCTGACGGCCTTTTGCGGTGCGCTCAGCACACAAACGGAGACGGACGCGTCGAGCACAGCCCGCTATCAGAGGCCGAAACGGCTTTACAGCCGCGAAAACTGCTCCGGTTCCGAAGGAGCGCTGTTCATCCCCGGCGCTGTGCTGCAGCATACGCTGACGCTGCTGCCCGGCGAGCGCCGGGAGATTCGCCTGGTATTCGGCACGGCGGAAAGCCGCGAGGAAGCGCGAAAAACCGCCGCGCTCTACACGATGGCGGAGACCCAGACAGAGGCGCTTCAAAGGGCGGAAACGCATTACCGGAAGAAATATGAGGCGCTTTCCGCCTGCGCCCCGGACGAAAAGCTGAACCGGATGATGAACCTCTGGGTCAAAAAGCAGGTGGATTTCTGCATCGTCGGAAAGAAGGGCGTGCGGGACAATCTGCAGATTGCGGTCGCCCTGCTGAACTACCGCCCGGAAAAAGCGAAGGCTGAAATCCTGGAATGCCTGCGCCACCAGTTTCGGGACGGTCATGCGGTGCTGACCTGGTACCCCTATGACGACACGCGCTATTCCGATCAGCCCTTCTGGATCATCTGGGCGGTGTGCGAGCTCATCAAAGAGACCGGAGACAAGGCCCTTTTGAACCAGTCGATCGAATGGCAGGACGGCGGCGCTGCCACGGTTCTGGAGCATGTAAAGGCGGCGGTCAGCCGCCTGCTGTACGACCGGGGGCGAAGCGGCCTTGTGCGGATCTTCTTCGCCGACTGGAACGATGCGCTGAACATCCCGCCCGAGGAGGAAGCAGAGTCCGTCATGCTCTCGGAGCAGTTTTGCCTCGCGCTCAGGGAGCTGCGGGAGCTGATGCTCTGGATCGGTGATCAGGACTACGCGGACTTCTGTCAAAAGGCTTATGACGAAATGGCCGAAGCAGTCAACCGCGCTGCCTGGGACGGCGGCTGGTATTGTCGTGCATTGGCTCCAACGGAGAACATCGGCTCGAAGGACTCCCGGGGCAGCAGGATCTACTTAAACGCCCAGACCTGGGCCGTGCTGGCGGACATCGTCCCGGAGGACAGGCTGGACGCCGTGCTGCGCGCGGTGGACGGCATGGAGCGGGACTTTGGCTTTCCGCTGAACGATCCGCCGTATCCGGGCTATGATCCAATGGTTGGGCGCATGTCCGGCATGCTGCCGGGCCTGTTTGAAAACGGCGGGGTCTACTGCCACGCCAGCGCCTTCAAGATTCTGATGGACTGCAGGCTCGGCAGGGGCGACGCCGCGCTGCGGACGCTGAAAAAGATCATGCCCGACAGCGAGCGCAATCCCTCCGCGCAGTCCGGCGCGGAGCCATACGTCTTCACCAATTGCTATGCGACGCACCCGAAATACTACGGCCGCTCCTATCAGTCTTGGACCACCGGCACCTCTGCCTGGTGTCTGTGCGGCCTGTATGAGGGCATCCTCGGCGTGAAGCGGGACTTCGGGGGATTGCGTCTCGAGCCGTGCATTCCCTCCGGCTGGGATCATGCGGAGATGACCAGACGCTTTCGCGGCGCGGATTATCATATCGTCTATCGCCGCACCGGGGAGCAGAGCGTCACCGTGGACGGAGGGCGAGCGGAAGAAACGCGCCTGCCCGATTTCCGCGACGGAAAGACACATCAAGTCGAAGTCACATTTTGACGCGATCTTACAATTTCGGGCGGGATTTCGCAATAAAACGACCTCAGAATCCCGTACAATAGGATCACAAAAACAAAACAAAGGGAGGCAAACACATGGCTAAGGTCAAAAAAGAGTACGATGCCGAGGGCGTCAGGCTCACCATGCGCACGCGGGACTATCTCGCGGATATGAGCGGCCAGCTCGCGCTGGGATTAATGGCGAATTTGGTCGGACAGCTCCAGTATTTCTACACGGACAAGGTCGGCATCGCCGTCGGATCGGTCGGCGTTGTGATGGCGATTGCCAAGATTCTGGATGCTCTCACGGACGTTATTTTCGGCAACATCATCGATCACTCCCGCGGCGGCAACAAGAAGTACTTCCGCTGGATGATCATGCTTGCAGTTCCTGCGGCAGCAATTGTAGCGCTCATGTTTACCGTCCCCAAAAATGTTGCCAGCGGCGCGCAGGTTGCCTATATTCTGGTCACCAACCTTTTGCTGACCGCTGTGATCTATACCATGATTGCCACGCCGTTCAGCGCGGTCATGGTTGTGCGAACCCGCTCCAACAGCGAACGCAGCAGCATGGGCATCTTCCGCGCAGTGGGCAACTACGGCGCCGGCATGATCGTTGCGATCGCCACGATCCCGGTCACCAATCTGCTGGGCGGCACCCAAAGCGCGTGGATCAAGTATGGCGTGATTCTCAGCGCGGCGGTCCTGCTTCTGTTCCTCATCTGCTGGAACAATGGCCATAAGGCAGCGTTCACCCGCGAGGAGGAGAGCGGCGCCGGAATGCCGGCCGAGCCGAAGGAGGAAGCCGTCCCCTTTGGTCCTGCCTTGGGCATGCTTTTCCGGAACAAGTACTGGGTCATCGTCCTGCTTTTTAACCTGATTACCAATATCACCAACGCCATCACCGGTTCGGCCGGCACCTACTACTGCAAGTGGATCTTCGGCAATGACAACCTGGTCGGCATTCTCGGCGCGGTCGGGCTGGTTGCCACGGCGATCGGCTTTGCGCTCTCCAAGCCCATCATCAACAAGCTGGGCGTGACCAAAACCGTCTCGCTCGGATGCCTCGGCGCAGCGGCAGCAGCTGCGATTCGCTGCTTCATCCCCACGAGCCTTCCTGTATACATCGGAACCGCGCTGCTCGGCAGCTTTATCCAGATCCCGCTGATGTGCCTCTACGGCGTGCTGCTGGCCATGGCGGTGGACTACAACGAGTGGAAGTACGACAAAAAGCTGGTCGCCATGTCCTCCGGCGCGATCGGCTTCGGCGCCAAGGTCGGCGGCGGTCTCGGTTCTCTGCTGCTCAGCGCCTTTCTGGTTATCGGTTCTTATGACGCGACACTCGCGGCAGCAAGCCATTCCATGCGCATGTCCATCTACGGCTTCTCCAACTATCTGCCCGTGGTCATCAATCTCCTGATGTTCTTCATCTTCCGCGGCTTTGATCTTGAGCAGAAGCTTCCGCAGCTTCGCGCAGAGGTAGAGGCCCGCAAGGCGGCCGGAACCGCAGAGTAAGACAAAACAAAGACCTCAACGAGCGGAGAGCCAGTCTCTCCGCTCGGACTGTATCAATATCAATTCTGTGAAACGGTGTGACTGTGATGAAGATATTCCTTGCGCTCTGCGCAGCTCCGGTCCTGTATCTGCTGACCATTTTGTGGACGGGGTATCACGGCTGGTATTTTCCGGTGAATTGCAAAAAACCCCGATCCGGCGTCTTAAAGGTTGCCTGTGTCGGGGACAGCATCACTTATGGGTATCGTATTTCAAACTGGTTTTTTCACCATTATCCATATATGCTTCAAATCCTTATGGGCAGCGGGTTCTGCGTGAGAAACTTCGGACTTTCGGGCAGTACGGCAATGCGCTCGACAAAAATGTCGTACCGCAGGTTTTCCGTGTTTCAGAAAAGCCGCCGCTTTTTGCCGGACACGGTCGTAATCATGCTCGGCACCAACGACTCCAACAGCCGGTATTGGAAAGGCAAGGAGGTTTTCTGCTCGGAATACAGCGAGCTTCTGACCGCTTATCTCAGACTGAATTCGCACCCGGACGTGTTTCTGATGACGCCGCCCCCGCTCTTCGCGAAAATGGATGACGCAAAGATGGAAGAGAACCTGATTTCTGTACGCGAGGGCGTTCGGGAGCTGGCAGATGAATTGGGGCTCCCCTTGATCGATCTCTTCGATCAGGCACTGAACCACGCCGACTGGTTTCAGACGGATGGCGTACATCTCAACGCGAAGGGCGCCATGGAGATCGCGCATATCGTGTATAATGCGCTGATGGAGGGAGAAGAGACATGAAACATTCTTTTATGGACCGGACAAAACCAGCGAGGGAGCGGGCAAAGCTGCTGCTTGCGGAGCTGAGTCTCGACGAAAAGATGGCCCAGCTCAGCTGCGTGTTTCCCTTCGGAGAAAAGGCGGCAGACTATGATTGGATCGCCGGGCAGGTGCCCTTCGGCATCGGACAGGTCAGCACCCTGGAAATGCGCCGGCTGAAAACGCTGGATGACTGTGCCGCGTGGCAAAAACGGGTGCAGGAAATCGTCATGGCCAACAGTCCGCACCACATCCCCGCCATCTTCCACATGGAGGGCCTCTGCGGCGCGTTTTTGCAGGACAGCACCAGCTTTCCCTCCGGACTTGCCCGCGGCGCGGGCTGGGATCCGTCGCTGGAGGAGGAGATCGCCCGGACCGTCAGCCGGCAGGAGGCCGCATGCGGCATGACGCACATTTTTGCCCCGGTGCTGGATGTGAACCGAGACGCCCGCATGGGACGGCAGGGCGAGAGCTACGGCGAGGACCCGACGCTGGCGGGAGCGCTGGGCGCGGCCTATGTGTGCGGCGTTCAGAACACGGAAGCTGCTGGACGCCGGCCGGAGAGCGTCGCCAAGCATTTTCTGGCCTTCCACAATTCTCAGGGCGGTATCCACGGCACCCACAGCGACACGCCGCCTCGTCTGCTGCGGGAGATTTATGCCAAGCCGTTTCAGGCGGCCATCCGGGAAGGACTCAGAGGAATCATGCCCTGCTATTGCTCGCTCAACGGCGAGCCGGTCTCCGCATCCCGCGAACTGCTGACCGGGCTTCTGCGTGAGGAGATGGGCTTTGCGGGACTCTGCGTCAGCGATTACGGCGCCGTGGCCAACGCCCACTCTGTCCATCACATCGGCGAGTGCTTTGCCGCGGCAGGCTATCGCTGCATGGAGGCGGGCATGGACATGGAGCTGCCGTCCGCGACCGGCTGGAACGACGAACTGAAGACCATGTTCGCGCACGGCGAGGCGGACATTACCGTCCTCGACCGGGCGGTGCTGCGGGTGCTGGAAGCGAAATTCCGCATGGGTCTGTTTGAGCACCCCTTCGCGCTGGAGGGCGAGACGCTGCACGCGGTGTTTTTTGATCCGCGGGATCGGGAGCGCTCACTTCGGTCTGCACGGGAATCTCTGGTTCTGCTGAAAAACGACGGATCGCTTCCGATTGCAAAAACAGTCCGAAAAATTGCGCTGATCGGCCCACATGCCGACTGCGCGCGGAAATTCTTCGGCGGCTATACGCACCTGTGCATGATGGAATCCACCCTCGCCGTGGCAAACTCCATTGCGGGCGTCAGCGGTGTGGTGACGGATGGACGACCGATCATAACCGTGCCCGGCACGAACATCCAGTCCGACGAGGGCGAGGAATTTGACGCGATCCTCCGCCGCCAGAAGCCGGACTGCCGCAGCCTGCTGGAAGAACTGCAGGCGAGGCTGCCCGACACGGAAATCCGCTATGCTTATGGTTATCCCATTGCGGGGACGGATGCGCGCGGCTTTGCGGAGGCGCTTGCCGCCGCGAAGGATGCCGATCTCGTGATTCTGACACTCGGCGGCAAGCACGGCACCTGCTCCATGGCCTCCATGGGCGAGGGTGTGGATGCTGGCAGCATCAATCTCCCGCCCTGTCAGGACGCATTTATCCGGGAAGCGGCAAAGCTCGGCAAGCCTCTGGTCGGCGTCCACCTTGACGGTCGGCCGATTTCCAGTGACGCGGCGGACGAAGTCTTGAGCGCCATTCTGGAGGCATGGAGCCCCGCCGAGTGCGGCGCACAGGCGATCGTCGATGCGCTGCTGGGCGACTATAATCCCGGCGGCAAGCTGCCGGTCTCCGTGGCGTATCACGCCGGACAGATCCCGGTCTATTACAATCATCCCTATGGCTCCTGCTGGCATCAGGGCGAGAGCATCGGCTTTGTGAACTATGTCGATCTGCCGCACACGCCGCGTTACCCCTTCGGATTCGGTCAGAGCTACACGGACTTTGCTTATTCCGATCTGACGCTGTCTGCGCAGGAGGTGGACGCGGACGGACGCCTGCAGATTGCCTTCACCGTGGAGAACACCGGCTCGCTTGCAGGCGACGAGGTTGTTCAGCTTTATCTCCGCGACGTCTATGCCGACATGACGCGCCCGGTGAAGGAGCTTGCGGGCTTCTGTCGACTGACGCTGAACCCGGGGGAGAAAAAGCAGGTAATCTTTGATGTATCGCCGGAGCAGATTGCCTTTCTCGACCGGGATATGCGCTGGAAGATTGAGAAGGGCGAAATGGAAATTCAAATCGGCAGCTCGTCCGAGGACATTCGCCTGCAGGGCTGCTGCCGCATCCGGAATGACGCGTGGATCGACGGCAGGAATCGAGCGCTGTGCGCAAACGTGCGCACAGAGACCTGCCGGGAAAGGAACGGGTGAAAGCATTGTATTATATTGGCATCGATCTCGGCACCTCGTCGGTGAAGCTCCTGCTGGTCGATGAGACCGGAACGGTGCGAAACACAGTCTCCAAGTCCTATCCGCTGTATTTCCCCCTGCCCGGCTGGGCGGAACAGGAGCCGAAGGATTGGTGGAAGGCATGCCTTTCCGGGCTTGCGGAGCTGATCCGTGACACAGACGCATCCCGGATTGCCGGCATCGGCGTCGGCGGGCAGATGCACGGTCTCGTGGCGCTGGACGAAAAGGACGCGGTCATTCGCCCCGCGATCCTGTGGAACGACGGACGCACGGCGAACATCGCTTTTGCGGGCTTCACGGCGCCGAAGCTGCTGTGGATGAAAAAGCATGAACCGGATAACTATGCGCGGATCGCGAAGATCATGCTGCCGAAGGATTATAGCAACTATCGGCTCACCGGTGTCCACGCCTGCGACTATTCGGACGCCTCCGGAAAGTCCAAAAATTTGTCCGCACCCCCAATTGGTCCTTTTCGCCGGGCGCTAACATCATTTTTTGCTTCCGGGGGGGCAATCGGGGGGCAAAAAACGAAAAAACTTCAAAGCTAAAAGAGGTTAATCAAGAATTATATCCTCAGAAGCGATAGCAATGCTGACTGGAAGTGTTATCGTTATTAAAATTGAGATCAGGAAGCGCTGATCAGACGCTGTACACGTAGCTGGCCTTTCTCGGCGCTGCAGCGCCGGCGGGCTTCTCTGCATAGCCGAGGATCAGGTTTCCTATGCCCTCATAGTCGCCCTCGATGCCGAGCGACTTCAGGATGGCTTTGCCCTCCTCGCCCTCGAACTCCTCCTTGGCGCGATGCACCCAGCAGCTCGAAACGCCGAGATCCGCCGCCGCGTTCATGAGATTTCCCATCACGAGGCTGCCGTCGTAAACATACGTCGGGATTTCCTTGTTCGCCAGCACGACCAGAAGCTCCGGTGCACCATAGAAGGGGTCGATCTCCATGCCCAGCACACCGGCGTTGATCTTTGCAAGCTTCTCGCGCACCTCCGGATCCTTGACGACCAGAATGATCGGGGACTGCTTACCCATGCCGGTGGCGGCATAGGTGCCGGCCTCGAGGATCGCGTCCAGCTTTTCCTGCTCCACGTGGTCGGGCTTGTAGGCGCGGCAGCTGCGGCGGGTTTTCAGAGTTGTCAATGTTTCTGCCATAGTTGTTTCCTCCTAAAAGATTATCGTGTCAAAATCGAGCCCTCTCCGCCTCGGCGGACCGGGTATTCGTTTAAGTGGCCGGAGAGTTTTTGGCGCATATCCCGCACCGCTTCGATCATGTCCTGCTTATACGCCGGGAGCCTGCCCTGCATGGGTACGAGGTTTGACGGATGCGAGCCGAAGTAATAGGTGTCCTTCAGCTCCAGCAGCCGGAGCAGGTGCTCCTGCTCGTCCAGCAGCTGTCCGCAGGTGCACTCCTGGAAAACGCCGTCCTTCATGTCCTGATACAGCTTGCATCCCGGCGCGGCGTGCAGGGAGCCGATGAACAGCAGATGGGGCTGCACGGCGTTGATGAGCTCCGCGGTGGACTCTGCGTTTTCCTTCCAGAGCTCTGCGCCGCCGCAGCCGAGAATGGTGTTGAAGCTGTAGTCATAGCCTGCTTTCGTCAGTCGCAGCAGCTGCTCTTTCGCTTCCTCGGCGGTGTGACCCTTGTTCATATACTGCAGAGCTGCGTCCAGCCCGCTTTCCACGCCGACGTCCAGCCCGTTGATGCCGCAGTCGCGGAGTCTGCGCAGCTCGGCGTCCGTCTTGTGCCTGATGTTTTGGATGGAGGCATACATGGCGATGGTCTCCACCTTCGGGAGTTTTCTGTGGATCGCCTCGGCGATCTCGGTCAAACGATCCGCCGAGAGCACAAAGGCGTCGCCGTGCTCCAAAAAGACCCGCCTGACATTCGGGCATTGCTGCGCGGCCTCGTCCAGATCAGCCTCGATTTCCTCCATGGGGCAGACCGTGAACTGCACGTCCGGGTACATGTAGCAGAAGGTGCATTTGTTGTGGCTGCAGCCAAGGGTCACCTGCAGCAGAAGCGAATTGGCTTCATAGGGCGGACGGTAGACGGTTCCGGTGAGATTCATGCGTTGCCACTGCCTTTCATTTGCGCGATGTATTCGTTGCCCCAGGTCTCCATGGCGGCGATGACGGGGTGGAACTTTTCTCCGATCTCGGTGAGAGAGTATTCCACCCTCGGCGGGATGGACTCGAACTGGACCCGCTTGACCAGCCCGTGTTCCTCCAGTGCCTTGAGCTGCACCGAGAGCGTCGCATGCGTCATCTTCGGCATCTTTCTCAAAAGCTCGTTGAAGCGGGTCGGACCGTCCTCCAGATACAGCAATATCAGCACTGCCCATTTGCCGGAGATTAGGCTCTGAGCCGTGGCGTAGGGGCATTTCCCAAACCGCTCGTCGAGTGTGGATTGCTGCTCCATCAGACGTCGAACTCCTCTTTCAGATCCATCATGCCGCGGATCTCGGCGTGGCCGTTTTCCAGATAAAACAGCCCCATCTCCCAGCCGTTCTTGTCGTAGAGCTCCATGATCTGGGGCATCGCCGCGCGCACCTTCTCCAGCAGAGCCTCGTCCTTGACGACCGTGGCCACACCGTCATAGCGCAGAAACTCGCCGCCGTTTACGGCCAGGACCTCCACCCTGGGATTGGCGGTCAGCTGCTTGAAAACGTTCTTGAACGTGCCGCAGCCGAAATAGAGCACGTCGTCCACCAGCATCTGGAACCCAAAGGGACGCCCCTTGGGCTGATTACCGTCCGTGGTGAGGAAATAGAAGAGCTTGGCCTCGTTCAGAAATTCGTGTACCTTTGCAGCATTTGAGATAGTATGATCCTCCTTGGTCATATTTTTGAACTGGTTTGATTATACGACCGATTTTGAAGCCGCGCAAGTACGATTTTTCAAGATACTCGGTATCGGAAAAGATACCTATTGACAACGAAAAAGACACGATGCAGCACACGATACATTTTCAGAAGCGGAGCCCTTAAGATGCCTGTTCGCTGCCTGCAAACCAAATCCATTATCTGTACTCGTACCACAAAAAGTCCTGAAATCTCAACGATTTCAGGACTTTTACTATATCTATAAGTTTCCGGAAAATGTATTCTTGGTGTTAATTTGGTGTTATTCCTCGCTCGGCTCGTCAAAGGAAGGATGTTTTTATTTCAACGACACCTTATGCGGAAGAAACGTCCGATCCTCAAATCATTCAGATGAAAATAGATATACCGGTTTTGCGAAGCCTCGCTTTTCAGCAATCAGCGGACGATCCTCCGGTCGGACGGGGCGGAGAGACCATCTCGCTCCGAGATCCGGGAGCTTCAAGGGCGGCGCACCGCAGGTGAGAACCTCGAGCCGCAGCCCGTCGGCCTTCCGTATGGGGCGGTAGTCCGCGACCCACGGGAGAGAGAACACGGCATTTTCCAGATCCAAAAATTCCGTCGCGTCCAGGCGGGAGCGGATTTCCAGTCTTCGGATCGTACTCCCGCAGGGGCAGGGGCCCGGGAGGATGCGCGTCCGGTCGCCGGTACGATAGCGGATGAGCGGCAAGGCCTCCATGCCGATGGTGGTGATGACGAGCTCGCCCCATTCGCCCTCCGGCAGAGGAGCGCCGTCCGGCGAGACGATTTCCGCAATCACGTGATTTTCACGCAGATGCATGCCGGCGTGGGCGCTGCAGGTAATAGCGCCGCCGAGCGCCATCTCGCGCGAGCCGTAGTGCGGAAACAATTTAGAGCCGAGCAATTCCTCCGCGCAGCGCAGCACCGCCTCGGGGCAGGCGTCGCCGCTCACGAGCGCGCGGCGAAGGCTCCCTCTGCCGCAGACCCGCAGCAGGCTCAAAAGCGGCACCGGCATGCCGACAAACGTGTCCGGCTGTTCCCGCTGAAGGATCTCCGCGAGCTCCGCGTAGCTTTTTCCGACGCCGACGCGGAGCGGTCTGGCTCCGAGGCGCTCGACTGCCTCGGCAATCAGCTCGCCCAGCCCGTTCGGCCCGGAGAAGGGGAAGCAGATCATCGTGACGCTGCCGGGGAAGATCAGTTCGCCCAGCCCCGCCGTGAACAGCTGCACCGCGCGCTCCAGATCACCCGCGGTGTAAAACAGCCGCTTGGCGGCTCCGGTGGTGCCGCTGGTGCGCTCGGTGATGACGCGCTCAACCGCACTTTGTGAGAGCAGCAGCATACTGCTTCCGTGTTCTGCAAGATCTTCTGCAGTCGTGAACGGCAGCGCCTTCAGATCGTCCAGAGAACGCAGCGACGCCGGCAGGTCTCGATAGAAGCCCTGCCGGTCGTGTTCTCTCTGCAGCAGCGCGTTGAGCTTTCCCAGCTGCATGGCCTCGATCTCCTTTCGGGAGGTCGAGGCCATGTGTTCCTGCTCACGCATCAGCGCATCCAGCCGCGTGATGGTCATTCCAGCAGATCCTTTTCCTCCAGCAGCTCCATGACCGTCTCATAGGTGAAGGCCATGATCTGCGGGCAGTGCTTGCCGCGCTGGGAAAAGTCCCCGTGCAGCACGCACATGCACTCCGTGCCGCCGTACTGCTCTGTAAGAAACGCGGTGAACCGGCGCACGAACTCCGCAAGCACCTCGCGGTGCAGGGGATGATCCGCCCCGTCCGGCTCGCGCTTGCCGGTGAAATAGGAGATCATGCAGGCGCCGGCCGTCATGCAGCCGCAGGTGTTGCTCGTAAAGCCCACGCCGCCGCAGAGGCCGCCCGCCGCGCCGACCAGCGCGGGGTTTTCCTCGCCCACGGTCTCCAGCAGCAGCTTCATGAGGATTTGCGAGCAGAAATAGCCGCTTTGCGCGTGTTCCATGATCCGTTCCATCAGTTCCATACGATCAGTCCTTTCTCGCAATCAGCATCCAATACGCGCTTTTTCCCTTCGGGACGGGGCAGACGTCCGCCGTGCCCTCCCAGATCGAGCGGAGATAATACTCCCGCCATGCTTTTGTCCAGTCTTCCTGTTTTGTGATTCGGAACCCCGCCGCGGTCAGCAGCGGCTCCGGGGGCTGAAAAAACACGTCTGCCAGCAGCAGCGTGCCGCCTTGCTTTAAGAGTCTTGCGCTCTCTCTCAGTGCGCCGGGCACGTCGCCCGAGACGAAGAAGGCGCACTCGCTCATCACGGCGTCAAAGCTGCCGCCCGCAAAGCCGGTGTGCAGGAGATCTCCCGCTTCCACGTCCGGCGCGGCCTTTCGGTCGATGCCGCAGGCGTCATGGCCGAGCGTGCGCAGCAGGCGCACGCCGTCGCCGTCGCCCGCACCGAGATCGAGCACCCTCGCGCCGGGCCGCAGCCCGGCGAGCTCAATCAGATGATTCGTATCTCCCGGGTGCCGTGTCATTTGTCCTCCAGCGCCTTTTCCACGGAGAGCACCTTGCCCAGCGCCAGCGACTCCGGCACATAGACGAACCCGCACTTGGGGCAGACCGGCAGCTCCACGGGAAAGCCGTTGTCGAGATAAAGAAACTTTGCCTTGCCCTTCACGAGCGGCACGCCGCATTTGAGACACTGCAGCTTGCCCTCGGGGTCTATGGTGTAATAGCTTCTCTCGTCCATCAGCCCTGCCTCCTTACTACCTGCATCCGGTGGCTGTACGCCCGGTGCACGATATAAGCATCCGCACCGTCTTCCGTGAAGCTGACCCAGAAGGTCGTGTTGCCGATGCGTGTGCGGGCGATGATGAGCCCGCTTTCGCCGTCGAGCACGGCCTCGCCCGTCTCGCGCATGGCGCGTAGCACGTTTTCCACGTCCTCGGTGAGGATCATGCGCTGATCCATCATCGCCCGGGCCTCCGGGGTGTAGGTCACTTTGAATTCCGGCTCCATGCCCTTGGTCTCCTCGTTCCAGTATTCCCGCAGCAGCTCGCGCTTGAGCGCGCGGCGGTTGCGCCGTTTTTCGCTGATGTCCGGCGCGTCCTGTGCATCCTTGCCGTAGACCAGCTCCAGCAGATGGTGCGTTTCCTGCCCCGCTCTGGCGAACCGGTCGCGGCAGGCCATGCAGTAGGTGATCCACGGTCCCTCGTCCCGGCTGAGACACTGTTCCGTCAGCTCCGAGGCGACCTCGGGGTTCGCGTAGGCGGAGAGCCCGCCGTAGCCGCAGCAGGGCGCGCGGTCGCCGGCGTCCGTCGGCTCTGTCAGCGCACATCCCAGCTGCTTTGCAAGGCTTCGGATCGCGTTTTGGGTTTCGCTGTCGCCTCTGGCGCCGCAGGCGTCGTGGAGCGCGGCGGGGCGGTCGAGCCCCTTCGCGCCCTCCGGCAGACCGCGCTGCAGCAGCACGTCCCAAATGCCGACGACCTGCAGCCCCTCGTGCCCGCGGAGCTGCTTTGCGCAGGTGGGGCAACCCGCGATCACGATGGGGTCGCCCAGCTTGGAGAGCTCAGAATCCAGAAACGCCTTTGTCTGTTCATAGATCTCCGTGCGCCCCGCCCAGTCGGCGATCGCGCCGCAGCAGCCGAGCATGATCCCCACGCCGCCGTCCAGCCGCGCGGAGAGATCCTCCCATGCCGCGCGCACCGTCTCCGGCGCGACGGCCGCGGCCTGACAGCCGGGGAAGAACACGTAGCGGCAGGTCTCATACCCCGGCTGGGGCCGGGAGAGGAAAGCTTCTTCATTGGAGAACAGCATGTCCAGCAGCGCGAACTCGTGGGGCGCCAGGGCCATCTTGTCCGTGGCGACCATGTTCTCCCGCGCCATGTGGCAGACGCGCGCCATGTCCATGCCGTTGGGGCATACCGCCGTGCACTGCCCGCAGAGCGCGCAGGAGTTCATGGGCTTGTTCAGCTGATGGTCGCCCATGATGATCTGTGTGTTGTTGTAGATCTCCCTTGCGAGCAGGCCGGGATGCTTCCCGTAATGCCGCAGATAGGCGCAGGTTTTCAGACATTCCTCGCAGCGGCACTGGAGGCAGCGCTTGGCCTCTTCGATGGCCTGCTCCCGCGTGTAGCCCTCCGCAGCGCCCGGTACGCGTTGCAGCGCCCCGGCGGCAGAGAGATCGGTGTAGAGCCTGCTCTCGCTCGGCCCCTCATGCCCGCGGGTGTTGCGGGGGTCGAGCTTCTGCGCCAGACGATCCGCGGTCAGCGCCGCCTTTTTCGCGCCGAAAGCCGCGTCCATCACGCCGCTGCCGCAGCCCATGATCAGATT
Source organism: uncultured Eubacteriales bacterium (assembly GCA_900316745.1). Classification (GTDB taxonomy): domain Bacteria; phylum Bacillota; class Clostridia; order Oscillospirales; family Oscillospiraceae; genus CAG-103. Next base: position 27,066 of record ONEB01000013.1, on the reverse strand, counting down.
TTCCGGCTCATAAAGCATGACATCCGGCGTGCATTCCGCTTCGGGGAAAAAGATCTTTGCCGCCGCCTCCGACGCGCAGAGGATCTGAAACTCTCCTCGCTTTTGCTCGAAGAAGTCCGGCGTCAGTTCACAGCCGAACTCGAAACGAATTTCCTTCCGCTTCAGCCGTTTCAGCTCCAGGTCGAAGGCCGTCTCATCCAGAAAAGGCGCCGCGCCGCGCAGATACGTCTCCTCGTCCGGCTCAGCGCAGAACACCGTGACCGGATACATCTTCTTTTCCAGCTCGCCGGCGAGAAAGAGCGCGAACAGGCCCGAGCCGAAGACCGCTGCCTTCTGCTTTTTGGTGCTGCGAAACACGCCGCCCAGTTTGGACTGCTCGCCGAAGCGGGCAGCGGCTGCCTCCACCGCGCGGATGGCGACGCCGTCGCCGCGCTCACAGAGGCGGCATTTGGCCTCGCACGGCGCCTCGCAGCCATGCGAGAGGATCAGCGGGAAGGGAGCGATCTTTTCATACAGCTGCAGCGCTTTTTTGAAGTTCCCCGCAGCCGCCGCTTTCAGCAGGGTGCGGGTGTCCAGCTTCAGCGGGCAGGCTGCATTGCAGAAGGGGGGCTGCTCATAGACGCAGCGTTCCACCATGCTGTCGATCTCCTCTTTGGAGATCTTGCTGACGTTATAGACATGGGTCGAGCCACGCTCCGGAATTCTGCTTGTCATGGCGATCCCTCCCGATTGGAAACATGGGGATGTGGACGAATGTCCACATCCCCAATATACCATGGTTTCTCAGATTTGAACAGTCTTACGCCTCAAGCGCTTTGAGCGCGGCGAGCACCTTGTCCGGCGTTGCCGGGATGCGGGTCACGCGGGCGCCCGTGGCGGCGAAGATGGCGTTGAGGATGGCGGGATGCGGCGCATCCAGCGGAGCCTCGCCGCAGCCGGCCGCACCGTACGGGCCGGAGGGACGATAGGTCTCGTTGTAGTGCAGCTCGATGTCGTCCGGAACGTCGTTCGGATACGGGATGCCGCACTTCATGAGGCTCACGTGCTTCGACAGATCCTCGAAGTCCTCCGTCAGCGCGAGGCCGATGCCCTGCGCGAGACCGCCGTAGAAGTTGCCGTCGACAAGGAGCTTGTTCATGATCGTGCCGACATCGGCCACGCAGGTGAATTTTTCCACCTTGACCTTGCCGGTCTGGGTGTCGACACAGACCTCGGGCAGGAAGATCGTGTACATGTAGGTCGCGAAGGGCTCGCCCTGGGCGGTGTCCTGATCGATCGGGTGGTCGGCGCAGAAAGTGGTGACCCAGTTGCCCTCGACCTTGAGCTGCTTGCCGTCGGCGACCATCTCGTCGTAGGTGCGCCAGGTTCCGTCGTCCTTCTTCATCTCGGCGAGCAGCGCTTCGGCGGCGAGACGGCAGGCGTTGCCGCTCATGACCTGCGAGCGGGAACCGCCGGCGGGGCCGGAGTTCGGGGTGAGCTTCGTGTCGTTCATCACGAGGCGGATCTGCTCGGGCTTGATGCCGGCCTGACGCAGGGTCTCATGCGCGGAGACGAGCGCGCCCATGTCGGCGCCCTGACCGTGATCCTCCCAGGAGACGTAGATCGTGACCGTGCCGTCGGGATTCAGCTCCGCGAAGGCGGAGGAGGTGTCCACACCGTCGAGGCCGCAGCCGTAGACGCCGAGGGAGACGCCGATGCCGTACTTATAACGGCCGTCGGAGGCGGCGTTCTTCTCCTCGCAGCGCTTCTTTCCGGCGTAGTACAGCGGGCGGGCCTTCTCAAAGAGTGCCTCCTCGCAGTAGACCTCCGGGGGATAGCCGGTCGGGATCGTGGTGCCCTCAGACTCCTTGTAGCAGTTCATGGCGCGCATCTCGAAGGGATCGATGCCCATCTTGGCGGCAAGGCAGTCGATGGCGATGTCGGAGCCCATGAAGGACTGCGGCGAGCCGTAGGCGCGGAAGGCCGAGCCCCAGGCGTGGTTCGTGAAGACGGTCTGGCTCTTGTTGCGGATCGAGGGGATGCCGTAGCCCGCGCCGGTGAACTGGCTCAGACGCATGGTCAGCAGATCGCCGAACTCGGAGTACGGGCCGTGGTCGACGTAGTTGTCGCCCCAGAGGGCCAGCAGCTTGCCGTCCTTGTCGGCGGCGAGCTTGATGTGCATGAAGGCGGGGGAGCGCTTGCCGGTGTAGGTGATGTTCTGGAACTGGTTGAAGACCAGGGACACCGGGCGCTCGCAGATCTTCGCCGCCGCGCCGAGGATGGCCTCGTTCGTGGGCGAGAACTTATAGCCGAAGGTGCCGCCCGCGTGGTTCTGCACGAGGCGCAGCTTCTCCATCGGGACGCCGATGCCGCCCGCAATCATGGGCATGTGCAGGTGGATGCCGATGGACTTGGAGTGCACGGTGACCATGCCGTCCTCGTCGATGTAGGCATAGCCGCAGTCGGGCTCCAGATGCAGGTGCGGCTGGCGGGAGCAGTAGCTCTCGATCTCGACCTGCTGCTCGTCGGGGATGCTGTCCCAGTCAAAGTCGGGGCCCTTGATGCAGTTGGTCTCATAGAACACGTTGGGCGTGCCGGGGTGGATCTCAATGGCGTCGGGCGCCATGGCATCCGGGGCGCTCATGTAGGCCGGCAGCTCCTCGATCTCCACCTTCACGGCGTCGGCCGCAGCGCGGGCGTGCGCTTCGGTGTCCGCCGCCACGATGGCGATCGCGTCGCCGAACTGGAAGATCTTGTCCGAGCAGAGGACCGGGCGCTCAAAGCCGTCGGTCTTGTTGTGCTTCGGCAGCATGACGAGGCCGTTGATCTGGTTCGTGCCGCCGGCAGCCAGAATGTCCTTGTAGGTGATGACCTTGAAGACGCCGGGCATCTTCTCGGCTTCGCTTGTGTCGATGCTCTTGATGTTCGCGTGGGAGACCTTCGCCTGCGTCAGCGCGAGGCGGAGGGTGTTCTCCGGCATCTTCAGCGCGTCGTCAGCGCCGAAGTCCCAGGTGCCGGTGACCTTCTGGGCCGCGGACGGACGGATGTACTTCGTGCCCTTGATGCTGTCGCCCGTGGGCTTGAAGACGAGATCTTCCTTGGTCATCTCGCCGCGCAGCACGGCGGCGGCGTCCATGACGGCGTCGATCAGCGGCTTGTAGCCGGTGCAGCGGCAGAGGTTGCGGGTCTTGTTGAACCAGTCGCGGACCTCTTCTCTCGTCGGGCTCGGGTTCTGCTCGAGCAGCACCTTCGCGCTGATGATGAAGCCCGGCGTGCAGAAGCCGCACTGGGCGCAGCCGTGCGCCATCCACGCCACCTGCAGCGGGTGCATATCGCTCAGCGTGCCGACGCCTTCGATCGTCGTGATCTCGGCGCCGTCCGGCACGCGGCTCATCTTGTAGATGCAGCTCTTCGTGACCTTGCCGTTCATGATCACGTTGCACGCGCCGCAGTGGCCTTCGCCGCAGCCGATCTTGCAGCCGGTGAGCAGCAGGTGCTCGCGGAGTACGGTTGCCAGCGTTTCGTCCTGTTCCATGACGAGCTTGCGTTCCACGCCGTTGATGATCAGTGTTTTCCGAATCATAGCATTTCCTCCTTTATGTCTGGTTTTGATTTTCCGTGTTTGGTTTGTGTCCGCCGCAGGGGTCGTGGTCAAAGCCCTTGCCGGTGAGATCGCGGATGCGCTCCAGCCCTCTTGCGGAGTAGAAGACGAGCTGTGATGTGCTCCCGTCCAGATTCTCTCCGCTCAGGCGCAGCAGGTTCGCGTTTTCGTAAAAGTCGATGGGCAGCTCCCTGCGAAAGACTTCGCCGGTCTTCTCGTCCGTGACCTCCACGACGACGCTTCGCGCCGTGATTTCAAACAGCTCCTTGTCGTCCATGGACATACCTCCCCTGCGGATACTGCTTCTATTTTATATTTTAATAGACATGATCGATTTCTATCAACTTACAACAAAAAGCAATTCGGAGAAAAACCGAATTGCTTTTTATGAATCTTAGACAAAAACGCGCCGAAATGTTCTAAAACTGTCATTCAGTCCGATGTCAGAACGGGATGACCAACGTGCCTGTGATGTCGCAGAGCGGCACGCCGGCAAGGTGCTGCCCGGTTTCCGCTTCATATCGCGCGAGTGCCTCCCGCACACCGGGGAGGCCGGGGTGGTTCCAGTCGTGCAGCAGGAGATACCCTCCCTGTTCCATGCGCGGCACGAACCAGCGCAGCCCCGCGAGCGTGCTCTCCTCCAGATCCGCGTCGAGCGAGACGAGGGCGAATCGCTCGTTTTCAAGTCCCGCTGCGGTCGCGGGAAAGAGCCCTGCGCGGATGACGGCCTTATCCGCTCTCGGCAGACGGCGCAGCACCGCTTCGGCAGAGGCGTTCTCATGCGCCTCGGCGAGCCCCTCCGGCGCAGCCTCCGCAGGGTCGAAGCCCGCGAACGTATCAAACAGGTACAGCCTTCGCTCCGGCAGCAGCGCGTTCATCGCCGCGGCGAACTCCCCGCGAAAGACGCCGAGCTCCGCCATCGCGCCGGGCACGGCGCACAGCGCCCGTGAGATCGCCTCGAGCGTTTTGTACCGCACCCAGTCACCCGGCGCGGCAAGGGAGCCATCGTCCCAGAGCGGCGCGCGCACCGGTACCTCCTGCCGCTGCAGCCGTTCGACAAAGGCATCGCCCAAGGCTGCCCGCGCCGCGTCGTAGGAGCGGTTGCGGTCGATGAGCGCCAGATGATTTTTCAGATACAGCACCTTCTCCGGCGAGAAGGGAAAGGCCGGTGCGTCCTTTGCCGTGACGATCAGGAGGTCAACGGTGCGCTCCGCGAGCATCGATATGGAGATGACGGGCCGCCCGAGAAAGGTCTCCCGCGTCGGCTGCGATTCCACGAAGGCCGCGATGCGCGTTGGCTCGAGCGTTTCACGCGTCAGCTCGCCTGCGCCGCAGCCCGTGCCGTAAACATAGATTTCCATGCCGTTCCCTCCTTTATCTGTAGTTTATCACACATTTCACAATAAAATCGACTGTTATTTCTTTACAAATCGGACTGTCGGGTTTATACTTAAGAAAAATTAAGAAAATGGAGGGACTGCCGTGCAGAGCCGTACGGATCGCCCGGAGACCGCCGCGCTGATCGTGGCGGCGGGCATGAGTTCGCGCATGGGCGACTTTAAGCCCATGCTCACCATCGGCGAGATGAGCATCGCCGAGCGCGTGATCACCACGTTCCAGCAGGCGGGCGTGCATCGCATCGTCGTCATCACGGGCTATCAGGCTGAGCTGCTGGAGCATCACCTCGCGGGCCGCGAGGTCGTCTTCCTGCGCAATGAGCGCTATCGGGAGACGCAGATGTTCGACTCGGCCTGCATCGGCCTGCAGTACCTGCGCGGGAAGTGTGACCGCGTGCTCTTCACGCCGGTGGACATCCCGCTCTTCACGGCGGCGACGGTGCGTGCTCTGCTGCGCTCTGATGCATCGCTTGCCTGCCCGGTCTGCGAGGGGAAGCCCGGTCACCCGACCATGATCTCGGAGCGCCTCATCGACGGCATTCTCGCAGACTCCGGGGAAAACGGCCTGCAGGGGGCGTTTTCGCGCTGCGGCGTGCGGATGGAGCAGGTTCCCGTCTCCGATCCCGGCGTCCTCCACGACGCGGACACGCCCGATGATTACCAAAATCTCCTCCGCTATCACAACGAGCAGCTGGTTCGCCCGGTGGTGCAGATCTCGCTGGCAAGGGAGAAATCGTTTTTCGATTCCCGCGCCGCCATGCTCCTCGCCCTCGTGCAGGAGACGGGCTCGGTGCGCATGGCCTGCCAGCGGATGCAGCTGAGCTACTCGAGCGGCTGGAATGTGATCCGCACGCTGGAATCCCAGCTTAGCCGCCCGCTGGTGGAGCGCTCGCAGGGCGGCGCAGGCGGCGGGAAGAGCAGCCTTACCCCGGCGGGGGAGCAGCTGCTCACACAGTATGAGGATTACGTCTCTGCAGTCCGCACCCAGGCGGAGGCGCTCTTTGACGACTATTTTCGCGGGGTGCTGGAATGAGAAAGATCTTCCTTCTGCGCCACGGAAGACCGGATTTCCCGCTGGGGACGCGCCCCTGTCTTGGGCATACGGATCTGCCCCTCGGCGCGCTCGGGCGCATGCAGGCCTGCCGCGCGGCGAGGTGGCTGGCGTCAAAGCAATTCGAGGCGGTCTATGCCAGCCCCCTCAAAAGAGCGGTGGAGACCGCGAAATATTGTTCCGATGACCTGCGTATTTTACCGGATCTGCGGGAGATCGACTGCGGCGACTGGGACGGATTGGATTTTGAAGAGATCCAGCGCCGCTGGCCGGAGCTCTACGCTGCGCGCGGCAAAGATCTCTCCCTCCCGATGCCGAACGGCGAGACGGTCGACGCAGTGCGGGAGCGCGCCGAGCGGGCGCTGCGGCGGATTCTCTCGGAGACGACGGGGGATGTGCTCATCGTGGCGCACAGCTTTGTGATCCGCACCCTTTTGGGCGACCTGAACTGCCGTCTGCCCTATGCCTCCTTGACGGTCTTGGGCGACCCGGAATGCGTCGGCTTCGTGCCGGAGGAACTGCTCACAGAGCCTCTGGCGGAGGCGCTGCTCAAGGCGGCTGCCCCCGGGGAAAAAATCCAGGCGCACTGTCATGCCGTGGCGAAAGAGGCGCTGCGCATCGCGGAGCGTTTGCCCATGAAGCTGGACACAGCGCTTCTGGTTTCCGCTGCGCTGCTGCACGATGTTGCCCGCGCAGAACAGCACCATGCCGAGACCGGTGCCGCCTGGCTGCGGGATCTGGGCTATTCCGCTGCAGCAGAGATCATCGAACAGCACCACGATTTTGCGGGAACAACCCTGAACGAAGCCGCGATCCTCTATCTGGCGGACAAATGCGTCCTGGAGGATCGCGTGATCCCGCTCGCGGAGCGGTTTACAGCAAGCGAGGCCAAGTGCCGCACCGAGGAGGCGAAGAAAGCGCACGCGCGCCGTCAGAAAGCGGCGGAGCGGCTGCGCGAGGAAGTCAACACCCTGTGTCAAACGGAGGTAGTACGATGAAAATGATGTTTCAAACGATAGCACAGCGCCTGCGCGCCGGAGAGGATCTCGTGCTCGTCACGGTAGTGGCCTCCTCCGGCTCCACCCCCAGGGGCGCGGGCTCCAGAATGCTCATTTCCAAAACCGGGCGCATCTGCGGCACGATCGGCGGCGGCGCGGTGGAATATCGCTCCGAGCAGCTTGCGCAGGAGGTGCTGCAGAGCCGGAAGAGCCGCGAGCAGAGCTTTCTGCTCACGAAGAACGATGTGCAGGATCTCGGCATGATCTGCGGCGGCGATGTGCAGGTGTTTTTCCACTTCCTCGCCGCGGGCGACGAGCGTGTCCTTGCCCTCGCGGAGGCTGCGGAGGCGCTCTTCGCCGAGGGGCACGATCTCTGGCTCGTGTCCGAGCTCTCCGCTGGCGGCCGTCTGGGGCTCTATTCCCGCGAGCGCGGCTTTGTCGGGCTGGATGTGCCCGAGGCGCTGCGCGACGCCATGCGCCGCCGTCCCGTGCGCGAGGAACTCGACGGACGCGACTTCTATGTGGAGCAAATTCAAAGCTCCGGGCGGGTACTGGTCTTCGGCTGCGGCCATGTGGCGCAGGCGCTCGTGCCCGTGCTCGCCGGGGTCGGCTTTCGCTGCGTCGCCATGGACGACCGCGCGGAGTTTGCGAGAAAGGATCTGTTCCCCGATGCGGAGGATGTGCGCCTGATCGATTTTACGAACCTTGCCGCCTCGGTCACAATCACGCCGGAAGATTATATCTGTGTGATGACGCGCGGTCACGCGTTCGATGCCGTCGTGCAGGCGCAGGCGATGATGAGCCCCGCCTGCTACATCGGCGTCATCGGCAGTCGCCGGAAGATCGCGGGCGTCACGGCGCGGCTCAAGGAGGAATACGGCTTTGCGGACGCGGAATTTGACCGCGTCACGTCGCCCATTGGCCTTGCCATCCGCGCGGAGACGCCGGAGGAGATCGCCATTTCCATCGCGGCGCAGCTCATCGCCCTGCGCGCGGAACGAACCGGAAGATAGGAAGGAGACGAACCATGCCAAAATTTGCAGTTATCAGCGGCTTTCTCGGTTCCGGGAAAACCACGGTCATGATGGCGCTGACCAAACACGATCCCGCCGTCGCCATGATCTCGAACGATCTCGGCGAGGGTGTGGAGCTCGCCGACCACCGCTTTGCCAAGCTCTCCGGCTGCAGCGCCTCGCAGATCACAGACGAGTGCATCTGCTTCTGCCATGACCGGCTGATCGAAACGGTGGAGGCACGGTTTGCCGAGGGGAAAAAACTTGTCGTGTCGGACATCCCGGGCTTCGGGGTCGGCGCGCTGGAGCACGTCTACCACGGACTGAAGGAAAAGCTCGACTTTGCGCCGTTCACGGTGCTGGTCGAGCCCGCGACGCTCACGGAAATGCGCGCCGGGGGCGATCTGGCGCACATTCAGGACTCCCAGCTGCGGGAGGCGGATCTCATTGTGCTGAACAAGTGCGATCTCCTCTCGCCGGAGGAGATCGCTGAGGCCTGCGCATATCTCGCCGAATGCTATCCCGAGGCGGAGGTGCTCCCCGTCAGCGCCCGCCGGGGCGACGGGATCGACGCGCTCTGCCGCGCGCTCATGGAGGGCTGCGCCTCCATGCGCCATCCGGAAATCGACTATGACGGAGACCCGCTCCAAAACGAGATGGCGAGCCTCAGCGAGGCCTATTTTCAGTATCACGCCCGCGTCTGCTGCTTCGACTTCGACGGCACGGCGTATCTGCGCGAGCTGGCCGAGGAGATCGCGTGCAGCCCCGTGCGAATCCCGCACTTAAAGCTCCTCGCCTGGACGCCGGACGGGGATTACGGCAAGGTCGACTGGATGAGCGGGCAGCCGCTTGAGATCACGCGCCCCTTTGCGCGCCGGTGCACGGAGCTCGCCGTCGTCATCAACGCGACGGCCGCCTGCGAGGCGAAGCTGCTCGACACCATGATCTCCTGTGCGGAGCAGACCGTCTCCGACCGCTTTCAGCTGGAGGTCACGGTGCATAAGCGGGAAAGCTTCGGCATGGGGGAGTGACATGGGCGAGATCATCCGATCCACGCGCTCCGTCTGTCCCGTGTGCCTGAAAAATCTCCCCGCCGCGCTCTGCCGCGAGGAGGACGGGCGCGTATTTTTAGAAAAAACCTGCCCCGCGCACGGCGATTTCCGCGCGCTCGTCTGGCAGGGAAAGCGGGATTTTGAAGCGTGGCTGCTCTCCGAGCCCGCGATGGCAGAGGGGGAGGGGCAGCGCTGCCCGTCGGACTGCGGGCTCTGCGGCGATCATCAGGCCGGGAGCTGCTGCGTGCTGCTCGAGGTCACGCGCCGGTGCGATCTGCGCTGCCGCTTCTGCTTTGCCGACGGCGGGAGCGCGCAGGAAGACCCGACGGCGGAGGCGATCGAGGCTGCGATCACAGACATCGTCCGCCAATGCGGCCCGGTGCTGCTGCAGCTGAGCGGCGGCGAGCCGACGCTGCGGGACGATTTGCCCCGCCTTGTCCGCTTTGCAAAGGACGCCGGGTGCAGCTGCGTGCAGCTGAACACCAACGGTCTGCGTCTCGCGACGGATCCGGACTATGCCGCGCGCCTCGCCGAGGCGGGGCTGGATATCGTGTTTCTGCAGTTTGACGGCACGGATGATGAGATTTATGAGTCTTTGCGCGGTAAGCCGCTGCTGAAAGAGAAGACGGAGGCGATCCGCGTCTGCGATGCGTTCCGTCTCGGCGTCACGCTCGTGCCCACCGTCGTGCCCGGCGTGAACGACCGCGCGCTCGGCGAACTCGTTCGCTTTGCGTGCGAACACGTCCCCGCCGTGCGCGGCGTGCATTTTCAGCCCGTGAGCTATTTCGGTCGGCATGAGGCCGCGCCTCAGGTGCGCTATACGCTCGACCGGCTCATGGCGGATCTGACCGCGCAGGCGGGTATCCCCGCGGACGCCTTTCTCCCCTCGCGGTGCGATCATCCGCTCTGCGGGTTCCACGCGGCGTTCCTGCTGGAGGAAAACGGCAGCCTGCGCCCGCTTGCCCGCTTTCAGCACGCCTCGCGCACGCGGGGAAAGGCGCAGGACAACCGCGCCTATGTCGCCAAGCACTGGCGGCGCGCGCCGGACGAGCCGCAGCCGGATCTTTCCGGCGAGATGGACTTCGACGCTTTTCTCTACCGCCTGCGCCAGCAGAGCCTCACGCTCTCGGCCATGGCGTTTCAGGACGCGATGAATCTGAACGTCGAGCGGCTGCGCCAGTGCACGCTGCACGTCTACCGCGACGGCGCGATCGTGCCGTTTTGCGCAAACTATCTGACGCCAATAACAGCAAGAGGTGATTTGGAATGAAACTGGTCAAAACCGTCGATGCCGTCGGCCATGTGCTGTGTCATGACATGACGCAGATCATCCCCGGCGTGACGAAGGACGCCCGCTTCCGCAAGGGCCACGTTGTAACTACAGAGGACATCCCGGTGCTCCTGAGCATGGGCAAGGAGTCGCTGTATGTCTGGGAGAAGTCCGAGGGCATGCTCCACGAAGACGAGGCGGCGGAGCGCCTGCGCGCGCTGTGCCAGAGCGACGGTATGCGCGCCAGCGCCCCCAAGGAGGGCAAGATCGAGCTGACCGCGGAATTCGACGGGCTCTTTCGCGTGGACGTCGAGCGGCTGGAGGCTGTGAACAGTCTCGATGAGATCATGATCGCGACGCGCCACGGCAACACGCCCGTCAGGGAGGGAGACAAGCTCGCGGGCATGCGCGTGATCCCGCTGGTCATTGCGGAAGATCAGCTGCGCGAGGCCGAGACCGTCTGCGGCGACAAGCCTCTGCTGGAGCTGCTGCCGTACAGGCTCAAAACCGCTGGCCTTGTCACGACCGGAAACGAGGTCGCCAAGGGTCTCATCGAGGACGCCTTCACGCCCGTCATCATCCGCAAGCTCCAGCGCTTCGGCATCGAGGTGACGCACCACTGCACGCCCGGCGACGATATGGACGCCATCACGCAGGCGGTGCTGGACTATCACGCGGCAGGCGTGGACATGGTGCTATGCACGGGCGGCATGAGCGTCGATCCCGACGACCGCACGCCCGGCGCGATCAAGGCCACCGGCTGCGAGATTGTCACCTACGGCGCCCCGGTGCTCCCGGGCGCGATGTTCCTGCTCGGGTACTTTGACGACGGCATGCCCGTCATGGGTCTGCCGGGCTGCGTCATGTACGCCAAGACCACGATCTTCGACCTGATGCTCCCGCGCATCGCGGCGGGCGTGCGCGTGACGAAGCGGGATCTGAAAAAGCTCGGTCACGGCGGGCTGTGTCTCAGCTGCCCTACCTGCACCTGGCCGAACTGCGGCTTCGGGAAATAATGTCGACAGAAAGGATGGAAAACGATGCTGACATGGAATGTGACCTATCACTGCAAGCCGGGGCAGAGAGACGCTTTCTATCAGGCGCTTTGCGCGCTTGGCGTCCGGGCAAACTCCAGAGCGGAGGACGGCAACTGCCGCTACGACTATTACTTTGCGGCCGAAGCGCCGGACGATTTGCTGCTGGTAGAGACGTGGACCACGCCGGAGCTCCAGCAGGCGCACTGCCAAACGGAGAAATTCGCGCAGCTGCAGGAATGCAAGGCGCAGTTCTGCGACGGCGTGGAAATTGAGAAATTCACCTGGTAAAAGGCCTGTTCACCGCCTGCAGACCAAATCCGTTATCTGCACTCGAACCACAAAAATCCCTGAAATCTCAACGATTTCAGGGATTTTACTTTATCCACGGATTTCCAGAAAATGTATTCTCAGTGTTAATTTGGTGTTATTTATCGCTCGGCTCATCAAAGGAATACGCGTTCAGCTCCGGGAAGTCCAGAAACTCGGATAGTGTCATGCCAAAGGAAAGCGCGATCTTAATGAACATATTTTTACGTTTGCTGATTACAATACCGAGCGCTACTACTTTGCAGAGGCAAACCCACAGAACACAGCGCTCAAATTGAGCAGACGATCGAAAACACAACAGGAATAGTCACGATGCTGGCAGCCAGCGTCGCAGCTGTGATCCCGGAGGCGTATGCTCCTTCTTTGCCGTAGGTTTCCGCGATCATGGGAACTACTGTCATGGTGGGCAGCCCCATCAGGATGACCATTGCGGAAACTGTATCTGCCGGGAGCGTAGTCAGCGTCAAGAGCTTTCCGAGCAGAATCGGCAGCAGAAGCATTTTGACCGTGATGCCGAAATACAGCTCCTTGGTGCGAAAGGCGGTTTTCCAGTCAGAGCAGGCAAAGAGCGCGCCGAGATACAGCATGCTGACGGCAGGTACCGCGTTTTTCAGCGTCAGCAGCACATCCTCCGCGATCTTCGGCAACTGTACATGCGCTGCAACAAGTACCAGCGCCAGCGTGATCGCAATCAGATTGGGATTGAGAAACCGCTTGAGGGAAAAGCGCTGACCGATCTTGTCGTCTGACGCAAGCCAGACGCCGTAGGTCCAGAACAGCAGCTGATCCACGATGGAAAACAACACCAGGCAGAGTCCGCCTGTTTCCGGCAGGAGCGCGGCAAGCAGCGGCGCTCCGACAAAGCCGGTGTTGCCGAAGATAAATGCAAAGCAAAATGCACCGCGCCGCTCCATCGGAACAGAGGCGGCCATGGCAGTCAAAAACATGACGCCGGACACGATCAGATAAAAGCCCGCCGTGATCAGAAGGACCACCGCGTTTTGGCGCACCATCGCCCAGGTCACACCGAAGTAGGAGATGCTGAAGATCATCACCGGCAGCAGCACCTTTGCCATCAGGCCTGCCAGATGCGGCAGCGACTCACGGCGGAGAATGTTTTGCTTCACGCAGAGCATGCCGATGAGAAAGACTGCCAAAAACAGCAGCATCTGATGGATCACGATTTCGCGCATAAGTCATGCACCTCGAGCAGAACCGCGTCCCGCTGCCAGACGGGACGCGGCAATTATGTTTCGTCCGTTCAGACGGCCGAAAGTGTTTCGATCAGGGTTCGGATCTCGGGGTATTCATCCTCCAGCACCTCGCCGGAGAGCCCCGCATCCAGGAGCTCCTCCTTCATCGGCAGACGGCAGGCGATCCGCTCCGGATGCGCGATTTTCGCCTCCATGGCCGGAAGGGCTTTTTCCGAATATTTGTTGAGCACATAGTAAAGCGGATGCCCGCCCTGCTCGCACATCTCGCCGATCTTCTCCGAGAGCTTGAGCGATTCGTAAGAGGGATCGACGACCATGAGCACGGCGTCGCAGCTGTTGCCGGTGCCGCGGCCGAAGTGCTCCACGCCCGCCTCCATGTCCATGATGACAACGTCGTTCTCGCCCAGCTGCAAAAACTGCAAAAACTGGAACATGACGATGTTGAACGCGCAGGCGCAGCCCTCGTTGGCGTCCACGATCTTGCCGGGGGACAGGAGCATGATGCCGCCGTGCTCCGAGAGATAGTCCTTCGGAATGTCGTCCAGGGTCATGGGCCCTTCAAACAGCGGCGGAACGTTCATCGGTCCGTTTGCCGAGAGCATCATGATCCGCTGCTTGCCGCCGACGAAATCGGTGAAATCCTTCGGCAGCGCCAACCCGAGCTGCTGGTGCAGGCCGTAGTTCGATTCATCGCAGTCGATGACCAGCACGCGCTTGCCCTCGCGGGCATATTCTTTTGCCAGCAGCGCGGTGATTGTGCTCTTGCCGCAGCCGCCTTTTCCGCAAAGCATCAGTTTCATGGTATTTTCCTCCGTTTTCCGGCCTTGCCGGTGATTTGTGAGCCCACGATAGCAAACCTGTCAAGGACGCGGAAGCCCCTCCGGGGGATAAAGTTCTGCGCATCTTTTCGGAAACGTGCAAAATCCTCAACACAATTTGAGAAAATGTACTGGATTGACAATTCTGAACGATAAGTTATAATGATAGACAGGTTGCTCAGAATTTTGAGGTGAACGAAATGGAACCTGCCAAGACCCGGAAAACCGACCGGCGAACGCTCTATACCCGCATGGTCATTCAGGACGCGCTGCTGGAGCTGCTGGCGGAAAAGGATTATGCGGACATCACCGTCGCCGATCTCTGCCGCGCGGCGGAGATCAACCGCGGCACGTTTTATCTGCACTACAGCAATATAAGTCAGGTGCTGGATGCAGTCTATGCCGAAGCGATGGAGAACACCCACAGCGTACTTCTGCAGGTCGGCTGCAGCTCGGCGGGGGAGGAGAAGAGCGCGTATCCGCTCTGCCGCTTCCTGCGGGAGAACAAAAAATACCAGCCGCTGTTCTTTTCCGATTCTCTGCACGGCTATGTGGTGGATCGCATGGCGGATACGTATCGCAGCAGCTTCGTGGAGCGCCTAAGAGACACCGGGCTCGGAGAGGATGTACTCACGGCCCTGTTCTATTTCCAGCTCAACGGCTGCCTTGCCATCAGCAAGCGAAATCTGGCCGTTTCGGATGAAGCGTGGGAGGAAATCCAATGCAACGTGGATCGCTTTTTGAAAAACGGGTTTGAAAGTCTGTAAGCGTATGACAACGCCTCTGAACCAATACGTTCAGAGGCGTTGTCATATCAGAGATCGATTCCCTCTCCGTCCGCAGGAATCCGTACCTGCGCAGCATACGGCGTCTCTGAGAGCTTATGATGCAGCGCAGTGCGGCTCAGATGCGCATGACTGACAGCCTCCATATGGCTCACGATCACAAGGCCTCCAGGCCTGCGGGCGCAGGTCCTGATGACATCCTCTGCATTCATGATGAGCCTGCCGGCGGGCACGCGCGCGTCGCAGGCGTTGACGATGATGACTTGGGGTGAAAACCGTGCAATCACGTCCCGCACGCCGTTGTAATATACGGTGTCGCCCGCGAGATAGACCGTGGGCTCCCCCTCTTGTATGAACACGAAACCGGAGGTGGGACCCATGCGGCATGCCAACGCATCCGAATCGCCGTGTCGAGCTTCCACACGATACACCGTCACGCCGCCGAATGTCAAAGGCGCATCCGCGAAGCAGGCAGCATTGGAAAAACCCATGGCTTCTGCTTTTTCGGCGCCTGTGCGGTTTTGAAGCACCATCCGCGCATCCACCGGCAGAAAGTCCCCGGAAAAGTGATCCTCATGCAGATGCGTCGCGAGGATCACGTCCACGTCCGCCAAAACCTCCTCCGGCGGCATCGTCAGCGGACAGACCGGTTTGGGGATGAAGCGGCGCGTCTGCAGCGCCTCCGCTTTCTCCTCGGGAGAGCAGGGCTCGCTCAGCCAGGGGTCGACCAGAAAGGTAACGCCTGGATATTTCAGCTTGACCGTCGCGTTTCGGATTTGCTGGAATGAAATCATCGAGCCTCTCCTTTCTTCCGACGCAGCTCCTTCGGCGCGGTAAAGCTCCGAATAACGTCCTGCGCGTGATACCAGTCCTCGTTCTTCACCCACGCCAGCGATTTGTTGACCGCGAAATTGCCGTACAGCATATAACGAAAAATAATGTCCGCTTCCCATTCCGTCAGGTGGTGCGCTGCCATGATGTCCGGGATGCGGATTGCGCGCTCCTTGTGGTACATTTTATCCAGAATCAAGTGGGACATGGATTCATTCAAAAACAGCGCACGGTATTTGGGGTTGCTCGCCGCGCGCTGACAGGCAGGAAGAAAGGCGTCAATGTCCGGCTCGTCGTTCTCTCTGGACTGAAAATATGCCTCGTGGCTGGACGGAAACTGGCCAAATTTCGGGTCAAGCTCCGTCAAGCGCAGCGCATCGTCCAGCGCCTCATCCAGCACCTCGTCAAGATTCTGATAGTGCAGATAGAACGTCGCCCGGGTGACGCCTGCCTCCCGGCATACGGCGGTCACGGTGATCTTTTCATATACGCTGTATGCCAAAAGCTCCAGCAGCGAATCCTTGATGACCGTTTTGGTCAAAATCGTCCTGCGGTCTGTCTTTCGCTCCATTTGTGTTCCCCTTTTCTTTACACTTTTCGAATGTCTGCAAAGAATCGTTTCGATATCGGAAAAAATGTCATGGACATCAAGTCCTTTACATCATAAATTGTTCTTGACAACATGTCAATAACTTTTGACAAAAGGAGCGATTGGATGGCATTGATTCGAAACAAGGTCAAGCCCGACGGGCGGCCGTATCTGAACCCGGAGGACGAGCTGGATGTGAACACGCTGACAGAGGACACGATCGTCTGCAAGTGCGTCAATACCACCTTCGGCGATGTGCTGGAGGCGGTGCGGATGGGTATGACCACACTGGACGAGGTCATTGAGTGGACGAACGCCGTGACAGCCTGCCAAAAATGCAAAAGACTGCTGGGAGAGGTTCTGGACCACGCGCTTGTGGTCGCAGATCCCTTCGCGTGAGCAGGAGATGCAGATATGCATGGGCTTCTACATCTATGAGCCCTTCATGAAGAAGCATTATGATGAAATGCCTCGTAAGGACATGACCAAGATGCCCTACCAGATCAACAAGCCGAATTACGAATACAGCGTCTGATCTCATCCTCAACTGTACAAAGGCAAGCCCCCTTAAAACTTATCTTTGTATAGAGGAAATACCGTGTTGTGTCATTTTTGCGAAGCCCTCTCACACTGAGCAAGAAACACACGCACAAAAAAGGAGCGGAACCCGGGTGTGAACAGCACCCCATTCGTTAGTAGTATACCATACTGTCTAACAAATGGGGTGCTGTTCATCGACCCGCTCCGGTTTCTGTTATCTTGTATTTAATCGTTTTGATATTGTTCTGCTATACAGTTCCAGAACCAATTGGACTCCTTACGGTGCTTGACGCCTGCTTTGCGCAGCATGGAGAAGTGCCAGGTATAGTCCTCCTCGCCCAGCCGCAGGATTGCGAGCTGCGGCAGAACGCTTTTCGGGAAGCTCTCCTGAAAGATATAGTCCGGAATGAAAGCGTAGCCGGAATCCGGATGCGAGAGCAGATCTGCCACACGGGAGTAAAGGTGGCTCATGAGCAGTCGTTTGCCGGGCTTGAGGCCGTAGCGCTCGACCATCTCCGCTTCCACGTCATGGAGGATGTATTCCGGCCCCATCTCATAGCATCGCTGCTCCGTGAGCGCCTCGGGCTGAACAGAGAGCGGGCGCTCCAGAGAAGCTTCCGCGTCGCCGACAACGGGGTTCATCCGGTTGCAGACGATCACGACGCGTTCTGTGCGCAGCGGGAGCACATCGCATTCTTGATCTCCTTCCACCCGGGTGTGACCGAACCCGATATCAAGCTCGCCCTGGATTACGCGGTTGCGAACCGTGGTCGTTGTGCCCTCCCAAAGGGAAAAGGAAACATGTGGATGCTTCTCAGTAAAGTGCGGCAGCAGTGTCTGAGTGACGTTTTGGCTCTTTTGCATCGGCACGCCGATTCGCAGCGGAAGCTTATCACCCGCGGTCTCGGCGGCAATCATTGCGCGCATTTCTTGCTCCTTATACTGCACGTCCTTCAAGTAATCATAATAGATCTGACCGGCGCGTGTCAGACGCAAAGGAGAGTATTTTCGGTCGATCAGCTTTGCGTCCAGTTCTTTTTCCAGCTGATTCAGGTATTGCGTCAGCGAGGGCTGTGCGATATATAGCGATGCAGCGGCCTTTGTGATGTTCAGATGCTCCGCAATCGCGAGAAAGTAGTATCGTCTGCGGGATTCCAGCATAGAAACAGCTCCCTTCTTGTGTTACTATACTAAAAAGCCTATGCCCATGTCAAACGAAAAGAATTTGATTTGAGCAAGAACCGATCCGTTTTTGTGAAAGATGCTAAAATAAAACAATCGTGCTGTAGAACTCGACGGAATCCATAGGCAACTGCCTATGGAAGTTCCGAAAAGATGTATTTTTCTTTTCCAAGGGATTGCGGTAAGCTAATGCCAGAAAACCAAAGACCCCGCGATTCGGGGCAAATCAAAACGGAAAGAGGGTACATCTCATGTCCAAGAAAAAAATGACTGTTCTGGATTTCAAGAAGTACAAGGAAGAAGGCCGCAAGTTTGCCTACTGCACTGCCTATGACTACACGATTGCTTCCATCGTCAATGACAGCGATGTGGAAGTCATTCTGGTTGGCGACTCCCTCGCCATGACCATGCTGGGCCGCAGCACCACCGTCGGCGTCACGCTCGACGATATGATCCATCACATCAAGCCTGTCGTACTTGGCGCTCCCAATACCTTCATCGCCGGCGATATGCCGTTCGGCTCCTATCAGGAGAGCCCGGAGCAGGCCATCCGCTCTGCCTGCCGCATCCTCATGGAGACCAACTGCGACTGCGTGAAGCTTGAGGGCGGCGCGAATATGGCGCCCACCATCAAGCGGATGGTAGATGTGGGCATCCCCGTCATGGGCCACATCGGCATGACGCCGCAGAGCGCCAGCAGCTTCGGCGGCTTCAAGGTACAGGGCGGCACGCCCGAGGGCGCGAAGAAGCTCATCGAGGACGCCAAGGCGCTGGAGGCTGCCGGTGTGTTCTCCATCGTCGTTGAGTGCGTGCCCAGCGTGGTCGCCAAGGCGCTCACCGAGGCTGTCAGTGTGCCGATCCTCGGCATCGGCGCAGGCCCCGATGTGGACTGCCAGGTGCTCGTGACGCACGATCTGCTTGGCATGTACGGCGATTTCAAGCCAAAGTTCGTCAAGCGTTTTGCGAATATCCGCGAGGAGATGGTCAAGGGTCTCAATCTCTTCCATGAGGAATCTGTTTCCGGGGCGTTCCCGACGCCGGAATACAGCTTCAACAAGGCGGTCGATATTCCCAAGCTCTATTGAGAAAGGCACCACACCGTTAAATGCATTTTTATAAAGGAGAATTCTCACGATGAGCGTTCCAATTCTGAAAACCTTGAAAAAGATTCCCGGAGGAATCATGATTATCCCGCTGTTGCTGGGCGCGGTTCTCAACTCCACCTGTCCGCAGGTTCTGGAGATCGGCGGCTTTTCCACCGCCATGTTCAAAACCGGCATCAACGCTTTCGTTGCTCTGTTCTTCGTCTGTTCCGGCTCTCAGATCAAGATCCGCGAGGCGGCGCTGCCGCTGGCGAAGGGCACCGCACTGCTGATCAGCAAGTTTGTGGTTGGCGCAGCGCTGGGACTTCTGGTCAGCAAGATTTGGGGCATGGCTGGTGTGCTGAGTATCACGCCGCTCGCGATCGTTTCTGCTGCGACGAACTCCAGCGGTACGCTGTATGTGGCGCTGGCAAATGAGTACGGCGACAACAGCGATGTTGCGGCGATCGGCCCCCTCTGCCTGAATGATTCACCTTTCCTCACGATGCTGTTCTTCGGTGCGGCAGGTCTGGCAGATATTCCGCTCCTGTCCCTGCTCGCGGCAATTCTGCCGCTGCTGCTGGGCATGCTGCTCGGCAACCTCGATCCGGACTTCCGTAAGCTGCTGGAGCCCGGCACCGCAATTATCACGCCCTTCGTTGCATTCACCCTCGGCGCGAACCTACGCCTGCAGGCCATTGCCTCTGCCGGTCTCGGCGGTGTGATTCTCGGCCTGATCACGGTCGTGTTTACCGGCCTCGGCGGATACTACGCTATCGCGGTGTGCAACCACGGCAAGCCGAAGGCTGTCGGTGCTGCAATCGGCTCCTGCGCGGGCATCTGTTCTGCGACGCCGATGTATATCGCGCAGATTGACCCGTCTCTGCAGCCCTTCGTGGAGATTTCAACTGCGAGCTGCACGGCGGCGACCATTATCACTGCAATTCTCTGCCCGGTGTTCGTGGCGTTCCTGTCCAAAGTTGACAAGAAAAGAGAAGCCAAGCGCGCCGCAAAGGCGCAGGCCTGACCCAAAACAAAACCGCAATCAAGCGGAGGAAAGACGTGCTTCTTTCCTCCGCTTTTTGTCAGGATCACCAATGCAGCCAACGAAATTTCAACACATCGGAAAACGCCATAGGCTTTTGCCTATGACATTGAAAAAAGATGTATTTCCAATCCTTTTTCGGCTGTTATATGATATAGACACACAACGGAAATACACTTGCAAAGGAGTTTTCACCATGGCTTTCAAATCAGATATCGAAATCGCGCAGGAAGCGCGCATCCGGCCCATCAACGACATTGCGGCGTCCCTCGGCATCCCCGCCGACGCGGTGGAAAACTACGGCCGCTATAAGGCAAAGCTCGACATCCACGCGCTGAAGGATCTCCCCGAAAAGGGCAAGCTGATCCTCGTAACCGCCATCACGCCCACCCCGGCGGGTGAGGGCAAGACCACCACCTCCGTGGGGCTCACGGACGGCCTGCGCAAGATCGGCAAAAACGCGGTTGTCGCGCTGCGCGAGCCCAGCCTCGGCCCCGTGTTCGGCGTCAAGGGCGGCGCTGCCGGCGGCGGCTATGCTCAGGTCGTCCCGATGGAGGACATCAACCTCCACTTCACCGGCGACTTCCATGCCATAGGCGCGGCCAACAACCTCCTCGCTGCGATGCTGGACAACCACATCCAGCAGGGCAACGCCCTCGGCATCGACGTCAAGCAGATCACCTGGAAGCGCGCCGTGGACATGAACGACCGCCAGCTGCGCCACATCGTGAACGGTCTCGGCGGCCGGATGCAGGGCGTTCCCCGTGAGGACGGCTTTGAAATCACGGTTGCCTCCGAGATCATGGCGGTGCTCTGCCTCGCCTCCGACCTGAAGGATCTGAAGGCGCGCCTCGCGAGAATGATCGTGGCCTATACCTATGACGGCAAGCCCGTCACCGCCCATGACCTGAAGGCCGAGGGCGCGATGACGGCGCTCCTGAAAGACGCCATCAAGCCGAACCTCGTCCAGACGCTGGAGGGCACGCCCGCCTTTATCCACGGCGGCCCCTTTGCGAACATCGCCCACGGCTGCAACTCCGTCACCGCGACGCGCACCGCGCTGAAGCTCGGCGATTACGTTGTGACGGAGGCCGGCTTCGCCGCCGACCTCGGCGCGGAGAAGTTCGTGGACATCAAGTGCCGTATGGCCGGACTGCAGCCGTCTGCGGTCGTCATCGTTGCCACCGTGCGCGCGCTGAAGTATCACGGCGGCGTGCCGAAGGCGGAGCTGAACAATGAAAACCTCGAGGCGCTCCAGGCCGGTCTCCCGAACCTGCTGCAGCACGTCTCCAATGTGAAGAACGTCTACGGTCTGCCCTGCGTCGTGGCAATCAACGCCTTCCCGACGGACACGAAGGCAGAGCTGGATCTTGTTGAGGCCAAGTGCAATGAGCTTGGCGTCAACGTAGCCCTCAGCGAAGTCTGGGCCAAGGGCGGCGAGGGCGGCAAGGCGCTGGCGGAAGAGGTCGTGCGCCTCTGCGAGCAGGAGAACAACTTCTCCTTCACCTATCCGCTGGATCTGTCTATCGAGGAAAAGCTCGAGATGATCTGCAAGCGCGTCTACCATGCCGACGGCGTCGCGCTCACCCCGAACGCCAAAAAACAGGCCAAGCAGCTCACGGAGCTGGGCTTCGATCAGCTCCCCATCTGCATGGCCAAGACGCAGTACTCCTTCTCCGATGACGCAAGCCTTCTCGGCGCGCCGAAAGATTTCACCGTCACGGTGCGCAACCTCAAGGTCAGCGCCGGCGCGGGCTTCATCGTGGCGCTCACGGGCGACATCATGACGATGCCCGGTCTGCCGAAGGTGCCGTCCGCAGAGAAGATTGACGTGGACGAAAACGGCCGCATCACCGGCCTGTTCTAAGCGACATTTTCCAAGCCCCCATCCGGCTGATTTCCTTTTTCCCATCACCTCTCAAAATCTCACACTCTCCTTTGTTTCTCCGGACGCGGATGGGGCGTCCGGAGAATAAAAGCACGCGGAGGTGCAAGTATGAAAGATCAAGTTACCGGCTGCTCCGTGCGGGGCTTTGCGTTCCTGCTGTCCAGCAAGGCGGCCGTTCCCGGCGGGGGCGGCGCGGCAGCGCTCATGGGCGCGCTTGGCGCTGCGCTCTGCGAGATGGCAGGCAATCTGACCATCGGAAAGAAGAAGTATGCGGCCTACGAGGAAGATCAAAAGCGCATGATCGCGGAATGTGAGCGGCTGCGCGAGCGGTTTTTGCAGCTCATCGAAGCGGACGCCGAGGCGTTCGAGCCGCTGTCGAAGGCCTATTCCATGCCGAAGGACGCGCTGGACTATGCGGAAACCATGACGCGCGTGACCCTGAACGCCTGTCAGGCGCCGTATCAGATGCTGGAGTGCTGCTGTGAGACCATTTCGCTTCTCGAAGAGATGCTCGAAAAGTGCAGCCGTCTCATGATCTCTGACGTCGGCTGCGGCGCGGTCGCGGCGGAGGCAGCGATGAAGGCTGCCTATCTGAACGTCATCATCAACACGCGGACGCTTCCGGAAAACGAGGAAGCGACTTTACTGGAAAACAACAGCGAGGCCATGCTGCAAACGTGGCTGCCCCGCGCAAACCATATCACAGACTCCGTTACGGAGACGCTCCGGAGGAAATAACGATGGCTGAAATTTTGAAGGGCGCGCCGGTCGCCGCCGCAATCACGGAAGAACTGATTCGCCGCGCGGATGCGCTGAAGGCGAAGGGCGTCGAGCCCTGCCTCGCGATCCTGCGCGTGGGTGAGCGTGCGGACGATCTGGCATACGAGCGCGGCGCGCTGAAGCGCTGCGAGAAGGTCGGCGTTCGCGCCGTGTCGATCGTGCTTCCTGCCGACTGCACACAGGACGCGCTGCTGGACGCGATCGCGCGCATCAATGCTGACGACTCGATCCACGGCTGCCTCATGTTCCGTCCGCTGCCGAAGCACCTCAACGAGCAGGCGGCCTGCGAAGCGCTGCTGCCGTGCAAGGATGTGGACAGCATGACGGCCGCGAGCCTGCGCACGGTGTTCACCGGCCGCGGCGAGGGCTTTGCCCCCTGCACGGCACAGAGCTGCATCGAGCTGTTGGATCATTACGGCTATGATCCTGCCGGCAAGCGCGTTGTTGTCATCGGACGCAGCCTCGTCATCGGAAAGCCGGTCTCCATGATGCTCCAGACCCGCAACGCAACGGTTACGATGTGCCATACCAAAACGAAAGACATGCCCCAAATCTGCCGCGAGGCTGAGATTCTGGTCGTCGCAGCCGGCAAGGCCGGCGTTGTGGACGAGACGTTCACGAATCCGGGTCAGGTTGTTATCGACGTCGGCATCAACGCAGCGCCGGACGGCGGCATATGCGGCGATGTGCAGTTCGCGGCGGTGGAGCCGCGCGTGAAGGCGATCTCTCCGGTGCCGAGCGGCGTCGGCTCTGTTACGACGGCAGTGCTCTGCAAGCATGTCATCGAGGCCGCCGAGAGGGCGCTCGGATGAAGACGCTCAAAATATTCGTCTCCGCGATCCTCGCTGGCATGAGCATCGGCTTCGGCGGCGCGGTGTTTCTGTCGGTGGAAAACCGCGTGATCGGCGCGGCGCTCTTTACGATCGGCCTTTTTGCCGTGTGCACCTTCGGCTTTCATCTCTTCACCGGAAAGGTCTGCTATGTGTTTCAGAACGACCGCGCTTATGCGCTCATGCTGCCGGTCATCTGGATCGGAAATGTCGTCGGCACGGGCATTGTCGCTCTGCTGTATCATCTGACCAGAAGCGCGGCAATTTCGGAGAAGGCCATGGCGCTCTGTCAGGTGAAGCTGGACGACAGCCTTCTGAGCCTGTTTGTGCTCGGCGTCCTTTGCAACATTTTCATTTATATCGCCGTCGAAGGCTATTTGAGGAATCCGCACGAGCCTGGCAAGTATCTGTCCCTGGCTTTCGGCGTCATGGTGTTCATCCTCACCGGCACGGAGCACTGCGTCGCGGATATGTTTTATTTCTGGATGGCGAGTGCGTGGAGCGCGAAAGCGATTCTGTGCGTCGTCGTCATCTCCCTCGGCAACGCGGTGGGAGGCGTTTTGCTCCCGCTGTTGAGGTCGTTTACCAAACAAGAAGCTGTCAGAGTAGGATCAGCGCGTTAAGTGCTGCGGGATGGGAAGTTGTCCGCAGACGAGCTGGAGGTTCATTTCCACGCGATGCTGATCCGCATCCGCTGCCACCAAAAGAGATCAAAATGCTCCTTTCGTGGCAACTGGCCGTGAAAGGAGTTTTTTGTATGAATAAAAACAGGTTTTCCACCAAGCTGCTGGCGACGCTCAGCATTCTCGTCGCGATGGAGGTCATCATCGCCCGCTTTGGTACCATTCGTCCCGCCGAGAGCATCAAGATCAGTCTGGATTTCATTCCGATCGTCATTGCTGCCGTCCTGTCCGGCCCGGTGCCGGCGGTCATCATGAGCATCCTCGCGGATGTGCTGGGCGCGTTCCTGTTCCCGGTCGGGCCGTTTTTCCCGGGCTTCACGCTCACGGCGGCGGTCACCGGTCTGATCTACGGGCTTCTTCTGCATAAGAGCCAGTCCATGCCCCGCGTGGTCTGCGCCGTGGTGCTGCAGCAGCTGGTCTGCAGCATGGTCATCAACACCTTCTGGCTGCATGTGCTCTATGGGCTTCCGTACCTGCCGACCATGGCGGCGCGGCTCGTTCAGTGCGCGGTGGTAACGGCATTGCAGATCGTGGTGATCCCGCTGATCGCTAAAACCGTTCTCAGCGTCCATAAGAGGCTTCCCGCATGAACGCGCAGGAAGCGATTGACTATATCGAAAACTGCGGCTGGAGCACGACCCGGCTCGGGCTGGAGCGCACGCGGGAGCTCCTGCATCAGATCGGCGACCCGCAGAAACGGCTGAAATTCATCCACGTTGCGGGCAGCAACGGCAAGGGCAGCACCTGTGCCATGCTCGACAGCGTCCTCCGTGCCGCCGGATACCGCACTGGGCTCTATACCTCGCCGTATATCCAGACGTTTGGCGAGCGCATGCGAGTCGGCGGAGAGAACATCACCGACGAAGCCCTTGCGAGGATAACAGAACAGGTAAAGGGGATTGCTGACGCCATGGCCGACCATCCCAGCCAGTTCGAGCTCGTCACCGCGATCGCCATGCAGTATTTTTATGAGATGCAGTGCGACATTGTGGTGCTGGAGGTCGGCATGGGCGGCGCGCTCGACAGCACGAATGTGATCGACTGCCCGGAGGTCGCCGTCATCACGAATATCGGTCTCGAGCACACGGAGTATCTCGGGACGACCCTGCCCGAGATCGCGGAGGCGAAGGGCGGCATCATCAAGCCCGGCTGCAGTGTGGTATGCTATGAGAGTAAACCTGAGGTCACGGAGACCATCTCCCGGATTTGCCGGGAGCAGGGCGCTGCACTGACCCTTTCTTCTGAAAATGATGTGATCGGCATGTCCGCTTCTCTGGACGGGCAAACCTTCACCTGGAAGGGGAGTGCGTATTCGTTCCCGCTGCTTGGCGCGCATCAGCTGCGCAACGCCGCGGTCGCGCTGGAGACCGTCGCGCAGCTTCGCAAACGCGGATGGCACATCCCGGAGCCGGCGGTCTGTGAGGGACTGCAAACGACCGCATGGCCGGCGCGGTTCGAGGTGCTGTCGCGCGCCCCGCTCTTCATTCTCGACGGCGGGCACAACCCCCAGTGCGCCGAGGCCATGGCGCGGAATCTGCAAGATTATTTGCCGTGTCAGAAGGTCACATTCCTCATGGGCGTTCTGGCGGACAAGGATTTCGATGACATGCTGCGCCTGCTCGCGCCTTATGCCGATTCCTTCCTGTGCGTCACGCCGGAGAGTCCGCGCGCTCTGCCCGCCGCAGCGCTGCGGGATCGGCTGATCGAAAAAGGATTTCAAGCGCAGGCGTTCGACAGCATTCGGGAGGGTGTTCAGGCCGGTCTGAGTGCAAGCACACCCGTTGTGGCCTTCGGTTCGCTGTACCTTGCCGGACACGTCCGCACGCTGTTTCCAACCTGCATCAAGAAGCACCAGCGCACACTTGCGCTGCGGGCGAGAGATGCGATCCCTGCGTCGGTTCGAAAGGAGAAATCTGCCGCGATTTGCAGAAAGATTCGGGAGAGCGCGGCGTATCAGAACGCGCGAACCATCATGCTGTTCAAAGCATTCCGCAGTGAGGTGGATCTCTCCAATCTGGAGCAGTTTGCCAGTGAGGATGGGAAAACAGTCGTGTTTCCTTACTGTATTGAGAATCATCAAATGCTGGCGCTTCTGCCTGCCGGCTCGGACGCATGGGAAATCGATCATTATGGCATTCGAGTCCCAATTCCGGAGCGGTCCGAGGTAGTTGCACCGGAGCAGATCGACCTTGTGATCTGCCCCTGCTCGGCGTTTGATGACGAAGGTCATCGCCTTGGCATGGGCGCCGGGTACTATGACCGTTTCCTGCCAAGGTGCAAAAACGCGGTGATCGCCCTCGCGGCATTCTCTGAGCAGCGCATGGAGCACGTTTATACCGATGCCTTTGATGTTCCGGTTGAAGTTGTATTTGCGGGTTGAATGTTAATCAGAAAACCTTATAATTCACATCCGGAGCAGGTCAATCGACCTGCTCCGGATGTGTTGCTTATGAGATCTTTATTTCTATTAATTATGTTTAGAAATGCAAGAACATAAGAATACAATAAGAGCAACAAGAAAAAAGTTATAAAAAGCAAGAATATTTGAGAAAAACATAAGATATTACTATATTTATTCTTGCTTTAATTCTTTACTTCTTGCTTTTTGCGTGATAACATAAGAACAGAGGAGGGCGTGATATGGTTGAAAAAGAACTTCGTGATATGATTCAAACGATTCAGCTGCGAGGCTGTGAGGAGCAGACGACAGAAGTAAAATCTGCGCATCACGGCTGCCCGGAGAAACTGTATGATACAATCTCTGCCTTTTCAAATCAGAACAGCGGCGGAACTTTTGTCTTTGGTCTGGATGAAAAAACCGGCTTTACCAAAGTTGGCGTTTATGACGCACAGGATCTTCAGAAGAAGGTTATGGAGTACTGTGAGCAAATGACACCGGTGGTCAGACCGATTTTTACCGTATGTGACGAAGATGGTATTGTTTTTGTGTCTGCCGAGATCCCGCCGGTGGATGCTGCAGATCGTCCTTGCTTCAAAACCGCAAAGGGCAGACTGCAGGGTTCCTATATCAGAGTCGGCGACGCGGATAAGCCAATGACAGAGTACGAAGTGTA
>ONEB01000012.1 GCA_900316745.1 uncultured Eubacteriales bacterium | reverse complement strand
GTTTCATGACACTTACAGCTTAACGCAAAAAGGAGCACCAGCCAAGTCCTTTTGGACCTAACTGGTGCTTTTCTTTTGCGCGCTATTTTGCAACGCGCCGTTTTTGATTGAAGTTCAGGCAGTCTCTTCCGTCTTTTTCTTCCCGCCCCAGTGGGTGGCGAGAAGCGTGAGCGCGACGCAGACGATCACAAACAGCGCGAAGCCGAAAAGCAGGCGCACGCTCAGCTCCAGATCACCATGGAACGATTCGATCCCGTCCACGACGCGGTCATAGAACTGGTTGATCGCAAAGACTTCGACCGCCGTGAGAACAGACATGACGATGCCGATGATGCCGCCGGCTTTCAGCCAGCCGGTTCTGGGCGAGCCGTCCTCCAGCGTCTCGGCCGCGAACACACGGATCACGCCGATGACAAAGCAGATCAGCATGAGCAGAACGCACATGAGCTGCGGCGCCGCGGCGACGACGCCGGTCGGCAGCTTGAAGCCCTTGGTAATCTCAATGTCCTTCGTCACGCCGATGAACTCGTTGATGCGCTCTCTGGCGCTCTTGCCCTGCTCTTTCAGAGCGGCGGCGGCTTCGTCGTCGTCCAGGGTGAGATCCAGAACGTCGGTCGCCTCCTCAACGCGGAGAATATCCAGGATGGACAGCTCATTATCGGCGTCAATGTCGCCGAACGTGAGATCCTGCTTCGAGTTGCGAACCTTGACGTCTTCGATCGTGACCTCCATCGCCGCGTTGATCCACGGCAGGAAGAGCAGCACAATGCTCAAAACCGCGAGGATCACCGCGAGGTAGGCGCGGATGTGATGCAGGACGGTGACGAATTTGGACGGCCCTTTCTTTTTCTTAGCGGGCTTTGTCGGCTTCACGGGCGGCTCGGTCACGACCGGCGCGGCGGCAGGGGCCTCGGGAGCCGCAGATCTGACCGGCGTCTGCTCCGGCTGCGCGGCGGGGGCTTCTGCTTTCGGCGCGCTCTGACCATCCAGCGGCATCGTGGATTTCAGGCGCGAGGGCTGCTGCGGCGTCTCGGCGACTCTCGTGCCGCAGGCGGTGCAGAACACGGCGTTTTCACGCAGCGGCGCGCCGCATTTCGGGCAGTTCATGGTGATACCTCCTCTTTCTTTTTTTTCTATGAACGGTATGACTTGATTACCAGTTGCGGCTGAACTCCGAGAGCTCCAGTCCCTCGTTTTTCTGCTCCACCCAGCGGATGCTCCACTCATTATTGAACAGCAGCAGGTCTTTTCCCTGGAAATCCTGCACCCAGCGCGTGTCGGAGGCGAGGTTCAGCTCGTCCGGCTTTTTTGGCGTCTGCTCGATCCAGCGGATATAGGAATAGCTCAGATCGCGGCGGCGGATATCGCAGTTGTATTCGTTCTTCAGGCGGTATTCCAGCACCTCAAACTGCAGCACGCCGACGGCGCCGACGATGATCTCCTCCATGCCGGAGTTGGGAGCGTGGAACATCTGGATCGCGCCCTCCTGTGCAATCTGCGTGACGCCCTTGGTAAACTGCTTGCGCTTCATGGTGTCGACCTGCGAGATGACGGAGAAGTGCTCGGGCGCAAACGTCGGGATGCCCTCGAAGCGCACCTTCATCTTCGGGTCGCAGACCGTGTCACCGATGGAAAAGATGCCGGGATCGAATACGCCGATGATATCGCCCGCGAACGCCTCGTTGATGATCGCGCGCTCCTGCGCCATCATCTGCTGCGGCTGGGCGAGCTTGATCATCTTGCCGCCCTGCACATGGAAATACTCGCGGTCGCGCTTGAACGTGCCCGAGCAGATGCGCATGAAGGCGATGCGGTCGCGGTGCGCCTTGTTCATGTTCGCCTGGATCTTGAATACGAAGGCGGAGAACTCCGGCGCAAACGGATCGACCTCATCCTCGGCGGTCTGGCGCGGGAGCGGCGGCGTCGTCATGCGCAGGAAGTTTTCCAGAAACGGCTCGACGCCGAAGTTTGTGAGCGCGGAGCCGAAGAACACGGGACTGAGCGCGCCCGCGCGCACGTCGGCGAGATCGAACTCATAGCCCGCGCCGTCGAGCAGCTCGATGTCCTCCTGCAGCTTTGCGCGCATGCGCTGACCGATCAGCGCATCGAGCGTCTCCACGTCGTCGAGGTCGCACTCGATGGGCTTGATCTTGTTCTGGCCGCGGTGGTAGTCCTGAAACGCGAGGATCTCGCGGCGGTCGCGGTCGAACACGCCCTTGAAGTCCACGCCGCAGCCGATGGGCCAGTTGACGGGATAGGTGCCGATGCCGAACTCGTTTTCGAGTTCCTCCATCAGCTCAAAGGGATCGCGCGCCTCACGGTCGAGCTTGTTGATAAAGGTAAAAATCGGGATGTGGCGCATGGCGCAGATCTTGAAGAGCTTGCGCGTCTGCGGCTCGATGCCCTTGGCGGCGTCGATGACCATGACGGCGCTGTCCGCCGCCATGAGCGTGCGGTAGGTGTCCTCGGAAAAGTCCTGGTGTCCCGGGGTGTCGAGGATATTGATGCAGAAGCCCTCGTACTCAAACTGCATGACCGAGGACGTGATGGAGATGCCGCGCTGCTTTTCCAGCTCCATCCAGTCGGATACGGCGTGGCGCGCGGTCGCCTTGCCCTTGACCGAGCCCGCCAGCTGGATCGCCCCGCCGTAGAGCAGGAATTTTTCCGTCAGTGTGGTCTTGCCGGCGTCCGGGTGCGAGATGATGGCAAACGTCCGCCGACGTTCGATCTCCTGATTCGAGTTCATAAGTGATTCCGTCCATTCCAAATAGATTTCAAACTATGTTATTATAGCCCACGATGGACATGCTTGCAACACTTTTTTCCTTGTTTTTCCGCTCAGACCTCCGCCGTCTCCGGCGCTGCCGTCTCATCCGGCACAAACTTCCGGCGCAGATAGAGCATGACCGTCGCGATAAGAAATTCATCGCTGTCGCGCTTTGTCCCCGCCTTGGCGAGCACGGCGCTGAGTCCGTTCTTTTCAAGCGTCACGCTCAGCGCGCGCGCATTCTCCAGCGCCGGCGGGAGCTCATCCGCCATCAGCGCGGCATGCAGCTCCGGCAGGAGCGCGCGAACATCGTAGGCCTCCTCGTGCGCATAGCCGAGCGCCTCCATGATGTAATCCATCGTCATGCAGGCGAGCGTGAGCGGGTCATCCGTGCGATCGGCAAGGATGCGGTCCGTGACCGGCATTTCACCGCGCACACGGTCGAGCATGGATTCCACGCGCGAGGTCGGCGGCGTGAGCTCCCAGCGCAAAAGCCACAGGAAGTAGTCGCGCATATACTCGCGCAGCACCTCCCTGCCGCCGGGTCGGAACGCATAGACGCGCCCGTAATAGCGCCCCATCGTCTTCATGGCGTCGGTATAGCCGAGGGCGAGGTTCTTGTCCAGGATCTCGCGCTCAAAATCCATGAAGCCGCCGAGCGGGCGCGAGGGCTCGATGCAGGTGACGAGCGGGTGGTTTGCGTATTTCTTTTCAAACACGCCCTGCTTGAGCGCCACGGCAATCACGCGCTCGGCGCCCATGCGGAACGCCGCGCTGATCGGGAGATTGTCCGTGTACCCGCCGTCGATGTAGCTCTGCCCGTCAATCTCGCAGATCGGGAACACGGGAAAGCAGGAGCTGGAGGCGAGCACCCACTGCCAGATCGTATCCGGCTGCATATCCGCCTTGCGCACCTCGGTATACTGCATGCCGGGAAAGCGCGCCGCGACGACGGCGTAATCGACCGGAGAGGTGAAGAACGCCTCCGGGCGGATGTATTTGTGCAGCTTTTCGATGTAGGGCGAAATGTCCGCGCCGTGCGAGGCCGCATAGCCCTTTGCAAAGGAGAGCAGCTGGTCGCGGTTTTCAAAGTAATATTCCATGTCGTGCTTGAGATTCAAGCCGTTTTTCATGATGGTCTCGGCGGTGGTCGTGCTCCAGAGGTCCAGCGCGAGATCATAGTCGTTCTGCACCATGAGCACGCCGTTCACCGCGCCGATCGAGGTGCCGGTGACGATGTCATACGACACGTCCAGCTCCCGCAGCGCCTGCCAGACGCCCATCTCATAAGCGCCCTTCGAGCCGCCGCCCGCGAGCGCAATGCCAAATTTCATAAATCTTTCTCCTTTCTGATCTGATCCGAAAAACGGGACGTCGAGGACGCCGTCCCTTGCAGGCGTCTGCTTCATCGCCGCAGCAGCGCTCTTCTCTGCCTGTGATCCGGCAGGACGCTAGCGACGAGCACGTGAAATGCCGGGCTGTGGTTCAAATGCTTCAAGTGCGCGAGCTCATGGACGACGACATAATCGATTGCCTCCGGCGGGTACTGCATCAGCCGCCAGGAAAAGCAGATATGTCCGTTGCTGCCGCAGCTGCCGAAGCGTGTCTTCGCGCTCGTGATGCGGATGCTCGTCGGCGAAAGCCCCATGATCCGGCTGTAATGCGCCACACGCTCCGGGAGGATCGCTTTCGCCTTTTGGATATACGCCGCTCGCTCGGCCTGCGTCGGCTCCGGGTGCAAGGCTGCGCGGCGCTGCTGCTTTTCAAGCGTCGAGGCGATCCACGCCTCGTGCGCGGCTACGAATGCCTGAATCTGCGCCTCCGTCACGCGGCGCGGCGCGCGCACAAGCACCTCGCCGTCTTTCACCTGCAGCGCCAGCGTGCGGCGGTCGGAACGGATGATCCTGAATTCCGTCATGGCTCTTCCCTTTCGGTCGAAATTTCGTTATAATAATTCATTATAACACACACAGGCAAGAGAGGTACAGCCATGTTTCGAATCGGATGCCACATTTCCTCGGCGGGCGGCTATCTCGCCATGGGACAGCGCGCTGTCGCGCTCGGCGCGAACACGCTCGCGTTTTTCACGCGCAACCCGCGCGGCGGCAGCGCAAAGGCGGCGGATCCCGCCGACGCCAGGGCGTTCTTGGCCCTCTGCAGCGCAGAGGACATTGACCTGCTCGTGGCGCACGCGCCCTACACGATGAACCCGTGCGCTGAAAAGCCGCATGTGCAGGAGTTCGCGCGGCTTGCCATGCGCGAAGATTTGCAGCGGATGGAGCTCACGCCGGGGCAGTTTTATAACTTCCACCCCGGCAGCCACGTCGGGCAGGGCATCCCGATCGGCATTGAGAAGATCATCGCGGTGCTGAATGAATCGCTCTTCCCCGAGATGACGACGACGGTGCTGCTGGAGACGATGGCCGGCAAGGGCAGCGAGGTCGGCGGGCGGTTTGAAGAGCTGCGCGCGATCATCGACGGCGTTCAGCTGCAGGAAAAGCTCGGCGTCTGCCTCGACACCTGCCATGTCTGGGACGCGGGCTATGACATCGTGAACGATCTGGACGGCGTGCTGACACAGTTTGACAGCATCGTCGGGCTCGACCGCCTGCACGCCGTACACCTGAACAACAGCAAAAATCCCATCGGCTCGCACAAGGATCGCCACGCGCGGATCACGGAGGGCGAGCTGCCGCTTCAGGCCATTGCGCGCATCATCAATCACCCGGCTTTGCGTCAGCTCCCGTTCATTCTGGAGACGCCGAACGACGACGCGGGCTACGCCGAGGAGATCCGGCTGCTCAAAACGCTGAAGCGATAAAGATCGGTCGAATTTTCTGTTGCCATCAGGCAAGAATTGATGTAGAATAATTACTTGTTTAGATTATCGTACCATTTGGGACAAAGAGGAGAGCGACATGCAGCAGTTGGGATTTGACAACGAAAAATACGTGCAGATGCAGTCGGAGAAGATCCGCGAGCGGATCGAATACTTCGGCGGCAAGCTGTATCTGGAGTTCGGCGGCAAGCTTTTTGACGATTACCACGCCTCGCGCGTGCTCCCGGGCTTCCAGCCAGACAGCAAAGTGAAGATGCTGATGCAGATGAAGGACGACGCCGAGATCATCATCGCGATCTCCGCCGACGACATCGAGCGCAGCAAGCGCCGCGGCGACCTCGGCATCACCTACGACGACGATACGCTGCGTCTGATCGACGCGTTCAAGGGCTGCGGGCTCTATGTCGGCAGCGTCGTGATCACGCACTTCCGCGCCCAGCGCGCAGCGGAGAAATTCCAGCAGCGCCTGGAGCAGCTCGGCATCCGCGTCTATCGCCACTACATCATTCCCGACTACCCCTCTGACATTCCTCTGATCGTGAGCGACGAGGGCTTTGGCAGAAACGACTTCATCGAGACGAGCCGTTCGCTCGTCGTCGTGACCGCGCCCGGTCCCGGCAGCGGCAAGATGGCGACCTGCCTCAGCCAGCTCTATCATGAGCACAAGCGCGGCGTCCGCGCGGGCTATGCCAAGTTCGAGACGTTCCCGATCTGGAATCTCCCGCTGCACCATCCCGTAAACGTCGCCTACGAGGCCGCGACCGTCGATCTCGACGATGTGAACATGATTGACCCCTACCACCTTGAGGCCTACGGCGTGACGACCGTGAACTACAACCGCGACGTGGAGATCTTCCCGGTGCTGAACGCGATGTTCGAGCGCATTTACGGCAAGTCTCCCTACAAGAGCCCCACGGATATGGGCGTGAACATGGCCGGAAACTGCATCTCTGACGACGCCGCGTGCCGCGTTGCCGCACGCCGTGAGATCATCCGCCGCTATTATGACACCGCCTGCCAGATGCGCCGCGGTCTGTGCACGAGCGCCGAAGTGCACAAGCAGGAGCTTCTGATGAGTCAGCTCGACATTACGACCGACGAGCGTCCGGTGATCGCCGCCGCGCTCCGCCGCGCCGAAGAGACCGGAAACCCCGCCGTGGCGGTGGAGCTGCCGGACGGCGCGGTTATCACGGGCAAGACCTCCGATCTGCTGGGCGCGTCCGCCGCGTGCCTTTTAAACGCGCTGAAGCATCTGGGCGAAATCGACCGCAGCGTGACGCTCATCTCCCGCGAGATCATTGAGCCGATCCAGCATCTGAAGATCGCGCACCTGGGCAACCACAACCCGCGCCTGCACACCGACGAGGTGCTCATCGCCCTTACGATCTGCGCCGCGACCGATCCCAAGGCCGAGATCGCCATGCAGCAGCTGGAGAAGCTCGCCGGCTGTGAGGCGCACTCCACGGTCATTCTCTCCCATGTGGACGAAAACGTATTCCGCAAGCTCAAGGTCAACATCACCTATGAGCCGCGCTTCCAGAACAAGAAGCTTTTCCACAAATAACCGTTTGCTCCCCCGCAAAACAGCGCTGTTTCGCGGGGGAGCATGAATCCGATTAAAAATACTGAGAATCCGAAAAAAAGTCTTGATTTTTTTCTACCCATACGTTATAATAGCAAAGCCGCTAGAGAGAGGGTATTGAATTTCAATACTTTTCGGGGTTTCGATATGCGCCAATAGCTCAGTTGGATAGAGCAACTGCCTTCTAAGCAGTAGGCCGGGGGTTCGAATCCCTCTTGGCGTGCCATTTATATGGTGGGTATAGCTCAGTTGGCAGAGCACCGGATTGTGGTTCCGGGTGTCGAGGGTTCGAGCCCCTTTACCCACCCCACAAAAACGGGGATTGGGATTATCCCAGTCCCCATTTTCCATTGCACGGTGGGACGTAGTGTAACGGTAACACACCAGACTTTGACTCTGATATTGTGGGTTCGAGTCCCGCCGTCCCAGCCACGTCGGATTGGGCTTGCTCCACTTCGCAGCTGGGTAAAGGCTTCGCCTGTACCCACCGGCTTCGTATCCGCGCCCCCAATCCTCCTTTCCAAAACAAAAGACAAGCTTTTGTTTTGGTTCTTTTGAACAGTGCTTTTGCCCCAGTAGCTCAGTCGGCAGAGCACCTGCCTTTTAAGCAGGGTGTCCGGGGTTCGAATCCCCGCTGGAGCACCAAAGCAGAGCCTTTGCCTTTTGGCAGAGGCTCTGTTTTTATGTTTATTCGGATTCGAACCCACGGACACCAAACGCGAAGCGTTTTTGAGCGAAGCGGATCAGACGGAAGTCCGCCGCGCAGCGGCGACTTCCGGGGTTCGAATCCCCGCTGGAGCACCAAAGCAGAGCCTGCGCCTTTTGGCGTGGGCTCTGTTTTCATGTTTTAGATGGATTTGAACCCACGGACACCAAATTTCGCGTGAGCGAAATTTTTCAATCTGCCGCAGCGTATGCGGCAGGCAGAAGAGCGCGATCGCGCATGAATGTGCGCGCATATCACCAGGCGAAATGTTGTCCGCAGCAGGCGCAGTATGACTGATAGTCTCTCTCGATAGACCTCCGGCAGCGCGGGCAGAGGGAATAGCCGCGGGAACTGCGTTCGCTCACCTGTACTGCAATCCGATAGCTGACAGCGCCAAATGTACACCTGCAGAACTGCTCCATAAAAAAGGACATTTCCTGCTCAGACATGCTCGGCAGCAGCAGCTTTGCGCTCTTTACAACCTTGTTCACACTTCTTTGCTCAACGCTCAGAACCTCGCACTTCGCCCGTTTGATTTCTGAAATACGAGGATCTTTTCCATGTGGACATGATACACGAAAAGGGAGAATTTGTAAAAAAAGTGAAAGGCAACTTGTGCCTTTCGCTTTTTGCGTTTATTCAGACTTTGCCTCGCCCTTCGGCTGGTCGCCCTTGGGGCGGTGGGAGCGCTTGCGGCGGGGGCGGCGGCTGCCCTCGGGCTTTTTCGCGCCCTGCTCGGCAGGTGCTTTCGGCTGCGCGGGCTCCTTGGGCTGCTGCGCGGCGTTCGGATTCTTGTTTGCCGAGCGGTGGCGTCTTCCGCCGCGGTGGGAGCGCTTGGCGCCGGCAGGCTTTTCACTCTTTTCGGATTTCTCCGCAGGCTCCGCCTTTTCGCTCTTCTCCTTAACGGGCGCGTCCTGCTTCGGCTGCTGCGCGGCGTCGCCGGACTTTCTGCCGCCGCGGGAACGGCGGGAGCGCTTTTTCTTCTGCGGCTGCTCGGCCGGCGCTTCCGGCTCCTCGCCGAAGAGGCTCGGCGCGATCCAGTCGTCCTCCGGCTCTTCCGGCTCGCGCACGGGCTTCGGACGGTCTTTCAAAAGCTGGGGCAGCGGCTCGCCGGGCTTCGGTCTGCCGCCGGGGATGACCGCAATCTCATCCGCCTGATAGTTTTTGATCACGGGATCGCCGTCGCCGTCGAGCTTCACCTTCAGGGACGAGCGCAGGATGTTCACGCTCGTGACAACGCCGTAGCCCGCGGGCGTCTCGACGAACGCGCCGACTTTCGGTACTGCCTTGACGAGCTCCTCATAGGCCTGCTGCTCATAGCGCAGGCAGCACATAAGGCGGCCGCAGGCGCCGGAGATCTTGGCGGGGTTCAGGCTCATGGACTGCACCTTTGCCATCTTGGTGGACACGGGATGGAAGTCCGTGAGGAACTGGTTGCAGCAATACGGGCGGCCGCAGATGCCGATGCCGCCGAGCATCTTCGCCTCGTCGCGCACGCCGATCTGCCGAAGCTCGATGCGGCTGCGGAACACGGAGGCAAGATCCTTCACGAGCTCGCGGAAATCCACGCGCCCGTCAGACGTGAAGAAAAAGAGAATCTTATTGCCCTCAAAGCTGCACTCCACATCCACGAGCTTCATATCAAGTCCGTGCTCCTGGATCTTCTCCCTGCAGATGACGAGCGCCTCCTGCTCGCGCTTGGCGTTGATGTCCAGCACGCGCATATCCGCCTCGGTCGCGATACGGGCAAGCGTGCGCAGAGGCTGCACGACCTCGCTGTCCTCGACCTCGTGATTGCCTTTCACGCACTGCGCCGCCTCAAGCCCGCGCGCGGTGTTGACAATGACGGTCGCACCCGTCTCGACGGGAACGCCGCAGGGATCGAAGTAATAATTCTTCCCGTGATTTTTGAATTTGACACTGATTACTTCTGTCAATGGCTTTTCCTCAATTCTGTTTCGTCGTCTCCCGGGCCGCACGGCAGGGAGAGCAGTCCAAAGATATGCTTTAAGCCCACGTTCGCTTTCAGGTACAGCTGACATTGATCCAGCCGCTCCAAAAGCGCATAAGCGGTCTCGTCCGGCAGGGTGCTCTCCCCCGCCAGAGACGCGGCGCAGAGCTGTCGCAGCGCATCAAAGAGTGCGCGGACGGCGTCGTAGTCGTCCTTCTCGCGGTCATTGCACCAGCGGACGAGCCTGGCGCGGCTGCCGCTGCTGAGCGCAGCGATATACGCATGCGCCTGCGTGAGCGCCGCTTCGGGGATCGGGCTTGCTTCCGCGTTCTGCTGCAAAAGCTCGCAGCGCGAGCGCACCGTGGGCAGGAGCGCCGCCGCGTTTTCAGCAGCCAAAATGAAGCACGCGCTGCTCGGCGGCTCCTCCAGGAGCTTTAAGAGCGCGTTTTGCGCCTGCGGATTCATCTTGTCCGCACTGCGCAGAACATACACCTTACTTTTCCCTTCGCTGGGGACAAGATGCGCCGTCGCAATGATCTCGCGCACCTGATCGACCTTGATCGCGGCGGTTTTGGCGTTGCCGGTCGGGTCGGTACAGATCACGTCCGGATGGACGCCGCGAAAGACCTTCTTACAGTCGCGGCAGACGCGGCAGGGACGCACGCCGTCAGACGTGCAGAGCATGGCGGCTGCCAGCTCCGTCGTCTCGCGCGCACGCTGCGCCTCGTCCGCGCAAATCAGCGCGTAGGCATGCGAGATCGCCGTATTCGGTTGAAACACGGGCATGTTCGGCGCCTCCCCGCTGTGTTTGATCTAAATGAATATTGTACATGAACAATGAATTTTAGTCAATCGAAAAATCCGGCAGGCTCAGGTCAGCACATGTTCCTCCAGATAGACGGCGACGCCGTCGTTCTCATTCGTGTCCGTGACCGCCCTGCTGATCGCCTTGACCGCCTCGGAGGCGTTGCCCATGGCGACGCCCATGCCCGCCGACTGGAGCATGGAGAGGTCATTGCTGCTGTCGCCGAACGCGATGGTGTCGCGCTCCGAGACGCCGAGCCTGCGCGCCAGAAAGCGCAGGGCGTTGCCCTTGGTCGCCATCTTGTGGTTCAGCTCCAGATTGTTCTGAAACGACGCCGTCGCCGCAATGTCCGGAAACGCGGTGACGATATCCATCCACGCGGCGTTGCGCTCGGGGATCTCACGAAAGCACAGCTGCACTTTCTGCACGGTGTCCATTTCGGTGCGCACCTTGTGGAACAGGTCGTCCACCGGGCGGCGCGTCTGCAGGATGAGCCTGCGCACGGCCTCGTCCTGATTGTAGTAGTCGATGCGCTCTAAAAACGCGCGCTCCGACCAGCCCGCGTCATTCCAGTAGCAGTCGTACATGCAGTCATAGTTCTTCGCAAACTCCATGATTTCAAGGGCGCGGTCGCGCTCGATCTCGCAGCGCAGGAGCTTTTCGCCCGTGTGGGTATCGGAGACGCACGCGCCGTTGATCGTGATGGCATAGTGCACGAACGGCAGCGCTTTCACCGCGTCCGGCAGCGCGTGGAGGGCGCGCCCCGTCGCGGGCACGACATAGTGACCCTGCGCGGCGGCCTTTTCGAGCGCGGCGTAGGTGCGCGGGGTGATTTTCTTTTCGTAGGTGAGCATCGTCCCGTCGAGATCGAGGGCGATGATTTTCGGCTTCGGGTTCATAGGGTCTCCTCCGTCAGGACAGCAGATATGCCTGCAGCGCCTCTGCCGTATCAAAGAGCATTTGCGCGCCGCTCCTTTTCAGCTCCTCGGGGTCGCGAAAGCCCCAGGTCACGCTCGCGCAATCCACGCCGGCGTTTTGCGCCGTTCGAATATCCACCTCGGAGTCGCCGACATAGAGCGTCTGCTCCGCCGCGGCGCCGAGCCGCTCCATGGCGGCAAGGACGGTGTCCGGCGCGGGCTTGCGGCGGATGCCCTCCCGCTCGCCGACGGCGGTATCCATCGTGTCGGCGAAAAACGCTTCATACAGGGGCTGCACGGCGGAGTCGGGCTTGTTCGAGATGATGCCGGTGCGGCAGCCCGCCGCCCGGAGCGCCCGGAGCAGCGCGTCGATGCCGGGATAGGGCGCGGTCTTGACGCGGCAGTTTGCGTCATAGTCCGCCTTATAGTCGCGCAGAAGCTGCTCGAACCGCTCCCCTGCGACGCCGGGCGCGGCATGCTCCATCAGGTAGCGCGCGCCGTTGCCGAGAAAGGAGCGCACCTCGCGTCTGTCGCGCTGCGGCAGACCGCAGCGCGAGAGCGTGCGGTTGACGGCGTCCGTCAGATCATCCAGCGTATCGAGCAGCGTGCCGTCGAGATCAAATAAAACTGTGGTATAACGCATCTTATTCTTTCACCATAAACTGTCCTGCCGCGCGGAGCATCAGACGTTTGCGCCCGGCGGATTCAAATTCGATTTCCAGAAGCGCGTCGCCGCCCATGGGCGTGACCTTCGTGATGACGCCGGAGCCGAACGCGCGGTGCTTGACGTGATCGCCCAGCGCAAAGGCGGGCTTCTCCGCAGGCTTGGGCGCGGTGCGCGCCGGCGCTGTGACGACATGCGTCCTGCGCGGCTGGCGCTCGACATACTGCTGATACTCACGCTGCTGGCTCGTGGGCTCGGAATAGCCGTAACCGCGCGTGACGCCCTTTTTCACGATGTCGTCCTCGGGAATTTCCTCCACGAAGCGGGAGATGCGGTTTGCCGTCGTGCGGCCGAAGAGCATACGCTGCCTCGCGCACGTCAGGAAGAGGTGCTTCTTCGCGCGCGTGAGCGCGACGTAGCAGAGGCGGCGCTCCTCTTCCATCTCCGCCTGCTCGCCGATGGCGCGCAGGCCGGGGAAAATGCCCTCCTCGCAGCCGACGACGAAGACGGTCGGAAATTCCAGACCTTTCGCCGCGTGCATGGTCATCATCGTGACGCAGTCGGCCTCGCGGTCATAGTTGTCGATGTCGGTATAGAGCGCGACCTCGTCGAGGAAGCCCGCGAGATTGCCCTCGGGTTCCTCCTTGAGGTAGTTGACGATGTTCGTTTTGAGCTCCTGCACGTTTTCGATGCGCGCGGTGTTCTCCTGCGTGTTCTTCTCCTCCAGCGCCTTGACATAGCCCGTGCGCTCGATGACGAGGTCATACAGCTCGTCCGGCGGCATGAGCATGGAGGCGGCGCGCAGCTCGTCCATGAGCGCGGCGAACTGGCGCAGGCGGAAGCTCGCGCGCTGCAGGGCGGGATAGTCCTCGGCACGCGCGCAGACCTCCAGCAGCGGGACATGTTCCTCCGCAGCGATGCCCATGGCGGTATCCACGCTCTTGGCGCCGATGCCGCGCGGCGGATTGTTGATGATGCGCTGCACGCGCAGATCGTCCTCCGGCGCCTGAATGACGCAGAGATAGGCCAGCATGTCCTTGACCTCGGCGCGGTCGAAAAAGCGCGTGCCGCCGATGATGCGGTACGGGACGCCGCTGCGCTTGAAGGCATACTCCAGTTGGTTGGACTGCGCGTTCATGCGGTACAGGATCGCGTGGTCGCGAAACGCCCCGCCTCTGCCGAAATCGTCCATGATCTGCATGGCGACGAACTGCGCCTCGTCGTGCTCGTTCTGCGCCAGGTAGAGCGTGAGCGGGTCGCCGTTGTCCGCGTTCGTCCAGAGGGTTTTCCCCTTGCGCCCCATGTTGTTGGCGATGACATGGTTCGCGGCGTTCAGGATGTGACCCGTGCTGCGGTAGTTCTGCTCGAGCCGGATCGTGCGGGCGTTCTTGTATTGCTGTTCAAAATTCAGGATATTCTCGATCGTCGCACCGCGGAATTTATAGATGCTCTGGTCATCGTCGCCGACCACGCAGATGTTCCCCCAGCCGCCCGCGAGCAGCGCCGCGAGACGGTACTGGAGG
This sequence comes from uncultured Eubacteriales bacterium, assembly GCA_900316745.1. GTDB lineage: Bacteria > Bacillota > Clostridia > Oscillospirales > Oscillospiraceae > CAG-103. The sequence continues at coordinate 50,260 of ONEB01000012.1, read as the reverse complement.
TTGTTCGTATCCTGATATTCGTCGATGAGCACATACTGGAATTTGCGCTCCCAGTATTCGCGCACGTCCTCAAAGTCCGAGAGGAGCTTGACGGTGTTGAAGATGATATCGTCAAAATCCATCGCGCCGGCGGAGAACAGGCGCCGCCAGTACTCGGCGTAGATCTCGCCGATCTTCGTGCGGCGGATATCTCCCATGGCCTTGGCCTGCGCGATGTACTTCTCTGGCGTAACCTCGGCGTCCTTGGCGGCGCTGATCTCGGCGAGCATGGCGCGGTAGGGGTAGGCCTTCTCGTCGAGGTTCATGTCCTTTAAGATGTGCTTCATGACGGACTGGCTGTCAGACGTGTCATAGATCGTGAAGCTTGACGGATAGCCCAGCCGCTCGCAGTCCCGGCGCAGGATGCGCACGCACGCGGAGTGAAACGTCGCCGCCCAGATATCGTTCGCCGCAGGGCCGAGCATCGCTTCCAGGCGATCCTTCAGCTCGCCCGCCGCCTTGTTGGTGAACGTGATGGCAATGATCCGCCACGGGTCTACGCGCCCGTAGACCGCCTTTTCACAGGCGAGGGCGTAGTCCGGATCGTTCGGGTGTCCCGCGCAGCGGTCAAAGAGCGCGATTTCGCTCTCGTCCGCGTCGGGAGCAATCTCGTCGGTGTCGGACGCGCGGCCGAACCGCAGAAGATTCGCGACACGATGGATGAGCACCGTCGTCTTGCCGCTGCCCGCGCCCGCGAGCAGGAGCAGGGGCCCCTCGGTCGTCATAACGGCCTTGCGCTGCATGGGATTGAGGCGCATGAATTCGGCCTCGATGAAGCGTCTGCGCGCTTCGATATATCGTTTTTCAATAGCATGTTCCATAACCATGTATTATACATGATTTGCCGCGGTTTGACAACTGTTTGCTTTCCTTGAAAACAGATTGACAAAACAGCAACAAACGGGTAAAATGAGACAAAATTACTTTACAGGATGGAGATTACCATGGAAATTATCTGGCACGGACATTCCTGCTTTGAGCTTGTGGAGCAGGACTACCACATTGTGATCGATCCCTTTCAGGCCGGCAGCATCGGCACGGCGTTTCCCGATCTCGATCTCGCGGCGGACGAGGTGCTCGTGACGCATGAGCACCGCGACCACAACGGGCGCGAATGCGTGCGCCTGCGCTCGGGGCGCACCTCCCCGTTCACGATCACGGAATTTGAGGGCGCGCACGACTTTGCGCGCGGCAGGCTGCGCGGACCCAACACGATCTTCCTCATCGAGGCAAACGGTCTGCGCGTGGCGCACTTCGGCGATCAGGGCGGGCCGCTGCTGCCCGATCAGAAAAAAGCTTTGAAGGATCTCGACGCTGTGATGATCCCGACGGGCGGCATCCTCGTCTGGGAGCCTGAGGAAGCGGTGCGCCAGTGCGAGTCGCTGCAGCCGCGCGTGATCATCCCCATGCACTATAAAGCAGAGGGACACGCAAACTGGAGACTGTGGCCGGTGGAGCACTTCTCCAGCTACTTCAGTGAAAACGGCGTCTGCCCCGTCATCGAATACGAGACGAACAGGATGACGCTTAACCCGGACACCGAAAAGCACGTCGCCATCCTCAAAGCGCCGAAATAAGAGAGCTTCCGATCCCGCCGGAGCGCAGCATGCGCTCCGGTTTTTTAACTGTGAATAATCGGTAAATACTTCGTTTTTGCGACTGTATGTCCCTTGACGATGGCGTAAAAAAAGCATATCATACAATCTATCTGATGTTTATTATAATAAGGAATGATCCGACGCATGCTGCAACTGAAAAACATTGTAAAGGACTATGACGCGGGCGGCTCGGTCGTGCACGCGCTCAAGGGCGTATCGCTCTCGTTCCGTGAGAGTGAGTTTGTGGCGATCCTCGGCCAGTCCGGCTGCGGCAAGACGACGCTGCTGAACATCATCGGCGGTCTCGACCGCTATACCTCGGGCGACCTCGTCATCAACGGCCGCTCGACGAAAGACTTTTCCGACCGCGACTGGGACACCTACCGCAACCACTCGATCGGCTTTGTGTTCCAGAGCTACAACCTGATCCCGCACCAGACGGTGCTGCAGAACGTGGAGCTCGCGCTGACGCTCTCGGGCGTCGCGCCTGAGGAGCGCAAACGGCGCGCCACGGAGGTTCTGCAGAAAGTCGGTCTGGGCGACCAGCTCGACAAAAAGCCGAACCAGATGTCCGGCGGCCAGATGCAGCGCGTCGCCATCGCCCGCGCGCTCGTAAACGACCCCGACATTCTCCTCGCCGACGAGCCAACGGGTGCCCTCGACTCCGAGACGAGTGTGCAGATCATGGAGATCCTGAAAGAGATCAGCCGCGACCGCCTGATCATCATGGTCACGCACAACCCGGATCTGGCGCAAACCTACGCCACGCGCACGATCCGGCTCCTGGACGGCAGAGTGACCGGCGACTCCGCGCCCTTTACGGTGAGCGCCGAGGCGCCGCGCGCGCCGTCGAAATCCGGCAAGCCCTCCATGAGCTTCAAAACGGCGCTGAGCCTGTCGCTGACAAACCTCATGACGAAAAAGGGCCGGACACTCTTAACGGCTTTCGCCGGCTCCATCGGCATCATTGGCATTGCGCTGATCCTCTCGCTCTCCAACGGCATCCAGCGCTACATCGACGACGTGCAGGAGGACACGCTCTCGTCCTATCCCCTCACGATCGAGGCCGAGGCCATGGATCTCGGCGCGATGATGCAGACCTTTGCGCAGGTCGGCGAAAACCAGGCCAACCGGACCCGCCCGGACGGGCGTGTCTATGCCAACGAGGTCATGGGCGACATGATGAACTCTCTCACGAGCATGGACACGCAGGTGAACAACCTCACCGCGTTCAAGGCCTATCTCGAGGACGAGAGCAACGGCATGCACGATTACATCAGCGCCATCCAGTACGGCTATGACATGGGCTTTGCCGTGTACACCACGGACGAGGACGGCTATGTTGTTAAGTGTGACGCCGCCGAGATGCTCGAGGGCATCATGGAATCCATGTACGGCGGCGACTATGAGAGCTACTTCTCCATGAACAGCCAGTTCTTCACCGGCTTCAACGTCTGGCAGGAGCTGATCCCCGGCGAGGGCGACGCGCTGATGAGCGAGACGACGAAGGAGCAGTTCGACGTGCTCTACGGCAGCTGGCCGCAGAACTACGATGAGGTCGTGCTGATCGTGGACGAGAACAACGAGATCTCCGATCTCACGCTCTACGCGCTGGGTCTGCAGTCGCAGCGCGAGATGGCGAGCGCGATGCTCTCCAGCATGAGCGGCAAAGAGGTGGAAAACGAGACCCGCAGCTGGAGCTATGAGCAGCTGTGCAACCTGCGCTTCAAGGTGATCCTGCCGAGCGAGCACTATGAGCTTGACGAGAACACCGGCAAATACACCGACCTGACCGAGAGCGAAGCGGGGATGAGCTTCCTCTACAACTCCCCTGACATCGGCATTCCGCTGAAGATCGTCGGCATCGTGCGCCCCTCCGACCGCACCAACACCGCGACACAGAGCGCCGTAGGCTACACGAGCGCGCTGACGCGCTTTGCCATCGACCGAGCCGCGCAGCAGGACATCATCGCCCAGCAGGTCGCGCATCCCGAGGTGGACGTGTTCACGGGCGAGCGCTTCCCGCAGGTCTTTGAGGGCGACGAGAACGCCACGCTGCAGGAGCAGGTAAAGGCGTATATCAATTCCCTCGGCGACGAGGCGCTGCACAGTCTCCTCGTTGACGCGCAGTCTACCCCCTCCAGCGTCAAGATCGACGAGCTGATGCAGGCGCAGGAGGTCAGCCTCGACCGCGAGTCCATCAAATCCGCGGCGCTCGCGAGCGCCGACCCCGCCGAGCAGCAGCGCATCAGCGACATGATTGACGCGATGGACGATGAGACGCTCGAAAACTACGCGACGGTATCTCTGCGCGAGGCGATGACGCAGCAGTACAAAGACCAGGTGCGCCAGATCTATCAGCCCATGAGCACGCAGGAGCTGCGCGAGATGCCGCTCTCCCCGGAGCAGTACGAGTACATTTACAACAATTACATGAACTCCGACGAGGCGACTTCGAGCTATGAGCTGAACCTGAAAAAGCTGGGCTATGTGCAGATCGATCATCCGAGCAGGATCAACATCTTCGCCAAGGCCTTTGCCGACAAGGACCAGATCGCCGCGGGCATCGACCGCTACAACGCGAGCGTCGGCGAGGACGACCGCATTTCCTACACGGACTATGTGGCGCTGCTGATGAGCAGCATCACGACGATCATCAACGCCATCAGCTATGTGCTGATCGCATTTGTCGCGATTTCGCTGGTCGTGAGCTCCATCATGATCGGCATCATCACATACATCTCCGTTCTGGAGCGCACCAAGGAGATCGGCATCCTCCGCTCCATCGGTGCGAGCAAGAAGGACATCTCCCACGTCTTCAACGCCGAAACACTCATCGAGGGCTTTGCAGCCGGCGCCATCGGCATTCTGGTCGCGCTGCTGCTGCTGATCCCGATCAATCTGATCGTGCATCACCTGACGGGTATTCCGAATCTGAGCGCGCGGCTGCCGCTGCTTGGCGGCATTCTGCTGGTGCTGATCAGCATGGGACTTACGTTTATCGCGGGTCTGATTCCCTCGCGCTACGCCGCGAACAAAGATCCCGTTGTGGCGCTTCGTACCGAGTAACCGCAAAACAGGTATAAACACGAAAACCTCCGTGCAAACTAGGAGCATCCTGAGATTGCATGGAGGTTTTTGCATGAAAAAGAAGCTTATGGCACTCGTGCTTGTGCTGACGCTCTGCGCCGCGCTCACGCCCGTGCTCGCGGCGTCCGGCGGCGAGCAGACCGGCGCGCCGGAGGCAGAGCACTTTGAGCTCAGAACGTACCGCGAGACGTCTCTCGGCGGACAGCTCACGGCGACCGATCCCGAGGGCGAGCCCGTGACATTCGCGCTCACGACGGAGCCGATGAAGGGCACGGTGGAGATTGAGCCCGGCGGGGCGTTTGTTTACACGCCCGGCGAGGGCAAAAAGGGCAAGGATTACTTCGGCTACAAGGCGATCGACGCGAGCGGCAACGAATCCGACGAGGCGACCGTGATCATCAGCATCGAAAAGCAGAAGACCGCTGCCAACTACGCCGACATGCAGGGGCGCGCGGAGGCTTACGCCGCGACGCGGCTCGCCGAGGCGGGCGTTTACAGCGGTGAAACCGTCGCGGGCACGGCGCTCTTTCGTCCGGACGAGGCGATGACGCGCGGCGCGTTTCTCGCCATGTGCCTTGCCGCAGCGGACACGCCCGTTCTGCAGGGCGTGCGTGCCACAGGCTTCGGAGACGACAGCGCCATTCCTGCCTGGAGCAAGGGCTATGTCTCCACCGGCGTGCTCTGCGGCAGCGTGCAGGGCTACGCCACGGGCAGCGCCACGGTGTTTGACGCCGAGCGCGCCATCACGCGCGCGGAGGCTGCCGTGATGCTCGACCGCACGCTCTCCCCTGCCGCAGCAGCCGAGGCGAGCACCATCACGGTCTCCGATGCCGTTCCCGCATGGGCGGCGCAGTCCGTCGCGCGTCTGACGCAGGCGAGTGTTTATCCCAGCGGCGCAGACCCCGAGGCAGCGCTCACAAGAGCGGAGGCAGCGCAGATGATCGTCAACGCCATGGACGCCGCATGACAAGCAGCAAAAACCGCAGGAGAAACCTGCGGTTTTTTGCTGTCATGCTCGATGTTTCGAGCGGTATTCGTTGGGCGTGACGCCCATGACGCTGCGGAAGGCGCCGGCGAATTTGCTGGCGTTGTCATAGCCGAAGCGCCCCGCGATCTCGAGCACGGTGGAATCTCCCGTGCGCAGCAGCTCTGCCGCGGCATACATCTTCTGCTGCTTGGTGAAGGCATAAATCGATGTGCCGCAGACGGCCTTGAAGCTGCTCTTCACGGTCGTGGCAGAGACATGAAACTGCGCAGAGAGCTGATCGATCGTAACATGACGATCCAGATGCGCAAGAAGATACGCTTGAACGTTTTCTGCCAGCTCCTCCTGACGGGAGTTTAAGCACAAGCGCTCCGTGACCATGAGCGCGCCATGCTCCCGCCGTCCCTGCGTGCTCACCTGCAGCTCCGGCTGCAGCTGCAGCCGCACGAGCTGCAGTTGCCGCCGCAGGAGGATTTCCCTGCCTTTTTATCCCGGATCATGCCGCGCACGATGAAAACGACAACCAGCAGCACAACCAGAATGAGCAAGATATCAATGATATGTGATGCAAGCCATGTCAGCATGGAAGGTCCCTCCTTTCTGAATGGATGGTTGTTACTCAACCGTCAGCTTCTGCGCCTCCTTGTAGGGGCGGAAGAGCTGGAAGAGGATGCACGCGAGCAGCGCGAGCGCAATGACGAGGCCCACGATCTGCGTACCGCCCGTGAAGAGCAGTCCGAGCTGATACACGATGAGACCCACAACGTACGCGAACGCGCACATGTAACCGATGGCAAACCAGGTCCACTTGCGGTTGTTCATCTCGCGCTTAATCGCGCCCATAGCCGCGAAGCAAGGCGCGCACAGGAGGTTGAAGATCATGAAGGCATAGGCCGCGAGCCTGCCGTGGCCGCCGGAGAAGCTGCTGAAGTCCGCCTTGACGTTTGGCCAGATCTGCGAGCCCTCTTCATCGAGCTCATCCTCTTCGGTCTCAGCCTCGTAGTTATACAGGACGCCGAAGGTGCCGACGACCTCCTCCTTCGCGACAAGGCCGGTCACGGTGGCGACGGTCGGCTTCCAGGAACCGAAGCCCAGGGGCTTGAAAATCGGGGAAACAAAGTTGCCGACAGAGGCGAGGATCGAATCATCCATCGGGGTGACCTCGTCGGACGGAATGTCCATCTTGTCCGCGACGGACTGGACATATTCCTCGGTGACGAGCGCTTCATCGGCATAGAGATCATCGACCATGCCGAACTTGCCGTTGACAGAGCCGAGGCTGCTAAGCGCCCAGATGATGATGGAGGCAACGACGATGACGGTGCCGGCGCGCTTAATAAACGACCAGCCGCGCTCCCAGGTACCGCGCAGGACGTTTCCGATGGACGGAGCATGATAAGCAGGCAGCTCCATGACGAACGGAGCGGGATCGCCCGCGAACATCTTCGTCTTCTTGAGCATGATGCCGGAGACGATGATGGCGGCGACGCCGATGAAGTAGGCGGAGACCGCGACAAAGCCGCTGCCGCCGAAGAGCGCGCCCGCGATAAGGCCGATGATGGGCATCTTTGCGCCGCAGGGGATGAAGCAGGTGGTCATGACCGTCATGCGGCGGTCACGCTCGTTTTCGATGGTACGGGAGGCCATGACGCCGGGCACGCCGCAGCCGGTGCCGACGAGCATGGGGATGAAAGACTTGCCGGACAGGCCGAACTTGCGGAAGATACGGTCCATGATAAAGGCGATACGCGCCATGTAGCCGCAGTCCTCGAGGATGCAGAGGAACAGGAAGAGGACAAGCATCTGCGGCACGAAGCCGAGCACCGCGCCGACGCCGGCGAAGATACCGTCGGAGATGAGGCCGACGAGCCAGCTGGAAACGCCCCAGCCTTCGAGAATGGCGCGGGAGCCGTCCGTGAGCCACGCGCCGCCGAGCACGTCGTTCGTCCAGTCCGTGAGGAAGCTGCCGAACGGGCCCATCGCGACCCAGTAGACGAGCCACATGACCACGGCGAAGATGGGAAGCGCCAACCACCGGTTCGTGACGACCTTATCGATCTTATCGGAGGTGGACAGAGCGCCCTTGTTCTTTTTCTTGTAGCACTTGTCGATGATGGAGGCGATGTAGTTGTAGCGCTCGTTGGTGATGATGCTCTCGGCGTCATCGTCGAGCTCTTTCTCAGCGGCCTCGATATCGGCCTTGACGTGCGCGAGGGTCTTGTCATCGAGCTTCAGCTGCTGGAGAACCTTGTCGTCGTTTTCAAAGACCTTGATGGCGTACCAGCGCTGCTGCTCCTCGGGCAGATCGTGCACAATCGCCTCTTCGATGTGGGCGATGGCGTGCTCGACGACGCCGGAGAACGTGTGCTGGGGAACGGTCCTGGCGGACTGAGCGGCGCTGATGGCGGCCTCGGCGGCCTCCATGACGCCCGTGCCTTTCAGCGCGGAGATCTCCACGACCTTGCAGCCGAGCTCCTTGGAGAGCGCGGAGATTTTGACCTGATCGCCGTTTTTATGCACGAGGTCCATCATGTTCACGGCAACCACGACCGGGATGCCGATCTCCACGAGTTGGGTCGTGAGATAAAGGTTGCGCTCGAGGTTCGTGCCGTCGATGATGTTCAAAATCGCGTCGGGACGCTCCTGAATGAGATAGTTACGGGCAACGACCTCCTCCAGCGTATAGGGAGAGAGCGAATAAATGCCCGGAAGGTCGGTGATGATCACATCAGAGTGCTTTTTCAGCCTGCCTTCCTTTTTCTCGACCGTGACGCCAGGCCAGTTGCCCACGAACTGGGCAGAACCGGTCAGCGCGTTGAACAGTGTGGTTTTACCGCTGTTCGGGTTGCCCGCAAGGGCAATACGCAAATTCATATTGGTTCCTCACTTTCCGATCTCTGTTGCAGTCTGTGATTCGACGTCGGTCACTTCGACCATCTCGGCGTCCGCCTTGCGGAGGCTGAGCTCATAGCCGCGCACCGTGATCTCGACTGGGTCTCCAAGCGGCGCGACCTTGCGGACATAGACCTCGGTTCCCTTCGTCAGGCCCATGTCCATGATGCGGCGTTTGACGGCGCCCTCACCATGAAGCTTGACGACCTTGACGGTTTCGCCGATTTTCGCCTGCTTCAAAGTTTTCATGTATCATATCCTCCTTCATTTGAAAAACGTGCGTCAGACATAGATTTTCTGTGCCATTTCCCTGCTGATCGCAACGCGGGTTTCCATGACGTTTACAATGACATTGCCGCTGATGGTGTTGAGCACCGTCACGGGCGTGCCGACCACAAAGCCGAGATCGGCCAGGTGGCTGCGCACCTCCGACGTACCGCCGACTCTGACGATCAGTTTCGGCTCTCCGACATTGGCAAGCGTGAGCGGAAGCATAGCTGTTCTCCTTCCCCATACACAGTTAGCGTCGCTTATTTAAATGAGCCTTTGCTAACTCGCTGGTCAAAAAGTGCGTTAGTCTCAGACCTCCGTCGGCGCACGCCGCGGAGGTTAGAATTGACTAACCGTGATTACTATATACAATCTTTTCCCGTTTGTCAAGCGCCTTTGCACAAAATAACCGTGCAATCTTGCTTTTTTTCGCGTTGTATGCTACTTTAAGATTAAATTCAGTTGGAATTGGAAAGGATGAGTTTTCATGCGCCTGCAGGAATCCGGCGAAATGTATCTGGAGACGATTCTGGTGCTCTCGCAGCGCCAGCGTTATGTCCGCTCGATCGACGTGGCGGACTATATGGGCTATTCCAAGCCCAGCGTCAGCCGCGCTGTCAGTCTCTTGAAGCAGGGCGAATATATCACGGTCGATCGCGAGGGCTTCCTGTACCTGACGGACGCCGGACGCGAGGTCGCGGAGAAGATCTACGAGCGCCACACGGTGCTCACGCAGCTGCTGATCTCCATCGGCGTCGATCCCGCCGTCGCGGAGGAGGACGCCTGCCGCGTGGAGCACGACATCTCGGATGAGACATTTGCCAAGATCAAAGAGCATGTAACCCGCGAGCAATAACACCGAAACGCCAAGCCTGCCCTTTCCCGCCAAGCCGGGAAAGGGCTTTTTGCTGATTTGACACGCTGTGGAGCGAATGATACAATACCGGAGAATCGACTGTCTCAAACGAGGGATCCGAATGAAACGCATTCTCAACGGTCTTTTTGCCGTGGGCATTCTTGCGGCGCTGCTTGCCGCGATGGCGCTTGCGGTTTTGAAGCCCAAGGCCGTGAATTACTACGAAAACAGACCTGCCGCCGCGCTGCCCGCGTTCTCGGGCGCCGAGGCGGTTTCCGGTGAATATCAGACCGCGCTGGAGACGGCGCTGCACGATCAGCTCCCGGCAGCGCAAAGACTGGAGGAGCGCTACCAGAGCGGGATGAACGCGCTCGTTTTCCGCGCGATCGCCGCGCAGAGCGCCGCCCGCCCCGACGCCTACTACAAGTTCCGGGACCTGATGCTGTATCACGGCGATATCGTCTATGCGCCGGTCTTCCCCGAACCCCTCCTCGGCGAGATCTCCCACAGGGCGGAGAACATAAACGCGCTGCTCAGTGCGCACCCGGAGCTCGATTTCTATGTCTTTTACATCGAAAAGGACACCGACATGGACTTTGAAGCCAACGCTCCGACCGGCTTTTCCGACGAGATGCTCTCCCGGCTCTGGCTGCCGGAGGATCACAAGGCCGTCTTCCCTGTCCGCAGCTTTGCGGATTTTCGAGCGCGCTTTTACCGGACCGACCACCACTGGAACTGCGTCGGCTCCTACGAGGGCTACACCCGACTGCTGACGCTGCTGGGCAAAACCGATCCCATCCTGCCGGAGGGCACGGAGCGCATCACGGACACGTTCTGCGGCTCGAAGGCCATCACGAGCGGCGCAGGCGCGTATTTCTCTGAAGCCTTCGAGGTATACCGCTTCCCGTTTCCACCCATGACCGTCACGATCAACGGCGCGCGCGCATCCGACTATGGACGGCAGACGCAGCCGTGGAACGCGGAGGCCGACGGCGCAGTTTCTTACAGCGGCTGGTACGGCGACGATCACGGCGAGGTCATTTTCCGGACTGAAAACACCGGCGCGGGAAAGATCCTTGTGCTCGGGGAATCGTTTGACAACGCGATTATCAAGCTCCTGGCCTCCCACTATGAGACGCTCTGCGCTGTGGATCTGCGCAGCTATGCGGACGATCTGGGCAAGCCGTTCCGGTTTTCAGACTATGTGGAGGCGCACGGCATCGACACGGTGCTTTTCATCGGCAATCTCGACTATTTCAAGGTCGAAGCGTTCTATACGGAGGGCTGAGCGATGGTATTCAGCAGTTTGACCTTCCTGTTTGCGTTTCTGCCGATCACGGCGGCGCTGTATTTTCTCATTCCCAACCGCATCTGGCGCAACGGCGTTCTGCTCGCCGCCTCGTTGCTGTTTTATGCGTGGGGCGAGCCGGTGTATATCCTCCTGCTGCTGCTCGCGGCGCTGGAGGGCTATGTCGGCGCGCGCGTGATGGAGCGGCAGAAGACTGTCTCCGGAAGAAAACGGGCGCTCGGCGTCACAACGGCGCTGCTGCTCGGAAACCTCGCGGTATTCAAGTATCTCGGCTTCGTGTGCCAGAGTCTCACTCCCGTCATTCCGGCGCTGAAAAACGTGGAGGCGCTCGCGCTTCCGATCGGCATCAGCTTTTACACGTTCCAGATCCTCTCCTACAACATCGACCTCTATCGCGGCAAGGTCGGTCTGCAGCGAAGCTTCCTGCAGCTGCTGCTGTATGTCAGCCTTTTCCCGCAGCTGATCGCGGGGCCGATCGTCCGCTATGCAGCGGTAGAACACGACCTCCGCTGCCGCGCCGAAACCTGGGACGACGCGGGCGCGGGCGTGCGGCGCTTCATCCGGGGTCTGGCGAAAAAGGTGCTCCTTGCCAACAGCGCGGCGCGCATCGCCGAGATCGTCTACGCCGGGGACGCGGCAATCTTCGGCACCGGCGCCTACTGGCTTGCCGCCGTGAGCTATACGCTGCAGATCTATTTTGATTTTTCCGGATACAGCGACATGGCGATCGGGCTGGGGCGGCTCTTCGGCTTCCGCTTCTCTGAAAACTTCGACTATCCGTATCGATCCCGCTCCGTCACGGAGTTCTGGCGGCGGTGGCATATCTCGCTCTCGACGTGGTTCCGGGACTACGTCTACATCCCGCTCGGCGGCAACCGCACATCAAAGGCAAAGTGGGTGCGAAACATCCTCGTTGTCTGGGCGCTGACCGGTCTCTGGCACGGCGCGGCGTGGAACTTTGTCCTCTGGGGGCTCTACTATGCGGTGCTGCTCCTGCTGGAAAAGGCGCTCGAGAAGCCTGTGCTGCAAAAGCTCCCCGGCACGCTGCGCTGGGGGATGACCATGCTGCTCGTGACGCTGGGCTGGGTGCTCTTTGACCGGACGGACATGCAGGCGCTCGGACGAGCGCTGCAAACCCTGTTCCGGTTCCGGGCGACCGACTGGGCGGTGATCGCGCAGTACCACACGGACGCGCTGCCGTATCTCGCGGCGCTGCCGATCGCGGCGGTGCTCTCGTTCCCGGTTCTGAAAAAGCCGATCGAGCGGCTGAACGAAACGGCATGGGGCGTCGCGGTGCTGAACGTCGTGTGTATCGCGCTGCTCGCTGTGTGCGTCGCCGCGCTGATCTCAGAGCGCTTCAACCCGTTCATCTACTTCCGATTCTGAGCACATAACAAAAATCCCGTCTGCATGATGCAGACGGGATTTTTTGCTTTGGATTTACAGAGCATTTGAGACGCCGGCGAGGCCGGAGAGGTCGACACCGTCGTCCTCGGGCTCTTCGGGCGGCGTCGGGAGCGCCTTTTCGTTGCTCTCGAAGTCGCGATAGACCTGCAGACCGGAGCCGGCCGGGATGAGCTTGCCGATGATGACATTCTCTTTCAGACCGACGAGATGGTCGATCTTGCCCTTGATGGCGGCGTCGGTGAGCACCTTGGTCGTCTCCTGGAAGGAGGCGGCGGACAGGAAGCTCTCGGTCGCAAGAGAGGCCTTCGTGATGCCCATGAGGATCTGCGTGTAGGTGGCGGGCTGAAGCTCGGTCTCGCCTGCCTCGATGCGCGCCTTGATGGCACGGTTGGCGTCCTTCACGTCGTTGATATCCACAACGGCGCCGGAGAGCAGATTCGTGCTGCCCGCGTCCTCGACGCGGACCTTGCGCATCATCTGGCGGACGATGATCTCGATGTGCTTGTCGTTGATATCAACGCCCTGCTGACGGTAGACCTTCTGGACCTCCTGGATGATATACTGCTGGCATTCGCTGATGCCGCGGATGCGCAGAACATCATGCGGGTTGAGCGCGCCGGAGGACAGCGCCTGACCCTTTTCGACCCGGTCGCCCGCCTGCACGAGGATGCCGGCGGAGTACGGGATGTTGTAGGTGACGACCTCGCCGTCCTCGGGGTTCGTGATCGTGACGGCGAAGATGGAGGCCTTCTTCGTCTCCTCCATGGATACGACGCCGCCGATCTCGGCAAGCTGCGCCATGCGCTTGGGCTTGCGCGCCTCGAACAGCTCTTCGACACGGGGAAGACCCTGCGTGATGTCGTCGCCGGCGACGCCGCCGGTGTGGAACGTACGCATGGTCAGCTGCGTGCCGGGCTCGCCGATGGACTGCGCCGCGATAACGCCGACCGCCTCGCCCGCGTTGACAGGTCTGCCGACGGCGAGGTTGATGCCGTAGCACTTGGCGCACACGCCGCTGTGGGCGTCGCACGTCATGACGCTGCGGATCTTGACCTGCTCGATGTCGTTTGCCTCGAGCACGGGAGCGTCGGCGGGCATGAGCATGTGGTTTACATCAAACAGCACCTCGCCCGTCTTCGGGGAGACGACAGGCTCGGCGGGATAGCGGCCGTGGATGCTCTCGGAAAGGGGCTGCACAAGCTGTCCCTTGTCGTAAATGGCGCGCGCCATGATGCCGTCGGTCGTGCCGCAGTCGGGCTCGCGGATGATGACGTTCTGAGAGACGTCGACGAGACGACGCGTCAGGTAACCGGAGTCGGCGGTACGCAGAGCGGTATCGGCCAGACCCTTACGGGCGCCGCGGGAGGACGTGAAGTACTCCAGGACGGACAGACCCTCGCGGTAGTTGGCCTTGATGGGGATCTCGATGGTCTTACCGGCGGTGTTCGCGATCAGGCCGCGCATACCGGCGAGCTGACGGATCTGCGCCATGGAGCCACGGGCACCGGAGTCGGCCATCATATAGATGGGGTTGAACTCGTCCAGGCAGTCCTGCAGAGCGGAGGTGACGTCCTTCGTCGTCTGCTCCCACTCGGAGACCGTGAGACGATAGCGCTCGTCGTCGGTGATGAAGCCGCGCTTGAACTTTTTCTCAATGTCGATGACCTTTTTCTCGGTGGCGGAGATGAGCTCCTTCTTGGCATCCGGGACGGTCATATCGGCGATGGAGATCGTGATGGCGCCGATGGTGGAGAACTTATAGCCCAGCGCCTTGACGTTATCCAGAACCTCGGTCGCGATCGTGAAGCCGTGCTTCTCGATGCAGCGGTCGATGATCTTGCCGAGCTGCTTCTTGCCGACCTTGAAGCTGATCTCGAGGTCGAACATCGTCTCGGGATCGTCGCGGTCCACATAGCCCAGATCCTGCGGGATGGGCTCATTGAAGATGATGCGGCCGACGGTGGTCGTGATGAGCTTTTCGCGCATCTCGCCGTTTACCTCGCGCTGCATGCGCACACGGATGGGCGCGTGCAGGCCGACCTCGCCGTACTGGTAGGCCATGATGGCTTCGTCGGTGTCGCGGAACGTATGCGTCGGGAGGTATTCGGGCTTGCGCTTGCCCTCGGCGTCCGCCTTCTTCTCGGCGGCGACGAAATCATCGGCGTCGACGATCTCGTTCGCGGGCAGATCCGTGTCGCCGGGATCGGTGACGAAGACGTGCTCCGCGCCCTTTTCGGCCTTGCCGAGACGGGTGTAGGTGAGGTAGTAGGAGCCGAGGATCATATCCTGCGTCGGCACGGTGACGGGGTGACCGTCCTGCGGGCGGAGCAGGTTGTTCGCCGAGAGCATGAGAATGCGGGCCTCGGCCTGCGCCTCAGCGGACAGCGGAACGTGGATGGCCATCTGGTCGCCGTCGAAGTCGGCGTTGAACGCGGTGCAGCACAGCGGGTGCAGCTTCAGCGCGCGGCCCTCAACCAGCACGGGCTCGAACGCCTGGATGCCCAGACGGTGCAGCGTCGGCGCACGGTTGAGCATGACGGGGTGATCCTTGATGACGAACTCGAGCGCGTCCCAGACCTCGGGGCGCTGCTTGTCTACCATCTTTTTGGCGGACTTGATGTTGTTGGCGATGCCGTCCTCGACGAGTTTTTTCATGACGAAGGGGCGGAACAGCTCGACCGCCATCTCCTTCGGCACGCCGCACTGATAGAGCTTCAGGTCCGGGCCGACGACGATAACGGAGCGGCCGGAGTAGTCGACGCGCTTTCCGAGCAGGTTCTGACGGAAGCGGCCTTGCTTGCCCTTGAGCATGTCGCTGAGAGACTTCAGCGCGCGGGAGTTGGCGCCCGTGACGGCTCTGCCGCGGCGGCCGTTGTCGATCAGAGCGTCCACGGCCTCCTGCAGCATGCGCTTTTCGTTGCGGACGATGATGTCCGGCGCGCGCAGCTCGATGAGGCGTTTCAGACGGTTGTTGCGGTTGATGACGCGGCGATAGAGGTCGTTCAGATCGCTGGTGGCGAAGCGGCCGCCGTCGAGCTGGACCATGGGACGGATCTCGGGCGGGATGACCGGCAGAATGTCGATGATCATCCACTCGGGGCGGTTGCCCGACTGGCGGAACGCCTCGACGACCTCGAGACGCTTGACGAGCTTGGCCTTTTTCTGACCGCTGGCCTCCTGGAGCTCGGCGCGGAGCTGCTCAGACAGCTGCTCGCAGTCGATCTGGCTCAGGAGCTTTTTGATCGCCTCGGCGCCCATGCCGGCGTCGAAATCGTCCTCATACTTTTCGCGCATGTCGCGGTATTCTTTTTCAGACAGGATCTGGCACTTCTGCAGCGGGGAGAGGCCGGGATCGGTGACGATATAGCTGCCGAAGTACAGGACCTTTTCCAGTACGCGGGGCGTGAGATCGAGGATCAGACCCATGCGGGACGGGATGCCCTTGAAATACCAGATGTGGCTCACGGGAGCGGCGAGCTCGATGTGGCCCATGCGCTCGCGGCGCACCTTGGCTTTCGTAACCTCGACGCCGCAGCGGTCGCAGATCTTGCCCTTGTAGCGGATCTTTTTATACTTGCCGCAGTGGCATTCCCAGTCCTTCGTGGGTCCGAAAATGCGCTCGCAGAACAGGCCGTCGCGTTCCGGCTTCAGCGTGCGGTAGTTGATGGTCTCCGGCTTCTTGACCTCGCCGGAGGACCAGGAGAGGATCATTTCCGGGGAAGCGATGCCAATCTGGATCGCGTCAAACGGCGTATAGCTCATGGTTTAGTCCTCCTCCGTTTCGTTGTTATCTTCTTCATCAAAGCCGAAGCTCTCTTCCTCGTCGAGCGGCACGTCCTCGATGGTGTAGCCGCTGGCGGTGATCTCGTCATCGTCGGAGGCGTAGCTCATCTCGTCGCGCAGACCGGGGATGAAGTCATCCTCGTCGTCCTTGAGCTCGATCTCGTCGCCGTTTTCGTCCAGCACGCGGACATCGAGGCAGAGGGACTGGAGCTCCTTGATCATGACCTTGAACGACTCCGGCACGCCCGGCTGCGGGATGTTCTCGCCCTTGACGATCGCTTCGTAGGTGCGGACACGGCCGGTGACGTCGTCGGACTTCACGGTCAGGATCTCCTGCAGGGTGTAGGCAGCGCCGTAAGCCTCCAGCGCCCAGACCTCCATCTCGCCGAAGCGCTGGCCGCCGAACTGGGCCTTGCCGCCCAGAGGCTGCTGCGTGACGAGGCTGTAAGGACCGGTGGAACGCGCGTGTATCTTATCGTCGACGAGGTGGTGCAGCTTCAGGAAGTAAACCCAGCCGACCGTGACGTCGTTGTCGAACTTCTCGCCGGTGCGGCCGTCGTACAGGACGCTCTTGCCGTCCTCACGCAGGCCGGCTGCGCGGAGCGTCTCGCGGATGGTCTCCTCGTTCGCGCCGTTGAAGACGGGCGTCGCGACCTTCCAGCCGAGGGCCTGCGCGGCATAGCCGAGGTGGACCTCCAGCATCTGACCGATGTTCATACGGGACGGAACGCCCAGCGGGTTCAGAACGATGTCCAGCGGGGTGCCGTCGGGCAGATAAGGCATATCCTCGCGCGGCAGGATGCGGGAGACAACGCCCTTGTTGCCGTGGCGGCCCGCCATCTTATCGCCGACGGAGATCTTGCGTTTCTGGGCGATATAGACGCGGACGACCTCGTTCACGCCGGGGCTCATCTCGTCGCCGTTTTCACGGGTGAAGCGTTTGACATCGACCACGATGCCGGCCTCGCCGTGCGGGACTTTCAGCGAGGTATCGCGCACCTCGCGCGCCTTCTCGCCGAAGATGGCGCGGAGCAGACGCTCCTCAGCGGTGAGATCGGTCTCGCCCTTGGGTGTGACCTTGCCCACCAGGATATCACCGCTGCGCACCTCTGCGCCGACGCAGATGATGCCGCGGTCGTCGAGATACTTCAGCGCATCGTCGCCGACGCCGGGGATATCGCGGGTGATCTCCTCGGGGCCGAGCTTCGTGTCGCGCGCGTCGCACTCGAACTCTTCAATATGAATGGAGGTGTAGACGTCCTCCATGACAAGGCGCTCGTTGATGAGAACGGCGTCCTCGTAGTTGTAGCCCTCCCAGGTCATGAAGCCGACGAGCAGGTTCTTGCCGAGGGAGATTTCGCCGTTGCTGGTGGCCGGGCCGTCGGCGATGACGTCGCCCTTTTCCACGCGGTCTCCGGCGGAGACGATCGGGCGCTGGTTGATGCAGGTGCCCTGGTTGGAACGGGAGAACTTGGTGAGCTCGTGGTCGCGGATCTCGCCGTTGTCATACTTGATCTTGATGTTCGTGGCGGAGACGCTGAGAACCGTGCCGCCGTCCTCGGCGAGAATGACGACGCCGGAGTCGACGCAGAGCTTGTGCTCGATGCCGGTGGCGACGATGGGGGCCTCCGTGACCATCAGCGGCACGGCCTGACGCTGCATGTTCGCGCCCATCAGAGCACGGTTGGCGTCGTCGTTCTCGAGGAACGGGATCATGGCGGTCGCGATGGAGACCATCATGCGCGGGGAGATATCGATATAGTCAACGCGGTCGCGGTCGACCTCGATGATCTCGTCGCGGTGACGGCAGGTAATACGCTCGTTTTTCAGGCAGCCGTTTTCGTCCAGCGGCTCGGAGGCCTGCGCGACGATATAGCGGTCCTCGACGTCGGCAGTCATGTAGCTGACCTCGTCGGTGACGCGGCAGGTGCCCTTTTCAACGCGGCGGAACGGGGTGACGAGGAAGCCGTACTCGTTTACGCGGGCGTAGGAGGCGAGATAGCTGATCAGGCCGATGTTCGGGCCTTCAGGCGTCTCGATCGGGCACAGACGGCCGTAGTGGCTGTAATGGACGTCACGAACATCGAAGTTCGCGCGCTCGCGGCTCAGGCCGCCGGGGCCGAGGGCCGACATACGGCGCTTGTGCGTCAGCTCCGCCAGCGGGTTTGTCTGATCCATGAACTGGCTCAGGGGGCTGGAGCCGAAGAACTCCTTGATGGCGGCGGTCACGGGGCGGATGTTGATGAGGCTCTGGGGCGTCACGACGTCCAGATCCTGCAGCGTCATGCGCTCGCGGATCACGCGCTCCATGCGGCTGAAGCCGATGCGGAACTGGTTCTGCAGCAGCTCGCCCACGCTGCGGACGCGGCGGTTGCCGAGGTGGTCGATGTCGTCCGGCTCGCCGATGCCGTGCGCCAGGCAGCACAGGTAGTTGACGGAGGCGAACATATCGTCCACGATGATGTGCTTCGGGATCAGCAGGTCGATGTTCTCCTGAATGGCTTCCTTGAGCGCCTCGCCCTCATACTGCTCGACGAGCTGGCGCAGGATGATGCCGCGCACGCGCTCCTTCACGCCGATCTCAGCGGGGTCGAAGTCCACATAGCGGCTCATATCGACCATGCCGTTGGAGAACGCGCGGATCATTTTGCCCTCGAGGTCGATCGTGACGTCCATGACGCCCAGATCGTCCAGGTACTCGGCGCGCTCGCGCGTGAGCACCTCGCCCGCCTCGGCGACGATCTCACCCGTGAGGGGATCGGCGACCGGAGCGCCCAGCGTGCAGCCCGCGATACGGGCGCGCAGGGAGAGCTTCTTGTTGAATTTATAGCGGCCGACGTTCGAGATCTCGTAACGGCGGCGGTCAAAGAACAGACCATAGAGCAGGCTCTCGGAGCTCTCCACCGTCGGAGGATCGCCCGGACGGAGCTTGCGGTAGATCTCGAGAAGGGCTTCCTCGCGGGAAATGCCGGTATCCTTGTCCAGCGTTGCAAGGATGCGCTCGTCGTTGGCAAAGATCTCTTTGATCTGCGCGTCGTTGACGCAGCCGACGGAGGTATTGGGGATGCAGCTCAGCCAGGTGTTGGGGTCATCCTCGCGGTAAGCGCCCATCGCCTTGAGGAACCAGGTCACGGGCAGCTTGCGGTTTTTGTCGATGCGGCAGTAGAAGACGTCGTTCAGATCGGTCTCATACTCCAGCCATGCGCCGTGGTACGGGATGACGGTGGTGCCGTAGGTGGAGTTGTAGGCCTTGTCCGTGCGTTTATCATAGTACACGCCGGGGCTGCGGACGATCTGGGAGACGATGACGCGCTCGGCGCCGTTGATGACGAACGTGCCGCTCGGGGTCATGAGCGGGAAGTCGCCCATGAAGATCTCCTGTTCCTTGATCTCCTCGGTCTCCTTGTTGCGCAGACGAACGCGGACCTTCAGAGGGGCGGCATACGTGGCGTCGCGCGCTTTGCACTCCTCTTCCGTGTACTTGGGCTTTTCGTCCATCGAATAATCGACGAAGCGCAGCTCGAGGTTGCCGGAGTAGTCGGTCACGGCGTCCACATCGTGGAACACGTCGCGCAGACCTTCCTCCAGGAACCACTTGTAAGAGCTCTTCTGAATCTCCAGAAGATTGGGCATCTGCTGGATCTCCTCGTAACGAGCAAAGCTCATTCGTTCGGTTTTTCCATAGGTGACTGCCTTTGGCAAAGCGAACACTCCTTTTCTTGGGATTTTTGAACACCCGGCTAAGTTGATAAAAACTTTCAAAATGCTGTTGCTTTTTGATGCGTCATCTTGTACAATAGGCACAGATGATGTTGGGGGTATCTGCCCCTGCATCTTAAAGACATAGCAAGATATTATACCATCTCGCAGGCGGCGTTGTCAATAGCCGACTGCGTTTTTTTGTTTGAAGTCTGCCCCTTTTTTGGGAGGAAGCAAAATGCCCTTCTCTGTCGTTGTAATTCTAATAGTAGAGGCGCTCTGCGCGCTGGGGCTGCTGTATGGTTCCGGCGTGCTGAAAAACGTGCGCGTGTGGCTCATTGCGGCGGCGCTTACGGCGGCGGCGCTCGCGCTGCGCGGTGCCCTGCTGCGCTATGAGACGCTCGACTATCAGGATTTTCTCGCGGTCTGGGTCGACTGGTTCCGCGCAAACGGCGGCGTGCACGCGCTGGGCATGCCGGTCGGGAATTATAATGTGCCGTATCTGACGCTGCTGGCGCTCTTCTCCGGCGCGCAGATGCCGGATCTCTACTGGATCAAGCTCATCAGCATCTTCTTCGATCTGCTGCTCGCATGGAGCGCGATGCAGCTCGTGGGGCTCTTCACTGACAAGATCTGGCGCCGGCTTCTGGCGTTTTTCCTCGTCCTCTTCTGGCCGACCGTGGTGCTCAACGGCGCGCTCTGGGGACAGTGCGACAGCATTTACAGCGCGTTGTGTCTGATGGGGCTGTGGCTCATTCTGGCGGACAGGCCGTGGGCGGGCGTCACGGCGATGGGCGCTGCCTTTGCGTTTAAGCTGCAGGCGGTGTTTCTGCTGCCGATGCTGCTGCTCTTCTGGATCGCGAAGAAATTAAAATGGTATCACCTTGCGGCGTTCCCGGCGGTGAACATCGTGCTGGTGCTCCCGGCGGTGGCCGCGGGGCGCGGACTGTGGGACGCGCTCACGGTCGGCTTTCAGCAGACGGACAGCATCGGCGCAGGCTTAAACTACAATTCCCCTTCCATCTTTGCATTCTTCCGCTACATTCCGAACACGCAGACGGCTTCGGCCGTGGGCATTGCCGCGGCGGCGCTCGTGATCGTGCTTCTGGCAGTGGTGGTTTGGTATTTCCGAAGCATCGCAAATAACCGTGCGCTGCTTCTGTGCGCGGTGATCATGAGCATTGCCGTGCCGTTTTTCCTGCCGCACATGCACGAGCGCTACTTCTTCTGCGCGGACATGATGACGCTGGTGCTTGCGTGCACGGAGCTGTGGCTCGCGCCGATCGCGCTGGGATGTGAATACGCCTCCCTACTCGGCTATCACGCCTATCTCAAGATGCGTTACCTGCACACGATGGATCACGGCGCGCTGGTGCTGATCCTTGCGCTGGGCTGGCTCACGGCGCTGCTCGTCAAAGAGCTGGGTCGATGCAGAAAAGAAAAACACGAAAAAAGCAGTTGACAATTTCTTTTTTTCTGCTATAATGATTCCTGCGCTTAACAAGAGCGCTTATGCGAGAGTGCTGGAATAGGTAGACAGGCACGTTTGAGGGGCGTGTGTCAACCGACGTGTGAGTTCAAGTCTCATCTCTCGCACCAGAAACCACTTGCTTCAAAAGCAAGTGGTTTTTTCTGTATCTGCACTTGGGTGTTGTGCAAGCCGTGCGGATATGATAGAATCAATCCATCCGGAAAACGGAGGTGCGAAAGATGAAGATCTGTGTGTTTGCGGCGTCCTGCGATGTGGGAGAGCACTACTCCAAAGCCGTCTATGCTCTCGGGCGGAAGCTCGGACAAGAGGGGCACACGCTTGTCTACGGCGCTTACGGCGGCGGGCTGATGGGCGATATCGCAGACGGGTTTCACGACGCGGGCGCGAAGATCATCGGCGTCGTGCCGCGCTTTCTGGAAGAAAAGACAGACAACTACCCCTACCTCGACGAGATCATCCGCACGGAGGAGCTCTCCGACCGCAAGGACAAAATGATCGCGCTCTCGGACATGTTCATCGCCGTGCCGGGCGGCATCGGGACGCTGGATGAGCTGTTCAGCATTCTCGCCATGAAGGCTTCCGACCGGCTGCACGGCAAGATCGTGATCTATAATGTGAACGGATTTTTCGACGGGCTGCTCGACTGCCTGAAGCAGATGGAGCGCGGCGGATTTCTTTACTCCAGATTAGAAGATTTGTTCCGGGTGGAGACCCCGGAAAGCTTAGGACTGTAACAGCACTATGGAAACGAAAAAGACAAAGGCCGAGAAGGCCTACAACCGAACACTGCTCTGGCGGTTTCTGCGCGGCAGCAAGCTGTTCTTTGTGATCAGCATGATTGCCGCCGCGATTGCTGCGCTCGCGGATCTTGTCACGCCGCAGATCGTTCGCGTCGCGGTGGACAACGCCCTCGGCGGCAAGGAGGCAAACCTCCCCGCTTTCGCCATGCGCATGGTGGAGCGCGCCGGCGGCTTTCGCTATCTCGGCGAGCACATCTGGATCTTCGCGCTTGCGATCCTCGCGGTCGCGGCTGTGAAGGTGATCGCGCAGTACGCCTTCCGCGTATACAACACCAAGGGCGCGGAAAAGCTGACCAAGACCATGCGCGACGCGCTCTTCGGGCACATCGAGCACCTCCCCTACGCGTGGCACGCCAAGCATCGCACCGGCGACATCATCCAGCGCTGCACGTCGGATATCCAGACGTTCAAGGGCTTCATCTCCGAACAGCTGACCAGCATCTTCCGCATTGTGATCCTGCTGGCTCTGTCGATCGGGTTCATGCTCTCGATGAACTGGAAGCTGACGCTGATCGCCCTGATCCCCGTGCCGTACATCATCCTGCGTTCGCTGTACTTCCATCGCAGGATCGGTTCTGCCTTTCTCGCCTGCGACGAGAATGAGGGCAAGCTCTCCGCCATGGCGCAGGAAAATCTCACCGGCGTGCGGGTCGTGCGCGCGTTCGGCCGCGAAAAGTACGAGCGCGACCGCTTTGAAACGCAGAACGAATACTACACTTCCCTGTGGATGAAGCTCGCGCGCCCCATGAGCCAGTTCTGGAGCGTCGGCGACGTGCTGTCCGGTCTGCAGATCCTCCTGATCGTGGTTTTCGGCTCCGTGCTGTGCATCCGGGGCGAGATGACCGCAGGCGAATACATCGCTTTCCTGTCATACGGCGGCATCATGATCTGGCCGATCCGCATGCTGGGCCGCATCATCGCCGAGATGAGCAAGGCCGGCGTGTCCATGGGCCGCATCGCCTATATCATGAAAGCGGAGGAGGAGCGCGAGCAGGGCAAGGCGCTCAAAGCGCCGATGGACGGCGACATCTGCTTCGACCATGTGTCCTTCCGCTATGACGGCGGGCGCGAAGTGCTGCAGGACGTCTGCTGCACGATCCCCGCGGGCACGACGCTCGGCATCCTCGGCGGCACCGGCAGCGGCAAAAGCACGCTCATGCTCCTGCTCGACAAGCTCTATGACCTCCCCGAGGGCGGCGGGCGCATCACGATCGGCGGCACGGATATCCGCGACATTGAGACCGCGCATCTGCGCCGGAACATCGGCATGGTGCTGCAGGAGCCGTATCTCTTCTCCCGCACGATCGCGGAGAACATCGCCATCACGGACGGCGACATGTCGCGCGAGCGCATCCGCGACGCTGCCCGCGCCGCCTGCCTGGACGACACGGTGCAGAGCTTTGCCAAGGGCTACGACACCTTTGTGGGCGAGCGCGGCGTGACGCTCTCCGGCGGGCAGAAGCAGCGCGCCGCCATTGCGCGCACGCTCACGCAGAACACGCCGATTCTCATCTTTGACGACTCCCTTTCCGCGGTGGACACCGAGACCGACGCGAAGATCCGCGCCGCGCTCGAAGCGCGCTTCGGCAGCGCCTCGATCATCCTCATCTCCCACCGCATCACGACGCTCTCCAAGGCCGACCAGATCATCGTTCTGGATCGCGGCCGCATCGTGGAGCAGGGCACACACGAGACGCTGAAAAACGCCGGCGGCGTCTATCAGCAGATCTGCCAGATCCAGTCGGCATCGAACGAGGAGGTGTCGGCATGAAGAAAAGCAGCGCAAACCCGATGGGGCTTCGCTTCTTCGGCTTCAACAAGGTCCTCCCCTATCTGAAAAACTACAAAAAGCCGCTCATCGGTCTGATCCTCGGCTGTCTTGTCGGCAGCGCGGTGGACATCGGCGTGCCGCTGTTCCAGCGCTACGCACTCAACCATTTCATCGGCGGCGGTACGCTGGATACGATCGTACCGTTTGTGCTGCTCTATGCGCTTTTGATCGGCGGCAGCGCGCTGGTGAGCTATTTTGCGCTCTATCTCAGCATGCGGATCGAGGTCGGCGTGAACAAGGAACTCCGCAACGCCGCGTTCCGTCATCTGCAGACGCTGTCGTTCTCCTACTTCAACCAGAACAGCGTCGGCTACATCCACGCGCGCATCATGTCCGACACGGAGCGTATCGGGCAGATGATGTCCTGGACGCTGCTGGACAGCACGTTCCAGCTCACGTATATCATAGGCGCCGTCGTCGTCATGTTCTCCATCGACGCGCATCTCGCGCTGTATGTCGTCGCCGTGCTCCCGCTTGCGATCCTGTTCTTCTCCATCTTCCAGAGGATGCTCACCAAGGCCAACCGCGAGATCCGCGAGATCAACTCCGAGATCACCGGCGACTTCAACGAGGGCATCACCGGCGCGCGGACGATCAAAACGCTCGTCATCGAGGACACGATGCAGCAGGCCTTTGTGAAGGACACCTCGCGCATGTACGGCAAGTCGGTGCGCGCAGCGCGGCTGCGCGGCGCCTTCGCCGTGACGATGAACTTTGCCTCCTCCCTCGCTCTCGCGGTGGTGCTATGGAAAGGCGGCTTGATCGCCAAGACCCAGATCGGCACGTTCTCGATGTTCATGTCCTACGCGCAGGGGCTCATGGAGCCGATCCGCTGGATCGTGGACGCGATCTCGGACCTCATCACGACACAGGTGAACATCGAGCGCCTGATGAAGCTGCTCAGCACGGAGCCGGATGTGAAAGACACCGACGCCGTGATCGCCCTCTACGGCGACAGCTTCACGCCCAGGACGGAAAACTGGGAGCCGATCCGCGGCGACATCACGTTCGAGAACGTGACGTTCCAGTATCCCGACGGGGACGAGAAGATCCTGGAGCACTTTGATCTCCAGATCCCGTTCGGCACGAATCTCGCCATCGTGGGCGAGACGGGCGCGGGCAAATCGACGCTTGCGAACCTCATCTGCCGCTTCTATGAGCCGACCGAGGGGCGCGTGCTCATCGACGGACGCGACGCGAGAGAGCGCTCGCAGCTCTGGCTGCACAGCGCGATCGGCTACGTATTGCAGACGCCGCATCTGTTCTCCGGCACGCTCCGGGAAAACCTCCTCTACGGCAACCCGAACGCGACCGACGCGGACATTGACCGGGCGCTGGAGCTGGTCTCCGCCAAGGGCGTGGTGGAAAAGCTTGAAAACGGCCTCGACACCGACGTCGGCGAGGGCGGCGACATGCTGTCCACCGGCGAAAAGCAGCTGATCTCCTTTGCCCGCGCGATCCTCGCCGATCCGAAGATCCTCGTGCTCGACGAGGCGACGGCCTCCGTGGACACGATCACGGAGCAGAAGATCCAGTCCGCCATCGACACGATCATCCGCGGGCGCACCTCCATCGTGATCGCCCACCGGCTGAGCACCGTGCGCGACGCGGACGTGATCCTCGTCGTCAAGGACGGCAGGATCGTCGAGCAGGGCAGGCACGAAGCGCTTATGAAAGCCAAAGGCGTCTACTACCGCCTGTATACCAGACAGTACGAGGACGAGGCCACAAGCTCCGTGCTCGGATAAAAAAGACCGATGATCAAAATGATCATCGGTCTTTGCTTTGTCGGAAAGGAATCAGTCCTTCGCGCGCTCCAGATACTCGCCGGTGCGCGTGTCGACGCGGATGCGCTCGCCCTCGGAGATGAACAGGGGCACTTTAATCTCAGCGCCGGTCTCGAGCGTGGCGGGCTTGGTGGCGTTCGTGGCGGTGTTGCCGGCGAAGCCGGGGTCGGTCTGGGTGACCTCGAGCACGACGAACGTGGGAGGCTCGACGTTGAAGGGCTTGCCCTTGTAGGAGGAGATCACGCACTCCATGTTCTCCTTGACGAACTTGAAGTTGTCGGAGAGCACGCTCTCGTCGATGGGCTCGAGCTCGTAGGTCTCGGGGTTCATGAAATAGTACAGGTTGCCGTCCTGATAGCTGTACTCCATGGTCATGCGCTCGATGGTGGCTTCCTCAAACTTCGCGGTGGGGTTGAAAGAAGTCTCGGTCACGGCGCCGGTGATGACGTTCTTCATCTTGGTGCGGACAAAGGCCGCGCCCTTGCCGGGCTTGACGTGCTGGAACTCAACGACCTGCATAACCTGGCCGTCCATCTCGAAAGTCACGCCGTTTCTGAAATCGCCTGCTGTGATCATATTAGGATCCTCCTAAAAAATATTTATCCGTTCAGACCGCCCAGAGGCGGTATTGTACATCTTTGATATTCTACACGATTTCAAGGCGTTTGACAAGCCGTATTTCACATTTTTTGCAATGCGCCAAAACAACCTGACATTTTCGTAAAAAAGGTCTTGCATTTTCCCGAAAGGTGTGCTATATTATTTGAGCACTAAAGATTGGTGACCGGGTGTAGCGCAGTTGGTAGCGTGCTTGAATGGGGTTCAAGAGGCCGGAAGTTCGAATCTTCTCACTCGGACCAGTAAAAAAGCCTTGAAATTCAACGGTTTCAAGGCTTTTTTCTTTTCTCTTATTTCGCTCAAAAAGCTAAAGGGTAAACAAAAAAGGTAAACAAATTCGTAATTTGGGTATTATTTTAGCCGCTCGGAGTATTCCGTGCGGCATTTTTTGTATAACAGAAAGCCCGCCCGGTTTCCCGGACGGACTTCCCGTTTTTGAAAGGATATGGCTAAAGAGTATTATTCGTTTACGGCTTCCGCAAAGCTTTCAATGTCGCCCACGCTGCCGAAAAGGCGCATGCAATCGGTCATGCTGTCAATATCGCGGTCGACGCTGAAACTATACATTGCATTATCATCGCGGTCGACGCTGTAAATGGATTTTCGGGCAACCATTTCGCGCCGACTGTCAGGCTTGTTTAGGGCACAAAGCTTTTTTGCAGAGGCGGTAAGCTCGTCGACATGTGCCAGAATCGCGGCGGTGGATTCCCCACCAAAACGGAGACCGGCATAACCCTGCCGCATTGCAATTTCATCCAGAACACTCAGACAAACGGAGCTGTCTTTGAGTGTGCGCCCAGCCTGTTCAAGCTCATCTCGGCTGATTGTTTCGCGCATTTTGAGCGCCTGTAGCAGCGCAAGCTGTTCGGGCGTGGGTGCAGTCATCGGGCGACTCGTGGCGCTTTGCCGCATTCCCTTTAGAACAACATCGAATTTTTCTCTATACTCATTTTGCAAGCTTGTAATGGCGGCGTCACGGGTTTTTGCTGCCTCGGCAACATCGTTATTATATCCGGCGCTGCCCTTGTACGGCTCTAGCTCTTTCTCGGCTTTGCCGTATTCTTCCCAAATGCCGCGAAGTTTTGCCCGATAATCGCGGGCGTGTTCAAAATAAATGCGTGTTCTATCCATATATTTGTCCTTTCGTGTGATTATTTATTAAAAACTTCATGTTGCACTTCGTTGATGATTGCTTCAAGCTCCGCGCTCGATGGCGCGTCAAACTTTGTAAGCATAATGTGCTGATCACCTAAAACCATTTGGTTTACACCTTCAAATGCTCTCTGTTCGACTCCGATAAACTGACAATATCGGGCTCGATCTTGTGGCGTTATTTCGTCGTAATACGCATGACGGGCTATCAGCGAAAGCACATCGGCAAATAGCCGTGGCCGTGCCGCTTCCAAACGTGCAACCCGCTTGTCAAGGCTTCTCACGTCTCAACCTCCTGCGTGAAGAATCGCATAGCTGTTTCCATAGGCGTTCGCATTCAAGCTGACCTTCTTTTGATGGGTACGGTTCATATACAACTGAAATCCGCTTCTTTCGTCTATCGGAAACAATACAGTCATAGATTATTTGTTCTTGCATTCAATGCCGCCTTTCTCCGTATCCTGTAACACTCGCGCATGAAATGCCGATAGCAAGAGGTCCAAATCTGACAAACTGCTTCCCCTTATTACTTTGACGAAACTGAATCCACCATCAATCAATGCCTGTACTGTCATTCTTGACACAGCACCGTTTTGATCCTCGCCAAGCACAACTAGGGATTCTTGCAAATATTTGCTTTCCAAAGCCGTCAGACGTGACAATACACTTTTCATTGTTCGCCCTCCTGCACCGCCTCCAAGGCCGTGACACGGCGCTCGATCTCTGCTACTGCTACATATTTCAAGCCCTGCCGGAGTAGTTCACCAGCCGCCTGAACACGGACAGCAGCGGAGTTATCCGCATTATCCATGATCTCTGACAAGCGCTCGACAGCCGCTCCCATTTTTGCGGAAAGCTCCCCTGCCGCCTCTTGCAGCAGTTCACCTTTCAGCGCGTCATACTGCCGACGAAAATCATCATTGCGCAAACGCTCCCGAATGGTTGTGACACCGCAAGGAACAAGGGCGGCTGCTTTTCTGATTGATCCACCTTGTAAAAGAGCGGCTAAGATAATTTCATCAGCATAGACCGGACTTGTCGGCACAGTTACCACCTCCATTCGTGGCGGTTTTGCCTACTTTTGCAACTGCTTTCTTTCGTTTCTTTCGGTATGCTCTATCTTCACCCATAAGCGCGACCGAAACAGAATCACGCTCCTGCTTGTCCATGTTGCCGCCATTGATGTATCTGCATAACATAGCTGCCGTCTCAAGCGATGAAAAAGTACAAAGCGCCGGGGCATCTTCATCGTGACCGATTGCGTCAACAATGAAGTGAATCGAAAAGCTGCGCTCACCGTTATCGTCGCAATGGCTCCTAATAAATGCGCTGTTCATTCAAAACCTCCGTTTCGTGAATGTGTAAGATGTATTCCCAGACACAACTTGAAAGCCGCCGGGGATGATGATAATTTTGATTGTCGATGTTGATATAGCTGTATATGGCTCTGTTTTCGCCTCTGTATGGCGTTTGTGGACGCTATGGAGCGTGTACACCTCGCCGCTGTTTTTGTCTGTAATAGTCGTTATTGCGCCTGTGCGCGTAATCTTCAAGTTATTGTTATCTAGTAGTAGTATTTCGCGTTGGCTGCATCCTGCAAGCAATGATAAAAACATTATCAGGGCGAGCACACAACAGATTTTGTTTTTCATTAATCCCTCCAAATCTATGATTTTTGCTAGCCGTAGGAATTATAGATTTTATAGACATTCCGCATTTTCAAAGAAGAAATCAATAAAATCTATAAAAACATATCCTAACAGAAATTATAGATTTTTCGTATTGGAGCGGCTTTCCGTCATTCGGGCAATCCCTCCAAAACGTCTGACAGCCGCTCTTGTTTCAGTACGGAAAAACCGTTTTTCGTGCGTCCGTTATGTCTGACGGTTTTCCCTGTCTGGACGTAATAGCCAATAGCACGCAATTCACCAGAGACTGCATCAAGCGCCCGTTTTGGCTGCATACAATCAAAAATGTCTGATCCGTGATCGGCTTTCATTTGATCATATGAGACATTAACAGTTTGACCGGGTACGCCATACTCACAAACAGCAGCAATCAAGGCGCGGTTCGTGACGTCCTGCGCGTCCTGCCTTTGCAGGGCTTCATACGTTGTTTTTCTCCAACGTGCGGCATCCTCTAGCGTCTTTCGTGTGATCTCGCTGAATCCATCCCAGAATAAGCCGCCGTTGCCTGTGATCTGATACTTGACGGACTTTCCCGGCGCGGCGTAGTTGCTTTTCGTGTGTACCACAATTCGGCTGCTTGTCGCTCCCGGTTCATCATTGAAAATCACGCGCATTGCAGAACGCGCAGCGTTGATAAAATCGGTGCTGCCTGTGGCGGCGTTGTTGGCGTTCTCTCCCTGCGCTCGCTTGTTAACGTGGCTGACAAGAATCAAACCGCATTTGCAGACTTTCGCCATGTTCGCAAGCCTTTGAAAGACTGGACGGACAGCGTTCACACGGTTAATGTCCACGCCTGCGCCTAGAAAAGCATGCCACGGGTCAATAATCACAAGCGCCGGAGCATAGCGACGAATGAGCGCCACAAAAGCATCATAACCGTCCGTGAAGTTCAATCCCTCGCTCGCTTGACAGTCAAGAATGAATACCTTTGACAAATCCGCGCCCGATTCATCAAGCCGCTGTTTCAGCAGTTCCCCGGTGTCCTCGGCGCTGACAATCAAAACAGGCTCGGCGGCTCTGCTCTTGCAATCCCCCGGCAGCTTTGCGCCTGTGCTGATCGCGGCAGCAATTCCGCAACAGAGGATTGTTTTACCTGTGCCGCCGTCAGCCATTAAAACGGTATAATCGCCAACGGGGATATATGGATACCAGACGAAAACCGTTTCGTTATCACCAAACTGCTCAGCCGCTCTAGCTTCAAATGCTTTTTCCTGCTCTCCCTCTCCCTGTCGTTCAAGGGAATGCATCAAATCGCCTCCATGTTCGAGCGGCTTACTCGTTCAAGCTGTTCTGTCAGCGCGTCCACGTTAATATAAAACCTCGTTCCGGCATAAAAGCCGGGGCACTCGCCACGCTTCACGAGCTGCCGCAAATGGTGTTCCGGCAAACCAGTATGTCGTGCAGTCTGTCGAATGGTCTTGAATGTAGGCATCTTGTTACCACCTTCCGTATTATCAATTTGCGTTTTATTATTTCGGTACCGCGCTTTTATTGTACTATATGTTGTAAATCCGTGCAAGTTCATATCGTGTGTTGAATATGTGCGTTTGTGTGCCGAAGTGAGTGCATGTAAGAGCGTGTGAGAGATGTGATTAATAATTTACAAATTGTTCATAAAAATTGGAGCGGCTATCGTAGCCGCTCCATCATCTTTATATAGGTTATCCGTTTATAATACTCTCTATTCCTTCAACTGTCCGGCGCTGTGCTTCCTTTGTAACTCCGGCGTAAAACTTCATTGTCGTTGCCGGGTCTTTATGCCCTAAAAGCTGTTGCACCTGTTTTAGGTCTGCACCGCTTTCAAGCGCAAGCGTTGCCGCCGTGTGCCGCAAATCATGGGGGCTGACATTTGGCAGCTTGTGACGCTTCACAAATTTGGATTGCCACCTTGTCGGCTCTGTTGGATATTGGGGCTTGTATGGATTATCTACACGGCAAAAGATATACGCATTCGGGAGTAAAACACCGTTGTACTTTTCGTCCTGTTCCCGTTTGAACGCCATCAACAAACCATACACACGGGCTGACAGCGGAACGGAGCGGCTTTCTTTTCCTTTCGTTTCACCGATATGGATTTTATCGGGGGAATCCTTGTCGATCGTGACATTGCGCGATACCGTCAGCGTCAGCGCCTCGCCGTCAATATCTCCCCATTGCAAGCCGATACACTCACCGCGCCGGAGTCCGCAAGTAATCAGCACATTCATGAAGCACCGCCAGAACAATGGTTCTGTTTCAAGCGCCGTCATAAAGCGCTGCGCGTCTTTCGGTGAAAGAAAATCAACTTCTTTGCTGTCCTGCCGGGGCTTGTCCTTTATAGAAAGATACTTACATGGATCTTCTTTCAGATAGCCGAAACGCACGGCATAATTGATAATATTCCGCAAGGTCTGATAGTGGCGAACGATCGTCGTTGCGCTCAGAGGCTTGCCGCCGCGCGTCGTTGCTTCCGTGTTTAGATACTTGATATATCGCTTTACTGCCTCGGCGTCGATTGCATTCAGCTTCTTTTTCTCTCCAAAATAGGACACAATATCATCGGACATATTTTTGTAGAATGAAATGCTGCTAGGAGTGTGTGAGCCGTCCATGACATGATCTGCCCACCAATGGGAACGGACAAACTCGGCAAACGCGATTTTTGTCTTGTCTCGCTTGTCTCTGCTCTTTTCATAATTGGCTTTCTGTTCCTGCTCCCATGCGTCGGCAAGGCGTTCAACTTCCTTGCGCTCTTTTGCCGGGGTCAAGCCCTCAGGGCGCTTAATCGTCTTTGTGCGCCAAATCTGTTTATAGTGTTCGTCGCGTCCGACGCAAACAAGAATTTTATAGCTAATGACATTGCCCTGCTTGTCTGTTTTCGGCGTAATACTTGCCATGAGTTCAAACCTCCATACAATCGCAAAAGGTAAACAAAAAGGTAAACAAAGTTATTCAAAAGTTGTTTACCCTCCAAAACTTTACATTACGATAATATCACAAAACCATTGATTTATCAATACTTTTTCAAACAATTTTCAAAAATGTAAAACGTATTGAATATGAATGGGGTTCAAGAGGCCGGAAGTTCGAATCTTCTCACTCGGACCAGTAAAAAACCTTGAAGTTTTCACAACTTCAAGGTTTTTTCTTTTGCTTGGAAATAGAGGCTCAGAATCCAGCATGTGGAATACGTGTGGAACGGCGACTGTCACACCCTCCAAGCATACTAATTAACCAATTAACCGAGCAATTTTCAGCCTGCCAGGCTATAACTGTTAAAACCTTTTGGCATGTATTTGTCACAGATTATAGAGACTTCTGTTTTTGTTACTGTGCCAGCAAGCCTTCATCCTATCAATCTAAGACAACAATCTGCCAAGAATAATTGACAATTATTCCGCGTGTTTCCTACCCTGCAATTACCCTGTGATTGATTCATTCTATTTCATTCCTGTCGATTTCAACCTGCACAGGGTCGGTCCATGCGGGTTGGATTGGCGGATAATTCGTGTGATGATATTCCCGGAACATAAGCTCCGGATCGTTATCTTGTCCCAGGCTGCATCGGCTTTCCATGGTGCTTCGAGCGCCATCCTCAGCATAGACGGAGATGACAAGATCCATGTCCTGCGTTATATCCCCATCCGCAAATTGCAGCCGCACCAGCGCCAGTCTGCCGTCCCAGTAATCCGCCGTGATCTGCTCCCATGGCTCCATGTAATCTGTCTGCGTAAGCGCAGGATCATCTGCAGCGTTCATCTGCTTTTCCAACGTGTATGTGTTGTCCGCATTCCTCGTCAGCACAAGAAGCGTCCCGTCCGTGGCGGGCACGAGCAACAGTCCATCCCGTCGGTATGGCGTCGTGAGCGCAGCGTCTACAGCGGTAGGAAGCGTGAGCACCTGCGTTTCGGTCATGTCCGGCACGGAGAGGGCCGTAAGCGTGTGCACCCCGGAGAGGGAGCGCAGCAGATACAGCGTGCTCTCGTCCTCTGAAAGCCATAGATCACAAATCTTCGTCTCGGCCGGGAAAGGATAGACCGTCTCCGCAGTGTTCTCTGCCGTATCAAAACGGAAAATGCCCGTTCCGCCGGAGATCCGGCTGGTGTCGAGCGTCCCATTCCCGGGCAGTGAACAGTCCAATGTGAACCAGTAGACGCCGCCGTTCTTGCTCTCTTGCTTTGCGAATGAAACGCCGAGTTCCGGAACTGTACCCTCCGCCGCATCTATGGTGCAGTTGTAACGGGCGTGATTCGGATGTCCGTAAAAATAGATGGAGACCAGCAGCGTCAGATCCTCCGGCACAGGAATCTGCAGCAGCTCATTCAATTTCCAGCTCTGCCCGCGTGCAACGTTATTACACTCATCAAACACATACTGCATCGGAAAAACATCATAATAATCTGCAGCGCGCACCCGTTCCTGGTATTCCTGCACGTCCGCCGGCGCACGAGACGCCACATCGCGAACCATCTCATCCGCTACACCTTCGACAGCGCCATTAGTCATTGGCAGCAGTGGCGTGCGGACGGAGAAGATTGCTTCCCCGCGGTACTGCCAGTCGCCTCTCCTGTAACGCATCTTCGTCTCCGGCGTTTCTCCTGTGCCAGGGCGGTATTCTGTCTCCCAATTCACGTATTCTCTCATCTGATTCCTTGTCCGGATCGTTACGCCAGCAAAAGCCGAGGCGTCTCCCTGCAGGACTGTCTCGTCATACGTCACACATTTCCCCGCGCCAGAGATCCACAGTGTTGCCATGAGCAGTCCTGTCACAGCGAGCGCAGCGAGGAGCACGGTCAAAAGCCGCCACTTACGCATCTCACTCGTCTCCTTCCAGCGCGTTGAGAGCCTCCCGTACGCGGTCGCCCCGGTAGCTGTACGCCTGACGCACGATTCCCATGAGATTCTCACCACGATCCCCAGCCTCGCCGAGATCCACATCGTCGATGAGCTTCCCTTCATGCAGCAGCAGCGCACGACCGACAAAGTTCTGGACTTCCTCCAACAGATGCGTGGAGAGCATCACGGTTTCACGCTCAGTCAGAAGTCCCAGCAGAACCTTATAGAAATCCTCGCGGTTGAAAACATCGTTTCCCGCAAAGGGTTCATCCATGAGAATGTAGTCCGCGCCCTGCGAAAGGGCAAGCACGACCTCAAACTGGTTTTTTTGGCCCGTGGAGCAGCGTCCGATGGGACGATCCTCCGGCAGATCAAAAAAGTCCACAAGCGCGTGAAAACGCTTTTCGTTGAAGCACGCAAAGTGCTCGGCATAGAAGCTAAGATGCTCCTTTGCGTTCAGCGCAGGGAAAAAACTGTGCTCGCTCGTGGCAAAGGAGAGGCGAGCGATGATTTTGTGCGTGATCGGCTCGTCATCGAGTGTTATCGCACCTTGAAAGCGCATAAGGCCGAGAATGCACTTCATCAGCGTGGTCTTACCCGCGCCGTTTTCGCCGAAGAGCCCCACGATCTGCCCCCGCGGCAGCGTAAAGGAAATGTCGTTGAGCGCTTCTTTTGCGCCATAGCGTTTAGAAAGATGTTTGATTTCGAGCATGGTGTTCTCCTTAAACGACATACAGTGACTCCTAAAACAAGTGCGGCTCCATCCACCCCGGCGTAATCAGATAATAGACGGCAATGCAGACTCCAAGCGCGATCAGATACACAAGCACCGTGCCGACAAGGCCGAAGAGCGGCAGCGCCAATGCACGCCGATGGTATTCTCGCCAATCGGGCAGACGGCGCATGGTATAGTCAGCGCGCACTCCCCGCCTGTAATACCGGTAATGCGAAATCACCTTGGCCGCAAGCAAGAGCAGCGCAATGATCACGGTCACAGGCAGCATCATCAGAACCGGGGCAAACCACCATGTTCCAGAAAAATAGAGGAAGAACGGCTCAATGGGGCAACCCAGACCCTTAAGTCGGATCAGCTCGGGAACAAACACGCCAAGCCCCCGCCAGACCACTTCCACGGCAATGAGGATCCAAAGCACCCAAATCGTCCCGATTTCACCCCTGCCGTCCACTCCGGGCGGCACGCACTGTTCAAGATTCCGTTTCATGCTGTACCTCCGTTCCAAACATCCACGCGAACCAACCAGCGGCGGCAAGCAGCGCGATCTGGATCGGCACGAACATTCCCGAACTGATGCCCGTCGGCCAGAGGAGGGCTGCCAAAACGCCGACGATCATCGGACCCACAGCGTGTCGCGTGCATGCGGCCTTCGCCGCGCAAAGGCCAAGCGCCGCGCACAGCACCGTATTCCGTACCCACATCAACCAGTCACCCAACGGCAGCAATGCGTGCAGAAAACTTACTCGGTAGAAGGCCGCGAGCAGCGTGTGCTGCCCCACGGTCTCCGGGTGCGCGTGTCCCCACCAGAGAGCAAGTGCAAAAGCAACGCCGGTTTGCCATGCCCAAAGAATCAACAAGCACAGTGCCGTCTGCACAGCGAGAACCACAAAACGCACGCGATCCGAAACGCCGAGACGTGCAAAAGGGATGGCGTTTCTTGTTCCAAGCGTCCCATGCAGGCACATGACTGCATATAATGCTGCCATGGCGATCACGAATACCGTCATCACAGCAGAGTCGGTGAAGGCAGTATCCAGCCGCTGCACCCCTGAACTTTGCAATGGAAACAATACCGCTTCGATCACTGAAATAAGAAGGCATATCAGCAGTGTCAGCGGCATGGTTGCCCTGGCCATAAGGCTCCAGACAGACAGAATTTCTCTCTTCATGCTTCTTCCTCCCAGATCCGCGCGATTAACGCGAGAGCATCGTCCTTTTCCTCTCCTGTCTGCCGCATAGCGATCACGAGCGCACGCACATCGTTTTCCAGCAGTTCCCGGCGGATGACCTCCACGGTCTCCGGCACGAGCACCATATAGCTCTTTGCCCCCGTGTGGGAGCGGATGAGGCCTTTTTCCTCCAGAAGGCGGTATGCCTTCTGCACCGTGTTCGGATTTACGCCCAGCAGCGCCGAAAGCACACGGCGGGACGGGAGTTCGTCACCGTTCTGAATGCGTCCCGCAGCGGCACCACGCTGGATGTACCGCAGAATCTGCATATATATGGGCACGCCCTTGACTGCTTCAAATTCCTCAAAGGAGATCATGAATCCGGATAACCCCCGTTCAGCTGTGTTAGTTAACTAATACACTTTCTAACTGTATTATATGAGTAGCACAGTTAAATGTCAATAGAGAATCCACCGATAAATGTCTATTCGGCATTGTTAATTCACCATGTAAAGGAAACTCTTATCAGAAGATTAAAACAGTGGATATTCTAATCCGTCTGGAGTGATTCAAAGGCGGAATACCAAGTGCAGCAAGCGGTGTCGCTTCCATCGATTTCG
Organism: uncultured Eubacteriales bacterium; assembly: GCA_900316745.1. GTDB lineage: Bacteria > Bacillota > Clostridia > Oscillospirales > Oscillospiraceae > CAG-103. The sequence goes on along the minus strand of ONEB01000012.1, from coordinate 13,624 downwards.
TTTAAACAGTTTAAGGTCAAAGACCATGAAGATGCAGCAACATTCTTATTGGCCGAATGCTTCTTGAGGAAGCCAAGGATCTCGGGCTAACCGCTACCCAGGAGGAATGCGACGAAATGATTGCCTCAGCGAAGACCGGTTATGAGCTGCCGAATGGCAAGCAAATGCTGGATGATTTGTGCGCGGACATGGGCATCACAATTAATGAATACTGGGTACAACTTGCGAAGAAGCGCCCGACACGATCAGTCGTGAAAAGGTAAGGTCGTACATCAAAGATTCGTATCGTGCCGACCACCCGGACGCGACAGACGAGGAGATTAAAAAAGCCTACAATGACTACCGCAGACAATTGCCGCAATCTCGTTTAGCCGAGATCACATATTACACATAAATGCACAGACATTGCATAACTATTTTGTGTCAAGGTGTAAAACTATCCGTTCCGGATAACGTTGTACGGGTAAACTGGAAGTTATCATAACAGAATATAGAGATGAGCCCAGCAGTTGCCGCCTTCAGGCGGCTCTGCTGGGCTTGGTTGTTTGTCGAAATGTGTCTGAAATAGAAGCAGATTAACAAGACAGGCTATGCAACAAAGAGTTCGTCAACGCAGAGAACCGCCCCCAGCGTCACCTCAGTAATCACACTTCTCCGATCCTATTTTTTATCGTCTTTAGATTCGCTCGGATTTGGTAAAGCGCAAAAATGCACCCAAGAAACAGAACAAAATATGGATACTTGTAAATCAGCATTTCAAACACGAAGCTATATGAGTTGCCGGAGTAAACTCCGCTTGGCAATGCTCTTAGATACACATGAAATAACAACATGCAGAGAAACCGCAGGATGAAGGCGGTAAGAGTGCTGACCGCAAGGGTTTTGAATTGTTTGCTAGTCAGAACTCTTGTGGTGAGCTCTGGATTCGTTTTCATGGTGTTTACCATGTGATTGGTTCTGACGAGTTGAACAATCAAAATCCAGCAAAGAACAACAATGCTAACCAAAAGTGCAATGCTGAGTATTAGAAATAACGTGCTTTCAACAATCGCATTCATTATTCCGTCTCCATTGTCCGGTCAGATTTCTATGTGCAGTTATTATCACTTCAGGCTTACTGCATTGCCTGCAACAGATTGTAGATCATCTGTGCGGTCTGCTCACGCGAGGCGTGTTCCTTCGGACGGAAGGTCTGATCTTCAAAACCGTTGATGATCCCGACGCGCTGCATCTGTGAGACAGCAGATGCTGCATATGCTGCGATAGTGCCTGCATCCTTGAATGAAACAGGGCTTGCCTTCTCAGGCAAATTCAGACCGTACAGCTCGACCATTCTCCCGATCATCGTCGCCATATCCTGGCGGGTAATCTGGGCGTTGGGGCGGAACGTGCCATCTTCAAAGCCGTTGACAATACCCCGACCCGCAAGCGTCTTCACATACTGCGCATACCATGCGCTTTCCTTCACATCCGGGAAGCTGCGCGACGTTGCGGGTACAGTTTTGTCCTTTGGGAGAACCATAGTCAGCATCTTTGCAAATTCCGCGCGTGTGACCTGATTTGTCGGCCGGAAGCTGCCGTCTCCGTAGCCGCCCAGCACTCCGTCCTCCGCCAGCTGATACACCGCAGGTGCCGACCACCGCAGGGGCGCGACATCGCCAAACGTAACCAGGAGGATCTGGGCATCAAACAGCCCTTCGTTCGTGTCCCTGGAGCTTCGCGCCATGAGCTTGTCCCACTCGGTAAGCGTTCCGTAGATGTAGACCCTCTTCAAGTGACCACGGCTGAAATTGTAGGCATAGATGGTCCCGCTTTGGATCAGGTTTTTGCCCAGAACAATCTGTTCGAGCCAGGTTGAATTGAATGTAGAGTTTTCGAGGATGGTCACATTGCGGATATCCGCCGAGGTAAGTGAGCCGCAGAAGCTGAACGCGCCGCCGCCAATCTCCGTTACGCCGGAGAGATCAATGTCCTTCAGATTGCTGCATTCGGAAAAAGCCCTTGCGCCAATCTTCTTCACGTTGCACAGGTCGACCGAAACGACGGTCGAAGCCAGGAACGCCTTTTCCCCCAGCTCCGTAATGCCTTTACCGAGTTTGATACTGCGGATATGCGACGCGTGAAATGCATTGCCGATCGCCGTCACGCTGTCGGGGATAACGATGTCCAGACTTCCGTTTCCGCTGAGGCAGAATGTGTCTCCGCCCATGGCTTTGAGCGTGGAGGGCAGACGAATCTCCTCAAGATACGGCAGATAGGAGAATACCTCACCGTACAGCGCCGTGATCCCCTCCTGCACGACGACTCGGCGGATGTCTCCGTAGTAGTGTTCCTTCCAGGGAGACTGGCTGTGCGTGTCCACATTGACCTCGCCTTTGCCGGAGACCGTGAGCGTCTGTGTCGCGCTGTCATAGCGCCAATACGCGTTCGTCCCGATTTTGCCGCTGCCGTCCTCGGCAAATACGGGAATTGCCAGAGAAACGATGAGTATCACGCTGAGCAGGAGCGTGAGCCATTTTCTGTATCGCATGGTGAACCTCCTTTTGAAATTGGTTGATTGCTTTGTCCCGTTAATTGTTCATTATCCTGTACATCTGCTTTCCCAATCTTGCAGATCCGATATTAACTCAACTCTTACTGTGCACATTCCGGCTGCTCCAATTCGATACCTGCGTTACTTGCAACCAAATGTGCTCCATCACGCCGTGGGCAGAAGCTCCTCCAAAGCTCATCATCCGCTTCCGTTACATTTGCTAGGAAGGACTAGATCTCCAACTCGTGATTAAACATTAGAGAAAGACAAGGATTGGCATATTCCTGTGGTGTTATTTCTTCAACACCTATGTTCTGCGCTTCAATATGTAATCTTGGTATATGCTGAAATGATCGCCACATAATTCTCTAATTCATCTTGCTCGATAAAATAGGTTCTGAAGGGATGAAAAAAGTGGTATCTCTCAAAATCACTTTTATCAGGCGGTGCTGATTTTAGACCTTTCAACCGAACTAAAATGTCCATGCAGGCCAGTCCATCTGCAAAACGGATGTCACACAGCACATCCTGAACGGAAGCCCAGGGTACCACGCGATACTCTATTCCAAAATATTGTGAGTGGATCCCGTCTTGATCAAGAACCAAAGCATGACCGCCACGCCACCAAAACCAGCCCGTAAAGGCCGCAATATATCCTACCCGCGCTGCAATCCAATGGTTCGTAAATTCATCAGTTGCGAAGCATATATAAATCATCAAGGCCGTCAAAAGGATCGCTGCAAGAAGCGCTTCCGGTTTTGGCCTGATTTTGGCGGACTTGTGTTGATCCATATGTAACCTCCTGGAGTCCCGTCTTGATAATGCTGAATCCGTCAACGATTCTCAGCAAGGAACAGCTTTTGAAGTCGGATTTCATCCTGTGATTCACATTCGATCTGCGATATATCATCGATGAACAGCAAACTATGGCCGTCTGTTTGGCCATCACAATTGATTTGCTGAATAACGCACGTTTCATCACGCACTTGTTCCACGAAGCCTACAATATCATCATAGCCGCTGTCCAGCAGTTCAATGGACACAATCTCTTTGGAGTTTTTCGCGAAGGAAAGCAACGATTTCATGAGTGCATCATCTCGCAGTTCCAATTCACGGGATGGCAGCTGATCGGGTTTAATCTTTTCTATCATTTCCTGCGTATATTGATCGTCCCAGTCAACCCGATAGATGCTGCTCGTGCGTTTGATCAGGAGTCCATCATATTGCCCTTCGGGGGAGAGCATATAGATAGCTATGTGTTTATCGTTTACCCCCAATACTCGCCCGAAAATAAATGAAGATGTCTTTTCCTTGTTGGTATAAAAGCAGGCATATTGTTTTTGGGCTAATAATTGATTTAATAGTTGGAGCATGGTTACCAACCTCCTGTGTGAAAAACTGACCTGACACCCCGCAAAGAATATCAAAAGGAGAATCATGAATCTGTGGTTAGCTTCGATCGACGATTTTGACTCCAATCAGAATAAGCCGAATTAAGAGATCAATGACGAGAAACAGCACCGGTCCTAAAAAGACGAAGATGCTTTCCCCCGAAGGGATTAACCGTACAGGAAACAGGAACAGATGATAATGGAGAATCCTTAACCCCGAATCGACAAAAATGCATAACAACAGGCACAGTGTGCTGATCAGTGGATCAACAAGTATTTTCTGCTGCTTTTTCTGCGATACGATTGCACTGACCGTAGATAAAGCAAGGCATATGATTATGACAGCGATGTACAATCCGGAGCTTTTCTCAGCATAGGTCGAGACAGTGAAGTCAACAATGATCCACCACAGCATTCCTCTGACCAGCCCATCAATGATTGACTTTTTATGGTTCGTTAGAAAGTTCATTTTTTAAGTCACTCGCATTCTTTAGCTTCATAATTGTTTCATAAAGCTCAGGATCGTATTCGAATTTCAACACGCCTTTATTCCCCAACACATATTGCGTGCTGTTTGAAAAGCGCATTTTAGGGATAAATGTCGCACACACAATCGCATGGCCTTCCAATTCGTCTCTGAATCTTGCTTTTAAATCCAATATTCCGACAAACGCAAAATCACTCCAATGAAATTGTTTCAGTTTGACCTTACCAAAGAACCCCAGTTCTCTTATCCCAACTTCATCGACCAGATAATCTTTTGTTGCCCAAACAAGAACAAACCCGTTACAGATTATTCCGAATGCCCCAAACAACCAAACGATCAGGTCCTTAGGGTATGAAATAATGGCATCTGCGTAGAAAATAGCTATGATACTATAACGATTAGGACAATTTTTATTATTAGAGACTTTTTGCTCATCGCACTCCCTCACTTATTAAATTATCTATTATCTATATAATCATACTCCATATAATCATACTCCATACAATGTACCTCTGCCACTTTCGAATCAAGCTCCGGATTGTTCTCCTTATGCTTGATCCTACATATGTTATTATACTATACTTGTGAATACAAAAATCTGTGCATTGTCAACAGATAAACGAGTAATCCTTTCAGCTTAAATCTGATATCAAATTCGCCATACCTTCTTCGAAGTTGAGATACGTATTGTCATCAACCGTAATCGAGACGATCGGCATGACGTATCCGTCTCCGAAATACTTTGGAGCAGACATAAATGTAACCTGTTGACCCAGATGGAGCACTTCAAGCAATCCGTTTTCATGAATCAACTCATAGTTTTTACCTGATATCTTGAAGCACGAATCGCTGAACGAGGGGGATAAGTCCGAGAATCCGATATAAACTACTTCATTGTCCTCGTCGCAATTCACAAATGTGATTGTTCCTGAAGCAGTAACGTAATGATCCGGATCAGAATAGTAATCCACTTTTTTGCTGGATTTACATGAAGGGAGTAAAACACATAACACGCAGAGCAAAAGTGCTGCAGTTCTCTTTGTAGTATTATATCGCATAAATCCTCTCTTTCGGGACAATAACCCGTCATACAGTTTTTCGCGCGTAGCATCTGCAAGGACTTTTATCTGTTAACGGTTTTATTGACTATGCATTCCTCAAAAATGCTATCTATGGCTTGCTTCAATATCTTACGGTGTTGCTTGGAATAGCGCTCATAAACAATGATGAAGAGAATCACAACGGTAAGCGCAGAAAAAGCTGATTTCAAACTGTTGTGATTTGCAAAAAATGCAATTACAGGAATCAGGCACAACAGCAGAAACTGCAGATAACCCCAAATTGAATATGCGAATTTAGCTACCAGCGCTGTGTTGTCAGATAGCCCTGCTACATGCCCTTTTAACAATATCTGCGGTTGTCGATTGATAAAGAATCTGGAGTCTTCTATTTTGAGTTGAAATGAACAATCTATCGGTAAATTCATATGACAGATAACAACTGAAACCGCAATTCGCTGATCGCCTTCAGAGGTTTTATAATCGTTATACGCTCGCAATCGAGTAATACACTCTTCGATTGAGCAGTTTAATATACGTTTTATCAAATGACGTTCACCTCACAAAACGACCCCAGCAGAGATGATCATGGAAGCACAGAGACCACCGCTATTACTTCCCATGCGTTCTATAGTTCATTTTGGCTTCTGATGTCTCTTCTTTCCATGAGCTTACTTTCGAAGAAATCTATGCTCATTTTTGATCTATTTCCAGTCCCAACTGGCGTCTGACTCTGCCCATCCGGGAAGCAGTTGTGTTTTTGCATACTTCCGAAATACGTTAGAATAATCTCCATGATCAATGTATAGCGTTTTTCTCGAATGGAGTTCATGGAAGCGACGCACACTTTCTGCACTTGGTATTTCTCCTCTGCATCCTTTCAGCCGAATCAGAATATCCACTTTTCTGATTTCTTGAAAAGAGGTGTCTTTATACAGCGGATAACAGAGGACATCTTCAACTGAGTTCCAAGCAATAAATCTAATCCTTACGCCATAGACTACTTTTGAAATGCCCTGTGCGTCAATCTTATAGCGAATCCCGCTTAAAAGCAGAAGACCTATTGCCATAATCGCTATGTAATACATGGAGGATACCGTACGATAAAAACGAAAATCATGAATATGGAAAAAACCGTAAATGGCGAGCGGAACGCAAACAACAGCCAAATATCGATATTTTTTGTTTGCGGGAATATATACAGCATCTTCTTGCTTCATGTGATCGAAAGATGACCTCCTTTGGAAAACACAGGGGACGGTTCTGTGTGCGATGATTCTTGCGACGGATTCCAGGGAACAGGAAGCTGGTTGTCGTCCATGAGAATCTATCAACACAGAGAACCATCCCCTGAACTGTTATTGTGTCTGTTCAAACTTCACGCTTTCTGCGAGATCGATCAGTTCGTCTCTGGAAAGTGCATTTGCAGAGATAGAAATATGGATCGCATGTTCCGTGTCAGCCCAGGTGATGCCGCTGAATCCATCTTTAACAGATATGATTCCGGGGTATTTCCCGTGAACCGTAATTTCCTCATAATAATCGAGGTCTTCTGCATCGGTGGATATTCTCGTGCCCTCATTGATGCGGGCGATAGAGATTTGGATTTCTTCTTCCTGATTATTCCCACGCGCATAAAGCCGATATTCAGTTCCTGAATTGGCACTTCGTCTGCGCATGATATATCCATCCGGGACTGTGACCGAGAATGTGCCGGGCTCTTCATCTAATTCGGGAGGCTGTCCGCCAAACTCCCAATCGACGGTGGTATCCTCGTGCGTCATAAACACATTCAGAATCCGAGCGTGGAAGGAAGGAATCGTCGCAAACGCCACCACGCCAAGCAACAATACGATCACTGCGGCGAGCGCCGCAATACGTATGACCTTCCGCGCCGTTCTACCGGCGAGCTTTCGACTGCTGCGTGAGAGCGCAGCCTTCAGGCACCGCTTCTGCACGTTCTCCGGAACAGCAGCATCGGGATCTCGCTTCAATTCCGCATTTTCGTGAAACAGCCGCTCACCCTCAACGACTGCCACGCGATCCATGAAAAGGCGGAAGATCGCATCTTCAAAGTTCTCATACACTTGATTGGTCTCACTCATATGCCAAACCGTCCTTTATCAAGATCTCCCGGGCACGCTTCCTTGCACGGCTCAGCTTCATTCTGACCGCGTCCTGTGAGCAGCCCAGCGCCTCAGCGATCTCATCCGTCTTCAGACCGACGAAATAGTAAGCACCGAGCACATACTGATCCAACTCGCTCAATTTCGACCACAAGCGATCGACAGCCTCACGCCGTTCGAGCAGCTCCGCGTATTCATCCAATGAAACGTCTTCCTCAGACGGTTCCTGAACGAGATCATGACTCTCTACAAAGAAGACATGCTGGTTTCTGGTTTTGGCTTTTCGCAGATGGTTGATCGCCGTATGTCTGACAATGATAACAAGATAGAACGGCAAAGCGTAACGCTCAAGACTTCGGATTTTGCGAGTGTGCTCTATGATTTTCACGAAACTATCCTGAACGATTTCTTCCTTCTCGTATTGGTCGGAAACATACTCCTGCGCCGTGTGGAACATCAGGCGGTGGTATTCTTGGAACAACCATGTCAAATACTCGCGATCACTCGGATCATCAACCTGTGCTATCAAGAGGGAGATCATAGCTGAGCCTCCATTTTTCTGGTATATATAATTAAAACAATTGAGCAGACAAAGTGTAACGCTTCGATTGTTTTTTTCTTTGCCAACAGCTATCCCTAATATCTCATACTGTTGGAGATGAACTGCTTCTCACAGTCAGCAAACCCGCTTTGATCCTATCATCTGCTGACGAGCTGTTCCTGTTCCCGGAAGCCTTTCGAGAATATCATAGCGTATCCGCGCTTGCCTTTCAAGGCTTCGACGATTGCAAACTCCGACCTGTTTTTTGACACATACTGTACACAAGTGATATAATTGTAAAGGTAAATAGCAGTTTATAGATCTTTTACATCCATTCTTATCCGCAATAGTAGGCAGCCCATCCAACATAGCCACCGTCCATTGGCATGACAAGAACACCGTCAGAATGGCGTTCTTGCCGCACCAGAATGCACTTCCATTCTTCTCCTTTTACGAAGAGTTCAACATGGTCCTCAAGGAACTGTCGCTCAACGATCATATCCGCAACAAAATTCTCGTAGTCGATTTTTGCCAGCTTCACCACGCGGATAATCTCATACTGCCGTTCCTGTTCCACTAAATGCGGCACCATCAAATCCTCAATCGTGCGTGGAAACGCAACAAAATAAGCCGATCCTCTCTTTTCCATATCTTCACCCTTCAAAAAAGTGTACTTAAATTAAGTATATATTGCACATTCTATCATGTACTTGAAATAAACTCAAGTTATCTTCTATTAAGTACATGGAGGGTGTCGTATGGATGCTTTGAAAAAAGAAAAGGGCAAGCACCTCGGACTTCGCATTGACAGCGAGCTGCATTACAAACTGCACTTTATCTCTAGATACGAGGGGCGCTCAGCTAACGGTGAAGTGATCTATCTAATCCGCAAAGCCATTGAGGACTTTGAAAAGCAGCACGGAAAGATAGAAATGCCGTAATTGTTTTAATCTTCTACACAACAGGCACCGGGATAACTGGTGATACCCTTAGTAGTGACGCAGAGGGCTTCGAACGCATTGCTGACAAGCGCTGTGCCTTGTACCCAAATTCTTATGGAGTGTCTGAGTAAGGTGTCAATGTGAACGATTTGTTCTTTACACACGACTGGTTCAACATTGCTCAGATTCGAAATCGGATGCTTGATCCGGCTGACACAATTTCTTAAATCTATAAAACAACTCTTTGCGTAAACAACACAAAATCCGACCTTATTATCCCGACGTTTGGTTTCGACTTCTGCGATAGAAACGACACCATGTGGTTGGGCGAAAGGTCGGATTTTCTTATCTACACGGATACAATAATTGATAAAGTCGTACCTCAAAGGGTTGAGCTGTTTTGGATACGGATCCACGGTCCCGGGCTGCCGTGCTTGCAATCCGACAGAATCCTTGTAGAATAAAGCCACGGGGATGTGAAAGGGGTGAATTGAACAATGGATATATGGACGGAGCGGCTCCAGCGCAGACATCTGCCGCTGATAGAGCTGTGGGTCGGACGCACGGACGGCGCGGTGACGCCGAACGATCTGCCGCAGGACGCAGGAGCGCTCACGGTGTGGTTCAAGACATGCGCGGAGGAGCCGGGGCGGCAGGATTTTCTCATTACAGTATATGAGACGCCTGTGGGGGTTGCCGGGTTCATGCGCGGCGGGCAGAACACGGCGGTGCTGTATCTGATGCTCGGCGAGGTGCAGTACAACCTGCTGCGCACCGCAACATACGCCATGTTGAGGGTGCTCGACCACGCGTTTCAGAACGCAGGACTCGATTGCGTGACCGTCAAGGTTTATCGACGCTACACAAAGCTCCTCGAAGCGCTAGAGCGCATGGGCTTCACCCGAGATGCACAGCAGGATGATGGGATGGTGTTCCTAGCGATAGAGAAGAACGCCTTCCAGCGCCAGAAGTATCTGTTCTGAACGACAGAAACGCATTGTGCAAACAAAGAAGCGCTGTTACCATTCAGGGCTTTTATGTTTGATCTGTTATTCATTGTTTGCATACATTTATCAACGGTTGTTGTAATTCTTGCTCGCGAGGGCATGGTTTGATATATTTCTACAAGCGTGCTATCATTTAAGTTGTAGCTGTATTTATTGATGATTACCAAAAAATGAGGTGCAAAATATGAGGTTAAAGGCATACTATCGGGATCTGACAAGCTGTCAGTCTATATATGCTACTTTGTTTTTCATCATTGTGGCTGTATCTTTTTTACTCATAGTTGATTATTATGACTATCCTTCACATCTCATAGCGTCTCTACCACTGTTTATCCAGCGCGTATTATTGATCTCTCTTATTCTAGTATCTGTTTTTGCGGTTGCTGCAGTTCATCCTTTCCGCCTGTTAACGATTCAAACTGTTATTTTTATTGATACACTGATTGTTTTTTTCACAGGGACAAGTTCTTTCTTGTTTGTGTATTGGTTAATCTCATTTTCTTTTTTTCATTATAAAACGATAGTTGCCCTTATTATTTCCATCCTGTTAGTTGCTGTTTTAGTTTATAGAATCGTAATAACACAACGCACTACTACCAAAAAGGATACCGCTTTTGATCTAAAGGACATATACTACAACAATTTTGAAATTGCCCAGGCTTCGCCCGTTTTAATCTCAGATCATGACGTTTCATATGATCTTCTTAAAAGAAAAGCTCTGGTGAACCAACTTGTTCAATCCATCACAAACTACAGATCCAGTCATTCGTTCTGTATTGGGCTCGAAGGTGATTGGGGCAGTGGAAAAACTACAATCATGAACCTTGTCAAATTGGAATTGAAGAACAATTATCCTGAAAGAATTACAATCATTGATCAGTTTGATTTCTGGATGTTAGGCTCACAAAAAGCAATAATGCTGTCATTATTCGATACTATCCTTGACACAACCGGGATCAAGCTTAGTCCTTCACGCTACAAGCGCTTAGCCAAAAGTCTCTTATCAACTCTTTTAACGTCTTCAGCAACAGGTTCAACTCCTTCAGTAGCAGTCAATGTAATACGAGGCATTACTTCGGTTGAAAAAAACGATTATGAGATTATAGAAGAAACAAAGGCGCGAATAGAGGCTCATTTAAGAAAAAGCAGGAAGGTATTCGCAATTTTTATAGATAACATCGATAGAGCGAGTTCTGACAATATCCTGTTTCTATTTAAGCTTATCGCGACATATCTCGATTTTCCAAATGTAATCTATATTCTTGCTTATGAAAGAGATAGAATCAATAGCATCCTTAAAGATACACATCAGCTGGACCCACATTTTACAGACAAGGTTATTCACCAATCTGTCGTTGTCCCGCAGTACAGCCTCAGTCAAATTAACCTTGTTTGTTTTAAGTGCCTTCACAATCTTCTTGTCAAAGCAGGAATACAGACAAGTATGTTAGATGATTATGAACCTGCTCTGAAAACAGTAGCAGAAAATGTCCAAAACCTAAGAGTCCTTAAACGCTTTATTAATTCCACATTTAATTCGACATTCGTATTCTATCATTATCTTTCGAAAAGAGACCTGTTTTCGCTTGAGATTATTCGCTTCTTCTCTCCTGCTCTATATAACAGCATTTATGAGAACAGGCAGTTCTTTATCAGTTATGATAGATTGTATGATGAAGATGTTTGGAGAACCAGCATCGATTTAGATGGCTTCAACAAACGCGGAAAAGCTTTCTTAACAAAATTGCAAAGAGAATGCAAATCATTTTTTCCGCTTTTAGCAAGCGTTTTCCCATATGTAGACAATTTCAATAGAGGCCGTGATTTAGAACTCCAGTACGACAGAAGCCCTGATATCTACCAAGAAAAAGCAAGACAAATGTCAATTTGTAGCGCAAAATATTTTGACTTGTATTTTTCGTACTGCAGTAATGAATACTTAGAGATAGGAAAACAAATCAAAGATCTAATTACTGCAATTAACAAGTTGGATAACATGGATAGCATATACCATGCTGTTAAAAAAGCAGTTCTTGAAGTTGAGCCTAACGACCAGAAGGAATGGGCCGATCTACTCCAAATACATATGGATCAAATTAAACACACTGCATACGCTCCTGTTGTCAAGGCCCTTTGCGATTTATACTGGATCTTTGATGACACTCTATATTTTATGGTTCTCAACGCCCGTTCCAGAACTGAAATCATCATCTCACTGATTTTTGAACGTATTGATTATCAGTATTTTAGTAACTGCATTGATTACATTCTAAGGTCATATAATACTCTGTTCTTCTTGAGTAATATAATCTATTGGCTGGAAAAAACCGATGAAGTGAGTGAAACTCTCTCTAATAAAATAACTATCGCAAAAGAACGGTTAGAATTAAAGTGTCAATACATTTTAGAAAACCACATTGATTTGTTTTCTGACGCAAACTATCAGCACAAAAACATTTTAGGGTTAATCCGAGTGGTAAACAAAACGCCTACTCTTGAAGAAGTTTTTAAGGAGTACATTGCCAGCATTGTTTCCAAACATAATATTTATCGTCTTTTAGCAGATTGTATATCTGAATCTGTAGGCCAAGAATATGGATATAGTATTACCAAAGAGCGTTTAGCAGAGATGAAAATTGATGAGGGATTAATTGACGAGTTGTTAAGGGAGCGAACACCGCATACAGAAAACGAGCGCTTTGTCCATAACATTTATGTCAAATACAAATCAACCGGAAATAATGCAGATTACAAAGACGCATCCATCTTTACAAAACAACCGTTTTCATTTAAGCTTTGATTCGTATATTGGGAGCTTTATAAAAGCTTCACATACGACTACTCAGTAGTGCGCTGATTTGGAATCGGATGCTTGTTCCGGCTGCCTCATTAATTAAATATACAAGTTCATCTCTTCGCGCAAGAAACCTAAAATCCGACCTTTTTTCCCGGCGCTTGATTTCGACTTCTACGGTAGAAACGTTATCATGTGAACGGGAAGAAAGGTCGGGTTTTTCTTGCCTGCGCGGCTTCGGGAACTGGGAAAATCATTGTTTTCAATGGTTTCAAGGAATGTAGGAACGCGATACATTAGACTCGGCAATGATTTAAAGTGCGTAAGTCAAATGTGCAAAGTAGTTATTATTTCTTCAGCAATAACATTTAAGAAGCAACTTTGTCGGATGTGGCGATAAAGTAATTATTTTATAAGTGGGACATGGGGTATCTCTCCTTTTATTAAATGTAAAAAAAATACGCACATCATGCCGCCATGCGTATTATACAAAAACATGGTTTGCCCACTTGAATAACAGAAACAAAAAGTGATATATTGTATTTTGCAACATCCTACTCGCTTTGTCGGAACCGGGTAACATATTACACATAAATGCGCAGACAAATAAATACTAAATAAATGCCTTCAAGGGATAATCGATTTCCCTGCATATTGCGGTGCCCAACGGCCGCTGATGCGGAGCTAAACGGCCGCGGTGCGGCGTAAGCGGCCGGTCGGCTCGCTGTGTTGAAGTAGTCCGAGAA
>ONEB01000011.1 GCA_900316745.1 uncultured Eubacteriales bacterium | reverse complement strand
ATTAAGCCGAAAGCGACCGGTTAAACTGTCCGGCCGCTACCACCGCCGGGCGGCCGTTGGTCACCGCATCAGCGGCCGCCGCCCACCGCCGATTGCAATCTACGCTCTGAGGCTCATCAATGATAACGATGGGATGGGTGTCCTGGATGTAGCGCATAGCGCTGTCGCCGTTGAGCTTGTCCTGCGCCTGATTGATGATATTCTCAGCTTTCTTGAACGCATCAATATTGATGATCATAATCTCGATGTTTGCGCTTGTAGCAAACTGGCGCACATCGGACAGCTTAGCAGAGTTGTAGATAAAGTAACGGCAAGGAACATTGTCATACTGCAATCCGAAATGCTCCTTGGTCACCTCAAAGGACTTATACACACCTTCCCGGATAGCCACAGAGGGAACAACGATAATAAACTTGGTCAGACCGTACTTGCGGTTCAACTCAAAGATGGTCTTGGTATATACATAGGTCTTGCCGGTGCCGGTTTCCATCTCGATGGAGAACTGGGGAAATGTACGCTCCCGGTATTCCAGCGGCGCTGCATCCGGAATTAAGTTGGGACCGATCCAGTTGGCATCCGTCAAAGGGAGATTGTTTCGCTTTTGGACGGTGTGCATATTTTGCAGAAGCATATCATCGTCCACTACAATGGCATTTCCTTCACCCAGATCACCTGTCCAGGCTACCTGCGCACCGTCGTCCACCAGGAACATATTGACACCCTTCGCCATGCCCGCGAACAGATCTACAACCGAATTCACCGCATCGGTCTGGAAGTCTTGGTTTTTGAATTTTAATTTCATGGTTATTCACCACCATATGTACGTTTTATATTTGCAATGTCGCGCTTTATAATCACCTTACTATTCCATTCTAACCTACTGTCTTTTGTTTTTGCAGTAATTGGGTCACTTGTACCCAAGGAAATATTTTGAAAATCAGACTGAATTTGGGTACACCTATAGATAACGGCAGAATCTGGTATAAACGATGCAGACTGAACATCAAACAGGACCATGTTGTAGCCATTATTTCCGGAATTCATATGACTGTCAAAAATAATACCATCCGCACCCAAGTGTTTCCAATAGGAGGCGATATATTGTGTAGGCAGATATCCAAGATCATCCTTGGTATTAACCGGTTCAGAAAAGCTGTTGCATAAGGTTTGTAAGAAAACCAATACCCGAGCATCCTTACATGTGCCTCCATCAAGCGTTCCAATATCAAAGGTCTCTTCAAGATTACGGAGATCAACAAGATGAAGGTTAGGAGCAACTTTTAATTCTCCAACCGAAATCAAATCGGAGAGAATCGGGCGCACTTCGGAGCAAGCTGTGATGGGGCTGTCAGCTAAATACAAGTAAGATATCCCAGCAGGGTTGGCGCGTCCAGCTGAAGCGCACCCCTTTGGAGGGGCACCCATCTCCTTATCTGGCAATCCGCATAATCCGTTTTTTCCCCAGACTATTTCCTCGAATTCGACATTTGTCTTTAGATTAAGCTGCTTTACTAATGAAGGGGTTATAATACGGGCTCTATACATGGTTGACACGCCCGCTGCCGTGTAGTGTGCTTTTTCAATAATTGCTTTAAATAGAAGGTTGAATCTTTCTGGCGGGAAAAAACGGTTATTCCAACGCAGAGAACGGGCAAATTCAACCCATATGTCCTCAATGTCGTTCATGGTGTATAGAGCTTCACGCAAGTTCATTGGGCTTCACCTCACAAGAGTTTCAACTCAACACCCCGATCTCGGAGGATATAGTAGGCGTTGGCCATAGCGGTGTCGTTGGCAAAGGAATCCCGGGAGATAATGACCTTCGCCGGGACATATTCTGCCATTGCTTCTACATCTTCGGGGGTAATGTCTGCTGCAAGGCAGACCAACAGCAGGCAGTCATCACCAACGGTGTAGGCAACCTTGCTGTTCACTGCCACCTTATTTACGGAGTAAGTCAACGGTACGCCCAACTTCAGCATGACCTCGCATACCATATCCAGATCGCTGCGGTCAGCCTTTACCCGGTTGATCATGGTGTTCATTCTGTTCAGCAGATCTTCCAGACGCAGCTCGTCCACAGGCGTTGCATCCCATGTCTGCAGGTTGGAAGAATCCAGCTTGAACACACGGAAGCCTACATCCAGAGGTTTCTTTTCACTGTCTCCAATCTGCATCTGTCCATCGGTTTCGGTCAGTTTTTTACCTGCACGGCGAATGCGTTCCTTACCAATTTCGCAGATATTTTTGTAACCAGCCTTTGCTGCCTCACTCTTCTCGTCACAGACTTCCGGAAGCTGGACAAGAATGTACTTACGGTTACCACCATCTTCAGCATTCAGACTCATAACAGCATCAGCTGTCGTTGCTGATCCAGAGAAAAAGTCGAGTATAATGTCGTCACCAGTTGTCGCTTGTGCTAAGCAGTATTTTATTAGATCGATTGATTTAGGCGTTTCGAAAATACCTTTTCCAATAAGTGCCTTTGTTTGTAATGTGCCTGATTCTGCAGAGAATTCTGATCCTATCCAAACGGATTTCGGCTTAATGCGTTTCCCCTCGTAAAGATAGTCTTTCTGGAAAATATCATATTCGTTTCGGCCTGCAACCAACTGTGCTGTCAATTCATTGATTCTTTCAATTGCAGTATCTTTTCCCCACCGCCAACGTCCATCTGTACCATCAGATAGTTTGGGAATTATCTCAATTGCATTTTCCTCTTTGGTAAGGGTCAGCGTTTTTGTTTGCGGATTGTAATAGAATGGGTAAAACATGTTCGGTCTATCTTCGCGTTTTGCACCAGAACCCCTTTTTCTTAGCCCTTGTAAGCGATATCTTCCGTTCTCATCAGAAAGGTTATACTCTTCGACATATTCTTCTGGGATCGGAACACCATAAGTTTCAAAATTTCCTTTTTGATAGATTAAAAGCCACTCATGCGCTGTTGCAATATACTTATCATCGCTTCGACCCTTCAAATTGTTGACTACCGCAACACTTGCAATAAAGTGCTCTTCTCCAAACACTTCGTCACACACCTTACGCAAGTTGTGTTCTTCGTGCTCATCCACCGAAATAAATATAACACCATCATCCCGCAGAAGGTTTGCTGCCAGTCTCAGTCTGGGGTACATCATATTCAGCCAGTTGGTATGGAAACGGCCCATGGTTTCAGGGTTAGACTTTGTTGTTTGCTGGGTCACTTCCTTATAACGAGCCATAGGATCGGCAAAATCGTCCGCATAGACAAAATCGTTGCCGGTGTTGTAGGGAGGATCGATATAGATCATCTTCACCTTCCGGTAGTAGGCGGTCTGCAGGAGCTTCAGCACCTCCAGATTGTCGCCCTCGATGTACAGATTCTGGGTGGTATCCCAGTCTACACTTTCCTCGGGGCAGGGACGCAGCGTGCCGGTAGAGCGCTTCTGTGCCAGCTTCAGGCACTCCGCCTTTCCCTTCCACTCGAACTTGTACTTTTCAAAATCGTTACCGATATACTCGCCACACAGAGCAAGCAGCTTGTCAATATCCAGCTTGCCCTCTGCAAAGCATTCCGGAAACACAGCGCGCAGCTTGTCCATATTCGCTTGCTCTAAATTCATACTCATTCCATCCATCATTTCAGGCATTGTCATTTACCCCTTCGTTTGGTGTATTTTCGCCGTAGCTAATCTTCGTATATTGTTCGTTGGTCATTCTTATGCTAATGTACTCTTGGAATGTTATTCCGTTGATTGAAGTGTTGGTGACAAAAAGCGTCAGACAAACGCCGAACAGATCGCTTTTCCATAGGTCTGCCAAAACCTTGTTTTTGGTACCTAAAATCAATGCGATATCAACATCCTCGCCGGGACTAAGCAATGTAGCAACTCCATCTCCGGAAATTTTGTTTTTACATGCTACTTCCGGTGTCTTTCCTTGGATTTCCCTGAGAACAATTTCATCTAAGCCAATATGGCGGATGATGGTGTCTGAAATATTGACCAGCTTGCAGGATATCTGCGTTACATATACAGGCTCGTCATTGTCTGTGTTGATGTCGATGTTTATATATATGTTTTGCTGAATCTCACTGGGTGTACTGCTATGGAAACTTCCAGTCCGTCTGAATTGCGTTGCCATAGGGAAATTTTCTGGACACTTATCGAGGCTTACCACTGGCATTAACCGTGCTTTTTCCATGCGAATAACCGGTAGCAATTTCTGTGCCATGATCTTCTGCATTTCGTTATTTTCTTTTCCCAGCTGCTGACTTACGGTGTTTGCTTGCTCGGCTTGATCTACAGTAATCAGGCCTAAGAACACAGTACCCGCCAGAGCTTCAAATCCTGCTATATAAGCAAGTAATTCTCCGGCACTCCATTCGGCTACAAGGCAATCGCTCCACGCTGGAATTTTAAAGAGAATATGCACTGTGACAAGAGGAATCACAAATAGGAGCACACATATCAAAATTGTCACTCCCGTGTGGTTTTTTATCCAGTCTAACAATTTTTTCATTGTGTAGCCTCCATTTTAATAACAAATTCTCTTACAACCTTAGCGGTCAACTTATCTCTATCCGCCAACGCTTTTATCTGTTCTTCCAGCTCCAAATCCAGACGCATCGCGTCAAAGAACTGGTTTTCCTGCTTGGACATATATTCCCGCCGCAGCTGATTGATCTGCTTTTCCATTGCAAGTAAGCGCAAACGGTCATTGGTGATCCCGTTGCGTACTGCCTCCAGGCTTTTGATCTGCGCTTCCAGTTTGTCGATTTCCTTAGAGATTGCCGCCTTTTTACCTGCCACCTGCAGCTTCAGCCGTTCCAGCTCTTCCTGGTGGATGGGTGAAAGCTTTTCCATCTGCGCCGCAATCAGTTTTTCAACCGGGACATACCGGTCAAGGGCGTGTGCTACACTGCCAGATTTCAGCCAATGGGGTGCAGTATGCTCACTATGGGAATACTGCAAAACCGGTTTGGAAAGCATGGCTAAGCACTGTTCATCTGTCAGCATCTCACCAGACTCGTTTTGGCCGACCAAAACCGAATGCTCCGCAACGGGTAACTTCCCGGAAAGCAGCGTGATGTGATACAGGCCAATGGAGCATGATTCCAAATCAGTCTGGACAGACAGCACACCACTGTCCGGGCATTCCAGTTCATGGATGATACCGCGGCCAATGATGCTGGAAAGCGTGATCCTTCCGTGCCGGGGCTTGAAATCCTTTGCCATGCCATACTGCTTTTGGCTTTGGTATTTCTTGTTTCTGCTGCCGTCCCAGTAATAAAACAAGGTGGGCAGGGTTTCGTAGTTTGTTGCTGTGATGGTCTGCGCCTCTTCGTCGATCACATAATGGCAGTCACTACGCTCTTCATTATAGCGCATAAAGAACCATTTTACCAGTTCCCACAAAGACCGGTTCAGCTCCGCAGCCCGTTCGTCCACATACCGGGGTGTAAGGTGGATCTTGTTTGCCAGCTCTTTTGTAAATGTGGTAAACAGGATATCTTCGGCAGAAGCAACTGCCGCCTTGTTTTCTTCGGCACGGGCAGTTAATACTGTGTGATGATCGCTTTCTACCTGCGTCCGTGTACGAAGCTGTTCGCCGATTACGCTCATAGCACCGTCCAAGTCGCCGGAGAACCCGCCGATCACATCGTCGCTGACACCAAATACGCCGTCCGAAACCAGCATTCTCTTGCTTACCAGCTCCAGCTTGCGCACATCTGAAAAATTGCTCTGATTGATAAACGCAACGGAGAGAACATCGTTCTTTTGACCGATCCGGTGACAGCGGTCAATTCGCTGCTCCATTTTGAGGGTGTTATAGAGCAGATCATAGTGGATAACGAATGCTGCATCTTCCAGATTAAAGCCCTTAGCACCGTTATCCGTGGAGATCAAGATCTCGCCGTCCTGCTTGAACTGACGGATGGCAGAATAATCTGCACTGCCGTTATAAACTACGGTTTTATATTTCTTGCTCAGCAGAGCATGCAGCATCTTTTGGGTTTCCACACTCTCGGTGAAAATAACGGCTTTCTTTGCTGCACCGGCCTTTTTCATCAGCGAAAACCCTTTATCCAACACCTTCAGCAGTTCCTTCGCTTTGGTGTCTGCCGAAATGTTTTGACACGCAGCTAAAACAGCCTGCAGTTGTGCGATCTCTTCATCTGCATTGGGCATTTTCTCAAGGCGTTTCAAAATACCTTTAACGGTTTGCGCAATTGCTGCTGTGGAGGAACTCTGCAGGCTCAGAAGGCGCAGTGCCAGATCATAGGTTTCCATCTCAGGAAATGCCAGCTTGTTGGGCTTGTTAATATAGGCATACAGAAGATCGTACAGCTTCTGTTCCTGAGAGGAAGGTTTGTACTCGTATGTAAACAAAACACGCTCTGGGATCTTAGCATAGCTTTTGGCTTGCGAGCGCAATGTTCGGAAGCAGAACTTGCTGACCCGCTCCGCCAGTTCCGGATAGTTCTCCGGTTTACGCAGATACCGGGCAAGGAATTCCTTTTCCTCTGGAAGCGCCGTATGATCAATGAACCAAATCAGGCCGTAAAGGTCCATGATATTCTTCTCAATTGGCGTACCGGTCAGCAGTACCTTAAAAGCATTGCCCGCAATTCGGTATAGGGCTTTTGCTTGCTTGTTGTCCTCCTGATAAACACCGGACAGAGCATTCGCTTCTTCAAATACCGCCAGATCCCAAGCAACGGCTGATGCTTCCGCTTCGTGATCAGCTGCGAAATCATAGGTTGTGATCACGATGCCGCTTTGATCAAATCCCGTTTCAGGATCCCAATCAGTATTCTTTGTCAGGACACAATATGGAATCGTATAGTGTGTATCCAGCAAATCCTTCCACTGAACGAGCAGGTCAGCATTGGGGATACACAGGAGAATCTTTGTTTGTCCTTCCATCCACCGCTGTGCCATAATGAGCATTGCTTCGTGACTTTTGCCCATGCCCGCTTCATCGCAAAGGATTACACCTTTTTGGTAAGGGGAACGCAGGGCAAAGCTGGCCGCTGCAATCTGGAAAGGATATACCTGAATATCAGAGGATGCAAACACCGGCAGCAGCTTATCCGCATCCGGCAATGTGTCCAGTTGTCTCGCAGTGTAGTACGCATGAAACGGTGTTTGCTGCACGATGCTCCCTCCTTTTACACAATGTTAGGCGTCAAATATTATTTCACAATCCGATATAATCACAATCATAATCAGGATAGTTGCAAGAGCTTTTTACGACCGTTCCTGACATAGAACCGCAAAGATTGTAAACTTACAGCACCACAGTGGTGCATGACGCATAAATTGCTCCCGTTTCCATGAATGCGGCATCGAAAATCTCTTGAGAATTTCTCTTCTTGTCCGAGAAGATCTCAGGGGATTTTGGGGTTTGAGATGTGTCCTCACAAACTCCCTTTTTCGTTTGTGGGTACACATTTCAAAACGGCTGGAATTGTCAAGGGATTGCAGATTCCTTGACTTCCGGGTTTCCAATAGAGGCGAAAGACGCCCTGTTGGCACACGATTTTGCTCGGCAAAGCGGAGGTCGGTGACCGAAGCTGTGCTGCACCACCGGGGGGGAGCAAGAGGTATATTAAACCCGCCGCTGCGACGCATCCCCGTATCCCCTAATACCACCACGGCAGTTCCAACCACACATTATCCAAAGCCAGCGCTTCCGTAGACCTTGCTCGGCTTTCAGACAGGTGGAAATGCTTTGCTGTTTCCGTCAGCGGATGTTCAAGATCATCATCAAATCCAAAGCGGTATCGCAGATAATGCTCCTCTCTGGGTTCGATCATGTCCAAAGCATGGTGAATATCGTCGATCCGTTCCTGCGCCAGATATATCTGTTCCGGCGTTTGTTTCGTAGGATCAGCAACATATTCGTGTTTGCCTCTGTTTTCATCTTTTACAACTTCGTCCAGCCGGATAATGCTGCCCAAATTCTTTGCTTCAAAGGTGGGATTGTAGCTACGTATGTAATCCACCATAGCATTGCGGATCGCTGGTGCTGCATAGGTTAGAAACTTGTTGCCGGTATCCGGTCGATAACCAGCAATGCAATCCAGCAACCCCAAAGACCCTTCCTGCACCAGATCGCTGATTTCGATGCCAAGAGCGGCATTCAGCTCCCGCTGTACGTTCCACATTTCATAGGCAGTTCTTTTTATGAAGCGCAGATTGTTTTCTACAAGGGCATTTCTTGCTTCCGTATCGCCGTCAAGGGCAGCGATACAGAGCTGCTCATTGGTCATTTGTTCCTTTTTCATGGCTTGTTACCGTGCCGGTCAATGCAAGGAACATCTGCTTGACCATTTCTTTATCGATACCGGGCAAATCAGAAACAGACTTTGCTACCGCTTCCGCAACCTGCTCCGGTGTTATTTTGCGGTTTGGCTTTTTCTGCCCCTTGGTCAGTTCGGCATAAATCTTTTTCACCGCCTGAGAGGTCAATTCCCGGCTTGCGGACAGGTCATTGCCGACTTCTTTCTTCACAGCCTGCACCGCGCTCATAAATGACCGCTGGATGGCAGTCAAATCGAATTGATATACCGGAACCTGCAAGTTCTTGACTTCTTCAACCACTCCCGGTGTGCTGCCAAGCATTCCGGCAACTGTTGCATAAAGCTGATTCTGTGCCGCAAATCCCTTGGCAAGTTCATCATCCAAATAGCGGGAGATCAGATTGGTCGTGTTTGCAAACTCCGGGTTTTCAAGTAATGCATTAACTACCTGTGGATTCACCTTATGGGTGTACAAGTTTCTCGCCGCCTGTACCGACAGACCAAGCTCGGAAATATCATAATTCACACGATCTGGCACATTGACTTCGCCAAGCAAAAAATCCGTAGAGACATTAAACACACGGGCAATGCGGATGATGTTTTCATTGCCCAATTTATCCGTATCACCTCGGAGAAACCGACTCAGTGTACTTTCGGCCGTTCCGATACGTACCGCCAGTTCAGCCTGTGTCATTTTCGTGGATTTCATCAAATCCTTTATGCGATCACGGATTGTACCGGGTAAGAAAACCTGATCCATCGTAGCACCTCCGATCATTTCAGTTTATATTTCTTATTTACACCTCTGCCAATAATCTCAATAAGCCCATTTTCATGCATCTGTCGGGCAAGCAGATAGGCTCTCGTCTTTTTAATATTCAGCAGCTCCTGCAGATCTTCGTCAGTCATTTCGCCATACTCTGCCAGATAATCCATGACCGTTTTCATCTGCGGCGTGATTGTTACAGGCGCTTTTTCTGCTGTTTCCAGTGCGCTTTCAGCAACGGCACCATTGGCATTCATATTAGGCAGCACAATTTTGAATGCATTGGCTGTGACCTCAATACTGGGCTGAACGGGACAGTTTTCATACAGCTTGAAAATCCGGCGAATACCGGTGCCATAACTTTCGATTAAACGCAGGCGGTGGAATACTTCTGCCAGCTTTTTATTTCTCGGCTGAGATACACCAATACGAATATCCTCGGTTGAAAGACCGGGCAATAGTCCGCCAAGAGAAATAAACTCCATTTTGCTGTCGTTTACATTGATGATGATACTGCCGCTGAAACCGTAATCCCGATGAACAAGAGCATTGAGAAGTGCTTCACGAATGGCTTCTTCGGGATAATCCTTTTTATCTGTGCGGATAACTCCTTTGATCGTGGAAGCGGTTTTATTGCACAAAGCGAGATAATTCACAGAATCCTCAAATTGCTTGAACACTGAGCCGCCGAACTCCTTACTGTCCCGGAACTCCGTGCAGGACTCATCGTTGAATACGGCAATCTTTGTTGTGTGAAGGCACTGATCGGACAGAAGCAAGGCCAGGTTTGTATAAATATCATTCTGTGTGATACCCAATGCACGATATTTCTCTACAGAGAACTCAACACCATAGCGCTCAAATGCTGTTTCTGCGGCAGAAAAGGTTAAATCCTGCTCAAGACTACGAGAGTCTTCGTAATTGTCACCGTCCGACTCTTTAATCATTCTACGGATCTGATCGGGAGATGCCTGCACACTGGATGCGCCCTGGCGGACATAAACGCCAGTGGGCTTCATACCCTTAGATTTCAAATAATAGGGTTTATAGCTACCTTCCCCTACTTCGATCTGAATAACTTTGTTATCTTGGAGTACATATCGCACAAACATGGTAACATCCGGTGCAATAGCGTCACGGATGCCGTTTGTGATGCGGGTATAGGTTTCATCCACATTATCAATTCCGGTTAGGTTACCCTGATTGTCGATGCCAATGTAGATCACACCACCGTCACTGTTCGCAAAGGCAATGACTTCCCGGTAAAGATCTTCAATCATCTGAGATTTATATTCAATGCGCTCACTTTCATATTGCATATACCGCACCTCCAATTTTGCTTAATTACATTATACGCATATTTTCACATTTTTCAATACACGAAAGTGAAAATTCACTTTTTATTCACCGTTGTTATGAAAATCACTTCTTGTCATTCTCATCATTCTTATCACCGACTGACAAGAATGTTTTTATAGGTCACACAGCCCTCTTGAGTCTTGCATTTTTGCAAGAAACGCAAGAGGGCTTTTTATTTTGTTGCAATACTGCCTGATTTTTTTAATCCAAGCCATTTTCTCCGTATATTCAAGTGACAAAGAAATTTGTCAGAAAAATCGAAAGGAGAAAATGTTTATGACCATGTACGAAACCATCAAGGCGGCTGTTCCGATTAGGCAAGCCGCCGAACACTACGGGCTGAAAGCAAACCGCAACGGTAAGGCTTGCTGCCCGTTCCACAACGACAGGCATCCGAGCTTAAAGCTGAATCAGGACTATTTCTTCTGCTTCGGCTGCGGAGCCAAAGGGGATGTGATCGACCTCGTGGCGAAATTGTTCGATCTGAGCAGCTATGAAGCGGCACAAAGGCTGGCTGCGGACTTTGGGCTTGACCCGAAACCGCCTACTGCCGTTGTTATGCCCAAGCCGGAACACCCCTATATCCGTCAGTTCCGAGAGGATGAAATGCTGTGCTTCCGGGCGCTGACAGACTATCTGCATCTGCTGGAAGATTGGAAAGTGCGGTATGCACCGAAAACACCGGACGATGCACTGGATGACCGTTTTGTGGAAGCCTGCCAGATGCCCGATTATATCGAATATCTGGCAGATATTTTGACAGTTGGTGATTTGGAAGAACGGGTTTCCGTGGTGGACGAGCTGATGAAAAGCGGCAAGATCGCTTTTCCGAAGGAGTACACCGCACGAAAGAAAAAGGAGGTGGCGCACCGTGGCGAAGAACCGGAAAATGCCTGATATGAATTTGCCCATGTGGTTTGATGGGCAGAACATCAACGAAGCTCTGTTTTGTGAGGAATTTCTGCAGGAGAGCAGGATCATCTTCGCAAACGGAGCTTTTTTCACGCCCGATGGTCGGGTGACAGACGATCTCCCTCTGCGTGGGGAGATTTACGACAAGCTGAAATTCTGTGCCGTAAACAACATCCCCCGGAAGATCACCAACATTCTTGAAGTGCTGAAACTGGAAGCACAAGTGCCTGACTTCCCACCGGAGCAGGATCGGATTCATGTGTCCAACGGCACATTGGCGCTGAACGGGACATTCACTGAGGGCAGACCTGCTATTGTTCGGAGCCGACTGCCCGTTGCCTACAATCCCGATGCTCCTGCACCTGTGATCTGGCTGAACTTTCTGGATGGGTTGCTCCATGCGGAGGACATCCCCACCTTGCAGGAGTTCGTCGGCTACTGCCTGATTCCATCCAACAAGGGACAGCGCATGATGGTGATTAAGGGGAACGGCGGCGAGGGCAAATCCCAAATCGGTGCGGTGCTGTCCGCCATCTTCGGCACGAATATGAAAGACGGCAGCATCGGAAAGATTTCTGAAAACCGCTTCGCCCGTGCTGATCTGGAACACATCCTGCTGTGTGTAGATGATGATATGCGAATGGAAGCTCTGCGCCAGACCAACTATGTAAAATCCATCGTAACTGCACAGGGCAAGATGGACTTAGAGCGCAAAGGCAAGCAGAGTTATCAGGGCTGGATGTTCGCCCGGTTGCTTGCATTCAGCAACGGTGATCTGCAAGCCTTATATGACCGCAGTGACGGATTTTACCGCAGACAGCTTGTGCTGACCACCAAGGAAAAGCCTGTGGACAGAGCTGACGATCCTGACCTTGCAGAGAAGATGAAAGCCGAAGCCGAGGGCATCTTCCTGTGGGCATTGGAGGGATTGCAGCGGCTTGTTGCCAACAACTTCAAATTCACAGAGAGTGACCGCATCCGTGAAAACCGGGAAGCGGTCAAGCGTGACAATAACAACATTTTCGACTTCATGGATTCCGAGGGTTACATCCGGCGAAAAGCGGATGCGTCCATCAGTTCCAAAGACTTTTATGAAATCTACGAAATGTGGTGCAGAGAAAACTCTCTGGCACCGCTGAAAGCCCGCAGCTTCAGCGATGCCATGGTTGCTAATGCCAAGAAATTCAATCTGGAGCATTGCAACAACATCACCAACTCTGCCGGACGGCGGGTGTGGGGATTCATAGGAGTGGACATTCCGAAGGAATGGCGGGACGAATCGTAACCCCCGTTGCTGGTACGTATGTACGCAGCAAAAGAGCGTGAAACGCTCGTTATAGAAACAGCACATTCCCTCTTGTTTGGGCTGTTTCAATGTCCACGGACTTTTGAAAAAACGTCTGTGGACACCGGCTGCAGAAGGAAGTTGGCGCAGAACAGCTTCACGCAGACGGGCTGACCACAAGAAAAGCTGCAGACATTTTCGCCTTGGTCAGCAGAGGTCACCACAGTGACCGCACTCCCCCTCCGGAGGAGCCCTCGGAGAGCCCACGGCACTTTGCAGCCATTATGGATGAAAGTGTAATAGTGGGTTATTACACTTTGAAAAAGTGCCGTTCCCCAGCCCTCCGCTGTCTGCAAATCTCAAAGAAAGGACAAAAAACTATGGCAAGAAATGATGGAATTGACCGTACCTTAGCCAGAAATCAGGACTTGGAAACTCCGGATGATGTGGCAAAAGTACAGGAACACAATGAGCGTGAAAAAGATCGTTATTCCAATGTGGACATCGTGCCGGAACGCACTCCGCTGAATGTTCACTTCAAAGCCCCCACCGATGATTATGTAAAAATGTTTGAGCAGATGGAACAGGACAAGGTGATCTCTACAAGAGGTCTGAAACCGGATGCCGTTAAATATGGCGAGTTGGTTTTCGATGTGAACTCCGCTTATTTCTACAATCACGGCGGCTATGAATTTGCAAAACAGTTTTATGCCGATGCTTATAAAGCTGCCGTGAAGATCGTGGGCGGTGAGCAGTATATCCTCTCCGCTGTGATGCACGCCGATGAGCGCAACCAGGCAATGTCCGAAGCTCTGGGCGAGGATGTGTACCACTACCACCTCCATGTGGTTTATATTCCGGTGGTAGAAAAGCGAATCCTGTGGTCGAAGCGGTGCAAGGATGAATCCCTCCGGGGAACCGTCAAGGAGGTCATCACACAGGTCAGCCGAAGCAAGAAATGGGAGTCCAAGCCGGTGCTTGACGAGGACGGAAATCCCATGCTCAACGCAAAAGGAAAAAAGATTTTGAAGTCGTCCTACAGTGTGTTGCAGGATGACTTTTTTCATTTCATGCGCAATGCCGGTTATACCGATGTGGAGCGTGGAGAACGTGGCAGCACCGAGGAACATCTGACGGTGACACAGTTCAAGGTGCAGGCTGAACAGCAGCGTCTGGAAGCTGTAACCGGACTTGTAGCACAGGCCGAGCAGAGTTTGGAGGATGCCAAGTCTGCCACGGAAAAGCAGAAAAAGAAGCTGGAAGCTCTGCAAAAGGAAACGAAGACATCAAAGACCATTGCGCTGACGGTGCAGGATATTGAAGCAATAGGCAAGAAAGCCACATTTGGAAACAATATCACGCTGACACCGGATGAATGCGACACGCTCAAACGCTATGCGGTCAACGGCATTATCGCCAATGCTGACAACAAGCGACTGAAAGAAAAACTGGCTTCCGCAGAAAAGACGGTTTCGATCTGGAAGCAGCGGTACAATGCGCTGCATGAAAAATATCAAGAGCTAAAGAAAAAAGCCCAGCCCTATCTGGATGCACTGGAAATTGCATCTGAGAGGGTTCGGGCTTTTCTTAATGCCATCCTCGCCAGAGGAAAGGAAGCCCAGGAACACAAACAGCCTGACCACAAGCGTGGGCAGGACATGGAACACTAAAAGAAAGGAATATTTCTGTCTATGACGAATCAGAACCAGCAGGCAATGCCCCTGCCTATCGACCGTAAAATGCTGCTTTCCATTCGTGAGGCAGCTGAATACAGCAACATCGGAATCAACAAGATTGATGAGATGCTGAAACAACCTAGCTGTCCTTTTGTCCTATATGTTGGTACCAAAAAACTGGTGAAACGCAAGGCTTTTGAGGAGTTTATCGAAGGTCGGGTTGCAATTTAACAATCAGCGCCATTGGAATTGGTGCGCACCAAAATCATCCATTGGTGCGCACCAAAAACGCCGAAATCTATTGAAAAAAATACGTTTTTATGTTAGAGTAAGATGTCGTGATGGGCTCACGTTTCCTACTCTAAGGAAAGGAGTTCATTAAATGGGCAAAAACTTAAAAGGCAAAGAAATTGGCAAAGGTATTTGCCAGAGAAAAGACGGTAAGTACGCCGCAAGATATACCGCAAAGGACGGTTCCCGCAAGGAAAAGCACTTTGACACGCTCCCGGAAGCCCGCAACTGGCTTGCCGATGCGCAGTACGAAGATAAGCATGATGTCCATACCCCCTCCTCCGAAATGACGGTGGATACTTGGTTTGAGTTCTGGATCACCAATTTGATTGCTGATCTGGCTCCCAACACCAAGCGGAATTACCGGGAACGGTATCGAATGAACATCCAGCCGGTTATCGGAACTATGCGGTTATGCGACGTCAAACCCATGCATTGCAAGATCGTTCTCAATCGGATGGAAGCAACCTACGCAGGTTCTACCATCCGACAGACATATATTGCGATGGGAACCATGTTCCGGGCGGCAGTGATGAACGATATGCTCACTAAGCACCCTATGGATGGAGTTCGTTATACGAAGCCTGTCCGAGCTGTGGATGACATCAAGTTCTTAACTGTGGAAGAACAGACAACGTTTCTGGAAACCGCGAAACGCTCTCACAACTACAGGCAGTATGTGCTGCTGTTGGAGACCGGGCTGCGCACTTCGGAAATGATTGGCCTTACATGGGATTCCATCGACTGGAAGAGGCGGACGCTGACTGTCAGCAAGGTGCTGGAATACCGCCATAGCGAAGGTGTTTGGCGCGCCGGTCCTCCCAAATCGGCAAGCAGCTACCGAACCATTCCCCTGACGAACCGGGCATACGATGTGCTGAAATCCTGCTACGAGGAGCGGCACACCCGGAAGGAATCGGAACTGCTCTCGCAGATTCTGGAATATGTGGATCGCCGCACCGGCCAGACCAGATACCTTTGTATGCGGGATCTGGTGTTTGTCAACTACCGTACCGGCGAGCCGAACAAAAACAGCTCCTATGATACCCACCTGTACAAATTGTGCGATGAGGCGAAAATCAAGCGGTTCTGTATGCACGCTCTGCGGCACACCTATGCCACTCGCGCGATTGAACGCGGGATCATGCCGAAAGTCCTGCAAAGGCTGCTCGGTCATTCGAGCATCAAAACCACCATGGATCGCTACGTCCATGTGACCGATGCCTCTCTATCCAACGCCGTAAAACAGTTTGAACAGAGCACCACCATGGCAAGTTAGAATGGTGCGCTGGCGAAAAATTGGTGCGGAATTGGTGCGGAGCTCACCCCCCGAATCCAAAAAACCATTGCAAATAAAGGAGTTTTGAAATAAATGAAATTAGGTATCGTGGGACTGCCGAACGTCGGCAAGTCCACTTTGTTTAATGCCATCACGAACGCGGGCGCGGAGTCGGCGAACTATCCGTTCTGCACCATCGACCCGAACGTCGGCATGGTCACCGTGCCGGACGAGCGGCTGGACTGGCTTTCTGATCTCTATGAGCCGAAGAAAAAAACGCCCGCTGTCATCGAGTTCGTGGATATCGCGGGTCTTGTAAAAGGAACATCCGCGCCACGGACGCGATCGTGCACGTCGTGCGCTGCTTTGATGATGAGAACGTCATCCACGTCGAGGGCGGGGCGGATCCCGCGCGCGACATCGAGATCATCGACCTCGAGCTCGTTATGGCGGACATGGAGATGGTCGAGCGCCGCATCGAAAAGGCGAAGAAGGCCGGCAAGGGCGGCGACAAAACGTTCCTGCATGAGGCGGCGGTGTTCGAAGGACTGCTGGAGCACTTAAACGAGGGCAAGAGCGCCCGCACCTACGAGTGCGAGCCGGAAGACATGGAGCTCATCCGCACAAGCGACCTGCTGTCCATCAAGCCTGTCATCTATGCTGCCAACCTCGACGAGGACACGTTCTCCGCGGGCTTTGAAAACTATCCCTACTACCAGACCGTCAAGGCAATTGCCGAAGCTGAGGGCTCGCAGGTGCTGCCCATCTGCGCGAAGGTGGAGCAGGAGATCGGCGAGCTGGAAGAGGAAGAGCGCCAGATGTTCTTAGAGGAGCTCGGCATCACGGAGTCCGGCCTTGACAGACTCATCAAGTGCTCGTATGACCTTCTGGGGCTCATCTCGTTTCTCACCTGCGGCAGCGATGAGTGCCGCGCGTGGACGATCACGAAGGGCACCAAAGCGCCGCAGGCCGCAGGCAAGATCCACTCAGACTTCGAGCGCGGCTTCATCCGCGCCGAGATCGTCGCCTTCGAGGATCTCAAAAACTGCGGAAGCATGAACGCGGCGAAGGAGAAGGGCCTCGTCCGCTCCGAGGGCAAGGAGTACGTCATGCACGACGGAGACGTGACGCTGTTCCGATTCAATGTGTGATCCATCCAAAAATACAAAAGACCTGCCGCACAGCTCGTGCGGCAGGTCTTTTTGCTGTCATTATTTCTTTTTGCCGATGCGGTCGATGACGATCATGATCACGCCCAGGATGATCGGCATGACGTACAGCACCGTCTGCGCCGGGGACTCCATAAAATGTCCGGTGATCAGGCCGACCAGCAGACCGAGTACGCCGATAAACGCGAGAAACGCGCCGAGGAAAGTTTGGTTGTTCATGCTTTATGCCCCTTTGTCGGTTCGTGGCTTCAGTTTACCACGTTTCGTCGTGCCGGTCAATCCAGCTTCAGATCGCCGTCCCTGACCCAGCCCAGCTTGCGGCTGAGCGCGCCCAGCAGAGCGCAGATCACGGCGGGGAGCACCACGGAGACAAGGGCGAGACCGATCCAGTCAATCGCGCCCGGGGTGATGGCGGCAGCGCCGTTCTGGAGCGCCGCTTCGCTCGGCGTGACCCAGCCGGTCCAGACGCCGATGGGGCCGCAGAGACCGCAGGTGCCCATGCCGGAGTTGATGGCAGCGCCGTTCATCTCGAGCTTGAAGATGCAGGTGGCGATGGGGCCGGTGATCGCGGAGGTGAGGATCGGCGCGATCCAGACCTTCGGGTTGCGCACAATGTTGCCCATCTGGAGCATCGAGGTGCCGAGACCCTGGCTCACAAGACCGCCCCAGCGGTTCTCTTTGAAGCTCATCACGGCAAAGCCCACCATCTGCGCGCAGCAGCCCGCGAGCGCCGCGCCGCCGGCGAGACCGGTCAGCGAGAGTGCCGCGCAGATCGCAGCCGAGGAGATGGGGAGCGTGAGCGCAATGCCGACGATCACGGAGACGAGAATGCCCATGACGAACGGCTGCTGCTGCGTCGCCCACATGATGAGCTGACCCACGGCGCTGGCCGCCTTGCCGATGGGCGCCGCGACGAGCATCGCCAGGCCGATGCCGACGAGGATCGTCACGATGGGCGTCACGAGAATGTCCACCTTGGTCTCCTTGGAGACCGCCTTGCCGAACTCGGAGGCGACGACTGCCGTCACGAGCACGGCGAGCGGGCCGCCCGCGCCGCCGATGGCGTTCGTGGCAAAGCCGACGGGGACGAGCGAGAATAGGACCATGCCCGGCGCGTGCAGCGCATAGCCGATCGCGACCGCCATCGCGGGGCCGACCATCTGCATGGCGGCGCCGCCGATCGTCGGACCGTCGGGGTAGATGGGCATTGTCAGAAAGCCGATGTGAAACTGCGTGCCGAGCGTGTTCAGAATCGTGCCGATCAGCAGCGAGCAGAACAGGCCCTGCGCCATCGCGCTCAGCGCGTCGATGCCGTAGCGCCGCAGGGAAATCTCAATGTCCTTGCGCTTGAGAAACGCTTTGAATTTGCTCATAAGAAAGACCTCCGCAACAGGAAGTTTTTACAGGTGTCATGACACCTGCCTTGCCTACTATACCATATCCTGCGCGGAAGTCAATAATTGATAATACTTTGTCAGTTCAGCGCCGCAGTGCCCCTGCGCCATAGCACACCGCGAACGCGACAATGTCCACCGCCACAATGGTGGCGCCGACGGGCGTGCCGCCGAGGATGGACACGAGCATGCCCGCCAGCGAGCAGATCACAGATAAGATGGCGGAGCAGATCGTGACGGCCTTGAAGCTCTTATAAAGCCGCATCGCGCTGAGCGCGGGGAAGATCACGAGCGCGGAGATCAAAAGCGACCCCACCAGATTCATCGCGAGCACGATGATGACCGCGATGATCACGGCGATGATGAGGTTGTACGCGCCTGTGGGCGTGCCGGTCGCGCGGGCGAAGCTCTCATCAAACGTGACGGCGAAGATCTTGTGATAGAAAAACAGGAACGCCGCCACGACGATCACGCTCAAAACCACGCACAGCCAGACCTCGGTTCTGGTGAGCGTCAGGATCGACGTGGAGCCG
The DNA here is from genome assembly GCA_900316745.1 of uncultured Eubacteriales bacterium. Classification (GTDB taxonomy): domain Bacteria; phylum Bacillota; class Clostridia; order Oscillospirales; family Oscillospiraceae; genus CAG-103. The sequence goes on along the minus strand of ONEB01000011.1, from coordinate 144,077 downwards.
AAGAGCGTCGAGCACACGTCGCCGGAGATGTTCGAGGATTTTGAAAAGAGATTCATCAAAAGGTAGCCCACAGCGAGCGCGCCGACCGAGATCATGGCGATGGCGGCGTCGCCCTTGATGCGGGCGTTCTGCCCCGTGCGGAGCAGGAGGATCGCGCTCAGGATGGTGATCGGGAGCACGAGCAGCATCTCATCCGTGAGTCCCACGACGGCGGCGATCGCGATTGCGCCGAACGCCACGTGCGACAGACCGTCGCCGATGAAGGAGAAGCGCTTTAAGACCAGCGTCACGCCGAGCAGGGAAGAGCACAGGGAGATCAGCACACCTACGATCAGCGCATAGCGCACGGCGGGAAAGGAGAGATAGCGCATCAGGATATCGAGACTCATGCGCGCGCCTCCTTTCCGAAAAAGCCCTTGGCCGCGCCGCTGCGGCGGTAATCCTGCGGCGTGCCGAAAAAGATCTCGTCGCCGATGTGCAGGATGCGGCTGGCGTAGGTCATGGCGGCGTGGATGTCATGGGAGATCATGATGATCGTCACGCCCTCGCGGTTGAGCTGCCGGATCAGGGCGTACATCTCCGCCGTGACCTGCGGGTCGAGACCGGAGACCGGCTCGTCGAGCAGGAGCACGCGCTCGGTGGCGCACAGAGCGCGCGCCAGGAGCACGCGCTGCTGCTGTCCGCCGGAGAGCTCGCGGTAGCAGCGCTTTTCCAGCGAAACGATGTTCATGCGCTCCATCTGGCGGCGCGCTTCGTTCTTTTCCTCGCGCGTATAGTAGGGGCGCAGACCGGCTCTGCCCTGAAAACCGGAGAGCACGATCTCACGCACCGTGGCGGGAAAGTCCCGCTGCACGATGGTCTGCTGCGGCAGATAGCCGATCTGCCGGTGCGTCAGCCCCTCGCTGAGCGTGATGCTGCCGTGGAGCGGCTGCTGCAGTCCCAGCAGCGTGCGCATGAGCGTGGATTTGCCGGAGCCGTTCTCGCCGACGATGCAGAGATAGTCGCCCTTGTCCACGCTGAAGTTTAAGTTGTGCAGGATCTCCTGTCCGTCATAGCCGAGACAGAGCTCCCTGCAGGTGATCAGTGCCATAGTGTATTCCTCACAATTTATGCCAGTGCCTGTTTCAGAACACCCAGATTCTGTTCCATCATGCCGAGATAGGTCGTGCCGTTTTTCGCGTCGTCCGCCGTCACGGACTGCATGGAGTCGAGCACGAGAATGTCGGCGGTCTTTGTTTTGCCCTGCTCGATGACCGTTTTGGCGAGCTTCCGGTCGCTGCTCTCGGTCACGATCACGGCGGGCAGCTGCAGCTCGTCCAGCTTTTCGGCGAGGAAAACGAGCGTCTCAAAGCTCGCCTCGGTCTCCGCCGAGCAGCCGGCAAAGGCCGCGTAGTAGTCCAGGTCATAGTCGTCCGTGAGATAGCGGTACGGGAAGCGGTCGGGCACAAGGATCGTGCGCTGCGCTGCCGCGGCGACAGCTTCGGCATACTCCTGATCCAGCGCCGCAAGCTGCTCACAGTAGGCGCCCGCGTTTGCAAGATATGCGTCGGCGTGCGCCGCATCCGCTTCGGCGATTGCCTCAGCGATTGCCCGCACGAGAACGTCGGCGTTTTTCAGCGACAGCCAGATATGCTCGTCATACTCCGGCCCCTCCGCCTCGTCTTCCGCTTCGGGCTGCATCCCATCAACGACTTCCTCTTCTTTCACGGACGCGCCGAGCACGTCCATGAGATTCAGGACGATCATATCGGGATTCACGCGCTCCTGCAGCGCGTCGTCCACCCACTTGTCAGACGCGCCGCCGACGTAGATAAAGACGTCGCAGCTCGCGATCGTGATGATGTCCTGCGCCGTCGGCTGGTAGCTGTGCAGATCTGCGCCGTTTCCGAGCAGCATGGTTACGTCGGCGTCCGCTGCCTGCCCGCCGAGGATCTGCATGACCCAGTCATATTCGGGGAAGATCGTTGTCACGATCGAAAGCTTGCCGTCCGCCTTTCCGGGGGCAGAGCAGCCTGCGAGCAGACTGAGCGTAAGCACTGCCGCAAGCAGCGCGCAAAGCATCCGTTTTTTCATGTTATGAGCCCCTCACTTCCTGCAGTCGCTGCACACGCCGTAGAGCACGGTCTCCGCGCGGTCAACGGCGAAGCCCTCCGCAAGATCGACGTTGCGGATCAGGTCTTCCGCGCTCAGATGGTTCATGTGAAAGGTCCTGCCGCATTTCGTGCAGCTCAGATGCAGACAGGCGCGGCAGGCTTCGCTGCCGGAATACTGATACACGGTCTCACGGCTGCCCGCGCGGGTGGAGCGGCGCAGTGCGCCCTCCTGTTCGAGCGTGGCAAGGTTGCGGTATACCGCGCTGCGGCTGATGTCCTGCGCCGCGAGCGCTCCGGCGATCTGCTGCGCGGAGAGATCCTCGTCCGCGTGCTGCGCCAGATAGCTGAGCAGCGCCTCGCGCTGCTTCGTCTTATATGCCATGTCGCGTTTCATCTCCATTTTTTGAATTTGCGACTGATTCCCGGATTCGTTCGCAAATCAATATAGCACCGAATCATCACGTTGTCAATTATAAATATAAATAAAGTGCCGCTCGAAAATGAGCGGCACTTTGTGCTTGTTCGGATATTACGGCTGTGCGAGATACTCGATCAGGGACTCCGCGGCGTCGGCGCAGCGGTAAAACTGCTCGCCGTCCGTGGTGTAGATCACGTCAGCACCGTCAAGATAGACAGCGAGGAGCGTGCGCTCCTGCTCCCGGATCACCAGAATGGGAAGCTTGGTCCAGCTCGGCGCGTCCACAGGCGTGGCGGGACCGAGCAGGTCTTTCAGCTTGTCTATGCTGTCCGGATCAGAGATCGTCACGGGCTCGTCCGGCGCGTCTGACGGGGAAGGGTCCTGTCTGTCCGGCGGCGGCGTTTCATCCGTGCCGGAGGCGGTGACAACCGGCGTCGGGATCGGCGTCGGGGTCGGCGCAGGCGTGACGACCGGAGCGCTGCCGCTTCCGCCGCTGTGATTCTTGGAGGGCGTCCATGCATTGCCGCTTCCGTCGGGGGTAACAGCCGGGGAGGCGGTCGGCGCTGCGCTGGGTGTGACGACCGGCGTCGTCTCCGGCGCTGCGGACTCGTCCGGCTGCGGCATCGTGCGCACAGAGGGGGTCACGGGCTCGCTCGGCCTTTGCGAGAGCAGACGCGGAATCGAAACCGCGCCGACGATCACGACGAAACACGCCGCGGCGGCAAGCCAGGGTTTCCAGTGGCTTTTCGGCTTGGGCATCTGGGTGACCTTGCCCGTTCCGGCCGCCTCGGCGCGGACCGCGGCCATGATCCCCGCTGCCAGCGCAGCGGGCGGCTCCTGCGCGTCCTTGTGCAGGAGGGAAAAGGTCTCGTAGAGCTCCCGGCATTCCGGGCAGACGGCCATGTGCGCGCGCAACTCCTCTTCCTTTGCGGCATCCAGCTCGCCGTCCAGCAGCGCGCTCAGATCCGCTTCATAACGCTCACATGCGCTCATTCCTTTTCACCTCCGCTCGTCTTTTTATCTGACGAGAATCCGTCAGGAATGTTCCCACTTTCCCGCAGATAGTTACAAAGCGCCTTCCGCGCGCGGAACAGTCTGGACTTTACGGTGCCGGCCTCCAGACTGAGACGCTCGCCGATTTCGGCGTAGCTCAGACCCTCGAGCTCGCGCAGAATCACGATCTCGCGCGCGTCCTCACTGAGCAGCCGGAGTCCTTCGCGCACTGCGCGCTGCAGCTCAAGGCGCTCCAGCTCCTTCTGCGGCTCAAACCTCGCGTCCGGCACATCGAGCTCTTCGATCTCCTCGTCCTCGTTTTCCACCGTGAGGGAGGAGGCTGTGCCGCGGCTTCGGCTGCGCAGAAAACCGATGCAGATATTCGTCGCGAGCCGGTACAGCCACACGGAAAACCGGCTGTCGCCCCGGAAGCTGTCCAGACTCCGATAGGCGCGCAGGAATGCCTCCTGCGTCAGATCCGCCGCGTCCTCCGGCAGGGTGACATAGCGCAGCGTCAGATTGTAAATTTGCTTCTGATACGCCGTCACCAGCGCTTCAAAGGCGTCGGTGTCTCCGGCGCGCACACGCTCTACGACGGCGTATTCTTCTTCTCTCGTCATGGCCATGTCAGGTTCAGCTGGATGCGCCTTGCAACCTGCCGCAGCTCCTCGAGCGACGACACGTGCACCACATCCTGCTTATATTCCGAGGCGCGGCGAACCCCGCGCAGGTACCAGCAAAACTGGCTTCTCGCCTCAATGCAGGCGAGACGCTCGCCCTTTTGCACAGCCGCCGTCTCGATCTGACGCACGGCGAGGTCGATTCGTTCTTTCAGGGGCGGGAGCTCCGGCTCGGGCTTGCCCGCGAGGGCGGCGTTCGCGCGCTCAAACAGCCACGGATCACCGAAGCAGCCGCGCCCGATCATCACGCCGTCGGCGCCCGTGTAGCGCAGAATGTGCGCCGCGTCCGCACCGGAAAACACGTCGCCGTTGGCAAACACCGGAATCGAGACCGCGCTTTTCACATCGCGGATGATGTCCCAGTCTGCCTTGCCCGCGTACATCTGCACGCGCGTGCGTCCGTGTACGGCGATGGCGCTCGCGCCCGCCTGCTCGATCACTTTGGCAAATTCCACGGCGTTCACACTGCCGCCGTCCCAGCCCTTGCGGAATTTCACCGTCACCGGGACGTCCACGGCATGCACAACCGCCTCCACGATCCGGCCCGCGAGGTCTGGATCTTTCATCAGTGCGCTGCCGTCGCCGCTGCGGATGATCTTCCCGACGGGGCAGCCCATGTTGATGTCCAGAATGTCCGCGCCGGACAATTCCAATGCGTATGGCGCGGCATCACGCATGATCTCCGGCTCGTGCCCGAAGATCTGCGCCGCGACCGGGTGATGCTCCGGCGGGCAGAAGAGCAGGCTTTCGGTCTTTTTATCCCGGTATACCAGCGCGCGGGCGCTCACCATTTCGGTGCACGTCAGCGCCGCGCCGAGCGCATGGCACACGCCGCGAAACGCCGCGTCCGTCACGCCCGCCATCGGCGCGAGAACCACGCGCCCGGAGAGGGAGACATTTCCGATCTTCACCATCGGATATCCAGTCCCACGGGGCAGTGGTCGCTGCCGAAGATCTCAGGGCAGATGTAGGCCTTGTCCACCTGCTCGCGCAGACGGTCGGAGACCAGGAAATAGTCGATGCGCCATCCGGCGTTGTTAGCCCGGGCGTTGAACCGGTAGCTCCACCAGGAGTACGCGCCGGCCGCGTCGGGGTAGAGCGCGCGGAACGTATCGGTAAAGCCCGCGTCCAGAAGCTCGGTGAACTTGCCGCGCTCTTCATCCGAGAAGCCCGCGTTGCCGCGGTTCGTCTTGGGATTCTTCAGGTCAATTTCCTCGTGCGCCACGTTCATGTCGCCGCAGATGATCACGGGCTTTTTGGCGTCGAGCGCGGTGACGTGGCCGCGGAACGCGTCGTCCCACGCCATGCGGTAGTCGATGCGCTTGAGCCCGTCCTGCGCGTTCGGCGTGTAGACGCACACGAGATAGAACTCCTCATATTCCAGCGTGATCACGCGCCCCTCGTGGTCGTGCTCCTCGATGCCGAGGTTATACTGCACGCTGATGGGCGTCCTGCGCGCGAAGACCGCCGTGCCGGAATAGCCTTTTTTCTCCGCTGAGCACCAGAACTGCTCATAGCCGGGGAGCTCGAGCTCCAACTGACCGGGCTGGAGCTTTGTCTCCTGCAGGCAGAAGAAGTCCGCGTCCAGACCCCAGAACGTGTCCTCGAAGCCCTTTTTCAGACAGGCGCGGAGCCCGTTGACATTCCAGGAAATAATTCGCATTTCGTGTCCTCCGTTTTGACCGCCACAAGCCGGTTGATCGTGACGCCCTGCTCATAGAATTTCGCCTCATAGTCCGTCATCACGCCGACGGGACCGTTTGCGTGCAGGTCGCGCGTGACCTCGCGCAAAAGCCAGCCCTCGGACTGAAACTGCTCGAGCGACCACTCGAAGAGCGGATCGTTATCGGACTTGAACCAGATCTCGCCGCCCATCGGCAGGAGATTGGCGTAGATCGCGAGAAAGCCCGGGAACGTAAGACGGCGCTTTTTCTGCCGCGACTTCTTCCACGGGTCGGGGAAGTTGATGTAGATGCGCGAGACCTCGCCGGGGGCAAAGAAACGCATCAGATCGACCGCGTCCTTGTCCAGAAACCGGACGTTGGTAAGGCCGCGATCCGTCACGCGCTCCATGCCGACGACCATCGCGTCCGGCACCTTTTCGATGGCGGCGAGAAACATGTCCGGGTTCTGCTCGGCGGTGTCCGCCGTAAAGCGTCCCTTGCCGCAGCCGATTTCCAGATGCAGCGCCCTGTGCCCGGGAAATGTCTCCAGCCACTTGCCCTGAAGCGTCTCAGGGTCTTTGATCTGGATCGCGGCACAGCGCTCCATACGCGGAATCAGGTTCGGTTTCTTTCGCATTCTCATGGGGTTGATCGTCGCCTTTCATCGGATACTGTCAAATACATATAATATCATACGCGTGAAAAAACATCAATCATCAAATCATGACGCAGCGCAGATTCGCTCGCCCGGGAAATACGGCAGGAAAGGACGCTGTTTGCACCCTTGCGGCCTGCGACGTTCTGTGCTAAAATATCTTGTTACATCATCAGTTGAGGTAGATCGGATGGAACCTGTTTGTTATATTGTCGGCGCAGCGCCGCTGGACGGATGCCTGCCGCAGCCGGGAGAGGGAGACCTCCTCATCGCGGCGGACGCGGGGTATACCGCGCTCAAAACGGCGGAGATCATGCCGGATGTTGTCATCGGCGATTATGACTCCCTCGGCGCGCCGCCGAAGCACCCGAATGTCATCTCGCATTCGCCCATCAAGGACGACACCGATACGATCCTTGCCATTCGCTGGGCAATGGAGCGCGGCTATCGGCGTTTTGAGCTGTACGGCGTCCTCGGCGGCAGACGGCTCGACATGACCGTCGCAAGCCTTCAGACGCTGCAGTTTCTCAGACTCCACGGCGCGCAGGGGATGCTTGTCGGCGACGGCTGGAACGTCACGCTTCTGGAACACGGCGCGCTGCGCTTTCCTGCATCGGCTGCGGGGACGCTCTCCGTTTTCTGCGCCGGTGCGCCGTGCAGCGGCGTCACGCTGCGCAATCTGAAATATACACTCGAAGACGGTGCGATCACGGGAGGATATCCTTTCGGCGTGAGCAACGCCTTTATCGGCGAGCCGGCCGAGATCGCAGTAAAAAAGGGGATGCTGTACGTCCTGTGGCAGGATGATGTGCGTCCGGAGGAGGTGCCGATTTGACGGATCAGATCGATCTGCATGTACACACGCTGAAATCCGACGGCTCAGATACGCCGACCGCCGTGGTGGAAAAGGCCGCGCGGCTGGGACTGCGGGCCATCGCGATTACCGACCATGATACGTTCTCCGGCATCGACGAGGCGACTGAGGCGGGCGAGCGTCTCGGCGTAGAGGTCGTGCCGGGCGTGGAGCTCTCCACCGTGCACGACGGGGAGCATGTGCACCTGCTGGCCTATTACGCGGACCGCGAGTGCCCCGCGCTGCTGGAGCTGATGGAGCTTGCAGTGCGCGAGCGGGTGCAGCGCAATGAGAAGATGGTAAATCGCCTGCACGACGCGGGCTATCCCATCGACATGGATGAGATGAGAGCGGAATATCCCGGCCAGATCATGCTCGGCAGACCCCATGTCGCGGCGATCCTGATGAAGAAAGGCGTCGTGCCGGATATTCGCACCGGCGTCGTGGAGCTGATGGGGAAGGGCAGACCCTTTTATGTGGAGCGCTATCATATCCCGCTCACGGACTACATCCGCGCCGTGCGCAAGGCGGGCGGACTGCCCGTGGTCGCGCATCTGTATCAGTATCGCTATACCGAGCCGCGGCGCAGAGCCATGGTCGCGGCGGCGGCTGAGGCGGGATGCGTCGGGCTGGAGGGCATGTACTCCACCTATACTCCCGCGCAGCAGCGGTCGGTGTTTGAGATGGCGCGCGCGCACGGGCTCATCTGCACCGGCGGGTCTGACTACCACGGCACCCGCAAGCCGCACATCTCCCTCGGCACGGGCATGGGCGATCTGCACGTTCCGTATGCGTTTCTCGAAACGCTCAAGGCGCGCAGAGACGCGCTCCAATCTGAATCCTGATGCATTCTTTCACAGCGGGCGATCCGGGATCGCCCGCTGTTTGTATCGGATTTACTCTTGCACAAACAGACAATTTGCGATAAAATAATAAAATAGTGTATTATGGATAACTGTGAGTATCGGAAAGAGGCGGCAATGGAGCAGCAGGAGCTTTATCTGAATATGGCGGGCGCCCGCTGGAAAGTATCGACGCCCTATCCGGTAGAGGTGGGAGAGAACTACCTGCCGTTTCTCTGCGAGCCGGGAGAAGCCGACTGTTCCTATTCGTTCACGCTCGGAAAGCCGGAGCTTTCAGAGCCGATGCTGTCGGAGGAATACCTGACGGTCTGGCGCGCTGATGACGGCTTTTTTCTGGAGCGGGTCCCCATGGTGACGTCAGAGCCGTGCGCCTGCATCCATATATTCGACGCCGACCCTCTGCATGTGCGCGGGTACATTTATCCGGGCAGGGAGGAACGCTTTCGCCTTCTGAACAATGCGCTTGACGTCGGATGCGTCGAGTATATGCTCTCTGCGCTGCACGTGATCAATCTGCACAGCTCGTTGATTCGCTTCCAAAACGGCGCGATTCTTTTCACTGCGCCGTCCGGAACGGGCAAGAGCACGCAGGCGGAGCTGTGGGAACGATACACCGATGCCGAACAGCTCAACGGCGACCGGTCCGTGATCCGGAATGTCAACGGCGTGTGGACGGCGTATGGCTTTCCGTTTGCCGGCTCCAGCCAGATCTTCCGCAATGAATCGGCGCCGATCCGCGCGATCGTGGTGCTGCGTCAGGCGCCTGAAAACACGATCGAGCGCCTCGGACCGGGCACGGCGTTCCGTCTGATCTATTCTGAAACTGCCATACAGCGCTGGCACGATGCGGGGCACACCGCGGTCGTCGACCAGCTTTTGCAGCTGTGCCGGGACGTCCCGGTCTATATGCTGCGGTGCACGCCGGACGAGCGCGCAGTTCGTCTGCTGCAGACAACACTTTCCATGGAGGAATCGAAATGATTGCTGAACGAGGGGAAGCCCTGCTGGTCGAGCATCTGCACCGTCGTGCCGACCTCGCCGGTATCCCGCTTTCCGGCACATTCGAGCTTACGCCCATGTGCAGCATGGCATGCAAGATGTGCTATGTGCGCATGACGCCGGAGGAGGTTGAAGCATCCGGCAAGCGGCTGCGCACGGTTGAGGAATGGCTCGATCTGGCGCGCCAGATGCGCGAGCGCGGCACGCTTATGCTGCTGCTCACGGGCGGCGAGCCGTTTACCTATCCGCATTTCCGCGAGCTCTATGAGGCGCTGCGCGCGATGGGATTTGTGATTTCCATCAACACGAATGCGACGCTCATCAACGAGGAGACGGTCGCCTGGCTGAAAGAAAATCCGCCGCAGCGCGTGAACATTACGCTTTACGGATCGTCAGATGAAACGTATGCGCGGCTTTGCGGTCACCCGACGGGGCATACCGTTGTCACGCACGCGATTGATCTGCTGCGCGAGGCGGGCATTCTCGTAAAGCTCAATTGCAGCGTCACGCCCGATAACGTCTGCGATCTGGAGGAGATTATCCGATACAGCGATGAGCACAAGCTGATCCTGCAGGCCACAAGCTACATGTTCCCGCCGCTCAGACGGGATGAGAGCAGCATCGGGAAAAACGAGCGTTTCTCCGCCGAAGACTGCGCATACACGGAAGCGCGCATTCGCCTGCTGCAGCGCGGCGCGGAGAATCTGCACAATTACTGCACCGCCATCGAGGAGCACCAGCCCCCGGAGGAGGATCCGCTGGGTGTGGACTGCGAGGGCGACAAGATGCGCTGCCGCGCCGGAAAAAGCGCGTTCTGGGTCACATGGGACGGCCGCATGATTCCCTGCGGCATGCTCAATGATCCCGCTGAAATGCCGTTTGAGATCGGCTTTGACGAAGCGTGGACACGCATCCGCGAGCGGGCGAGCGCGCTGCGTCTCGCGCCGGAATGCACCACCTGCGACGCCAAGGACTATTGTCATACCTGTGCCGCCATGGTCTATACCGAGACCGGCGACTATACCACAAAGCCCCAATATCGCTGCGATCTGATGCGCGCGACACCGCATGCATGCCGAACTGTATTAAAGGAGGCCGAAGAAGCATGACCGACGAAAAGAAAGAGATTGAGCAGGCGCTGGAAGCTGCCGCCATGGAGCTGAAAGCCAAGGGCGCGGCTGTGGATCCGGAAGCCGCGGAAGCTCCGGAGGCTCCGGCCCCGGAAGCCGAGACGGAGCAGACGGCCGAAGCAAAGCCCGAGGAAAAAGAAGCTGCCGAGCCTGAAAAGCCGTCTGAACAGAAGGCGAAAGAGAAGGCGAAGAGCAAAACGGCAAAGCCCGACGACAGGAAAAAAAGCGCCTCCGCGCTCAAGGAGCTCGCCAGAGTGCGCCGCAACAAGATCATCGGCATCACCGCAGCTGTGATCGCCGTCATGGTCGGCATCTTCCTGCTCGCGCGCAATGACCTGAAAAGCAACAATCACGGCGGCGAGCCCACCGTCATGGAGGACGGCACGAAGGTCTATCCCGACGGCGCGAAGGAGCTGGCCGACGGCACGGTGATCAACCCCGACGGCACGACTGAGCAGCCGGACGGAACCGTGATTTCCCCCGACGGAACCATCACGCAGGCCGACGGCACGGTCGTCACGCCGCCTCCGGTTCAGCCCGGCGACAGCAATGTTTCCAACGTCTCTGCCGATAACGGCGGCGCCGGCGGCGAGGCAGATACGCCGTGGAGCACGATGACCGACGGCGACTATCAGATCGCGATCCGCCGCCTGAACGCCTACGACGGCCCGTTCCTGGAGGACGGCTCCGACGAAACGGTCTCGAACGTGCTGGCGCTGCAGTTCCGCAACGACGGCGAGCAGGATGTGCAGTACGCTGAATATGTGTTCGACATCAACGGCGAGGAGGTCGCGTTCAAGCTCTCCAACCTCCCGGCGGGGCAGCGCTGCGTGGTGCTTGCGGCGAACAGGCACGCGTTCAACGCCAATGAGGTGCTCAAGCTCAAAAGCCGCCTGGTCGCGCATGTCGATTATCTGCCTACGGCGGATGACCAGCTCCTGCTGGTAAACAACGGCGACGACACCATTACCGTCATGAATCTGACCGATCATGAGATCCCGCTCGCGCGTGTCTTCTATAAGACCTACTACGCCGAGCAGGAGAGCTTCATCGGCGGAATCACCTATTCCGTTGAGCTGAAGAATCTCCCCGCAGGCGGCAGCAGCGGCGCGGTCGCGCCCAGCCACTTCAGCGCGGATTATTCGCGGTTTGTCGGCTCCGGCGTTTACGAGGGCTGAGCGAACAAAAAACACACAATACCGCCTTCCACGGAGGGCGGTATTTTTGAGAAAAAACTGCTTTGGGAGGATCGGATGCCAATGGAAATTATGCCGATCATCGAGAAAATGGCGGTGCTTGTGCTGCTGATGCTGATCGGGTTCTGCTGCGCGAAGCTCGGGCTCACAAACGCCGCGTTCAACCAGAAGGTCACGCCGGTCGTGATGAATGTGCTGCTGGTCGCCACGATCTTAAACTCCGTCGTCAGCGCGGAGACCGTCGCGGGCGGCATCGTGCTGCTGGAGTACTTTGCCGCGTTTGCTGCGATGTTTTTCATCAGCTTTCTGGTGGCGTGGGGCTTTGCGCGCCTGCTCCGGCGCGACCGGGACGACGAGAGCGTGCTGCGCCTGACGATGATGTTTCCGAACAATGCCTTTGTCGGCTTTCCGGTCGTGGCTGCGGTGTTCGGAGAGCAGGCGGTGTTCTATGCCGCGATCTCGAACATCCCGTTCAATATCCTGCTGTATACGCTCGGCACGGCGCAGCTGCGTCGCACCGGAACGGGGCGCATCGCGTGGAAGCAGATCTTCACCGCGCCCCTGATCGCGACGCTCGCAGCTGCGGCGCTCTATCTGACGCACCTACCGGTCCCGCATGTGATCGGGGAGACGATCTCCGTGCTCGGCGCGGCGACGATCCCGATGTCGATGATCATCGTCGGCACGTCGCTCGGCGGCATTCCGGCGCGCAAGGCGTTCGGCAGTCTCCGCGTATATGCCGCGGCAGCGGTGCGGCTGCTGGTGCTTCCGATTGCCGTCTGGGCGATCCTGCGGCTTGTGATCACAGACACCGTCATGCTCGGCATCCCGGTGCTGATCGCCGCGTGTCCCTCCGCCATGATCATCACGGTGCTGTGCATCACGCACGGCAGGGATGAATCGCTCTCATCCGAGATCATTTTTACAAGCACGGTGCTCTGCGCCGTCACGATGCCGTTTCTGGCATGGCTGCTGTTTTAAAAACAAAACCGGCGCTGAGCGATTTGCTCAGCGCCGTCCGCTTTTTGCATTCAATCTCCAGTCGGGTCGGAGTAGCTGCCCTGCACATACAGGTAGCTGCCGTTATCGGCGTCGATGACGATGTATCCGTTCTCCCACTCGGACACCGGCCAGACGAAGATCGAGCCATAGACACGTCCGGTGACGATGCCGCAGTAACGCTCCGCGTCATCGGCGTCTACAAACATCTTGTGATCGGAAACCCGGTCATGGTCCTCGATGCGCACGCCGCGGAAGTAGACGCCGCTCTGGTCATCGGCATAGCTGTCGTCCGTGATGCGGCTGACGTCGTCGGGGCTGATCGCGCTGCCCATCTCCCAGAGACGCTGGAGCGCGGAGTCCTTGATGTACTGATCCGCGGTGTAGTCATAGGAGTTGAGGTAGCCGCTTGCAATCAGGACGCTCGCGTCGTGGACATATTCGTGATAGTCCTCGTCGCGGAACAGATCGTCGAAGTAATCTGCGAGCTCTGCCTTGCCATAGTCCGATTTGACGGCGTCGAAGTAGTTGTAATGCCCGTCGTCGACACGGCTTCGGAAATCCTCGGCGCTCTCGTAGGCGTCGGACTTCTTCAGGCAGCGGATCAGATCGTCCGTCGCCTCGCGCGGCTTCACCACATAGTGACGGTAGGCGAGAAAGCCGCCGACCGCCGCTGCAAGCAGTACGACAGCGAGGATGATCGGCCAGACACGCCGTTTCTTCGCGCGCTTCGGCGCCGGCGCCGGTTCGGCATAGAGACTGTCAAGCCTCGTGCCGCAGCCGGAGCAGAACTTCGCGCCGTCCGGCAGAGACTTTCCGCAGTTGGGACAAAACATGAGCGTAGGCTCCTTTGCATATAAAATGACCGCCGGAAAAGGATCCGGCGGTCACTATTTTACTTGGATTTGATGTATCTGTCAATGGCAGCGGCGGCTTCCTTGCCGGCGCCCATGGCCTTGATGACGGTGGCAGCGCCCGTCACCGCGTCGCCGCCGGCGAAGACGCCGGGCTTCGACGTGACGCCGTGCTCGTCCGTCACGATGCCGCCCTTCTTGTTGTATTCCATGTCGGGCGTGACCTTGCGCAGCAGGGGGTTCGGGCTGGTGCCGAGCGCCATGATGACGGCGTCGCACTCCATCTCGAACTCGCTGCCCGGCTTCTCGATCGGACGGCGGCGGCCGCGCTCATCGGGCTCGCCGAGCTCCATCTCGATGCAGCGGATGCCGCGCACCCAGCCGTTCTCGTCCGCGAGGATCTCCACGGGGTTCGTCAGGAGCTTGAAGACGATGTCCTCTTCCTTCGCGTGCTCGAACTCCTCCTTACGGGCGGGGATCTCCTTCTCGCTGCGGCGGTAGACGACGGTGACCTCCGCGCCGAGACGCTTGGCGCAGCGCGCGGCGTCCATCGCGACGTTGCCCGCGCCGACGACGCAGACCTTGCTGATGGGCATGAGCGGTGTGTCGTAGCGCTCGTCAAAGGCTTTCATGAGGTTGATACGGGTCAAAAACTCGTTGGCGGAGAACACGCCGCAGTAGTTCAGTCCGGGGATCTTCTGGAACACGGGCAGACCGGCGCCGGAGCCGATGAACACGGCCTCGTAGCCGCCGACGTCCTTATCGTCCGACAGCAGCTCGTCGATCATCAGCGCCTTGCCGACGGTGGCGTCGCAGCGGATCTCAACGCCGAGGGCGGTGAGCTTGTCGATCTCCTTCTGCACGAGCGCCTTCGGCAGACGGAACTCCGGGATGCCGTAGGCCAGCACGCCGCCGGCCTTGTGCAGGTGCTCGAACACCGTCACGTCATAGCCGAGCTTGGCCAGATCGCTCGCGCAGGCAAGGCCGGAGGGGCCGGAGCCGACGACCGCGACACGGTGACCGTTGCGCTCGGGCTTGGCGGGCATTTCGTCCGCGTTCTGCATGACCCAGTCGGCCACGAAGCGCTCCAGACGGCCGATGCCGACGGGCTCGCCTTTGATGCCGCGCACGCACTTGCTTTCGCACTGGTTCTCCTGCGGGCAGACACGGCCGCAGATGGCGGGCAGAGAGCTGTCCTCAAGGATCTTGTGATAAGCGCCCTTGAAGTCTTCCTGGGTGATGAGCTTGATGAAGTCGGGGATCTTGACGTTGACCGGGCAGCCCGTCACGCACATCGGGCGGCGGCACTGCAGGCAGCGGCTCGCCTCGTCGAGCGCGAGCTCCACGGTGTAGCCGAGGGCGACCTCGTCAAAGTTTTTATTGCGGACATTCGGTTCCTGCTCGGGAATCGGATTCTTTTTGGGAGAAAGATTCGTAGCCATGCTTATTTGCCCTCCTTTGCTGCTGCGCGCGCCGCTTCTTCGCGATCCGCCAGCTCCTGCAGCGTGCAGTGGTGGCGGCGCTGGAACACGCGCTGCTCCTGCTTCTCATAGATCTTGGAGCGGGCGATCGCCTCGTCAAAGTCGACGAGGTGGCCGTCAAACTCAGGACCATCGACGCAGGTGAACTTCATCTGGCCGTCCACGGTCAGGCGGCAGCCGCCGCACATGCCGGAGCCGTCGATCATGATGCAGTTCATGTCGACCATGGTGTGCACGCCGTATTCCTTCGTGATCTGGCACACAAATTTCATCATCGGCAGCGGACCGATGCAGATGCAGGTGTCATACTGCTCGCCCTCGGCCTTGGCCTTTTCCAGCAGCTCTTTGAGCTTCACGGTGGTGAAGCCCTTTTCGCCGTAGGAGCCGTCGTCGGTCATCATATAGAGATTCTTGCAGTAGGCGCGCATCTCGTCCTCGAGGACGACGATGCCCTTGGTGCGGAAGCCCGCGATGATATCAACATGACATCCTCTGTCGAAAGCGCCCTTCGCCTGCGGCCAGGCAATCGCGCAGCCGGAGCCGCCGCCCACGACGACGACCTTGCGCATGTTGTCAAACTCAGCGGGATTGCCGAGCGGACCCACCACGTCGGCGACATAGTCGCCCTCGTTCATGCTGGCGAGCAGGGCAGTCGTGCTGCCGACGCGCTGCATGATGACGGTCACGTCGCCCGCTTCGCGATCAAAATAGGAGATCGTGATCGGCATACGCTCGCCGAACTCGTCCACGCGGAACATCAGAAATTGTCCCGGCTGGGCGCGGCGCGCTACGAGCGGTGCGTGGAAGGTCACGCGGAACATGTTATCGGAGAGTTGTTCTTTCTTTACGATTTTGAACGGCATAGAAAATCACCTCACGGTGCATTATAGCGGAAAAAAGCAGGTTGCACAAGGCTAATTGAACTAATCTATTATTTAACAGGCTTTTTGCACAAAAACGGGTTCAGACGATAAAAAACAGGAGCAGACAGGTCGTCTGCTCCTGTTGGAATTATACCTTTGCCTCGCAGTAGACGCAGCGGAGAGCGTCGCCCTCGGCGCGCTTGAAGCGGGGCTTTAACTGCCCCTCGGCGGCGGTGATGCAGCGCGGGTTGCGGCAGCGAAGACCGGCTGCGCGCACCTCGGGGATCGGCGCTGAAGTCTCGCCGCGCTCCGCCATGCCGAGCAGCGTGAGGATCAGCGCCATGCGCACATATTTGCCGCAGAGCGCCTGCGTGAAGTACTTCGCGCGCGGGTCGTCGTCCACCTCGACGGCGATCTCGTTCACGCGCGGCAGGGGATGGAGGATCGAGAGATCTGCCTTTGCCGTGCGGAGCTTTTCGGGCGTGAGGATGTAGCTGTCCTTGAGACGCTCATACTCTGCGGGGTCGGAAAAGCGCTCGCGCTGGATGCGCGTCATGTAGAGCACGTCCAGCTCCGGCATTGCCGCCTCCAGATCGGCGGTCTCGGAGTAGCGCAGCCCCTGCGCGTCCAGAATGTCTGTTTTCACATAGTCCGGGATCGCGAGCTCGTCCGGAGAGATCAGCACGAACTTCACGCCCGTGCAGCGCGAGAGTGCCGCGATGAGCGAGTGCACGGTCCTGCCGTATTTCAGATCGCCGCAGAGACCGATCGTGAAGTTGTTCAGGCTGCCTTTTTCGCGGCGGATCGTCATCAGATCCGTGAGCGTCTGCGTCGGATGACAGTGTCCGCCGTCGCCCGCGTTGATGATCGGCACGCCCGTGACCATGGACGCCGCCATCGGCGCGCCCTCGACAGGGTGGCGCATGGCGATGATGTCCGCGTAGCAGCTCACGACGCGCACCGTGTCGCCCACAGTCTCGCCCTTGGCGGCGGAGGAGCTGTTGGCCTCGGAGAATCCGAGCACCTCGCCGCCGAGCTCATACATCGCCGCCTCAAAGCTCAGGCGTGTGCGCGTGCTGGGCTCAAAAAACAGCGTGGCGAGCTTTTTGTACCGGCAGGCGTCGCGATAGGCGGCGGGATCCGCCATGATGGCGTCCGCGAGATCCAGAAGCCGGTCCAGCTCCGCAGGGGAGAAATCCCGAATGTCAATGAGGTGTCTCATGCCCGCTTCTCCATCCATGATTCGTCGGAGGGGTTGTCGCGGAAGGCGAGAATGCGCGCGACGTCGTGCTCGCTGATATAGCCCTCTTCGGCGGCGACGGCGGCGACGGAGTCGAGATTTGTGAGACTCACAGCCTCGATCCCGGCCTTTGCGAGCGCGTCCTTTCCGCGCTGCATGCCGTAGGTGAAGATGCTCACGACACCGAGCACCTCGGCGCCCGCCTCGCGCAGGGCTTCGACCGTGGTGATGACGCTGCCGCCCGTGGAGATGAGATCCTCCACCACGACAACCTTCTGGCCCGGGGTCAGCTTTCCCTCGATGCGGTTCTGCCGTCCGTGATCCTTTGCGCCGGAGCGGACATAGCCCATCGGCAGACCCATCAGGTGCGCCGCGATCGCTGCGTGCGCAATGCCGGCGGTGGCGGTGCCCATGAGCACCTCGACCTCGGGATAGTGCTGCTTGATCGTAAAGGCGAGCTTGGATTCGACCCGCTCACGCGCCTCGGGCGCGGTGAGAATCAGGCGGTTGTCGGTGTAGATGGGGCTTTTGATGCCGCTGGCCCAGGTAAAGGGCTCCTCCGGACGGAGGAATACGGCGCCGATCTCCAGCAGATGGCGGGCAATAACGGTTTCCATGGCTTTAACCTCCCAGAAATTCATTTACGCAGCGGCGGTAGGCCGCAACGGGGTCTTCCGCTCTAGTGATCGGGCGGCCGACCACAATGTAATCAGAGCCGAGCGTGCGGGCGCGCTCCGGCGTCGTCACGCGCACCTGATCGCCGACGGCGCTGTCAGAAAAGCGCACGCCGGGCGTCACGGTGAGAAAGTCCATCCCGCAGCGCTCATGCACGAGCCCTGCCTCCAGCGGCGAGCAGACCACGCCGTCGAGACCGGCGAGCTTCGCGTTCTCGGCATAGTGCAGCACGGTGTCGGAAAGCGGGCGGTCGATGAGAAGCTCTTTTTTCATGCGCTCCTCGCTCGTGCTCGTGAGCTGGGTCACGGCGATCAGCAGCGCGCGCGTCCCGTCCGGACGGGTGAGCCCCTCGAGGGCCGCCTCCATCATGGCGCGCGTGCCGAACGCGTGCAGGTTCACCATGTCCGCGCCGAGGTCGCGCAGCACGCGCATCGCGCTTTTGACCGTGTTCGGAATGTCGCAGAGCTTCAGATCCAGAAAGATCGGATGCCCGCGGTCGCGGATCGCGCGGACGATGTCCGGCCCCGCGCCGTAAAAGAGCTCCATGCCGATCTTGACGTACGGGCGCTCGGTCTCAAACTGCTCCAGAAATGCCAGCGTCTCGCCCCCGGAGGGAAAGTCGCAGGCGATGATGACGTCCTTAGCCATGGTGGGCACCTCCTATGATATCGGAAAGATTTTCGATGTTGTACTTTGCCATTTCGTCCGGCAGCGCCGCGACGATGTCCCGCGCGGCGTAAGGGTTGCGCAGATTCTCAGCGCCCACGCCGACGCAGGTCGCGCCGGCGAGCATCATCTCGATCACGTCCCGGGCCGTTCGCACGCCGCCCATGCCGATGATCGGGACGGATACGGCGTTGTAGACCTGCCAGACCATCCGCACCGCCACAGGGAAGACCGCAGCGCCCGAGAGCCCGCCCGTGGTGTTTGCCAGAACCGGCCTGCGCGTCGCGGGATCGATGCGCATGGCAAGCAGGGTGTTGATCAGCGAGATGCCGTCCGCGCCCGCCTCCTCGCAGGCTTTGGCGATGGCGGCAATGTCCGTCACGTTCGGCGTGAGCTTCACGATGAGCGGTTTTTGTACATGGCGTTTTACGGCTTTTGTGACTGCCGCAGCCGTCTCGCAGCTCGTGCCGAAGCCCATGCCGCCGCCGTGCACGTTCGGACAGGAGATATTCAGCTCCAGCCATCCGACCTGCGGGCATGCGTCAAACTTCTCCGCCACGGCGATGTACTCCTCCGTGGAAAAGCCGCAGATGTTTGCCACGATGGGCTTGTGAAAGATCTGAGCCGCGGCCGGCATCTCGCGCTCGATCACGGCGTCGATGCCGGGGTTTTGCAGCCCGACGGAATTGAGCATGCCGTCGTTTGCCTCGGCAATGCGCGGCGCGGGGTTTCCGAAGCGCGGCTGAAGCGTCGTGCCCTTGCAGGAGAAGCTGCCGAGGCAGTCTAAATCATAGAGCCGGGCAAACTCCTGCCCGTAGCCGAAGGTGCCGGAGGCGGGGATGATCGGGTTGTCGAGACGAATGCCGCAGAGGTTTACATAAGTTGTCACCAGAGCACCGCCTTTCCGGGAAATACGGGGCCGTCGGCGCACACGCGTCTGGGACCGTTCACCGTTTCGATCGTGCAGCCCATGCACGCGCCGAAGCCGCAGCCCATGCGCGCCTCCAGCGAGAACTGTGCATCGCGCTCTTCCAAGGCGTCCAGCTCCTCGAGCATGGCGAGCGGGCCGCAGGCGAAGAGCTCGGAATGGTTCAGTCCCACGGCGTCGGTCGCCATCCCGGCGCCGCCGCGGGAGCCGTCCTCGGTGTAGACATAGACGTCGGCGCCGAGGTCTTGAAACTGGTTAACATAATATACATCAGCTGCCGTCCGGAATCCCATGGCGACGGTGACGATCTTGCCGCGCTCACAGAGCTCCTTTGCCAGACCGTACAGCGCGCCGACGCCGCTGCCGCCGCCGACGAGCAGGGGCATGGGGGTCACATGGCGCGTGTAAAAGCCGTTGCCGAGCCCGGTGAGCAGATCGAGCTGCGCGCCCGGCTCCATGGCGCAGAGCGCATGCGTGCCCGCGCCGCTTTTGCGCACGCAGAGCGTGAGCACATCGTCCTCGCAGTCGCAGACAGAGAACGGGCGGCGCAGGAATTTGCCGGGGACGCTGACCTGCACGAACTGTCCCGGCGCGGTGATGGCCGAGCAGTCGCCGCGCAGCTTCAGCTCGTGGACGGAAGCCGTCAGCGGTGTGTTTTGAATCAGAGTAAAAACAGATTGCTTCATATCACATATCCACGGTCGAAATGCTGATCGTGATCTCCTCCAGCACGTCGAGCAGAGCCTTCACGGTGTCGAGCGCGGTGAAGATCGTGACGTTGTTTTCCACGGCGCAGCGGCGGATCTCAAAGCCGTCCGTGTGGCTCGACAGAGAGCTGATGTCGCGCGTGTTGATGACATAGCTCACATAGCCGCGGCGGATCGACTGCAGGATCTCGTCGCTGCCCTCGGAGAGCTTTTTCTTGATGCGGGTGCGGATGCCGTGCTCGCGCAGGAAGCGCGCCGTGCCCTCGGTGGCCTCGATGTTGAAGCCGAGATTGTAAAAGCGCCGGATGAGCGGCAGGGCCTCTTCCTTGTCGGAGTCCGCGATCGTGACGAAGACCGTGCCGGAGTTGGCGACGTTCATGCCGCTGGCCTGCAGCGCCTTGAACAGGGCGCGGTTGAGCGCCTTGTCATAGCCGATGGCCTCGCCGGTGGATTTCATTTCCGGGGAAAGGTAGGCGTCGAGCCCCGAGATCTTCGAGAACGAGAACGCGGGCGCCTTGACGAAATAGCGCGGCTTGTCCTTGGGGCAGATCACGTCGATGCCCTGCTCCCGGAGAGAGCGGCCGAGCATCGCGAGCGTGCCGATGTCGGCGAGGCTGTAACCCGTGGACTTGGAGATGAAGGGCACCGTGCGGCTCGAGCGGGGATTGACCTCGATGATATAGACGTTGTCCTGCTTGTCCACGATGAACTGGATGTTGTAAAGCCCCACGATGCCGATGCCGAGTCCGAGCCTGCGCGTGTAGTCCAGGATCGTCTCTTTCACGGCGGGGGTCAGACTCACGGCGGGATAGACGCTGATGCTGTCGCCGGAGTGGACGCCCGTGCGCTCCACGTGCTCCATGATGCCGGGGACGAAGACGTTCTCGCCGTCGCAGACGGCGTCCACCTCGACCTCGCGGCCGATGATGTATTTGTCCACCAGCACGGGCTGCTTTTCGTCGATGCGCACGGCGGTCTCCAGATACTGCCGCAGCGCGGATTCGTTCGAGACGATCTGCATGGCTCTGCCGCCGAGCACATAGCTCGGGCGAACGAGCACGGGGTAGCCGATGCGCTCGGCTGCGCGCACGCCGGCGGGGATGTTCGTCACGGCCTCGCCGTTCGGCTGCGGGATGCAGAGCTCCAGCAGGAGCTTTTCAAAGCAGTCGCGGTTCTCCGCGCGCTCGATGGCGTCGGGCTGCGTGCCGATCATCTTCACGCCGCGCTCCATCAGCGGCTCGACGAGGTTGATGGCGGTCTGCCCGCCGAGCGTTGCGATCACGCCGAGGGGCTTTTCCAGCTCGATGACGTTCATCACGTCCTCGACGGTGAGCGGCTCGAAGTAGAGCTTGTCCGAGCAGGTGTAGTCCGTGGACACCGTTTCGGGGTTGTTGTTGATGATGATGGCCTCATACCCCGCCTCGCGGATCGTCTTGACCGCGTGGACGGTGGAGTAGTCAAACTCCACGCCCTGTCCGATGCGGATCGGGCCCGCGCCGAGCACGAGGATCTTCTCGCGGTCAGACACGATGGATTCATTCTCCTGCTCGTAGGTGGAGTAGAAGTAGGGGATGTAGCTTTCAAACTCGCTCGCGCAGGTGTCGATCATCTTGTACACGGGGCGGATGCCGCGCTTCTGCCGCTCGGCCGAGACCTCCTGCTCGGTGCACTTCCAGAGGTGCGCGAGGTGGTGGTCGGAAAAGCCCATGCGCTTGGCGGCAAGCAGCGCCTCGGGATCGAACGGCGTGTCCTTGATGGCGCGCTCGAGCTCGACGATGTTGTGCAGCTTGTCGAGGAAGAGCATGTCGATGCCCGTGAGGTTGCAGATGCGGTTGTAGTCCACGCCCAGCCACATCAGCTGCGCGATGGCGAAGATGCGGTCGTCCGTGCCGATCTTGATGTACTCCATGAGCTCCTCGATCGGCATGTGGTGGAACTTCGGCATGTAGACGTGGCTCACGCCGATTTCCAGCGAGCGGATCGCCTTTAAGAGGCTCTCCTCGATCGTGCGGCCCACGCTCATCACTTCGCCCGTGGCCTTCATCTGTGTGCCGAGCTTGTTCGAGGCGCCGGCGAACTTGTCAAACGGGAAGCGCGGCATCTTCGTCACGACGTAGTCGAGCGTCGGCTCAAAGGAGGCGGGAGTGTTGGCGATCATGATCTCGTCGAGCGTCATGCCGACGGCGATCTTCGCAGAGACCCGCGCGATCGGATAGCCGCTGGCCTTGCTCGCGAGCGCCGAGGAGCGCGAGACGCGGGGATTGACCTCGATGAGGTAATACTGGAAGCTCTCGGGGTCGAGCGCAAACTGCACGTTGCAGCCGCCCTCGACTTCGAGCGCGCGGATCAGGCGCAGCGCGCTGTCGCGCAGCATGTGGTATTCGCGGTTCGTCAGCGTCTGGCTCGGCGCGACGACGATGCTGTCACCGGTGTGGATGCCGACAGGGTCGAGGTTCTCCATGTTGCAGACGGTGATGGCGGTGTCATTTGCGTCGCGCATGACTTCGTATTCGATTTCCTTGTAGCCCTTGATGCTCTTTTCCACGAGCACCTGATGCACGGGCGAGAGGGCAAGGGCGTTCTTGGCGAGGGCGCGCAGCTCCTCGTCATCGTCGGCAAAGCCGCCGCCCGTGCCGCCCAGCGTGAACGCGGGACGCAGCACGACGGGGTAGCCGATCTCGCGCGCTGCGCGGCGGCACTCGTCGATGCTCGTTGCGATCTGGCTCGGGAGCACCGGCTCGCCCAGCGCCTCACAGAGCTTTTTGAACTTCTCGCGGTCCTCCGCGCAGGCGATGCTCTCGGGGCGCGTGCCCAGCACCTCGACCTGACACTCGTGCAGGACGCCCGATTCATAGAGCTGCGTCACGAGATTCAGACCCGTCTGACCGCCGAGACCGGGGATGATGGCGTCCGGGCGCTCATAGCGGATGATGCGGCCGACGTATTCCGGTGTGAGCGGCTCCATGTAGACCTTGTCCGCGATGGCGGTGTCGGTCATGATGGTGGCGGGGTTGGAGTTTGCGAGGACGACCTCATAGCCCTCTTCGCGCAGCGCCAGACACGCCTGCGTGCCGGCGTAGTCAAACTCGGCGGCCTGACCGATCACGATCGGGCCGGAGCCGATGACAAGGATCTTGTGGATGTCGGTGCGTTTCGGCATGGCGGTCAGGCCTCCTTTCCGCTGAAGAGCGAGATCTGGGTGTCGGGCTCGGCCTTGCTCTCGGCGAGCAGGTCGATGAAGCGGTCGAAGAGATAGCCGCTGTCCTGCGGACCGGGCGCGCTCTCGGGGTGGTACTGCACGGAGAAGACGCGGTCACGCGCGCAGGAGACGCCCTCGATGGTGCCGTCGAGGAGGTTTACATGCGTCGCGGCAAGCCCCGTGCCCTCCAGCGACTCGGCGCGCACGGCGTAGCTGTGGTTCTGGCTCGTGATCTCGATTCTGCCGGTCGTGAGATCGCGCACGGGGTGGTTCCCGCCGCGGTGACCGAACTTCAGCTTGTAGGTCTCGGCGCCGTAGGCAAGCGAGATGATCTGGTGCCCGAGGCAGATGCCGAAGATCGGGAGCTTGCCTCTGAGCTTTCGCACGACCTGGGCGACCTCTGGCACGTCCTGCGGATCGCCGGGGCCGTTGGAGAGAAACAGTCCGTCCGGCTGCATGAAGGCGATCTCCTCGGCGGTGGTGTTGTAGGGCACGACCGTCACGTTGCAGCCGCGCGTGTTTAAGCTGCGCACGATGTTGAGCTTGATGCCGCAGTCGATGGCGACGACGTTGAAGCGGTGGTTCGAGGTGCGCGAGTACCAGCGCTTGCGGCAGCTGACGCGCTGCACGAGATCGCGGGGCAGCTGCGTGCCTTTCAGCCGCGCCACCGCAGCGTCGCGGTCGGTCTCGGCGCCGGTCAGCAGCATGCGCATGCTGCCCACGTCGCGGATCTCGCGCGTGAGCTTGCGCGTGTCGATGCCCCAGATACCGGGGATGTCGTATTCGTCCATGAGCTCGGAGAGCGTCTTGGTGTAGCGGAAGTTCGAGGGGTTGTCGTTGTATTCGCGCACGATCAGCGCGCTGATGGTCGGGGTTTTCGTTTCAAAGTCCTCGTCCGTGATGCCGTAGTTGCCGATGATGGGGTAGGTCATCACGACGCCCTGACCCGTGTAGCTGGGGTCGGACACGATCTCCTGATACCCGACCATCGAGGTGTTGAACACCGCCTCGCACACCGTCTCGCAGCCTGCGCCGAAGCCGCAGCCGTAGTATTCCGTGCCGGTCTCCAGCACGAGCTTGCGTTTTACGCGTTCCATACGATCTCTCCTTTGCATACCGTCATTTTTACGCGTCCCGTCACGCGCTCGCCCGCAAAGGGCGTGGCTCGGCCCATGGAGGCAAAGTCGTTCGGGTCGACGACCCATTCTTCATCGGGATCAAAAATCAGAAAGTCAGCCGGCTTTCCGGCTTCCAGACCGCTTTGCAGACCAAAGCGCCGCGCGGGCGCCGCCGTCATGCGGTCGATGAGCGTTTCCATCGGCATCAGGCCGGTTTTCACAAGCCCCGTGTACAAAACGGAAAGCGCGCACTCCAGACCGACGACGCCCATCAGGCTCTTTTCGAGCCCGCGGGATTTTTCCTCCGCCGTGTGGGGCGCGTGGTCGGTGGCGATCATGTCCACCGTGCCGTCGAGGAGTCCCTCGCGCAGCGCGTCGCGGTCTGCCCTCTCGCGGATGGGCGGATTCATCTTGAAGCGTCCGTCCTCCTGCAGATCGTCCTCCGTGAGCAGCAGATAGTGCGGCGCGGTCTCGCAGGTCACGTCCACGCCGCGCGCCTTGGCTTCGCGGATGATGGCGACGCTCTCTTTGGTCGAGACGTGGCAGACGTGATAGGCGCAGCCGGTCTCCTCCGCCAGATGCACGTCGCGCTCCACCTGCTTCCACTCGGACTCAGAGCAGATGCCGCGGTGGCCGTGGGCCTTCGCGTACGCCCCGTCGTGGATGCAGCCGCCGTGAAGGAGCGTTTCGTCCTCGCAGTGCGCCACGATCACCTTGCCGAGCGCCGAAGTGCGTTTCATCGCCTGGCGCATCATGTCCGCATTCTGCACGCCCTTTCCGTCGTCGGAGAACGCAAAGCAGTCCGGCGCCATCGCCTCGAGCTCTGCCAGCTCCTGTCCCTTTTCGCCTTTCGTGATGGCGGCGTAGGGGAGCACGCGGATGACCGCGTCGTCCCGGATGCGCTGAAGCTCCAGAGTGAGCGTCTCGCGGCTGTCCGGCACGGGATTCAGGTTTGGCATGGGGCAGACGGTCGTGTAGCCGCCGCGCGCCGCCGCCATGGTGCCCGTGCGCATGGTCTCTTTAAAAGAAAAACCCGGATCTCGAAGATGTACATGCACATCTATCAGACCGGGCAGCAGCAGACAATTATGAAATTCAAAAACAGGGACCTCGGGGGAGTTCGGCTCCTCCGGAGAGACGGGAAAAACGCTTCCGCCGCGAGAGAGCATGTCCGCAGCGACAAAAACGCCGTCGATCAAAGCACGGCAGCCCTTGATGCGAAACTCCACGGGTTCGACCTCCTTCTCGTGTTTCATGTTCGCTCTATTTTAGCAACGCCAAAGCCCCGTGTCAACACGCCGGCGCAATTTCGGTCGATCTGACAACAATCCCGTTCGAAATCGGTTTTTCACCGCGCATTTTCACAAAACTGCGCCGGAGACGCTGAAAACGGTCTCCGGCGCGCATACAAAATATGCGGTCAGGAATGCTTCTGCTGCGCAAGATAGGCAAAATAGTTGCTCTGGAACGTGCGCCAGGCGGTGTGGATGCGCAGGGAAGCGCTGCTCGTCTGCTCGCGGAGCTCGGGCGTGACGCCGTGCAGTCTGGTGAGGGCGATGCTGCCTGGCGTCCCGGCGTCGGCGCTTTTGCCCGCCGAGCCCTTTTTGCCGGACTCGTCGGCTGCGGGCCTGCTCACGGAGTAATATCCGCCGTCGTAGTAGGTCGTGCCGTCGTACCAGTGCCCGTCGACAAAGTTCACAAGACCGGGGGCGGAGTCGAACATGTCATTGCCGAGGTAATAGCGCGGATCGACGTCGAGATCAAACAGGCTCGCGATCGTCGGCATGATGTCGAGAATGCTCACGGCCTTGTCGATCACCTGCGGCTCCAGACGCTCCGACCAGATGCCGAACGGCACGCGCGTGAGAAAGTCCCGGTTCGGCACGCCCTTGAGCTGCATCACGAACTCGGCGTTCGTCATGTACTTCGCGTAGTGGTCGGCAAGGAAGATGACGGCGGTGTTCTCGGCTCTGCCGTCGGCGCGCAGCTGCTCCATGAAGCTGCCGATGAAGGCGTCCGTCTCCATGGCCTGCGAGATGGCGCAGGTGTATTCGTCCCGGTCGAGCTTGGTGGGAAATTCCATGCTGTCAAAGTCAATGGCGGCGTTTGCCTCGTTCCAGTGCGGCTCGATCGCGCCCCACATGTCGCCGTTGTGCGGACCGTGGACGGAGTAGGTGAGCAGGAAGCTGAAAAACGGCCTGCCCGGCGAGTAGCGTGCGTGCGCGCGCACGAGCTGGCTGTCGAGAAAGACGTTGTCCACGCCCATGTTCATTGCGGAGTTATAGGTCTGAAAGCCGAAATTCAGATGCACGTTCCCGCGGTTGTAGACGTCGGGGCTGCCCACGTGGAAGGAGTTTGCCGTGTAGCCGGCTTCCCGGAAGAGATGCGCCGCGGAGTAGGGAAACGCGTAGGTGGCGTAGGCGTCGTTCGAGACGCCGACCGGCGGCGCGGCAAGACCCGTGTTCGCGGCAAACTCGCTGTTGAACGTCGCCGCCGTGATGTACATCGGCGCGTAATAGTCCGAGAACGTCACGCTCTCCTGCATGAGCGCATAAAGATTCGGCATATACTCCGGCGTGACCATCCAGGTGTCCACGCTCTCCATGAGGATCATGATCAGATTCTGCCCCTTCAGCGCTCCGGCATAAGCGCTGTCGGAGGATTTGGGGTGCTCGGCGTAGTATTTGTCGAGCGCGGCGTGCTCATCCTTGTTCACAAAGTTCGTGGGGAAGAGCGTCGTCGAGGCGCTGCGGTAGGTGAATTCATACAGCCCCGTGACGGAAAAGCAGTCGTTCGTGCGCTCGATGCGCGAGTAGCTTTCGATGTAGTTGACGTCCTCGCGCTGGGCGTCCCAGGTGAGATAGTCACGCGTGACGTCCGTATACAGCGAGCGCTGCTCCAGCATGATCGCGAGCGCTGCCACGCTGATCACGAGCGCCGGGATCAGCAGCAGCTTTTTGCTGTGCCGCTGCTTCGGCGCGAGCGCGATCGCCGCGAGCATGAGCACCAGACACACGGCGAGCCAGACCCACTCCGCGCTCTTGATGTTGAGATACGCCGGGGAGAAGAACTTCGCGCCGTCCTCCGCATAGGCGAGGGCGGCAAAGGAGAAGAACGTGCCCGTGAGCTTGTAGAGCGCCGCATGGGCGATGCACTCAGCCGCGAAGAGGAAGAACGTCACGCCCAGCCAGATCCGCCGCCAGAGCCGCGGCAGCAGCGCCGCGACGCTGGTGAAGATCAGCGACCACATCACCGAAAAAAGCCAGGGCGGGAAGGACGAGGCGGGCACCGCGCCGGCGCCGTCAAAGAGATAGCGCAGCGTCACGTCCAGCAGCAGATAGGACAAAAACGCCAGCGGCAGGCTCAGCCGCGCCGTCCACGCGGGCGGCTGCAGCCGGGAGAGGAAGGCCTTGATTTTCTTCATGCGATCACCTGCCCGTCGAGCGCTGCATGGATCAGCGTATCCGTGTCGTCATAGCACAGCTTCAGAGAGAAGAACGCCCGGTCCTCCCGCAGCAGCCGAAAGAAGATCCTGTCGCCCTCCCAGAGGGGGAGCGCGTCAACGCTGTCAATGTCCACCCATTCCAGCTCGCCCTCATCGCAGTCGGTCAGCTCGCCGGTCCAGTCCGTCGCGGTGTAGAGATACATGTATTCCGTCTCCCAGCGCGCGGAGACGAAGGTCACCACGCCCCGGCAGCGATAGGCCGTGAGCGTGAGCCCGGTCTCCTCGCGCACCTCGCGCAGAAGACACTCGTCCGGGCTTTCGTCAGGCTCAAACTTCCCGCCGACGCCGACCCACTTGTCGTGGTTCAGGTCGTTGGCCTTCTTCACGCGGCGCAGCATCAGATACTGCCCGCCGCGCTCAAGATAGCATAAGGTTGTGTTTTTCAAGACGCATCCCAACTTTGGTAGACATAATATAAACAGCATTTTACACCAGATACATTTAAAAAGCAAGACAGGGAAGCCCCGGAAATGACAGTTTCCGAAAAATCCCTGTCGTTTTTCGGTGACGATACCGTTTGTTTGCGCGCAAACTGAAACAGACTGTTTTAAAAAATGTTTTTTTACGCTGTTTCTTTTCAAACTCTTTTTAAAATAGTCTGTGAACATGGTGAACAAACGATAAAAGCATTGAAATTCCTTGCTTTTCCTGTTAACCGACGCTCAATTGTCTGTGAACGCCTGGTGGACGGGAAGCTTTCTCCATCCCCTTTGGTTCCCGTACTTCGGATGACGAAACGCGTTCACCCGCTCCCAGCCCTCCATTTTGTCCATGATCTGGGCGATCTCTATGCGCTCTGTGCGAGTCGGCTCGTGCCAGTCGGCGGCGCTGGGCATCAGCGCGTCGTGCACGAGATCGTGGACGCACACGCACGCGCCCTCGGGCCGCGCCTGGAGGTACGCCTCGATCACGCCGACGCGCCAGTCGTCCTCCATGGCGGCGTTCTGCGCCGCACGGAAGGCGTCCCGCAGCCGCCAGTCCGCCACCGCCGGAAGCTGTCCTTCCCGGTACAGCGAGAGCGCCTCGGCCCAGCACTGCAGGATGTAATCCTTCAGCTCGTCCTCCAGATGGAACAGCATCGCGCCCTTGCAGTGCACCTCCACGGGCAGGAAGCGGCGGTTGCCGGTCTTGTCGCGCAGGAAGGCGCGGTCGTTCGTCGTGCCGATGATGATGCAGCTGCGCGGGATTTCCTCCACGCGCTCGGCGTAGGGGCGGCGGTACTTGTCGCGCTGGCGCGTGATGAAGCTCTTGATCGCCTCGAGCGCGCGCGTCGTTTTCAGCGCGAGCATCTCCGAAGCCTCGCAGATCCACGCGCCCTGGAGCTGCTCGATGGCCTCCTTGCCCTCGAAGATGGTGACCTCCCCGAACCACGCGTCGCTGAGCGCGAGCCAGCGCACCAGCGTGCTCTTGCCCTCGCCCTGCTCGGTGCCGACCAGCACAACGAGATAGTCAAACTTGCACCCCGGATCATACAGCCGGTGGATGCCGCCGGCGAAGATGAGTCTGCTCACCTCGCGCGTGTACGGCGTGTCCGTGACGCCCGCCCAGCCGCTCAGAAATGTTTCGATGCGCGGCTCGCCGTCCCACTGCACGGCCTCGATGCGCTCCTTCACGGGATGGAACTGCACCTCCCGCAGCCGCAGCAGCATCGCCTCGCGGTACTTCCGCCGGTCGAACACCCCGTAGATCTCCTCGATGTGGCGCATGGCCGCGGCGTCGTCGGCGTCTGTCCAGCGGCGCACGGTTTCCGTCCTGCCGAGCTTCTGCTCCGCCACGACCGGCGCGCCCGCCATCTCGTCATACCGCAGCGAGGCGAAGAAGGGATCGGTCTGCAGGATCGTGAGCAGGTTCGCGATCGTGCGGCGCACGCAGCCCTTTCCGTCCCGGTCGAGATCCGGCATCTCCTCCATGCCCGGCGCCGCCGCCGCGATGCGCGAGCGCACGAGCTCGGTCTCCAGCCCCTGAAACACCCGCGCGAGATCGCCGCGGCACCCGCAGCGCTCCGCCTGCTGCAGCAGCATGCCCTTCGCCGCCGCGCGCTCGCCGCTGTCGGGCAGATCCACGACCACGCGCGCCGCCGTCGACAGCTTCCCCAGCGTGTCCATCTGCCGCATGTTTCCGCTCCAAAAGTCCATGTTCCCGGCAAATTGGTCAATATCTTGCAATTATTATCCTCCTCTCAAGATATTTTCTTTGCGTATTATACCACGAAAAGATGACTTTGTCAAGATGCCAAAACGAAGTGTTTCGTTTAAAAACGGAATGGAGCGCGCCCGGTCTGACGACACAAACGAAAAAGGCTTGCTCATAAAAAAGAGCAAGCCTTGTTCGGTGCATGGTATGCAATTACATCACACTGCGCGCGTGACCTTGCCGCTGCGCAGGCAGCGGGTGCAGGCGTAGACGTGCTTGGGGCTGCCGTCCACGATGGCCTTAACGCGCTTGACATTGGGCTTCCAGGTGCGGTTGGAGCGACGGTGAGAGTGGCTCACTGCGATGCCAAAGGAAACGCCCTTGTCGCAAAACTGACACTTTGCCATGGTGCTAAAGCACCTCCTTACTGAATTGTCTGCAAAACAGCTTACCTATCATAACAGATGAAGAGAATAAATGCAAGTAAAAATCCGATTTTCTTTTCATAAAATTGTGATACGGATAAAGTTATTGCCAAATCACGCCGTATTGGTTAAAATAGAACAAAGCAGCAGTACTATGCTTTGTACGGCGAAAGGAGCAGTGACCTATGGCTACCTATTCCGTGCCTCTGAAGACCATCGTAGCCGAGCAGGGGCTTACGATCCTGCATGCGTGCAGCGATTATGACACGCAGATGCTCACGACGGCGGACGTCAACCGCCCGGGACTTCAGCTGGCGGGGTTTTACAATTACTTCGATCCGCGCCGCCTGCAGATCATCGGCCGCGTGGAGAGCACCTATCTGGAGACGTTCAGCGCCGAGCAGCGCATGTCGATGTTCGAGGAGTTCATGCGCCATCCGATCGCGGGCATCGTGGTCTGCCACGGAATGGACCCGTTCCCGGAGTGCATGGAGATGGCGGAAAAATATGACCGCAACATCTTCCTCACGCGTGAGGACACCTCGGCCTTCATGTCGCGCACGATCGCCTCGCTCACGGCTTACCTCGCCCCGCGCATCACGCGCCACGGCGTGCTCGTGGAGGTGTTCGGCGAGGGTCTGCTGATTCTCGGCGACTCCGGCGTCGGCAAAAGCGAAACGGCGCTCGAGCTCATCAAGCGCGGTCACCGTCTCGTCGCGGACGACGCCGTGGAGATCAAGCGCACGCAGCGCAATATGCTCATCGGCTCTGCGCCGGAGCTCATCCGGTATTATATGGAGCTGCGCGGCATCGGCGTCATCAATGCCCGCCAGATCTATGGCGTCGGCGCGGTGAAGCCCGAAAACCGCATCGACCTCGTCGTGAACATGGAGCCCTGGGAGGACGGCCGCGCATACGACCGCCTGGGTCTGAGCACCGAGACGACGGAGATCCTCGGCGTCACGCTCCCGATGGTGACGATCCCGGTGCGCCCGGGCAGAAACCTCGCCGTCATCATGGAGCTCGCCGCGATGAACAACCGCCAGAAGAACATGGGCTACAACGCCGCCGAGACCCTTGCCGCGGAGCACGACAAAAACATCGACCTGGGAGTCGGGTTTTAATAAAAGGAGTCATTATGTCGAATCTTGATCTGATCATCCGTGACCTGCGCGCGCAGCTGCCGCAGCTCGCGATTCTGGAAAACGAACCCATGAGCAGGCATTGCTCGTTCCGCATCGGCGGACCCGTGCGCGCCATGGTGCAGCCGAGCTCGACCGAGGAGGCGGCGGAGGTCTGCCGTGTGCTTCGCGCGGCGGAGGCTGCGCCGCTGATCATCGGCAACGGCACGAACCTGCTCGTGACGGACGCGCCCCTGGAGCGCATCGCCGTGCAGTTCGGCGAGAAGATGTCCGCCATCGAGCGCGTCGGGGAAGACAGCCTCCGCGCCCAGTGCGGCGTCACGCTTGCGCGCCTTGCCGCGACGGCGCAGAGCTGGGCCTTAAGCGGCATGGAGTTTGCCCACGGCATCCCCGGCTCGCTCGGCGGCGGCGTCTCGATGGACGCGGGCGCCTACGGCGGCGAGATGAAAGACATCGTCGTCTCCACGCGCTGCCTCACGCCCGAGGGCGAGCTGCGCGAGATCGTCGGCGCGGCGCATGATTTCCGCTATCGGCACAGCGTGTTCTCCGATACCGACAGCGTCATCCTCGACAGCACCGTGCGTCTCGTGCCCGGAGACAAAGACGAGATTTTTGCGCGCATGATGGTTTTGCGCGAAAAGCGCCGCAGCAGCCAGCCGCTGGATATGCCGAGCGCGGGCAGCACGTTCAAGCGCCCGGTCGGCGGCTATGCCGCCGCGCTCATCGATCAGGCGGGACTCAAGGGCTGTGCCATCGGCGGCGCGCAGGTGTCCGAGAAGCACGCGGGCTTTGTCATCAACCGCGGCGGCGCGACGTTTGACGA
Source organism: uncultured Eubacteriales bacterium (assembly GCA_900316745.1). Lineage (GTDB taxonomy): Bacteria > Bacillota > Clostridia > Oscillospirales > Oscillospiraceae > CAG-103. Next base: position 111,775 of record ONEB01000011.1, on the reverse strand, counting down.
CGTCATGCGCCTGATCGATCACATTCGAAACGAAGTCCTGCGCACCAGCGGGATCGAATTGGAAACCGAAGTCAAGATCATCAGATAAGAAAGGCGAATCATGGATTTTTTAATCATCTCCGGTCTCTCCGGCGCGGGCAAGACGCGCGCGGCGAATGTTTTGGAGGATCTGGATTTTTATTGTGTGGATAACATGCCGACGGCGCTTTTGACAAAGTTTGCCGAGCTCTGTCTTGCCACGCGCGGGCGCTATGAGCGCGTTGCGCTCGTGACGGACGTGCGCGGGCAGGAGAGCTTCACGGAGCTCTTTGCCGCGCTCGATGAGCTGCGGAAGATGGGCGTGACGTACCGCATCCTGTTTGTCGAGGCGTCCGAGGCCACGATCATCAAGCGCTATAAGGAGACGCGCCGCCCGCATCCGCTCGCGGCGGAGGGGCTCACGATCCAGGAGGCGGTGCAGCGCGAGGTGAAGATGCTCCAGCCCATGCGCGACGCCGCCGACTATATTCTCAACACCACGGGGCTCACGCTCTCCATGCTGCAAAACCGCATCCGCGGCTTCTTCGAGGGCGACCGCAAGCGCGATCTGCTCGTGAACGTGGTGTCGTTCGGGTTTAAGTACGGCATCCCGATGGACGCCGACATGGTGCTGGACGTGCGCTTTCTGCCGAATCCCTTTTATGTGGAGGAGCTGCGGGCAATGTCCGGTATGGATGCGCCCGTGCGCGACTATGTTCTGTCGAGCGACACGGCGCAGGACTTCCTTGACCGCCTGTGCGGCATGATCGATTTCCTCCTGCCGCAGTATGCCGAGGAGGGGCGCTATGCTCTCACGATCGGCGTCGGCTGCACCGGCGGACGCCACCGCAGCGTCGCCGTTGCAAAGGCGCTTGCGGATCATCTTCAGGAAATGGGGGAGGACGTGCAGTTCTCCAATCGCGATCTGGAAAAGAGTTGATACCATGAAAGAATTGAAGGAGTTCTCCCAGCCGCGCGTCGTCGCGATCGGCGGGGGCACGGGCCTTTCCACCATGCTGCGCGGCCTGAAGCGCTTTACCTCCCGCATCACCGCGATCGTCACGGTCGCGGATGACGGCGGCGGCTCGGGCGTTCTGCGCCAGGAGCTCGGCATGCTCCCGCCGGGCGACATCCGCAACTGCATCTGCGCGCTTGCAAATGTGGAGCCGACGATGGATGAGCTCATGCGCTACCGCTTTTGCGAGGGGCGCCTCTCCGGACAGAGCCTGGGCAATCTCATGCTCGCCGCGCTCAATGACATTTACGGCAGCTTCGAGGAGGCCGTGCGCCGCATGAGCGAGGCGTTTGCCATTACGGGGCGCGTCCTGCCCGTGACGACGGAGAACGTCCGCCTGATGGCGGAGTTTGACGACGGCACCACCGTGATCGGAGAGTCCAAGATCGCCGGCGTCAAGAAGGACACCGATCAGCGGATCCGCCGCGTGCAGCTGCTGCCGGAGCGTCCCGCCGCCGTGCCTGCCGTGCTGGAGGCGATCGAGGAGGCGGACTTTATCATCATCGGCCCCGGCAGCCTCTACACGAGCATCATGCCGAACCTGATCACGGACGGCGTCGCCGCCGCGATCGCCAGATCCGACGCCGTGAAGCTCTACATCATGAATGTCATGACGCAGGACGGCGAAACCGAGGGCTACACCGAGGTGGACCACGTCCGCGCCCTGTTTGATCACTCCGGCGAGAAGCTGTTCGATCTCAGCCTTGCCAACAATATGCCGTTTCCGGAGGACGTCCTTCAGGCCTACGCGGCCGAGGGCGCGGAGCCGGTCAAGCCGTGCCCCGAGCAGCTGCGCAAGATGGGCGTCACGCCGCACTATGCGCCGCTGGCCCGGATCTCCGGCGGCCTCGTGCGCCACAATCCCGACGCCCTCGCGCGGGAGGCTCTGTGGCTCTACCGCGCCTATGCGCAAACGCAAGTTTACGGATAAGGAGTATCCCGATGTCCTTTGCATCCGAAGTCAAAGCAGAACTCTGCCGCATTCCGGTCGGCGGGCGCACGCTCGCCGTGGCCGAGTGCTGCGGCGTGATGCTCTTTTGCCATACGTTCACGCCGCGTGAAATCCGCGTCGTGACGGCGAGCCGGGCGTTTTCAGAGCGGCTGCCGAAGCTCATCAGGCGCGCGTCCGGCGCCGCTGTGCCGGAGGCTGTGCCCGCGGGCGGACGCTTCGCGCTCTCCCTGACGGAGCCGGAGACGCTCGCGCGCATCTTCTCCGCGCTCGATATCGACACCACGCGCGCGCTCTCGCACCATATCAATCTCGGCCTGCTGGAAGAGCCGGGGTGCAGCGAGGCGTTTTTGCGCGGCGCGTTTCTCGCGGGCGGCAGCGTGACCGATCCCGCGAAGAGCTATCATCTGGAGCTCTCCACCGCGCATTACAGCGTCAGCCGCGAGTGCGCCGCCCTGCTCTCGGAGATGGGCTTTCCGCCCCGCGAGATCACGCGCGGCGGCAACTATCTGCTCTATTATAAAAAGTCTGAGATCATCGAGGATCTCCTGTCCACCATCGGGGCGACGACCTGCGCCATGCGCGTCATGGCCGCCAAGGTGGAAAAGAGCATGACCAATTCCATCAACCGCAAGGTCAACTGCGACGCCGCGAATGTGGACAAGACCGTTGCCGCGGCGCAGGCGCAGCTGGAGGCCATCCGCCGGATCGACCGCGAGTACGGGCTCGACACGCTGCCGGAGCCATTGCAGCAGGCGGCGCTGCTGCGCTTTGCCAACCCCGAGGTGAGTCTCACCGACCTTGCCAGACTCTCTTACCCGCCCGTGAGCCGCAGCACGCTCAGCTATCGTCTGAAGAAGCTGATGGAATACGGGCAATAAAGGAACATCGTTATGGCCTTTACACATCTACACGTCCATACCGAATACAGCCTGCTCGACGGCGCCTGCCGCATTGAGCAGCTGGCCGCGCGCGCCAAGGAGCTCGGCATGACGAGCCTTGCCATCACAGACCACGGCGTCATGTACGGCGCGGTGAATTTTTACCGCGCGTGCTGCGCCGCCGGCGTCAAGCCCATCATCGGCTGCGAGGTCTATGTCGCCCCGCGCGGACGCACCGACAAGGAATTCGGTGTCGATAACGACTATACGCATCTGATCCTCCTTTGCCGCAATGAGACCGGCTACCGCAATCTGTGCTATCTCGTCTCGGCTGGCTTCACGGAGGGATTTTACCGCAAGCCCCGTATCGACTGGCCGCTTCTGCACGACCATGCCGAGGGGCTTGTCTGCCTTTCCGGCTGCGTTGCGGGCGACATTCCGCAAAAGCTCCTGAAGGGCAGCTACGCCGCCGCCAAGGCCAGAGCCCTGGAGCTGAGGCAGCTTTTCGGCGAGGACGGGTTCTATCTCGAGATCCAGAACCACGGCATTCCCGAGGAGGCTCAGGTGCTGCGCGGGATCGAGCGCCTGCATGCCGAGACGGGCATCCCGCTTGCCGCGACGAACGATGCGCACTATATCACAAAAGCGGACGCGCGGTATCAGGACGTGCTGCTGTGCATCCAGACGGGCAAAACCATCGACGACCCCGACCGCATGCGCTTTGAAAACGACGAATTCTATCTCAAAAGCGAGGACGAGATGCGCGCCCTCTTCCCGCATCACCCCGAGGCCGTTGAGAACACACAGCGCATCGCCGACCTCTGCAAGTTCGATTTCGAGTTCGGGCACTACCACCTGCCGCGCTTCCTGCTGCCGCAGGGCGAGACGGACAGCAACGCGTACCTGACGCGCCTGTGCAACGAGGGCTTCGAGCGCCGCTATGGCGCAAACCGACCCGAGGTGCGCCGCCAGCTCGATTACGAGCTGAACATGATCCGCCGCATGGGCTTCGTGGACTACTTTCTCATCGTGTCGGACTTCATCGGCTACGCCAAACGCCAGCACATCCCCGTCGGCCCGGGGCGCGGCAGCGCGGCGGGCAGCGTCGTGAGCTACTGCCTCGGCATCACGGACGTCGACCCCGTTCAATACAGCCTCTATTTTGAGCGCTTCCTCAATCCCGAGCGCGTCAGCATGCCGGATATCGACGTGGACTTCTGCGTCAGGCGCAGGGGAGAGGTAATAGATTATGTAAACCGAAAATACGGCCATGACCACGTCGCCCAGATCGTCACGTTCGGCACGCTCGCCGCGCGCGGCGCGATCCGGGACGTGGGGCGCGTGCTGAATTTCTCCTACGCCGAGACGGACGCCGTCGCCAAGGCGGTGCCGCCGGCGATCAACATCACGCTCGATGAGGCGCTCAGGCAGTCGAAGACCTTAAAGGAAATGTACGACGGCGATCCGCGTGTGCGCGATCTCATCGATACCGCCCGCGCGCTCGAGGGCATGCCGCGCCATGCCTCGACCCACGCCGCCGGCGTCGTCATCACGGAAAACCCCGTCTACACCTATGTGCCGCTGGCGCAGAACGATGAATCCGTCGTCTGCCAGTATACGATGACGACGCTGGAGCAGCTGGGGCTGCTGAAGATGGACTTTCTGGGGCTGCGCAACCTCACCGTGCTCGAAGACGCCGCGCAGCGTGTGCGCCGCCACACGCCCGGCTTTTCCGTGGAGCGCGTTCCGGTGGATGACGCCGCGACCTTTGAAATGCTCTCGCAGGGCAAGACCGAGGGCGTGTTCCAGCTTGAGAGCGCGGGCATCACCGCCGTCTGCACGGGGCTTAAGCCCAAGAGCATTGAGGACATCACCGCCGTCATCGCCCTGTACCGACCGGGACCGATGGAGAGCATCCCGCGCTTTTTGGAGTGCTCGGCGCATCCGGAGAAGATCACCTACCAGCACCCGCTTCTAGAGCCGATCCTGTCCGTCACCTACGGCTGCATCGTGTACCAGGAGCAGGTCATCGAGATCTTCCGGCGGCTTGCGGGCTTCTCGCTGGGGCAGGCGGACATGATCCGCCGCGCCATGTCGAAGAAGAAGGAGAAGGAGATCAAAAAAGAGCGCGACGCCTTTGTGCACGGCGACCCGGAGCGCAAGATCGTCGGCGCGGTCGCAAACGGCGTGCCGGAGGCCACGGCGAACGCGATCTATGATGAGATCCTCGCCTTTGCAAGCTACGCCTTCAACAAGGCGCACGCCGTGAGCTACGCCTTCGTCGCCTACCGTACGGCGTATATGAAGCGCCACTACCCGCGCGAGTATATGGCGGCGCTCCTCACGAGCGTGCTCGACAGCACGACCAAGGTGGCGGAGTATATCGCCGCCTGCAAGGACATGGGCATCCGCCTCCTGCCGCCGGACGTGAACGAGTCGGACGCGGACTTCACCGTCGTGGACGAAAACCTCCGCTTCGGGCTCGCCGCCATCAAGGGCATCGGGCGCGGCTTCGTGCATGCCGTCATGCGCGAGCGCGAGCAGAACGGACCGTTTACCGGCTTTGAGGAATTCTGCCGCCGCATGGCGGGGCAGGAGCTCAACCGCCGCGTGCTCGAAAGTCTCATCCGCGCCGGCTGCTTTGACAGTCTCGGCTATCCGCGCCGGGCGCTGCTGCAGGTGCATGAAAAGGTGCTCGGCGGCGTGGCGGCCGATGCGCGCGCGAACGTCGCGGGGCAGATGGATCTCTTTGGCGGCGGCGCGGAGGACGAGCCCGCCGTCGCGGGCGAGGTCGAGCTGCCGAACGTGGAGGAGTTTTCCAGACGCGAGCTGCTGGCGATGGAGCGCGAGGTCGCGGGGCTGTATCTCTCCGGACATCCGATGGACGAGTATACGCCGCTTGCCCGCGAGGCGGGCGCGACGCGCATGGCCGAGATCCTGAACGCATTCTCCGGCGAGCCGGAGCGCGCGTCGCTTCGCGACGGACAGCGCGTCACGGTGGCCGGCATCGTCGTATCGACGCGCGTGCGCACCACGAAGAGCAACACGCTCATGAACGATATCCGCATGGAGGATGACAGCGGCTCGCTGGAGGTCATTGCGTTCCAGAACGTGCTCGACCGCTCCGGCGGCTATATCCGCCAGAATGAACCCCTGCTCGTCACGGGGCGCATCTCCGCGCGCGACGACCGCGATGCGCAGATCATGGCGGACGACATCGAGCCGCTCACCGCCGAGACCGTGCGCGCCCACGCAAGACCCGAACCGAGAAGCGCGCCGCCCGAGCGCGATCAGCCTGCCGCCGCGCCGCGCCGCATCTGGGTGCGCCTGCCGGGGAAGGACGATCCGCGCGTGCGCCGCATCGAGCTCATTTTGAAGATGTTCCCCGGCAGACAGCAGATCATCCTGTATTTTGAAGACACGAAAAAACGCGCCGCCGCCCCGTGCCTGATCCATGAGGCGCTCGTGGACGAGCTCATCGAGCTCTGCGGCGAGGACAATGTGGTCGTGAAATCCTGAAAGGGGAGGGCCTGAATGCGAGATCTGAATGCGTTCCCGCGCGTTTCTCTGGGCGTGTTCCCGACGCCTGTGCACAAGCTCGAAAACATCAGCCGCGCGCTCGGCACGAACGTGTATGTCAAGCGCGACGACCTCACCGGGCTCGGCCTCGGCGGCAACAAGGTGCGAAAGCTCGAGTTCCTGCTGGCCGACGCGAAACAAAAAGGCGCCGGGATCGTCTTTACCACCGGAGGGGCGCAGTCGAACCATGCCATGCTCACGGCGGCGGCAGCGAACCGTCTCGGCATGACGCCCATCCTGATCCTGAAAAAACGCGGCGTCACCGCCGTGCGCGGCAATCTTCTCCTGGAATCCATCATGGGCACGGACGTGCGCTTTGTCGATACGGATGATTACGCGCAGATCTACGCCGAGATGGATCGCGTCGGCGCAGTGCTCGGAAAATCCTATTACAAGATCCCGTGCGGCGGCTCAAACGCCCTCGGTACGCTCGGCTATGTCGCCTGCGCGCAGGAGATCGCGCTTCAGGGGATGCGCTTTGACCACCTCGTCTGCGCCGAGGGCAGCGGCGGCACCATGGCGGGACTTGCGCTGGGCGCGAAGCTCTTTCTTCCCGGCACGAAGGTGCACGGCATGATGGTGGACACCGAGCCCTTTGAGAGGATCACGCCCCGGCTCATGCGTGAGGCGGCGGCGATGCTCGAAGCGGAGGTCACGATCACGGATGACGATTTCACCCTCCGCGACGTCTGCGGCGACGGCTACGCCATCCCCTCCGAGGCGGGCAATGCCGCCGTGCGGATGATGGCGGAGCGGGAGGGACTGTTTTTGGATCCCGTTTACACCGGCAAGGCGTTCGGCGGCCTCGTCGCCATGGCGCGAGAGGGTGCATTTAAAAAGGACGACAACGTGCTCTTCCTGCACTCCGGCGGTGCGGGAGGACTGTTCGCAATCGAATAAGGAGGTACGACCCATGCGCAAACGGCAGGCTGCCATCGCCCTCGCGCTTCTCAGCGCGGTGAGCTCCCTGTGCCTCAAGGGGATGCAAAAGGTGGGCGAGCACATCGAGGCGCGTCAGAAACGAGAGCAGGAGCGTGCCCGCCGCACTTGACTCGTTTCACAAGCTGTGTTATAGTGACTCTATCTATATTTAGAAACTGGAGTGTGATGACCCTCATGGATGGGGACAGTCCCTGGCCTATTCTGATCATCTTATTGCTGCTCGGCGGCGCGGTGTATTTCGCGCTGGCTGAAACGGCGTTTGCATCCGTGAACCGCATTCGCATCAAGACGCGCGCGGAGCGCGGCAGCAATCGCGCGGAGAGAGCACTGTATGTGCTGGACCATTTTGACAAAGCGATCACAACGATTCTGATCGGTACGAATATCCTGCATCTGACCGTCGCGGCTTATGTGACGGTGCTTGTCATGCGCCGATGGCCGAACAGCGGCAGCGCGGTTGCAATCGGCACGTTCGTGACCACGATCGTTGTGTTCTTCATCGGTGAGATGCTCCCCAAGAGCATCGCGAAGAAATACAGCGAGCGGTTGTCTTTGGCTACCGCAAATTCGCTGTGCTTTTTTATGACGATTTTTTCGCCCCTTTCGTCGATCCTTACCGCCATCGGCAACGGCGCGGCGAAGCTCTCCAAGGGCGAGCCGGAGCTCACCGTCACGGAGGACGAGCTCTATGACATCATCGACAATATGACCGACGAGGGCGAGCTCACGCCCGAGCGCGGCGAGCTCATCAGCTCGGCGCTGGAGTTTTCCGATATCCCGGTCGAGAACGTCATCACCGCCCGTGTGGACGTCGCCGCAATCGACGTGGACGACAGCCCGGAGGAGATCCTCAGCCTGATCCGCGAGCAGATGCACAGCCGCCTGCCCGTGTATGAGGGCAGCATCGACCATGTCATCGGCGTGCTGCAGATGCGCAAGTATATCCGCGCCTGCGTGCATAACCACGGTCCCGTCGCGGACATTCGCCCGCTGCTGGACGAGGTGATGTTTGTCCACCAGAGCAAGCGGATCGACGACCTGCTGCCCGAAATGAGCCGCCGGAAAATGAGCCTTGCCGTCGTCACGGACAACTACGGCGGCATGCTCGGCATCGTCACCGTCGAGGATATCCTCGAAGAGCTCGTCGGCGAGATCTGGGACGAGGAGGACGTGGTCGAAGAGAGCTTCGTGCCGCTCGGCGGCGGACGCTATGAGGTGGACGCCGAGATGTCCGCGGGCGAGCTGTTCGACCGGCTCGACTATGAAGATCCCGAGGATGACGAGGAGCTGCGCTACAAGCTCTTAAACGAATGGACGTATGAGCAGTTTGCGGACATTCCCCGCGAGCGCGACACGTTCCGGTATCATGACCTGACGGTGCGCATTTCCAAAATGCAGCAGACGCGCATCCTGCGGCTCGTTGTGCGCATCGAGCCCGAGGAAGGAGGCGAGCAGGCATGAGCTGGATCGTGTATCTCATTGCGATCCTTGTTCTGATCGCGCTCTCGGCGTTCTGCTCGGGCTCCGAGATGGCCTATTCCGCGGCCAACCGGATGCGGCTGGAAAACCTGATGGAGGACGGCTCGGCACGCGCCCGGGCGGCATACAAAATCACCGAGCGGTTTGACAACGCGCTCTCTGCGATCCTGATCGGCAATAACCTCGTGAACATCGGCGCGTCGTCGCTTGCCTCCGTGCTCGCGTTCACGCTCGCCGGGAACGACAGCTGGTCGTGGCTGGCGACGCTGCTGCTCACGATCGCCGTGATCATCTTCGGCGAGACGATCCCGAAGATCCTGGCCAAGAAAAACGCCAACCGCGTATCCCTCCGCTTTGCGTATGCCGTGCGCCTGATGATGATCGTGCTTGCGCCGGTGGTGCTGCTGGTGGTCGGACTCGTCAAGCTCCTGACGCTGCCCATGAAAGGCGAGCAGACGGATGACGACGAGGACGCAGCCTCCCAGGAGCTGCAGAGCATCTTCGAGACCGCCGAGGACGAGGACGTGATCGACGAGGAGCGCTCGGAGCTTTTGCAGGCCGCGCTCGATTTCTCCGACGTCAGCGCGAGCGAGGCGATGACCGCCCGCGTGGACATGGTCGCCATCGACATTGACGACGACTGGTCCGAGATCCGCCACATCCTGCATACGACGCCGTATTCCCGCCTGCCCGTGTATGAGGACAGCGTGGACAATATCATCGGCTTTCTCTACCTCAACCGCCTCTTCCGCGAGCAGGTCGACACCCTGCTCGAGACCGGCGCGGAAACCCCGCCTGCCGATCTGCGCAGTCTCCTGATCGAGCCGTGCTTTGTGTATAAGACCACGAAGCTGCCGCAGGTGCTCGCGGAGCTGCGGCGCCAGAAAAAGCACCTTGCCGTCGTCACGGACGAATACGGCGGCACGCTCGGCGTCATCACGATGGAGGACGTTCTGGAGCAGCTCGTCGGCGAGATCTGGGACGAGACCGACACCGTGGAGACCGAGGTCGTCGCCCGCGAGAGCGGGGAATATGAGCTCGACGGCGACATGGTCATCTCCGATTTCCTCGAGCTCCTGGAGTGGGACGAGGACGCCATCGAGACGGAGAGCGCCACGGTCGGCGGCTGGACGATTGAGCGCTTCGGCGCGTTCCCGCTGCCCGGCGACAGCTTTGAGGCCGACGGCCTGCACGTCACCGTGCTCGCCATGGACAACCTCCGCGTCGAGCGCGTACTCGTGCGCAAGCTTCCGGAGGAAACGGAAGACTGAACATGCATCATCATGCACACCCGGATGCAAAAAAACGCATCCGGGTGCTTTTTTACCTGAAAACAAATTATGTCAACCTTTGAAAGAACGCGCATTTTTTGACAAAAATGCATGATTTGCAAGCAAAACTTTCATTTCCCATAAGAAAAAGCGATATTTCCCAGCGGAAACGCGGTTTTATGCGGAAGAATTTGCGATTTATGAACGTGAATCATGCAAATTGCACTTGAAATGTGCAGGAAACTCCGCTATAATGATTCTGTCCTGAAGCGTCGGGAGAACGGCGCTTCGTTTGTGTTTGCAAAGAGAATAAAAATTGGAAAAGGAGAAATCAACATGAAAAAGTATGTAGCTCTGCTGCTTGCCCTGGTCATGGTGTTCGCGCTTGCCGCCTGTGGCAACTCGAACAGCGGCGCGGGCGGCGATGCGGCTGCCTCCGGCGGCAACCTGACGTTCGCCACCGGCGGTGAGTCCGGCACCTATTATGCGCTGGGCACCGTCCTTGCCAACTTCGTCAGCGAGAAGTCCGATACCTCCGTCACCGCGATCGTCGGCAATGGCTCTCAGGCCAACGTCGAGGATCTCGACGCCGGCGCTGTGCAGCTTGCGTTCTGCCAGTCTGACGTTGCGAGCTATGCCTATCAGGGCACGAACCTCTTTGAGGAGACCGGCGCTGTGGACAGCTTCTCTGTTGTCGCGGCTCTCTACATGGAGCAGGTGCAGATCGTCACCATGAATCCCGAGATCAAGACCGTTGCCGACCTCAAGGGCAAGACCGTCTCCATCGGCGCTGCCGGCTCCGGCGTGTACTTCAACGCCCTCGATATTCTCGGCGCGTACGGTCTGAGCGAAGATGACATCGACGCCCAGTATCTGAACTTCGCCGACTCCGCCGATAACCTCAAGGACGGCAAGATCGACGCCGCGTTCATCGTCGCCGGCGCTCCCACCACCGCCATCACCGACCTCGCCACCGGCGGCAAGGTCTATCTCGTCAGCCTCGACGCGGACCATGTCGCGAAGCTCTGCGAGTCCTCTCCCTACTACAAGGAGAACGTCATCAAGGCCGACGTCTACGGTCTGGATGAGGACGTGACCACGGTCGCCATCGCGGCGCTCGTGCTCGCGCGTGACGATGTTGCCGACGCCGACGTCGTCAACTTCCTGAAGTCCGTGTTCGACAACCTCGACGAGGTCACCGACGCCCACGCCAAGGGTGCGGAGATGAGCCTGGAGTTTGCTTCCAGCATCACCGATATTCCCTATCACTCCGGCGCGGTGCAGTTCTTCGCTGACAACGGCATCACCGTTTCCGGCAAGTAAGAACCTGAAGCTGCATGATCACTACGCTGCCCTCGGGCAGCGTAGTGACTATTCCTGACACTTCAAAAAACGCTCTGCGCGCAGAACGCTTTTTGAAATGCCAATACCACAGGAAAGGAAGGCACCGCAATGTCCCTGTTTTCCAAAAAGGAAAAAAGCGTTGAAGAAGTCCCCGAGGTCTGTCTCGACGGCGTCTCCGAAGGGTCGGATGTCGTGACCGAGGAGCAGATCGACGCCGTCATGAAAAAATATGACCGTGAGTCCAACACCCGCATCTGGACGGGCGTTCCGCATCTGCTCGTCACGGCAATCATGTCGCTGTTTTCGCTCTACTGCATCTGGTCCACACTCTTCAACAAGGCGCCGCTCGAGGTGCGTCTCACGGCGTTTCTCGGCTGCGTGATCGTGATGGGATATCTCTATTATCCCGCGAGCAAGCAGCATGTCCGCCCGAACTACATGCCCTGGTACGACATCGTCATCATGGTCGTCGGCGCGGCGTGCTTCTTCTATTACTGCTTCAGCTATGCGTCTCTGGCCCGTATTCTCACGAGCGCGAGCAAGATGAGCGAAATGCAGATCCTCATCGGCGTGGTCGGACTGCTCACGATGTTTGAGCTCTGCCGCCGCTGCGTGGGCGTTCCGATTTTGTGCGTGCTCGGCGCGCTGCTGATCTATACGTTTGTGATCGGGCTGCCGCTCAGACGCCTCATCTATACGCTCTTTTACTCCACCGGCGGCGTCATTGGTACGCCGGCGCAGGTGTGCGCGAAGTTCATCGTCGTGTTCATCGTGTTCGGCTCGTTTTTGGAGCGAACGGGAATCTCGAAGTTCTTCATTGATCTCGCCAACAAGATCGCGGGCTGGTCGTCCGGCGGCCCTGCCAAGGTCGCGGTCATCTCCTCGGCGCTGTGCGGCATGGTGTCGGGCTCTTCCGTGGGCAACACCGTCACCACCGGCTCCGTCACGATCCCGATGATGAAAAAGACCGGCTACAAGCCGGAGTTTGCAGGCGCTGTCGAGGCAGCCGCCTCCACCGGCGGTCAGATCATGCCGCCGATCATGGGCGCCGCCGCGTTCCTGATGGCGGAGTACATGGGCATCCCCTATGGCCAGGTCGCGCTGAAAGCGATCCTGCCCGCCGTGCTGTATTTCTCCGGCATCTTCATCTCAGTACACCTCGAAGCCAAAAAGCTCGGCCTGAAAGGCCTTGACCGCAAGGAGCTCATGCCCGCGGCACAGCTCTTTGCAAGGGTCTATCTGCTCGCGCCGCTGGTCGTGCTCGTCTGGCTCGTGAGCACGAACCTCAAGACCATGGCGTTTGCCGCGAGCGTTTCGATCCTCGCCGCCATCGTCGTGGGGCTTCCGCAGCAGATCATTGACAGCCACCGCGCTTACGGCGGCAAAAACGGCAGCTTCGGCAAAGCGGCGGGAGACGTCGTGAAGCAGACCTGCAAGACCATCTTCGCCTCCCTCGAGGCGGGCGGCAAGGGCACCATCACGGTCGCCGTGGCCTGCGCGATCGCGGGCTGCATCGCCGGCTGCATCACCGCCACGGGTCTTGCCTCCAAGCTCATCACCGGCATCGTCGCCGTGAGCCAGAACAGCGTGCTCTTTGCCCTGTTCCTCACGATGCTGTGCTGCATCGTCCTCGGCATGGGCGTGCCGACCACGGCAAACTACTGCATCATGGCGGCGACCACCGCGCCGATCCTGATCCGCATGGGTCTGCCCGCTGTGAGCGCGCACTTCTTCGTGTTCTACTTCGGCATCGTCGCGGACATCACGCCGCCGGTCGCGCTGGCTGCCTACGCCGGCTCCGCCATCGCCAAGTCCAACCCCATGAAGACCGGCGTCAACGCGACGAAGCTTGCCATCGCCGCCTTCATCGTACCGTATATGTTCGCGTTCAGCCCCGCGCTGCTCTTTGACGGCGCGCCCGGCGTGCTCTCGGTGCTGCAGATCGCCGTCACCGCCATGGTCGGCATCTTCGGCGTGTCCTCCGCGCTCGAGGGCTATATCTTCAGAGAAATGCCCTGGTGGCAGCGCATCGTCTCCGCTGCCGGCGGACTTGCGCTGATCTATCCCGGCCTTGTCACCGACCTCATCGGCCTCGGGCTGATCGCCGTCGTGCTCCTGCTCCAGTTTGCCGGACGCAAGCACGTGCAGGCCGCGTGAACCATTTGCTCCAAAAGCCCTGTGCAGACTGCTGCACAGGGCTTTCAGACTGTAGACAAACCTATGCTGCTGGCTCATGAGATAGAGCAGCGGGGAGCTCGAGGGGCAAGGCCGCCTCGATTTCAATACAATGTCGCCTCAATCTGTCCAAAAAGCTCTTGCTTTTTGACAGATTGCTGTTTGCGCAGCAAACATATTGGCGACGCTTTCAAGGTGTCGACACTTTGTCGACACCTTGAAAGCTCTGTGCAGCACCTGCTGCGCAGGGCTTTTTTGCGCCGATGAATGTTGTTTTTTCGGGCTTGGAATGGTATAATAAATCATTACGATTACTTTGGGGGAGACTGCCTTGCCGGAATTTCATGTGGTATCGGATTACGCGCCGTCGGGCGACCAGCCTCAGGCCATTGATACGCTCGCACAGGGGCTCGAAAACGGCCTCGAGGAGCAGGTGCTGCTTGGCGTCACGGGCTCCGGAAAGACCTATACGATGGCGAAGGTCATCGAGCGGCTGCAGCGTCCGACGCTTGTGCTCGCGCACAACAAGACGCTGGCGGCGCAGCTCTGTGCGGAATTCCGGGAGTTTTTCCCGGACAACGCCGTGGAGTATTTTGTCTCCTACTACGACTACTATCAGCCGGAGGCGTATATCCCGCATACGGACACGTTCATCGAAAAGGACGCCTCCATCAACGATGAGATCGAGCGCCTGCGCCACTCGGCGACGTCCAGCCTCTTTGAACGGCGGGATGTGATCGTCGTCGCGTCCGTGAGCTGCATCTACGGCCTCGGCGACCCGATCGACTATGCCAACATGGTCATCTCGCTGCGCCCCGGGCAGACGCGCGACCCGGAGGAGCTGATGCACAAGCTCATCGACATCCGCTACGAGCGCAACGACATCGCCTTTGAGCGCAACATGTTCCGCGTGCGCGGCGATACGATCGACATCTGGCCGGCTTACAGCTCCGACCACGCCGTGCGCATCGAGTTTTTCGGCGACGAGGTGGACCGCATCTCGGACATTAACCCCGTCACCGGCGCGCCGATCCGCACGCTGAACCATGTCGCAATCTATCCGGCGAGCCACTATGTCACGACGAAGGACAAGATGAGCCGCGCCATTGAGGAGATCCGCCGCGAGTGCGACGAGCGCGTGCGGTGGTTTGAGGAAAACGGCAAGCTCATCGAGGCGCAGCGCATCCGCCAGCGCACGGACTATGACATCGAAATGATGCAGGAGCTGGGCTACTGCTCCGGCATTGAGAACTATTCGCGCATCATCTCCGAGCGCGCCCCCGGCTCCGCGCCGATGACGCTGCTGGATTATTTCCCGAAGGACTTTATCCTGTTCGTGGACGAGAGCCACGTCACGCTCCCGCAGGTGCGCGCGATGTATCGCGGCGACCGCGCCCGCAAGGAGACGCTCGTGGAATTCGGCTTCCGGCTGCCCTCAGCGTTCGATAACAGGCCCCTGAAGTTTGAGGAATTTCAGCAGCGGATCAAGCAGGCGGTCTATGTGTCCGCGACGCCGGGACAGTATGAATATGAGCGCGCGGGACAGATCGCCGAGCAGATCATCCGCCCGACGGGGCTTCTGGATCCCGAGGTGGAGATCCGCCCCGTGGAGGGACAGATCGACGACCTGATCGGGGAGATCAACCTCCGCACCGCGAAGGGCGAGCGCACGCTCGTCACCACGCTTACAAAGAAAATGGCGGAGGATCTCACGGCCTATCTCGGCAACGCCGGCATCCGCTGCCGCTATATGCACCACGATATCACCGCCATCGAGCGCATGGAGATCATCCGCGATCTCCGCCTTGGCGAATTCGACGTGCTCATCGGCATCAACCTCCTGCGCGAGGGGCTTGACCTGCCGGAGGTTTCGCTCGTGGCGATCCTCGACGCGGACAAGGAGGGCTTTCTGCGCAGCGAGACGAGCCTCATTCAGACGATCGGACGCGCCGCGCGCAACGCCGAGGGCAAGGTCATCCTCTATGCCGACAGCGAGACTGCCGCCATGCACGCCGCCATCACCGAGACCGAGCGCCGCCGTAAAAAGCAGCAGGCGTACAACGAGGCGCACGGCATCGTGCCGAAGACAATTGTCAAGAGCGTGCGCGATCTGCTGGAGATCTCCGGCGAGGTCACCGAAAAGCGCCGCGACGGCGTAAAGATGACCACCGCCGAGCGCAAGGCCGAGATCGCAAAGCTCGAAAAGGAAATGAAAAAGGCCGCTCAGATGCTCGAATACGAGTACGCTGCCGTGCTGCGTGACCGCATCATCGAGCTGCGCGGCGAAAAGGAAAAGTGAGGAAGCAAGCCATGAAACTGATGATATTGGACGGCAACAGCATCGTCAACCGCGCCTTTTACGGCATTCGGATGCTGAACGCGCCCGACGGCACGCCCACGAACGCCGTCTTCGGCTTTCTCACGATCCTGCGCCGACTTTTGGAGCTCGAGCATCCGCAGGCGCTCGCCGTCACGTTCGATCTCAAAGCGCCGACGTTCCGCCATAAGCAGTACGCGGACTATAAAGCGCAGCGCAAGCCCATGCCGGAGGATCTCGCCGTGCAGATCCCGCTGCTGAAAGAGGTGCTGGACGCCATGGGCATCCGCCGTCTGGAGCTGGAGGGCTGGGAGGCGGACGACCTCCTCGGCACGGTCGGCAAGATCTGCGAGCGGGAGGACTGGCGCTGCACCATCGTCACCGGCGACAAGGACAGTTTTCAGCTGATTACCGATTCTACCCATGTGTGCCACGTAAAGTCCCGCATGGGCAAGACCGAGACCATCGACTATTCGCCCGAGGTGTTCCGGGAGGAGTACGGATTCGAGCCGGTGCGCATGGTGGATCTCAAGGCGCTCATGGGAGACGCCAGCGACAACATCCCCGGCGTCCCCGGCGTGGGGGAGAAGACCGCGATGGATCTGCTCCACCGCTTCGGAACACTGGAGGACATTTACCGCGGCCTCGACACGCTGGACGTCACGCCCGGCGTGCGCAAAAAGCTCGCGGCGGGGCGCGACAGCGCGTTTCTCTCCTATGACCTCGCCACGATCCGCACAGACGCGCCGATCCCGTTTGAGCCGCAGGAGGCGCTCTGGGATCACGATTATCAGCCGGAGCTGTATGACCTGTTCCTGCGCCTCGGCTTTACGAAGTTCATTGACCAGTGGGGCCTGCGCCCCGCGGAGGACAGCTCCGCGCCGCAGATGGTCGAGGGCACGTGTGAGAGCGTCCCGGTCACGACTCCTGCAGAGGCTGACTCTGCCCGCGACGCGCTCAGGGAGACGGGCGGATGTTACTGGTGCCTGCCGGAGCTTGACTTTGTTGCAATCGACGCAGGAGACAAGGGCTATTACCTTGCGCGGGAAACGTTCAGCGGCGACTATGACGCTGCGCTGCGCGCGCTCTTTGATCCCGCCATCGAGAAGACGGGGCACAACATCAAAAACCTCCAGCGCGCGCTGCTGCCTCTCGGCGTCGAGCCGAAAGGCTGGGCGTTTGACACCGCGCTCGCGGCCTATCTCCTGGAAGCGACGGCGGGGAGCTATGACATTCCCGCACTCTGCGTGCGCTACTGCGGCTTTGAGCCGTGGCGCGCAAATGCAGACACCGATACGCAGCTTTCGCTGCTCGATGACGGCACGGATGACGCCGCGCGCATGGCCGAGCGGCTGAGTCTCGCGGCGGCGCTTGGCGCGCTGCGCCCTGTCATGACGGAAAAGCTCGCCGCGCTCGGCATGACGAAGCTCTATGAGGAGATCGAGCTGCCGCTCTGCCCGGTGCTCGCGCGCATGGAGGAGGCGGGGTTCCTTGTAGACCGCGATGCACTGACCGAGTTCGGCAATGGATTGAACGCCGACATCGCCGCGCTGCAGGCAATGGTCTGGGACTATGCCGGCGAGGAATTCAACATCAATTCCCCGAAGCAGCTCGGCACGATCCTCTTTGACAAGCTCATGCTGCCCTCCGGCAGAAAGACCAAAACCGGATGGAGCACGAACGCGGACGTGCTCGAAAAGCTCCGCGACAAGCACCCCATCATCAACGCCGTGCTGGACTACCGCACGCTCACCAAGCTCAAGAGCACCTATGCCGAGGGACTCTTAAAAGAAATCAGCGCCGACGGACGCATCCACACGAATTTCCAGATGACCGTCACGGCGACGGGACGCCTTTCCTCCACGGAGCCGAACCTGCAGAACATCCCGATCCGCCGTCCGCAGGGGGCGCAGATCCGCAAGATGTTCGTCGCCTCGCCGGGTATGGTGCTCGTGGACGCGGATTACAGCCAGATCGAGCTGCGGCTTCTGGCGCACATTTCCGGCGACGAGACGATGATCGCGGCGTTCAACTCCGGCGAGGACATCCACACGGTTACGGCCTCGCAGGTGTTCAATGTGCCGCTTGCGGAGGTAACGCCCCTCATGCGCTCGCGCGCCAAGGCCGTCAACTTCGGCATCGTCTACGGCATCTCGGCGTTCTCGCTCGCGCAGGACATCGGCGTGTTCCAGAACGAGGCCAAGGCCTATATGGAGAGCTACTTTGCCAAGTACCACGGCGTGCGCGAATATATGGAGCGCATCAAGCGGCAGGCAAAGGCGGACGGCTTCGTCACGACGCTCTATGGCCGCCGCCGCGATCTGCCGGAGCTCAAGAGCTCAAACTTCAACATGCGCAGCTTCGGCGAGCGTGTTGCGCTGAACATGCCCATCCAGGGCACGGCGGCGGACATCATCAAGGCCGCCATGGTGCGCGTTGCCGAGCGCATTGAGCGCGAGGGACTGCAGGCGCGGCTCCTGCTGCAGGTGCACGATGAGCTCATCGTCGAGTGTCCCCGGGACGAGGCGGAGCGCGTGCGCGCCCTGCTCACGGAGGAGATGGAGCACGTCGCGGACTTCTCCGTGCCCCTCACCGTGGACGCCAAGATCGGCACGACATGGGCGGAGGCGCATTGATGGGCTTTACCGTTGTAAACGCAGACGAGACCATGCTGCCGCAGATCGAGGCGATTGAGCAGGCCTGCTTTTCCATGCCGTGGACGCGTGAGCAGCTCCTGTCGCAGATCGACCCAGACCGCCATGTCTTTCTCGCGGCGGTTGAGGATGGGGCAGTGCTGGGCTATGTCGGCATGATGTTTGTCCTCGATGAGGGCTATATCGCCAATGTCGCCGTTGCGCCGCCTGCCCGCAGGCGTGGCGTCGGACGCGCGCTGATTGCGTCGCTTCTGGCGCGCGCCGATCAGATGCAGCTCGCCTTCGTGACGCTGGAGGTGCGTCCCTCCAACCATGCTGCCATCGCGCTCTATGAGGGCTTTGGCTTCGAGGTGGTCGGACGCCGCAAAAACTACTATGACAAGCCGTCTGAGGACGCGCTTTTGATGACAAAATTCCGGAAAGGAGCAACCCTTTCATGCTGATCCTTGCTGTTGAATCATCCTGCGACGAGACCGCTGTCGCCCTCGTGCGCGACGGACGCGAGATCGTCACAGACCAGATCTTTTCCCAGGCTGCGCTGCACGCGGTCTATGGCGGCGTTGTGCCGGAGATCGCCTCACGCTCGCATGTGGAGGTTATCTCGCAGCTGGCAGACCTCGCGCTCGAAAAGGGCGGCGTGACGCGCAAAGACATCGACGCCGTTGCCGTGACCGCTGCGCCCGGACTCATCGGCGCGCTGCTCGTGGGCGTGAACTTTGCCAAGTCCGCCGCCATGGCGCTCGGCGTCCCGCTGATCCCGGTGCACCATGTCCGGGGCCACATCGCGGCGAATTACCTCGCCTACCCGGAGCTGGAGCCGCCGTTCGTGTGCCTTGCCATCTCCGGCGGCAACACGCTGATCTGCGACGTGCGCGACTATACGGATGTGCACATCCTCGGCGGCACGCGCGACGACGCGGCAGGAGAGTGCTTTGACAAGACCGCCCGCGTGCTCGGGCTCGGCTACCCCGGCGGCAAGCCGATCGACGATCTTGCACAGACGGGTGACGACCGCAAATACATCCTGCCCATCGGCCATGTGGACGACAACCCCTATGACATGAGCTTCTCCGGTCTGAAGACCGCCGTGATCAATCTCGCGCACACGGCGGAGCAGAAAGGGGAGGAACTCGACCGCGCCTCGCTCGCGGCCTCGTTCTGCCGCGCTGTGAGCGACTCTCTCGTCCCGCGCACGATGCAGGCGGTGCGCACGCTGGGCTACGGCAAGCTCGCTGTCGCCGGCGGCGTCGCGGCAAACTCCCGCATCCGCGGCGATTTCCAGAGGGCTTGTGATAAGGAAAATGTCACGCTCTACGTCCCGCCGATGCGTCTGTGCGGCGACAATGCCGCCATGATCGGCAGCCAGGCATACTATGAATATCTCGCCGGCGCGCGCGCGGGAACGGATCTGAACGCGTGGGCGAATATGGAGATTTCGGAGGCTAATTTCCGTGGGCGCGCATGACGGACATCGAAAGCGGCTCAAAGCGCGCTTTCGTACATTGGGCGACGACGCGCTGCGGGATCATGAGATTTTGGAGCTGCTGCTCTTTTATGCCATCCCGCGCGCGGATACGAACGCCACGGCGCACGCCCTGATCGACCGCTTCGGCTCGCTCGGCGGTGTGTTTCAGGCGCCGGCCGAAGCGCTGAGCACCGTGCCGGGCGTCGGCGAGCATGCGGCGACGCTTTTGAAGGCTGTGTTCTCCATATCCTCGCGTATCCAGATCCGGGAAAGCGAATGTGATCGTGTGGTAGATGGGAGCGCCGCTGCCGCTGCGTTTCTCGCCCCGCGCTATCATGGGCTGGACTGCGAGTGCGTATATCTTTTGTGCCTCGACGGGCGCAAACGCGTCACCTGCTGCGTGGAGATAGCGCGCGGCGCGACCACGCAGGTCGAAATCTCCGTGCGCAAAGTCGTTGAGGTTGCGCTCCACAATGGCGCGCGGGGCGTGATCCTCGCGCACAACCACCCGGATGCCGCGCCCATCCCCTCGCGCGAGGATGAGATCGTCACGCTCCAGGTCAGCCAGGCGCTCGCGACGATCGGCATCACGCTGGTCGATCACATCATTCTTTCCGATACGGAATTCATCTCCATGGCGGACAGCGGAATTCTCAGCCATACGCGCAAACCATATCAGCCGCATATACTCTGACACCGATGGAAAACGCACTGCGCTTGCCGTCGGTGTTTTTGCTCGGGCGCTCTCCCTGTGATCTGCTTGTCAAGGCAAAAACTGGTTCGGATACCGGGAGGGGTTGACATGGCGTTATGGAAACCAAAAATGATGCTGTTTTTCAACTGTAATTCCGTTACGGATTCTGCGGATTTTCGAAATGAAACTAATTCATGTTGAAAATCAACGATTGATTCAATGTTGAAAACTCGGTTGAAACTGTTTATAACTTTTTGAAAAAGATTCATGTATATGGATTATGACAACCGCCTGTCATTGATTTGTAAATAAAAATTTTTTTCTGCGAGACTGAAAAAGCCTGAAAAACCGGCACTTTCCGGAAAAGGTAACAAGTGCAAAAATTGAACGGCTCAACAAGAAATAAACTTATTCGACAAAATATGCGAAAATGTCGAACGGAAACACAAAATAATACGATTTGGAATGGAACGAAAAATTTGGTTGACTTTTGGATATGCGCATGGTATAGTAATAAAGCTGCAAAGCAAATGCTAGTGTAGCTCAGTCGGTAGAGCAGCTGATTCGTAATCAGCAGGTCGTGTGTTCGAGTCACATCACTAGCTCCAATGAAAAGCCTCGTCTTCTGACGGGGCTTTTTTCAAAGAATGATTCGGGAGGTTTTTCCAAATGACCAAACCCTGTCTTGTGATCATGGCCGCCGGCATGGGCAGCCGCTTCGGCGGACCAAAGCAGACGACGCCTGTGGACGATCAGGGCCACTTCATCCTGCACTATTCGCTGTTTGACGCCTATCGCGCGGGCTTCCGCAAGGTCGTGTTCATCGTCAAGCCCGGCATGGAGCAGCAGTTCGCCGAGGCGATCGGCCCCAAGGTTGCCGAGCAGTTTGAGATCTGCTTTGCGCCGCAGGCGCTTGACGCTCTGCCGGAGGGCTATGCCGTTCCCGAGGGACGCGTAAAGCCCTGGGGCACGGCGCACGCAGTCCTCTGCGCGAAGGACTATGTGGACGGCCCCTTCGTCGTCATCAACGCGGATGATTACTACGGCGTTGAGGCGTTCAAGGTGCTGTATGATTTCCTCGCCGTGGAGCGCCCGGAGCGCGAATACGCAATGGTCGGCTTCCGCCTGCGCAACACGGTCACGGAGTTCGGCAGCGTCGCGCGCGGCGTCTGCGAGGAGCGCGACGGCAAGCTCGTCGGCGTCACGGAGCGCACGCACATCGAAAAGCGCGGAAACGACGCTGCCTACACCGAGGACGGCGAGCACTTCACCGAGCTCTCCGGCGACACGGTCGTGAGCATGAACTTCTGGGGCTTCTCGCAGCTGTATATGCGGGAGCTGGAGCGCCGCTTCCCGGCGTTTCTGGACAAGGCACTGGTTGAAAATCCGCTCAAGGGCGAATACTTCGTTCCCGGCGTTGTCAATGCCCAGCTCGAGGAGGGCACCGCGGAGATCACCGTGCTGAAGACGAATGACGCCTGGCACGGCGTGACCTATCCGCAGGATCTGCCCGATGTCGTTGCGGCGCTGAAAGCGCTGCGCGAACAGGGGCTGTATCCCGAGGAATTCTGATTTGCACATGAAAAAACGGACGGCTTATGCCGTCCGTTTTTTATGCTTTCAAAGCCATAGTTCTCCCGTCAGAAAGACTCTGCCCTTGCGCGACTGTCCGCCCACTTCCGTGAGCTGCGCCTTGCCGCTGCCGCGCAGGGAGAGAATGTCGCCCGGCTGCACGGCGGCGTCCGGCCGCTGACAGAGCTCGTAGTTTAAGTGTACGTCGCCCACGCGGATGCGGTCGGCGGCGGCTGTGCGCGAGAGATGAAACAGCCCCGCCGTCACCGCGTCGAGGCGCGCGGACTGCACGGTAAAGCTGACCGCTTTCACTTTTCGCTCCGGCGGCGTGATATCGGTCAGCGCGATCGGGGCGGTCTTCACGCCCCAGCGACCGACCTGCTCCAGCGTGAGCAGATGCGGCTCGATGCTCTTGAGGCAGAATACCGTCGCGCCGCCGTCCTCCACGAGGATGTCGCCCAGCCATTCGCGCTTGACGCCAAGCCCCAGCAGGGCGCCGAGATAGTCCCGGTGCGAGAGCGTGCCGAAGCGGTGCGTGATGCGCACGGCGCGAATCTCCTCCGCTACGTCAAACGCCTCCGGCGCGAGCCAGTCCGGCAGGAAAAAGCCGACCTTGCGCTCGGTGTTCTCCACGCCGCCGGAGAGCAGCAGCGTACAGCCGCGGCGCTTTGCCCAGCCGGAAAGCTGCATGACTTCGGCGGGCGTGAGAAAGGTGGTCGCCGTGACGGTATAGGTGCGCGCGCAGCGGTCGAGCAGATCCTCCGCTCGCCGCAAAAGGGAATCTTCCATGTTATGTTAACCTCTGTTCAGATCCTGAATCGCCTGTTCGATGCGGGCATTGACGCCCTCAACCTCGGCGTGAAACTCCATGGCCGAGGTGCGCAGCACGCCGGAGCGCAGCGCCGAGAGACGGATGAGACTGTCGGACGTGACGACGCGCACGGACTCGTTCTTGCCGATCTCGTTTGCGAGCCACTCGATGTAGGCGTCGGCGGTCTCGTTTTCTTTCGTGTATGCGACGTGGATGTTGTGGTAGTCAAAGCGCTCGCCCGCGCTGCCTTTCACGCGGTAGCCGTCGAAGACGAGCACCAGCTCTGCTTTCGTAAAGCCCGCGTAGTTGCTGAGCGTATCCATAAGACGCTCGCGCGCCTGGGAAAGATCCTCCCGGGCAAGGCCTTTGAGCTCGTCCCACGCGAAGATCACGTTGTAGCCGTCCACGATCAGACGCTGCTTCTTCGGCTGAAAGAACTCCGCCGGATCTTCCGCGCTGTTCACGACGGGGGCGGTATATTGCCTGCGGCGGATCGGCCCGAATTCCCGCTGCAGGATTTCTTCCAGCTCGCGGTCGTCGAGATCAAAATTGCGCCGGAAGATGCGCGGCTGCGCTTCAGGCGCGCTCTCGCGCAGATATCCGGTGTCGAGGTGCATGTACTCGCGCACCTGATCCCAGGGGATGACAGTCCCCGCGCCGTGCGAGCAGAAGACGGAGCTCGCGGGATTTGCGGTGTCGCGCTCCGGGTCATAGCCGGTCTCGGCGATCACGCGGTCGGCGTCCTTGCAGACGTCGTAGCCGTCCACCGTGAGCGCGAGTCTGCCGCGCCCGCGTGTATAGACGGCGAGCTCGGAGGCATAGTTTTGCATCGCGGCGACGCGCACGCGCCCTGTGAGCACGCTGTCCTCGCCGTCCGGCTCGGGGCCGGAGAATGTGCCGCCCATCTGGCGGATGTCGTTGATCGCGCGGCCGATCTGCTCGGCGGGCACCGTGAGCCTGAAGCTGTACTGCGGCTCCAGCAGCAGACTTTTCGCGCGCATGAGGCCCTGCCGCACGGCGCGATAGGTCGCCTCTCGAAAATCTCCGCCCTCGGTGTGCTTCGGATGCGCGCGACCGGCGAGAAGCGTGATCTTCACATCGGTCAGCGGCGCGCCCGTGAGGACGCCCCGGTGCGTTTTTTCGGCAAGATGCGTCAGAATCAGCCGCTGCCAGTTGCGGTCGAGCATGTCCTCGCTGCAGGCGGAGGTCAGCGTGATGCCGGAGCCGCGCGCGGCGGGCTCGATGGCAAGATGTACCTCGGCGTAGTGGCGCAGGGGCTCAAAGTGTCCCACGCCCTCCACGCTCTCTGCGACGGTCTCCTGATAGAGAATGCGCCCGGAGTCGATGCGCACGTCTGCGTCATAGCGGGCAAGGATGCGCCGCTGCAAAACCTCAATCTGTACCGCGCCCATGAGCTGCACGCGAATCTCCCGTGCGTCCTCGTCCCAGACAAGGTGCAGCAGGGGATCCTCCTCTTCAAGCTCCCGCAGCTTGAAAAAGAGCCGCTGCGCGTCCGTGTCGGCAGGCGGAACGATCCGATATGCCATCACGGGCTCCAGAACCGGCTGCATCGTCTCCGCCGCAGCGCCGATGCTCTGCCCGGGATAGGTCGCGGTCAGACCCTGCACGGCGGCAACGCCGCCCGCGCTGACGCAGTCGGTCTGCTCAAACTTCGCGCCGGAGTAGAGCCGCAGAGCGGTGGCCTTTTCGGTCACGCTTTCGTCCGCGCCCTTGGGCGTATAGGTCACGCCGCCGCGCACACGCAGCTCGCCGCCCGTGACTTTCAGACAGGTCAGGCGCGTGCCCTGCGCGTCGTGCAGGATCTGAAACACCTGCGCGCCGAAATCGTCCGTGTACTCCGGCTGCGGCGCAAAGCGCGTGAGGTCATGCAGAAAAGCCTCCACGCCCGTGAGCTTCAGCCCGGAACCGAACCAGACGGGGAAGAGCGTCCGCGAGGCGATGAGTCCCCGTACGCGGTTGTCGTGCAGCGTTCCGTCGCTTAAGTAAGCCTCCAGCGTGCCCTCGTCGAGCATGGCGGCCTGCTCCATGCGGTTTTCCTCGTCTGAAAAGTCTACGCACGCGCCGTCCAGCCTCTGCAGCTTGCGCATGATGTCCTCGCGCGACTGGAGCGCAAGATCCATTTTCGTCACAAACAGCATCGTCGGCACGCGATAGCGCTTTAAGAGCCGCCAGAGCGTCTCTGTGTGCGCCTGCACGCCGTCCGTGCCGGAGATCACGAGCACGGCCGCGTCGAGCACCTGCAGTGTGCGCTCCATTTCCGTGGAAAAGTCCACATGTCCCGGCGTGTCCAAAAGCGTTACCGCCGTCCCGTCGGGGAGGGAAAAGCGCGCCTGCTTGGAGAAGATCGTAATGCCGCGCTCGCGCTCGATGATGTCCGTATCCAGATGCGCGTCCCGGTGATCCACGCGCCCCAGCGTGCGGATCGCGCCGGATGTATAGAGCAGCGCCTCGGAAAGGGTGGTCTTTCCGGCGTCCACATGGGCGAGAACGCCCAAAACCAAGTTTCTCATTGAGATGTTCCTAACTTTATTGATCTTAAAAAAGAATTATATCAGAGAAATCTGCAAAATGGAATAGGCGGCGCGAAAGCGCCGCCTGTTAAATTATGCTGCCGGTGACAGCTCTTGCGCCGCTGCAAGCATGGTGTCGATGCTGACGCCGTAGCCCATGGTCGGATCGTCTACCAGAACGTGCGTCACCGCGCCGATGAGCCTGCCGCCCTGCAAAATGGGGCTTCCCGACATGCCCTGCACGATGCCGCCCGTGGTGTTCAGAAGCGCTGCGTCCGTCACCTCAATCAAAAACCGCGTACTGCCGTCTTCACGGAACACGCGCTTCAGATTCGCCTCGTAGTCGTGCGCTTCGCCGCCGGAGACCGTGCTGCGGATCGTGACGGCGCCGGGCTGGATTGCGTCATCCGGCGCGGTTTCGACCGTGCCGCCCGCAGGCTTCTCGCTGCAAGTGCCGAAAATGCCGAAGACGCTGTTTTCCGAGACGTCTCCGACCGAAACGCTCTCGTCAAACACGCCCTGGAGCGCGCCGGCCTCGCCCTTTTCTCCGCGCGTCACGCCGCTGATCTGTGCCTCATGGATCGTGCCGCCCTTGAGCGGCAGCAGTACGCCGGACGCCTCGTCCGAGACGCCGTGTCCCAGCGCGCCGAAAGCGCCTGTCTCCGGATCATAATAGGTCACGGTGCCGATGCCGCTCACGCCGTCGCGCAGCCAGAGTCCGAGCCTGCGCGTGCCGTCCTCGCCGTCCACGGGCGAAACGGTGCAGCGCTTCTCACCGCCGCCGCGGAAGAACGTGACCGTGATCTTTCCGTGGCTGTGTGAGAGCGCGTCCAAAAATTCCGTCTGGTTCGTTACGGTTTTGCCGTCTATTCCCGTGATGAGATCGCCCGCTTTCAGTCCCGCGTCCTTTGCCGGAGCGACAGCGCCCTCCGGCGTCTCGACCTCTGTTACGTCTGAGACGAGAATCCCCTCGGTCTCGGCCGCAATGCCGATCGCGCTGCCGCCGGGGATCAGCGAGGCTGCGTTCGCCTGCGCGGTCAGAACGAGCCACGCCGCCGCTGCCGCAAGCGCCCGGCGGACATCAAAATGGTGCAAATCAAACTCCCCCTTTCCGAATCTAGCTTGACCCGGAACAGGGCATCTCAGCCGCGGCACATTCTCTCACGACTGCCAGCGGCAGCAGGAAGTTTCCGCCAAAAGCGCAAATCATTTCTTCCTGCCCGGAGCAGAAAAATCGCGGTTAACGCTTTGCAATCGGCATAAAATATGATAAACTGTTCAAAAGATTGTTTTTGATTTCATTTATTTTAAGAAAAAGGAGTGTGTTTTATGCAGTACAAAATTTTCGGCGATCAGATGCCCGCAGTCTCCATCCGTCTGGAGCCCGGCGAAAGCATTTATACCCAGTCCGGCGGTATGGCCTGGATGCAGGACGGCATCACGATGGAAACAAACATGAAAGGCGGCTTCGGCAAGGCGCTGGGACGCATGTTTTCGGGCGAGAGCCTGTTCATGGCGACGTACACCGCCCAGCGTCCGGCGGAGATCACGCTCGCGGCGTCGCTGCCCGGCGAGATCCACGCTGTGGAGGTTCGTCCCGACCGTGCGTACATCGCCCAGAAGAACGCGTTCCTTTGCGCCACGCCCGGCGTGCAGATCTCCGCGCGCGTCAACAGCGTGAAAGCGGGACTGTTCGGCGGCGAGGGCTTTGTGCTGCAGCAACTCACAGGCGAAGGGCTGGCGTTTTTGGAGCTGGACGGCACGATCGTGGAATATGATCTCGCGCCCGGCGAGCGGCTGATCGTGGACAGCGGCAACGTCGCTTTCTTCGAGGCGCAGGTCGGTTACAGCGCCGAGATGGTGCGCGGGTTTAAGAACATCCTGTTCGGCGGGGAGGGACTCTTCCTCACGACACTCACCGGACCGGGCCGCGTTTGGCTGCAAACGCTCACGGCGTCCGAGCTTGCGGGCAGACTCATCCCGTATCTCCCGAAAGCAAGCAGTTAAACGCTTTGAATTGAAAATGGAGCAGGTCATCTGACCTGCTCCATTTTTTGTCATGCGTTTTTCTTTCGATAGGTGAGCGTGCCGAACGCCAGCGCAATGATCACTGCCAGCGCTGCGGCAAAGAGAAGCGGCGCTTTGAGCGGCGAGGAGATCAGCGCTGCCGCGAGCGCGGAGGGGAACGCCGCGACGAGCAGCGGGAAGCCTGCGCTGCTGCGCATCAGAATCAGCACCACGGCGATGAGAGAGAGCAGTCCCGCCAGCAGAAGCAGGGCGCACTGCACGGTTTTGCGCTGTGCCTCGGAGTCGGCGGCCTCCTGCTCGGCGCGCACCTCCTGTCGAGCGGCGCTGATGACGGCGGCGTTCGTCGCGTCCTTGCCGGCGCGGGCGGAGATGCCCTCCTCCTGCATCAGACGCTCCATGCCCGCGCGCAGCCGTTCGCTGTCGTCGGTGTAGGCGTCGAGCGATTTGAGATCCGCCGAGAGCGCCTCGCGGTTTTCGTCGAGTGTCTCGCGTCCCGCGGCAAGCTCGCCCTTTGCGGCGTTGAGCTTCGCCTTGCCGGAGTTGAGCTCGGCCTTGCCGGAATCGAGCTTCGCCTTGCCGGCGTTCAGCTCCTGCTCGCCGGCGGCGATCTGCGCTGCGGCTACGTCCAGCTGCGCCTGTCCGTCGGCGAGCTGCTGTTGAGCCTCTTTCAGCTTCTGCTCGCCGGCGGTGATCTGCGCCGCGCCGTTTTCGAGCTGCTGCAGTCCTGCCTGATACTCCTGCACAAGGGAGGCAATCGAATAGCCGGAGCCGGCAAGCTTCGTCTCAAAGGCGGTCCTTTGTGTGGCCACGAGCATTGCCAGCCGGCCTGCCTGCGTCATATCGCCTGCGGCGATCGCGGCGTCATACTGCGCCTGCGTGTTCAGATAGTTCTGGTAGAGGGGATAGACGATGTCATAGATGGGCTTGACCTGCTGCAGCCGCTGTTCGCCGGCAGCGTATTCGGCCTTGGCGGCATCGAGCGTGCGCTGCCCTTCGTCGTATGCAGCGCGCCCGGCCTCCAGCTCCGCCTGCCCGGCGGCATACTGCGCCTTGGCGTCCTTGAGCTGTGCGGCGCCTGCCTGATACCTGGCCTCGCCCTGCCGAAGCTCCGCCTCACCCTGCTGGAGCTTTGCTTCACCCTGCGAGATCTGCGCCTCGCCCTCGGAGAGCTTCTGCGCGCCGACCGTTTCCGTCACGGCGTGCTCGGCAAAGGCAAATGCCGTGTCCTGATAGCTTGTGAGATCCGCGTCAAGCCGTTCCGCAAGCTCGGAGAGCGTGTCGAGCTCTTTTGTGATCGCGGCTGTGCGCTCCGTCGCTGCGTCGTGCGCGCGTTTGGCCTGCACATAGGTGAGGGGTGCCGCGACAAGCGCGAGAATCCCTGCTGCGGTGAGGATGAGCGCGGCAGCGCGGCGGCGCTTGCGGCGGGCTCGCGGTGTGGTGGCGCTCGGCAGCGCCGTGAGCTGCACAAAGTCTTCGCCGAAGAGCAGCAGCTGCGGCAGCACGAACATGACGAGCACGAGCGTGATGATCGTGCCGGTGCCGACATAGCGCCCGATGCCCGCGATGATGGGCTCGGATACCATGAACCCGATCAGCAGTCCCGCCACGACCATCATCGTGCCGGAGGTGATCACGGTGGGGAATGCGAGATTCATCGTCTCGATGATGGACTGGCGCGGCGTCATGGTCTCGCGCAGCTGACGGAAGCGCGAGGAGATGACGATGGCGTAGTCGATGTTCGCGCCCATCTGGATCGCCGTCACGATCAGGTAGCAGAAGAAGAATACATAGCTGCCGGCAAGCTTCGTGAACGCAAAGTTCAGGCAGATGCTGCCCTGGATCACGAGGATCAGCAGCACCGGCATCCCGACGGAGCGGAATGTCAGCAGCAGAATGATCGTCACCAGCAGCATCGAAAGCAGCGTCACGACGAGGTTATCCTGCTCAAACGAGCGCTGGAAGTCATAGCTGTTCGTGCTTTGACCGACTGTCACGATCTGATCGGCAGGGTAGTACTGCTCCGCGATCACATGCACGCGGTCGAGGAAGGCAAAGGTCTCCTTGCCCTCCACCGGCACACCCAGCGTGAGGAGCATGCGGCTGTACCGCTTGCCCTGCAGCTGCTCCCGGGCAAAATCAAGCTGACTGTACAGCTCGTTGATCATTTCCTTCTGCGCGTCCTCCAGCGGGAGATCACCGCTGTCGGCGTGATCGTGCAGGAAGAGGAAGAGATCGAGGAGCGGCGCGCGGTAGGTGTCGGGCGCCTCGGTCGCGGCAGTCTGCTCGCCGTGTGCGCCGGCATAGAACAGGAAGAGCGCCTTTGCCGCCGTGTCATCGAGATCGGCAAGCTCGGCAAATTCCGCTGCCGTCACGCTGTCGCCGAGCTTGTAGCCGCCCATCGCGTCAATGGAGGCAAGCCCCATCGTGTTCTTCACCTCGGGGCACGCGCCGAGCTCTTTCAGAAGCGCCTGCTCTTTTTCGTAGTCGCCGCTTGGGACGATCACGGCGAGCGTGTTGCTCTCGCCGAAGCGGTCGCGGATGGCTTTTTCCTGGATCTGCGCCTCGTTTTTGCGCGGCGCGGAGAGCACCGTGTTGCTGTATGCAAAGTCCACGTTGCGATACACGGCGAATGCGCCGATGAATACCGCGAGAAACACAATCGGAACGACAAACCGCGTGCGGTAGGCAAATTTCCCGACGAACGGGATCTTCGGCACAAAGCTGCGGTGCCGCGTGCGGTCCATCGCCTTGCCGAACGCCACAAGCATCGCCGGCATGAAGAAGAACACCGACAGCAGGCTGCATGCGATGGCCTTGATGAGCACAAAGCCGAGGTCCGCGCCGAGACGGAACTTCATAAAGGTCATGGCCGTGAGACCCGCAATCGTCGTGAGACTGCTGGAGAGGATCTCCGGGATCGATTTTGCGAGCGCGGCCTCCACAGCGGGCCGGACGGCGAGGTTCTCATGCTCTTCCTTGTAGCGGTTGCAGAAGATGATCGCATAGTCCACGCTGAGCGCGAGCTGCAGGACCATCGTCACCGCGTTGGACACGAACGAGATGCGCCCGAGAATGAAGTTTGTGCCCTGCTGCAAGATCGCCGCGAACAGGAACGTAAGCACCAGGACGGCGACTTCGGCATAGGTTTGTGATGTGAAGATCAATACCGCCACGACCACCGCCGCCACAATCAGACCGATGCCCGCCATCTCTTTTAATAAGTAGACGTTCATGCTCGTGCCGATGTCGGAGGAGACGTGGATCGTCTTGCCGTCGAAGAGCGCGCGCACATTGTTGTACGCCGTCTTGGCGATCTCGTCTCCCGCGCCCGCGGAGAACGATACGTCATACAGCGCGTGGCGGTCGGAATAATGGTGGTCCGTGAAGTCGAACGTCACCATCGCGACGCCGTCGATCGTCCCGATCCTGTCGGCATAAGCCTGCGCCTCGTTCGGGGAGACGTCATCCACCATGATCTGCGCCGTCGCGTAGGTGGCGAATTCCTCCTCCATGATCGAGATGCCCCGGCGCGTTTCGCTCTCGGCGTCCAGATAGCTCGTGAAGCTCTCGTCCACTTCGACCCACGGGATCGCGATCACGGAGAACACCACCAGCGCAAGACACAGGATCAGGATGATCTGACGCCAGAACACGATGCCGTGCGCAAGGCGGGAGATAAAGGTCGGTTTTTGCGTATTGGTTGACATAATATCTATATCCTTTCAGGAAACCGAACGTTGAAAGACAATACCTATACAATATTCGATTTTCCCCGGAATTGCAACAGTTTTCGCGTGTGCAAGATATGGATAGGCAAAAAAATATAAAAAAGTTGTTGACAATTTGTTCAGAGTTTTGTATAATGACAAAGCTTTGAAACGGGAGCATAGCTCAGCTGGTTAGAGCACCTGCCTTACAAGCAGGGGGTCACTGGTTCGAGTCCAGTTGTTCCCACCATTTCTCAGTACATATATGCCTCTGTAGCTCAGATGGTAGAGCAGCGGACTGAAAATCCGCGTGTCGTTGGTTCGATTCCGACCGGAGGCACCAGATTGCATCTGGAGGCAATTCGTTACCGAATCTGAAGCGATTCGAGCCGTTGCGCTCGGTGACGAAGTTTGATATTGAATTGCCTCGTGCAATATGCGGGCGTAGCTCATCCGGTAGAGCGCCACCTTGCCAAGGTGGAGGTAGCGAGTTCGAGCCTCGTCGCCCGCTCCATTTTTCTGTTCCGCAAGGAACGGATTCATATAGCGAGACGTACCGCACCCTAAAACAAATACAAAACATCGTTTTGGATTTGAGAGGAGGGAGGCGGGAGCGGATACGGAACTTTTCGCCGATGGGCTTTGCCCGGCGGCGGAAAGAGAAGTGTAGCGAGCGTCTCCCGACGACGGCGCCATAGCCAAGTGGTAAGGCATGGGACTGCAAATCCTTGACCCCCGGTTCAAATCCGGGTGGCGCCTCCATGGCGTGTGATCTAAAAAGATATGCACGCGAAAAACCCCGAAATCTCAACGGATTCAGGGCATAAGGATACTTTTCCTTGTGAGGAAGGGTGTAGTTCTTGAAAGAGGACTGCACCCTTTCGCTTTATGCGGGTGTGAAGCTTGATTGCCTGGATTGAATCTCAGCCATCATTTTCTGAAGCTCTTTTTTTGTTGGCAAATTGATCATTCCGACGGCGGTAAAGTAGATATCAACCTGAACATGCCGCTTACCATCAATTTTCTCGGCATTGTGAATCTCAATGCGGCGAATTAGCGTATTGACCAATTCCGGGGTGAGAGAACGCAGCTCTGTGAATTCTCTCAGCCCTTTAAGCAGCATTCGGAGGTCAACTGTGTTTTTCTGCATCAGTGAAAGTGTTTGCTCACATTCACTGACGGATGCGATCAACTCTTTCTGTTCTGCCTCATACTGTTCCGCCATTCTGGCATAGCGGTCGTCCGGAAGCCTCCCGCACACGTTGTCTTCATACATCCGAGTCATCATCCTGTCAATCTCCCGGATCCGTCTCTGACTCTGTTCCAGCTTTTGCTTTGCTGCCTGTATATCATGACCGCGGGATATTACGCTTTGCTGCTGCAGCATATACAGGAACACCGGCTCATAGCAACGTGCAAAATCCGCAAGATCGCTGATAGCTTCCAGAACGATCCTCTCCAGCACCACATCTCGAATATAGTGAATAGAACAGCTTCCGCGTCCGGATTTATAACGGGAGCAGCGGAAGAATTCCTTTTCACGCGGAAGGCTCTTGGCTGCACAGAAATGCAGCTTTGATCCACAGTCCGCACAATAGACCAGCCCGGAGAAAAGGCTGGTTTTTCCTTCGCTGGTCAACCGGCGCTTGCACTTTCGCAGCTCCTGTACACGCAGCCAGGTATCTTCATCAATGATGGCCTCGTGTGTGTCGGGAATGATCTGCCAGTTTTCCTCCGGATTCATTACACGCTTGTGAACTTTATAGCTGAGGATAGTAGACTGGAAATTCACAGTGCAGCCGGTATATTTGCGGTTTGCCAGAATCGCTTCGATGGTGGCATCTGACCAGAAATACGGATTATCACGAACTGCATGATTTGTAGGTCTGCCAATACTCTGATAGTACGCACAGGGCGTCAGCACCTTCTCGTTTTGCAGGATTCTTGCGATTTTACAAGGCCCATTGCCAGCGAGGCATAGCGAGTAGATTTTTCGTACGACGTCAGCTGCAGGCTCGTCGATCAGCCATTTTTCTTGATCTTCCGGATCACGCTTATAACCAAACGGGACGTTGAAGCTGGTGCGTTTTCCGCTTGCAGCTTTCATTGCCCAAACTGCACGCACCTTTTTGCTGGTTTGCGCGGCATACCACTCATTAAAAATGTTGTGAAACGGTACCATTTCGGAGCCGCCGCTCTGTTTGGAATCCACGTTTTCCTGAATCGCAATAAATCGAACACCCAGAGTGGGATATTTGATTTCAAGATACTGACCGACCTCCAGATAGTTTCGCCCAAAACGGGAAAGGTCTTTGACGACCACCGTGTCAATTTCACCGTTTTCGATCATAGCCTCCATTTCCTGAAAGCCGGGACGGTTGAAAGTGGTGCCGCTGATGCCATCGTCCACAAAGAATTTGGGATGCAGCAGTCCATGTGATTTGGCGTACTCCATCAAGATGGTTTTCTGATTTGCAATGGAATTAGATTCGCCGTCAATACCATCATCCTGGCTGAGACGGCAGTAGAGCGCTGTGATTTTCTGATTCTGCCCTTGATTTACAGCAGTTGTCATTATAATTCTCCTTTCTGTGACAACCGGGCATTGCAAGGTGGGTTGATCTTACAATGCCCGGCAGGATTGTGCAAATGTACCGTCAGGTAATTTGCGTTTTTAGGAGCAGCATGATCTGCTCCAGCATGCTTTGCCTGCCTTTATCGCAGTAGAAAGTTCTCACATCGTAGACGGTGTGGCCATCTTCAACAGAAAACTGGTCGGATTCGGGAACTTCCACATAAGCGGCCATGTTCATGTTATCTTGCATCTCGATCCTTCCTCCGGCGATAGTCGGCTTCCACCAAGCGCAGGATTGCATCGGAAATCTGCTTTGGCGTATAGCTTGAAGGGAAGTATTTCTTGAGATCAGCATACTGAAAGCTGACTTTTTCCCGCTGGTTTGGCTTTTCTTCTGCCATGACTGACAGAATGCGCTTTCGTGTGTCAGCGGCATACATCATTTCGCTGTCACGGTGCATCCGGCAGGCCTGCGAATAGGACGGCGTGCAGTCGTAGAGTTCAATGGCTTCGAGAACTGCACGCTGCTCTTCGTTCGATAGATAGGACAGTTCCACGCCGACGGTGAAGGCGATGCGACCCTCGTCCACTAAATCCAGCAGACCGGGCAGCAGATGGGTCAGGCGGATGTAGCGGTGGATTTGGTTTCGGCTGTCACCGGTCTGCTCCGCCATTTCCTCATAGCTGTTCAACCTTTTCCCAACTTGGGAAAAGGTGCGTTGCCCCTGCCGGTTCATGGCTTCCAGCTTCATTTTGTAGGCAAACGCTTTCTCGCTCGGAAGGATTTGCTCCCGATGGAGGTTGCTGTCCACCAGCTGGATGGCGGCCTCATCGCGGTCCACGGCATGAATAAAGGCAGGGACTTCTCTGAGCCCTGCCTTCTGTGCTGCCCGGAGCCTCCGGTGGCCGGAAATGACTTCGTACTCCGCTGCAGTGTCCTCCAATGGGCGGATGATCAGCGGCGTGAGAACGCCCTGCTCCTGAATGCTCTCGATGAGGCGATTCATTTCGTCGTTGTCCTGCACCTTATAGGGATGCCCCGCAAAGGGATGCAGGCTTTGAATGGGAATGTAGATTGCTTGCATGGTGTTTCTCCTTTTTCATTTTGTTCTCATTAACATGTTTTTCAGCGCTCCCGACTGCGGTTTCGTTCCCGCTGAAGCGCTTGGGTTTCCATCTTCCGCTCAGTCTCGAGGGTCTGCTGCATGGCCGGGATCTGCGCCTCGATGTCCCTTGCGGTTTTCAGATCTTTCCGGAGCGGTTTCAGCTGCTCTGTGATAGCGCTGCTTTGCTGCTTGAGCTTCTCTCGTTCTTCCGGATCAGATGCCCTGCGGAGCTTGTTGCGGACGCCCTGCCGCTGCGCTTCAAGGGCGGTTATCTGCTGCTGCGTTTCGCCGATGAAGGCCCGAAGCTGAATGTCCGTCTCGATTTCGTTTTTCGACAACAGGCGCACCTGCTGATCGTACCGGTCGAGCTTTGCCGCCTCCATGCGCATTTCCGGCGAGAGCGGACGGCAGCGCGCCTGCTCCGCCTCCGGACCGGTCAGACCGGCAACGCGCGTGATCAGGAAGAACAGCAAGGTCACCCAGACCTCCCCGGCACTGTGGGCGGGGTGCATCGTATGCGCGATCTGCTGCTCCAGCTCCAGCAGTGGGAAACGCTTGGGGCGGTACGGCAGATGGGCGTTGGCAATGTGAAAGAATCGGATGTTCTCACGGTGCGGCTTTAACCGCGCCTCGATCACGTCATCCGGGTAACCCAGCCGATCCAGACGGACAGCGCGGCCCCAGCTCGGTGCTTTCAGCGACCGGCGCTCGTAGTCGATCTCGTAGCCCTTGGTTCTCAGGTGATCCCAGAAGCGCCGCCAGGTGTCGGAGTACTCCAACGCATACTCCACATCGGCCTTCAGGATGTCCCGATGCGTCGGCTGTCCGCTCTTCCGCGCCCAGTAGGCGCTCTTTTCGCCACCGTAAAAGGACGCGCCCTCCAGCACGGAGAGCGCGTGCTCCCGGCAGATGTGGTCGGAGATCTCCCGCAGCCGGATGTGATCGCGGATGTGGTTTTCGTACTTCCGTCCGGTCTTAAACGAGACAGAATTGATGATGAAGTGGTTGTGCAGGGAATCGGTGTTGAGGTGCGTCGTGACGACGATCTCATACTGATCGCCCCACATCTCCCTTGCAGTCCGAACGCCGATGCGGTGGCATTCTTCCGGCGTGACCTCGCCGGGGCGGAAGCTCTGGTAGCCGTGGTAGGCGACGTTGCCGCCATGCTTTCCGAAGCGCGCCTTGGTGGCGGTCATGTCCTCATAGGCGGTCTCCGGATCGCAGTTGATTGCGGAGACGAAGAGCTTTTCGTCCGTTTTGGCGTCGTTCTCCACGTATTGGATCGCGTCTGCCAGATCCCGGTCGAGGAACTTTCGGTTCGTGGTCTTGTCCGGGTTGTCGGCGTACTGGATGACGGCCTTCAATGATCCCTTGACCGGCCAGAAGCCTGTGGTCGCCATTACGCATCCCTCCCCGGCAGGATCAGCAGTTCCCGAATCTGATTCAGCATGCCGCGAGTGAACTCCGCGTCCTGCTCCGTTCCGTTTGCCTGACAGTCCCGCAGATACTCACAGAGCCAGTAGAGATCCTCCGACGGCAGCTCCCGCGGCGCGTAGCTGAGACAGCGCTGACGGATGTACTCCGAAAGAGAAAGCCCGCACCGTTTTGCGGTGCGGGCAATCTTCTGCTTCTCCTGCGGCGTCACGCGGGTGTAGATACTGGTGGTTCTGGATTCCATACATCCTCCTTTCCGGGGGTCAGGGGGCGGAGCCCATTGAAATGCCGCCGACCCCCTCGGCGGCAGGCGGGAACTTGCCATACAAGTTCCCTGCTTGCTACGGTGACAGACACCGTTCCAGAGCCCATTGGAACAGGTATTCTCCGCTGAGATCTGAACATGAAATAGGCCGTACGTTCTGTACGCTGTACGGGAAAACGATCTCGTACAACGGTACGGACGTACGGCTTATTTTCGATTCATTTTCATTTTTCCGTGCGTTGTGTGGTACCATTTCCACACCGAATTGACGGTACTGCTTTCGTGAGCGGTTTTCTCCGGTTCCAATTTGGACGGAATCTGACGGACAAATGCCAGTCAGTTTTCTTGGCATTTGACGGTCAGAAGGCGCTTTCAAGGAAATTATCCAACACCGTGTCGTCCTCGTTAACAGGCGTAACGGCCTGTGGCTGCGGATTTACCGGCTGAGAAGAGAGCCCTGCCCGAATCACGCCGAGGATCTGCTGTTGGAACGCGGCACATGCCTCCTCCTGCGTCAACTGCTTGGCATACGCACACACAGCGTCGAGGATATATGCGTTCCGGGAACCGGGAACGCTATGCAGAATGTCCCACGCTTCCCGGTCACGTTCCTTATCCAGATTGTACCGTAGCTTCTGGTAGCGGATGCTCACAGTTTCACCCCTTTCTTCAGATACCGTTCGGCGAGATACTCAAACCCCTTCGCTGTGGCGCAGATGTCATCGAGGATCGTGACACGGCGTCGGTCATACTTCCCGAAGTTGCGGATGAGGCATCCGCCGCCTCCAACCACATAGAGCTGCATCAGCGCCGGGTTGTACTCATGCTCCCGCAGGCGCTGGAAGATCTGCGCAACGTACTGCTCTGCCACGCTGCGCATCAGAGCCAGATAGTCCTTGTGAATATCCGCTGCTCCGGTTTGCAGCACCTCCTGGATGGTGAAGTCATCAATCACAGTTTGGAAGCGATCCATCATAGCTGCTCGAATCGCCTGCACGCACTGCTGTGTGCCGAACTTCTCCGTGAACATGGCGAGGGAATCCGGCTTGCCGTTGCGGAGATAGAGCAGATTCATTGTGCCGTTGCCGATGTCTGCCAGCAGCGTCACGCCCTTGAACGAACCCAGCCGATCTGCCACAGCGGAGAACCCCTGCGGAAAGACGTCGGCGCCGACGATGCGGATGTGATACTCCACCTTCTTGAACACGAAGTGCGCTTCCTTGTTTTTCAGCAGATATGCCTTAAACTGTTCCTTCTGACCGCTGACCCAGTTAAGGGGCAGCCCCGCGGTGATGTGTACGTCCGCCTCCGTGAGACCGGCGTCGTGAAGCTCCATGGCAATGGCGGCGAGGGTGAGAATGTAATAATCCTCGTCCTGCATTTTCTCCGGCAGGAATTCCTTGTGACCTTCTCCGATGAGATAGTAGCGCCCCTCAAATACCAGAAGGTCCTTGGTAAAGAGGGGCTCCGTGTCGTGCGCGGCCACGCCTGCGGGGAAACAATGGTTTGCTGTTTTGATATTCCCGTAGCCGTGGTCGACGCCAATGATTTTGATTCCGTTGAAATCTTTCACTGTAATAATTCCTCCTGTAGTTCTTGTTTTTCGATTTCAATTTCTGCGGTTGTGTGTGATTGCTATGTCATGGCATCCGTCTCCTTTCGTCCCCGGAATCACAAAAAGTGGGGGCAGTTATCAATAAGCGCAAAAAGCCCGAAATCAGATCCTGAATTCAGGAGCCGATTCCGGGCTTGTGCTTGTACACAGGAGCGGTGCATGCTCTTGCGCTCTATATATGTTATGCGTAGATTTTGCAAAAAAGGTAAGAATTGCGAGAACGCAAAAACCAATCAGCGAGACAAAATTTTGTTGATTTTCCGATTCGTCGTTTATGTGTTATTTGTCCCCAACGCCCGTCGTTCTGACCGAGCCGCCCCCATTGCGATGTCTGTGGCTGGACGGGAGTACCATTGTCCTCTTGGCTGTCATGGCTGTGCAGGAAGCAATCTCTGCATTTGGCCCGGCATGGATCGCTCGATCTTTTCAGACGTCGTGGCGTGCGGCAGGCGCAGTAGCTCATACCAAGATTGAAGTCTCAGTGAATGCATATGCGGTTGAAAAGGTGCAGGAGGTCTGTGCCTCTCACCCCTCTACCGCACGTTTTTGGCGACCAAAACGAAACATTTTTTATCGTTCATAGAAAAGTAACATTTCAGTCAGCGTTTCACAGATTGGATTCGAAAAAAACGAAAAATCGGAGCAGCTGATATTGATAACCAGCTGCTCCGATTCGGATTTGAAGGAGTTCGCAGATTTTTAATTGTTTGTATATGCCTCGCTGTGGGCGTCCCATCCTATTCATATCGATTTTCTTCTTCAATGTTGAATATTACTTGTACTGATTTTATTCTATTATGATGCAACTTTGCATAAATCCGGAGGCTTTTTGTTTGTAAGCTTGTTCTCGTAAAGGGGGACAAGCTATGATAGAATCGCAAATCAAGCGGCGGCAAATGAGGCGACGGAAACGGAGGCTGCAGAGAATGGCGTTAGGGGGAATCGCGCTTTGCTTTGTACTGCTGTTTACATTGACTATTTCGCAATGCAGGAAATCAGACGGGATCGAACAGAAAGATAGTTCCCTGCCGGAGGGTTGGGAATGGAAGAAAGCAAAAGCCGAAGACCTGACGCAAGGGTCATTGGTTCTGGTGAATCGGGACTACGGCTATGACCCAAACCTGCCGCAGACGGTCAGCGTCTACGACTACAAGTCTGGTAGCTATCTCGTAAAGGATGTTGCACTCAGTGTTCGTGAGGACACCATGAAAGCCCTGAATTCGTGGTTAGACGCATTTGCAGCCGAGAGTGGGAAAACGGATGTCATCATTGTCGCCGGTTGGCGCAGCTATGATTACCAGGTGCAGCTCTATCAAAATGCCGTAAACACCCAAGGGCAAGCGCACGCGGACGCTTATTTGGCACTACCCGGTCATAGCGAGCATCACACCGGCTTGGCCGTTGATCTGGATACATACGACCCGGAGAGCGACACCTGCGGCGGCTTTGCAGGCGACGGTGATTATTCTTGGGCAATCGAGCACGCTTGGGAATACGGTTTCATCCAGCGCTATCCGCCGCAGAAAAGCGCCATCACCGGCATCAATTACGAATCCTGGCACTTCCGCTATGTCGGTCTGCCGCACGCCTATGTGATGAAAACAGAGAATCTATGTTTGGAGGAATATATCGAGTATCTGCGCAGTTTTCCATTTTCAAGTGAGCATCTCCACGTTTGCTGTCTGGGTAAGAGTTATGAGCTCTATTTTTGCCCAAAGGATCACCTCGTTGTCCCGACCTTCGGCAACTATACAATCTCCGGCAACAATGTGGACGGATTCATTGTGACGATTGAGCAACCATAAATAGCAGCTTTGCGCTTCTCAAAAGGAAGGGTGAGAGAACCTTTTCTCGGCGAAATTGCCTGAGCTATATGACGAACCTAAGATTGAATATGTCTCAGAATAGAGCAAAGGCAGCACTCGATCCGACCGCTGCCTTTGCTCTATGTTCTCAAGAATGACAGAATAGCAGGCTAATTCTTTGCCGCGTCGTAGGTAGCACTCCAAATCTCACTACTAATCACCAGAACCGGAACATCATTTTCCGACCAATACCACATCAGACCCATGCCGACAGAATCGCCGTCCGCACCCACAATTCGGTAAAAATGATTCATCGGTTCGCTGCTCATATCGCATGACACCTCTCCACCCAGCTGAAGCGCAAACTGTCGGATGCAAGTTTCTGTATACTGATTCTCAAATTTCGTGAATGTTTCGGCCGTTATTCCCTCATATATCGGCAGCGAACAGCCGAGCATCGAACCAGAAGCATCGTCAAAAACCAGCATTAATTCCGTCCCGTTGTAGCACTCCACCGTCCAAATAATGGCGCTCCACGGTACAGGATAATCTGCCGCTGCGACCATCACAGCTTCCTGATTGATGTCAAAACTGTCAAATGAGTCTTCGTAATAACTGGCTGATTCTTTGAGACCGCAATCATTCAAATAATTGACAATCAGTTCTTTAGCATGAACACGTGCGGTTTCAGTGTTGTAATGATATCCCTCTGTAAGCTCCTGGGTGCTGATGATGCTTCCGTTGATATCATTGTCCTGGTTCATATGCTGCAAAATCTCGAAAACGGAACCATTACCGCCATCAAATCGTAAAGGCTCAACGCTAACTGTCTCCGAAGCGCCATTGGTCCCGCCTGCCAACCGCTCCACCAATGTTGGCAGCAGCAGTCCGACCAGCAGCATTGCAAAAACCAGAAGTGAGACGGTGATGAGCTTTGTTAACCGTTTCAAGTCATCTCGCCTCCTGTCGTCAATGTGACCTTGGTGCCTGCTCCGGGTCTGCTCTCAAAGCGCAGCGTCCCATGGTGCAGAGCTGCGATTTCTGCGCAGATTGCAAGCCCCAGTCCAACCCCGCCCTGGGCGCGTGAGCGGGATTTGTCCACGCGGTAAAACGCCTCTGTGATCTTCTCCAGTTCCTCCGGCTCCATACCATATCCTGTATCCGTGACTGTGAGAATAATCCCATTCGGAGTCAGCTGCTGCCGCACCCTGATCTCTCCGCCGTCCGGCATTGCTTTACGGGCGTTGTCGATCAAATTCATGATAAGTGTTTTCAGCAGATCAGCTTCCACTAAACGCTCTCCCTGCTCGCCGCTTCCCTTTATGACGATTTTTTGTTCCGCCAACACGGGAGCCATACCCCGTACGACCTCCTCTGTCAATTTAGATATCTCGCACGGATGCATTGGGAAATCTCTCCGCTTTAATACCAGCAGATCCAACAACTTGACGGAGAGCTGCTCCAATCGCTTGCTCTCCGTAAAAATATAATTTGCAGCTTTCTGCTGCTGTGTCTCCGACAGTGTACGGGAGCGCAGCAGATCGGCATAGCCGATGAGGGATGTCATAGGAGTCTTCATTTCATGAGCAAATGCCCCAGTGAACTCCTCCTGTCGACGCATGGAATCGGTGAGCGCGTCGATACGAGCGTTCAGCTCATCCGCCATGTGGTTCACGTCAGAAGCCAGGAGGGCAAACTCGTCACTTCCCTGCACTTCAGCGCGGCAGGTCAGATCACCATCCGCTATTTTACGGCTTGTGGCGGACAAAGCTTTCAGCGGCTTCGTAAGCAGACGCATCAGACCAAGAGCCATTAACGCCCCCAGCACCATTACAGCACAGAAAATCTCGCGATACAGTCGCTGTTGAGTGTGCAGTGACTCATAGGCGCTTTCGATTCGGAACACGCCATCCAGTTGCGCCGAGAGATTACCCAAAGGCAAGGCACCCGTGATCTGCAGATAATGCAGACCGTCCTCTCCTACAAACACCTGCTCCACCAGTTCAGTTTCCTCCGTCTCACGCCCTACTGGGCGGAAAACGCCTTCATCAGCACTGCTGGAATATGCAACAGAATCACCTATCCTCAGCCGAAGCGCGGTACCTGGGTCCAAATGCATCTGACTGAGAGCGTTCACAACGCGCGACAGCTGTATGTCCCGCTCATTCACCCCGACAGCCGCCGCTGTAAACTGCATAAGCCGATAACTCACGAGGGCGTTTTCCGCCTCCCTGTCACAGGCGGAGCGGAAAGATGCGTACAGCAGCATATTTCCCCCGAGCGTAAACGTTACCGTCACAAGCAGCAGAACGCTCAAAAACAGGCGGGTGCTGAATTTCAAGTGCCTACTCATAATTCCAGTCGATAGCCGATCTTATAGACGGCCTTTAATTGCTGCTCCCAGCCCACCTTCTTGCGAAGTCGTTGGATATGCAGATCCACGGTACGGCTGTCGCCCATGTAGTCACTCTCCCAGACACGCTCATAGATCGTCTCGCGATATAGGGCGATGTTCGGGTTGCGGGCAAAAAGCAGAAGCAAGTCAAATTCCTTTTTGGTGAGGGCGATCTCCGCGCCATCTCTCCGCACGGTGCGGGAGTAGGTATCTATCTCCAGTCCTCCAATATCGATCATCCGATCCAACTTTTTGTACCGTCGGAGCACCGCCTCCACTCGCGCCTGCAGCTCAACAATCTCGAAGGGCTTGGCCAAATAGTCGTCCGCCCCAAGATGTAGTCCTCGCACACGGTCATCTACGTTAGCTTTCGCCGTCAGAAAAATCACCGGCATGCCCGTGGGGCGAATGTAGTCCATCAGCTCAAAGCCGCTGGCACCGGGCAGCATTACATCCAACAAAATCAGATCAAACTGCCGGTTCGTAATAAGGTCTGCGGCGGCGATACCATCATAGACACAGGTGCAGTGGTAGCCCTCTCCCTCCAGACTTAACTGGATCAGGTCGGCAATGGGACGCTCGTCCTCCACGATGAGAATTCGGATCACGCGCACCCCTCCTTTCGGATACAAAACTACATCCTGATTGTATCATAGTTGCATCCGGAAAGAAAGCTTTGTCCGCAATGATGCAAGCATCAGCACACATCGCTGGAGCCGGGGTATCATCCACTTCACGATCACACTGGCGACAGGAAGAAGCAGAAGCTCATATTCACCCACCAGACTGTAAATCTGCGCACCGAAGCCGCTCTTGAAGCGCAAAAGGCCCTTGGTCTTGTTCTCTGCCTGGCCACCTGAAACGCCGCGAAAATCGTACCAGTCACAGCCACTGTCGATGGCCCATTGTATCATGTTCCATTGGAGCAGATAGTTCGCCATTTTATCCCGGTATTCGTCGGCAGAAGCACCATATAGATACCATGTTTTATTTCCAAACGTTGCGGCAATTGCACCAGCCAGCGGTTTCCCTTCATAGTAGGCTAAATAAAGTCGTGCGTGGTCACCGAGTGCTCGGAGCATCCCGTCAAAATAACAACACGGGCGAGCGGCGAATCCGTCCCTGACGCCAGTAACGTTCATAAGCGCACAGAATTCTTTGAGTGCTTCTTGGCCGCAAATACGCACTTCCACACCATTCCGCTCTGCTAAACGGATGTTGTAGCGTGTTTTTTGCTTCATGTCCTTCAAAACTGTTTCTCGGTCTTTCCCGCGCAGATCGATTCGTGCCAGATGCTGGGGCTGGATTCGGTCAAATTCCCAAGACTCCGGTAAGAGCCGGTAGCCCAGCTCAGACATCGAATCCCGAAAAAACTCATCATCTATTGGTACGTCCGGATCCAGCTTTAACAGGCAAACATGCTCGCGACGACCTAGAATGCGGACTCCCTCCGTCAGTTCCTGTAATGCTTGACAGTCGTGCGCATCACACACCAGTCCGCGCGGTGCGTAGGCAAGCTTCCACGGTGTTCCCGGGATACGCCGCAACAGGATTGACATGCTGCCTTCAATACGTCCGTCCCGGCGATAAATGATTGCACGCCAGCTCCAGCTCCGCTTCACGCCTCCCCAAATCCCGGACTGGAACAGCGTTCCTCGCGGATGACCAGCCAAAAACGCTTCATATTCCGGCGTGGTTTCCTCTAAAAATTCAATCATGCTTTTCACCTCGGGCAAAGCATAGATTGAAAAAGATACGAAATATCATCAGCAGTGCATCAATTCTGCATCAAGTTAAGCAGCTCGCCACTAATTATGGCGAGCTGTTTAACTATATGGGGCTTTCTGTCGAGCTCCCTTATATGATTTTGGTAGTTTCTTCGTGAAAGAATTACTTTGTCCTCTGCGCAAAAACTAATCACTCGGAATCATTCCAATTCTTTTGTGTGTACCATTTCTTTCAGAAAACAGCTTTTCTAGCCGCTTTAAAATTACAAACATATTCGTTATAATCAGGAAGATACAGTAGAGAATGATAGCTTGAAATATTTTCATGGTTTTTGCTTCATTGATTCAGCTTTCAATCAGATCTTTTCGCACAATTTCTTCGGCGCGGTAGCGGGAGCTGTTCATTCGGCGCACCCACTTCATCTGATCTTCCGATTTCAGCTGTTCAGTGACTCCCTCGCTGTCAGCCATTTGTGTCATGAGTTGATCGATCA
This sequence comes from uncultured Eubacteriales bacterium, assembly GCA_900316745.1. Classification (GTDB taxonomy): domain Bacteria; phylum Bacillota; class Clostridia; order Oscillospirales; family Oscillospiraceae; genus CAG-103. Next base: position 66,927 of record ONEB01000011.1, on the reverse strand, counting down.
TTTCTTCGGCATTTCGATCAATCTCTTCAAGATGGACGTTGAGTGTACCGTGCATCAGCATGGCGTCGTATATGGGTCTTTGATGCTTGCGGAGGAACTGCCGTCTGCGCTCGCCCCAGATGCCGATCTGCGGAGGTTCCGGTGCAGACAAATGCGGAATCAGATAATCGCCTTCCCAATGAAATGTCAGTTTCATATGAACAGCCTCCTCCAAAACGGTTTGACCTCCGGTGCGTCGATCACGCGGAGAATCAACAGCTCCAATTCTCGTTTCCGCGGATTATCTTTCTCCATTGCATTCCGCATGTCGTATAGCCCGCGCACGATGATTCGTTGTTCATCTTGAGAGAAACGAACGACTTTTTCCATAAGAATACCTCCTTCTCGATTCTGCTTCCATTGTACAGAACCAAGAAGGAGATTGTCGAATGTGCGAAAAACGAAATAGCTCAGAACTGAAGGAAATGCACAGTTCTGAGCTTTTCTTGTCCCGATAACGCTGCCTTTACAATGCTCTTGTTTGATGACTGCCCTATGCGTTGAAAAGGAACGGTTTCGGGGCTTTTTTCTACCCATTTTCAGAGCGCGTGATTCAGAGATATTTTCTACCCCTTGCCCGGAAATGAACCGAATACAGACCAATTTAGGGCCGATTTCATGAGTTTTTTCTCGTGAAATCGGCCCTTTTTCCGTTTTAAATATGTTAACTTTTCGTGAACAAAAGGAGGAAATGATGATTGAAGTAATGCTGGAACATGAGAAAAAGTATGTCACGATTCGATTCCCATGCACGGAAGCGGAACTCGCAACAAAGCTGAATGATTTTGACTTCGGCTTTGATATCCACAACATGTGGGTACACGCATTCATAGAACCGAAGGAGTTTGCGCCGATGGAGCAGCAGGCGCATGATGTGGACGAGCTCAACTACCTGGCAAAACGGATGGACAGTTTCATAGACGCTGAGCGGCTTCGCTTCTTTGCTGCGATTACACAGGAGAACATCTATCAGATCCCGGATTTGATCAATCTGACGTTCAATCTGAATCGGTACACTGTGCTTCAGGATCTCAGCAGCGCACATGCCATTGGCTTTACCTATGCGTTGGATGAAGCGGGCTGCTTGCCCGCAGAATCGATCACAGACCCGAAATATGGAACCATCGGAAAGCAACTGCTGGAGTCCGGAACAGGGATTCTCACGAAGTATGGTGTGTTGTTCATTCACGCGGATGTGCGGCCGGAGCAGGTCTACGATGGACAGGTATTTCCCGCCTATGACTATCATGGTGGAAGCTCGGCAGAAGCTGTCATCTCTTACGGCGGAAAAGAAGAGACACTATATCTTCCGGATGAACAGACGGCGATCCAGAAAGCAGTCAGGCGTCTGGGTGCCGCTGACATTCATGATTGTGAGGTGGAGATTTCGGCGTGGGGCACGGAAAATGAGCAGTGGCAGCAGATGCTTCAGCGTGTCGTGGATCAAGAGTCGTTGTACGCTGCAAACTGGCTGATTAAGCAAGTTAGTGAAGCTTATCCGGATATTGAGACGGTGGTTGCTGCAGCAGAGTATTTCAAAGTGTCGAGTGCGAACAATCTGGCTGTCCTCGCAAATGCTGATAACGTACTTGGATTCCGGAAGGAACTTGCGTCGCCACAGGATGTGGGGGAGTATTTTGCCAAAATCGAGGAAGATTATTCTCTCCACTCAGATTTGGAGCCATTCTTTAATTATGAAGCGTTCGGGGAGTGGCTTATCGAAGATCGGGAGGGCGCGTTTGTGAACGGAGGATTTCTCTACTACCGCGGCGCTGACAGCATGCATGAGATTGAAGATCAACTGGAGCCAGAGACAATCAATTTGGAGATGGGAGGAATGTAAAATGCAAATTGGGGCTGTAATCTATCATAATAACGATACACTGATTGTAGATATGCCAAGAAGTATCTATGACCTCTACGGAAAGCTGCAATCGATCGGCGTGCGGCAGAGACCGGACAACATCCACCTTAAAGATGAGGAAGGGGACGACATCCGCGTCAAGCTCTACGGGGAAACAGAAATTGGCAAGCATTTGGTCGGTATGCTGCGTGAAAAAAACACGCTTGCAGACGCCAATATGCTTGCCTTTGTTTTTGAGCAGTCAGATATTCGCATTCGCGATCAGCTGTCCGCTGCCATTCTGCAGAATCGGTATGACATGCCGGATCAGATGTTCGAGGATATCAAGCTGATGCTGCGCGAGGCGGCGGCGATAGAGAAGAACTTCTACTTTCCGCTCACGGGCGTTTTTGAGGATGACGGAGAGAGCTTTGAGGCGGACCCAAGCGAGATTTATCGCTATTCCGATCAGATCCGCACGGCCCTGGCGCGAGAGCAGAGTCCGGAACGCGGCGGCGACATGGCACAGTATCTGCGGGATGATCCCGGAATCCGATCAAAGCTGGTATCTGCTGAATGGGACGTCGAGGAATTCGACATCCTTTACGGAGTTGTCCGTGTGAGGCTAATGGAGCCGTTCACCGAGGAAGAAAAAGCAGAGTTCAAGGAGCTGATTACGGGTCAGAACTCTGACGGCTTGGGCGAGGGCTTCGAGCAGCGTCCGATCTTTACGGAGGACGGTGAGCTCTTTGTATCGATGTGGAATAGTGGCGACGATTACTTTGTCTACGACGATGAGGAGATGGATCAATTCTTGCAAAATCAGGGACAGCAGATGGGAGGGATGTGAAAAATGGGTGTGCTGTTTTCTAAAGTCCATCTGACTGCAGACAACGGCTCGACTGAGGAGTTCCTCTGCGCCGGGATTCCGGAGGAAGAGGCGGATCTGGAGGACTGGACTGCCTATCAGGACTTTCTGGAGGATAATCCGGACGCCGAGTACCTGACTGCAGAAGTCAAATCCTACATTTATGGAGAGGGGGAAACCTATCGTGCCAACGAATATGAAATTGCAGCCTATACGCAACGAGGGGATGACTTCCTGTCTCATCCCGGTGTGCAGCAAACACAGGAATCTGAATTCACAATCCTGCTGGATCAGGAGGAAAACTTTGATATGGAGGTACTTTGAATGAACGAGTGGGAGCGCCTGCGTCGACAGGCAGAACGTTATAAGCAGCAGTATCCGCCCGGCAAGCGCATTATGCTTCTGGCGATGGGAGCTGATCCGTGCCCTGTGGAAAGCGATATGCGCGGAACCGTTCAGTGCGTGGACGATATTGGCACAGTGCATTGTGTGTTCGACAACGGCAGGGAGCTTGGTCTCATTCCCGGCGAGGATCGTTTTCGCGGTTTGACGGAGTCTGAGCTTGAAGAAGAACACATCACGGTCCACGAAGAGACGGTAGACCATGTAATGAGCATGTGAGGCGTTCCATGCGGCAAATAACCATGGGGAGCTTGTTCGATGGCATAGGAGGCTTTCCGCTTGCCGCGGTGAGAAACGGGATCGAGCCGGTCTGGGCGAGCGAAATTGAGGCATTCCCGATTGCGGTCACGAAGAAGCGATTTCCGAGGATGCAGCACGTCGGAGACATCACCAAGCTCAACGGAGCAGAGCTGCAGCCGGTTGACATAATCTGCGGCGGATCGCCTTGCCAGGATCTGTCCGTTGCCGGAGCGAGAGCAGGCCTTGCCGGGGAACGATCCGGCCTTTTCATGGAGCAAATTCGTGTAATTAAGGAGATGAGAGATGCAGACAGACTACGCGGAAGAACAGGTATCGCTGTTCGACCTCGATACGGATGCTGGGAGAACGTGCCCGGCGCCTACAGCAGCGCCGGAGGGGAGGACTTCCACGCGGTCCTGGAGGAGTTCCTGCATGTTGAAGAACCATCTCTTCATGTTGCTGGACCTCCGGCCGGGCGCTGGGAATATGCTGGGGCCGTGCTGGGAACTCGCTCCTGTGTGGCTTGGACCACCTGGGACGCTCAATACTTCGGAGTGCCCCAGCGGCGCCGCAGAATCTTCCTTATCGCAGATTTTAGTGGATACAGCCCCATCCAGATACTATTTAAGCCCTTTGGCGTGCCTCGGAATCCTGCGGAGAGCCCGAGAACGGGGGAAAACGCTGCCGCCGCTGCTCGAGCAGGCGCTGCGGATACAGGCGGGGCTGATTCGTACTGAGAAGCTATATGCACAAGCACCGGCGGGCTTTCTGCCGGAGTCTTCGTCCACTGCGGGAAATATCGGCTTCCAGGAGGAAACCGCACCGACGCTAAAGGCGGGCGGAAAGTCCAGCGCAGTCATGCTCCCAACTCTGTGCCTGAATGATCAGGGCGGAGACCGAATGGACAGCTCTGTGGAGCAAACCGGTACTTTGCGCTCTCAGGAGCACGGGCATCAGCCGCTGGTTTATTCCAATCATGGACAATCAACCCAATTTGATGGACCAATCTCCGTATCCACGACCGTGACAGCCGGATATGGGGAGGGTGGCAACAACACGCCTCTTGTAACGCGGGACACAGCCTATTGCATAGTTGGCAATATCATCAATCAGGAGGTTCAGAATGGCGGAAATGGAACCGGTGTCAATGAGGAGGTTGCGTTCACATTAACTGCGACCGATCAACATGCAGTATTCGGCAGACAGCGAACCGACATCTTTAGGCCTGCCGATGTTGCCAGCACCGAAAGCGCACGGCAGCACAAGGATGCAACAGACTTGATTATGAGCCAGCCGGTGGCAGATGAGACCAAGCTGATCCGGCGCTTAATGCCGATTGAGTGTGAGCGCCTGCAGGGCTTTCCGGACGGATGGACGAACATCCCCGGTGCCTTTGACTCTAACAGATACAAGGCACTCGGAAACAGCGTTGCAATACCATGCGTAACACTGCTTTTAGCAGGAATCGCAGCAGTGCTGCGAAATTATGAGCATGACTATGATACCGTTGAAGGACTGTATCAGATGTTGAATCAAGGAGAACAGAAAATGAAATACAGGCATAGAGGAAGGCCGTCAACAGATACTTTCGATTCTGTTGGCGGCTTTTTTGTTTTTACAGAGGAGTGAATAATATGGATGAGAACAAAATGAAAGTGGAGCTCTCGTCTGAGAGTCAGCATGCCCGAGGATATTCATTCGCGACGGTTGCGCTCCCGACCGGCAAAGCGCTTCTGCGCGACGCCGAGCAGAGGGCGCGATGGGGCGTCCATTCCGATGCGATGGAGATCATTAAGGTGCTTTCCTGCCCGTGGGCGCCGGAGCTTTGCGACCTGAGACTGGATGTTCCGACGCTGGACGAGCTCAATTATCTTGCGAAGCGCCTGAGTGATCTCTCACAGGAGGAGCAGACCGTTTACCGCGCACTTTGCCAAAGACGCTTCGGAGACGGAACCGGAATCGAACCTGTTTCGGTCGAGGAGCTGATCAATATGACGTTCGATCTGGATCAGGTTCCAATCGCCTCAAATATCCAAACCGATGCGGAGCTTGGAACATTTGTGATGGAGAATGATCTGCACCCGGATGTTGCTGCAATCCCGGAGGAGTCTTTGTATTTGCTGGATCGAGCACGGATCGGCGCACTGCAGCGCGAGCAGATGGGAGGCTTATTCCTGAATGGACTCTATATCGAAGCGGGAAATTATGTGCTGCCAAAGGTGTATCAGTCCGTGGAGCGTCCTGTGGATGAGCCCGAGGATCGGGCAGTGTTCCGGCTCCAGATTGCGGAGTCCTCTGATCGTGGCTGGGATCAACCGGAGGAATCTTTGGAATGGATTGAACTGCCTGTAAGTCAGGAGGAAGCCGTTATGATTGCGCATCGCCATCACGAGCTGTGTGTGGAGGAATGCATGCTGTTTGCCGTGGAGTCTGCTATCCCGCAAATCGGTATGGAAACGATCCGGGATCTGTCCGACTTCCGACAGTTGAACGAACTGGCGGAGCAGTACCTCCAGATGAGCGAGACGGATCAGATCAAGTTCAAGGCGGTGCTGCAGAGAAACGGCGTGTATGATCTTTCGGATGCGCTCTACCAGATGGAGAATCTCCAGCAGTATGAGTTTATCCGTACCGTTCCGGATGAGGCAGTCTTCTTCAAGGAATATCTTGCCCACCATCTGGGACAGGACTTCGACCGACGATGGCTGGATACGCTGCCGGACGGAACAGAGGGGTATCATCTTCTTGAGCGGTTGGGTGCGAAAATGACCGAATACGGCATCGTGTCCGCCCCTGGCGTTTCGCTCTTTCAGGCTGTTTCCTTTGAGCCGCTGAGAAATCAGGCACTGACCGGTCAAGATGCGGCGGAAGAAACCGGGCTGGCTCTCCATGGGGATGCTGCTGCTCCAGAGCTTGCGGAGTTGACGATGGGAGGGATGCAGCTGTGAGCGTGAAAACGATTTCCGCCGATTCGCTGCGCCGTATGAAGGACAGTGACGGGCTGATTCTTCAGGGGTGCGGCGGCAACTTGGATGAATGGGTAGACGGCATCAACGAAATGCTGACGAAGGACGGCATCCTGCTGGATGGTACCAGATTCCATGATTGCAGTACCTTTGAGCAGGATGGCGTGACCTGTCTGCTCTTTCCGTTTGCAGAAGATGTGAAGCTCGACATGGGAAGGCTCGCCATGTGGCGGCTGCAAACACATGGCAACTTCGGCGGAACATGGCTGTCTGACTATGTTCCAAACCGGCTCGGCGGCTTCGTTGAGGAAGCGCAGCCAGCGTCACAGAAGCCGGATTGTCCGCTGATCGGGCAGGACGGCAACATCTTCAATCTGATCGGGGTTGCGGCAAGAACGCTCCGGGAGAACGGTATGGATCAGCAAGCACAGGAAATGCGCCAGCGCATTACGGAGTCCGGAGACTATTACAAGGCGCTCGGTATTATCGGCGAGTATGTAAATATCACGTCTGTGGATTCTGGTATGGAAATGGAGCTGCAGTAATGGTCTATCAAGCATTTCTGGAGCAGACGCAGATGCTGACGCAGGAGTCGGAGGACTTCTTCGTGTCACCGGATTTTCAATGTGATCAGACCGGCGGCTACCCAACCTATCTGTGTGTTGCATGGGACTACGGAAAAGCGTGGCTGGATCTGAACACGTCGCTGGATTCTCCGGGAGAGAACCGTGAAGCGTATGACCGCATGTGTGCGGAATTTGGTATTCACAGATGTGAAGATGTAGAGCAGTATCATGCGCTGCTCGAGGAACTGGGTGAGGATGCTGTCAGCAATGCTTACCTGCCGGAAGAAAATGAAGGGATGAATTTGCAATGACAAAAGCGATTTGGTTTTTTGTAGGCTTTGGGGTCGGTGGCATCTTTATGATGATTATTATGTGCTTCCTTCAGATCAACCGCATCCATGCGTATGAAAACGTGCTGGAAGCGGTTCGCGGGGGCGCCGATCTGGACGAGGCGATGCGCAGCATGAATTTGCTGCAGGGAGAAGAAGATGCTGGTCGAGAAAGGTGGGAATCCACTTGAAAACACCTGTTTCCCGCGTGGGGAACAAGAGCGCCATTCGCCACATCCTTTATGCGCTGTTTCCGCTGGAGTATGAGCGATTCATCGATGTGTTCGGCGGATCGGGCAGCGTGCTTCTGGACACGCCGACGGTGGCGCCGTTTGAGGTCTATAATGATTTCGATAGAGATCTTGTGAATCTGTTCCGTTGCCTGCGGGACAGGAACATGGCATTTCTCAGAGAACTGGGCTTTTGCCATCTGAACGCCCGCGGAGACTTCTATGCTTGGAAGCGATTCCTGCGCGGTGATGAGGATATGCAAAATCGGTTTCTGCAGGAGGAGTTGGAGCTTACCGAGATTCTGTTCCCGCCATTCGAAGCGAAAGAACTGCAAGCCATGCAGCGACAGCGCGCCGGAGACTATGATGTCCGGCGTGCTGTCGCTTTTTTCAAGCAGCTTCGGTGCAGCTATGCCAGTAAGGGCGACTCCTTTGGAGGTCGCCCGTTCAATCTGGCAAATCTTCACAATCTTGTGCAGGCAGCGGAATCGCGCCTGCAGAACGTCGTGATTGAGAATCAGGATTTTGAGACTCTGATCAAACACTATGACCGGGAGAACGCATTCTTCTATCTCGACCCGCCGTATTTCTCCACAGAGGATATGTATGACGTCCCATTTCGATGGGAGGATCATGTCCGGCTTCGGGAGACGCTGGGGCAGATCCAGGGAAAGTTTCTCCTGTCGTATAACCAGTGTCCGGAGATCTGCGAGCTCTATGAGGGCTATGAAATGTTCTTCTTCTATCGAAATCACAGCATGCGAAATCAGTTTCGCAGCCCGTATGAGGACGATGAAGAAAAGAACCTGTTTCCGGAGCTGCTGATTGCCAATTATGACCTGTACGAAAGAGAACGTGTCAAGCCGGTTCAGCTTGACCTGTTCGGAGCGGATCTGGACAGTGAATCAGCAATGCGGGAGCGCATTGTACCAAATAACAAATACCAAGGAGGAAATGAATCGTGACAACCCATCTTACCCTGCAAATTCGCCTGCCGCGCCTGATGACGGGGCTTCTGAAGTCGAATCCGAATGCAGTCCTGCAGACCTATTACCGCGATGAAGTCTTTCATATCAGCGTGATTGATCTGGAGCCCGGCGAACTCGACCCGGAAAATGAAGAGGAGGACGACTTCCAGTGAAGCGGGTTTATCGGTTTTTGGGCGAGACGCCGCCGGTAGGTGATACGCATGGATGATTACATCTTTCTGCTTCCGTTGGCGGAAGCGAATACCGAAATGGAGCAGCAGCAGTGGCGTGAAAGCTATAAGAAAAACTGCGCCTGCGCCCGTGCCATCGAGGCGGCTATTGCAAGCCACTACCGGGAATATCATCTGCGGGATGGCACCGAAGCTGTGCTCCGGCTGTTCGGAGCGGATCGTGTGAAGTTTGTTCTGGCGGCCACCATTCAGAAGCTGGATTTTGACGGAAGAGTGTCGCGGGAGAACAAGCGCTGGGCGTCGGAGCAGGAGGTTCCGGATGAAACGTTTGTTCGGGACTATTGCGTTCGCAGTCACCCCGGACTCACGAGCCTGTTTACAGATCATGTGCTGGCGTCGGAGCCTGTGCAAGTGCCAGTGCAGTCTCACGATATGATCATAGGAGGAATATGATATGCGCGTCAAAATCTATCAGGTGAATCCCTACCGGGATACGAACCATGTGAAGTTTCTCAGCACAACGCAGCTTCAGGAGCTTCTCGGGAGCGATCAAATCGATCCCACGATCTACGATGAGGTGTTCAACGCGGAAGTGGATGAAATGGGATTGGAGGATCTGTATGCCAAGTTTAATTCGGAGTATCACCCGCTGTTTCGCGGTCACTCCTTGTCCATGTCCGACGTCGTTTGCATGCAGGGGAAAGCATATTTCTGCGATTTCGTTGGATTTCAGGAAATCCCGTTTGATGAGACAAAAACGCAGAAGCCCGAGAATTTGATGCGGATTCTGTATGTGGAGCCGCATAAGCCGCCTTACGAAGCGGAAATTCCGGATACGCTGGAAGCAGAGCAGAAGGCGGTCGGCGGTGGGCTGATCGAGCCAATCTACATGGGAGACGGTGTGATTCTGGTCGGAAATGAAGAATCCAAGCTGCTCGGCATGGAGGGGAACCGCTATATCCCCGAGACAGATTCGATCATGGCCGGATCGTTCTTCATCTGTGGAGACGGTGGAGAGACCTTCCGCAGCCTGTCGGATGCGGAAGCTGCGGAGTATATGCGGATCTTTGAAGTCCCGGATGAGATCACACCGGAGGAAGTCGAGGAGGATACCGGCTTCTATTTCGTGGGGTTGGAGCAATGAAACAACACTATCGTGCGAGAGCCCCGCCCTCAGCGTCATCTATAAAACGACAGAAAGCAGCCTTTGACGGCTGCTCATTTTTTTGAAAGGAGAGTAGTACATGAAAACAAAACCTGCAACCAGATGGCTGGCACTGCTGCTGTGCGCCATTGCCCTGATTTCGATTTTCTCACCCGCGGTGATTGCCTCCGAGCCGGAAGTGGAGCACGAAGAGGACGCTGTGTCTCCTGCGCCGGAATCCCCGGAGCCTTTGCCGGAAGAAGATACGTTCACCATTTCGCCCGTTGTAGCTGCCCTGAACGATACTGCCATCGGCATTATGGCCTGCTGGGAGGATACGGACTATAACGCCATTGTGCGCGGTGAACAATCCAGCGGAGCAACCGTTCTGAGCGTTCCTGCCGGAGAGAGCATTTACCTTCAGCGCGGCGGCTATGTGCGCTACGGCGACGGCTATGTCACAGACTATTACTCGGTGTGGATGGGTGAAGGTGCCCTTGCACATGAGGGAGACAAAAACTTCGCGAGCGCAGCGTTTTGCGCTTGCCCGTCCATGTCAGGACCGAACACCGGTCATTACAGCGGCGCGGCGGTTCAGCGTCTGAATGCGAACGAGGATACGCCTTATACCACGCTGAATGTGTTCAAGGCCGTGATCCTCACGAGTCCGTTCGGCCCGCTTCCTGAGTATCATCAGGATTTTTGGAGCGTCATCGATCCGAGCCTCGCTGCCTCTGATACGATGTTTGCGACGGTTCATGCGATCCTTGGTTATCTCTATGATCCCGGCTCTCATGGCACGCCGTACAGATGGGACTCTGCCATGCAGTCCAAAATCCTTGGTTCCGGCGGTCTGCTGGAGCAGATCACCAACTGGGCGAATGCCAACCCCAACGCTACCAGCCAAGCGTATGTGTATCGGCTGAAGGGCTCTGACAACGGCCTGCAGGATCTTGTCTGGATGCATGCTGTCCCGAAATTTCCTCTGTACCTCAAGAAGGTCTCCTCCAATCCTGCGCTTACGGACAATAACAGCAAGTACAGTCTCGGCGGCGCGGAGTACACCGTGTACAGTGATGCCAATTGCACCCAAAAGGTCGGCGTTCTGACGACCGGAGATAACGGCGTGTCGGATATCTTGAACGTCAAGGAAGGCAGCTATTACGCCAAAGAGACCAAAGCGCCGAAGGGTTTTGAGCTCAATTCTGAAGTTCTCGGACCTGTTGCGGTCAATGCCTCCAACACCCCCGGCGTGTTCAACGCGACGGACCATCCGACGCCGACCACCGGCAGCGGCAAGCTCCAGAAGCAGTCTGCCAATCCCGAAATCACGAGCGGCAACAGCTACTATTCTCTTGAGGGCGCGGAGTATACCGTGTATGCCGATGATCAGCTCAAGAAGTCCGTTGCTGTCCTGAAAACGGACAAAAACGGCAATTCCCAGACCGTTGAGCTTGATGCCGGTACCTACTATGTGAAGGAGACCAAAGCGCCTGCCGGATTTGAGGAGGATGAAACAGTCCATACGATGGTCGTAAAAGCAAATGAGACCGCGATCCTCAAGGTGCAGGATGTGTATGTCCCCGGTTATGCCTCGCTGAAGAAAGTCTCATCGGATGCCAAGATCACGAGCGGAAATGAGAATTACTCCCTCGCCAATGCGACCTACGATGTGTTTTCGGACAAGGATTGCAAGACCAAGGTTGGTACGCTGACCACCAAGGACGATGGTACTTCCGAAACGCTCACGGTTCCGGCGGGAACCTACTACGCCAGAGAGAGCAAAGCACCGAAGGGCTACAAGCTCAACAGTGAGGTTTTGTCTGTGACTGTCAAGCCGGGTGAAACCGGCGTGTTTCAGGCGAGCGACGCGCCGGAGACCGGCGATGTCACGCTCATGAAAACCTCCGCTGTTGTGAACAGCGGCATTTCCCTTGCTGGTGCGGAGTACACCGTGTACAGCGACGCTGCCTGCAAAACCGCCGTTGGCAAGCTGACCACGGATCAGAGTGGTAAATCCAATTCCATCACGGTTCCTTACGGCAGCTATTACGCCAAGGAGAGTAAGGCTCCCGCTGGCTATGAGCTGAATGCCGCCGTGATCGGCCCTGTCACTGTCAATGCGGAGAACAAGACCGGCACCTTCAAGACCGAGGACGTCCCGATTCCGACCATTGGTACTACCGCCGCTGTGGATGGCGCACAGGTGGCAAAGCCCGCAGGCAGCGTCAAGCTCACGGACACGGTTCACTGCAAGAACCTCGTAGTCGGCACAACCTATCAGCTTCATGCGACCCTGATGGATAAGGCGACTGGCAAGGCAGTTCAGCATGACGGCAAGGACATCACAGCAGAGAAGGAATTCAAGGCTGCAAAATCGTCTGAGGATATCGAGGTGGTGTTTGAGATTGCCGATGCATCCATTCTGGAGGGCAAGGTGACGGTTGTGTTTGAAGCTCTTTCCCGAGATGGCAAGGAGCTTGTGACCCACGCGGACCTGAAGGACGAGGGACAGACGATCTGGTGGCCGCACATCGGTACGACTGCGACGATTGACGGTACGCACTCTGCCAAAGCAGACGGGCAGATTGATCTCGTGGATACCGTGCAGTATACCAGCCTGCAGCCCGGTAAGGAGTATACGCTCGCAGGAACGCTGATGGATAAGTCCACCGGCGAGGCAATTCTCGACGCGGATGGGAACCCGATCACCGCGACGCAGACCTTTTCACCCGAGAAGAAGGACGGCAGTGTGGAGATCACATTCCACATTGATGACGCAACGATCCTGCGCGGTAAAACCACGGTAGCGTTTGAGTCTGTTTCTTATCAGGGACGTGAGGTCGCCATTCATGCGGACATTACCGATGAGGATCAGACTGTGTACACGCCGGAAATCGGTACGACTGCCACGATCAACGGAGAGCATGAGGTCGTGAAGGACCATATGCTGACACTTGTGGATGTGGTTTCGTACCGTGGTCTGGAGCCCGGAAGAGAGTACACGGTCTCCGGTACGTTGATGGATGGCAAGACCGGTGAGATCTTTAAGCAGGGGGACCAGGAGATCGCTGCAAGCGTAATTTTCATTCCGGAGACCTCGGAGGGCACAGTGGAACTGTCCTTTGATTTTGATTCCGCTTTGCTGACAGAGGATACCACGTTGGTCGCGTTCGAGTTTGTGTACGATGGAGAGCGGGAGCTCGCTGTACATGCTGATTTGAAGGATGAGGGGCAAACTGTGACCATCCGCGTCCCGACGATGCATACCACCGCGAAGGTGAATGGGGAAAAGGAGGCCGTCGTCACAAAAACCGTGAAGATTACGGATACAGTGACGTTCACGAATCTGGTGGTCGGCAAGGAGTACACGCTCAAGGGCGTGCTCGTCGATCAGAAAACCGGAGAACCCTTCACGGTCAATGGTGAGGCAGTCGTGTCCGAGGTGAAATTCATGCCGGAGACAAAGGATGGCACGATTGACGTTACCTTCACCTTTGATGGTGCTTCGATCAAGACGGATACGACCCTCGTCGTGTTTGAGGCAATGTACCGTGACGAGGAACTCGTCATGACGCATGCGGATCTGAAGGATCAGAATCAGACCGTGACAATTCACACGCCTGACACGCCCAAGACCGGTGATAATTCGAGAATCGGCATGTGGCTTGCCTGCGCCGGAGTCGCACTCGGCGGCGTGATCGCCTGTGTGATTGTTTATTGGAAGATCCGAAGAGAAGAAACGGAAGAAGAATAAGTATGCTCTGCAGATTGGGAGGTGATTGCTATGAGCATGAAAAAGAAGCGGATTTGGATCATCGCCGTCCTCGCGCTTTCACTGCCGATGCTTCTGAGCATTAGTGCGTTTGCGGCAGGAGATGTCTCTGGAGCCATTCAGTCTACCTGGGTGGCGGCGAAGGCACAGGTGCAGTCGGTGGTTGATAACGTCGTGTTTCCTGTGGTGGATATGATTCTTGCCATTCTCTTCTTCGTGAAGGTTGGAACGTCCTATTTCGATTATCGGAAGCACGGCCAGTTCGAGTTCGCGGCACCCTGCATTCTGTTTGGGTGCCTGATCTTCACGCTGACCGCACCAATGTATATCTGGACCATCATCTGAGGCATCAGGCGGGGCATCTTCGGATGCTCCGCCATATCTGATCTGGAGGTGAAACGCAATGTTTGATTGGTTGGGAGACATCTTTTCCGCTATCGGCGATGCGATCGGCGAGACGATCGTCGGGCTGGGGAGAGAGCTTTCCAACACGATATTTGATGCGCTTCTGCACTGGTGGTACGAAACCATTTTCGGAGCGGTGGCAGATTTCTTCGAGCAGATGGGGAACATGGGCGCGGACATCTTTGACCTTGCGTGGGTGGAGGCGGTCGTTCGCCTGTTTACGCTCTTCGGCTGGTCGCTGTTTGCCGCAGGTGTGGTGGTTGCGGTGTTCGATCTGGCGGTGGAATACCAAACCGGTCGCGCCAGCATTAAGACCACGGCACTCAACATCTTCAAGGGCTTTTTCGCCTGTAGTCTGATCGGGAAGGTGCCGATTGAGCTTTATAAGTTCTGTATTTCTCTGCAAAACACATTTTCTCATGATCTTGCCGTGCTCGTGGCAGATGAGCAAACTGCCTCCCTGGCGGAGCGAAGCCTGTCCGTTCTGACGCATTCCTTCACCATAGACGGACAGATGGAGCTGGGACTTATGAACCTGCTCTGCCTGATCGCGTTTGCCTACTGTGTGGTAAAGATCTTCTTTCAGAATATTCGGCGCGGCGGCATCCTTCTGGTGCAGATCTCAGTCGGCGCACTGTATATGTTCAGTGTGCCGCGCGGATATTCAGAAGGCTTTACACAGTGGATCAAGCAGGTCATTGCAATCTGCCTCACGGCTTTTATGCAGACGACGCTGCTTTATCTCGGATTGCTGACGTTCCCGGATCACATGCTTCTTGGGCTCGGTATCATGCTGGCTGCAAACGAGGTGCCTCGCATTGCCCAGCAATTCGGTCTGGATTCCTCTGTCCGCTTTAACATGATGAATGTGGTACACGCCACCAGTACTGCGGTGAATCTCACCCGCGTGCTGTCTCACGCAAGATAAGGAGGACATGATGACAACCAGATATCTTTACCCGCAGAATCTGAAGGCGAAGGCAAATCTTTGGCTTTGGAGTCTGCGGGATTTTGCGATTCTCGCAATCGCGGCGCTGCTCTCAATTGTGGTGCTTGTGGAGCTGCATTGGCTCGTTCCGGCTGCGGCAACGCTGTGTTACGGATTCCTGACTATCCGTATGGAGGACACCACCATTCTGGATTTCCTCCGATATGCGGTACGTTATTTCATTACAACGCAGCAATATTTTGAGTGGAGGTAACTGGCATGAAAAAGAAACGAAAGAAGCGAAAGGGGAGATCCGTGCAGGATCTGATCGGGATCAAGGGATTTACGAACTACGGACTTGAGACGGAAAAGGGGGAGCTGATCTTCTTCTTGGTGTCTCCCACGAATATCTCCGTACTCTCGTATGCCAACATTGAGATCAAGATTCGTCATCTGATGATGGTGCTCTCTGCTGTACCGGATCTGGAGATTACCTGCACGGACTCAAGCGAGTGCTTTGATGACAACAAAGCCTATCTCAAAGCGCGGACGGCGTCGGAGAGCAATCCGAAGATTCGTTCGCTTCTGGAGCAGGACATGGCATTCCTGGACGGAAAGCAGATCGAAATGGCGACGGCGCGGCAGTTTCTGTTTCTCGCTCGCCTGAAGGGGCAGAAGGAGAAGCAGGTTTTTGACGCGGCAAACCGTGTGGAGAAAACAATCTCGGAGCAGGGATTTGAAGTGCGGCGGTTAGAGAAAGAGGAGATCAAGCGCTTCCTTGCGCTGTACTTCGAAGCATCTATGTATGGCGAGCAGATGCCGGATGTGGATGGTGCTCAGTATTATGAGGGATATGCCGATGCGCCAAAGAGCTAAGATCGTGATTGCCGTTCTATCTCTTCTGCTGGTGGCGGCGACCTGCTTCTCGATCCGGGAGGCGTGGAAAGAGACCATACAGCGAAAACAGGAACAGGAAACCTTTGAGATGCTGGATCAGGAGAGTGCGCTCCCGGCTGAGAAAGCGGAGGCGGAGGCGGATAAACCCAAGAGCGATGCGGCCGAAGTTGTGTGTCATGATATCGCACACCTGCGCGCATCCAACCCGGACTGCATCGGGTGGCTCAGTATTCCGGATACCTGTATTAGTTATCCGGTCATGCTTACACCGGACGAGCCGCAGCGGTATCTGCATCGGGATTTTTACGGCAGCTACAGCTACGCTGGTGTGCCGTTTTTGGACTATCACTGCACGACCGAGAACCATAACCTGATCATCTACGGACACAACATGCGCGACGGCTCCATGTTCGGCGGTCTGAAAGCCTATTTTGACCGCCGCTATTTGACAGCACACCAAAAGCTCTATTTCGAGACTTCATCCGGGATGCGAACCTTCAAAGTGTTTGCGGTTGCGCAGCTGAACAAAACGGACGCATGGTATAGCTTCCTGTGCCCAGCCACCGCAGAGGTATATGATACCGGCATTCAAACGCTGCTGAGCAAGGCTGCGCTTTGGACGGGGCAGCAGCCCCGATTGGGTGACCAAATCCTGACGCGCTCCACCTGCGCGGATCACGATCAGCGGCTCGTTGTGGCGGCAGTTGAGGAACGGCAGGAGCTCCTGTCTCCCTATATCTCCATCATTTCATGAATCGGAAAGGAGGAAACCGATGAAACGAAAGAAAAAGTCTCTGACGCCAGAGCAGATGGAAGAAATCCGGACCAAGGATTTCTTCGACTGCATCTTGCCGGGGACAATCAAGTTCCTGACGGATCACTACATTGTCGGGGACAACTATTGCTCGGTGTGGGCGGTGCGAGAGTACCCGCCCAGCACGGAGGAACAGGCGATCCTGTCACAGCTTGCGGACCACAGCGGTGTGACGTTGCATATCTACTCCCGCCCGGTCGAGAGCATGGAGCAGCGCAAGATCGTCCAGAACGCGACACGTCGCAACCGACTTCAGTCCGGCAGCAACGATGTGAACGAAACCATTGAGGCGGAGGGAAATCTGCAGGATGTGGTGGAGCTACTGGCAAACCTGCGCAAGAACCGGGAACCGTTGCTGCACTGTGCGGTGTATATCGAGCTGAGAGCGAAAAGCCTGGAAGCGCTGAGAGCGCTCCAAAGCGACATCTCCATGGAGCTGACGCGCTCTAAGATTGAGGTAGAACGGCTGACACTTCGCCAGCAGGCAGGGTTTCTCTCTGTTCTGCCGGTAGGTGCAAATCAGTTCGGCACGCAGTATGAGCGCGTCCTCCCGGCCAGCGCGGTAGCAAACCTCTATCCGCTGAACTTCTCCGGCAAGACGGACCCACAGGGACTGTACGTCGGGCGTGATAAGTTTGGCACCAACATCCTTGTGGATTTTGACCGGCGATCTGAGGATAAGACTACGTCCAATATTCTGATCCTCGGTAACTCAGGGCAGGGCAAGAGCCATCTGCTAAAGCTGATCCTCACAAACATCCGGGAGTCCGGAAAGCAGATCATCTGCCTCGATCCGGAGGCGGAATATGAAGAGCTTTGCGAGGCGCTCGGGGGGTGCTATATCGACTTCCTCTCCGGGGAGTATACGATCAATCCGTTGGAACCGAAGGCATGGACGGATGGCAGCGGGGAGGTGGACGCAACCACGCCAGAGCCGTTTCGCCGTGTCACGCGGCTGAGCCAGCACATTGCGTTCCTCAAGGACTTCTTCCGCAGCTACAAGGACTTCGATGACAGTCAGATTGATACCATTGAGATCCTCCTGGCAAAGCTCTATGCCCGCTTCGGCATCACCGATTCCACGGATTACAGCGTGATGCGCCCGCGTGACTTTCCGATCATGGAGGATCTGTATAAGCTCTGCGAAGAGGAGTATATGACTTATGATAAGCAGCGCAAGTACCTTTACACTGAGGAAACGCTGCAGGCGGTATGCCTGGGAATTCACTCCATGTGCATTGGTGCGGAGAGCCGGTATTTTAATGGCTACACCAATGTCACGGACTCGCAGTTCCTCGTCTTCGGCGTGAAGGGGCTGTTGGATACGAATAAGAGGCTTAAGGATGCGATGCTGTTCAATATCCTCTCGTTTATTAGCAACCAGCTGCTCGGACAGGGAAACACCGCAGCGTCCATCGATGAGCTGTATCTCTTCCTCACAAACATGACGGCAATCGAATACATCCGTAATGCGATGAAGCGTGTACGAAAGAAAGAATCCTCCATCATTCTGGCAAGTCAGAATCTGGAGGATTTTTTGATTCCCACCATTCGTGAGTTTACAAAGCCGCTGTTCAGCATCCCTACGCATCAGTTCCTGTTCCATCCGGGCCAGATCAACCCGAGAGAGTATATGGATGCACTTCAGGTAGAGGGGAGCGAGTATGAGCTGATTAAGTATCCGGAGCGCGGCACCTGCCTCTACCGCTGCGGCAACGAACGGTATCTGCTACAGGTAATCGCGCCGGACTACAAGGCAGAGCTGTTTGGTAAAGCGGGAGGCCGCTGATGGGTGAGACTGTCGTTGCTGCACTCAAGAAGCTCGCAGCCGCGGCAGCGACGGATCAGAAGTTCGGCAAAAAGCTGTTGACGGTGGTTCTGATTCTCATAGTTGCCATTCTGACGCCGATCTTCGCTGTGGTCAGCGTGTTTAACAGCGGCGTGGAGATCGATTGGGATCGCCTGCAGACTGTGGTCGAAGAGAATCTGTCCGATGCCGAGATCCAGCGCCTGCAGCTCGTGGAGGATACCATGCACGCAATCGAAACAGAGATGGCCGAGGCGGAACTTGATGCGCATTGTGTTCTGGAGGCGCAGGTGCTGTATACGCTTGCACT
Source organism: uncultured Eubacteriales bacterium (assembly GCA_900316745.1). Taxonomy (GTDB): domain Bacteria; phylum Bacillota; class Clostridia; order Oscillospirales; family Oscillospiraceae; genus CAG-103. The sequence continues at coordinate 48,205 of ONEB01000011.1, read as the reverse complement.
CTCTGAATACGCAAACGAGCCGGACTTTGTGGAGAAGCTGGTAGCGTGCTTTGCGCCGGAGCAGACGGATGACGAGCTTGTCGCGGCGGTCAACGCTGCCTTCGGTACCAATATCTCCACGGAGGAATTTACTAAGCTCATGGGCTCTATCAGCCCGGATATCGTGTCCGCCGCGCTGTCGCAGCTCGGCAACATCGGAGGAGAACCCTACTGGTCGTGGTATGGGTTTGAAACGCGGGTGGAATGGTGCGCCTGCTTCGTGAGCTGGTGCGCCAACGAGAGCGGTTACCTGGAGGGCGGCATCCTGCCGAAATTCTCCTATTGTCCGGACGGCGTGAATTGGTTTCGATCCAAGGGACAGTGGCTGGAGCGGACGGAAACACCGTCACCAGGCATGATTATCTTCTTCGATTGGGCAAGAAACGGTCAGGACGGAACGGCGGATCACGTCGGCATTGTGGAGCGCGTGGAAAACGGCGTGGTCTACACGATTGAAGGCAATTCCAGCAACAGCTGCCGCGAGCGCCAGTACGCAATCGGATATTATGAAATTCTCGGCTATGGCACTTATGATGCCAGCGGAACAGGAGGTTAGAGAGCATGAAGAAAACAACCGTCAGCGTCTCATATGACGCTGACAAGCTGGCAGCGCTCCAGCTGTATCTGGAGCAGAAAGGAACAACTATGGAAGCAGCTCTGGCACAGGCGGTGGACGCGCTTTACTCAAAGCATGTGCCGACTGGTGTTCGGGAATTCCTCGATCTGCGCGGAGGATCCGCTCCGCAGGAGTCTCGAAAGCCGCGCCGTGCGTCCGGCAAAACGGAGGAACCTGAGCATGAATGATGTTGAGCTCACGGTGTACTTCAATGAACAGAGGCTGCAGCTCCTGGAATCCTATCTTCGGAGAAACGGCAACGATGCAGTGCGTGCGCTTCAGGCTGCGTTGACTTCTATTTACGTTCAGACGGTTCCATACTCGGAGCGCAATGCGCTTGAGCAGCAGCTGGAAGCGGAAGCGGTTCAGATCCGTAAAGCACAGGAGGATGCGATTCGTTTTTCCGTGATCCATCTGCACGATTCGGAAAACGATTGCTTTCTGACGTCTCAGACGCGCACAGATTTCTACAGCATCGCGTGCGCCTATCGGCTGAAGCTGCAAGAGCTGGTTGGAACAACTTCGGTTGTGGATATGGTGAAGCACTTCGGTGTGGCAAATGAGATTGACGCGAATAGCTTCTCATCACTCTGTGACAGCATGCCGAATGATCACAGGATTACTGCGCTTGTGGATTTGGACTTTGAGGGTGGCACGATGAGTGTCTGTGAGAGCAGCGACAACGCCTGGTGGACCTACTCACTGCATGATGTCTCCATAGCGGCGTATAAGGCGAACCGGAAGCAGGGGCTTGACCTGACGGCCCGTTCGGAGATCTTCCATACTGCGCTGAAAGGAAAGGAAATTGTGCTTGAGAGTGACGAGCCGGAAATCGATTACCCCCAGATGAATTTGTAAGGAAAGGAAAAACCAATGAAACATTTCAAAAGAATCATTGCAGCAATGCTGATCGTGGTGCTAGCGCTCGGATGCATGTCCGGCGCCAGTGCTGCTTCTGTGACGAACTTCAATGACGTGAAAAGCGGCTCCTGGTATTATGACGCGGTGCGCTGGGCGTGCAGAGAGGATATCACCTCCGGCACCAGCAATACGACGTTCTCTCCGAACCGTGTTTGCACACGTGCACAGTTCTTAACTTTTCTCTGGCGAGACGCCTGCTGCCCGCAACCGTCCAAGGATTCAAAAGGAAATCTGACGATTCCATTCGCGGACGTGAACAGCGCTGCTTACTATGCGAAAGCGGTGGCATGGGCTTGCCAGAAGGGCATCTGCACCGGGGAATACATCAACGGCGTCCGGTGCTTCTGTCCGAACGACACGATCAGCCGCGCGGAGGTGGTTACGTTCCTCTGGCGAGCGCTTGGAAGTCGGGTGGACTATGAAACCGTAAAAACATACTATGATGTCCCGCCCAGCGCTTACTATTCGCACGCCGTGTTCTTCCTCAGCGATCAAAAGATTATCTCCGGCACAGCAGAAGGCTATTTCTCTCCGACGAAAAGCTGCACGCGAGCCGAGGCAGTGACCTTCCTTTACCGAACCGTGAACCAGCACTTGGGAGGGAAGGACAGCCTGCTTGGCTACATCCCGTTCCGAGCAGCGTGAGGGAAGCCCGCTTTGCCGCGTTGTTGCCCGTGTGTCGCGGTTTCCAGCACCGGGATACCATGTGGCGGCAGAATGCGGCGTTGCCCCGGTTTTGGCGCAGCTTGAACCGCCGGGGTAACGGCAAATCGACAGGGTCGATTTTCAAGCAGGAGAAAGCGAAGGGGTTGCTTCGGCAACCCTTCGCCATTCACGGCGCCCGGCAACGCCGGTCGCTCAAGGGGTTTCGGACTTTCAGCGCTGGGTTGCACCCGGTTTGGAGACCGGAGTTGCGCGGTGAACCTATTATCGAAATAATCCCGATGAATTCAGGCTTTTCAGCGGGGTTGCGTGGTTACAGGAGGAAAAATGGCAGTACCGAAGAATAAACAGAAGTTTGCTACATGGCTTCACCCGGAAACATTGGTAAAAATTAATGAGCTCTACCGAGGTGATGACTGCCGCAGTAGATCGGAGTTCATTGAGAAAGCGGTCCGATTCTACGTCGGTTATCTCACAGCGGGAGATCCCGCAAATTATTTTCCGCACATGTTTCTCTCTACGATGCAAGGCATTGCTGAGGCGAGTGATAACCGCCAAAACCGAATACTGTTTAAGCTGACAGTAGAGCTTGCGATCCTGATGAATCTGATTGCAGCGGATCACAACCTTGATCCCGTCTCCATGGAACGCCTGCGCGGGCAGTGCGTGCAGGAGGTCAAAAGACTGAACGGCTCGTTCAGATATGAAGATGCGCTGGAGTGGCAGCACGGAGGCTAAGCTATGGCGCGGCTGGTGACGAAGTTCAAATACTTGAAGCCAGGTGCACGCACCGGCGTGGGTGGCTATGCAAAATACATAGCCACCCGCGAGGGAGTTGATCCCATCAACGACACACAGGGGCTTGCAGATGCGACCGTGAAGCAGAAACAGATGATTCAAAAATTGCTCAAAGACTTTCCTGAGAGCAGAGAATTGTTGGAGTATGATGATTATCTTTCGCAACCGAATATGAGGAATGCATCTGAATTCCTGTCTTGTGCGTTGGAGGAGAATGCAGCATCCATACTGGATCAAAAAACCTATGCGGACTATATCGCGCTGCGTCCCAGAGCAGAACGCCTGGGCACTCATGGCTTATTTTCCGATGCAGGCGTTCCTGTGCAGCTCGATCAAGTGTCAAAAGAGATGAACGCCTATACCGGCAACGTATGGACAGCAATCCTCTCGCTTCGGCGAGAGGATGCAGAGCGGCTTGGATATAACTCCGGCCGAAGCTGGAGGGAACTGCTACAGACGAAGAATCATGAGCTGGCTATGCAATTTCACATTCCAATAAGCCATCTGAAGTGGTATGCGGCTTTTCATAATGAAGGACATCATCCACACGTCCACATGATCGTTTACTCTTCAGATCCAAGCGAGGGCTATCTGTCTCAGCAGGGCATTGCGGCTTTGCGCGCTTCCTTGGGAAGAGAAATCTTTTCTCAGGATTTGATTTCGGTATATCAGAAGCAGACTGAGGCGCGCGATGATATTCGCCTTCGCAGCCGCGAACTGGCAGAAGAGATCGTCGAGAAGATCAATGAGGGGGAAGTGACTGATCCAGTGCTGGAACAAATGCTTCGGGAGCTTGCGGAACGGCTGTCCCGCACGAAAGGGCAAAAGGTATATGGCTATCTAAAAGCGGAAGTGAAGGATCTGGTTGACGCTGTGGTTCGGAGACTTTCTGAGGACCCAAGGATCGCTTCTCTGTATGATCTCTGGTACACGCAAAAGGAAGAGACGATCAAAGTTTATACAGATGAGCTGCCGGAGCGGGTACCGCTTTCTGAAAACAGGGAATTCAAATCCGTGCGAAACGCTGTTATCCAGGAGGCAATGAAGATCGTTTTGGGCATCACACAAGTTGGAGCCGAGCAGGACGATCATACCGATGATGCACCACCTGTAAAGCAGACCGCAGAACAATCTGTGTCTGCACGACCAATTGTAGGCGAATCGTCTGCTCCCTTGGCAGCTCCAACAGTTGATGTCAGCGGCAGCGTGATTCGCCTGCTCTACCACACGAGCAAACTGATTCAGCAGCGGATGCAGGATGAGCGTGGGCGACAAGGCCGTATTGATCGAAAGCAGCAGCGCACCATCAATGAGAAAAAGCAGGCGCAGGGATTGAAACAATAGGAGGGAAGATCATTGGCAAAATACATCCCATTTACAGAGGAAGAAAAGCGACAGGCGCGAGAGACAGACCTGATTGATCTGCTCCGGTCGCAGGGCGAGCCGGTCAAGCGCTCCGGGAGAGAATACGTCTGGGGCGACGGTCCAGATAAGGTGACGCTCCGTGGAAACCTGTGGTATCACCATTATCAACAGGAGGGAGGAGATGCGATCTCCTTTGTGCGTCGTTTCTTCCACAAGAGCTACCCGGAGGCGGTGCGGCTCCTGCTCGGGAATTCTATCGCAGACATTGAGCGATCAGAAAAAGAACCATCAGCATTCCAACTGCCGCCTCGTAATGAGCGCATGAGTCGAGTGTACGCATATCTGATGCACCAGCGCGGGATCGATCGGGACGTCATCAATGCATTTGTACATGAAAAGATGCTCTATGAATCTGCCGATTACCACAACGCGGTGTTCGTTGGATATGACACGGGCTGCATTCCGCGCCACGCCAGCCTGCGAGGGACAGGAAGCGAAAGCACATTCAAGGGCAGCGCTGCGGGCAGCATCCCGGAGTACAGCTTCCATTGGCATGGAGAAAGCGGTCGGCTCTATTTATTTGAGGCGCCGATTGATATGCTATCCTTTATCACATTGCATCCGGAGAACTGGCAGAGTCAAAGCTATGCTGCTGCTTGCTCAGTTTCTGATCGTGTCCTGATGCAGATGCTGAAGGATGACCCCGGCCTGCAAAAAGTGTTCCTGTGTCTGGATAACGATAAAGCCGGGCATGATGCCGCGGCGAGAATGATGGAAAAGCTCAGTACAATGGGCATACAAAGTGAAATCCTCGTTCCAACGCATAAGGACTGGAACGAGGATCTTCTGTTTTCAGGAGAGGAGGAAGCGATGTGTCAGGACTTACAACTCTGATTATCATCGGCGTTGTGATGTTCGCTTTCATCGGCGTGGTCTCCATGCTCACGCATCTGTATAACCTGGACCGCATCAAGAGCCGCACCGTGGGTGACGGACAGCACGGTACTGCCCGTTGGGCGACGCGAGGAGAAATCCAGAAGCTTTACCGGCGCATTCTGTTTACCCCGGAGCGCTGGCGACAGCAGGCGGCAAGAGGAGCGAAACCTACAGACTCAAGCGGAAATCAGCTGCCGCAGGGCATTGTGGTCGGTTGCGAGGGGAAGCGCACTATGGCGCTGGTGGATACCGGAGATGTCCATGCGCTGATGATCGGCGCTGCTGGCGTCGGCAAAACCGCATACTGGCTCTATCCGTGCATTGAGTATGCCTGTGCCAGCGGAATGTCGTTTCTGTCCACCGATACAAAGGGAGACATCATGCGCAACTACGGCAATATTGCCAAAGGCTATGGCTACCATGTGTCGGTCATTGATCTGCGCAACCCGACGCGCTCCAATGGCAACAATCTGCTCTATCTCGTGAATAAATATATGGATCTCTATCTGGAGAATCCGGAGATACTGCTCTATAAAGCAAAGGCAGAGAAGTACGCCAAGATCATTTCCAAGACGATTATCCTCTCCGGTGCAGATGCTTCCTCGTTTGGCCAGAACGCATATTTCTATGATGCGGCGGAGGGACTTCTCACCGCAACCATTCTTCTGCTTGCGGAATTCTGCAAGCCAGAGGAGCGGCACATCGTGTCCGTGTTCAAGATCATTCAGGAGCTGCTTGCGCCATCGAAGCAGAAGGGGAAGAACCATTTTCAGCAGATGATGGAGCTTCTGCCGGATGATCATAAGGCAAAGTGGTTTGCCGGTGCGGCGCTGAATACGTCAGATCAGAGCATGGCTGCGGTTATGTCCACGGCGCTCTCCCGGCTGAATTCCTTTCTGGACTCGGAGCTGGAGCAACTGCTGTGCTTCGATACGGAGATCGACGCCGAGAAATTTTGTAAGGAGAAATCCGCGATATTCATCATCATGCCGGAGGAAAACCCGAATACGTTCTTCATGATTTCTCTCATCATCCAGCAGCTCTACCGGGAGATTCTTGCGGTTGCGGATGAGAACGGAGGGCAGCTTGAAAACCGCTGCGTGTTCTTCTGCGATGAGTTCGGCACGCTGCCAAAGATCGAGTCTGCTGAAATGATGTTTTCCGCCTCTCGTTCCCGCCGACTGCAGATCGTTCCGATCATTCAGTCCTTTTCCCAGCTCGATAAAAACTATGGGAAAGAGGGCGCGGAGATCATAGTGGATAATACGCAGCTCACGATCTTCGGCGGCTTTGCTCCAAACAGTTCCTCTGCGGAAACGCTCTCCAAAGCGCTTGGGAGTCGGACGGTCATGTCCGGTTCTGTGTCCAGAGGGAAGGATAACCCGTCTCAGTCGCTTCAGATGATTGAGCGCCCGCTCATGACGCCGGACGAACTGAAAAGTCTTCCGAAAGGGCAGTTCATCGTCATGAAAACGGGCGCGCATCCGATGAAAGTGAAGCTTAAGCTGTTTTTCGAGTGGGGCATCGTGTTCGATCAGAACAACACATATTCTGTGCCGGAGAATGGAAACCGTATCGTTCATTACGCTCAGAAGCAGGAGATCATAGAGGGAATATTGGAGAAATACCCAGATGTGAAAACACACGCTGAGGTCAGAACCGGGAAAGGTGGTAAATCCTTCGCTCAGGCGCAGGCGGAGCAGACGAGCCAAACGCAGGTGCAAACGTCCGCAGGAAAAGAGAGAAACAGTGATGTGATTATCGACTCGCCGCGTCAGGCGTGGAAGGAGCCAAAGCGTGAGTCGGTATAGCTTCCTGTATCAGACGGAACTGCCGCATAGGGCAATCTCCGTCTATATCTATCTCGCGGAGCGCGCGAATCAGGACGGCATTTGTTGGCCTGCTATTCCTACGATTGCGAAGGAATTGAAGCTGTCCCAGTCTACTGTCCGCCGCGCGCTCCAGGATCTCCGCGGAGAGGGGCTCATTGAAACCACGCAGCGATACCGCCTCAACGGCGGAAAAAGCAGCCTGCTGTATAAGTTGACATAATATCAATCGCGCTTTTCACCAAGGCATCATTCTGCCCTCATGCTGGTAGGTGGTACCTGTCATCGTGCAAGGAGAAAGGGAACTTACCCACCTGAAAAGAGATTACAACAGAAAGAAAACAAGAATTGATGGCAGAAAGACAGACAAGGGGACAGCTCTGAGCTCAGAGCTGTCCCCACAGGTTTCTTACACTTCCAGTTTGAATTTCAGCAGGAGATAGGGTTCAATCTCCAGTACAGTCGCGATCTTAAACAGCGTATCGAGCGACAGTCCACGATCCATTCCAGGCGCTTCGATCGAGGCCACATGCTGCCTGCTTAAACCGATCGCCTCGGCAAGCTGCTCCTGCGACAGTCCTTTCTTCTTGCGATAATACCCGATCGCATAGGACAGGTTTTCCATCCGGTTTTGAAAGTCAAACGATTTGTTCATTCCGCTCACCAGCCTTTGGAAATAGTTTATCCAAAGATCCTATGAACGAAAATAATTTAAAACACGTCATTGACGTGTAAAAGGCGATATTATATAATTACATCACGATGAAATAACGAATCACGCTACAAAAGGAGATTAGATGAGACAACAGAGAGATCAAAAATACTGCGCTGTCATCAGCGCACCGCCTCTGTCGTTTCCGTGGGGTTATGATGAGGAAGCAGATGGCTGCGGACTTTTGAAGCTGCGGATGCTGCAGGAAATGTCACGTCTGACAACGGAGGGCATTACCGGCTTCATTATACCGCTGGATTCAGGTGTTTGCCTGTACGCTGCTGAGATTGTGTTAGGCCTGCAGGAAACAAATCCCGCATTAGAGCTAATTTGCGTCATCCCGCATGAGGAGCAGGCAACCAAGTGGACGCCGGAGCTGCGCGAACGGTATTTCAATGTTCTCGCGAGTTCTACTTCCAGCATCCTGATCTCGACGGCTTACACCCCAGACTGCGAAATGGAAGCGGTACTTGAGAGCATCGACCATTCCGAAGCGCTTCTGTCCATCCGGTACAATGAGCATGAAAACAATGCCGCTTTTGTCGTTGCGGTTCATTACGCAATGCGGCACGGAAAGGCGATCCACGCAATCGGAGAGAAAGCCCCGTAAATCTTGGCCATTCAAGCCCGCATGGCGCGTTCAACAACAAATCCGGCACCGACGACGGGGTATCACAGTGCGATTCACGAAAGTTTACAAAAAATTCATAAATTTATCTTCTGTTTTGTTCGCAAGCGCTGAACAAAACGGCGGTTTTTCGGATGAAATAGTCGCGAAATTAGAGCCCATTTTATGCTTTTTTTGGCGCTTTTTTGGTAGTGCCAATTCTGAAAAACGTTGATAATCAAGAGTTTTTTGTCAAATTATTTTGTCCAAAAGAGTGAACGATTTGGGGATATTGAAATTTCCGTTTTTTACATGATAAAATAGCACCACGCAGGCTGCGAGACGCCTGCTTGTGTTTGCACGCAGAGTTAGCAATATCTAACACTTGTAAAGTCCGGATAACACCCCGCAAAAAACCCATCCCTCCTCAAGACCAAATTGAAACATGGTTTCAATTTGGAGAGGAAGAATGGGGGCGCTGATATGGAGCCGCGCCGCTTGCGGCGCTGCGGAATGGAGCAAGCCCATTCTGACGAGACGAAGAAACACCCGCTTCGGCGGTTTTAGATACACATACAAATTTTACAATAGAAAGGAAGAAGAACTATGCAAAAAACGAAGACAACCAACCGTGTGCTGTCGCTCGTTCTGGCGGTGCTGATGGTGCTGTCGCTGTTCCCGGCGATGACGCCGGCGGCGAGAGCGGAGGGTGAGCCAGGCTTTACACTTTTCGATTCCAATGGAACTGAGATCAATTACACCGGCGATACTACGACATTAAGTGGAGTTGGAGCTTATATCACAGAACAAAATCTTGACGATGTTACGATAAAGCTTAATTCCGATTTCATAGCTGCAAAAAAGGCTGAAAACTTTAATTATCCAACTGGGAAGACGATTACACTAGATTTAAATGGCTTTACATATTCGTTTAGAGGTAACTCGATGGAGGTAACGGGTAATTTTACCGTTAGAGACAGTTCTTCTGCTAATTCGGGTAAGCTAACGAGTCATTCTGCTAATGCAAAGATAAGCATTGTTAATAACTCTGAGAATCAGATTGTTGCTAAATTTGACAGCATAACAATAGAGAAGCCCTGTTTTGCGGTTGGCAATTATTCGACGATTGAAATCGTAAATTGTGCTATGTCAGGGAATTATTTGCTCGACGGAGGCGGTTCTGCTGATACTCATAGTCGAAAGTTTCACGTCACTGGTGGGTCGGGAACATTTACAAGCACCTCAAAAGCTGTTTTTGAATTGACGAGCTGGAATTCTACTGATGAGATTATCTTGAAGAATTTTAATCTGTCTGCTGAGAGTAGTATTTTTGCTCGTATGAGCTCCACGAATGCAATAACAGGTAAAATAAGGGTTGAAAGTGGGGAACTGGTAACGGCTTCTCCAATTATTGCTGCTTCAGGCTGCCTTACTGAAGTAGTCGGTGGACTTCTGAAATCACCGTCCTCAGATGTTGGTGTAGCTTTTGAAAGCTATGCGGATATCATTACGCCTGAAGGAAAATCTCTAATGTATGACGAGACCGAGAAGGGTTTTTGTATTCAAACCGCGCCGGTCGAAACGGACTCTGGAGATTTAACTGTTACTCCAGCGGGTGGGGAGGTTGCCAACTATAAGAGTGTAAAGGAGGCTTTTGCAGCAGCAAAAAATGGTGGCACCATTGTCCTGCAGAATGACTCGACTTGGACCAATCAAAAAACTGGTGCGGCAATAAGTGGAGATGTCTCAGTTGATTTGAATGGTCATATTCTTTCCCTTGCCCCTTACGCTACATCTGCAAAAGCTGGTGCGATTCATGTAAACTCAGGTAAGTTAGTTATCACCGACAGCATTGGAACGGGCAAAATTAAATTCGCATGCAGTTATGGTATTACATTAGGAGAATCCGGCTCTTTGGACATTAATGGCGGTGAGTTAAGCGGAGCTGATACAGCGATTGCGTTTAAGGGCGTAAAACATCAGGGCTCTGTCACGATCACACAGGGAAATGTGTCTGCAACAGAATATGCTATTGATCTCAATGCAGTACTTGGTGGAAAGTCACTCGTTATTACGGGCGGTGATATTTCAGGTTGTGTTGCGGTGAGTGGCCTTGAAACAGTAAGAATTACTGGCGGAACTATCACGTCAGAAAAAGATACGGTTACATTAAATTACATATCTAACCCGATAGAAATCGGCGGAGATGCGATAATTAAAAATATTGGTCCTAATGCAGACACGGCGCTCAAGTTTGAGGCTCGCGAATCTGTGATTGTAAATGGCAACGCCTATATTTCTTCACAAAACGGTACAGCAGTTAGCGTGCTCGCTTCAACTGTGAACTTGACAATTGAAGATAATGCTAAATTTGAAGGTGGCACTACATCAATTAACTATGCAAATGCAGGAACCATTCTTCTCAATGGTGGCTATTTTAAGTTTACGGATAAGCCTTTTGCGGACAGTGTAACTGTTACCTATAAAGCGGACAGTGAATATACGCAAGATTGGATTGACAGCTATAATTCCCAGAATGACACTGATCTGACATTTGACACAAATCAGGGATATTATATTCTTTCCCCAAAAGCGGAAACCTCGGGCGATTATGAGGGATATTATGGCATTGTAACGCGAAAGAGCCTGTTTACAACTGAACGCATTGGGAAGGATGGAACAGTTTATACAGCTACCGATGCTAACGGGAAAAAATACGTATTTACTTATCAGTATCTGGATGATCTCGTGAATGCGCTGAAAATGGCAAATCAAAAGGCTGCGGATGCCAATACATATACCGCTGATTCGCTGGCTGTTTTGAACACGGCAATTGCGTCCGCAGAATCTATTGTTTCAATCAACTCCGATGGAACTTTCACATCTGTTGCAGTCAACGCCAGCCAAGTTGAGATCGACTACACATATAACGCTCTCATGCGAGCGGTAGATAATCTGAAAGGCAAATCTGAACTCGATCCAAACAGTCTAAACGATGGCGTTTACAAAGTCGGCGTCGTAGTTTACGCAAATGGTACAGATAGCACATCAATGGCAAACGGGGCTGTAGAGTCATACGCGCAACTTTACGTTCAAGATGGTAGCTACACGCTTTATGTGCGTTTCAAACCTTTGTATCTCTTTGGAAAGTGGGGGCACTTAGTTGGACTTGAAACATATTCTGGCTCAAGTCGCGCCGCCGCGACCAATGGCATTGTTGAAGATGTGCCAGTTGAGAACTGGTACACAGACGCAAGTTCCAGCACAAATATAATTGAATGCACAGACGAACATGACCACGGTCATGTATATAACTCCGATGGTTCGCAGAAGTGTTACCCCTATACCGTTCGCCTTCCTCTTTACTATCACAGTGCGGAAGATAATCGGCATTTGATTCGGGTAAGCGTAGATATGATGAACGCGCTCGGCATCGGCAAGCAGCGCGCCGATCTCGCCATCCAGTGGGATACCCTGACGCTTGACCACTATTTCCCCAGCCTCCAGCTTGATAAAGAGGAAGTCTCCGTTATTGTTGGCGATTCCAATGCTGCCAGCGATACCGTGGCAGTCACCGTGCAGAATGCGGACGACTACGCCCTTTCCACCGAAAGCGGCAACGCGTCCATTGCTACCGCTGTTCTGAAAGACGGCGTTGTTACCGTGACCGGCGTTGCAGCTGGTGAGACCACCGTCACCGTCAAGCTGACGAATAACAGCGACAGCACTGATGTGATCTCCAAGGAGATTTCCGTCACCGTCGCACCCAAAGGCTCGAAGCCTGTGGAGGTTGCCTCCGTGGAAGCCAGCGGCGGAAAAGTGACCGCGACGCTTACGGGCGATGCTCTGACCACCAATGGAGAAAAGGGCATTTCCATCCAGAGCAATAAGGTGTGCGTGAACGCTGCATCCGAGGACGCGGCTGATGCAACTGCAGTTGTCCTGCCGAAGTCGGTTGCCAAGGCCTTTGCAGACAGCGGCAAGCCCGTGGAGATCACCACCAATGTCGGCATCATCACGCTCGACAGCGCGCTTTTAAAGCAGATCAGCGAGACTGCCACAAAGGACGCGCCCGCGATTCTCTCCATCGAGAAGAGCGGCAGCATCTCTACCAAAGCAGGCAACAAGTTCGATACCTCGTATTTGCTCAATCTGACCGTGGACGGCAAGGATATGGACTTTGGCTCCGGCAAGGCCACCGTGAGTGTGCCCACCGAGCTCACCGACGGAACCAGCGCCTATGCCTACCAGATCAAGAACGGCAAGCTCGTAGACAAGCAGACCGCCACTGTTGCCGGCGGCAATGCGGCTTGGACGACCACGCACTTCTCCGTCTGGGCAATCAGCACCAAGACCTATCAGACCGATGACTCCGGAACCCAGCAGAGTGCCTATCCGGATGACGGCAACTACTATGTGGATATGACGCTCTGGAAGTCCGCAACGGATGAGGCCAGTATGGGCAGCAAGGCATTTGAGCTGAATCCGAGGGCTCTTGTCACTGTGAAGGACGGGAAAATCACCACCGTGCAGTTTGCCACCAATCCTGTGGATCTTACTGGCTACTACACTGCCATCACTGCCATGACTGTGAATGGTGAGCCTGTGACTGTGCAGGAGACCGGAGACCTGACTACCATCATCTCCGGTGAGACCGGGAATGACTACAAGTACATCAAGCGCGCCTCCTTCAACCTGAATACGGAGGCTCCCGCTGCCAACGAGATTACTTATGTGCCCGCGCACTTCACCGTGCCCGACACGCCGATGGATCTCACAATGCCTGATGGCATGGACGCGCGCCTGAAATTCACGTGGAGCACTGCCGTTGCTACGACGGACACTGAACTCACCGCAGTGGAGAAGGCTCCTGTCGCTGATGGCGTCTACAGCGTTCCGGTGAAGATGATGAACTTCACAAGCCCGGATAAGGAATCCATGGGCAACGCCGCGCTGGACGGCAACGCCATCGTAACCGTCAAGGACGGCAAGTTGACTTACAGCCTGAATCTCAAGGGCGTCACGATCGGTACTTCCTTCGGTCATCTGCTGGAGATGTGGAGCTTTGCTGACCGCGATGCCGCGAATAAGCTGGCCGATCCGGTGCTTGCTGCCGTCACCGCAACTTATCAGGACAAGGATCTGAACGGTGGAACCTCCACCTTTGTAAAGACCGTTGCCATCGAGCGCAGCGGCGATGCTGAGAATGAGATCTTTATCCGTGTTCATGTCGACGCCATGGAGGGCTTCGATCAGAACGCCATCCTTGTGTTTGATTGGGACAAGGCTGCGGAATATGTCGATCCCTGCGCGGACGGCCACAAGACCGAAGTAAAGAACGCCAAGGCCGCCACCTGCACCGAGGCCGGTTACACCGGCGACGAGGTCTGCACCGTCTGCGGTGAGACCGTGAAGCAGGGCGAGACCATTGCCGCCAAGGGTCACACCTGGGGCGAGTGGAAGGTCACCAAGGCCGCCACGACGAGCGCCGAGGGTGAGCAGACCCGTACCTGCTCCGTCTGCGGCGAGACCGAGACGCACAAGATCCCGAAGCTGGACGTCAAGAATCCGTTCGTCGATGTGGCGCAGGGCCAGTACTACTACGATCCCGTCCTCTGGGCGGTGAACCATGACCCGCAGATCACGAACGGCACGGACGCGACGCACTTCAGCCCCATGGCTACCTGCACGCGCGGTCAGGTCGTCACGTTCCTGTGGCGCGCCAAGGGGTGCCCGGAGCCGAAGACCACGAACAATCCGTTTAGCGACGTCAAGGCCTCGGATTACTACTACAAGGCCGTCCTGTGGGCGAACGAGAACGGCATCACCAACGGCACGAGCGCCACGACGTTCAGCCCGAACGATCCCTGCACCCGCGCCCATGTGGTCACGTTCCTGTGGCGCGCGGAGAACAAGCCCGCCGCCGGCAGCAGCAATCCGTTCGCCGACGTCCCCGCCGGACAGTATTACACCGACGCGGTGCTCTGGGCGGTGAACCACAACCCGCAGATCACCAACGGCACGGACGCCACGCACTTCAGCCCGGACAAGCCCTGCACCCGCGGCCAGGTCGTCACGTTCCTGTACCGGGATATGGCGTAAAGAAAAGCCTTCCCCCGAGGGGGAAGGCAAGGGCAAGCACGCAATCCCCCGCGTGTCATCCCGAGCGGAGCAGACCTTCCTTCTGCTAAAGCGTGATCCTCCGCTCGGGATGAAAAAGGGGAATATCCTCACTTCTTTGGAAAGCACCGTGCCAACGCGGTGCTTTCTGAGGGAGGAACAATCATAAACTGAGCGATCTGATCGCACAAATGACCATAGCTTTATCGTCCGCACAGCAAAATCCGGTGTGCGGAGGGTAAAGTTACGGACGTTTTAAAAGAAAAACGAAAAGGAGCGGATCGTAATGAACAAGGACCTGCTGAAGATGAAAATTCTGCTTCAATTCCTCGAGCAGAGTGAGGAAGCGATCTCTGTAACGTCTCTGGCCCGAATCTTCGGCTACGGAAAGACCTACATTAGCAACATGATGCATGAGCTGCAGGACGAGGGCATGGTCGATATGAGCGACAACCGCCGCCCGCGCCTGACCGAACGCGGTCTGAAAACCGCGCAGGAGTATCACGAAAAGATCCAGCTCAATCTGCACCATCTGCTCTATGAGGGCGTGGACGAGGAGAATGCGATGCATGACGCCTACTTCATGGCGCTGTACTGCTCTGACGCGACCAATTATGCCCGCCGCGAGACTGATCAGTATTACCGGGCAAAGCTGGCGCTGCGCAGCAAGGAACAGATCAGAGGTGCGGAATTCTGCAAACATCTTGCCGACGGGGAGTACAGCGTGCCGTTTTTCATTTATAAAACCAAGGAGCGCGGCAGAAGCTCGGACATCCTCTCCATGGCGAACGCGGGCTTTGAGCAGCCTGCGAAGCTGCGCGTGGTCAACGGCGTGGGAACCATTTCCCTGACCGGCAAGCCCATGACCGCAAAGTCCCGCGTCACCGGACTGCGGATGCAGGGCAAGGTCGAAAGCGTGAAGTACATCAGCGGGCGGGAGTACGTTCCCTGCGAACGCGACGGGGACGTGTTTTCCTTCCCGGCGGCGGGCGTGCATTTCCAGAACATCCTCTCTGACAGCAGACAGGTGCTGCACGGGTCGGTGCGGCTCTCCATGCGCTGCGACGTCGGCATCGCGCATATGCCAGAATCCGCTGCGGTGGTGGTGTTTACGCTGTGAATAAGGATTTGCTGCGATTCAAGATCCTGCTGCAGCTGCTCCACGCTGGCTCGGACGATGTTTCGGAACGTATGCTTGCGTCAAGCTTTGCGTGTGAAGAGCGCGAGATCCGCGAAGGTATGCAGGCGCTCGCGGCGGAAGGATTGCTCGAAATGGATCCGAATATCAGCCCGCATCTGACAGAACAGGGAATCGAGTCTGCGCGTGCGTTGGATCGGAGATTTCAAATCCAATTGTATCACCTGCTGAATGAGGGCGCAGCTTATGAGGATGCGACGCATGACGCCTCTTACCTGACGCTTTACGGTTCCGAAGAGATCAGTCCGGCCAGACTGCAGTCTGCACGGCTTTATCGGGCAAAGCTTGCCGTTCAGGATCGCACACAGGTCTCCGGCGGAGAGCTCTGCCGTCATTTGCCGGACGGGGAGTACAGAGTACCGTTTTTTATTTACCGTGCAAATGGCCGCGGCAAAAGCCCTGACATTCTTTCCATGGCCAACGCAGGTTTTGAGCAGCCTTCCATTTTCAAGGTGCATCACGGCTTCGGTACGTTCTATATGACGAGCAAGCCCATGATCGCCAAATCCCGCGTCAGCGGGCTGGAGATGCAGGGCAAGGTCGAAAGCGTGAAATACATGGAGGGGAAAATGTACATTCCCTGCGACCAGGAGGGCGACGTGTTTTCATTCCCGGCCTTCCGTATGCGCTTTCAGAATATCCTGTCTGACGGTAGACAGGTGCTGCACGGAAGCGCAAAGCTCTCCATGCGCTGCGACGTTGGCATCATGCACATGCCGGAGTCGGTCGCTGTGGCGGTATTCATACTGTAAATTTAGAAATAAGAAATAGAAGTGAGGAAGAAATCATGACAAAACGAAATCCTACCCGGACGTTGCTGAGCGTGCTGCTCGTGCTGGTGCTCGCGGTCTCGCTCGCGGCGATCCCCGTCGCGGCGGCGGACACGGACGCACTCGCGGACGGCATCTACCTGATCCATGGCGACATGGTGAAGAACGACAAGACCACCGCGTCCATGGCCGACAAAACCATCAATCACAATGTCCTGCTTACGGTGGAAAACGGCGTCTGCATGATCACCATGCAGTTCGACGGCCTGACCATCGGCTCCCAGCGCGGCTATCTCGGCACACTGAAATACTTTGAGACCGGCTACACCGAGACGGCATACGGCTATCCGCAGGGCACGACCGCCGATGCGGAAGTCCTGTCGTACCAGCTGAACGACGACGGCAGCCGCTTTTCCGACACCTTCGGCACGGACTATCCCCGCACGCTGACCTATCCCATGATCCCCGAGGCGAGAGAGAACGGCCTCGTTCCGCTGCAGGTCTTCGTCGCGGTCATGGAGAGCATCTCCGAGGGCAACGGTACCCAGCCAGTGTACCTCAAGCTGGACTGGTCCACGCTCGAGCAGGTCTCGGCAGATGACGCCCGCCTCGCGCCCTATACCGATCCCACCGCGCCCGCTACGCCGGACGAGCCGGTTGAGGATAACAGCGTTTCCATCACGGACCCCGTGACCGGCGTCACGGTCACGGTGCCCGAGGGCGCATTCAGCACGGACATTATGCTCGTCATCGAGGAAATCACCGAGGGCGAGACCTACGACACCGCGAAGAACAATGCGTTCATCAGCGGCAAGAGCTTCAAGCTGTATGAGATCCACTTTGAAAACGTCGAGGGCGTGATCGTGCAGCCCGCGCAGGCGGTCACGGTGCGTCTGCCCATTCCCGAGGGCTTCAACGCCGCGAGACTCACGGCCTATCACTTTGACGGCGAAACTTCCGCGGTGGTCAAGGGTACGACGGAAAACGGCGAATATGTCTTCGCGGCGGACAAGTTCAGTCCCTACGCGCTGGTAGATCTCTCCACCGGAAACGGCCTGAGCGGCAACACCGGCCTGCCGGGGAACAATACCCTGCCCTCGGGCAACAACACGCTGCCCTCTGGGAACAAGAGCCTGAGCGGCAATTCCGGTCTGAACGGAAACGGCAGCCTTACGCTGAAAAACGGCGGCACGACCGGGAATCAATCTCTGGCCAGCGGCAACGCCTCGCTGAAAAACGGCAATGCACATACCCCCCAGACCGGTGATGAGCGTGGAAACGTCATTACGGTGGTGGCCGCGCTCACAGCGCTTAACGCCGCTCTTTTCACTGGCGTCATGATCGCCACAAAGAAGAAAAAGGGGAAGGAAGAAGCATGAGAACCTATCTGAAAAAGCTCGCCATGCTACTGCTTTGCTTCTCGCTGACCGTCTCGATGTTCGCTGCGGTCGGTATGAGTGCCAAGGCGGTCAGCGGCAATGTCTATACCTGCACGATCAACCGCTGCTATCGTCACCCGGTCTCCGGCGTGATCGAGGACAGCGGCGGCGAGGGCTCCTACGCCACCGGTCAGGGCATGGTCGAGGGCTGTGTCTATGACACCGGCATCATGGAGGTCACGGCGGACGGGCATTATTATCTCACCATCCGCATGAGCCTCATGGACTATACCTCCGGCCATACCTTCTGGGTGCAGAACGTGGGTGACAGCGCCTGGAGCAGCCCCGCTGCAGGCATTGTCGGCTATGGCTCGGACACCAACGGCACCACTGCAGACATCTGCATCGAGGTCCCGAACGAGAGCTGCGTCCTGCGCGGCAGCATGTACGTCGAGCCCATGGGCCGCGACGTTGTGTGGTACATGTATCCCAGCAACTACAACGCGGGCAACTCCACGGACATGACGCCCTCCTTCATCACGGCGGACGCCGCGGACAACGGCGGAGCCGCATCGAATAACGGCGCGGCAAGCGGAGGTGTGTCCGGCGGAACTTCCGCGGGCAGCGGCACCGTCAGCGCGGGCAACAGCACACTGCCCTCCAACAACAAGGCCTCCGGCTCCACCGAAGGCGGTATTCCCTCGGCAGAGGGCGCGCCGGAGCTCCAGACCAAGCTCACCGATCCTGTGAACGAAAACCCCGCGCCGGATACGGATTCCTCGCTCTCCTCTGCGCAGGGGCTCAGCCTCTCCACGGCGGAGAACGAGACTGCCGCAGCCGCCGCCCCCGGCGGCGTCGGGAGCCAGATCCTCGTGAATGTGCTTTCGATCCTGATCTCCGGATGCATTCTTATGGCAGTCGCGGCGGGACTCATCATCTATATCCGCAAAAACTGGTATCGCTGGGGCGGAGGCTTGGATGACGATGAAGAATAAGCCGTTTTTCCGCACCGTCGCGGCGCTGGTGTCTCTCGTCATGGTACTGAGTCTCTGTGCCTGCGGAAAGAAAGAAAACGAGCAATCCGCAAGCGTCCAGCGCGCCGAAACGCTGCTGGAGATCACCGACCCCACCGAGAGGGCCGCTGTGGAGGCGGCGAAGGCAAAGGTCATGAGCATGGGCGGCACTCCGCGTATCATCGCCACGTCGCCCGCCGTCGCGGATATCTGCGACAAGCTCGAGCTCGAGCTCGTCGGCGTCTGCAAGTCCAACGTCTCCGAGATCCCGGAGCGCTATGCGGATCTTCCGATTGTCGGTCTTGCCATGAGCCCGGATATGGAGATCGTCGCGTCCCTGCACCCCGACTGGGTGCTCAGCCCCTCCAGCCTGCAGAGCGATCTGCAGCCGAAGTATGAAGCAATCGATACCGACTGGGCTTTTTTGAACCTGCGCAGCGTGCAGGGTATGTACCGCTCCATTCAGGAGTTGGGCGAGATCTTCGGCAAGCAGGAGCAGGCGCAGGCGCTTGTGGATGAGTTCATTGCTTTCTACAGTGAATACAGCCAGAGAAATGAGGGCAAGGAGCACCCGAAGGTGCTCATCCTCATGGGCGTCCCCGGCAGCTACATCATTGCCACGGAAAACTCCTATGTCGGCAGCCTCGTCGCGCTTGCGGGCGGGGAGAACGTCTATGCCGGCACGGATCAGGAGTTTCTCACCGTGAATACCGAGGACATGAAAACCAAGGAGCCGGACATCATCCTCCGCTGCGCCCACGCGCTGCCGGAGGATCAGATCATCGCCATGTTCAACAAGGAATTTGCCGAGAACGACATCTGGCGGCACTTCAAGGCCGTGCAGGAGGGCAGAGTTTACGATCTGAGCTATGACAATTTCGGCATGAGCGCGAAGTTCAATTATCCCGACGCGCTCGAAGAGCTGCAGCCGATCCTGTATCCCGAAAGTGAAGAGGATCTGGAAAAGGCGCGCGCCAACAGTGAGAACGCGGCGCAGGAGGCTGTGGATTCCAACGCCTCCACACTCTATGACGACGACGATCTGCCGGGCATGCAGACCCATGCCAATTAAAGGAGGGAGCTTCGGATGAAAACAAAACCGGAAAAAACCGAGATCCCCGCAGAGGCATTGGATGTGACGCGCCAAAAACGCAAGACAGTCGTGTCCGTGCTGGCCTTTGTGCTCACGGCGGTGCTGCTTGTGGCGCTGTTTTTCGCCGCGATCAACATCGGCTCGCTGAAGGTGGGCTTCGGCGAGCTGCTGCGCGGCCTGTTCTCAGAGCCGAACGACACCGTGGACACGATCCGCGATCTGCGCTTTCCCCGCATCTTCATCTCTATGCTCGCAGGCGCTGCCATTGCGGTGTCCGGCGTGCTGTTTCAGGCCGTGCTGAAAAACCCGCTCGCCGACCCCGGCGTGATCGGCATCTCCGGCGGCGCGAGCTTCTTTGCCGTGGCGGTCACGGCGTTTCTGCCGGAGTTGTTTTTCTTCATGCCCATCATCGCCTGCATCGGCGGCTGCCTCGCCTTTGCGCTGGTGTACAGCCTGTCGTGGAAGGGCGGACTGAGCCCGCTGCGCATCATCCTCGTGGGCGTCGCCGTGAGCGCCATGTTCACGGGCCTTTCAAGCGCACTGAACTCCATGAACGGCGGCAACATGCAGGGCGTTGCCTCCATCGTCAACGGCAACATCACCATGAAGACCTGGGACGACGTGTATACGCTTCTGCCGTATGCTGCGCTGGGACTGATCCTGTCGGTGTTCTTCTGCGGCACCTGCAACCTCCTGAGTCTGGAGGATAAGACCGCCCGCAGCGTCGGCGTGAACGTCAACCGCTCGCGCATCATCATCTCCATCATCGCGGCGATCCTCGCCAGCATCTCTACCGCCGTGGTCGGTGTCATCAGCTTCCTCGGCCTCATCGTGCCGCACATCGGCCGCATCCTCGTCGGAAGCGATCACAAAAAGCTGGTGCCGTACTCCATGCTGCTGGGCGCGTTCGTGTTCCTGCTCGCGGATACCCTCGGCAGAACCATCGCTGCGCCCTATGAGGTCTCGGCTTCCATCATCATGAACGTGATCGGCGGTCCGTTCTTCATTCTGCTTCTGAGGAGGTCGAAGCGATATGCCAAATAACACGCAGAGCAAAAAGCCCAAGCCCGCCATGGAGGTGCGCGGCCTGCGCTTTGCCTACGGAAAAAACAAGGTGCTGCGCGACGCCTCTCTCAAAATCGAGGAGGGCAAGATCACGACCATCATGGGCGCGAACGGCTGCGGCAAGTCCACGCTGTTTCTGCTCATGACGAAAAACCTTTTTGCCCGCAAGGGAGACATTTTCATCCGCGGGAAGAACATCCGCAACTTTACCCTGAAGGACTTCGCCAGAGAGGTCGCCATTGTCCACCAGTACAACACCGTCAGCGACGATGTGACCGTGGAGCAGCTGGTGTCCTTCGGCCGCACACCGTATAAGAAGATGATGCAGGCGCAGACCGAGGAGGACGAGCGCATCATCGAGTGGGCGATGGAGGTCACGGACATTGTGCCTTTCCGTAATCGGGAGGTCGGGCGTCTCTCCGGCGGCCAGCGTCAGCGCGTGTGGATCGCCATGGCGCTTGCGCAGAATACGAAGATCCTCCTGCTGGATGAGCCGACGACCTATCTGGATATTCGCTACCAGATCGAGATTCTGGAGCTCATCCGCAAGCTGAACAAGGAATACGGCATCACCATCGTCATGGTGCTGCATGACATCAACCAGGCCATCACCTATTCCGACGCCGTGATCGGTCTCAAGGACGGCGTGGTCTCCATGCAGGGCGAGCCGCAGGATGCGATCACCGCCGAGAGCATCGAAGCGCTCTACGGCATCCGGCTCGACGTCGTGGAGGTGGACGGCCGCAAGGTCGTTCTGACCGCCTGAGATGGAAGACGCGAAGATCACATCCAAACGGGAGAAGGAAAAGGAAGTCGTATCTCTGATGATCCGGCTTTACTGCAAAAAGCAGCACGGGACAAAGACAGAGCTTTGCCCTGAGTGCGCCGAGCTGGAGCAGTATGCCCGATCCCGGAGCGACCGCTGCCCGTTTATGGAAGAGAAGACCTTTTGTTCCAACTGCCGCGTCCATTGCTACAAGCCGGAAATGCGCGAAAAGATCCGCGCGGTCATGCGCTTTTCCGGCCCGCGGATGATCTTTCATCATCCCGTGATGGCGGCTTCTCACGTGATAGAGTCCAAAAGGGAACAGCGCAGACAAAATAAGGACGTGGTACCCATGGAAAATCTGACCGAACAAACCGAACAGACCCCGGCGCAGACCGAAGCAAAATCCCGCTTTCGGATCTTCTGGATCGTGCTGGGCTTCCTGTGCCTCGCGCTGGGCACCATCGGCGTCGTCCTGCCGATTCTGCCGACCGTGCCGTTTTTCCTCGCGACGCTTTTCTGCTTTACAAAGAGCTCGGAAAAGCTGCATCATTGGTTCATCGGCACCTCGCTGTACAAGAAACATCTGGAATCCTATGTCAAAAAGGAAGGCATGCTCCTGAAAACCAAGCTCAGCATTGTGACCATGGTGACGCTTCTGATGGGCGTGGGCTTCTTTCTCATGGCTCGCAAGGACATCTGGGTGCCCTGCATCATCCTCGCGGTGGTTTGGGTCGCGCATGTGATCTATTTCTTCGGATTTGTGAAAACCATTCCCGCGCCGGAAAGGAAAGATTGATATGATCAAAAAACGACTGATCCAGAGCCTGAGCCACGCGAAGAAATACATCGTGTGGCAGGTTGTGTTCCAGTGGCTGGCGCTGCTATGTCAGGTCGCCGTCGTTTGGGCCACGGTCACGCTGCTCTGCTCGGCCCTCGCGGGAGCGCTGAGCCAAAGCATGCTCATCAGCCGCGGCGTGGTCTTCTGCGTCGCCGTGGTGCTGAAATTCGTCTTTGACCGCGTCATCGCAAAGATGAGCTATCTCGCGAGCGTGGACGTCAAGCGCACCCTGCGCGAGAAGCTCTATTCCAAGCTCCTGCGCCTCGGCGCGTCCTATCGTGAGCGCGTCTCCACGGCGGAGCTCACGCAGCTCTCCGTCGAGGGCGTGGAGCAGCTGGAGACCTACTTCGGCCGCTTCCTGCCGCAGTTTTTCTACAGCCTGCTCGCCCCGCTGACGCTCTTTGCCATCCTCGCCTTTGTAAACATGAAGGCCAGCGTTGTGCTGCTCATCTGCGTGCCGCTGCTGCCCGCGTCCATCGTGGCTGTGCAGAAGATCGCAAAGCGCTTCATCAACAAGTATCTGGATATTTACCACTCCCTCGGCAGCAGCTTCCTGGAGAATCTGCAGGGCATGACCACGCTGAAGATCTACCGGGCGGACGAGAAAAAGGCCGAGGACATGGACGCCGAGTCCGAGACCTTCCGCAAGGTGACGATGAAGGTCCTCACCATGCAGCTCAACTCCACCTCCGTCATGGACATCATGGCCTACGGCGGCGCTGCCATCGGCATGGCGGTCACGATCGCGCAGTTCGCGCAGGGGAAGATCACCCTGACCGCAGCGCTGATGACGATTCTGCTGGCCAGCGAGTTTTTCATCCCGCTGCGCATTCTCGGCTCGTTCTTCCACATCGCCATGAACGGCATGTCCGCGAGCGACCGCATCTTCTCCTTCCTCGATACCCCGGAGCCGGAGCAGAAGACGGAGGTCCTCACGGACGATCCGATCAGCATTCATCTGGAAAACGTCGGCTTTGCCTACACCGAGGAGCACCCGGTGCTGCGCGGCGTGAGCCTCGATCTCCCGGCCGGGAGCTTTACCTCCCTCGTCGGCCTCTCCGGCTGCGGCAAGAGCACCATCGCGGGCATTCTCATGGGCCGCAACAAGGGCTACACCGGCAGCATCACCGTGCAGGGGAGAGAGCTGCGGGATTTGAACGAGGAGAGCCTCATGCGGCACATCACCCTCGTCACCCACAGCAGCACGATCTTCAAGGGCACCGTGCGGGACAATCTGCTTCTGGGCAATCCCGATGCGGACGACGCTGCGCTGCTTGCGGCATTGGAGCAGGTGAATCTCCGCCGCTTCGTCGAGGCGCAGGACGGACTGGATACCGAGATCGCCGAGCGCGGCAGCAACCTCTCCGGCGGCCAGTGCCAGCGTCTGGCGCTCGCCCGCGCGCTGCTGCACGACACGCCGGTGTACATCTTCGACGAGGCCACGTCCAACATCGATGTGGAGAGCGAAGAGCTCATCATGCAGGTCATTCACAAGCTCGCCAGGGAGCGCACCGTGCTGCTCATCTCCCACCGCCTCGCGAACGTCGTGCCGTCCGACCGGATTTATTTCCTCGAAGATGGAGCCATCACCGAGCAGGGAGACCACGCGGCGCTGCTCGCGAAAAACGGCTCATACGCCGATCTATTCCAAACGCAGCGGAAGCTCGAGGCCTACGCCGCCAAGAACGCCGAGCGCGTGGAGGCAGAGACGGCAGAGCCCGCGCAGGTTCAGACCGCCAAGACGGCGGCAAAGGAAAAAACGCCCGGCGTGCGCCGCTCCGGTGCCGCCATCATGGGCAGACTTATCGGGTTGGTGAAACCACTGCTGCCTGTCATGCTCCTTGCCATCTTCCTCGGCGTGGTCGGTTATCTCTGTGCCATTTCGCTCACGATCCTCGCGAGCCACGGCGTTGTGCTCGTTATGACCGAGCGGACCACCAAAACGCTCACCACGATCCTGATCGTCGTCGCCGTTGCCCGCGGTCTGCTGCATTACGGCGAGCAGTACTGCAACCACTTCATTGCCTTCAAGCTCCTTGCCATCATCCGGCATAAGGTCTTTGCCGTGCTGCGCAGGCTCTGCCCGGCAAAGCTGGAGGGCAGGGATCGCGGCGACCTCATCTCCATTCTCACGGCGGACATCGAGCTGCTGGAGGTGTTCTACGCGCACACGATTTCTCCCATTGCCATTGCCGTGATTGTATCGGTCATCATGCTGATCTTCATCGGCACACGTTCCCTCGGCGCCGCGCTGATTGCCCTCTGCGGCTATCTTGCGGTCGGCCTCATCGTCCCGCTCTGGAACGGACGCCGCAGCGCCGTTGCAGGCATGTCCTTCCGGGAGTGCTTCGGCGAGATGAACAGCTTCATGCTGGAGTCCCTGCGCGGTCTGGACGAGACCATCCAGTACGGGCACGGCGCCAAACGCATGGGCGAGATCACGCGCCGCTCCCGCGCCATGGGCAAGGAGCAAAAGGAGCTCAACCGCTTTGAGCAGAGCCAGCGCGCGGTCACGAACCTGCTCATTGAGCTGTTTTCCATCGGAATGCTGTTTTTCATGCTCGCGGCGTATCGCAGCGGCGCGGCGGACTTCCACACGGCGCTGCTGGTCACGGTCGCGATGATGGGTTCCTTCGGCCCGGTCGTGGCGCTGAGCAGCCTCTCGAATAACCTCAACCAGACGCTCGCATCCGGCGAGCGCGTGCTGCGCCTTTTGGAGGAGGAGCCCGAGGTGGAGGAGGTCTCCGGCGGCGAGGTCGTCGCCTTCGCCGGCGCCGCGGCGGAGCAGGTCTCCTTCTCCTACGGCGGGGAAGAGATCCTGCACGACCTCTCGCTCGACTTCCAGGAGGGAAAGATCCTCGGCATCCACGGCCCAAGCGGCTCCGGCAAGTCCACGCTTCTGAAGCTCCTCATGCGCTTCTGGGACGTCACAGGCGGCAGGGTCGCGCTCTCCGGCACGGATGTGCGCCGGATCAACACCGCCTGCCTGCGTAATTTGGAATCCTACGTCACACAGGAAACGGTGCTCTTCAAGGACACGATCGCGAACAACATCGCCATCGGCAAGCTCGACGCCACACGGGAAGAGATCGTGGAAGCGGCAAAGAAGGCTGCTGTGCATGACTTCATCCGGTCGCTCCCGCAGGGCTACGACACTCCGGTCGGGGAGCTGGGCGACACGCTCTCCGGCGGCGAGAAACAGCGCATCGGCGTGGCTCGCGCCTTCCTGCACGACGCGCCGCTGATGCTGCTCGATGAGCCGACCAGCAACCTTGACGCCCTCAACGAGGGCGTGATCCTCCAATCTCTGAGCGAGAGCGCAGGGGAGAAGACCGTCGTTCTCGTCTCGCACCGGGAGAGCACCATGAACATCGCGGACACCGTATTCGAGATGTCCCGCGCCAGACAGTCGTAAACAGACAATTTCGAAAAACGGGACTGTTCTTTCGAACACGCGATTCTGTGTTGATAGGACAGTTCCGTTATTTTGTTTCGTATGATTCTGCGAGATAGAGAGAAGACACTATAAAATGATAAATATATTGTCTATAGAGGAAATATGGGAAAACAGATTTTAACGATTGGCCTACCGGATGAAATGGTTAAGATTTTCAATCGGTATTTTGAGATGGATCAATATACTCTGATGACATGCAGCAGTTTTCATGAAGCAATGATTCATTTGGACAGACATGATTATTGTATGATCATCTTGAATGTTTTTGATGAATCATCAGACAAGACACAGAGCTTTGTCAGTAGAATAAGAACGATAACATACGCTCCAGTGCT
The DNA here is from genome assembly GCA_900316745.1 of uncultured Eubacteriales bacterium. Taxonomy (GTDB): domain Bacteria; phylum Bacillota; class Clostridia; order Oscillospirales; family Oscillospiraceae; genus CAG-103. Next base: position 21,682 of record ONEB01000011.1, on the reverse strand, counting down.
CGTGTTGACAAAGTTGGAGATGATTGCGTCAACGCTTGAGGTTGGGGCGGATGTGTGTGTTCCATCCACGACAAATCTCCGAATCATTTTTTCGCAGGCGATGGCATTGCTGCGCAGATATATTATCTACGATCGCTATGATGCGTTTGATCCTGAAGCCTCTACGCTATATCGAGGCGATCTGATCATTGATTCAAAACGTCATCGTGTGATGAAGGAAAATACACAAATCTATCTTCGGCCCCGTGAGTTCCGCTTACTGGCATACTTCGCGAGAAACCCAGGAATTGTTTTGACTCAAGATCAGATCCGCGAGGCAGTATGGCTTGATGAAGCTGATGAAGCTCGGGATATTACGCCCGTGATTACATATTTGCGCAAGAAGCTGGATGATGATAAGGAACGGCCAAAATACATTGAAACAGTTCGAGGTGTGGGCTACCGTTTTCTTCCGGAATCTTAATGGTTCCTGTCGCAGAGATATTTCTAATTTCTGCTCTGCGAATCAAAAAAACTTGAACCGACGAGAAATGTGAGATATAATGAATTAGCCATGTCTAACTCTCGCTTGCTAAGATAGAAAGCCAAGTGTCACAGTAAAATAACGTCACGTGGATTCTGATCTTTCTGTTGACGAATTCGTATTTTTACCAGCATTTCTATCCGGAGACGGAGGGCGGCGAGGGCTTTCACAAGTTTGGCTTCAATTGGAAGTCTCATTTTGGCATGATTCTGCTGTGCCCAGTCGTATCCGCGGCGCTTGTCGGAATCTGTATGTTGTTTTGAGGAGTATATAATCATGAGTATGAAATACGAAGTTCTGAAGCGGCTCGTCAAGCTGTCCGGTATGAAAAAGCGCGGCGAAATGAGCGCGTCCGAGATTCTTGCCGTAAAGCGAAAGGAAAACGAGAAGAACGTGATCCCGGAGCTGCACGATCCTGATCTGGAGATCAGCAGGGTGGAGATTATGGGTTGTCCGGTTCTCCGCATGAAGCATCCGGGAAGGGCGGAGAAGGCAAATCTCTTCATCATTGGCGGAGGCATGGTAAGCGCGCCCAGACCGGGCTCAATCAAAAAGGCGCTCCGCTTTGCAAAGGAAACCGGTGTGGACGTCTTCATCCCGTATTATCCGCTGTGCACAGAAGGTCCTGTGACACGAGCGTATGAGATGATCTGCGAAACATACAGAGCGATGCTTGCGGAATATAAGTCCGAAAACATCTCCCTGCTCGGGACATCCTCCGGCGGTAATCTTGCGCTTGGCCTGGTTGCATATCTGAATGCGAATCAGATGGACTTGCCGAAGCCCGGCTACATTCTTGCAATTTCCCCCGGCACCTGTGCGAAAACGGAGGAGGAGACGCGGCGTATGCTGGCGCTGGATGAGAAAGACGTGGTGATTTCCGCAAAGTATATGCAGACGGCGGAGGAGATCATGCGTCACGGCGATGAGACCGTGCCGGATTATATGATCTTTCTCCAGACTGGAGATTTCACCGGCTGCCCGAAGGTCACGTTTATCTATGGTACCGACGAGGTGCTTTATTCCATCGCACCGTCATTTGAGGAGGCCATGCGGCGTTATGGCGTCGACTATGAAATGATCGTGGGCGAGGGCATGTTCCACTGCTATCCCGTGTTTCCAATCTGCAGGGAAGCAAAAGAGGGCTGGGACTTGATGATCCGGCTGATCCGGGAAGAAGGCTGACGGAGAATGAAAACGAAAAACGACCATCTGCCGCTTTATGGCGTCGGCCCGATCTATGGCGGCGTGGTTGCGGTTCTGACAATCGCGGGCGTCTTTGTCGGGAGACTTCCGGCGCTTTCCGGCGGGAAGCTGACCACGTTCCGGATTCCGTTATTGGTGCTGGGAATCGCTCTGATCGCGCTCGGCATTTTCATTTGGGTTCAGTCTGTTTTCGTTTCCAAGATTGATGACGGAATCAAGGAAAACCGACTTGTCACTTCCGGCATTTACGCCTGGGTCAGAAACCCGATCTACTCCGCCATTCTGATCGTCTGCACCGGTGTTCTGCTGATCGTCGGCAACGCATGGCTGTTCCTGCTTCCGCCGCTGTATTGGCTGTTTTTGACGGTACTGATGAAACACACTGAGGAGCGATGGCTGCGGGATCTGTACGGCGCGGACTATGAAAGCTATTGCAAACAAGTAAATCGTTGTATCCCATGGTTCCCAAAAGGAGTTTGAAGAATGAAACCAAACTATAAAAACTGGATGCCGAAGGGCATGATCTATGCCGGAGCGGGCGGGACAGGCGCGTTTCTCGCGCTGTATCTGGTCGTTCGCCTGACCGGGCTGGTCTCCGCCGGCTGGCGCACCGCGCTGCTTGCCACCGGTCTTGCCGGATTTGCGGTGGGCGCGGTGTCGACAATCTGGATGACGCTCATGTACCGCACGTTCTCCTATGACGGCAAGCGCCAGCTCTCCCGCCGCATCATAGAGGAGATTGCCTCGCATGTGTCTCTGCCGGAGGGCAGTGAGGCGCTCGATATCGGCTGCGGCAGCGGCGCGCTCACCATCGCCTGCGCCAGACACAATCCCGGCGCGCGTTTCCTCGGCGTGGACCGCTGGGGCAAGGAATACGCCTCCTTCAGCAAAACGCTCTGCGAGCAAAACGCCGAGGCGGAGGGCGTGCAGAACGTCTCCTTCGCAAAGGGCGATGCCTTTCATCTCGATTTTGCAGACGAGCGCTTTGACGCCGTCGTGAGCAACTATGTCTACCACAACATTCCGAGCCGTGACCGGCAGGCGATCCTGCTTGAGACGCTGCGTGTGCTGAAAAAGGGCGGTACGTTTGCGCTGCATGACATTTTCTCAAAATCCAAATACGGAGACATGCAGGCCTTCGTGCAGAAGCTCCGCGATCTGGGCTATCAGGAGGTGCAGCTGATCTCTACCACGAACGGCAATCCAATCACGCCCTTTGAAGCCCTTTGGATGGAGCTCGCCGGATCGGCGCTGCTCGTTGGAAAGAAATAAGGTGATGCAACATGGAAAAAACGCACATTGAGAAAAACACCGTGCAGGAGACGCTGGTCATCCCGCTCTTCGGCCGCAAGCTGTGCACAGAGCAGTTCCCAAATCTGTTTCAGGACCCGAAGGCGGTCGAGCTGATTGAGCGCATTGACTATGACTTCTCGCCGCTGGAGGCGAAGGCCTCCGGCATGGGCTACCGCTTCGGCGCGCTGGAGGTCGCCATGCGCGAGAGCGATCTGATGATTGAGGCAAGGGCGTATCTCGCCGAGCATCCCAAGGCAGCTTTGGTGAATCTCGGCTGCGGTCTTGACCAGACGGCGGAGAACTGCGACAACGGTCAGTGCCGTATCTACAACATCGATCTGCCGGATGTCATCGCCGTCAGAAACGAGCTGCTGCCGGAGACCGACCGCGTGAAAAACCTCGCCGCCGATCTCAACGATCTTTCGTGGTTTGATCAGATCGACGCCTCGAACGGCGTGTTCTTCCTCGCGGCGGGCGTGTTTTACTATTTCAAAACCGAGGACATGCGAAAGCTCCTGCCCGCCATGGCGAAGCGCTTTCCGGGCGGCAGGCTCTGCTTCGATGCGGCGAACAAGCGCGCGGTGAAGATCATGCTGAAGACCTGGGTGAAGGATGCGGGCGTCACCAGCATCTCCGACTACTTCAAGGTCGACAGCCTCGAGGCGGATATCCTTCCTTGGATGACGAACGCCAAAGTCACCGCCCGCGGCTATATGCTTGGCTACAACGATCTGCGCGACCCGTCCGTACCGGGAACTTTCCGGGTTCTCGCGAAGATCGCGGACAGCTTTATGAACATGCAGATCATTCGGATGGATTTTGAAAAGGAGGGTGCATAATGGGCTTGCTCAAAAAGTATTTCAATCAGACCAGAAAGCCGGAGGGCTTTCTCGGAAAGCTCATGATCAGCGGCATGAACGGCGGTCATGCCAAGCTCGCGGATTGGGGCATGGCGTGCTTAAAAGGCATTGAACCTCAGCGCGTTGCGGAGCTGGGCTGCGGCGGTGGGAGAAACGCGGCTGAATTACTCAAGCGATACCCGAACGCGCGTGTAACCGCTGTGGATTATTCCGCTCTGTCCGTCGAGAAGGCGACAGCGTATAACGCCGAAGCAATTGCGGAGGGGCGCTGCGAGGTGCTGCAGGGCGACGTCTCAGAGCTTACTCTGGAGAGCGGGGCGTATGATCTCGCCACGGCGTTTGAGACGGTCTATTTCTGGCCGGGGCTGGAGAAATGCTTTGCCGAGGTCGCGCGCGTTCTGAAACCGGGCGGCGCGTTTCTCATCTGCAACGAGTCCGACGGCACGGACGCCGCGAGCCTGAAATTTGAGCAGATCATCGAGGGCATGAAGTGCCATACCGCCGAGCAGCTCGAGGCCGCGCTGAAATCCGCCGGATTCACAGCCGTCACCGCATACCACCACCCGTCAAAGCCGTGGCTTGCGGTACTGGCAAAGAAGTAATTGATTGAGAGGAAACCATTATGCTCTTAACGTTATTTCTGGCAATCGTGTTTTGTGCGGCGGTATCGCTCATGATGATCTCAGGGGTCGCCTTCGTGCAGGATACGCGGCTGTTCTCGTCAGCACCGAAGGAGGCACGGGAGGTTTTGAAGCCGAGAGAGAAGGAGCTGTTTTACGGCGCCAGAACGATCGGCTGGGCGATGATGATTCTTAGCATCGTGGTCATCTTGTTTGTAGGTGTGGTCTCGATCTGGGACGGTTTCAGAAACGGCTATTCCTTCGTGCAGTTCTTCCTGCGCTTTGTTGTGATCTTTACGATCTACAAAGCGTTTGACATGATTTTCATCGACTGGTTTCTCCTTTGCAAGTTCCATTTCTTCCAGTATTTCTACCCCGAGGTAGCGCCGGTGTTCAACGGCAGAAAGTACGGCTTCAATCTCAAAAGTCAGCTGCTGAAGCTGCTGGTCATTTTCCCTGTGGCGTCTGCACTCGCTGCGTGGATCTGCACGCTGTTTTAATATGAAGCAGGAAATATACAAGACCAATATCTCCGACGCCAGATGGTACGCCTATGACGTGCCGGGCAATCTCGGCTGGATCGCGTATCTGGTCGGCCTGATCCGCATCTTCGTGAATCGGCCAGCGTTTTTGGAGATTCCGGCTGTGCTGGTTCTTTCCGTCTGCGCGGTCCTTCCTGCGCTGCTGATGCTCACAGGGATCGGAGAACTGATCCATCTGATCCATGAGCGAATCCGGAAGCAGGATCGCATCCTGCCGAAATGGCAGCTGCATTTGGGATTCGGGGCGCTGACGCTGGGCGGTCTGACCGGAATGATTCTGTCCGCTGCTGCAATCATTGTCAGCATTTCACACGGCATGAAGCTCGGCGCCTGCGGGGAGCTGCTCACCATGAGTCTCGGCAGTCTGCTCTGCTTTGTGTTTGCAGGATTGTTATATCGCGGATATAAAAGGCAGAGGCCAGAAGGGGAGACCATGACGATCCACGAATTCGGGAAAGGCAATCCGCGCACTGTGGTGCTGATCCACCCGTCGCTGGTGCGGTGGGATTACTTTGAATATGTGATCCCGCTGATGGAGCAGAACTATCATCTGGTTATTCCGGCTCTGCCGGGCTATGACCCGGATCGGCAGTCGGAATTTACGAGCATCGAGGAGATCGCTGACGAGCTTGCGGACTGGCTGCTTGCGAACGGACACCCGGAGATCGACTGCATCTACGGCTGCTCCATGGGCGGCTCCATTGTGATTCGCTTTCTTGCGGACGGAAGGGTGAAGACACGCAGCGCCGTCATCGACGGCGGCATCACGCCGTATCAGCTGCCGTGGATCGCGACGCGCTTCATCGCCCTGAGGGATTACCTGATGATCGCCATGGGAAAGCTCGGCGGGATTAAGCTGTTGGAAAAGGCGTTCGCCACGGACGAGTATTCCGCAGAGGATCTGCAGTATATCGCCGACGTGCTCCATTCTCTGAGCCGAAAAACGATCTGGCGCACGTTTGACTCCTGCAACAACTATCCTATGCCGGAGCCAATGGAGATCGCCTGCGAGCACATCGAATACTGGTATGCGCAGGCGGAAGCGAAGGAAAGAGCGTGGGACATCGCCTATGTGAAGAAGCACTTTCCGCAGGCGGCTTTTCGCGCGCTCGAGAACGTCGGTCACGGCGGACTCGCGCCGCTCCAGCCGGAACGTCTTGCGGCAGGATTGGAATCTGCGATGTCACACGGTCTCCCGGAATTTGATACGTAAGAAATCTGAGCCGCTTGTGAATTGATATCAGAAGGCATTATAAACGGTCCTAAAAGATCCGGAGGATGACAAATGCTTGTGGTAAAACTCATCGCGGAAGGTCTCGTTCTGGGCTTTCTGCTGTATCTTATCTGTGCGATCGGCATTCGGAACGGCGCCGTTGGAATGGTCCATCTGTACGATCAAAAGGTGCAGGAGCGCGTCATCGCACTTGGCCTGACGACCAGAGACGAGATTCGGAAGCGAAGCGTGCGTTTCAAAGGCCTGTGTCTGCCGGGGTATCTGATCTACGTGCTTCTCTGCGTGTACGCCGTTAACGGTGCGCAGGGATTTTGGCCTGGCTTCTGGCAGGGGCTTGTAATCCTGTCCATTATGAATCTGATCGACCGCTTTTTGATCGACGATTATTGGGTCGGGCATACCAAGGATTGGATCATCCCGGGAACGGAGGATTTAAGGCCGTATATCACGGCAAAGGACAAAAAACAGAAGTGGATTATGGGGACGGTGGGCATGGCGGTCATCGCTGCTGTTCTCTCCGGGCTCATGGCCTTGGTCCTGAAATAAGGAGGGTGTAACGATGCAATTTGTTGAGATGGGTAATCCGGCGGGAAAAACCCTAATGCTGCTCCCGGGGACGGCCTGCGATTATCAGACGAACTTTGGATCTGTACTGGATCGACTGGGAAAGAAATACCACCTGATCTGCGTCAATTACGATGGCTTTGACGGAAGCGATACCATTTTCCCCGACATGATCACGGTCACGGAGAAGATAGAGATGTACATCAAAGAAAAATTCGGCGGCCGCATGGACGGGGCGCTCGGCTCATCTCTGGGCAGCAGCTTTGTAGGTCAGCTGATCCAGCGGGAACAGGTACATATCGATCACGGGATCTTCGGCAGCCCGGATCTGGACCAGAGCGGAAAGATCAGCGCCTGGCTGCAGTCCAAGTTGGTGGTCCCGCTGCTGACCAGCTTTACCAAAAGCGAGAAAAAGATGGCAAAGACCAGAGAAAAACTCAAAGGCTTCTTTGAGATGAACGATGAGACGGCGGACCGCTTCATGGGCTGTTTTGCCAAATTCAATCCGGAGTCCATCAAAAACGAGTATTACACCGACCTGCTCACCTGGCTGAAGGACGATATCCATGTGGAGAATACGAAGGTGCACTTCATCTACGCGAACAAGATGGGCGAAAAGTATCTGAAGCGCTATAAAAAATATTTCCGGGATCCGGACATCCGGGAATTTGATATGCAGCACGAACAGTGGCTCTTCGGTGGAGAGCAATATACCGTGCCGGTGCTGAAGGCGATTGACGAATTCATGGAGATGCCCGCAGATCGATGAAGAAGGAGCAATGAACAAATGAAGCTTGGAATCATAGGAGACCAGTAATATGAAATACGTGGGGATGCCGCTTGGCATGTGGGCGCTGTTTGCAAGATCCTTCCGGAAGCATTTATCTTCGGTTTACGGCTATGATCCTGAAACGGCGAAGGCAATCACCAACAAAGCAAAACCGAGATATAAGGAGATCATCCGGAGTCTCCCGGAATTCGAGAAGGCGGACCGCTTTCAGATGAATATTGTCAATTGTGCGATGCTGTCCGCTTTTCTTCTGAATCTGCCGGAAAGGCCGACGGTTGAAAAGACGACGGAGTATTATAAGGAATCCATGATGACAGCTCCTATGAAGTGGTTTTGCCGGATGAGCGGGAAGCGGAAATTCAGCGAAAAGGACATTCAGGGAATGCGTGAAACCGCCGCTTTGAGAGCCGCAGACCGAAACCCCTATTCCTGGAATATGGACTATCTGCCTTACCCGGACGGCAGCGGCTATGAAGCACGGTTTTTAAAATGCGGCATCTGCACGCTGATGCGGGAGCTGGGGCTCTTTGATCTCGTTCCGGCCATGTGCCGCCTGGACTATACCATGAGCGAGGCTGGCGGAGCATCGGTATTTGTGCGGGAGTATACGCTGGCATCCGGCGGTCCCTACTGCGACTGCGGATATAAGAAAAGAGCCAATACGAATGAAGGAGAAAGCGCATGACCAGACGGGAACAGATCGAAAGCGCCTATAAGCTGACCGGAGGGCTGGCTTGTGCCTTTGATTCAATGAAAACATATGCAGCAGAGGTAAATCTTTAAGATGAAATACTTTGAATTCGGCAAAGTCGAGTCTTGTCTGAAGTTGCGATATTTGTAGGGAAAAGAGAGGAGAAAGAGAGGAAAAAGAGAGGAATTGTCTGATACAATCATTCGCACCCGCCAAAAGGGGATGCGATGATTGAATATCAGATTGCTCTTGTCTGGTGTGGGTGGAAGTGATCCTCCCGTCACCAGACGAAGAACACAAAAACCACAAATTGGAGCGCAGACGATCCATAGATTGTCTGCGCTCCAATTTATTTCGACCGCTTTCCACAGCTTCTCCTATCGAACGGTAGGTGGATTTGCGGAAAGCGGTCGATTATTTTTTGTCGTTTTTCTCGAATTATTTGTTTCTCACAAGATTTTTATAAAATTCAGCATTTTGCCGATGAAATCCGGCGAGTTTTGCCTGCGCTGCCGAAGCCCGCCGCCTCCGATCAAATTTCAAAAAAATTTGATCGGAGGTACATATTTTGCTGAATCCTAAATCCAGCTATGCCCTGAATAAGAAGGACAGAGATGCTATCGTATATATCGACGCAAATTATCAGATTGTCCGACTGACCCGTGAAGATTTCGACACGGAAGAGGAATTCATGAAATGGAAGGAGTGGTCGGACGAAAGCTACCACACGGAAGAAAAAGCAGACCATATTTACAGCAATCATATGGTTTCACAAACTTTGTTGATCGAGCAAGCCACCGAGACTCCGTCGCCGGAAGCAGCGGCAATCCGACGAGACAAGCGGCGAAAGCAGAAACAGTATGCAGCCGAAACCGTGCTGCAAATCCGAGGCGTGGTAACAGAGAAGCAGTTCCGCAGACTCTGGCTGTACCATGTGAGTGGTCTCACAGAGCAAAAAATTGCGGATCTGGAGTCTGTCGGGCAAAGCAGAATCTCAAAATCTCTGCTGGCTGCGGAAAAAAGAATCAAAAAATTTTTTAAGAAAGCGAAAAACAGGGGCTAAAACCGAATCGAAATCGGCGTTTAGTGAAGGGACATGCTTTGCACGTCTTCGCTGAACCTTGAAAAGTCGATATCGGGATTCAGAGTACGTTACCGCTTCTGCCGAGAGGAAAGCCGCCGAGCATATGCGCCAGGATCTCAATTCTGAGTGAGCGAAAAACATCTGCCACGGACAGCGCAGGAACAGCACTGCGCTGCAGGCAATGACCGGGAGCGGAAATAATGATACTTCTGTGCAGTACACAGCCCGCTGGAAGGCGGGATATGGTCGTTTTGGGCTGGAACGAACGTCCTCAATGCCATATATGATCCTTGCGCGCTGAAAGGAGCTCTGAATCTCCCCATATCGTCGGGGGCTGAGAAAAATGCGACGAATCATCAAGAACATTACCAAATTTATTTTGGCGATGGAACGATTGTGCAGAAGGGCGCTTGCGTCCTTCTGCATACCATTCTGTCGCCAACATAGGAGGAGATTATTTGAATCACGGCGAATCAATCATCGACCGGATTTTCAGAGTGATCCTCCCGAAGCACGGATATGTTGTGCGGGAGGATCAGATTCAGTTGAGCCTGGCGGTCTACCATGGATTCTGCAACAAGCAGGTTTCTTTATTGGAATCTGAGGTTGGAACAGGGAAGACCCTTGCGTATTTGGTCGCGGGAGTTGCAGCTCTGGAAGGGAATAAAACGGATCCTGCACCAATAACTATTACGACGTCAAGCATTGAGCTGCAGACCGCTCTGGTAGAGCGCGAAATCCCGCAGCTCTCTCGAATTCTGCTGTGCGCAAGAATGATTCACCAGCCATTGACAACGGTACTACGGAAAGGGAAAGAGCATTACTTCTGCCTGCAGCGTTATCAGGATTATCTTGGCAGTATCCAGCCTTCTGCCGCAAGCCGACTGTCAGATCGGGTGTCAGGTGCTTTTGATCTGGATGAACTGGATCTGCCGGGTCATGTGAAAGACGCGATCAATGTTCATGGCGGATGCCGACATTGCCCTCTGTGCGCAAACTGTAAATATGTGCATTTCCTGCGGTATGCACAGGACGTCAACCGACCACTTTCATTTCAGGTGACAAATCATAATCTTTACCTGATGTCCCGAACCAATCCGAAGCTGCTCCGCCCGAGCAGTCTCATCGTCGTGGATGAAGCGCACAAGCTGAAAGAGGCCGCACAAAGCGCATTCGGCGCCAGCATCTCTGAAAAGGATATACCCAATTATCTGAATTGGAGCAAGACGCTGTGCAGAGACCGGACAAAGCAGACCTTTTATAAGATGGAGCAGAGCGAAGCAATGGAGCTCAATGATATGCTCTTTTCCTGGCTTCGGACGCGGTACCACGAAGAGGAAGTGACTTCGGATGGACACAGCATCGTAGATTTGAACGCAGGCTGTCTGGACGTGATCCATACGCTGATTGATACGCTTGAAAGACTGGAACGAATGCGCTCCGGCTTCGGCGGGTACAGCATGGATATCGGCCGTATTACGACTTCGCTCGAGGTGCTGCGCCAGAAGAGCTTTATCACAACATGGGTCGAGATGGATGAAAATGACAGTCTTACCCTCTGCGGCTGTCCAAAGAATCTGAACGCGGAGTTTGAGACATGCGTTTGGACATACCGAAAGCACCATGTTCTCCTGTCCGGCACGCTGAGCGATGGCAGGGACTTCCGCTTTTATAAGCAGGAGCATGGATTGAACAGACTGCTTCCGGATCGCATCGAGGAACGCATGTTTCCGTCTCCGTTTGACTATCAACACCAGGCCCGACTCTATCTTGCAAAAGGACTCCCGTGGCCGGATAACAGTGAATCTTACTTTCGTGAGGTTTCAAAGCGTATCGTGCGGCTGGTTCGGGCGACCTGCGGACATACGGCAATTCTTTTTACATCTTACCGCGCGCTCCAGCGGGTGCACGAGTTGACCGCAGAGCGTCTGCGGGACTACGACGTGATTTGCATGACGAGAAGCAATCGCACTGCGATTGATACCTTTCGCCGCAGCCGGAACGGTGTTCTCTTTGCTTCCGGAAGCATGTGGGAGGGCGTGGATTGTGTAGGGGATTGCCTTTCATCACTGATCATTGTCCGGCTTCCGTTTCCACAGAGGTCAGCCGTCATGGAACTGAAGCGCAGCCGCTATGATTCGGTGCGCGATTTCGTGAACGATTACGCAGTTCCGGAGATGCTGATCAAGCTCCGCCAGGGCGCGGGGCGTCTGATCCGCAGCGAGACGGATACCGGCGTGATTGCTATTCTGGATACCCGTGCGACCATGAGCCGCCATGAAAAACGAGTGAAGCAGGCACTGGCGCAGTACCCGCAGGTGTATTCCATCAAGGAGCTTCGGGCGTTTATGCGCTCTGTAAAACCGGACTCGTATTTTCATGATCGGAGGGAATGATATGCTTACGGAAACCCAGAAGAAAAGCGCGAATTTTATTCGTATTGTGGCGGCGCTCAAGTATCTGCGGGATACCAAGGTTATCACGGAAAAAGAGTATTGCCGCGCAAAGAAATACTATCGTCGCCTGACCGGTGCGGACATTATCATTCTTCACTGAGTTTTACAAAAATAAAGATAGACTTTTTGGATTTCATGAATATAATGTGTGTTTAACAAAACCAAACTTGACAGGAAGGAGCTGGTCGTGTGCCGAATGCAAAGCTGATTGCACCGGTAACCAGGCAGGGTGTTCAGACGCTGCGGGTCGCTGCCTATTGCAGAGTATCCACCAATTCTGCCGACCAGCGCAATTCCTATGCAAGGCAGATTAAAACCTATACGGAGATGATCCGACGAAACCCGAAGTGGGAGCTGGTAGAGATTTTTGCGGACGAGGGAATTACCGGAATGTCCGCAGAGAAAAGACCGGAGTTCCTGCGGATGATTCAGATGTGTGAGCATCACCAGATCAATCTGATCATCACAAAATCCGTGGCGAGATTCGCGCGCAATGTGAAAGAAGCGCTGGAATGCACTCGGAGACTGAAGCTGCTCGGAATCGGGGTACAGTTTGAAGAGGAGGGCATCAATACACTCTCCCTTGGAGATGAAATGCTCCTCAACCTCTTCACGGCGATCGCACAGGAGGAATCCAAGTCCATCTCCCAGAACCTGCGAAACTCCATCGTGAAGCGGATGGAGCGGGGAGAATATGTGGACAGCAATGCTCCGTATGGTTATCGGCTGGTTCAGAAAAAACTGTGCGTTTACGAGCCGGAGGCAAAGATCATTCGGGAAATCTTCCGGCTTTATCTGAACGGCCGCTCTGTGCGTGAAATCTCCCGTGCGTTGACGGAACAGGGAGTGCCGACCAAGAGCGGCAATCAGGAATGGAATCCCCGCGTGATTGCTTACATTCTCTCCAATGAAAAATATATCGGAGACAGTTTGTTTCAGAAAACCTATAATGATACCATGATCCCGTTCCCCAAACGTATCAATCACGGCGAGGTAGATATGTACTACGCCACAGATACACACGAGCCGATCATAGATAAAGAAACCTTTGACCGAGCAAAGAAGCTGCTGGAGCAGCGCAGAGAACAGTTTAAGAAAACCAGTGTCAGAACGACATATCCGCTTACGAGCCGCATTCGGTGTTCCGAATGCGGCTCATTCTATCGGCGCAAGGTGCAGTCCGGTGTTGTGAAATGGGTCTGCTCCCGGCACGAGGAAGATGCGTCCGCCTGCCGATCCTATTACTACGCAGAGGACAGAATCTATGATGGCGTAATTACCATCATCAATCATCTTCGCTTTGGGGAAGCAGACATCATTCAGCAGGTGATGAGCATGCTCGATACTGCCCAGGATGCATATAAGCGAAAAAACCAGAATGCCCACCAGATGAGTCAGGAGATTGCGGGGCTCAATGCAAAACAGGTGATGCTTGATCAGCTTCGGTCCAAAGGCTATCTGGCACCTGAGGTCTTCCAGGCGCAGAGCAGGGAGCTTCAGTCTCAAATCCGTTCGCTTCGAGCTGCGCGAAAAGGGGAACTGGACTCTCATCTTCAGAGTATGCGCACCGAGGTAAGCAAATTAAAGGAACTTCTGAACGAGCTGGACGCGCCACTGGAGGTCTTCGATGAAAAACTGTTCTCGGAAGTCGTTACGGAGATGAGCATCAACAAAGACGATATGCTCGCGGTCATCCTGCTCGGCGGACTGTGCTTTACCGAGCTGATTTAGGAGATACCATCATGAAGAAAACGCGCTACATCCCATATGGCTACACGGTGAGAAATGGTCACACAGTGATCAATCATACCGAGGCGGAGATCATCCGTCAGATCTTCGAGGAGTACACAAGAGGTGCTTCCTTGAAAGCCTTGGCGTCGGAGCTGACTGCCAGAAAGGTTCCATATACCGAGAAAACTACCAATTGGGATAAGGCGCGGATCGCAAGGATATTGGAAAACACGAGGTACATCGGAGATGACGGCTATGATCCGATCATTGAAGATGCGCTGTACCATGAAGCAATCGCAACGAAAGCTGCCCGGCAATCCTGCCAGACGAGACAGGAGAACGCTGCCATCGCACTCCTGCGCAATCGGGTTCGATGCGATGCCTGCAACAGCGTCATGACCCGGCATGTCTGCTCCAAAAGCTATGTCAAGCAGAGCTGGGTGTGTACGAAGCCGGATTGCGGATGCCGCGTTCGTATCAGCGATACTGATCTTCTGATGAAGATTACGGTAATCATGAATCGCATCATCCGAAACGCTTCACTGATGCTGCCAAAGCAGAAAGCAAGGAGATCTGATTCGCCTGTAGTGACGCATTTGCGGCAGGAGCTGCAAAAGGAGCTGGAGCGGGAGCAGCCCAGTGAGGAATATATTCTGGAAAAGATTCGTGATGTTGCTTCGCAGCTCTATCGCGAAGGGCAGGCAAAGGAGCAGGTTGCTGCGAGAATAGCGCTCCACCGAGTACGGATGATGCATCCGCAGGACACATTCAACTGTGCGTACTTCTCGGATCTTGTGTCCTATATAACGCTGAATTCGCAGGGTGATGTCACCCTGCATACGAAAACCAATATGGTTGTAACCACGGAGGAGTGATATGATGGGTGTTCAGAAAATACCCAAGCGTCGGGTCATGGTCATCGAACCGAAAAAGACGATGATCGTGGACAAAGAGAAGCATAGGCAAAAACGCGTGGCCGCCTACTGCCGTGTGTCCACGGACAGTGAAGAGCAGCTCAATTCCTATGCCAATCAGAAGCGCGTCTATACCGAAATGATCGCCGCGAAGCCTGAGTGGGAGTTTGCCGGGCTGTATGCGGACGAAGGCATTACCGGAACGCTTGCGAAGAAACGTGATGAATTCAAGAAAATGATCCAAGCCTGCCTGGCAGGGAAGATCGACTACATCATTACAAAATCCGTGTCTCGCTTTGCACGCAACACCGTGGAATGCCTTGAGTATGTGAGAATGCTCAGAGCGCACGGGATCGGGATCTACTTTGAGGAACAGAACATTGATACCCTGAAAAGCGATAGTGAGCTGTATCTGGTCATCTATGCCGGGTTTGCGCAGTCCGAATCAGAGAGCATCAGCAGGAACGTCACATGGAGTGTTCGGAAAAAATACGAGGAGGGAAAACCTTCCTTCTCCTATAAAAAGTGGTTGGGCTACCGCAGAGGAGATGACGGAGAGCCGGAGATCGTCCCTGAGGAAGCGGAGATCGTGAAGCGAATCTTCCGGATGTATCTTGCCGGAGAAACGCTGCGCAGCATATCCAATGCACTTCAGTCGGAGCATATTGACATTCCCGGAAAGGAGATCGATTTCAGCCTGGGGATGATACGAAACATTCTGAAAAACGAACGGTACTGTGGTGACTGCATTCTGCAGAAAACGGTGACGGTTGACTGCATCTCCAAGGTCCGGAAAAAGAACGAGGGCGAGGCGCCCATGTATCTCGTGGAGAACAGCCACCCTGCAATCATCAGCCGTGAGATTTTCAACCGCACTCAGGAGGAGATGAGCCGGAGAAATGCAAAATCTCCTCAGTCACACAAAAGGGCGATAACAGCTTCTGGCCGTCATTCCCGATATGCTCTCACCGATGTCCTGATCTGTGGAGAGTGCGGCAGCCGATATAAGCGCTGCACCTGGACGAGTGGAGGAAGAAAACGAATCGTCTGGCGCTGTGTGAGCCGGCTGGATTATGGAAAAAAGTATTGTTCCAACTCGATTACCGTGCCGGAGGAGACACTGCACCAGGCAATCGTTCGCGCGCTGAATAAGTTCAATTCAGAGGATCAGATAACATATCTGACGCTGATGCGGGCAACTATCGGAGAGGCTATCGGCCTCAATGGAGGCTCAGATGAAATCGACCTGCTCGAAAGACGAATCGATGCACTGAACCAGAAGATGCTGCAGATGGTCACCGAAAGCGTGGAGCTTGGGGAAGATGTAGAAAAGCATGAGGCTATCTTCCGCGAGCTTTCCGAGGAAATCCAACAGCTCCATAAGCGTATCAGTACCATACAAAGAAGTATGGATTCTGATGCCGAAGCACAAAAGCGTATGGACGAGATTCAGAAAACCATCGACGAACGAACGCTGAACAGCGACAAATATGATGATTCCATCGTGCGACAGATGGTGGAGTGTATCCGCGCCTACGGAGATAAGCGAGTTGAGGTCATCTTCGGCGGAGGGATCGTGGTAGAAGAATCTCTCGATGATACCAGCAAAGAACACTAACAATAGAATTTGAGCACCAGAGCCAGATGCCTCTTGTGCTTTAGCCTTTGCTGTTATATAATAAACGCGAGCTAAGATTATACCCCTTCCTTAGCTCACCAGATCAGCGAGGCTCTACAAACGGGAAGGAACGTGTTATTGGAAGGGGGATGCATATGAACAGTATTTTTACCAAAGCTAAAATGTTTTTCATCAGTTTCATGAATCACGTTACAGTTACGTTAAAAACTCCGTTTATTGACTTCTCGTTTGCGCCTTGCAAAAAGATGTTCTAGGCTCAATATAACTCTGGATTTAGATTCACACTCAAAATAGGCTCAGTAATAACCAACATCCTCTTTCGCTTCTTCGGCAGCAGGAGTGGATAGACAGGAGCTTGAAACTACTGTTGGCTATTTGAACCAAGAGGCCAAGATAATCCATCAACGATGGATGCTTTTGTGGTATTTCTCCATAATTAGAGTTGACAATGCAGAGATGTATATGGT
This sequence comes from uncultured Eubacteriales bacterium, assembly GCA_900316745.1. Taxonomy (GTDB): domain Bacteria; phylum Bacillota; class Clostridia; order Oscillospirales; family Oscillospiraceae; genus CAG-103. The sequence goes on along the minus strand of ONEB01000011.1, from coordinate 5,068 downwards.
AAAATAACCTATCAACTGGCTGACTGCAAATGTGTATAGTATTTGGCTGACCATATTTGTTGCACGTTTTCTAGCTGAAAGCCATTGCAGAATAAAGAATCTCCTCCGTGCAATCTACATATAATATGTTAGGGGATCAGGAAAAGACAGGTGTCACGGACATCAATTTGTCGAATTGTGTATAGCAAAATAGTAGGTGAACAATATGTCTAATATAGGTGGTAAGAGAGAGACTAGGGAACGGAGTTCGTTTTACGGAGCACGTCGGAAAACGAGTGCTATATTAGATATTGGTGCGTCGCTCTCTGCCCCTCCAAACAGCACGATAGGGAGACATCTTACGATCTGTTATGAGTCGCTTTCTGAAGCATCGAAAAATAGAATTGGCGATGCTTCGGATACGACATCTGCGACTCATTAAGTAGCTTAAAAATATATGCTGAGCAATCGAAAATGACAGGCACGATGACACAGATGGAATTATACTGTGAGTCGTGCCTGTTTCTATACATAAGAGAAGTGGGAGAAAGAGCATCATGGAGAGCAGAAAAAGACCGTGTGGATTGCTGGTCAGAATTGAAAAAGACGCACTTGGATATCGCCACGAAAGAGCCGACTATATGATTGGCTACTTTGACCGACTTACGATACGGCCAATACACTCATGGCTGCACTTTATGCCCGGTCCACCTAATAGTAAGAATTTTAATCAAGAGACAGACCGTCCTGTGAGCTTTTATCCGATCAAACTTCTTTTCCCTGAGTCAGAAGCAATCCAAAAGCTGGAAGAATCTGGATTTGATTATACGAGTTGGTCAGATGATAACTACTCGTTTTTTGATGACTATCCGTGTATTACAATTGTTATCATTAATCTGACAGATCGTTTTAAGGGGAAAGTGCCGCGTGATGTGCTTGGAAGTCAACTGGAGCGATTTGCAAAAATCATTACACAAGGGACATTCTTCTTACACGGAGCGAAGAAATCACTGCAAGAAGAGGATATGAAGGCGGCACATTTCTGTATTTTACCAAGCTTAGGATATTCGGATTATTGCCTTCTGTTCGCAGAAAAAAGCTGGGTGTTGGCACCCGCAGTAATGGATTTTTTGCATACTGCGTGTGACAATGATAATCCAGTTTTATCAACAGATTATATTATGCCGGTATATCATGCTGGATCGACTGATAATACGGGCGAACCCTGTCCTGTGGTATTTGATAATTCAAATAATAATATAAGCATGTCTGTGCGTGTAAATTTGCGCCCAGGTGCATCTATGAGCAAACTGAAATCTGACTTGGCTGGAATTGCAGAAATATATCATGTTACCGGAACTGGGGATTGTATTATCAATCCTTATAATACTGAAGCACTTGGTGAAATGATTCGTCTGCTCATGCCGAATCATGCACGTGGAAACGAGATTCTTAGAGATATTTTTATGGACACAGAAACACTGCTCCAATGGCCGGTTTTGGATGTGGGAAGAACTAATGGAGCGGATACAAAGGAGAGTCAAACAAACCAAGCAAGAATACTTCCTCAATCAGATATTGCTCAGTCTGCGATCGACAATCTCCGAGAAGTACTAAAGGAGTATGAGAGTTTGCTTCGGTTAGAGCAACGCCAGATGCGACAGCTGAACGCCATACATGAACATATTACATCCTTAGAGAATATTTGCGGAGAAGGACATAATGCATCGCTACAGCATATTATGGCTCAGTGGCTTCCTGCATTCTCTACCTGCCTGAGGATTTGCGTGGAAAAACTGCGCAAACAGTATACTGAGGATGCTGAGGATGCTGAGGATGATGAGTTGCTTGACTGGCTTGATGTTGAGAAAGCTTTAGATCTCTTCAATAATCAAGTAGGTAGTTTTATGGCAGATCTTTCTCGGTCTGATAATTTCTTCATGGAAAGTGAACGTTATAATCATACATCAGTTAGTTCTGCGACTGCGCTTATTACTGCTTATAATCGATGGCAAAATATGTTCTCTAATTCAGTGATGAAGCATGCCAATATAGGCCGAGCGGAGTATGCTTTTTTGGTAAGAAGCGGTGGTTGTGACGAAACAACGACATATAAACCTTTCTGGTTTCTTCCCCCAAGTGAAGAAGATGGTAACATTATTGAGTATGTCCCGTTTGTTATTCAAATGTCAGAAATAGGATTATTTGATTGCAGCGGAACTGTCTTTCGCATGACACACGAATGCATGCACTTTTGTGGCAATCGAAAACGAGATCAGCGGTTGAACTACATCATAAAATTTGCCTCTCGCTATTATGGAAGGATCATAGAAAAACTAATTTTTAGAGGCGGCGCGGAAGCGATTGTGATTGAGAGTCTTGTAAATGACTACGGGTTAGAAGATGCTTCGATTCTTGACAAAATTCGCGAATGTAGTAAACAATGTAGCGAGGACCTAATTGGTAAGATTACAAATTGTATAGAGGAAAGATTAGAAGCAAAAAAGAAATGTTGCTCAGAAAAATCTCTCATGATTGCCAAGGTGGAAAAGTGGCTTTGCCAAGAATTATGCGAACTATTCTCTTGCTATGAATTGAGAATGGAATCAGGGATACACTATACTGATTTTACAGAAGAACTGTATCGGGAACAATTATTGGCAACGAAAGCTTTTTATGCTGCGTGTGATGGTATACTGCAGAGTCAAGCAGAAACGGAACACATAAGTTTTTGTAAGTTGGAATGTAGAAAGGCTGAGAGACTCATCCAACGTGGCATTAGCGATCCAGATGAAGTTTTAATTTCGTGGATTACTGGAACGATGAGACAGATAGGGGCGTATCCTTCGTCTTACCGTCAGAACTCAGTTAGTGAAGATATAAATAGATGTTGTGTGGAGGTGATAGTACCAGAGCTTATTATTGAGAGCTATAGCGAAACGTTTGCTGACCTTGAAGCTTGCATGCGTTTGGATGCAAGTATCTCGGATTACATATTAGGATTTGCTTTCGAAAACAAGAATCTTCAAGAGACACTTCCTATGACAAGCGTCAGTATCATTCGGATTGCGTCTATATTGCAGGTTTGGTATCCAAATTATCTGGAAAAAGGGTGTCTTAACAATAGAGCAGAGCAATCGGTCAGAGACGCAATACTAGGATGGGAGTTGCATGGCTTTCCAAGAGAAACGTTGAATGCGGAAAGTATTGTTGACTGGATTAATCAGTTTTTACAAGTATATGAGAAATACAGGTGGGTTGCAGAACCGCTAGAGGAGTATTTGGAGCTTTGCCGAGACGACTACTTGAATAATGCGGAAGATCAGGCGGAGATGAAGCCCTACCGTGATGCATTTCATAGCATTCGGCTATCAGCAGATCGAACAGATGAAGATTTTGCGGGGAAAATGTTTACTGCGCTAACACAGATTCGAGAGGTGAAGTAGATGGAGAAAGATCGCAAAGAGCCGTTGGAAATAGAACGAGAGAGAGCACGCGCAATTGAGCTGATTCAGAAGGAATTACTAGAAAAAATGAATCAAGAAGAGCAATTACAAAGCCTCCAAACTTATGTTCAAGAGGGTGATGTGACGCTAATTCTTGGAGCTGGAAGTAGTGCGCCTGCTGGAATTCCTGGATGGGGTGGTCTTCTTTCTCAGATCCTTGGACATGCTCTGCAGTATGAGGCATATAAGGGGAAGAGGAAAAGCTTTGACGCCGCGCGAGAACGACAGTTAGAACGAGAGCTGATCTTGAAGGATTTGAAGGTGTCTCTCGGAAACAATTATCTTGAATCGGGTCAATATGTAAAGCAACTGATTAGTTCTGCGGAAGAGGATGTAGTAAATGACTTGCTCAAAGAAATAATCGCATATGTGATTAACAAAGCGAAACTGCCAGATGTTATTTTTGATAAAGAGATAAAGGGAACAGCCGAGAGAGACATGCGCACTGTAGCAGAAAAGAATACACTTTATGCTGTGACCTACCTTCTAAAAAAGGTTCGTCGTGCGATTACCTACGATTATCATTCACTGATACAAGAGTGTTTGATAAAAGTATTTCAGGTACCAGAAAGAGAGATTGTGACACATGCAGGTGCATGGACATGTACCGATTGCACAAATGAAATTCAAATCTTTCATGTACATGGATTCATTCCTCGGCACGGACAACGTGAATCTCGCGCATTTCCAAAGGAATCTACAAAGCTAATTCTTTCGGAAGACAGCTATTATGAGCTGGAGCAAAGAGAGGCATATAGTTGGACAAACAGTATCCAGTCCTATTACTTAAATCGGGATCACTGTGTTTTTGTTGGTTTTTCTGGGGATGATTATAATTTCAGACGGATTATTCGACAGATGGGTGCTCTTGATATTCTTCAGGATGAAGAGCAGGGCGATGGTCAGATTAGGTATTCAGACTGTCGCCCGGTGCATTATCTTTTTTTCATTATTGACGATTTGATCGCAGATACTTTTGATGATTTGATTAGATGCCACGAAAATGAAGACTTACTTGATGAACAACTCCGTAGGGATACAATGTGTCTAGTCGCGAATATTTTGCGCATGAAAAAGGATTATTGGAAACGATATAAAGTCATTCCTGTCTGGACAACCAAGGCTCACATTCCTAAGATGTTGACAGAGCTAGTGTGAATGAAGTCAGTTTTTCGAACTTGACTCTCATAACGCTGTCTAAATTACTTGGGTAGTAGATAATAGGATTATTACTTTATCTATATCGAATGATAATTGGTACGCATATTTAGCGCAACTTGGGAAGACGAGTACCTTGGCTGCGGGACAATAATTGTTAATAGCTTTCATAGGCCACCAATAATGAAATATCTTTTAAGTTCATACGCAAAAATGACCTGAAAAATGATGCGGGATTGCAAAAAGTACGGGAAAGTTTGATAATCAAAGATGTTTCGAATCTCACAGTGCATGAAAATATCTTTTTAGTTCGCTCTTGCCATACGAAAAAGGGCGCGTTGCAAAATGGAAATTTTGCAGCGCGCCTTTCTCAACGAGAAAAAGCAAAGAAAAGCCGAGAGATTGTGGAAAACCATCCGCAATTC
>ONEB01000002.1:94240-312060 GCA_900316745.1 uncultured Eubacteriales bacterium | reverse complement strand
AGAATTGCGGATGGTTTTCCACAATCTCTCGGCTTTTCTTTGCTTTTTCTCGTTGAGAAAGGCGCGCTGCAAAATTTCCATTTTGCAACGCGCCCTTTTCTTTATGATAGGGTGTTATGAATGCATCAGCAGAGTGCCTTCATCCAAGAAGTAGTTGTAGCAATAGCCTGTAGGTTTCTTGTCACCCGTGCCCGGAAAATCGGCTGCCGTATATAGATCCGTGCAAAGATTTTCTGGTCTTGTAAAAATAGCTGGGGGATTCTCGGGTCCATTTAAGTAAAACGCGCAATTATCCGGATCTCCGGAAGTTGCCGAGTTCAAGTGGGCGCATTGTGAAATATGCTCCACAAGCGCGAAGCGCTCTGCAAAAAGCATTGGTTTTGTATATTCCATTCTCATTTTGAAAACACGCTCCTTTGCTTACCACTTGGGGAGATTCCCGAAGAGTTTTCCCAGGCCGTCAAGCAGGTTCTGGAACAGATTCTTCAGAATCGACATGGGATTGAATGCGCCATCGTTCCAGCCGGGCTTCGGATCGTCCGGCTCTTCAGGCGTGTCGGGCTCCTCAACGTTATCGGTCGGGGAGACCTCCGTTGCGGGGTCGAATGCCATCGCATAAGCCATGAGCGATTTCGTCACGCGCAGGCCGCGAGCGCCCTCTGCCGCCGGTTCGCCGGTCGTCTGTGCCGGGACTTCATAAGCCGTGCCGTTCGGGTCGATCGTGGTGATCTTCAGCTTCGTGACGGAGATCATGCCGCCGCCATTGTTCTTGATGATCACGTTGCCGGATGCATCAGGCGTGATCTCATAGAACATATCCGTGCGGGCGCTGACTTTGATGGGGTTGCTTGTTCCATGCCCCGAGGCATAGACCGTAGCCGTTCCGCTGTCTGTGCTCTTCGGCATGCTCAGGCCGGCCATGACCTTGTAGGTATTCTCAGTCCAGCCGCCGAGGTTGAACGCGATCGCCTGACCGGGAGCCAGATAGGCCTCTTCCTTCGGGCCCTTGGCCGTGTAATCCGCGATGGTAGCGCCCTCTGCCTTGGTCTCGAGGAACACAGCGCCGGTGATATCGCCGACATCGGTATCCGCTGCGCCATTGCTGAACACGCCTGCCGCGAGGATGCGGTCGCGCACCTCGAGGAACACGGCGTTGCTTTCATCAGCATCATCATAGGCCTTATTCACTGTCGCCTGCGTAGCTTCGTCGCCTACACCCTGCATCGGGTTGTAGACGCGGATACCGTCGAGACGGAAGTTAGAGTTCGTGAGCGTGCGGAGCGTCAGCGTGTGCTCCACGTTGGGCGCAAGACCGTCAATGCTGATGACAGGTGTGTTGTAGATCGCGGTGGTGCTGCCCTCAGATTCCTGATAGCGGCTGTTGACGAACGGATATGCCGTGCCGTCCACATTCGCCTGGATCCAGCCCGCAGTCGCATCGGTCGTGCAGTAGACGTCGATGCCCGTGCCCTTGAATGTGAAGATCAGAGTTGCCTGTCCCTGCTCGTTGCCGGCAGCAGTCGTAGGCGAATCCTCATTCGCTTTCACCGCAGCTTTGATGCTGTTGTCATCACCTGCGACCATAGATGCGTTGACAAGGCTGTCATCGAAGTACACGTTGTTCGCGGGGATGACGGTGTACTTCTCCCAGGAGGCCGTCGTGCCATCCGCCGAGCCGACCGGGACGCCGTTGATCAGGGCGGTGTCAATGCCGTTGAACGCGAGGTTCGCGCCGTTGGTATAATCCTTTTCATCAGCTTTGAGCTGATAGGTGCCCAGGCCGTCTGCGACGTTGAACGCGCCGTTGTTATGGCTGTCGTCCTTTTTCGCAGTCGCGCTCGTCGCAATCGTCATCTTGCCGTTGAAGTCGATGACGTAGTTGTGGTTGTCGATCTGATCCCACACGGCGTAGAGGGTAGCGTCGCAGTCAGTTGCGACCACGGTGTTCGTCTGGAATTCAACGGTATTGTCCGCTTCTTTGCTCCAGCCGAGCAGAATCTTGTCCGCGCACGTCGCCTTTACCCTGCTGAGATCGTACGCCCCGTTTTTCTGAAGTCTGACGGAGGCCGGATCAACAGAGCCGCCTTCCGTGTTTGCATCAAACGTCAGCGTGACGTTGGGCATTTGATTATAGACCGCTGTGAGCGTGATGACATTATTGTTATCTTTGTCCTGGTCTGCCTTGTTCAGCTCCAGCGTGCCGCCGGGCAGCAGGAGACCTTCCTCATCGCCCTCGACCTTCCAGCCGATGAACTGATAGCCGTCCTTGGTCGGCGCAGTCACGGAAACGGCAACGTCCGCGCCATCGAAATAATGATTGCCGTCCGTAATGCTGCCGGTGCCGCCTGCCAGATCATAGGCAACGGCGAGCTTGGTGTCAGACAGCCACTTTGCCGTCAGATAGACCGGCGCAGTGATCTGCTGCGAAAATTCGTAGAGCTCACCAGTGGAAGTCCAGTTGGAATAGTCGCCCACATAGCGGTAGTGATTGGGATTGTCTGCGCCATCACGAGAGACGTTGATCAGGCTACCGTCTACAGTGCTGACCTCCCAGCCGGCGATGGAATAGCCGTCTCGCGAGACATGCTCGCTGATCACGCTGTCGATCTGGCTGTTTTTGGCCGTCCAGAACACACCTGCCTGTGTGTTCTTGTTAAACTCGCCGCCGTTGGGATTCAGCGCGCAGTCATAGCCGATCGGGAAGAAGCCCGCATAAAGCACGATGTTGTTCGTGGGCATCGTCTGTCCCGCATAGGACACAAAGCTGCTGATACCGTATTCATCGGTCAACTGCTGCTTCTTTGCGTCGGAAATCTCCGAGAAGGACACATAGGTCGTGAGCTCCGGATCGGCGAACCAGCCGACAAACTCATACTGCTCCGCGGGCAGGAAGCCCGGATAGGCCGGCGCTGCCTCGGAAACATCACTCAGGCTGGCCTGATACTTCTTAACAATCGTATCCTTAGCCGTAGTGCCGTCGGTATACTGGAAGTCAATATTGTAGGAATTGCGCTTGAAGAAGATGTGGAGATAATCATTGTTACCGGTTTCGGCACTACCGTAATCTTCATCCGAAGCATTGTAGGAGACTTTCGTCCAGTTGGATTCCGCGGGATATGATTCGCTATTGTTCGAATAATATGCGTATGCCGTAAATCCCTGGAACTTATCCGTGATGGTAAAGCCATTGATACCAGACATTTTCACTTCGCGGGCAAGATCCCAGGAGTTTCCATCCACGCTCTGCTTATAGAAGCGGACCGGAGAAGATCCGGTTTCTTCACCGTAAAGCGTAATGGAATTCGACGTTTTCGTGGGCAAGATGAAATTACCGACAAAGGACAAGCTAATATTACCATAATACCAGCCTCTATTGACAGGAGAATAGTACGAATTGTCATTTGAAGGAACGACCGTCGTCGGCCATTCAAAATTCAATTCTGCACCATACAGTCCTTTATACTCAACCCATGCACTGTATTCTGTGCCATCATCTTCTGCAGTCCACGTCTCATTTTTATTATAGTCAGATTCTTTCCCATTCAGCGGTAAATAGCTCTGTAAAGTCAAGTACTTAGGATTTCCCCACCAATCAGTTTCTCCTGTTTGAACGCGCACCGTCCCGGGATTGAATCTAATCGTAATTACTCGGCGGGTATAATATACATTCAGGATCGTACTGCCGTCAGCGGCGACGGTCTTCGCGTCATCGCAATGGTCGAACTGGAATCCCATGAAATCATAGGTCTTACCATTGATCTTAACGTTGCTGTTATCCTTGTAACCCTGATACTGGTTATCAACACTAACGCTAGAGTCCACAGCCGCTGTTTTCGGGATGGAAACCTCGTAATCCCAGGTTTTGGTGCCGGCGTCCACCGCATCCGTGATGCGCTGCTTCCAGATGATAATGGTATAGTTCGCATTGCCCGCAACCCACTTGGCAAAGAGGGTCGTCTCTGCACTGATGGTGCTGTTGAAATTGAACTGGGAGCCTGTGCACGCAGCATTGGTGTACCAGCCGCCGAAGGTGTAGCCGGCACGCGTCGGGTTGGCAGGCTGCGTCGGCTTCTGGCCGGTCGTCAGGAACTGAGAGGGCGTATAGGAAGCACCCGCGCGGCCGCTGGCGTCACCGTCGTTCTCATCGAACTTCAGCCAGTTGCCGGTCTTGATGACGGGATACAGCGTCTTATCTGCAGCCGGCACATACGGGTCAGAAACCATAGTCGTGCTGCCCTTCGTCTCCGTCCAGCCGACCACAGAGCGGTTGCCGTCCGTACTCGTCACGTCGTATTTGACCTCGCTCAGATCGAGCGCTTCACCCTGCTTCACGGATTTGACGGAAACAACATTCGCGTCACTTTCATCCTTGAAGGTCACGCGCCAGACATTGACAATGCGGGCCTGAACGGTCACATTCCCGTCAACGGCATCCACCACAAGGTCGCCGTTTGCGTCAAAGTCGAGCTTTGTGTCTCCGACGTACCAGCCGTCGAATGCCTGATTTGCTGTTACCGCAGGCGCAGCAGGCTCGACCAGAGTTCCTCCGGCAACAATGCTCTGCGTGCTGACTGTTTCTTCGCCGACTTTAAAAGTATAAGTCGCCGAATCATCGTCAACTGCATAAACACCCCGAGTGGCTCCCTCCGCCGTCGCGAACGTCGGCAGCAGCGAGAAGACCATCACGAGGACGAGCAGGAGGCTCATAAAGCGTTTATTCATTCTCATGCTTCCTTTCTATTGATTGGGATATATATATAAAAACAAAAAATGTTTGCGCGTGGGGTGCGGGTGTGTACCAAAGAACCAGAGCACTGCGCTGTGGGTTGCTGACACAGCGCAGCGCAAGGGTTTGACCATGAACACGCAGCGCCGGTTACTTCGCCGCGCATCCAAGAGAGAGAATCACTGCACTGTCCGGTTGCTGACAAACAGCGCAGCGCATGGGACCGCCGCCGTCCGGTTGCTGACAAACAACGGCGGAAATCTGTACCGGAAGTGGGGAAAAAAGTATACCTTTTTCCCCAATCGCCTAGCATTTCACTTCTTTGGAACAAAATGCCTCCTGCTTTCGTCATATTTCCTGCAATTCCATGTTCTAGAAGCGGAAAAGATGGTGTTTTTTAAGAATTGTGATTTTTAGCATCGGATTGCTTGCATTCAATTTGAAATTGTGATAACATGACGTTACAATCTGTTACTATGGAAATAGTGGGGAAAAAGGTATACCTTTTTCCCCACCAGTTTTTTGCACGGATATCTTGTTTTTCCAGCTGTTTCAAGGCTTTTTCCGCTCCGGCGGATCGTGCGAAGCGGCAAAAGCTCACATCAAGGCCGCGTTTTGCCGGCTGACAATTCAGTTTCTTGTGTAAAATTTAAGAATTTCCCGGTGCATTCCTGCGCCAAATGAATGCGTTAATCCTGCCCACTTTGTCCGCGCAGCGCAAACAAAAAGGGCGGCTGCCTCATCTGCGAGGCAGCCGCCCTTTCAGCGTTCCAGATCGGTGATTGTCTTTAGCTTTCCCTGCGCATCGGCCCAATCGCGCAGGGTCCGGTTTGCCCGGTTCATCGTCCCGAACCGATCCAGCGGGCAGAGGACGGCGCGGCATTGCCGCAGCAGATCCATTGCCTCCGCCTCGCGCGCGGGGCTGACAGGCTCGAACGCGCGCTCGACGATCACCGCGCACGCCAGAGCGCGCGCCACGGGGAGGTCGAGATCGTTTTCATGCAGCACCCCGGCGGCAAACGGCACATCCATGCGCTGCAGCCTGCGATAGACCGGGATGCCGCTTCCGCCGCCGCCGATGACAAAGACCTGCGGCGCGCCCCGGCTGCCCTCGGGCTCGGCGGAGCCGAAGAGGGCATCGTAGCTCCCGTGCTCCACGCCGTAGAGCGCGCGGATATAGTCGCCGGTGAAGATCTCCTCGGGCGTTCCGGCGCGGTCGATCCTGCCGTCCTTCACGCAGGCGACGGTATCGGATAACTTCTGCGCCAGATCAAGCTCATGCATGGACATGACCACGGCAAGCTGCCGCTCGCGCACGAGCCTGCGCAGCAGATGGAGAAACTCCAGCTTGCTGCGAATGTCCAGAAACGACGTCGGCTCGTCCAGCACCAGCAGCTGCGGCTCCTGACAGATGGCGCGCGCGAGCATCACGCGCTGGCGCTGCCCGTCGCTGATCCGGTCAAAGTCCTGTCCGGCAATGTCCGCGACGCCGACGATGCGCATCGTCTCGCGCACCGCCGCGCGGTCCTGATCGGAGAGGACGCCGAGCCGCCCGGTATAGGGGTAGCGCCCGGCGGAAACCACGTCCACACAGCGCATCAGCTCCGGGCGCGGTCTGCCCGTAAGCACCGCGGCGCTCGCGCGGGCAAGCTCCATCTGGCTGAACGAGCGCGCCTCGCGCCCCGAGATCCAGACCGCGCCGCCGAGGGGCGCAAGCTGCCGGATGAGCGTTTTCAGGATCGTGGACTTCCCCGCGCCGTTCGGGCCGATCAGCGTGAGGATCTGCCCGGCGGCCGCCAGAAGAGAGACATTTTCCACCACGGTCTTGTCACCGTAGCCCACGAAAAGGCGCTCGGTGCGCAGGATCTCATGGTTCATCATGCCGCACCTCGCTTTCGTGTCAGCAGCATCCAGATGACCACCGGCGCGCCGAACACCGCCGTGACGGAGCTGATGCTGAGCTCCGTGGGCGCAAACAGCGTGCGGGCGATGAGATCGCACAGAAGGCAGAACACGCTGCCGCCGAGAAAGCACGCGGGCACCATGACGAGCGGGCGCGCCGTGCCAAAGAGGCTCTTCATCAGATGCGGCACGGCGATGCCCACAAACGAGATGGGCCCCGCAAACGCGGTCACGCAGGCGGAAAGCAAGCTCGAGAGCAGAATCAGCGCCACGCGAAAGCGCCGGACATTGACGCCCATGCTCTGCGCATAGGCCTCGCCGAGCTGATACGCCCCCATGGGCTTGGACAGCAGCACCGCGCAGACGACCGCCGCGCACACCGCCGCGCCCGCCGCCGCGACATCGCGCCACGAGATGCCGGAGAAGCTGCCCATCGACCAGTTGTGCAGATTCACGATGTTGGAGTCATCGGCAAAGGTCACGACAAGCTCCGTGACCGCCGAGCAGATGTAGCCGATCATGACGCCGCAGACGATGAGCAGCGCCATGCTGCGCAGCCGTCTCGACGCGAGCAGGATGAAGCTCATGGAGATCAGCGAACCCAGAAACGCGGCGGCGATCAGCGTGACGGAACGGATCATGATGCCTCGGCTCAGGCAGAGGATCATCGCAAGGGCTACCGTGAGCTTGGCGCCCGACGAGATGCCGAGCACATAAGGTCCCGCGATGGGGTTTCCGAAAAAGGTCTGGAGCAGAAAGCCCGAGACCGACAGCGCCCCGCCCAGAACGGCGGCGGCAAGCAGGCGCGGCAGGCGGATGTTCCAGACGATGCCGGCCGCCGTCCCCTGTCCTCCCGGGTGAAAGAGCGCCGCGAACACCTCCCCGGCAGGGAGGCGCGTGCTGCCCGAGAGCAGATTTGCAAGCGCCAGCGCGCACAGGAGCCCCGCCAGCAGCAGATAGCCCCATCCATATCGCTTGGTTCGTTCCATGGCCTGTCCTCATTTCACCCGGTGCATAAACTGCAGCCGGTCGGTATCGTCCGCCTCGCCGCTGAAGATCCGGTGCATGTCCGTGATCATGCCGGCGGTGGCGGAGGTCTGCTGAAACATGCTCTGCTCGGTGCACCAGACTTCCCCGGTCTGCACTGCCCTGCAGTCCGAAAGCAGCGGCGCCTGGGCAAGCAGATCCTCCAGACGCGTCAGGTCGCCGGGGACGGTGCTGTTGTAGATCAGCACATCCGCGTCCTTCGCCTGTGCGTAGAACGATTCCATCTGGATCGTCACGGAGGAGAGGGCGGAGTCATCCTCCGGCAGATCGGTGAGCGCGCTCGCGCCGCCCGCGAGCTCTATCATGCGCGTGACATAGTCCGCGCTCTTGCGCACGACCACGGCGCCGCTCGGCGTGATATAGAAAAACGCGACGGTCCTGCCGGTGTTCTCCACCGCAGAGAGCTGCCGCACCGTCTCCGCCTGCTCGGCGAAGAACGCCTCCGCCTCCGCGAGACGCCCGGTCAGCAGACCATAGAGCTTGATCCACTCCACGCGCCCCAGCGGGTGCGGCTCATAGCTGGAATACTCCACCAGAACCGGGAAGCCCAGCGTCTCGAGCTTTTCCCTGGTCGCGGGCTCATGGAAGATCATCGTGTTCTCCACGACGAGATCGCTCCCCTGCTCCAGCAGCAGCTCATAGTCCGGCGCGCTGAACTTGCCCGCGTAGAGCGTGCTCCCGGACGAAAGCGCCTCCTGCATCGCGGGCAGCCGCCAGTCGGACGCCTTTGTGCTCGTAAAGCGCACGCAGCCAAGCGCGTCCAGCTGCGCGAAGAGATCGGCGACGGAGGAGCTCGCGAGATACACCTGCTCCACCGGACAGCGGATCACGGGGACGTCCGCAAAGCCCTGCGGGATCGCGGCGTCGTGCTCCAAGAGCAGATACTGCTCGCTTCCGGCGACGGTGAGCAGCGCCGCGTCGTCGCCATAATAGTCCACGGAGAAGTTTTCCGCATACTCCAGCGCCATGTGTCCCGTGGGCTCCGGCGCCGTGCGGTCGGGCTTTGGCGCGCCGCAGGCAGAAAGCAGCAGGCACAGCGCAAGCGCCGCGATCAGAACGCTCCGTTTCACGAAGCGGCCTCTATGCTCTCAGACGCAAAGCAGAGCGCATACGCGATCTCGTGCGGCTCGCTCATGGCGACCGTATCGGCGACGACCGCCATCGGGCGGTCAAACACCGTCACGGGGATCTGAAAGACGGAGTTGCCCTCGGTATTGACGGGCAGATACTGCGTGCCGCCGACCTTCATGTAGTCATAATTGGGGCTGCTCCAGACGATCTCCGCCGTGCAGACGCCGCCCTCGACCGTGAGCTTCGCGGGCGAGGAAACGCTCGCCTTGCCGCTGCCGCCGCTGAGCGTGACGTCGACGGTATACGTTCCGTCCGCGAGCGCGAGGCTTTCGGGCGTTACGATCACGCCGGGCTTGAACGCCTCGAGCGGCAGGGAGTCTGCGCGGAAGCAGAGCGTGCGGTCATACCACAGTTCTTTGTTCTTGCTGTACGCAGCGCAGAGCACGCCCGCGTCCAGCGCCTCGACCGGGATGGTGAACACGCGGCTGCCCGCGCCGTCCTCGACCGGGGTGATGTAGTCGGCGCTGTCCGCCCTGGCAGCGTCCACGGCGGTGCCGGGATAGACATAGAGATAGCTCTGGCTGCTCATCGTGAGCGCGGCTTCCATTTTGCCGTCCTGAACGGTGAGCGTGCAGGCGTCGATGCGGAACATGGAGGAGCTGCAATCCACTTCGATGGGATAGCTGCCGTCCGCAAGGCTCTCCGCCGAAATCGGCGTCATGCCGGGCTGAACCACTTCCTCCACCTCGGTCATCTGCGAGGCGTCCGCCACGGGCAGGGACTCGGAGGGGGCGGGTGTCTCGGCGGTCTGCGCGCAGCCTGTCAGCAGGCCAAACAGCAGCACGAGGCACAGGAGCAGGGAAAGATTCTGTTTCATGGTTTCTCCTTACTTGATCGAATCGATTGCGGCTTTCGCGTGCTGCACGAAGAGCGCCTGGATCTCCGGCAGCTGGCCGAGCCCCTCGACCACACAGGTGACGTCATAGCCCGCCGCCTCAAAAATGCTCTTCCAGGAATCCTCATCGTCGCCCGCCATGTCATTGTTGGCATGGTCGCCCGCGACGATCATCAGCGGACGGAGCACGACCCTGGTATAGTCGCCCGCCTGCACCATCGCCAGCACATCCTCCACGGAGGGCTCGGCCTCGACCGTGCCGACGAAGTAATTCTTGTGGCCGGCATCGGCGAGCACCTGCTGCATCTTTGCATAGACAGCGTTGGACTCCGCCTCGGTGCCGTGACCCATGAAGCAGATGGCAGTCTCGCCGTCGTCATACTGCTCGGTCGCTTTCACGATGATCTCCGCCACGGCGGCAAAATCCTCGTCGCTTGTGAGCAGCGGCTCGCCCACAACGATTTTGTCAAAGGCATCGGCGTAAGTACCCAGCTCGTCCACGAGATCGTTATACTCAAAGCCGTGCATCAGGTGCGTGGGCTGCACGACGAG
Source organism: uncultured Eubacteriales bacterium (assembly GCA_900316745.1). Lineage (GTDB taxonomy): Bacteria > Bacillota > Clostridia > Oscillospirales > Oscillospiraceae > CAG-103. Next base: position 301,867 of record ONEB01000002.1, on the reverse strand, counting down.
CTGCCTGACGCCGTTTTCCATGGCGCGGTCGAGCGCGGCGGTCACGTTATCGATCTGCACGCCGTCGCGGGACTTCACATGGTCGATGATGATCTGGCTCGTGAAGGCGCGGCGCACGCTCCAGTCCGGGAAGGCATCGGCAAGGCTCTGCTCGATCCCGCCGATCGTCAGACGGCGGCTGTCGTTGAAGCTCGTGCCGAAGCTGACCGTCAGAAGCTCCTGCTCGCCGATCTCGTCCTGATTGCGCGGATCGTCCAGCGAGGCGTCGCCGGTGTCGTAGTTTTCCTCGTCCGCTGCCTCCGCCGGAGCGGCGGACGGCTTGGGCTGCGGCTTGTCGCTGCCGCAGCCGGCGCAGACGGCAAGGAGCATCGTGAGCATCAGAATGCCCGAAAGGATTCGTTTCATTGGTTTTTCCTCCTGCAAATATAAAAATTGAAATTGCTGACAAATTAAGCATCAAGGGCGGCAAGGCAGCGCTTGAGAACCTGCTCAAAGCTGTGACCCGTTTCCGCGGGACGCCGCAGCACCACGAGCTGCGCGCCTGTCGCCCTGGCAGCCGTCGCCTTTTCCGGGAAGCCGCCGGGCGCGCCGCCGTCTTTGGTGACAAGATACGCGATCTCATACTGCCGCAGCAGCGCTTCGTTCAGCTCCCGGCTGAACGGCCCCTGCATGGCAATGATGTTGCGGTGCGGAATGCCCAGCGCCTCGCAGGCGTCGAGCGCCGCGTGCGACGGGAGCACCCGGGGATAGAGCCGCTCCGGGTCAAGGCGCGCATAGGCGCCAAGCTCCTTCGCACCGGTCGTGAGCAGGATGTTTCCCGGGAAAGCGGATAGGTAGGCCGCCGCCTCCGCCGCGCTTTCGACGATGTGGGCGCCCTCGATCTCGCTCGGCGCGCGCAGCAGCCGATCGTACGGCACGCCCGCCGCCCTGCACGCCTCGCGCACGGAGCGCGTCACATGCGTGGCGTAGGGGTGCGTGGCGTCCACGCAGAGCGCGGCGCCGCGCAGCAGCGCCTGCTTTTCGCGGGCGGTAAGCGGGCCGACGCGCGTCCGGATGCCGGGGTGCGCCGGCTGCTCCTCGCTGCCGTAGTCCGTCGCGACGCAGACCGTCACCTCCGCGCCGGCCTCCGCCATGCGCACCGAGAGCGCGCGCCCCTCGGTCGTACCGCTGAAGATCACAAGCTTCATGACCGATACCCCCGCGGCGTGACGATGTGCTTTCCGATCCGGCGCGTCTGCGACGAGCCGACAAACACGGTCGTGAACATGTCGGCGTCCGCGTCGCGCATTTCTGAGAGCGTGAGCACGCGCACGCTCTCGCCCGCGCGGCCGATGCTGCGCACCATGCCGCAGACGGTGTCCGGTGACTTTTCGCGCAGGAGAATCTCGCACGCGCAGCGCAGATAATCCCGCCGATGATTGGAAGCGGGATTATAAAGGCAGATGGCAAAGTCCCCCGCCGCCGCGCACTCGAGCCGCCGTTCTATCACCGACCAGTCTGTCAGCCGGTCCGAGAGGGAGATCACGCAGAAATCATGTCCCAGCGGCGCGCCCAGAAGCGCGGCGCCGGAGAGCGCCGCCGTGACGCCCGGCACGATCTCCACCGCGGCGCCGGGGTAATCCGGCAGCAGCTCCACCACGGGCGCCGCCATGCCATAGACGCCCGCGTCACCGCTGCACACCATTGCCGTGTCCCTCCCGCTCTGCGCGAGGTCAAGGGCATGACGGCAGCGCTCGATCTCGCCGGTCATGGCGGTGGTATAAATCTCTTTATCGGGAAACAGAGGGCGAATGAGCTCCACATACAGCGTGTAGCCGCAGAGCACCTCCGCGCGCGAAAGCGCAGTCTTCGCCGCCCCTGTGAGATAGGACGGATCTCCGGGACCGAGTCCCACAACGTACAGCGTTCCCATGGTCTAACAGCTCCAATCCAGCTGCGGCGGCGTGAGCGCAAGGGCAAGCGTCACGCCCTCCGCAGCGTATTTTTTCTCCAGCAGCGCGCCGCCCGCGCACAGCACCGCACTGCGCTCACAGACGTTGTCCGCGCCGACAGTCTCCAGCACGAACGCGGAGGCGGAAAAGTCCCCCGCCGCCGCCATGAGCGCCTCGGCGGTGAAAAACCGCACCGGCCAGCCGTGCTTTTCGCAGAAAGCGAGCAGCCCCGCCTCGTCCTGCTTGCGGTCGATGGACGCCGTCGCCCGGATTGCCTGCGGCAGGATGCCGCGCGCGCCGCAAAAGCGCCGGAACACCGTTTCGATCTGCTCCGCGGTCGTTCCGCGCCGGCAGCCGACGCCCAAAACGAGCGCATGCGGCACGAGCTGCAGAGCCTCGCCCGCGCAGGGGCGAACGTCCACGATCACGTCGCTCCCCTGTCCGAGCGTGACGCCCTCCGGCGCTTCGCCCGCGATCGGCCACGGGCAGGAAATGTCCACACGCGCCCCGGCGAGGCGCTTTGCCGACACGCGCTTGATCCGCTCCGGCTGCAAAACGGTCATGCCCTGCCGCTTTGCCCAGAGATCCACGGCGAACACGCGGTTTAAGTCCGTCGCCGTGGTGATGACCGGCGTGGCGTCCAGAAGCGCCGCAATGCGCCGCGCAAGCGCGTTCGCGCCGCCGAGATGCCCCGACACGAGCGGGATCACAAACTGCCCCGTCTCGTCCACGACGACCACGGCGGGATCCTCCGCCTTGCTTTTCAGATGCGGCGCGACCGCGCGCACCGCGATGCCCGTCGCGCCCACAAATATCAGCGCCTCACGCGCAGAGAACATCTCCCGCGTCCACGCGCGGAACGACACGTCCCCGCTTCCCGCACGGGAGACGCTGCCGCCCAGCGCCGCGCCGAGCGTTTTTGCAAGCGTCTCGCCGCGATCGGTAAACGCCACGATGGCGATGCCCTGTCTCATCCGTTCTCCCTCCACGCGTCCAGCAGCCGCGCCGCCGTATCCGTCATGCCGAGCAGCCCGTACTCGTTGGAAAATGTCACCGCGCCTATGATGAGCGCCCCGGCTGCTCGTCGGTCCAGATGGGTCTGCACGGCGCGCAGCACGGAGTCCATCACGCGCTCTCGCAGCCCCGCCGCATCCAGCACGGCGATGCAGCCGTCCGTCGTAACCTGCTCCATCAGCGTGCGGCACACCTCGTTCGGCGCGCCGCAGATTGCCGCGTGCGCGCACAGGAGCTCCCGCCGGCAGTCGGCCGCTCTGGAATGCGTATTCATGACGCCGCCCGCGAGCTTCACGAGCTTTCCGATATGCCCCACGAGCAGGACGGCTTGAAAGCCCTCCAGCGCCGCAATGTCGATGGCGTCGCCGATGTAGTTCGAGCACTTCACAAGCGGCATGGCCTGCAGCGCAGGAAAGTGCGTCTGAATGAAATCCACCCCGTAATTGCCCGGGGCGAGCACCAGCCGCTCCGGGCGCACAGCGGCGGCCTGACGCACTTCCACGGCGATCGTATCCACGATTGCCTGCTCGCTCATGGGCTCGACGATGCCGGACGTGCCGAGGATGGAGATGCCGCCCTCGACGCCCAGCATGGGGTTAAAGGTCTTTTGCGCGACCGCCGCGCCCTCCGGCACGGAGATCACCGCGTCCAGCCCGCCGGAATAGCCGACCTCGTCGCACACCGCCTCGAGCGCGGCGCGGATCATCTCGCGGGGCACGGAGTTGATCGCCGCCGCGCCGACGGGCTGATCGAGTCCGGGCTTCGTCACGCGCCCCACGCCGGCGCCGCCGTCGACGGCAAAGCCGCGCGCGCTTTTTCGCACGGTCGCGTAAATAAGAATTCCGTCCGTCACGTCCGGGTCGTCTCCCGCGTCCTTGCGCACGGCACAGACAGCGGCGTCGTCCCGCAGGGCGCACTCCTCCGGCCGGACTTCGACAATCAGGCCCTTGGGCGTTCGCAGTCCCACAGTCTCCGGGGCGCACCCCGTGAGGAGCACCTCCGCCGCGCCCGCCGCCGCGAGCGCCGCGCAGGTGCCTGTGGTATAGCCGCAGCGCAGACGCTTCGCGCCGCTGCGCACATAGTGTTCAAACGCCATCGCCGCCCCGCCTTTCCGCCGCGAGCTTCGCCAGCTCCGGAAAGCGCGCGAGCACCGCCGCATAGTTTGCGCGGTAATGCGGAAAGGCGCAATGCTCGCAGCTCTTCACGCCGCTCTCCAGATAGACGCAGTTCCCGCCGCACTGTCTGCCCAGCGCATAGAGCGGGCAGTAGCAGAACAGGCAGTTGAAGTCCTCCTCCGGCACACCCGCGTGGCAGGGGAAAAATTCGCAGTCTCTGTGTTGAAAAAAGGAATAGTGTTTTTCGTTCATGCGTGTTTCCTCATCTCCAGCCTCTTGCGGCCGGGTCGAGCATGTCTGACGCGGTATAAATGAGCGCGTTCATAATCGCCGCCGCCACGCTGCTGCCGCCCTTACGTCCCATGGCCGCGATGACCGGGACGCCGTGCGTTTTGCACACGGAAACGATCCGCTCCTTGCTCTCCACGACGTTCACGAATCCCACCGGCACGGCGACCACGAGCGCGGGGCGCAGACCGGCCTCGATCTCATCCGCGATCTGAAAGAGCGCGGTGGGCGCGTTGCCCACGGCGAGCACCGCGTCGGGATAGCGCTCCGCCGCGCGGCGCATGGCGGCGACCGCGCGGGTCGTGCCGTCGCGTCTGGCGGTCTCGGCGATCTCGGGCTCCGCCATAAAGCAATGCACCGCGCCGCCCAGCCGCTCCAGTCCCGGGCGGCTGACGCCCGCGCGCGCCATGTTCGTATCCGTCACGATGGGCGTTCCCCGCCGCAGCGCCTCGGCGCCGAGGCGCACAGCGTCCGGCGAGAGGCGCAGCGTTTCGGCATAGTCAAAATCCGCCGTGGCATGGATCACCCGCAGAATCACAGCGGCGTTCTCCGACGGCAGGTCAATGCCGCGCTCATGCAGCTCCTGACGAATGATCGCCATGCTGCTGCGCTCGATGTCACCGGGCAGGCGGTGTGTTCCCATGGTCATACGCCTCCATCGCTTCATAAATCTTCTTCATATCCAGACTCGCGCGCACTGCGTCGGCGAGCAGATCATACTGCCGCTGGCGGTAGGCAGCGCGCGGCTGCGGCTCGGCTTCCGGGATCGTCAGACCCCGGCGCGCGGCGAGCCAGTTTGCCAGCGCGACCGTGAGCGAGCCCGTGTCGAACAGCCCGTGCAAATAGGTGCCGAACACATTGCCCAGCGCCGCGCCGTCCGCGCTGCCGTCGGAAAACCGGCAGAACGGCGCCGCGCCGTGTACCTCGGTGCGTCCGTTGTGGATCTCATAGCCCTCGAGCGCCGCCCCCGCAAAGGGCGCGGCAAGCACAACGGCCTGTCTGCGCGTGCGCCGCTTTTCACTGGAGAACACCGTCTCGCACGGCAGGAGCCCAAGCCCCTCCACCGTGCCCGCGCACTCCACGCCATCCGGGTCGTGCAGGCGCTGTCCCAGCATCTGATATCCGCCGCAGACGCCGAGGATCGGGGTGCCCGCCGCCGCGAGGGATTGGATCGCGGCCTCCATGCCGGTTTCCCGCAGCCAGAGCAGGTCCGCTGCCGTGCTCTTGCTGCCCGGCAGGATCACGAGATCGGGCGCGCAGAGCGCGTCCGCGCTCGAAACATAGCGCACACCCACGGCGGGGTGCTCCTCCAGAGGCGAGAAGTCCGTGAAATTCGAGATGTGCGGCAGCCGCACGACCGCCACATCGAGCGTGCGCGCCGCCTGTGTCCGGTTCAGGCGCGGCGAGAGACTGTCCTCATCGTCAATGTCCGCGCGCGTATACGGCACGACGCCGAGCACCGGCACGCCGGTCAGCTCCTCCAGCTGCCGAAGCCCCGAGCCCAGCAGCGCAGGGTCGCCGCGAAACTTGTTGATGATCGTGCCGACCACGCGCTTTTGCTCCTCCGGGCGCAAAAGCGCCACCGTGCCGTAAAGCTGGGCAAAGACGCCGCCGCGGTCAATGTCGCCCACGAGCAGCACCGGAGCGTTTACGAGCTCTGCCAGCCCCATGTTTACAATATCGTCCGCGCGGAGGTTGATCTCTGCGGGAGAGCCCGCGCCCTCGATGACGATGATGTCGTTTTCCGCGGCGAGGCTGCTGTACGCCGCAAGGATCTCCGGGATCAGGCCCTTCTTCATGCGGTAATACTCCGATGCGCTGTAATGCCCGCGCACCTCGCCGTTTACGATCAGCTGGCTGCCCATGTCGCTGGAGGGCTTCAGGAGGATCGGGTTCATGCGCACGTCGCATTCGAGTCCCGCGGCCTCCGCCTGCGTCGCCTGCGCGCGCCCCAGCTCCAGCCCGTCGGGCGTGATGAAGCTGTTGAGCGCCATGTTCTGGCTCTTGAAGGGCGCGACGCGGTAGCCGTCCTGCAGAAAGATGCGGCACAGCGCCGTGACCAGCAGGCTCTTTCCCGCGCCGGACATTGTGCCCTGCACCATGATGCATTTTGCCATCTGTTACACCTCCCGCAGCGCCCGGATCAGGGCGTCGTTTTCCGCGCGCGTCCGAATTGCCGCGCGATACCAGCCCGCGCCAAGCCCCGGAAAGTCGGCGCAGTCGCGCAGCAGAATGCCGCGACAGCGCAGCTTTTCCCCCAGAGCGTGATCCGCGCTGTAAAAAAGCAGATAGTTGGCTGCGCCGGGCAGCACGCTGAATCCCAGTCCGGTGAGCGCCTCCGCCACGCGCGGGCGCTCGGCTTGAAGAAGCTTTCGCAGCCGCAAAACGTAATCCGCGTCCCCCAGCGCCGCGCGTCCCGCCGCCTCGGCGGGAGCGGACACCGCCCACGGCTGACCGCAGCCCTGCAGGCGCTCGGCAAGCGCGGCATCGCCGCACAGGGCATAGCCGAGGCGCAGCCCCGCCATGGCGTAGGTTTTCGTAAACGCCTTGAGGATCACGAGATTTTTCCATTGCGCAAGCGCCGCCGCAAGCGAATACCGCGCGGGCGACTCCGCAAAGTCCAGAAAGCATTCGTCCGCGACCAGCACCGCGCCGACCTCGGCGCAGCGCCGCAGCACGCGGTGCGTAAGCTCAGGCTCTGTCAGCAGTCCGGTGGGGTTGTTCGGCTGGCAGAGAAACACCAGCTCCACCCCCGGCCCGATCGCGTCTGAAAACGCGTCCGGCAGCGCAAAGCCGGTTTCTTTCGCCAGAGGAAAGCGCGTAACTGCGCTGCCTGCCGCCCGCAGGGCGCGTTCATACTCCGAAAACGTCGGCGCCGGGATGAGCGCACGCTTCGCTCGCAGCGTTCGCGCGAGGCGGTCAATCAGATCCGCCGCACCAGCGCCGCACACGATCCGCTCCGCCGGAACGCCGTGGTGCTCAGAGAGCGCAGCCCGGAGTCTCCGGCAGAGGGGGTCGGGATAGCGGTCGGCATGCTCCAGCGCCGCGGCTGCCGCCGCCCGCGCCGCCTCCGGCAGCCCCAGGGGGCTGATGCTCGCCGAGAAATCCAGCGGCAGCGCGCCATATTCCATTTCATACGCGGCCCAGTCGCCGCCGTGTGTCCGTTCCATGTTATGCTCCGAAAATCAGCAGCCTTGCGCCGATGAGCAGCGCGAGCGCGAGTGCGCTGCCCGCGTACTCCATGCGGCAGGCGCGGGCGATATCCTCCGGCTCGACGGGTCTGTCATCGTCGCCGATATAGGGCTTTTCATACAGCTGGCCGAAATAGCGCGTCGGCCCGCACAGGCGCAGGTGCAGCGCGCCCGCGGCTGCGGCCTCGCACTGGCCGGAGTTCGGGCTTGCGTGCTGCCGCCGATCCCGCCGCCAGATGCGCCGCGCGTTTTTCGCGTCCTGTCCGGTCAGCCCCGCCGCCGCGATCAGCATGAGCGCCGAGAGACGGGCGGGCAGGTAATTTGCCGCGTCATCCAGCCGCGCCGCCGTGCGCCCGAACCAGAGATAGCGATCATTTTTGTAGCCGATCATGCTGTCCATGGTGTTGATCGCCTTATACGTCAGCGCGAGCGGCGCGCCGCCCAGCACGAGGTAAAGCATGGGCGCGACGACGCCGTCGGAAAAATTCTCCGCCACGGTCTCCACCGCCGCGCGGGCGATCTCATCGGGCTGCAGAGCGTCGGTGTCTCTGCCCACGATGCGCCCCACCGCCGCGCGGGCGGCCTCGATCGTATCGTGATCGAGCTTTCGGCGGACGTTCATGGCCTCGTCTTTCAGATTTTTCACCGCCAGCACCTGCCAGCTCCAGAGCGTTTCCAGCAGAAACGCGGCTGCCGGTGCGCGGCGGTTCAGCGCGCGCAGCGCCATGCGGCTGGCAAGATACGTCCCCGTCGGCACAACTGCCGCAAGCACCGCGCCCGCCAGACGCTCGCCCTGCGCCGTCTCGGGAAAGCGGGCGCGCAGCTTACCTTCCAGCGCGCGGATCTCGCGCCCCATGAGCACGACCGGGTGCAGCGAAGTCAGCGCCGCCGGATCGCCCAGCAGCAGATCCAGCCCGAAGCCGCAGAGCGCTGTGGATACAGTCTTCATTCGGTGTAACAAACCTCTCTCAAAATCGCAAGCCGCGCAGGCCAGTCCCGGGCGTCGAGTTCATAGCCCGCGCCGCACGGCGTCTGCCATCTGTAATAGTCTCTCTTCGGACAGCCCCAGCGCTCCAGCACCGCCATCTGCGTGCCGCCGTGGGCGACGATGACGAGCTCGGGCGCATCCTGTGCGCGGGACTGCTCCACGAGCTGTGAGAACGCCGCACAGACACGCGCGGAAAAGGTCGCCCGATCCTCGCCGCCGGGACATTGCCCCAGACAGCCGCCGTCGACCCACGCGCGATAGTCCGCGTCCTGCTCCATCTCCCACCAGCCGCGCCCCTCAAAGGCGCCGAAATCCATCTCCCGCAGATCGGAAACGGCGATCTTTTCCGCGCCCGGAAACAGCAGCTGCGCAGTCTCGGACGCGCGAAGCAGCGGCGAGTGATAGACGCGCGCGGCATCGTCCTGCGTCCGAAGCGTTTTTCGCCCGATGTCCGAAAGCGGCGTGTCCAGGCTGCCCTGATAGCGCCGCTCGGCGCCCAGCGCCGTCATGCCGTGGCGGATCAGCCGGATGCGCATGGCCAGTCTCCTTTCAAAAGCTGCGGCAGTCCGCAGCAGACCCGGATCACCGTGTCCGCCCGCTCAGCGAGCAGGCACGCGAGCCGCCCCGCCGCCTCCCGCTGCGCGCGCTGCCGCGCGTCCACGGGCACGACGCCGCCGCCGAGCTCGGTGGCGATCACGATCTCCTTTTCCGCCAGCTCCTCTGCCAGCGTCTCCGGCGTCTCATCCGGGACGCGCTCCTGCACGTCCCAGACCGCCCGACGGGCAAGCTCCTCCCCGGAGAGTCCCAGAGCGGAACGAATATAAGCGCGCTTTCCCGCATACAGCGGGCCGGTAATAAAAATCATAGCAATTTCTCCATATATTCCATGAGGCACAGCGCCGCCAGCATCCAGAGCTCCGCCGTCTGCAAAAACCAGCCGGAGAGGTCGCCGGAGAGCCCCTCGAACTGCGTGCGCGCCATGCGCCGAAAGTCGAGAAACACGCAGAGCGCCGCGAGCGTCATCACCGCGCCGCGCGCGAGGATGAGCGCAAGGCAAAGAAGCGCCGCATACACGATGAGCACCGCGCGCACCGTTTTCCGGTCGGACGCCTCGGCAAAGCTCCGGGCAAGGCCGCTGCCCTCCGCGAGCGGGAACAGCGTCAGCGCCAGCGCGGACAGCGTGCGTGAAAGGCAGAACAGGCACACGATCGCCCAGCCGTGATAATCCGGCAGCGCCGTCCACAGGGCAAAGCTCGCGACGAACCAGACGCCGAGGCGAATGGCGGCAAACGCGCCGAGATGCGCGTCTTTCAGGATCTCCCGCTTGCGCGCCGGGGGCGCGTGGCTTGCGAGGGCGTCGCAGGTGTCGGCATAGCCGTCGAGATGGATGCCGCCCGTGAGCAGCACCGGCAGGATGCAAAGTCCCGCCCCGCGCAAAATTGCGGGCAGACCGAGCGCGAGGCACAAAGCCGCCCAGAGCCAGCACACGCCGCCGATCACCGCGCCGATGAGCGGAAAGGCCAGGAGGCTGTATCGCATGTTCCGGCTGTTCCATTCGATCTGCGGCATCGGCAGCGCCGAGAACATGGAAAAAGCCACGATGATCGTTTCCAGCACTACCATGGGAGCGCTCCTTTCAGCACATTCGCAAGTCCGCAGACGACCTCTATGACCGTATCCGCGCGCGCAGAGAGCACGCGGTTGAGCCACGCGAGCTCCGCGAGGTAAGAGAGCGTGTCTCCGGCATAGTCCGTCCCGCCGGAAAACACCTCGTTCGTCACCACCGTGAGATTTGCGCAGCGGCGCTCGAGCGCTTCCACGCCCCGCAATGCCGCCTGCGCCCCGCCTCCGGCGGGCGAGAACATCTCGTTTGCGAGCAGATTGGAGAGGTCCTCCAGCAGCACATTCGCCCCCGCCGGCAGCGTCGCGAGATCGACCGCGGTCGGCTGCTCGAGCGTTTGAAAGCCTTTTCCCGCGCGCGCGGCGCGGTGGCGCGCAACGCGCGCCCGGCTCTCCGCGTCAAAGACCTCCATCGTGGCAAGATACACTTTTTCCCCCGGCAGCGTCTGTGCCGCGCGCTCGGCGAGCGCGCTCTTTCCGCTCGCCGCGCCGCCTATGATCAAAGTAAACATGGTTTTCTCAACTCTGTTTGGTATAGGATTCGATTCCGAGCCGCCCGAAGGTCTGGCCGCTGTTGTAGACCTCCAGCGCCATATCCAGCAGCGGCATCGCGACAACCGCGCCGCTGCCCTCGCCGAGGCGCATTTCCGCCGTGAGCGGCGCCCGCTTTCCGAGCGCCTGCATCACGAGCTGCCCCGCGCGGTCAGCGGATACATGGCTTGCCAGCATAGCGCCGCCCGCCCCGGGACACAGCCGCAGGGCGCACAGCGCCGCGACAGCGCTGATAAACCCGTCGATCAGCACCGGAACGCGGCAGGCAGCCGCGCCGAGAAACGCGCCGCACATCGCAGCGAGATCGAGCCCCCCCACCTTGGCGAGCACGTCCACGGCGTCCGCGGCATCCGGGCGGTTCACCCGCAAGGCCGTTTCCACTGCCTCTATCTTGCGCTGCAGTCCGGCGTCCGACAGCCCCGCGCCGCGCCCGACGACCTGTTCCGGCGGGCAGCCCAGCAGCGCCGCCGTCACGGCGGCGGCTGTGGTGGTGTTGCCGATGCCCATCTCGCCCGCGGCGAGGAGTCTCACGCCCCGGCGCGCCTGCTCCGCGGCAAGCTCCGCGCCTGCCTGGATCGCGGCAAGACACGCCTCGCGGCGCATGGCGGGGCCGCGCGTGATATCGTCCGTGCCGTTTTGCACGCGGCGATCCAGCACGCCGGGTGCGGGTGCAAAATCCCGGATTCCCACGTCCACCGCTCTCACCGCGCAGTTTGCCAGCCGCGCCATGGGGTTTACGGTGCTGCGCCCCTCGCCCAGCGCCCGCGCGACCGACGCGGTCACATGGCTTGCGCACTGCGTCACGCCCTGCGCGACCACGCCGTTGTCCGCGCAGAACACCAGCAGCGTCCGCGGCGCGAGACGCACGTCCGCGCTCCCGGTCAGAGCGGCGATCTGCGCGATCGCGTCCTCCAATATACCCAGGCTTCCGAGGGGCTTTGCGATGGAATCCCAGCGCGCACGCGCCGCGCGCGCCGCCGCTTCATCCGGCGGGGCGATCTTCGAAAGCCATGCATTCAGTTCCATCATTTGCGTTCACACGCCCTTACAAAGCGCTCCGCCAGCGGCAGCGCGCCGTCAAAATGCAGATGCGGAAAGGCGGCATAGAGCGTCTGCGACGCCCAGCCGCACCGCCACTGACTGCCGCCGGGCTTCACGGCGCGCAGATCCGCGCCGTTTTGCGTGCAGTCCCAGTAGTGAAATTCGTGGACGGGGACGCGCTCGCCTTTTCGCATGAGCAGCGAGTCCGCCTCCGCCTCCAGCCAGGCATAGCCGAAGCGCCGCAGGCGATCGGTGCGCACGCCCGCGCCCGGCAGCGCGCCGCACATCGGATACGCCTCGCCCTGCGGATCCTCCAGCGATTTTTGCAGGTACAGAAACCCGCCGCATTCCGCCACGGTGGGCAGGCCGCCCAGCACGGCGCCGCGCACAGCGGCGCGCATAGCGCCGTTTTCCGAAAGCGCCTGCGCGTAAAGCTCCGGATAACCGCCGCCGAGATACAGCCCGTCGGTCTTTTCCGGGAGCGCATGATCCCGAAGCGGGCTGAAAAACACCAGCTCCGCCCCGGCGGCGCGGAGGGCATCGAGCCCGTCGGCATAATAAAAGCAAAAGGCCTCGTCCCGCGCCACGGCAATGCGGCAGACCCAGCAGCGCGGCTCCGGCTCCGGGATCTCGTGTGACCCCTCCGCCGCGAGCGACAGCAGGCGGTCCAGATCGACCGTCCGCTCCATCTGCTCGGCGATCACATCAAACCGCGCACCGAGCGCCGTGATCTCGTCCGGCGTCAGGAGCCCGAGGTGGCGGCTTTCCAGCCGCGCCTCCTCCATCGGGGGCAGGTACCCCAGAACCGGCAGTCCGGTCTCGCGCTCCAGAATCGGCGTGAGATAGTCAGAAAGGCTCTTCCGGCAATCGGTGAGCAGCAGACCGGCAATCCGGCTGTCCGGACGAAAGTCCATCATGCCGCGCACCTGCGCCGCGAGACTGAGCCCCACGCCCTGCGGGCGCAGCACGAGGACCACGGGCGTGCGCGTCTTTGCCGCGACGTCCCAGGCGCTGGCCTGCTCCGTGCCGGCAACGCCGTCATAGTAGCCCATCGCGCCTTCGAGCACGGCAATGTCGCCCGCGCACCGGTGGAGCGTTCGCGCCGCGCCGTCGTCGCCCTGCAAAAACAGGTCGAGGTTCCGGCCCGGAACGCCGAGCACGCGGGTATGGAACATGGGGTCGATATAATCCGGGCCGCATTTGAACGCGCGGACGTCCAGTCCGCGTTTTTTCAGCGCCGCGAGCAGCGCGCAGACGGCAACCGTCTTGCCCGCGCCGCTGTGCATTGCGGAGAGCATGATCCGCTTCATGCGCCGTACCCCACGATCAGGTAAATCGGATTGTGCGCCAGCATCATGTGCAGCCCGCCCGCGTTCCGGCTTCGGCTGACCGCGATCTGGGTGATCTCCGTGTCATAGCCCAGAGTCTCCAGCTCCGAGACGGCCTGCTGCAGACTTTCCAGCGCAATGGCAGAAACGCAGACGCGCGCCTTCGGGTTTGCCGCGTGAACGGCGCGCAGCACCTCGCGCATTCTGCCGCCCGTGCCGCCCACGAACACCTTATCCGGCGCGGGCAGCCCGGCAAGGGCTTCCGGCGCCGAGCCTGCGCGCAGGCGCAGATTCCACGCGCCGAATTTTTTGCGGTTGGCTTCCGCCGCTTCCAGCGCGGCGGCGTCGCGCTCCACGGCCCACACGGCGCGGGTGTGCAGCGCAAGCTCCACGCTGACGCTGCCCGTGCCGGCGCCGATGTCCCAGCAGAGATCCGTCGGCGCAGCGCCGAGCTTCGAAAGCGCCAGAGCGCGCACCTCCTGCTTTGTCATGGGGACGCGCTCCACGCGCGCAAACAGCTCGTCCGGCAGCCCGGGCGCGCGCGGTGCAAAGCGCGGCGCCGCCTCCGTGAGCACGACGTTCAATGGCGCAAAGCTGCGCTCCGTCAGCATCCCGGCGGGCGCGGAGACGATGCGCTCATCCGCGCTGCCCAGCGTCTCGGCCACCGTGACGGTCAGATCGCCGAGTCCCGCCTCCGTGAGCGTGCGGCAGATCTCCGCCGGGGCTTCGCTGCCGCCGGTGAGAAAGAAAACCGGCTTCCCGCCGCAGACCGCCGCGAGCACATCGCAATCCGTGCCGTGCGCCGACGAGAGCGTCCAGTCCTGCCACGGCCGCCCCAGCCGGGCGGCGAGCAGCTGCAGGCTTGAAATGCCGGGCAGCACGCGCACATCATGCCCCGCCAGCAGCGGCAGAAGTCTGCGCGCGCCGGAATAAAAGCCGCTGTCTCCGCTCAGGAGCACGCACGCCCGCGCGCAGTCCGCGTGCGCTTCGATCTGGCGCAGGATCTCCTCCGGCGCCACCGCGCGCACGCACTGCGAATCCGGCGGGCAGAAGTCGGAGAGCGTCTCCAAAAGGCGCTTTGCGCCCAGCACCAGCTGCGCATTCGAGAGCGCGCGCCGCGCCTCGCCGGTCAAAGCAGACGCGCCGCAGCCGGCGCCGATCAATGTGATGTTCATGTGTCGATCACTCCTGTTCGGTTCCCTTGCGAAACGCCGTGGTAAACTCCGGCGCATACAGGCGGCTTCGCTCATACCCGCCGGAGAGGAAATCCCCCACCAGCACCAGCGCGGTTTTTCGGATGCTGTGACGCCGCCCCGTCTCGGCAAGCGTGCCGACCGTGCAGCGAAGCACGCGTTCGTCCGGCCACGTGGCCTTGTAGACGATGGCGGCGGGCGTCGTGTCCGTGTACGCCCCTTTCAGCAGCTCCGCCTGCACCGCGTCCAGCATCCCGGCAGAGAGAAAAATCGCCATGGACGCGCCGTGCGACGCAAGCTCCTTGAGCCGCTCGCGCTCGGGCACGGGAGTTCGCCCCTCCATGCGCGTCAGGATCACCGTCTGGCTGACGCCGGGCAGCGTGTATTCCGCTTTGGCTGCCGCCGCCGCGCCGCAGAAGCTGGAGACCCCGGGCGTGACGCTGTACGCGATGCCCATCTGATCCAGCGCGTCCATCTGCTCCCGGATCGCGCCGTATACGCTGGGGTCGCCCGTGTGCAGGCGCACCGTGAGGTGCCCCTGTTTTTCAGCGTCGGCCATGATCTGCAGCACCTCTTCCAGCGTCAGCCGCGCGCTGTCATAAACGCGGCATTCAGAGCGGCACAGCTGCAGCAGCTCCGGGTTTACAAGGCTTCCGGCATAGATGACCGTATCCGCCTGCTGCAGAAGCTTCGCGCCGCGCACCGTGATGAGATCTGTCGCCCCGGGGCCGGCTCCGACAAAATGAACCATAGTCTTACTCCGATCAAAAGCAAAAATGACGTGTCCTCCCGAAAAAGGACACGCCAAACCGGACGCAGAGACTGCGCCTGAAAAAACGTGTATCCCGGTTCCGGCAGGAACACCGCTTTTCTCTCATGTATCTGACTGATCTCCGCACAGGGAGCTTCACAGTGACCGACTCGCCGGGACTTTCACCCGATTCCATGTGCCGCGTTCCGCGGGCAGAGAAAAGCGCATGTGATGGATTTAGGCATATTATAGCGTATCTTGCCTGTTCTGTCACGCGTTTTCTGCGCGCAGAGATGGAAAGCAGGCAGAGCATGAAAAGCCCTGCCTGTTTTCGGTACGCATTCAAATATTGAGCTCGTCGACGGAATAGAGCGCGGCCTTGCCGGCCATGAAGATCTTCTCGCCCTCCTGGCGGCAGTAGAGCGTGCCGCCGCGCTTCGACGCCTGATAGGCGACCAGCTCATTTTTGCCGAGCACATCCGCCCAGTAGGGAATGATGTGGCAGTGACCGGAGCCGCAGACCGGATCCTCCGCGACGGAGAGCTTCGGCGCAAAGCTGCGCGAGACGCAGTCCTCATCCTTACCGCGGGCGGTGACATGCACCAGCAGGCCGTCGATCTGCTTGATCTTTTCCAGATCGGGCGTCAGCTCGCGCACCGTCTGCTCGTCGTCCACCACGCACAGCAGGTCGCGGGCGAGGTAGGCTTCGCGCACCCGGACGCCAAGGGCGTCCTCCATTGCCTCCGTCACGTCCACCTTTTTCAGGTCGTAGGCGGGAAACTCCATCTCATACAGCTCGCCCCTGCGTGTAACGATCAGGTCGCCCGAAAGCGTGGTGAACACCACCTGCTGCGCGTCCTTTTCATAGTAGTTCAGCAGCACAAAGGCAGTACCCAGCGTGGCGTGGCCGCAGAGGTCAATTTCACCGCCGGGCGTGAACCAGCGCAGATGCCATTTCTCGCCCTCCCTGACGGTGAAGGCGGTCTCGGAGAAATTGTTTTCTCTGGTGATGTTCATCATCAGATCCTCATCCGGCCACTGCTCCAGCACGCAGACCGCGGCCTGATTGCCGTGGAAAACCCGATCGGTAAAGGCGTCAACAACATACTGCTTCATTGTGTTTCTCCTTTTCTGCACGTTCATAATGAAAGAATCAAACGGACGTTGCGTTTCCGCTGCTTTTATTATATACTGAGTGAAACAATCAGTAAACCCAAAATGATGCAAGTCAACCCCGGAGAGGATTGTGAGCCGCATGAAAGAATCCCATCACGCGCACGGCGGAGGTCTTCCGACTGTTTTCTATTACGGCATGTATATTCTGGCGATGCTGATTTTCGGCACGAACGGATTCATTGCCGCGCACATCTCCTTTCAGGGCAGCCAGGTCGTTTTGCTGCGCACGCTGATCGGCGGCGTGCTGCTCACGGGACTGGTGCTGCTGCGGGGTGGGTTTGACCGCAGGGCACTCCGCGCAGACGCCGTGCCGCTCCTGCTCGGCGGGGCCGCGCTCGGCTTCAACTGGGTCGCGCTGTTCGAGGCATACCGGCTTTTGAACGTCAGTCTTGCGACTTTGATCTATTACGTCGGGCCGATGCTGATTCTGCTGCTCTCCCCCGTCTTGTTTCGCGAAAAGCTGACGAGCCGGAAGATCGCGGCGGTCTGCATCGTGGCGGTCGGCCTTGTCTGCATCAGCGGCAGCATCGCCCTCGGCGGGATGAATCCGGCGGGGCTTTTGACGGCGATGGTTTCCGCCCTGTTCTATGCTTCGCTGATCGCGCTGAACAAGCGGATCGAGCGAACCGGAGGCTTGCAGACGGCGGCCGTCGAGCTGGACGTCGCCTTTGTCGTCGTGCTTTTGTATGTGCTGCTCACGGTCGGGCTCCCGCATCCGAAAGCGTCGGATCTGCCCTACATCGCCGTCATCGGGCTGGTCAACACCGGACTTGCCTATCTGCTGTACTTCTCGGGCCTGCAGAAGCTGCCCGGGCAGTCCGTCGCGCTGATCAGCTATGTGGATCCGGTGTCGGCGCTGCTGTTTTCCGCCGTGCTGCTGCACGAGACCATGACGCCGGTGCAGCTGATCGGCGCTGTGCTCATCATCGGCGGCGCCATGTTCGGCGAGCTGCGCAGGCGGGCTTGAAGCTCCGTGGTCAGAATTGTCTTAAAACATAAACCGCGCCTGAACGCTCAGGCGCGGTTTTTTACTCATTTCCTGTCCGCGAGGTAGTCCTCCAGGTTCTTCAGAATCACCGCACGCAGCCGTGCGGCGTTGCCGTCGCCGACGAAGCTGTTGTGCGGCGTCACGATCACGTCCGGGCGATGCCACAGCGGGCTTTCCGGCGCGAGCGGCTCGGGCTCAAACACGTCCAGCACGGCGCCGGAGAGGTTTTCGTCCAGCGCGCGCAGCAGCGCATCCGCATCCACGATTGCGCCGCGGGCGATGTTCACGAGCACGGCGCCGGGCTTCATGACCGCAAGGCGCTCATCATTCATCAGCCCGCGCGTCTGCTCAGTCAGCGGGAGCGTGATGACGACGACGTCCGTCTGCGCGAGCGCTTCGTCCAGCGCCGTCAGCGGCAGGATCGCGTCGAACGCGGCATTCTCCCGCACGGTGCGGTTCACGCCCACAACCCGGCAGCCAAACGCGCGAAAGCGTCCGGCGCACTCCGTGCCCACGCTGCCGCACCCCAGAATGCAGACGGTCTTTCCCGCGAGCTCACGCAGTCCGCGATGCTTCTCCCAGCGCGCCTTCCTCTGGTTTTTCAGGAAAAAGGCGCCCTGATGATAGAGGCTCAGCACGCCCCAGAGCGCGTGCTCCGCCATCGGCACGCTGTAAACGCCGCGGGCATTGCGGATGGTGATCCTCCGCGCGCGTACAGCGTCCATCGGGACGCGGTCAAAGCCTGCGCTGGTGAGCTGGATATACCGCAGGCTCGTGAATGCTTCGATCGGGTGGTGCAGGAACAGGCCGTTGCAGATCACGCCCTCGACCCACGCGGGATCGACCGGGAGGGGCTCCTTTTCCTGCTGGAGGAAAGCGACCTCATGCCCCATCGCCGTCAGCATATCCAGATGCGCCCCGGCGTCCTGCCACGCCCCGGTAACCAGAAGCCTCATCGGTTTTTCTCCTCAATCGACGCGCAGATCTGCGCCACGCCCTGCTCCACGGCGGCGCGGTTGTCCCAGAAATAGCGCGCGTAAAAATCGCACTCTTTTTCCAACGAGCGGATCTCCGCCATGCCGGTCCGGAAGATCTCTTCGATCTCATTGAGATTGGTCACGACGCTCGTGTTGCAGAAGCTCCGGGAGAGAATCACACGCGTGGAGCCGAGGCGATAATGCTCGCGGATCACGCGCTCTGCGGGGAGCATGCCCTTTCCCAGCGCGGCGATCCCGCCGAAGCCATAGGGGATGCCCTTTTCGCGGAATTTCAGGCAGAGCCGCTCGACCGTGCCGTCGGCAAGCAGCTGGAACATGAATTTCTGCCCGTAGCCGAGGCTCAGATCGTTCAGCCCGATATGGATCTCATCGATGCCGTCCAGCGCGAGGATCTCGTCAATGACTGCCACCGCCTCCGGCGTTTCGACCAGAAGCATGGTCTTGACGCGGCCGTGCACGAGCGCGAGAAACATCCGGACCTCGTCCACGGTCTTGAAATACGGAAGCATCAGCACATCCGCGCCGGCTTCGATGGCGGCGTCAATCTCCCAGACGGAGCTGCCGTAATCCTGTGTCGCAGCGTGGATCGGGTTGATGCGCACGAGCACCTCAGAGCGCTGCACAGCGGCGCGGATGGTGCGGATGTCTTCGATCGTATGATGCGACTGGACGGTATCCATACTGCCCTGCCGGAGACGTTTGCCGATAAATTCCATGTCCACCCAGATCCGGTCCACGCCGTACCGCTCTGCGATAACCGCGACGTCGGGATCGTTGGTGATGTACATCATATTCAGTGCCATACTTACGCTTCTCTCTTACTTTGCGACCGTTTCGCCGATGTTTTCGTTGTCCGCGTTGCTCAGGACCTTGAAGATGGTCATGAAGAAGATCTTCACGTCCAGCCAGAACGAGACATGATCCACATACCACACGTTCAGCTCGATCCGCTTGTGCCACTCCACGTCCTTGCGGCCGTGGACCTGTGCCCAGCCGGTGATGCCGGGGCGCACCTCGAACATGCGCTTCTGCTCATCGGTGTACTCCTCATACGGCCAGGGATGGTATGTAAGCGGAGGACGCGGACCGATCAGAGACATGTCGCCGCGCAGAATGTTAATCAGCTGCGGCAGCTCATCGATGCTGGTCGCGCGGATGATCTTCCCGACGCGGGTGACGCGAGTGTCCCCTTTGCCGGAATAAACGCCGGAGCCCGTGTGCTCGGCGTTCTGGCACATGCTGCGGAATTTCAGGATCTGGAACACCTTGCCGTCCTTTCCGATCCGATCCTGCTTGAACAGGACCGGCCCGGGAGAATCCAGCTTCACCGCAGCGGCGACCAGCGCCATCGGCACCGCGCCGACCGTCAGGACGGGGAACGCGATCGCGCAGTCCAGCGCTCTTTTTATCGTGTCTTTGTACATTGCCGCGCCTCCATTGAAAAACAGTCATAGCTACACAGATTATAGTGTAGCATATTCGGTTTTTCTCGTCAATTGACACAGAACAAAATGCGGGTGATTTTTATGGCATCCAGTTGCATCCATACCATTGCGAAGACGATGAAAATGTGATAATCTGTATTTGTATGATTACTTCGAAAAGGGTGAATCCCATGAGTTCAAGTTCTTTTTGCGGCAAAACACTGCTGATCACCGGCGGCACGGGCTCTTTCGGCAACGCGGTACTGAATCGCTTTCTGGAGACCGACATCGGTGAGATCCGCATCTTCTCCCGTGACGAGAAGAAGCAGGACGACATGCGCCACGAATATCAGGCGAGCCACCCGGAGGCGTCCGAAAAGCTGCGCTTTTACATCGGCGACGTGCGCGACATCGCCTCGGTGCGCAATGCCATGCATGATGTGGACTACATCTTCCACGCAGCGGCGCTCAAGCAGGTGCCGAGCTGCGAATTTTTCCCGATGGAGGCCGTGAAGACGAACGTCTTCGGCACGGACAATGTGCTCACCGCCGCCATCGAAGCCGGCGTGAAGAGCGTGATCTGCCTCTCCACGGACAAGGCCGCCTATCCCGTGAACGCCATGGGCACGAGCAAGGCCATGATGGAAAAGGTCGCCGTCGCCAAAGCGCGCACGACGAAGCAGACCAAGATCTGCTGCACCCGGTACGGCAACGTCCTCTGCTCGCGCGGCAGCGTGGTGCCGCTCTGGATCGACCAGATCCGCAAGGGCGAGCCCATCACGATCACGGAAAAGAGCATGACGCGCTTCGTCATGAGTCTGGAAGAAGCCGTCGATCTCGTGCTCTTCGCCTTTGAAAACGGCGCTTCCGGCGATATTCTCGTCCAGAAAGCGCCCGCCTGCACGATCGAGACGCTGGCACTCGCCACGAAAGCGCTCTTCGATCCCGAGGACAGGATCCCGGTGAAGATCATCGGCATCCGCCACGGCGAGAAGCTCTATGAGACGCTGCTGACGAACGAGGAGTGCGCCCACGCGATTGACCTCGGCGACTTCTACCGCGTGCCCGCCGACCAGCGCGACTTAAACTACGACAAGTATTTCAAGCAGGGCGAGGCCGACCGCAATCCGCTCACGGAGTTTACCTCCTCCAACACCACGCTCATGGACGTCGAGCAGGTGAAGCAGAAGCTGCTCACGCTCGCCTACATCCGTGAGGAGCTCGCAAAGGAGTAAGGGCATGAACATTCTCATCACCGGCGCGGGCGGCTTTGTGGGAAAAAATCTCGTCGCGGCGCTGGAAAACGTCCGCGACGGCAAGGACCGCACGCGCGGACTCGATCCGGACATCACGATCCTGCCCTATACGCGGCAGACGAGCGCCCAGACGCTCTCTGACTACTGCCGCGCGGCGGACTTTGTGTTTCACCTCGCGGGCGTGAACCGCCCGAAAGAGGAAGCGGAATTCATGACCGGCAACCTCGGTCTCACCCGGACGCTGCTCGAAACGCTGCGCCGCGTCGGAAACACCTGCCCTGTCATGCTCTCCAGCTCCATTCAGGCCGAGCGCGATAACCCCTATGGCAAAAGCAAGCTTGCCGGCGAAGAGGCCGTGCGCGCCTACGGACGCGAGACCGGCGCGCGGACGCTGATTTATCGCTTCCCGAACGTCTTCGGCAAGTGGTGCAGGCCGAACTACAACTCCGCCGTCGCCACGTTCTGCCATAACCGTGCAAACGACCTGCCCATTCAGGTGAACGACCGCGCCACGGTGCTGACGCTCGTATACATCGACGACGTGGTGGACGAGCTCATCCGCGCGCTCAAAGGGGAGGAAAACCGCGAGGGCGACTTCTGCGCCGTGCCCGTGACGCACACGGTCACGCTCGGCGAGATCGTGGATCTGATCGAGTCCTTCCGCGCGCAGCCGGAGACGCTGCTTGTCCCCGACATTCCGAACGGGAGCTTTGCAAAGAAGCTCTATTCGACGTATCTCAGCTATCTGCCCCGCGAAAAGGTCGCGTTCCCGCTGAAGAGGAACTGCGACCAGCGCGGGAGCTTTACGGAGCTTTTGAAGACCGAGCGCTGCGGGCAGTTCTCCGTGAACGTCTCAAAGCCCGGCATCACGAAGGGGCAGCACTGGCACAATACGAAATGGGAATTTTTCATCGTGGTGTCCGGCCGCGCGCGCATCGAGGAGCGCAGGGTCGGCTCGGACGAGGTCTGGACGTTTGAGGTCACGGGCGAGCAGCCTACGGCGGTGCACATGCTGCCGGGGTACACCCACAACATCATCAACCTCTCCGATACCGACGATCTCGTGACGCTCATGTGGGCAAACGAGCGCTTCGATCCCGCTCGCCCCGACACGTTCTTTCTGGAGGTATAAGCATGGCAAAGCTGAAACTCATGACCATCATCGGCACGCGCCCGGAGATCATCCGGCTGAGTGAGACGATCAAGGCGTGCGACCGCTACTTTGACCAGATCCTCGTGCACACGGGGCAGAACTATGACTATGAGCTCAACCAGGTCTTTTTCGACGATCTCGGTCTGCGCGCGCCGGACTATTATCTGAACGCCGCGGGCGGCGATCTTGGTGAGACGATCGGCAACATCATCTCGGCGTCCTACAAGCTCATGCGCGAGGTAAAGCCCGACGCCGTTCTGGTGCTGGGCGACACGAACTCGTGCCTCTCCGTCATCGCAGCCAAGCGCCTGCACATCCCGATCTTCCACATGGAGGCGGGCAACCGCTGCTTTGACGAGTGCCTGCCGGAGGAGACCAACCGCCGCATCGTGGACGTGACGGCGGACGTGAATCTCTGCTACTCCGAGCACGCGCGGCGCTACTTAAACGCCGCGGGCGTGCCGAAGGAGCGCACCTACGTCACGGGCTCGCCGATGGCGGAGGTGCTGCACAAAAACCTCGCCCAGATCGAAGCCTCCGACGTGCACGCGCGGCTGGGACTCGAAAAGGGCAAGTACATCCTGCTCTCGGCGCACCGCGAGGAGAACATCGACACGGAGGCCAACTTCTTCTCCCTCATGAGCGCGGTGAACGCGTTGGCGGAAAAATACGACATGCCGATCCTCTACTCCTGCCACCCCAGGAGCCGGAAGTTCATCGAGCAGCGCAGCTTTCAGTTCGACTGGCGCGTCATGCCCCACAAGCCGCTCGGCTTCCACGACTACAACTGCCTGCAGATGAACGCTTTCGCCGTCGTCTCCGACTCCGGCACGCTGCCGGAGGAATCGAGCTTCTTCCTCTCCGTGGGGCACCCGTTCCCGGCGGTCTGCATCCGCACGAGCACGGAGCGGCCCGAGGCGCTCGACCGCGGCAACTTCATCCTCGCCGGCATCACGACCAAGCAGGTGCTGCAGGCCGTGGACACTGCCGTGGAGATGAACCGAAACGGCGATCTCGGTCTGCCGGTGCGGGACTACACGGATGAAAACGTCTCGATCAAGGTCGTGAAGCTCATCCAGAGCTACACCGGCATCGTGGATCGCTTCGTCTGGAGAAAACAGTCTTGAGGGCAAAAAGAATCCTGATCAGAAGCGCCGAGGTCCTTGCGGCGCTTTTGGTTTTGCTTCTCATCGCCGCGGGTATCTCCGCCGTCGTGTGCAGCCGCCACATCAAGGTGACGCGATATGACGTTCCGACGGACGGCCTTACAGCGCCCGTCCGGCTCGTTGTCGTGGCGGACCTCCACGGCAAGGAATACGGCGCGGGCAACGCCGCGCTCTGTGAGAAAGCGGCGGCGCAGTCTCCGGACGCCATCGTGCTGCTGGGCGATCTCTTCCCCTCCCATCCGACGCAGGCGGACGCAGACTACGTCGTGCGCCTCACGCAGAGCATGCAGGACATCGCGCAGGTCTATTTCGCCATGGGAAATCACGAGACCGACTTCACCGCGCGCTACGGCAGCGACTGGATCGACGCCGTCGCGGACACCGGCGCGATCGTGCTGGACGAGGCGTGGGACGACTTTGAAATTGCCGGTAACACGATCCGCCTCGGCGGCACTCTGGGGCACGGCTATCTCTTTGGGCGCAGCAGAGAGGCATTTGAAGCCTCAAGCGAATACAGTGTCCTTTCCGCGCTGGAAGAGAGCCCCCACCCCGCCGTTCTGCTCGCGCACAAGCCGGACACGGTCGCGCTCAGCGACGGAAAACAGCGCTGGCACATCGGTCTCGTGCTGAGCGGGCACACGCACGGCGGTGTGATCCGCGTGCCGTTTTTCGGCGGGCTCTATGCCCCGATGCAGGGCTGGTGGCCGCGCTATGACTACGGCGACATGATGCTGAACAGCCAAATGCGCATGATCATCACGTCCGGTCTCTCCGGGCATGACTTCGTCCCGCGCATCTTCAATCTTCCGGAGATCTGCGTCGTCGATCTGACGCCGAAAGGAGCAGCAAATGGAGCTTGATCATCTGAACCGGATCCGCCTGCAAATGGAAGCGGCAGAGCGGCAGGCAGCGGAGCTGATGCTCCGCGCGCACAGCATTCTCGCCGAGACAAAGTCGGGCAGGCGCGACGTCGTCACCGAATACGACCGCCGCGTGCAGGCGCTGCTGATGGAGCTTCTGAGCAAGGCCGTTCCCGGCGCGCACTTCTTCTGCGAGGAGATGCCCGAGCGGGACCGGCTCGACTCCGGGCAGCTTTTCATTATCGACCCGATCGACGGGACGATGAACTTTGTCCATGGCTTTCACCACAGCTGCATCTCCGTAGCCTACGCCGAGCGCGGCACGGTTCTGATCGGCGCGGTCTATAACCCTTATGTCGACGAGATGTTCACCGCCGTGAAAGGTCAGGGCGCGTATCTGAACGGAAGCGCGATCCGTGTGACGGACGCCGGGCTTGCCGGAAGCGTCGTCTGCTTCGGCACCTCGCCCTACGACGCGGCGCTCGCCGACCGGACGTTTGCCATGGCGCGCAGGGTGTTTGACCTGAGCCTCGATCTGCGCCGCGAGGGCTCCGCTGCTCTGGATCTCTGCACCGTCGCCGCCGGACGCGCGGGGCTGTACTTTGAGCTGCAGACCAGTCTCTGGGACTACGCCGCCGGCGCGCTGATTGTCCGGGAGGCGGGCGGGCAGTGCTGCCGGACGGACGGCAGCGTCTTTCCGGCCGACGGCGGCAAGACCGACATCGTCGCCGGCTCCCCCGCCGCCGTTGCGGACTTTCTCCGGATGGAGCAGGCATAGAATTCTGAAACTGCAAAACGAGACCGTCTCGGATCTGAGACGGTCTCGTTTTCTTCATGCATCTGTAAGCGATTCGAGCAGCGCCGTGCAGCCGCGCAGGATATCGTCGTAGGCGGTCTCGAAATCATCCGTGTACCACGGGTCGGCCACGTCGCGGTCGCGTCCGGTAAAGCTCATGAGCGTGCGCACCTTGCCCTGCGGGTCATCGGGGATGATGCGGCGGAGATTGCGGCGGTTGTATTCCTCCATGATGATGAGCAGATCGTATGCGTCGTAGTCCGCAGGCGTCACCTGTCGGGCACGGCGGCGCGAAAACGGGATGCCGTGGGCGCGCAGGCAGGACTTTGCCGGCGGATACATGTCGTTGCCGATCTCCTCCCGGCTCGTCGCGGCGGAGGAGACTTCAAACCGATCCGAAACGTCCGCCCGCCGCGCCAGCTCCGCGAACACAAACTCCGCCATCGGCGACCGGCAGATATTGCCGTGGCACACAAAAAGTATCTTTGTCAAATGCGATCAGCCTCCTGAAAAGCCGTATTCTGCCCCGTTTTGCCGCGTTTTACCGAGCAGAAAAAGTCATGAACAAAATGTGACTCTGTCATGGAAAAAGCAAAATACGGCAAAATGCGGCAAGTCACAGCCGTCAATTGTAGTAAAATGGTAGTAAAACTGAGGGGTCCTTACTACCGTCGAAAGCAGGAGCACAAGGTGACGAGCTAAGCACTTTCAGAGAGCGCGTGTACTTCCTTCGTGTTGCGTTTATGCCTTCATTTTACGCGCAATGTTGTCCAAAAAAGGTGACCATGTTTCTGCTCGTCAGAAGGCAACGCAAAATTTAGCATCTAACGCTCGGCAACACTGTTAGTTTCCATTATATCATGAAGCCAAAAATAAAAAAAGACGCCCAGCCGGAAAAGCTGAGCGTCATCCTTCATTTGTCTCTCACATTACCATCTGTGGTTGACACATCTACCTTGCAAGGCTATGCTATAATATTAGCACATTAGATACAAGTCTAAAGCCCATCACATGCCCTTTACAATAAAAACGACATAAATATAAGGTGACCATTTATGAGCACATCAGACTTCTGGGAGAAAATGAAGAAAGAGTTGGAATCCTATCAACAGCCAGATGACATAGATTGCTATCGAAGCGCAAGGAACTCATACCTGCAGCGTTGTTTCCCTGATTATCCGACTCTTATCTTTAAAAAATTCACAGTATCTTTTGTGATTGGAAGCACTGCAAAAAACGCACCTCTTGTGTATGCGATATTAGATACTCTCCCTAGTAGTGTTTGTTCTGTTGAGATCAACAAGGTATCTATCTCAATAGAAGACGAAAGCTCTTTTATTAAACATGTTCATGCACTTTATGATCTGCTTGCCGTTGCTGGATCGTGGAAATCATTCACAATATCTTTCCGTGATGTAATAATGAATCGAACCGAATTTGGATATCTTGTTAGTTACATTGATGACAGGAATAAATCGGAAATGCACTATTACAGAAGGAGTGCCGATGAATTGCGGCGCAAGTATCTCGCAGGTGATAAACGTCGAACAAAAAAGAATATCGTAAATGAGAAGGTCTGTATAACAAAAGAAGAACCTGAAAAATCTCTCCGCACGGTGATTAACCAGTACATAACCATGTATTGCAAGCACATGGATGTTCAAGAATACAGAATATCTAGCCATGATGTTGTCCTAAAAATTGAAGATAGTTTGATTGTAGATTTCCGTCTTGTACCTAAAAATTGGAGAAGCATGCACGATGATCAGTACGGAAGAGACTGGGATTTTCCTTGCGTGATGATTCAAGAGTTGACTCACAATGATCTATTTAAGTTCAATTATCAGGGCTTTCGAAGAAGCTTCGTATTTGATTCCATAGGAATAGACTTTTTTAAGTTTCATGGTCTTAATTATTATGTTAGAGATATAGATAACTTTCCGGTTGTTGATAAAGCACTGCCTGAGCTGGAGCTCCAGAGAAGATTTGACGAGTATGGCGGAGAAACATATCATTTTCTGATCTTCAAAATGGTTGATATTGACGGAAGCAAGCAGTACGGTGCAGGTTATACAAAAGGTGTTATCCATTCTTTCGTTTTAAAGCTATGCAAAGAACTTGAAGACACTAATTCCAGAAGCCTTGAATTGAATGGAGCGAGCTGCTTATCATTTCCTGAGAATCGCGGCTTCATTAAGGCTTTTCTATCTTGGAAAGGCAAAAAGAAGCGCTGGCGATTAGAAAACAAGTTTTCATACTACTACGTCGATAGGCAAATAAAAGATGATGCCGACCTATTTCTGATTCCTGGTCAGCTGATCAGCAATGCATATGCTGGAGAATATGATCCCTACGAATTTGGAGAATACTCCAAGCCGCTAAACCGTTGGAAAAGCGAAGAGCTTGTATTTAATATTACCAAGAAGCTTTATCATGATTATCATGTAATATATCAATACAGGCCGTTTTTCCTTCAAACGGAAAATGGAAATATGTCATATGACGTTTACATTTGCGGTCTCAAGGTGGCTATTGAATACCAAGGAAAGCAGCATTTTGAACCTGTCGACTATTTCGGCGGTAAAGAGAATTTTGAAAAGCAGCAGGAAAGGGATAAACTCAAAGCAGAAAGAAGTCGCGATAATGGCATAAAGCTCATATACGTTAATTATTGGGAAAGCATAACCCCCGCTCTAATAAAAAGTCGTGTTGAAGAGGCCATGAAATAAATTCCTTATGCGTTGGACAACCCAAATATTAAACGACCATACCGGGCAGAAAATGTGCACGGTATGGTCGTGTTTTATTTTACTCAAAAGCACACAGTTTTGGAGGAAAAATCATTCGGTACAAACAGGGTATCAGATCAGGCGCAAATCGCGAAAACCTTTGATATTTCAACGAAAATTCCGCATTCTACCTCGAGTGCCGTGACACAAAAATAGGATCTTTGTCAAATGCGATCAGCCTCCTGAAAAGCCGTATTCTGCCCCGTTTTACCGCGATTTGCCGACCTCAAAATTTCGTGAACAAAATGTGACTCTGTCATGGAAAACGCAAAATACGGCAAAATGCGGCAAGTCACAGCCGTCAATTGTAGTCAAATGGTAGTAAAAATCGGGGTGTTTTCTACCGTGGTTTTCTCCGTAAATATACCACATAGACGCCTCGGGAGCAACAGCGCAAAAAAAGAGGAGAGGCACGAAGCCTCTCCTCTGTTACTTTCATTTCTGCCAGGTCAGGAAACGGGTCGGTTCCTTTTTCACAAAAGCTGTATGCCCTTCACCATCAGCATGAGACCCATGGTGATGATGAGCATGGTGCTGGCTTTGAGGATGTACTTGTTGTATTTTCTGGTCATCGCGTCGCCGAGGAGCCCGAAGAGCAGCATACAGACACAGGTGCCCAGACCGAACACCAGCATAATCGCCGCGCCTTTCGGTATGGATGATGCCGACGCCGCGACAAACCACATGGAGGTGAGCATCCCGCAGGGCATCACACCGGTGAGCAGCCCGACGACGAAGGGCTTTCCACGGCGGCCGCAGGGGCTTGGGAGTCCCGGGCGGAGCTTTCTGAGCAGCGGCACGCCCCACATTTGCAGACCGATGAGGATCACGAGTCCACCCGCGATGATAAACACCGCGCTTTTCAGCCCCGCGCTGAACACCAAAGCGCTGCCTACCGCGCCGAAAACACCGCCCATGAACGCATAGCCGACCATGCGGCCGCCGTTGTAGGCGAGGGCGTTATGCTGCGTGAGCATGATGCCGCCGCACATGCCGATGCAGTGGACGCCGCCGAGAAGCCCGGTCAAAAATACCAGCCACAGGGACATGCCCTGCTCCGCCATGGGCATGGGCACGGCACCGATGAGCCGCGTCAACAGGAAATACAGCGCCGCGATGCACACGAGGCCCAACGCGTCAGAGAGCAGGTTAAACCGCCCATTGCCCACCGGGTAGCCCATTTTGGCAAGCTGCGCCTCGATCTCCTGCTCCGTGATGCGGTCGGGGTCAAATTCAACTGTGACCTCGCTTTTGATGTAGCTGGTTTTGGCGGAAAGAATGCCGTCCGCTCTCTGCAGGCGCGAGTTGATCTCATAGGTGCAGTTTGGGCAGATGATCCCGTCCACTCGCTGCTGAAAGGTCTGTGTACTCATGATGTTCCTCCGACCAGATGTCTCAGCTTTGCCGCCAGACGCTCTGCCGCAGAGGGCTTCCGGTCAAAGGGCGGATAGCCCAGCTCCATCAGCCTCTCGCGCATCTGTTCCTCGGTCACGATGGCAGGATCGTATTTCACCGTCACAAGCGACTGGAAATAAGCCACGTCCGCGTCGATGACGCCGCGCTGCTGCAGGAGTCCCGAGATGATCAGCTCCGGGCACTGGACGCACCAGATGCCCTTCACATAGGTCTTGAAAATCGCGTCCTGCATCAGCAGTCACGCTCCTTTTTCTTTCCACGCTTCTGCAGCCGCAGCGAGTTCATCAGCACGCCGATGGAGCTTGCCGACATGGCCATGGCGCACAATGACGGGTGCAGGAGCCCTGCCGCCGCCACCGGGATGCTGACGAGGTTATAGCCGAGGGCCCAGTGGAGATTCTGCCGTACCACACGCATGGTTTTCCTTGAGATGGAGAATGCCTCGGTCAGCTTTGTGAGCTTTCCTGCAGGCAGGAGAATGCCGGCAGACTCGATAGCGACGTCCGATCCGGTGCCCATGGCAACAGAGATGTCCGCCGCGGCGAGGGCGGGCGTGTCGTTGATGCCGTCGCCCACCATGCAGACGGTCTTTCCCTCTTCCTTCAGCGCCTTGATCTTCTGCACCTTGTCCTCCGGCATCACGCCGGAGAGCACATGGTCGACGCCGACTTTCGCCGCGATGGCCTTTGCGGTCTCCTCGTGGTCGCCGGTCAGGATCCAAAGCTCCTTTCCCTGTGCTTTCAGCGCGGAGACGGTCTCAGCAGCATCAGAGCGCAGCACATCCGCCACAGCGAGAACGCCCAGCAGTTTTCCGTTTTTCGCCACGCAGAGCTCCGTTTTTGCTTCTTTTCTAAGATCCGGCAGCCGCTCCAGCTCCGTGAGCTTCACGCCGTGCTCAGAAAGCAGCGCACGGTTGCCGCAGAGCACTTCCTTACCCGCAATCTCCCCCATAACGCCGCGGCCGGGGAGGTACGCAAACGCCGTGACCTCTTGGGGCTCGAAATCGGAAACAGACTCCTTTGTGTAAGCCGTCACAGCTTTGGAGATCGGATGATCAGAGCAGGTCTCAATGGCAGCAGCGACTTTCAACAGCTCCTCCGCAGTCACATCAGACAGCGGACAGACGTCTGTAAGCCGCGGCTCGCCCAGGGTGAGGGTGCCGGTCTTATCAAAGACAACGGCGTCAGCCTTCCAAGCAGTTTCCAGGGCGCCGCCGCTCTTAAAGAGCACACCGCGCTCCGCCCCTGCACCGGAGCCCACCATCAGCGCTGTGGGCGTGGCGAGACCGAGCGCACAGGGGCAGGCCACCGTGAGCACATCGCAGCAGTTGAGGATCGCCGTTTCCAGATCGCCTTTTTTCAGTTTGAAGAACCATAAAGCGAAGGTGCCCGCAGCAGCAGCTACCACACCGGGAACAAACCACTGCGCCACCGCATCGGCAAAGCGCTGGATCGGCGCCTTTTCCGTCTGCGCCTGCCGCACCATGGCGACGATCTGCTGCAGGACGGAATCCTTTCCGATTGTAGTGGCCGCGTAGGTGACGGAGCCGGAGCGGTTCAGACTGCCGCCGACGAGCTTGTCGCCCTCGGCCTTGTCCACCGGCATACTCTCGCCGGTGAGCATGGATTCGTCTACGGCGCACGAGCCGCTGACGATCACGCCGTCCGCGGGAACACGCTCGCCTGGACGAAGCAGGATTTCGTCTCCGGTTCGGATCTGGTCTGCCGCGAGCTCCCTCCATTCCCCGTCTCTGCGCACCATGGCGGAGGCGGGCTGGAGCCGCAGGAGTTTCCGGATGGCGGCGCCGGCCTCCCCCGCCGCCACCTGCTCCATATATTTGCCGAAGAGGATCAGACTCAGCAGCACGCCCTGAGAGGTGAAGTAGAGGGTGAAACACTTCTTTCTGGTGAGCGCCACAAAGCTGCTGTAAAGCCAGATGATGGAGCTGGAGAGGGAGACCAAAAGATCCATGCCGAAGGTGCGGTTTCGCAGATTTCGCAGCGCCCCCTGGTGAAAATACCGCCCTGGCCCGAATTGCAGCGCAGTGCCTAGAAGAAACTGCGCTTTCGGATGCAGCTCCAGCATCAGCGGAGCGGTGAGCGAAGCCGAGGTAACCAGCGTCCGCAGCAGCCGCATTCTCGTGTCCAGCTGGTGATATTCCTCCCCGGCGCGGAAATCTGTTACCTCCGCTTCTGCGCCGGCAGACCGCACAGCGTCCAGCAGGGCATGGCTGTCCACGCCCACCGGGCGGAACGTCACCATGATCTTTCTGTCCGGACGGTCTTCCACGCCGCAGACGCCGTAGACAGAGCGCAGCGCGTTCTTCACAGCCTCGGTATCCGCGCCTTTTGGCAGCGCGAGATCCGCCTCCTCCACGGGGACGCGATATCCGGCCTTTTTCACATACAGGACCACATCCTCCAGCGTGAGGGCTGCGTCGTCATAGGTCAGCTCCATGGTTCCGGCGGTGTAGTTTACCACTGCGTGTTGGACGCCCTTTTGCCACCGCATAGAACGCTCCAGCGTAGAAGCGCAGGCGGCACAGTCCATGCCGAGCACGGTCAGCGTGATGGTTTTCATGGATGACACCTCTCAGTCAACCCGAATGGCTTTACTTCTCCAACTGCTCCTTGTGCTCCTTGCGCATCTGCAGCATTTTGGTGGTCATGGGGATGCACAGCACCACCAGATCCAGCAGCAGCGCCCAGTCGTACCACTTGATGCCCTGGATGAACTGTCCCTCGTGCCAGACGCCCTTGTTGATCTTGAAGTAGTTGTTGTTCCAGACGCCCCAGACGTCGGTGGTGGGCTTCCAGAAGTGCACCTTGTTGAAGGCCACTGTGGTGAGCAGGCTGCCCACCGCCGCCGCGCTGAAGGAGGACGCCCGCTTGTTGCGGACCAGAAACTCCGTCACCGTGGGAAGCACGTAGACCGCCAGATTGATGACCCACAGCTGCAGCGGGATGTGATAATGCCAACGGCGGGCCTGCATGATATGATCCGCGTCGTGGGCAAGCGTCAGGCCCAGCAAGGCGAGATTCCACTTCTCCACCTTGGCTGCGGTTTTGTCATCCAGACGGCTGTCCAGAAACTTCGCTGTTTTCTTCTCCTGTTCCAGTGTCATGATCGGTTCCTCCCAATTTTCATTTACCGTTTGGTCTTTGCTTACCACTTGGTAAATTAAAAGTATCATATCTGTTTGCCTCTGTCAAGAGTTTTGTTGACCAGTTGGTAAATCTGTGCTATAATCCAACCATGCCTATCATTGTTGACAAAGAAAAAATGCGCATGGACATCCTAATGGCGTTCCAGCGCTGCATCGAGAAAAAGCCCATCGACACGATCTCACTCCGGGACATCGCGGCGGAAGCGGGCATGAGTCATCCGAAGCTGCTGCACTATTTCGACAGCAAGGATGACCTGATCCTGACGTATGTGAAATACACGAAGGATTACATGACCGAGCACTGCATGAAGTGGTTTGCCACACACGACAGAAAGGATTACGACTCAAATCTGGCATTTCTGAACGACTTCATGCACTACGTCGCCGAGGCTCCGGAGGGCGAGCTGCGCCCGAATGCCACCACCCAGACCTATGTGCTTGGTCACTACAAGGAAGAGATCGGGAAGATGGTCACGGACGAATTCCGCGAGTGGCGGGAGATCATGGAGCAGTGCCTGATCGCGGTTTATGGCGAGGACGTCGGCAGGAAGGAGGCCGAAGCCATGATGATTCTCATCTCCGGCACCTTCCTGTGCAACTACAACCGCGCCCTCACCGGCGAAATCAATGACAATATCATCGGATACCTCGCAAACCTTGCGCAATCCTAAAGTCAAAACCGATTTCTTGAAGCTTAATGAATTTTGGTCAAGCAGATCTTGCTTGGAATACAAACAGCCCGAAGGTCGATCCGGAGTTGATATCCAATGCGGCGGCGCTGGTAGGCTCCGTGCTCGGCATCAAGCCTGTTCTGTATGTGCCGGACGGAGGAACACTGGATGTGGTCAAGAAGGCTCGCGGACGCAAAGCGGCGCTGCATGCCATTCTGGACGGCGTATTTCACGATTTGAGCAAAGTCGCAGATCCCACAGGGCTGCGGATTCACATTCTGCAGGCTGACTGCCGCGGAAATGCGGAGTTCGTGCGGGACAGCATTCGAGCGGCTTATCCCCAGATTGGGGAGATCACCATTACGAGCCTGGGTGTGGTCATTGGCGCGCACTGCGGGCCCGGTCTGCTGACGATATTCTATCTCTGCAACGGCAGAAGCCCCGAATAAAGAAACAGCGCCCTGTGTTGCGCAACACAGGGCGCTTCCTACACTGCAACTTCACCCACTGAACATTGAAGGACGGATGCAAAGATCCCAACACGAGTCCTGCTCTATGCTGTGCAGCGAGCGTTTAGCCATTCGTCAGGAATTCAAAATTTTCATGAACTCCTCGCCGGTAATGGTCTCCTTCTTGTAGAGATACTGGGCGAGCTCATCGAGCTTTTCGCGGTCGGCCATGAGGATGGACGCGGCTTTCTCGTGCTGCTTTTTCACGAGCGCGACCACCTTCTCGTCGATCTCGCGCTGCGTCTCCGGGCTGCATGCCAGCGAGGAATCTCCGCCAAGGTACTGGTTCGTGACGGTCTCGAGCGCGACCATGTCGAACGCGGGGCTCATGCCGTAGCGCGTGATCATGGCGCGGGCGAGCTTCGTCGCCTGCTCGATATCGTTGGAGGCGCCGGTCGTGATCGAGCCGAAGACGATCTCCTCAGCCGCTCTGCCGCCGGTGAGCGTGGCGATCTTATTCTCCAGCTCCTCCCGGCTGACGAGGTAGTGGTTGCCCTCCTCGACCTGCATGGTATAGCCCAGCGCGCCGGAGGTGCGCGGCACGATCGTGATCTTCTGCACGGGAGCGGACTGCGTCTGCCGCGCCGCCACGAGCGCATGGCCGATCTCGTGATAGGCGACAACGCGCTTCTCCTGCTCGGAGAGGATCGCGTTTTTCTTCTGGTAGCCCGCGATGACGACCTCGATGCTCTCCTCCAGATCTGACTGCGTCACCGCGCCGCGCCCGTCGCGCACGGCGCGCAGCGCGGCCTCGTTGATGATATTCGCGAGCTCCGCGCCCGATGCGCCGGAGGCCATGCGCGCGATCTTCTCAAAGTCCACACCGTCCGACATCCGGACCTTTTTGGAATGCACCTTCAAAATCGCCTCGCGGCCCTTGAGATCCGGCAGCTCCACCGGCACGCGGCGGTCAAAGCGTCCGGGGCGCGTGAGCGCGGGGTCGAGACTCTCCGGACGGTTCGTCGCAGCGAGGATGATGACGCCGTTGTTGCCCTCAAAGCCGTCCATCTCGGTCAGGAGCTGGTTGAGCGTCTGCTCGCGCTCGTCGTTCCCGCCAACCTGCCCCTCGCGCTTCTTGCCGATGGCGTCGATCTCATCGATGAATACGATGCAGGGGGCCTTTTCCTTTGCCTGCGAAAACAGGTCGCGCACCTTGCTCGCGCCCATGCCGACGAACATCTCCACGAATTCCGAGCCGGACATGGAGAAAAACGGCACGTTCGCCTCGCCGGCGACAGCCTTGGCAAGCATCGTCTTGCCGGTTCCCGGAGGGCCGACGAGCAGGATGCCCTTCGGCATGGAGGCGCCGATCTCACTGTATTTTTTTGGGTCGTGCAGGTAATCCACGATCTCCTGCAGATTCTCTTCGGCTTCGTCCACGCCCTCCACATCGCTGAAGCGAATACCGTCAGAGCTCTTGACGTAGACCTTGGCGTTGCTCTTACCGAGATTGAACATCATCGAGCCCGGGCCGCCGCCGGCCTTGTTCATGAGTTTTTTGGAAATCAGGTTCCCGAGCAGCAGGAAAATTCCCATCGGCAGCAGCCAGCTGAGCACAAGCGTCATCAGAGGCGAGGCCTCCTCCACGATCTCCTGCGAGAAGGTCGCACCCGACTTGTAAAGGCGCTCAGTCAGCCCCGGATCGTTCATGAGACCGGTCTTGTAGACTGTTTTCTCTCCCTTGAGCGTATAGAGAATCTGATGGCTGTCGATCTGCACCTCGTCGATCTGGCCCTTTTCCGTTGCGGTCATAAATG
The DNA here is from genome assembly GCA_900316745.1 of uncultured Eubacteriales bacterium. Classification (GTDB taxonomy): domain Bacteria; phylum Bacillota; class Clostridia; order Oscillospirales; family Oscillospiraceae; genus CAG-103. Next base: position 266,730 of record ONEB01000002.1, on the reverse strand, counting down.
TGCCGTAATCGACTTCCTTTACACTGCCCTGTACAAGCGCAGGAAGAATAAACAGGTTAAAAGCCAGCAGCAGTACAAGTACGGTTGTGTAAAAGACAATGAGCGGTTTTTTCGGACGTTTGACTTCGTTCAAGATAGTCTCCCCTTTTTTGTTGATTCACAGAACACCTGTGCTTCTCTGAAGTCGGGTCTTCTTTTTTACTACGATACATGATATCATTTGACATAGTAAATAAGCAAGATAAACCGAAAATAAACTAATGAATGGATCTGCGTGGCGAATCGGTTGGCACCGGCCTCTCCGAGAAATTTATTTTCAGTTTATTTTTTATGATAGAATATGAAGAAACGGAAACCCAGCGGGAACAGGAGGGATTCGATGTTTCAGATTCTGGTCGTGGACGACGACAAAAACACCCGGCGTCTGCTGAGAGCGGTTCTGGAATCAGAGCACTACACCGTCTTTACGGCAAGCGGCGGTGAGGAAGCGCTTGCGGTCATGGATCGGGAGCATGTCGATCTGGTCATTGTGGATATCATGATGCCGCAGATGGACGGCTATGCGCTCACATCGCTGCTGCGCAGCAGCAATTTAGAGCTTCCGATTTTGATGGTGACTGCAAAGCAGCTTCCTGAGGATCGAAAGCATGGTTTTCTCGTCGGAACAGACGATTACATGACCAAGCCGATTGACGAGGAGGAGCTGCTCTTGCGCATCAAGGCGCTGCTGCGCCGCGCACGAATCGCAAGCGAGCGCCGCATTGTGATTGGTGATGTGGAGTTGGATTACGATACCATGACGGTCACGCGGGGAGACGAGGTTCAGGTGCTGCCGCAGAAGGAGTTTCTTCTCCTGTTCAAGCTGCTCAGCTATCCCGGAAAGATCTTTACCCGCATCCAGCTGATGGATGAGATCTGGGGCAATGAGAGCGAGACCGGCTGGGAGACCGTCACCGTACACATCGGCAGACTGCGGAAGCGGTTTGAAGGATGGAAAGAATTTGAGCTTCAGTCGGTACGCGGCTTAGGCTACAGGGCGGTGAAAAAATCATGAGGTCATTGGAAGAGCAAAAGCAGCGTCTGTCTCTGACACTGCTGTTCACAGGGCTGGTTTTTGTGTTTTTGCTGATTACGATGGTGTTTGTCGGCCTGATCATTGTCCTGCTGGTTCACATGGATTTGCTTCGTACAGGGAATGGGGCGCTGCGTACCGGCACGTTTATTCTCATTATCGGTTTGGCCAGCATTGTGATCGGCACCGTGCTGAGTGCTACTGTCGGAAGATACCCGCTGCGCCCGCTCAATGCTATCATCAATGCCATGAACCGACTGGCTGACGGAGATTATCAGGCACGTCTGGAGTATGGGGGGAAACTCGGGAGGCTTCCGGTCGTCCGCGAGATCGCTGACAGCTTCAACAAAATGGCTGCTGAGCTGGAAAACACAGAGTTGCTCCGGTCTGACTTTATCAACAATTTCTCCCATGAGTTCAAGACGCCGATCGTCTCCATCGCGGGCTTTGCCAAGCTTCTGCGAAAAGGGGATCTGAGCGCCCAGGAGCAGGAGGAGTATCTGGGTATCATCGAAGCTGAGGCGCTGCGTTTGAGCGCGATGGCGACGAATGTGCTGAACTTGTCACGCGTGGAAACTCAGACAATTCTGACCGACGTGACCGAATATAATCTCTCTGAGCAGCTGCGAAACTGTGTTCTGCTTTTGGAAAATAAGTGGAGTCCAAAGCACCTGGAACTGCTGCTGGATTTTCATGAGCAAACGATCGCAGCAAACGAGGAGCTTATGAAACAGGTTTGGGTCAACCTGCTGGATAATGCCGTCAAGTTTACGCCGGATTACGGCGTGATTGAGATTACTGTGGCTGACGATGCAGAGCACACCTCTGTCTCGGTCATCAACTCCGGCAGCGAGATTCCGGACGCGAGCCTGGGGCGGATCTTCCAGAAATTCTATCAGGCCGATGAATCCCACTCCGGCGAGGGTAACGGCATCGGCCTGGCGGTTGTACAGAAGATTATAGAACTCCACGGGGGAGATGTGTCGGTGGAGAGCGCGGAAGGCAAAACGACTTTCACGGTGACGCTGCCCCACGAGGAGGTGAAATTGCCATGACCGCGGGTGGACAACGGCTGAGAAGCATCCTGTCACAACAGTGGAAACACAATCGGGCTGCTTTCGTGACCTGGGTGGTGCTGCGGCTGCTGGTGGTACTGATTCTGATTCGCTCCGCCATGAACGGCCTGTGGGAAAACGTATTCATCTGTCTGCTGGTGCTGTTCCTCTTCCTGCTGCCTTCCATTCTGGCCAAGCGATTTGGTATCGCTTTTCCTTCCGGGCTGCAAATCGTAATTCTGCTCCATATTTTTGCCTGTGAGATTCTGGGCGAACTGGGTTGCTACTATGTGCGCTATCCCCACTGGGATACCATCACACATACCGTGTGGGGCTTCCTCTGCGCCGCCATCGGTTATGCCATTGTAGATCTTCTGAACCGTAATGAACGAACCCATTTCCAGCTCTCACCGGCTTTTCTCGCAGTGGTCGCGTTTTGCTTTTCCATGACCATCGGCGTCCTGTGGGAGTTCTTTGAATACGGCGTCGATCGAATCTTTCTCGCGGATATGCAGAAGGACACCGTGATCTCTCAATTCGCCAGTGTGATGCTGGACCCGACGAACAGCAACACTCCGATCGTGCTCAAGGACATATCGGATGTGTCCGTCAACGGGAATTCTCTCGGGCTCGGCGGCTATCTGGACATTGGCCTGTATGACACGATGGAGGATCTCTTCGTCAACATGATCGGCGCGTTCGTCTTTTCCGTGATCGGGTATTTCCGCTCCCGCAGCCGGCGCGCAGAGCAGATCGTTGAAGAGCTCGTACCTCGCCCTGTGCAGATAATAGCAGATCCCGAGAGACAAACCTCTGAGGTCTGAGCAGGGAAAAATCAGTTCAAATGCGTGTGAACGGCAGAGCACAGATATGCTCTGCCGTTCTTCCTTTACATATCCCGGTATTTCGCCATCATCTCTCGAAAGAGATCCTTGCGTCATACGTTGCCTCCGGCACACGCAAGATCCCGCGGCGCAATCTGCCTTCAATATTCGGCGCAGGATTTCGATGCTCATTCATACTGGCCGTTCCTTTCTGAAATCAGATGTCGAATCGCGGATAGCGCGTGGTTGTTTGCCGGCGCTCGCAGCCGCGGGAATGCAGAGAGAATTCGACGCTGCTGGGTGCTCATACGATCGTAGGCCGATCGAATCCGTTCCGCCGCAGGCAGCTGCTCCAGCCCGGATTCGAGTATTGCCGCAAGCTGTTCCAACTGGCGGCTGAAGCCCATGACGCCCAGAATCGTGATCGCAGAATCGGTGCCAAAGCCAATCAACGCCGCGGCGGCAGCCATGTCTACCAAAGCCGGAGGCAGTGCATTGATCTTCTCTCGGAGCTTCGGATCCAGACGGTCAACCAAAAGCGATGCTGCAGCGCCAAAGGCAAGGAATCCATTGAGATAAATGCGTCCATTCAGATTGAACGGTTTATTGGAATAATCCCACCAGCGGGCATGAAATAGCTTTTCCATACCCCAGCTGGTCGCGTATTCCAGAGCACAGCAAAGCGTACCGCTGGCCAGAAATCGGGCAGAGGGATGCTCCAGCTCACTGAGCAAATGGACTGCCAGCAGACCGCCGCAGCCGTAAATGGGACAATAGGGGCCGTTGAGAAACCCGCGATTGATGAGCTTGCCGTAATTGTACAGAGAGCACACAGTGCTCTCCCACAGCCATCCGGCAAAGCTGTAGGTCAGAAAGAGCGAGAAATCCACACTCATCCCATGGATCATTCTGCGTCCTCGCCCATAGCGCTGTGTCAGCTCCTGCTGCGTCCACGCTTGCAGGGAATGCACGCCGCTTTTCAAATCGGTTTGATATTGTATTGTATTCATATCGTGAAACTCACCTTCCGTTGGAATGATTCTGCCTGTCCCGCTTTCGCAGGGCGGCATAGACCAGCGCGGACAATATCGTCAGCACAATCTGACCTGCAACGGATGCGATGAACAGCGGGGAGTGCACATCATCGGCGCTGGTGCCGATCAGCGTGAAGAAAATCAGGAGCGGAAGCATGCCCAGCACAGAGCCCTCAAGATAGGGCAGGAACTCAAACTGCATGGCGCCCAAATAGATTCCCGTCACATTGGTTGGCAATCCGATAGTGCGCAGCAGCGCGGAAACCAGAACCGCGTGTCGGGATTGGAAGGACTCTGCTTCCCTAAGGCGAGGGTGTTTCTGCCGCAGGGCATCAGCCGCTTCCAGACCCAATTGCCGTCCCACGGCGTAGGGAATGACAGACATGAGCACGATTCCCAGAATATTGACCGTGAAGGCTGCCGGAAGCGGCAGAATCAGTCCGGCTGCTGCGAACAGCACGCCGCAGTGGATCACCGCGTCCATGCTCTTTAGTGCGAACATCAGTAGCAGTGCCAACACTGCAAGTATTGGTTTTTCCGGTCGGTAGGCCAGCAGATCGCTGAGGGAAAGGCTGCCCGCATTCCGAAACAGCAACGCGATTAGTACCGCCCACACCACCAGAAGCACGATCGTGAAAATGCGCATCACTCGTTGGAATTTGAGCTTCATAATTCCGTTACCTCTTCCACTTTTCCGGCACAGATGCTGTGGATGTTTCGAATACCGTAGAGTACGCCGGAGAGCAAGATCATGCCGGTGCACAGGATTGTCAGCGTGATGGAGACGATGTCCGGGATCTCCGGGAAAACCAGATGAGCAATCATAGTGATATACATTAGCGTAGTCGTGACCTTGCCGTGCCAGTCGGCGCCCGTGACGACGCCGGTGCTGTGGATTGCCATGAGGCTGGTGATCAGCGCAAAGCTTTCCTTCGCAAGCAAAATTCCCGACACGATCCACAGTCGTGGGAATCGAATGGAGAGGCTGGTTGCCACGGCAATCTGCGTAACCTTATCCGCAAACGGATCCAGTGCTTTGCCCAAATTACTTACCTGGTGAAAACTTCGTGCAATCCATCCATCGACCGTATCCGTAATTCCGGAGAGTACAAGCAGTCCCCCAGCCCACAGGGGTTCATCCAGCCGCAGGTAAATCCACAGGAACAGCGGCACCATACATAACCGGAGGGCGGACAGCAGGTTCGGTACTGTCAGGATTTTTCCTTCAAAAATTGCTTTCATTCCAACACCTTCTTTTTTACTTTCCGCCCTGCAGTTCCAAAAAGCCGGGCAGTGCACGAATCTCAACTGTCTCGTACCAGCCGGATTTCTCTCCATCCAAAGACCACTGCAGCTTCGGTGGATTATGCACTTTCATGTTTTTCACATGCCGCAGGGTAAGCCAATGACCTGTGAAATCTCCCGCTGTGATTGCGCGCAGCAGCTGATCCAATTCCGGCAAAGAACGCGGTGCCTTTACCAGCACCAGCTCCAGAATTCCATCCGAAAGATCCACGCCGGTCGCAGACAGATCCAGATAACCGCCCAAATTGTACGCATTGCTCACGGCGCCGAAAAGATAATCATCCTCCAGCGTTGTTCCATCCGCCTCCAGACGCATGTCGAGCACATATGCGTGATAACCGAGCTTATTTTTCTTCGTTTGTTCGGTGGTATATGCCATCCAGGAAAATGCACCGAACAACGCGACACCGACAAAGTACTGATCAGCGAAACAGCCTACATCATATCGTGCGCGCTGTTCGCTGACGATACCCTGCATTGCGCCCGGAATATCTTTCGGCAAGCCATGTGAGGCTGAAAAGTCATTGGTCGTGCCGCAGGGAATGTATCCCACTGGAACGTTGGCATGACTTTCCGCAAGTCCGGTGACAGTCTCGTTTAAGGTGCCGTCTCCCCCTGCGCACACCACCAGATCATAGAACTTCCCGTATGTCTTGGCGTATTGCGTCGCTTCGCCGCGCTCAGCGGTGACCATCGTTGTGACGAGATACCCCGCATCCATCAAAGCGCGGACACAGTCCGACAGATGCTTCTGTATTGTTTTTCGCCCCGCAACGGGATTCACCACAAAAAGCGCCCGTTTCGGAAAATGCAGCAATTCCTTTTGATCCATGCTTCCGCTCCTTTACATTCCTGCGAGCCGCAGGATCAGATATGCCGTCGGTATGGCAAACAGCAGGCTGTCCGCCCGGTCAAACATACCGCCGTGGCCCGGAATCAGATCGGAAAAATCCTTGATCCCGATCATGCGCTTGATCAGAGATTCCGAAAGGTCACCGACCTGTCCAACCGTGGATGCAATCACGCAGATCAAGATACTCAGCCACAATGAAATGCCGCTGAGCGCGCCAATCCACTGCCCCAGAGCCCATACGATCACGCCAACTGCGGCTGCGCTGACCGCGCCGCAGATGCTGCCCTCCACGGTCTTGTTGGGTGACACTGCAGGCGCGAGCTTATGCTTTCCGAAGCGCTTCCCGCCAAACATGGCGGCGCTGTCGCAAACCCAGACGGAAAGGCAGGCCAAGGTCAGCGCTTTCAGCCACAGCTCCGTGACTGAAATGCTGATGATCCAGGCAAAGAATACACCGGGATATGCAAGTCCCGCCGCCGTGTAAACCGCTCCGCGGCCGGATATCTTTGCGTCGAAAATGCCGGAGCTCATCGAGAGAAACACGAAGATGGCGAATGCAGCGCACCACAGCTCTGTCTCCGCGCCAAGCAGCGCCAGTACCGCTGCGGAAATCAGAAACAGGGAAAGCGCCCAAAAGGCGCAGTGAATGCCGCTCTCCCGCAGACGGGCGCAGTATTCATACATGCAGAGAATCCCTGCTGCGGCAAAAAACACCACGCGCGTGACCGGAGACAGGAGCACACAAAGCAGCATCCCTGCCATGAGCAGCGCGCCGTAAATGACTCGATCTTTCATGAAAGGACACTCCCGCTTTCAGATTCCTTCAATACATCCCGATTTCGGATGAAATACTCCGTGCCGGACCAGACGGTCGTGATAACAACTAGAATCCAAAAGGATAAAAACTCCCAAGGCCCAGTAACCTGCACTCGGCAAATCCAGATAAAGCAGTATCACAAATACCGGCACCATCAGCATTCGGAAAACCGTGATTTTATTTGCGGTTGTCATACACATTCCTCCGCTATTTCATATTCTTCCATTATCATAGCCTCAAAATATAAACCGAAACGAAACTGTGCCGGTACACGAGTTTAGATTCACTTTATCTTTTTTAGGTATCCTATTCTTATCATAGAGAAAAAGGGGCCATAAAACATGACAAAAGGAAGCCTGACAAACCGTAAGGACGGCGTTTATCTGAAAAGGCTGGATTCCATGCACACCATCATGCCGCTCATGTATCCCAACCGCTGTGACAATGAGGCGTTTATCTCTGAGCGGATTGATTTGACGAACGTGAACGCTTATCTGGCGCGGAAGAACGCGGAAAACCCGGCATATCCATATAATCTCTTTCAGATCATGGTTGCTGCTCTGCTAAAGGTGATCACACAGCGTCCGAAAATGAACCGTTTTATTGCGAATCAAACCATGTATCAGCGAAAGGAGGTATCAGCAGCGTTTACGGTGAAGAAGATTTTTTCAGACAACGGCGGTGAGGCACTGGCGTTTATTCATTCCAAAGAGGGTGACACCATTGACACCATCCATGATGAGATTTTCCGCCAGGTTTCCCTGTGCCGCAGTGAGAAAAAGGATCCGTCTACTGCCGCTATGGACATCATCCAGAAAACGCCGCACACGCTTCTGAAGCTGGTCGGCGCGGGCGCGCGGTTCCTGGACCGCCACGGCTGGATGCCCAAGGACGTGATTGCCACCGATCCCTATTACGCCTCGGTGGTGCTGACCAATCTGGGCTCCATTCAACTCCATTCCGGCTATCACCATTTGACCAACTGGGGTACCTGCTCGGTGTTCTGCGTCATTGGCGAGCGGAAAAAACGTCCCTTCTTTGATGAGGAAGGGAACGTCGAGATGCGCGACAGCATTGATCTCGGTCTTACAATTGATGAACGGATTGCCGATGGCTATTATTATTCAAAAACCGTGCGGCTTCTTCGGAAGCTGTTGGAAAACCCGGAATTGCTGGAGCGCCCGCTGGGAGAAAAGGTGGACTTCTGATGTGGAGAACGTTTCAGCCAAAACGGCTTTATTCAGAGTACAGTCAGCGTCCGGGAATTCCAGCTGTATCTGCTGTATGAAGAGGAAGCATACAGAATGCTCTGCGCGGTCCATTCGGTCCCATGCGAACACGGCGAATTATTTGAAAACGCATTCCCGCCCGCGCTCTCACACATACCAGCGAGATCGTCCCGCACCGACCGGTGCGGGACTTCTATTTTAATCGTTCAATAAGTCGGATGTCACAATCCTCTCCGCACAGGCGCGAACAGCGTTCATCCGCCGCACCCAAGTCAACTGATCTTCTGCTTTCAGCTGCTCCAGATCGGGACGGAGCAGGCTGTCCTTGGGCAGCTCATTGCGCCAGTCGTACAGCGCCTTGACGATCAGCTGCCGTTCATCGTCATTGATTTTGATTTTATATCGCATGAAAGAAGCCCTCCTTCGTTTGATGGTTTAAATCAATGCCCAACAAGCATTGATTTCCCAACACAAACTTTGAGTTTGTGTTGTTCATCGGACGATGAAAAGATGATCAAATTATAGCGAAGGAGGGCGTTGCTGTCGAATGTGCGAAAAGAATGTGAATGATTATGCGGCTGCAATTTGCCGCTTTATTCTGGCGCATATCAGGCAATCTTTTTCAAAGGTTGAGCGAAAATGGTGTAAAAATGGTGTAAATGGGAGGTGCGCACATCTGCAAACCATTGAAATCAAAGGGTTTTTCGAGAGCGGCAGATGTTGCCGTGGCACACAAAAAGGATCTTGGTCAAATGCGATCAGCCTCCTGAAAAGCCGTATTCTGCCCCGTTTTGCAGCCCATTTGCCGGGCAGAAAAAGTCGTGAATAATAGAGAAAGAATCAGAACCGCTGCAAAAGGTGTCGGAGTTGAGAATAACAGTCCTATCGCTGCATACAGGAAATAACCGGCTGTCATTTTTCCCGTTTCGCTGTACTCAACCGAATACGGCAGCAGCAATACATCGAGGGTGATATAGCAAAAAGCAGACAGAGCGATCACCAGCAGCAGATACCACCATAATCTGCTTGATTGAGCTTTGATAGGTTTTGATGTTATTGCATTCTTCATAAGTAATCATTCTTGCCCGTATTTCTCTTATAGCAAAATGATCCAGATAATCTTCCATACGATATGTGCCCCGGCGTGTGCCATCATGGAATACTGAATGCCGTATTTGCGATACAGGTATCCAAAGGCCAGTCCGCCGGCACCGTTCAGGAGAAAGCATCGCAGCAGAATCATCGGCGTTATTTCGCCAAACATCTGCATGGCAGACGGCAGATGACCTGCCGCGAAGAGAAGCGCAGCAATGATGTTTGCTGCAATCATGACGCCCGTAGGCGGAGCTGCTTCTCTGCGGAAGAAAATCTTCCATGCAATACAGGCGATGAGCGACATCATAAACAATCTCAGCATGATCTCTTCAATCACACCGCCGTAGAGCACCGATGCCATCCAGTATGCAAATGACGGCTTGCCTTGATACAATGCTGCAACCTGCGGGATATGGTTCTTGAAATAAAAGAGATCCGTGCAGAGAACAAGACCGGTAAACAGAGTCATCCCGATGGTAACCAGCATCGGCTTTTTTTCAAATCTCACCGGTTTCATGAGACCGGTTTTCTCGGAAAGGATATAGCCGAAAAAGCCGAATATCAACGCATATATCAGGGTCTGCATCGTGGTGATCAGATAATACAGGCTTTGATTGTTTCCGATTTGCGCCAGAATCTGACGCTTAACATCATCTGTTAGTTCAGCCCAGCCATAGACCCCCGTAAAAAAACCGCCGACAATGGCAATGGGAGCAAGCGCCAGAACAAACAGCAGAGGCTTTTTGTATTGATTCAGAAGCGCCGTCATCTCCCATCACCTCCCCAGACTTCTACGCAGAAGCCTTTGTGACCGCATTGGGTGCAGGTAAGCTTACGGGCGGTGGGGGTATGTTTTGCCCAAAAAGCTTCTTTCAGTGTTGGCTTGAATACATCGTGGCATTCCGGACAGATGTATTTCACATGATTGAAGTAGTACCGGCTGACCAGTATGCCCCAGGGAACAGCCACCAGTACCCAGATGACGAACGGCCACCAAATGCCCTTGATGATCCAGAAAATGACGGAAAACCATTGCAGCGCCGTGACCGGAATTCCGGTCAGGATCATCATCCGGCGCATGCTCCTCAGTTTTTTCTTGCCTTCCATTATGACAGCTATGTCACCGATGGTTTCGAGAGAGACTGTTGCTTTGTTTTTCAGTCCGTTTTTCAGTTCTTGAAGTTTTTCCAGCTTTTCCTGTTTCTCAGAAATTTCATCCAAAAGAACCGATTCCTGCTGTTCAATCAGCAAGGCGATCACTTTCTCGGGATGCTCTTCTTTAAGAATCTGAGAAATAGCGTCGATTGAAATGTCCAGCTCCCGCAGAAAGCAGATGACCTTCAACCGTTTCAGATCATCCTCTGAATAAAGTCGTCTTCCGCCTTCGGAGAGCTTCGACGGCACGAGGATTCCCCGGGAATCGTAGTACTGAACCGTGCGGACCGTCACGCCGCAGAGCTTTGCGATCTCCCCCGTCGTGTATTTTGACACAGCGTTTCACCTCCTTTGCGTCCAGAATAGCGCATGACGCTGCGTCACAAGCAACCCCTGACGCAGGGATATTTTTTGTTTTTCTCAAAAAAAACAGGCAAAACCGGAACTGCTCCGGCAGCTCACGCAGCCAGGCCTCCAAATCATCGAAGAATCCCGCAGAAAAGCGCTTTCCGTCAAGCCAGACGGCAGTATCGGAGCAAAGCGCTTTCAGATTCTCCGCGCTGCTGCCGATGCTGCTGAAGCCGGAGGTGCAGAACGGCACGATGGTTTCGCCGGAGAAGTCGTAGCTTTCGATAAACGTGCTGATGATACGCGGCGTCTGTCCCCGCCAGATGGGGTACGCGTCATATTGCTCCATGCATTCTGCAAAGCCCGAAAGCACAGGCCGTGCGGCAGAATCTTTCTGCTCCCGCGTTGCGCGGGAATCGTCGTCGTTATATTTGCTCTAGAAACTGCCGCATAAACCAAGGGCACGCCAGTATGGCGTGCCCTGATTCTGTCTTATAAACCTTACATCAGCTTGCGGAACAGCGCCGTGAGAGATTCCACGTCGCAGTCCTTCGGGTTGCCGGGGCGGCAGGCGTCGTCGTAGGCGCTCTGGGCAAGGAACGGAAGATCCTCTTCCTTGAGCGCTTCCAGCTTCTCGGGAATGCCGACGTCGCGGGAGAGCTGTTTGACGGCGTTGATCGCGGCGGCGCGGTATTCCTCGACGCTCATCTCGTCCACACCCTTGACGCCCATGGCGCGGGCAATCTCGCGGTACTTCTCGCCGGTGCAGTCGGCGTTGTATTCCATGACGATGGGGAGCATCATCGCGCAGGCGACGCCGTGCGGCGTGTCATACACAGCGCCCAGCGTGTGCGCCATGGAGTGCGCGATGCCGAGGCCGACATTCGAGAAGCCCATGCCCGCGATATACTGGCCGAGCGCCATGCCCTTGCGGCCCTCGGGGTCGTTCTTCAGCGCGGCGCGGAGGTTCGCGGAAATGAGGCGGATGGCTTCGAGGTGCATCATGTCGGTCATCTCCCACGCGCCCGCGGTGGTGTAGCCCTCGATGGCGTGGGTCAGCGCGTCCATACCGGTGGAGGCGGTGAGGCCTTCGGGCATGGAGTGCATCATGTCGGGATCGACGACGGCAATCTCGGGGATATCGTTCACGTCCACGCAGACGAACTTGCGCTTGCGCTCCACGTCGGTGATGACGTAGTTGATCGTGACCTCGGCGGCGGTGCCGGCGGTGGTGGGCACGGCGATCGTAAACACGGCGTGGTTCTTCGTCGGCGCGACGCCCTCGAGGGAGCGGACGTCCGCGAACTCGGGGTTGTTGATGATGATGCCGACGGCCTTCGCGGTATCCATGACAGAGCCGCCGCCCACGGCGATGATGCAGTCGCCGTCAAAGGCCTTGAACGCCTCGACGCCCGCCTGGACATTCTCGATCGTCGGGTTCGGCTTCATGTCGGTGAAAAAGGTGTAGGCGATGCCCTTGGCGTTCAGTACGTCCGTGATCTTCTTGATCTCGCCGGACTTCACGACGTGGCGGCCGGAGGCGATGAAGGCGCGCTTGTAGCCGCGGGCCTCGAGCTCGGTGCCGATCTCGGCGACGGCGCCGGAGCCGTGATAGGAAATGGTGTTCAGTACAATGCGATTTGCCATGGTGATACATCCTTTCTTGTTAAAAAGTTATCATACTTAGTATATATCACACATTTCTTTGCAATTCATGAAAGAACTGTGAATTATCTCAGCTGAGAAGCCCCTCTCCTGCCTGCTCAAATGAACCGTCCGGTAACGCTCTCGGCGCAGCTTCTGATCTCATCCGGCGTTCCGCAGGCAACGACCCTGCCGCCGTCCTCTCCGCCGCCGGGGCCCATGTCGATCACATAGTCCGCAGAGCGGATCACGTCCAGATCATGCTCGATGACGATCACGGTCGCGCCGTGGTCGATCAGCGTCCGGAACACGGCCAGAAGCGTCTCCACGTCCTTTGGGTGCAGGCCGATCGTCGGCTCGTCAAAGACAAAGACGGAGTCGTTCTGCTGCCGGCCCATTTCAGAGGCGAGCTTCAGTCTCTGCGCTTCGCCGCCGGACAGACCCGGCGTTTCCTCGCCGAGCGTCAGATAGCCGAGCCCGAGGTCGCGCAGAATCTCCAGTCGGGGCCTCACCGTCTTCATGTCCCGGCAGAACCCTAGCGCGGTGTTGACGTCCATATCCATCAGCTCCGGCAGAGAGCGCTCTTCGCCAGCCTGACTCACGCGGATCTTCTTTGCCGCTTTGCCATAGCGCGAGCCGCGGCAGTCGGGGCACGGGATGTCCACGTCCGGCAGGAACTGAACGTCCAGCGAGATCTGTCCCGTCCCGTCGCAGACCGGGCAGCGGAGCGAGCCGGTGTTATAGGAAAAATCGCCGGCCTTATAGCCCAGCTGCTTTGCAGCCTTCGTCCTGCCGTAAATCTTCCGGAGCTCATCGTGCACGTTTGCATAGGTGGCGACGGTCGAGCGGACGTTGATGCCGATGGGCGTCGCGTCAATGAGCTTGACATGGCGGATGCCCTCCGCCTCGATCTTCCGAATGTGGGCGGGCATTTTTTTGCCGCTGCACAGCGCGTCCAGCGCCGGAACGAGGCTCTCCAAAATCAGCGTTGTCTTTCCCGAACCCGACACGCCGGTGATGACCGTCAGTCCCGTCTTCGGGATCCTGACCGAGAGGGGCTTGACCGTATGGATCCGGTCCGTTTCCATGCGGATCTCCCCGTCGGCAAAGAGGTCCTTTCCGCCGCCTTTCCGCGCGGAGGCCTGCTTCCCGGCGAGGTACCTGCCGATCACGGAAGCGGCATTGACCTCCATCTCGTCTACGGTGCCTTCCGCGATGACCCTGCCGCCCTTGGCGCCGGCCTCCGGCCCCATCTCGATGATCCAGTCCGATTCCTTCAGGATCTGCGTGTCATGATCGACCAGCAAAACGGAGTTTCCGTCCCGCACCAGATCGTGCATGACCCCGTTCAGGCCGACGATGTTCGCCGGATGCAGCCCGATCGAGGGCTCGTCCAGAACATACAAAACACCCGTCGTTCTGTTGCGCACCGCGCGGGCGAGCTGCATGCGCTGGCGCTCGCCGGTCGACAGCGTGGCCGACGCGCGGTCCAGCGTCAGGTACCCGAGTCCCAGATCCATCAGCCGCGCCGCGACCTCCAGATAGGATTCGCAGATATTCCGCGCCATCGGACGCATGTCCTCCGGCAGCGAGTCCGGCACCCGCCTGACCCATTCGACCGAGTCCTTCAGCGTCATCTCACAGGCCTGCGCGAGCGAGATACCCATGATTCGCGGCGCCCGGGCCGCATCTGACAGTCTCGTGCCGCCGCACTCCGGGCAGGTCTCCTCCTTGAGGAACTTTTCCACCCGCTTCATGCCCTTTTCGTCCTTGACCTTGTTCAGGGCGTTCAGCACCGTTGCCGTGGCGCTGTAATAGGTGAAATCCATCTCGCCGGCTGTCTGCGTGTCGGCTTTTTTCGGACGGTAAAAGATATGCTTCTTTTCCATCGGCCCGTCATAGACGATCTCTTTTTCCCGCTCCGTCAGGTCTCTGAACGGGACGTCCGTGCGCACGCCCATCGCGCGGCACACGTCGGTCATGAGCGACCACATCAGGCTGTTCCACGGCGCGACGGCGCCGTCGTCAATCGTGAGGCTCTCGTCCGGGATCAGGGTGCTCCTGTCAACGGTTCTGACCGTTCCGGTGCCTCCGCAGCATTTGCAGGCGCCCTGTGAGTTGAACGCCAGCTCCTCCGCGCCCGGGCCGTAAAAATGCTCGCCGCACTCCGGGCAGACGATCTCCTGCATGAGCGCCACCTGAAAGCCCGGCTCCGCATAGTGTCCGTTCGGGCAGCGGTGCGAGGCAAGCCGCGATAACATCAGGCGCAGGCTGTTTAAGAGCTCCGTGCCCGTCCCGAAGGTCGAGCGGATGCCCGGCACGCCCGGTCTCTGATGCAGCGCGAGCGACGCGGGAACGTACAGCACCTCGTCCACATCGGCTCTCGCGGCCTGCGTCATGCGCCGTCTGGTATAGGTCGAGAGAGACTCCAGATATCTTCTGGACCCCTCGGCGTACAGCACGCCCAGAGCCAGCGAGGATTTTCCGGAGCCGGACACGCCGGCGACGCCGACGATCCTGTGCAGCGGAATGTCCACATCGATATTCTTCAGATTGTGAACCCGCGCGCCCCTGACTTCGATTTTCTCCGGTCGGTCTGCCATGATGGTTGTTTCCTCCGTTCCTTTTCTGCAATCAAGCCAACGCATTTTGCTTAAGCCGGAATGCGTCAATCCGGTGCGGTCGCCCGAATCGCACCCAGGCAGTGGATTCTTACGACACGGTTCGGGTCTTTTTCCGAGATTCTTTGAAGCTGCTCCACAAAAGGCCTGACAAGCTCCGGTCTGCGCTTGCCGAGCACGCGGAACAGTTCCGGCGCCTCCATCCGCACCTTGTCATCCGCATCTTGCAGAAGCTCCGCAAAGACCGGCATCGAATGCGCATAGATGTCGGGCGTGTTCGTGGCGATGTTTTCCGACGCCCAGACGAAGCTCAGCCTGACCCCTGCGTCCGCATCCGAGGCAAAGCGGAACAAATCCGCCCAATATGGTTCGACCACAGAAAAGCTTCCTCTTCCGATCCTGCCGAGGGCGTTCACCGCGCGCTCTCTCAAAAGCGGCGCCGGACTGTCAAAGAAGGAGGCGATGACCGGAACCGCATCCTGCACGGACAGCGGATCTTTCAGCCCCATCTCGCCGAGCAGCCAGAGCGCCTTTGCCTGTATTTTGACGGATGCATGGGTCAGAAGAGACGAAACATAGGGAACGCTCTCTTTCCACCGGCTCCTGTCCTTTGTCAGAGCTCCGAGCGCCTTGTAGAGTTCCGATTCGTTCAATTCGTCATCCCCTCTGCTTCTGTTTTATCTGCATCATATCACAAAAAGAAAAGCGCGGCAATTTCTTTGCGCTGCAAAAGGTGTGGCGATACGCGCTGAAAAGCTCCGGCGTGCCGAAACGCGCCGGAGCTTGTCGGATGATACCGCAGGTTATCTCCCCTGTCGGCCACAGATCGTTATAGATTCAGATTGCAAACAATAGCGCAATCACTGTCAGGCGGTGCTCAAAGCACGCCGGCCTTCTCCATGGCCTGCTGCAGATCGGCGATGACGTCCTCCGCGTCCTCCAGACCCACGCTGAAACGGAAAAAGCCCTCATGATAAATGGCGGGATAGTGGGGCAGCTTGTCACTGTTTCGGTCATAGTACACGATCAGGCTTTCCACGTCGCCGAGGGAAACCGCGTGGGTGACCAGCTTGAGGGAGTCCAGGAACGTCTCATGGGCTTTCTCATCGCCCTTGATGTCGAAGGAAATCATGCCGGAGTACTGGCCGCTCATGTACGCGACGGCGCGCTCGTGCTGAGGATGGCTCTCCAGGCCGGGATACCAGATGAATCGGACGGCCGGGCAGTTCTCCAGGAAACGGGCAACCGCCATGGCCACCTCACTGTGCTGTTTCATGCGAAGAGGCGCCGTCACAAGGCCTCTGGCCACAAGCCAGGCGTTGAACGGGCTGAGGATACCGCCGTAGTTGACCATGGCCAGCTCCTTGACCTGGTCGATCAGCTCCGTGCGTCCCAGGACACAGCCGCCCAAAGAGTCGCCGTGGCCGTTGATGTACTTGGTCATGCTGTGGATCTCCAGATCGGCGCCATGGCGGAGGGGATAAATGCAGACGGGGCCGGCGAAGGTGGCGTCCACGCTCATGAGCGCGCCCGCCTCATGCGCGATCTCAGCGATGGCGTCCAGATCGCTGATACCGGTGGTGGGGTTTCCCGGCGTCTCCACATGGATGAGTCTGGTGTTGGGACGAACCGCAGCGCGGACGGCCTCGGTATCGGTGGTGTCCAGCAGAGTGACCTCGATGTTGTACTTCTTGGGCAGGTATTCCCGGAACAGCAGGTTGGTGGCGCTGTAACAGACCTCGGAGACAATGGCGTGATCGCCGGAGTTGAGGAAGGTGGTAAACACGGCTGCCAGAGCAGCCACGCCGCTGGCAAAGACCGCGCCGTCCTCCGCGCCGGTCAGGGCGCAGAGCTTCTCCTGCAGCACCATCTGGTTGACGTTGCGGTTGCGCTGATAGATGTTGCTGTGAATACCGCTCCAGTCCACGGGCGTTCCGTCGGTGGGGATTCGGTAGTTGGAGGTCATATAGATGGGCTCGTTGATAGCGCCGAAGGTATCGTCCCTGCGGGTTCCGCCGTGGACCGCAGTGGTCTGGGTATGCAGTGTATGTTTCATGTCGTTTCTCCTTTCATATCGTTATTCTGTTTCCGCACATTTTCTTTTCTGTTAACAGAATAACACAGCTTTATCAAAAAGAAAAACAAATAGATTTGATCGGAACGATCAAAAAAGCAGATTGTATTTTCCGGGCGGACATGGTAGGATAAGATGAAAAAACGAGAAGGAGTGTCAGCGCGTGGAAATCCGAAATCTCAATACGTTTCTGAAGGTCGCGACCCTGCATAATTTTACGCACGCGGCAAAAGAACTCGGCTACTCCCAGTCCAATGTCAGCGCCCAGATCCAACAGCTGGAGCAGGAGGTCGGAGGTCCGCTTTTCAACCGGATCGGGAGGCGTGTCACGCTGACGCAGTTTGGCGAGGAGCTTCTGCCCTATGCCCAGCAGCTCAGCTCCATCGCCATCAGGATGGAGAACATGCTCAAGTCCGAGGATGTTCTCGGCGGCACAGTGCGCCTTGGCATGACCGATTCTCTTTCTGAGCTCCTGCTGGAGGACGCGTTTATTTCCTATCACCGACGCTTCCCCAAGGTCAAGCTGGAGATTGCGCTGGACACGACCAGCATGCTGATCGAGCGGCTGCGAAACGGGCAGCTGGACGCAGCCTGCATCATCAACAATCCGCTCCCGCGCAGCGAATGGCTGATCTGGGACGAGATCGAAATCCCCATTGTAGTTGTCGCCAACGCAAATCACCCGCTTGCGGAGAAGAAAAGCGTCAGCCTGGAAGAGATCACGAAACAGGAACTGGTCCTGATGGAGACGCTGGCGCCTTACAGTCTGGAATTTGAGCGTGTACTGGCACAGCATCATCTGGAGTGTGAGCCGGTATTCCGGCTGGAGAGCGCAGATACCGCCTGCCGCATTGTGGAACACGGCAATTTCCTCTCCGTTCTCCCGCTTTATACCGTCAAGAACGCCGCAGACGCCGGAAAAATCAAGATCCTGAACGTTCCGCATTGGAAGCACCGGCAGTCGATTCAGATGATCCTGCACCGCAGCAAAGTCATAACGCCACAGGTCGAGGGCTTCCTGGAGGAATTGGTGGTCATTCTCGGAACCGCATTGGCAAAACGCCTGTAAAAAAGCAGCGGGGCGCTGACAGCATCACGGTGCGCAATGCCTGCGGCGAGTCCGGGCTCGGCATCGGCACGTTCTGCAATCATCTGCTGATTGCGCAGCAGGCATCCCGGCGACTGCTCAGCCTGTCAAAAAGACCCTTGCCGGGCATTTTTAAAAATCTGAAGCTGCCATGCAGGACGCATGGCAGCTTTCATGGATTCTTTCCGATTCACCGGAGACGTTCAGTCGTCCACGGTCTTTTCCTGCCAGGGCAGGCGATACAGGAACGCGGCAACACCGAAAATCAAAGCCGGCAGCACCCACGCCATGTCGACGTTGGAAAGGGGCAGATACCGCAGCCACGGCATGGACAGTCCGAATCCGTCCAGCGTGGAGAGAACGCTCGTGATCGTAGCGCCGATCACGGCTGAAATACAAATGCTGTTCGTCATTTTCGGAGCTGCAAGGCTCACGATGACGAGCACCAGCACCGGCGGATACACAATGCCCAGAATCGGCGCTGCGATGGAAACGATGGTGTCCAGTCCGAGATTGGAAACCACTGCGCTGAACACGCAGATGATGATGACAAAGATCTGATACGACACCTTGCCTTTGCAGAGATCCGCAAAATGGTTCGCGGCGCTGCTCACCAATGCGACAGCCGTGGTCACGCAGGCGAGCGCAACGACCAGCGCAAAGATGATCAGGCCCGGCTTTCCGAGCAGGCTCTGGACGATCGCGATCACAAGCTCCGCTCTGCTGATATCCACCGGATACAGCTTCGACACCGTAGCGCCGAGATACGCGAGCCCCAGATAAACCAGCAGGAGCAGAAGGCCTGCAAGCAGCGCGCTTTTGACCAGCACATTCATGCGCGCTTTCTTCTCTTCATATCCCTTGTCCGTGGCGCTTTTGATCAGAACAGCGCCGAAAACCAGCGCGGCAAGGACGTCCATCGTCTGATAACCGGCCTGAATGCCGTTTACAATGACGTTGTCCACCTGAACGACTTCATGGATCTCCCCCAGCGGATGCGCAACGCCGATCACGATCAGCACCGCCAGGCCGAGCAGAAGCGCAGGCGTCAGAAATTTCCCGATGATATCAATGACCGCGGACTCGCGGATGCTGAGCGCAAGGATCAGAGCAAAAAACAGCGCGGAGAAAACGATCGGGCTCAGGCCTGGAATCAGCTGTGCAATGCCCATCTCATAGGTGGTCGCCGCCGTACGCGGAATGGCAAGCATCGGGCCGATGCACAGGATGATGACGGTAAGCAGGAACAGTGCGGCTTTTTTGCCCAAACGCTCCATGACACGGTGGGAGTTGCCCTCCCGCAGCAGCGCGAACAGCGCCACCAGTGCAAGCGCCACATCCGCAATATAATAGGCACTGAAGCCCGCAAACCACTGTCTTCCGCTCTGCAGCCCGAGATAGGGCGGGAAAATCACGTTTCCTGCGCCGAAGAACATGGAAAAGAGCGCAAAACCGATGGTCACAACATCCATAATACTATGATTCTTTTTCATGTTGTCACCACCTTATTCCGGACGCTGCCAGCCGCGCTGAAGACCTGCGCTGAGTTTCTCTTTGCGCAGAGCATTCGCCTCCGCCTCGTCGGCGTTGGAACCCGTGTCGCGATCTCTCAGGAAGATCCGATACGCCAACACGCAGAGCAGCACGATGATACAGGCGATCACGACGACCGCAAATCCATCCGAAGAAAACGCGCGTGCGCCTTCCGCCGCGGGAAAAACGATGTCCAGCGCTCCGAAAAGCCCGATCACGACGATCAGCGCGGGCGTGATGAAGCGAAGCATCACGCCGCTGAAGCCCGTGAAGCGCTCGGACTTCGGAAGCTTCCAGCCGACCGCGATGCAGGCGAGCAGCGCGCACAGCGGCATCAGAAGCGTATTCGTAACACTGTCGAGAAGCTCCAGCAGGTTCTTTCCGAAGATCTGAAGCTCGCTGCTCCCGTTCAGGCTCAACCCGAGGCTCAGACCGACCGGAATGCTCAGTGCCACACAGACGAGAGTCACCACGGAAACCGCGCGGGTGCGGTCGACCTTGTGCCGCTGAATGATGAACTGCGTCACGACCTCCAGAATGGAGATCACGGATGTCGTCGCCGCGATCGCAGCCATGGTGAAATACAGCAGGCTCAGAATCTGGCCGCCGGCGCCCATATCCTCAAACACCATCGGCAGCGTAATAAACATCAAGCCAGTGCCGCCCATGCCGAGTTCCGAAAGGCCGGAGCCCGAAACCGCAGCATAGTGAAAGAGCGCCGGAAACACAGCCAGACCAACCATGAAGGTCAGCACACCGTCCAGAATGCAGACCACGGCAGTCGAGCGCGCCAGATTCACCTGCTTGCCGGAGTAAGAGCCGTAAGTGATCATCGCGCCGCAGCCAAGGGAAAGGGAGAAAAACGCCTGTCCCATTGCCGAGAGGATGCCCGATCCGGTGAGCTTGGAAAAATCGGGCTTGAGGTAATAAGCCAGGCCCTCCTGCACGCCTGCGCCGAGGAGCAGAGAAAAGCTGCTGATCACGATCAGAATCACGAGCATGGTCGGTAGAAGCAGCTTTGCGGACTTCTCGATTCCGTGACGAACGCCCGCGGTCACAATCGCAAGCGCGACAAGCGCGAAGACGACCGTGTGCAGGATCACATCACCAACATTCCCGGCAAAGCGCTCAAAGCGCCCGGCATTGCCGACGAAGGAATTCAGCGCATACTTCACGGTGTATCCGCCGAGAACATAGTAGTAGCACATGATCAGCGCAGGAACCACAACGGCGAGCAGCCCGATCCATCCCCAGTTGGGAGAGATTGCCTTATAGGCGCTGACAGGGTTTGCCTTGCTGCGCCGTCCGATGTAAAACTCTGCAAGCATGGCGATCGCGCCGACGAGAAAAATACAGGCAAGATAGACGAACAAATAGGCAGCACCGCCATTCGCGCTCGCCTTGTATGGAAATCCCCATAAGTTTCCGAGTCCCACCGCCGATCCGGCCGCAGCCAACTCAAATCCGATGCGGGTCCCGAAGCCGTTTCGTTTCTGTTCCATTTCGACACTCCCTCCGTTACTGTTGCACGTTAAACTGGCAAATATGCACAGAGTATCGAAATGATTTTATCTGTTTTTGTGCCATTTGACAAGTAGGGTGGGCTGAAATTGCCTTTAAGAAATTCGATGGATTTCCCAAAATTTTTCATAGATGGCAGTCTGCGCCTGCATGAGGCAATGAGGCAGCACCGGTGCGGCAATCGGCTTCCGGTTGTCTGCTGCATCCTGTCTGAGCCTTTTCTCTCTATCCGCAGATTGTTCCACCGAGGCTCTGCAGAGAAATCAACAAAGCCAAATCCGATAAAAAAGACGCCGGGAATCATGGATTCCCGGCGTCTGGCTGTCTGGGATCAGCGCGGCGCTGCCGCCGTGAGCAAAGCCCAGCGCATTGAAGTCCTAGATCGTACTCTTGAGATACACCCCGCCGAATTCCGGCTCATGGAGGATCCCGCACGCGGTGAGCGCGGAGCCGGTCTGCTCGGGCCGCCCGGACTGGCCGAGATGCAGATCCAGATCGCGCGGCAGGATCAGCGCAAGCGCGGCACCCAGCACCACGGCGACCAAGAGCAGGATGAGAATCACTCTGCCTGTTTTCATAGCCATGCTCCTTTCACTGTTCGTGCTTTCATTATACCAAACTCCGCGCGCATGCACAACAAAAAAGATTCAAGGTGCCCGAGGGCACCTTGAATCGGTGTACATTTGTTTATGTTTTGTATGCCGCGATGGTGAAGATCGGCGTGGGATTATAAAACTCGTCGATCTCCTGATAGACGCGCTTCCAGACGCCGGTATCGATCCGGATATCCGAGAAGCCCGCCTGAAGCAGAAGCTGCACATCCCACTGCGGGCGCGCCTGCTGATAGGCGGCGACCTCCACGGTGATGGCCTCGTTCTCCTCGCTCAGGCTTTTGGGGACGAGCTTGTGCGCGTGATTCTCCGGCAGCCTGTCCTCCGCCATCGTGTCGATGTGGTTGGCATAGTCGGCGTCAAAATTGATCAGCACACCGCCCGGCTTCAGGAGATGATACCACTCGTGATAGGCGCTCTCCAGATGCGGCAGCGTCCACGTCAGATTCCGCGTGACCAGCACGTCGAAGCTCTCATCCTCGAAATCCGGCTCCTCGGCGTCCATGACATAGAACGCGGCGTCCAGCCCCAGGAGCGCTGCCGTTTCTTTCGCCTTTTCGATCATGCTCTCCGTCAGATCGATGCCGACAGCCTCATGTCCCTCGGACGCGAACAGGAGCGCGAAATAGCCCGTTCCGGTGCCGAGATCCAGCACGCGAAGCTCTCTCGTTTCCCCGGGAATGAACCGGCGGAACTCCGCCAGCCAGCGCTCGCGCTTGGGATCCGAGAGCTCCCGCAGCCGCAGGTCGAAAAAGGCGTCTGCGCGCTGTGTCCAGTAATCCGTGATTCTCTGCTTGAGCGGCTTCATGCGATTTCTCCTTTTCAGCGGTGTGATTTGGTCTGATTGTAAAGCAAAACACGCCGCTGTGCAACCCCCGAGGGGGGGATATTGCCGGAGGCATCATACAAGATCGAGATCCGCGGTGATCTGGTAGTAGTCGCAGGCGTGCGCGGTGTAGTTTCTGACGTTTGCTTTGGAGATCATGTTCATCTGCAGGAAGGAGCAGAAGACGTATGCGTTGTCGTCCAGAATGAGCTGCTGGAGCTGGACGGCGAGGTCGGCACGCTTGGCGGTATCGAACTCGGTGGCGAGCTTTTCCATGAGCGCGTTGACCTCCGCGTTCTCATAGGCGCCGAAGTTATAGCTCTGCTCGGGCAGGCAGCTCGTGGTAAAGAAGTACTGCGGGTCGCCAGAGGGCGCCGTGACCAGCGCGGAGGCGTAGATGTCCCAGGATGTCATGTCAGCCAGGAACTCGCGGCGGTTGGCGGTGCAGTTAATGTCGACCTCAATGCCGATCTGCTTCAGGCTGTCCTGCGCAGACTCTGCCAGCAGCGGCAGCTCCTGACGGCTGGGATAGGTCAGCCAGCGGATGACGAGCTTGGTGCCGTCCTTCTCGCGGATGCCGTCGCCGTCGGAGTCGACCCAGCCGGCCTCCTCGAGGACCTTCTTCGCGCCGTCGGGATCATAGCCCTCGGTCTTGATCTTCTCGCCGCCGAAGGTGCTGAAGCCGTCGGGGAACGCGCCGTTGCCGACGACGCCGTGCCCGTCGAGCAGGGTGTCAACGAAGCCCTGCTTGTTGATGCCCATGGCGATCGCCTTGCGGACGGCGGGATCCTGGATGACGGGGCTCGTCATGTTCATCGAGCCGAAGAACGCGCGGGAGGTCTGGATGCTGGAGAACTGGTAGTTGTCGTTCTCGAAGTTCGGATAGGCCTCATAGGCCATGCCGTAGGCGCAGTCGATGTCGCCGGCCTGCAGCGCGGAGGAGAGGGTGTCGCCGTTGGAGATGGTGCGGACGGTGATCTCATCGAGCTTCGGCTGGGTGTTCGTCAGGCCGCCCCAGTAGTTCTCGTTCGGGACGAGGGTGAGGTGGTCGTCCGTGACCATGTCCTTCACGACATAGGGACCGGTGCCGGCCACGATGCCTTTGTCAAAGTCGGAGGCGTCCACATCGATGATGCAGCCGTAGGGGTCGCCGAGGTAGTTCATCAGAGCGGGGACCGGCTCGGAGGTCTTGATGGTCAGGACCTGACCGTCGGCCTCGATGCTCTCGATCTTGGTATCGGAGGGAGCGCGGTCGTGCGTTTCGAGCAGATGGTCGAGGCACTGCTTGACAGCGGCGGCGTCCATGTCGCGGCCGGAGGAGAACTTCACGCCGTCACGCAGCGTGACCGTCCAGGTGCAGTCGCCATCGTTGTCCCACTCGGTGGCGAGCCAGGGCTCGAGCTCCATGGTGTCGGTGTAGTGCACGAGTGTCTCACCGATGCCGTAGCGGATGCAGGCCCAGCCGTTGTAGGTGGTGTGGGGGTCTACGGTCTCCTCCCAGTTTTCGGAGTTGAACGTGGTGTCGCCGATGACGAGGGTCTTCGCACCGGCAGGGGCGCCGGGCGCGGACTTGTCGCCGCCCGAACAGCCGGAGAGCAGGCCGAGCAGCAGCACGGCTGTCAGGAGCAGGGTTAGCATCTTTTTGTTCATCATGATTCCTCTCTTTCTGTTATTCTTACAGGATGCTGTTGATGAGATCCCGTGTATAGGCGTTTTTCGGCTCGGCGATCACCTCGGCGGGGACGCCGGTCTCCACGAGCTCGCCGCGGTACATGACGAGCACGCGGTCGCAGAACTGCCGCACAAGGGCGATGTCGTGGCAGACGAAGAGGATCGACATGTCAAGCTCGCGGCGGAGCGTGCGCAGCAGCTCGATGATCTCCGCCTGAATCGTCACGTCGAGGGCGCTCGTCGCCTCGTCGCAGATCAGCAGCTTCGGCTCGATGGCGAGGGCGCGGGCGATTGCGGCGCGCTGGCACTGTCCGCCGCTGACCTCGTGGGGATAGCGCTTTGCAAAGTCCGCCGGAAGTCCGCAGCGCTCCAGCAGCTCCCCGGCGCGCTTGCGCGCATCTGCTTTGGACAAGCCGTTGTTGCGCATGCTCTCGCAGATGCCGTCTCCGAGCGTGCGGCGGGGATCAAAGGACTCCGTCGGCGTCTGAAAGACGACCTGCATCTTTTTCCACGCGGCACGCAGGGCCTTCCCTTTCAGCTTCGTGACGTCCAGTCCGTCGAGCACGACGGAGCCGGAGGTCGCCGGTGTGAGCCCGGTGATGAGATGCACAAGCGTGGTTTTGCCGCTGCCGCTCTCGCCGATGAGGCCGAGGCACTCGCCCGGCAGGAGGTCGAACGTCACGTCCCTCACGGCGCGGACGTCCTCCCTGCCCCGGAGCTTAAAGGTTTTGGTCAGTCCGCTGACGGACAGGATCGGTTCAGGCATTTGTCACGCCTCCCCTCTCCAGCCGCGGCACGGCGGCCATCAGCGTTTTGGTGTACTCCGTTTCCGGATGCTCCAGCACCTGCTTTGCAGGGCCGTACTCGACGGCTCTGCCGCCCCGCATGACGAGGACATTGTCCGCCATCGCGCCGACGACGCCGATGTTGTGCGTGACGATGATGATGCTGATGCCGAACTGCTCGCGCATGAGCAGCATCTCCTCCACGACCTGCTTCTGCACATGCACGTCCAGCGCGCTCGTCGGCTCGTCCGCCATGAGAACGCTGGGGCGCAGGAGCATCGCCGAGGCGATACCGACGCGCTGCTGCATGCCGCCGGAGAGCTCGAAGGGGAAGCTCTTTAAGATCCGCGCGGGATCCGAAAAGCCGATCTTGTCCAGAATGTCCGAGGCGCGGTCTTCAAACGCGGCCCTGGAGATGTTCTCGTGCTCGCGCACGCTCTCATACAGCTGCTTTCCGACCGTGCGGATCGGGCAGAACGACGCGCCCGCGCTCTGGAAGATCATGCCCAGCTCCGGACCGCAGAGTCTGCGCATCTCGGAGGGTTTCAAATCAGGAAGATTCTTTCCCTTGTACCAGATATCGCCGCGCGTGACCATGCCGGCGGGTCCGAGCAGCCCCATGGCCGCCCGGATGAGCGTGCTCTTGCCGCTGCCGGACTCGCCGACGACGCCGAGGATCTCGCCCTCGGAGAGCGAGACGGAAACGTCCTGCACGGCGGGTATGCCGTTATAGGAGATCGTAACGCGGTCATATTCCAACAACGGTTTCATGCGCGCTGCCCTCCTCTCATTTTCGGGTCGAGGTAGTCGCGCACCGTGTCGCCCAGAAGATTGAAGATCATGACGGACACGAAAATCGCAAGACCCGGCGCGAACGTCAGCCACGGGGCGGTCTGCAGCAGGCCGCGCGTGTCCGAGATCATGCTGCCCCACTCCGCGGCGGGCGGCTTTGCGCCGAGGCCGAGGAACGACAGGCCCGCAAGCTCCATCATCATCGTGCCGATGTCCAGCATGGACGTGACGAGAACCGGCCCCATGATATTCGGCAGGACGTGCTTGACGATGATCTGCATGGAGCTGCCGCCCGCGAGCTTCGCCGCGTGGAAATAGGGCATTTCCTTTTGCGCGAGCGTCTGGCTGCGCGCGATGCGGGCAAACTTCGGCCACGAGATCGCGGCGAGCGCGATGATGGCATTATGCAGGCCGCCGCCGAGCACGCCCGCCACGGCCAGCGCGAACACGAGGCCGGGGAACGCGAGAAACAGATCGGAGATGCGCATCAGGATCGTATCGGCAGCGCCGCCGACCCAGCCGGCGAACACGCCGATGATCGTGCCGATGACAGTGATGATGGCGACGAGCAGGAGCGTGGAAAAAATGCTGGTCCTGCTGCCGACGATGACGCGCGAGAGCATGTCGCGCCCGTAGCGGTCCGTGCCGAACAGATGCGCGGCGCTCGGCGCCATCTTGGCGATGCTCAGATCCTGCGCGTAGGGGTCATAGGGGCACAGCTGCTCGGAAAATACCGAGGCGAGCAGCAGCAAAACTGCAAGCGCGCTGAACACGATGAGGCGGCCCTTGAGCGTATCGCGGCGCAGCTTTTGAATGCGAACAGTCGGTTCCTTCAATCCTGCACCACCCCCAGTCTGATACGGGGATCCATGGCGTGATACATAAGATCGGTAATCAGGTTTACAAGTACATAGATAATCGCCATCCAGACGACGTAGGCCTGTATGATCGGGTAGTCGCGCATGGTGATCGCGTCCACGGCGAGCCTGCCGACGCCGTCCCACATGAAGATGGATTCGATGATCGCCGTGCCGCCGAGGAGGCTGCCGATGGAGAGGGCGAGGAGCGTGATGATCGTGAGCATGGCGGACTTCATGACGCTGCGCCAGAGCGTGATGTGTCCGCGCACGCCTCTCGCCTGCGCGCCGACGACATAGTCGCGGCTGAGCTCCTCCAGCACCGTCGCGCGCACCTGGCGCAGGTACTTCGCGCTCATGGCGATGGCGAGCGTCAGCGTCGGCATGGCGGCGCTCTTCAGGCTCAGGCCGCTCGAGATGACCGGCAGCCAGCCGAGGCGGATGCTGAGAAAATACATCAGCAGCATCGCCACGAAGAAGTTCGGCAGGGAGTTGCCGACGAAGCTGCAGAAGCGAATCAGATAGTCTGTGAATCGATCATGCCGCACCGCCGCGAGCACGCCCAGCGGAATGGAGATGATCACAGTCAGCAGAATGCTCAGTCCCGTCAGCAGCAGCGTCGCAGGGAGCTTGGAGACGAAGGTATCGAACACGTTTCGGCCCGAGATGTAGCTCGTGCCCATATCGCCGGTGAGCATGCCGCCGAGCCACGAGAAATACTGCGTGAGAAAGGGCTTGTCCAGCCCCAGATCGGCGCGCGCCGCGTCGATGATCTCCTGCGGCACCGCTCCCTTGTTGGCATACATCTCCGTGATCGCGTCGCTGCCCGCGATGCGCATCATGGCGAAAGACAAAAACGTGATGCCGATCAGAACCGGTATCAACTGCAATAATCTGCGAAGCACATACCTGCCCACTGACACCCCTCCCGGCAATCTTTGTGTAAATAGCAATTCTCTCATTCAGTTTTATAGCACAAGCGGTTTGCACTGCACAACCTCCCCCGGGGGATGTTTTGTCGGAAAACAGTATTTTTGTTCATTTTTGCATCCCCCGGGGGAGGTTGTGCAAAAGCGTTCGGGCGATCGGACGGAAAGAGTTCTGCGCCCTGGGCAAAACAAAACTGCCGCAGGACACCGGCGTCCTGCGGCAGTAAAGCTGTGGGTGAAGATTCAGAATACGACCGTCACATCATGCGCTCCCGCGCCACGATCAGGGAGAAGTATCCGGCGTCGTCGGGAATGTCCTCGACGCTCCGGAAGACGCGCTCAGCGTCCATGCCGCAGTTTTCCACGGCGCACACGTCCCGCCCGCTCCGGCGCAGCAGCGCCTTGACCTCCGCCATGCGGCCGGCGGACTTCATCAGCACATAGGTGCCGGGCAGATCGAGCGCGTCGTCCGTCCTGTGGACGGCGGGCAGAATGTGCAGCGCCTCGTCCCACTCCGTGAGCGGGACGCCCAGCCGCGCCGCCGCCGCGCAGAAGGACGCAACGCCTGCCGCGAGCTCCACCGGATAGCCGTCCGCCTTCAGGATGCGCATGAGATAGCTGAACGTGGAATAGATCGCGGGGTCGCCGAGCGTGAGAAAGGCCACGTCCCTGCCCTGGTCCAGAATCTGCTCCAGACGCTTTGCGCCGTCCCGGTGCGCGGCGGCAAGCAGCGCGCGGTCCCGCGTCATGGGCATGGGGACGGCGAGCAGCTCCTTGTCCGCCAGCTCCGGCACGACGGCGGCAGCGATCTTGTAGGCGGCGGCGTCCCTTGCCGCCGTGCCCGGCACGGCGATCACATCGGCCTGCCGGATCAGTCGAATGGCTTTCAGGGTCATCAGCTCCGGGTCCCCGGGGCCCACGCCCACGCCGTATGCGATTCCGCTCATGGTATCCGCCTCCTGATGACTCTGGTGATGCCGAAATTGTAGCACAAACGGGTGCGGGATTCAATGCCCGGCGCGTGGTTACAGTTTTCGGTGATTGCGAAATTGCGGGAACTATTGTATAATAAATAACAAGGGCATTCTGCCCTGCTGAAAACCAACCTGTGAGGAGGAATCGCATTGGGTTTCTATAAGGAACACTATGACGTGGTCATCATCGGCAGCGCGCTCGCCGGTATGGCCGCGGCGCTGCAGCTGCAGCAAAGAGGCGTCAAGGACATTCTGATCCTGGAGAAAAACAACATGCCCGGCGGCGTCGCCACGGACTTTGTGCGCAACGGCTTCGAGATGGAGGCGTCTCTGCACGAGATGATGTCCATCGGCCCGAAAGACAAGCGCATGGTCGTCGGCGCGTGGCTGGACGAGGTGGGCGTCGATATCGACTGGCTGCCCGTGCCGGAGTGCTACCGCGTGCTGCTGCCGAGCGAAGGCATCAACGCGATCATGCACGACGGCTATGAGCAGATGGCGCGGGACGTGGACAAGGTCTGCCCCGGCACCTACCAGAAGGTCTATGACCTCATCAAGCTCTGCGACCGCGTGACGAACAGCATGGACGAGATCTCCGTGGCCGATCCCCCGATGAGCAAGGCCAAGATGCTCCTGAAGCATCCGGACTTTGTGCGCGTGGCGGGTTACAGCGCGACCGAGGTCATCAAGACGTTCGATCTGCCGCAGAAGGCGGTGGACATGCTCACGCCCTACTGGATCTATGTGGGCGAGCCGATGGACAATCTGCCGTTCACGATCTACGCCTACTGCATGGCGGACTACTTCCGCGGCAGCTTCGTGCCGCGCAACCGCTCGCACGAGATGAGCATGCGCATGCAGCAGAAGGTCGAGGAAAACGGCGCGCAGATCGAGTTCCGTCAGGAGGTCGAGAAGATCCTCGTGCGCGACGGCAAGGTCTACGGCGTGCGCACGCACCGCGGCGACGAGATCCACTGCGACTATGTCATCTCCGGCGCTTACCCGAACCGGGTCTACACCTCCATGATCGAGCCGCTGAGCGAGGTGCCGGAGGGCGCGATCAAATTCGTCAACGGCAACCGCCTGAACGTCTGCCCCGTGAGCGTCATGCTCATTCTCGCCGGGACGCCGGAGGAAAACGGCTTTGTGAACTACAACACGTTCTCCGGCGACACGATGGACACCAACGAGATCTGGCGCAACGCCCAGAATCTCTCCGAGCCCTACAACTTCCTCACCACCGTGTGCCTGAACTACGCCAACCCCGACTGCGTGCCCGAGGGCTACACGCACGTTTCGATCACGAACCTCGTCCCCGTCGAGCCGTTCCTCGGCGTCACGGAGGAGGAATACTATGACCTGAAGCGCCGTCTCGCCAGTGAGATGATCGACAAATTCATCGAGAAAAACGGCGTGGACTTCCGCAGCCGCATCGCGGAGATCGAGGTCTCCACACCAATCACGATCTCCCACTATGTGGGCGCGTGGAAAGGCTCGATCTACGGTTACAGCCACTCCATGGACAACCACATCGTCGCCAAGCGCACGATGGAGCCGGAGGAGCGCTTCATCGAGGGTCTGGCTTTCGCCGGAGCCCACGCAGTCGCCGGTGACGGACAGGCGCCGCAGATCAAAAACGGCAGACTCGCCGCAAAGACGGTGCTCAGCGCCATGAAGCAGAAGAAGGAGGCCGGGAAATGATCAACGTAAAAGGATTTCTGAAAGATGTGGGCGGCGCCAGCCGCGTGACCAAGGCGCGCCGGGAAAAGCTGGAGCGCGCCTCCGCCGTGCCCCAGCCCAAGGATCCGATCCGCGAGCTGGCGGACAAGCTGCACCCGCTGGAGATGCGCTTCAAGGTCACGGACATCCGCGACGCCTCCCCCACGGCGAAGACGTTCCGCTTTGAATCGCTCGACGGACACATCCCCGTGTTCCAGTCCGGGCAGTACGTCAACTTCCGCCTGCAGATCGGAGACAGCCTGCTGACCCGCCCCTACACGATCGCCTCCGCGCCGTTCGAGGCGCGCGGCGACAAGCCGTTTTTCGAGGTGACGATCCGCCGCAACGCGCCGTATCTCGTGCCGGATTACCTCTTTGAAACGCTGAAGGTCGGCGATGTGATCGACGGCTCCATGCCGTTCGGCACGTTCTACTTCGAGCCCCTGCGCGACACGAAGAATCTCGTGGCGCTCGCGGGCGGCAGCGGCATCACGCCCTTTGCCTCCATGGCAAAGGAGATCGCCTACGGCAAGCTCAAAGGCGCGTGCAAGCTTACGATCCTCTACGGCTCCGTGAAGTCCGACGACATCGTGCTGAAAGAGGAGCTCGACAAGATCTGCGCCGACTGCGCGGACGTCAGAGTCGTGCATGTCCTCTCGGACGATCCCGACTGGGACGGCGAAAAGGGCTTTATCACGAAGGAGATTATCGAAAAATACTCCGAGCCCGACAGCACCTACATGTTCTGCGGCCCGCTCGCGATGTATCAGTTCGTGTCCAGGGCGCTCGAGGAGATGGGCGTGCCGAAGTACCGCTTCCGCCACGACGTGGTGAACAACCCCGCCGACATTTCCACCGTCCCCGGCTACCCGAAGGGCACGGAGGAAAAGACGTTCAAAATCACGGTCGTGCGCGGCATTCAGGAGGACGTGATCGAGGCCGCGGCCTCCGAGCCCGTGGCGGTCGCGCTCGAGCGCGCGGCGATCCCCGTGGACACCCACTGCCGCAACGGCGAGTGCGGCTTCTGCCGCAGCCAGCTCCTTTCGGGCGATATCTTCGTCTCCCCCATCGGCGACGGACGCCGCGAGATGGACAAGCAGCTCGGCTGGTTCCACCCCTGCTCCGCCTGGCCGCTGAGCGACCTGAAGATCAAGATTCCGATCCTCTGAGCATAAAAAAAGAGCGTTCCTGCTTTTCAAAGCAGGAACGCTTTTTTGTTTCCCGTCAGGGCAGCGTGTCGAGGAGCTTCTCCATCGCGCGGGTGTAGACGCCGCTGATCTTTTCGTTCGCGGCAATCGCCCAGCATGCCTCCGCGAGGAGGATGCCGCCGATCACATCCACAAACACGTGCTGCCGCGTCGTGAGCGTGGAAAAGCACACCGCGGCCGCGAACACGAACGACGCCAAGCGCCAGAACAGCGGGATCTCCCGCTTTCCGCGCACCCAGAGCCAGCACAGCCAGCTCATGGAGCAGTGGATGGACGGGAAGAGATTGTCTGCCCGGTCAATCCAGAAAAGGAAGCGCATTCCGGCGTCAAAGAGGCCCGTGCCGTTCACCGGCGGGCGCACGTTCGTCGTCGGGAGGATCACAAAAAACAGAAAGCTCACGATCTTGGAGATGATGTCCGCGCAGAACAGGCGGTCGCTCTCCTCGCGCGGGCGGAGCGAGCAGAAGTACAGGCTCACCGCCCAGAACACGAACGCGCCGAAATAAATCGAGAGCGTCCACGGCAGAAACGGGATCTTCAGATCCAGCGGCAGCGTAAAGTCAAAGTGGTAACGCCAAAAGCTGAAAACGCGCGCGCCCTGAAACGCGAGCTGATTTGCCAGAAACGCGATCACCAGCGCGCAGACGGAATAGACCTGCTGCCGCGTCAGGCGTCTGGTGTCGGTCAGCGTTTTCATGCGCGCCCTCCGTTTCCGATCCACTGACCGCGCTCCACGCGCACCTCGTCGCAGTCGCGCAGCGCGCGCGCAAACTCCGGACGCAGCGTGACGCGTCCCGGCTCGAAAAACAGCGTGATCGTGGAGCCCGCAAGATCAAAATAGCCCTTTTCCTCACCGCGGTGCACGGCGCAGTTTGCATGGTGGTTCACGATGCCGCCCACGACGAGCGCGCCGATCTCCGTCTGCACGACGGTGCCGAAGTGCTCGGTGTCCATCCGGCACCAGCTGCGGCGGTTCAGGGTATAGACGGGATAGCGCTCGCAGGCGATCGGCTGCACGCTGTGCAGCACGCCGGGGATGAAGTGGTTCTCGCCCAGCACGGCGTCGTCGATGAAGCAATAGCGGTGGTAGTCCGAGGCGCAGAGGCGAAAGATCATGCACACGCCGCCGCGAAAGCGCTCCGCGAGCTGCGCATCACCCAGCAGATCCGCCACGCGGTAACGCGAGCGCTTGATGGAAAAGCTGCTGGTCTCCTCGATGGGAAACACGCTCAGCCAGCCGTCGCAGGGGCTGATGAGGTGATCGGGCGTCATGTCCGCGTCGCGGTCGAGCCGGCGAATGAAAAATTCCCGGCAGGAGCGAAACTTCCTGCCGCGCCACTGGTTCTCGGGGATGTGATGCGCGCGGGCAAAGCGCGCGATCAGCGGGCGCGACAAAGGCGAGTGCAGAAACCGCACCGCCACGCGCTCGGCGCGCGTTTTCTGGATCAGACCCAGCGCTGCGCGTCCGGGCACGGTGCCGTAGAGAAAGCGCATGACAGAATCGTTGCCGCTCATGGCGTCACCTCCTGATAGCCGTCCAATAGTTCGGGGAACTGTACATCGGGGTCGCTGCAATACAGCTTATTCTGCTCACAGTACGCGCAGAAGAGCTCCGGGACGTCCAGCGCCGCGGGATCGAAGGCGTCCGTGAGATAAGCCTCGCACGCGCGCAGCACGAGCGCGCCGCAGCCAAGCTTTCCCGACCAGAGCAGCAGGTCATCGATCGCCGTTTTCGGCATTCCGTCCGCGGGGTCGAGATAGATCGCCCGGACCTCTCCGCTCTCAAACTCATAGTACCAGTCTCTGTCGCCGGGGTGGATGCTGCGGCTGTGCATGCTCACGAACGACAGGGGCTTGGCATACTCCATTTCGGCGACGAGCTTCGGCACGCCGTCGAAGATCTGCATGGCGAAGCGATCGCCGCGCTCGCTGAGATTGCAGCCGAAGCCGTCAACGGACTGCAGCACCGCGTCGGTGAAGCCCTGCGCTTTCAGCGCCGAGGCCAGGTCGTCCGCAATGAAGGCATTCTTCATCCAGCCGAAATCGAAAAAACAGCCGACGCCGTTTTCCTGCGCGTACTGCAGATAGGCGGGCGCGACCCTGAGCCGCACCTGCCGCCCGCCCAGCAGCTCCAGATCGATCTGCTCCGGGTCGTTGGCAAAGGCCGCAAGCTCCCGGAAAGATTCCGCGAGCTCCGGGTTCTGCAGAGGGTCATAATCCGCCGTCTCGGCATCATCCTGGCAGAAAAACAGGCTCAGGTAGGTCTCATACAGCGGTGCGAGATACACAGCGCGATTTCCCGTCTGCTGCACCAGCTGAAGCGCGGCATACAGCTCCGGCTCGACCGTGACGATCTCATTCGGCTTCGCGTTTATGGAATGCACATTGCCGACACCGTCAAAGTCCTCCTCGGCGCTGTAAACCTGCGCTGCGCGCGTGCAGGCGGAGGTGTAGAGTGCCGAGACCTCGCGCAGGACCGCTCTGCCGCCTTTGTCGGGCAGGCAGTATTGCAGGGAGAATTCCGCGGCGCAGCCCGGCGCGCCGCTCAGCGCCTCGACGTCCGTCCAGCCGCCCTCGCGGTTGAGCACGCCGCTGAGTCCGACGCCGAACGCGATGGTCGCAACGACAAGCAGCGCCGCGACGATGATCCAGCGCGGGCGCGTGTTGCCCTCCGGCAGTTCGATATGTTCCACGGGACGTGGATTGAAAGTGGGGTCGAATTTTCTCATAGTCTTTCAAAAAATGCCGCGCTGCCGGAAGCTCCGGTGCGCGGCATGATTTCGGCGTCTAGTGTACGGCAAAGAACAGGGCGAGCAGGAACAGCAGGATGATCGCACACTTGACGATGAGACCGGCAATGGCGCCTCGTTTGCAGACCCTGTAATTGCGGATGTAATTGTGGTTGCGGAAGATCACCGCGCCGATCAGGCCGAGGATCGACAGGAAGAACGACACGAAGCCGAGCCAGAAGCTGCCCTTGTCGTGCAGCGGGCGCTCCAGGAAGCCGTCGGCGGCGTGCAGCTCTTCGGACTCCTCGATCTTCTTTTCGATCTCCTCGAGATCGTCCGAGATCGTGATGGACTTCAGCGGCACG
Source organism: uncultured Eubacteriales bacterium (assembly GCA_900316745.1). Classification (GTDB taxonomy): domain Bacteria; phylum Bacillota; class Clostridia; order Oscillospirales; family Oscillospiraceae; genus CAG-103. Next base: position 231,997 of record ONEB01000002.1, on the reverse strand, counting down.
TTCTTCTCGCGGATCGCCTTGTACTCCTCGATCTCTTTTTTGTTGCCGTAGACCCAGTGGTCGTGCCCGATGTTCACGAGCTCCGGCTGATCCTCGCTGTAATCGTGGATGGAGGGATCATAGGTATAGAGCACCTTGTGCTTTTCCAGCTGCGGATCGGGGATCGGGATGGCGGAGATCAGAGAGTGCGTGTACGGATGGAGCGGGAAGTCAAACAGCTCGTCCGTCTCGGCGACCTCCACGATGTTGCCCTTATAGATGACGCCGATGCGGTCGGAGACAAAGCGGACGATGCTCAGATCGTGCGCGATGAAGAGATAGGTAACGCCCTGTTCCTTCTGGAACTTCTTCATCAGGTTCAGAACCTGCGCGCGGATCGAGACGTCCAGCGCCGAGATCGGCTCGTCGGCGATGACGAGCTCCGGCTCCATGACCATCGCGCGGGCCAGACCGATGCGCTGGCGCTGGCCGCCGGAAAACTCATGCGGATAGCGTGTGAGGTGCTCGGGCAGCAGGCCGACCTCCTCGATCATCTTCTCGACCTTCTGTACGCGGTCCGCCTCGTTTTCATAGAGGTGGAAGTTGTAAAGGCCCTCGGAGATGATATAGTCCACGGTGGCGCGTTCGTTGAGCGACGCGGCGGGATCCTGGAACACCATCTGGATGTTGCGGATGACCTCGCGGTCGAGGCTGCGCGGGATCTTGCCGGAGATGCGCACGCCCTTGTAGTCGATCTCGCCGGCGGCGCAGGGGTTGACGCGGATGACCGCTCGGCCGACCGTGGTCTTGCCGGAGCCGGACTCGCCCACGAGCGAGAAGGTCTCGCCCTTGTAGATATCAAAGCTCGCGTTCTTGACCGCGCGGACGGCGGTATCGCCCTTGCCGAACGTGATGTCCACGTTCTTGACCTGGAGCAGGATCTCACGGCCGGTCTCGTCGATCGGGCCGTGCTCCGGCAGGTGCGCGGCGGTGGGCGTCAGGTTCTCTTCGATTTTCTGCTTCTTTTTTTTCAAAACCTACCCACCTCCTCAAATGTTGAACGCCTGGATCAGCTTTTCATGGGTGTTGCGGATGATCTCGGGCTTTTCGATCTTCGGCGCGCGGGGATCGAGCAGCCAGGTCTTGGCGTAGTGCGTGTCCGTGACCTTGAACATCGGCGGCTCGAGCAGCGTATCGATCTTCATGCAGTGCGGGTTGCGGGGCGCGAAGGCGTCGCCGGTGATCTTGTTGTAAAGAGACGGCGGCGTACCGGCGATGGAAAACAGCTCCGTGTCCTTCTGCGTCAGCTGCGGGAGCGAGCTGAGCAGCGCCCAGGTGTACGGATGGCGGGGATCATAGAAGACCTCCTCCACCGTGCCGACCTCCACGATCTGACCGGCATAGATGACGGCCACGCGGTCGGCGATGTTCGCCACGACGCCGAGGTCGTGCGTGATGAAGACGATCGTGTATTCATACTCCTTCTGCAGATCCTTCAGAAGCTTCAGGATCTGCGCCTGGATCGTCACGTCCAGCGCCGTCGTCGGCTCGTCGCAGATGAGGATCTTGGGACGGCAGCTCAGGGCAATGGCGATGACGATACGCTGGCGCATGCCGCCGGAATACTGGAACGGATAGTCGTCGAAGCGGTTTTCCGCATTGGGAATGCCGACCTTCTTCATCAGCTCCAGCGCGCGGGCGCGCGCTTCGATCTCGGAGCAGTCCTGATGCTTCAGGATGACGGACGTGATCTGCTTGCCGATCGTGATGATCGGGTTGAGCGAGGTCATCGGGTCCTGGAAGACCGTGGCGATGCGCTTGCCGCGGATCTGGCTCCAGTCGCCGGGATCGCGGATCTTGGCCATGTCGTTGATGCAGGTGCCGTGGAGCTTCGTCTCATCCTCGTCGAGGATGCGGCAGCGCAGCACGCCCTCGGGATAGAGGCTGTCGCGCTCGCCGTCTTCGGACAGGTCCACGCCGAGCTTCATCGCCTTGACCGTGTTCTTGACAAGGGCATTGATGCACTTGTTGCGCTTAATCGTGCCGTAGCGGCCGGTGGAGAGGTAAAACTCCTTGGCAAGCGCGAGATCGCGCGCCTTCTGCTCGTCCGTGACGGGCTCGGCGCAGGCCTTGGCGTAGTCCGCTTTCAGCTCCGCCATGCGCTCCTGATAGCGCTTGTTGTATTCCGTGTCCTGATCCAGCGCCTGCTTATGCTCCTTGATGAGCTTCTCGCGGTTTTCCTGCGCTTCCTTGATCGCCTTTTCCAGACGCTCCACCTCAGCGGTAATCTCGCGGATCTTGTCCTTCTCCTTTTTCGGGTCGAAGGTCTGCTTGAGATTGTTCGCCTCGGTGCGCTGGTATTCCAGATCGTGGATCTCGTCCGAGATGCGCTTGTCCTCTTCCTCGGAGAGCGTGGCCTTGCGCTTGCGCTCGGACTCCAGCTCGAGGATCTGCTTGTAGATCTCCGCGCCGTGCTCATATTTCGCGCTGCCGTCGAGCTTGGCGGCGGTGCGGCGGATGGCGCTCCACGCGCGGCCCGACAGCTTCACGGACGTGTCCGAGAGCTCCGGATCGTTGAAGATGACAGAGCCGCGGTCGATATAGCCGTTGGAATCGAGCATGCCGGCAAAGGTCTTGGTGAAGACGGATTTGCCCGAGCCCGACTCGCCCACGATGGCGATGGATTCATTTTCGTAAATGTCGAGCGAAATGCCGCGGATCGCCGTCAGGATCCTGCCGCGAACGCGGAATTTCACATCCAGATCTTTGACAGACAGCAGTACTTTTCTTTCCTCCATACTTCTGTCCTCCTTACATGTGCGTCCTCGGGTCAGAGGCGTCGCCGAGGTTCTGACCGGCTACGTACAGCACGATCGTGACGATGGCGGAGACAATGACCGGGCTCCAGAACTCAAAGCCCCAGCCGGGCGTCAGCATGGCGCTCTGCGCCGCGCCGATCAGACGGCCGAGCGACATATCGGAGATGCCCATGCCGATGTAGGCCAGGAAGACCTCATAGGAGATATACGACGGGATCTCAATGGCGATCTGCGTCACGATCAGCGAGGTCATAAAGGGAAGAATGTTCTTCGTGGCGATACGGGTGATGGGCGTGCCGAGGCAGCGCGACGCGAGGTTGTACTCACGGTCGCGGATGATGATGACCTGCGTGCGGAAGAAGTAAGCGATAAAGAGCCAGCCCGTCACCGTCAGGGCAAAGACCATCGTCCAGAAGCTGGGCGAGAGCACGAGCACGAGCACCGCGATCAGCAGCGTGTAGGGCACGTTGCCGATGATGTTCAGAACCTCGGTCATGATGAGGTCGAGCTTCTTGCTGAAGCCCCAGACCGCACCGACCAGAACGCCGACCGTCATGTTGATGGCGGCGCACACCAGCGCCAGCGACAGCGAGATGCGCGCGCCGTACCACACGGCGTCGAACGTCGGCTGTCCGGCAGCGCCCGCGCCGAGGATCCAGTGGATGCTCGGGCCGAACTTCTCGAACGCCTGCGCCGGAGACAGGTGCTTCGCCGCAGAATTCATCAGGTTCGCGTGGGGGTCATAGGTGACGAACATCGGGTAGATGTAGGTGAGAATCAGCACGATGGCGAGCACGCCGAGGATGGCGATGTTCAGCTTGTTGCGGAAGAACACGCGGAACACGCTGCGCCAGTAGGAGTAGCGGGGCGCGGTGATCTTTTCCGATTCCAGCGCGCTGTGGTCGACGAAGCTGAACAGCTCCTCGTTGGAAAGGCCGGTAGAGGCAATATCAAACAATTCCTGATCCATTCAGCTCACCTCGCCTTCGATGTAAAGGAAATACGCGGATCCACCAGACTGATCAGCAGGTCGCCCAGGATCATGGACGCGACCGAGATCACGGCATAGAACAGCGTGACGCCGACGATAACGCCGTTATCATAGGCGTTGATGGCGTTGATCAGCAATCCGCCGATGCCGGGCACGACATACACGCGCTCGGTGATGAATGCGCCCACGAGTGCGCCGAGCACAGCGCCGGGGATGCCGTGCACAATGGGGATCGCCGCGTTTTTCAGAATGTGCTTGGAGAAGATCTCTCCCTCGCTCAGGCCGCCCGAGCGGGCGAACTTCACATAGTCGGAGTTCATCTGGTCGATCATATAGCGGCGCAGCCAGCGCATCAGCGAGCCGATGCTGGGAAGCGCCAGAGAGATGATGGGCAGGACGAACATGAGCTTGCTCTTCGAGGACATGTCGAACGTCGTCGGAAGTCCCAGGCCGTTGCCGATCGCCTTGAAGATCAGGATGTAGGACAAAGACGGGACCGCCATGATGAACACGATATAGGCCGTGCCGATGCGGTCGGCGAGCTTATCCTTCTTCAGCGCCATGAGGATGCCGAGCGGCACGCCCAGCAGATACGCGATGCACACGGCGATGATGCCGATCATGAACGAATAGCCCATGCGCGAGGGATTCGCCTTCACGGTCAGGACGCTCGTGTAGTTATCCGTAAAGCGCCCCTTGGTCGTCACGTTTTCCTCCGTGGAGGGGCTCTGGTACACGGCGGAGTGCAGATCGTCCGCGGACCGCTCCGTCACGCCGCTGGGATAGGTGACCATGCTCGTGACATAGGAGCCCTGCGACTTGCTCATCGTCGTCGTGATCTCGACGCCGGGGTTGACCGTGTAGGACTTGCCCAGATTCAGGAACACGAGGTTCTGATGAATGTACGGAAAATGGTTGTCGCAGTACAGGAGATACTTGTGCAGCGTTCCGTTGCCGATGATCGCCGGGGAGAACTTGCCGCCCGCGAGCGGGTCATGGAGCGTATACGTAAGGCCCCGCTCGCCCACATCGTCGGTCACGGCATGGATGTTGTCCACGGTGATCAGATTCCGCACATAGTTCCACAGGCGCAGCGCAAGCGGTCTGTCCTTGTAGGCGAAGGCCGCCGGGTTGCCGCCGGTGGCGACCTTCTTCTGGCTGGCCATGATGGCGTCAAGACGCTGGTAGGTATAGCCCTGCTCCTGGCAGTACTCCTGGAACTGGCGGATGTATTTGGACGTGAGCTTGCTGTCCTTATCAGGTCTCCGGCCGAGCACGACCGCCTCGCGGCGCGTATCCTCGTCCACCTCGCCGTTCTGATACAGCTTCTGCATGTAGTCGGAGAACGTGATGTAGTCGATGTAGCCGAATTCCTGCCATTTTCTGTATTTATATAGCGTTTTCTGGTTGTTGGACACCTTCGTAAACATCGGGTCCTGCGCAAAGACCTGGTTGCGGTCGATCATGGAATAGATCATGACCATGACGATGGCGACCACGATAAAGATAGAGACGATTCCGTGCAGGATACGTCGGAGTAAATACTTTGTCATAAGGCACCACTCTGCATATGAATTGGCGGAACATGCCGTAACAGGGGAATGGGCATTGCTGCCCACTCCCCCATGTTTTCAGGAATCTTTGATTCGGTTAAAAGAATCGAACCGCAGCGGATCAATAGATACCGCAGGACTTGACCATGCCGCCGGGAGCGCCGGTCATGGTGGCGAGGTAGGTCTGAGGATCGCCGTAGTCAGGACCCCAACCGGAGACGTCCATGAAGTCGGCGTTCATCTCATAACCGTAGTCCGGATAGTAACCGGCATAGTACCAGCCTTCTTCGTCAACGCAGTCGAGCAGGCGGACCTCGACGAGGCCGTCGAAGGTCTTCTCGATGCTCTGCTTGCAGACGTTGGCACGGTTCTTGTACTGCTCGACGTTGCCGGGATACGGGATCTCGATGACGATCGGGTTGTCCTTGGTGATCTCCAGGCCGTCGGCCTTGAGTTCTTCGATCGCAGTGGCGAGCTCGCTCTTGGCGTACTCGGGATTGTACCAGCCGTCGAAGCCGTCGCCGGAGCCGAGGCCGTTGTCAGCCTTGGGATCCCAGACAGTGACTTCAAAGCCGTCAGCGTCGAGCTGAGCCTGCACGATCTCGCCGTACTTGGTGCCGGCCGGGAAGGTGACGTCCTCACCGTTGATCTGGACGGTGACTTCCTCGGGGAGGGAGACGAAGTTGGCGGGCGTGTAGGAGTTGCGGAGGTTGTTGAACTTCAGATCCTCGCCGACGGACTGGGCGTTGTAGGAGCCGCGGTCCAGAGAGGTCGCCAGCGCATGACGGAAGTGGATGTTCTGCATGGCCTGGTTGTAAGCCTCGGCCTCCTCGACGGTCTTGGTGGAAACGCCGACGGAAGCGTCGTTGAAGTTGCAGAACTGGTTGCGCATGACGTTGAAGAACGCCACGAAGGAGGTCGCGTCGGTATCGCTGATGTAGGCGAATTCGTCGAACAGGCCGTCCTTCTTGGCAGCCTCAACAGCGGAGGTGTTCAGGTTGGCGCCGTCGATGGTGCCCTTCTTGGCGTCGTTATAGGACTTCAGGTCATCGGAGCCGTCGTTGAACATCCAGGTCAGGGTCTTGATGCCGACGTTGGCAGCGTTCCAGTAGTTGGGGTTGGCTTCGAACACGATGGTGTTCTTCTCGGTGAAGTTGGAGACCAGATACGGGCCGCAGTAGGCCAGATGGTCAGGATCCTTACCATAGAGATAGGTGTCGTCGTCGACGAAGTCCGCGCCGAACTTGCCGCCCTGGGACTCATAGTAGGAGCGGCACAGCGGGAAGAACGGGTTGTAGCCCAGCAGCGTGGTGAACCAGACGCAGGGCTCCTCGAGGGTGTACTCGAGGGTGTAGTCATCCACGGCCTTGACGCCGACTTCGGAGAAATCGGTGATCTCGCCGTCGATGTAAGCCTGGGCGTTGACGATCTTGACGCCGTCATCGCCGGCCAGGCCTTCCAGACCGCCCTGCACGTCCATCAGGTGCTGCATGCCGGCGACGAAGTCGTCAGCGGTCACGTCAGCGACCTCGCGGCCCTGAGAGTCGGACCACTTGGCGCCCTGGCGGATGTGGAAGGTGAAGACGGTGTTGTCCTCGTTGGCCTCAAAGCTGGTGGCCAGCGCGGGCTGCTGGACATTCTCCATGTCGTACTCGAGCAGGCCGTCAACGGTGTTGACAATGGCCTCGGAGTCGGCGGCACGATAGGTGGCCAGACCGTCCCAGGTCTGGGGATCGGTGTTGTAGGGGATGGTGTAGGTGTCCTTCAGCTCGTAGCCGTTGTCGGTCATGTACTGCTTGACCCAGGCTTCGAACGTGCCGGTGCCGGCGAGCTCGGCCCACTTCGCCTTGATCGCGTCGCGGTCGGCGGGCTTGACGAACTCGGTGGCGACGACCGCATTGTGGAAGCGATCGCTGTCATTGCCCCAGAGCGTGCTGTTGATGGTTCTGGGCACAGCGCGGCTGATGGCGTACTGACCGCCTCTGGTGGAGAGGGGCAGCATGATCGCGGAGTCGAGAAGCTTCGCTTCGGCAATGGCCTCGAGCGCATAGCGCTCAGAGACGTTGTCGGACTGCAGAGCTTTCTGATAGTACTCGTTGTATCCGCCGAGGATGTCGTTGTAGACCTTCTCGGAATCGGAATAATAGTTGGCAGTGTCATAGGACCAGTTTTCAGCAGCAAGATCGCTGCCGCCGCCGGAGCCGCCCTTGCCATTGCCGCAGGCTGCGAGGCTGAGCACCATGACAAGTGCCAGAACAATTGTCACGAGCCTCTTGATGGATGTCTTCATGTCTTTCAATTTCCTCCTTTTCTATTTTATTAGACGCCGATGAGGCGTGTAATAACACAGTTTATGCGATCCCGGTCAGATCGAATTCGCGCAGCCACTGCGCCGCCGCCTCGCAGACGGTGCGCAGGCAGGTCTCCTCAAAGGGGCTGTCGAGCCCCGCGTTTTTGAGTAGCTCCGTGAACGTGACGCTGCCGCCCTGCTCGGTATAGGCGATATAGTGCGCCCAGGCGTTCTTCAGATCCTTCTGGATCATCGCCCAGAAGCTCAGCGCGACGGTCTGCGCAAGGCAGTAGTCGATGTAATAAAACGGAACATCGTAGATGTGGCTCTGGCGCTGCCAGCCCTCGCCCTCGGAATAAAACGGGATGTCCCCGTCGAGCTTCTGCCACGGCATGTAGACGCCGAGAAGCTTTTTCCACACGTCGTGCCGCTCGCGCGGCGTCATGTCCGGACGCTCATAGACGATGTGCTGGAAGTGATCAACCATCGTGCCGTAGGGGATGAACGTGATTGCCCCGGCGAGGTGGCTGTACAGGAATTTTTTCGTGTCGGGGCCGAAGAACTCCTCCGCCCACGGCCAGGCGAAAAACTCCATGGACATGGAGTGGACCTCGCAGGCCTCCATGCTCGGCCAGATCGTCTCCATCGGGACGCGGTCGCGGTTGTACCAGTCAGCGAAAGCGTGGCCCGCCTCGTGCGTGACGGTCTCGACGTCGGAGGTCGTGCCGTTGAAGTTGGCGAAGATGAACGGCGCATCGTAGTCATAGAGACTCGTGCAGTAGCCGCCGCTCTCCTTGCCATCGGTGGACAGGACATCCAGAAGCTCGTTGTCGAGCATCATGCGGAAGAATTCGCTCGTCTCGGGGCTGAGCGCATCATAAAAGCGCCTGCCGGCGGCGAGGATGTCGTCGGCGGTGCCCTGCGGGCGGGCGTTGCCGGAGCGGAACAGGAGCGCGTTGTCGGCAAAGCTCATGGGATATTCCTTGCCGAGCCTGATTGCCTGCTCGCGGTAGATGCTGTCCGCGACGGGGACGAGATATTTCACGACGCTTGCGCGGAAGCGCTCCACGTCTTCTTTCGTGTAGCAGTTGCGCTGCATGCGGTAGTAGCCGAGCTGGGTGTAGCCGCCGTAGCCGAGCTTTTTACCCATGGCGTCGCGCAGGTGCGTCAGCTCGTCATAGATCCGGTCGAGCTCCGGCTGGTTTTCCTTGTACCAGGCGCCCTCGGCCTTCCACGCGGCGAGGCGCACGGCGTCGTCGGGGTCGGTCTTTTTCGGGGAGATCTGCGAGAGCGTGTACACGCCGCCGTCAAACGGGATCTGCGCCGAGGCGATCAGCTTGTCATACGCCTTGATGAGGTCGTTCTCCTGCTGCAGGAGCGGGATGATCTCGGGCGAGAAGGTCTTGGCGCTGATCTCGGCATTGGTGAAGATAATCCTGCCGTACTCCGCCTCGAATTCGGAGCGGAACGGGCTTTTGAGCAGTGCCTCCGTCCAGAGCTGCACATATTCCTCCAGCTCCGGCGCGGCGCTGTTCCAGTACTGCATCTCGTCGTCATAGAATTTGTCGCGCGTGTCGATGGAGTGACGGATGCTCACGAGCGTGAGCTGCGTCTCCGTCCTGCGGCGGAGCTGATCCATCTCCAGAAAGGCCGCGCGGGCGGCGGGATAGTCCCCCGCCGACTTCAGGCGCTCCGTGAGCGCGGTGAAATCCGCCTTCAGCGTCTCAATGTCGGGACGCGCATAAGGCATTTCGGAAAACTTCAAAACGGAATCCTCCAATTTAAATCACAACAGCGGGGAATTGCTCCTACCCCACTTTGGATTATTGTAGCCGAAACGAGGGAAACTGTCAAGAAAAGAGACGCATTTTATGACATAACTTTGAACAAATAGGCACTTTGACGGAAACTGGACTGCCGCGTGAAAAACGCAGCAGCCCTGTATTTTCATACGTTTGTGAGGTTTTGCACCCATTTTTTGCTTCTGACGAGAAAGTAGCCGATCAGGCACTTGATGAGGTCGAGCAGATACACCGCCAGATAAATCGGCACGATCGGCATGGTCGTGTACCGGCTGAGCACAAACGCCGCCGGAACGCTGACGCACCAGACGAACACGCTGTCAAACAGGAACGTGATGAACGTCTTGCCGCCGGAGCGGAGCGTGAAGTAGCACGCGTTGGTGAAGGCGTTCACCGGCATCATCGCCGCGCTGATGAGGATGAACGACACCGCGATGCGCTTGACGGGCGCGGTGGTGTTGTACAGCTCCGGCACGAGCGGCGCGATGACCGCCATGACGAGACCCACCGCCGTGCACAGCGCGACCGCGAAGGCGATGAGCTTGCGGTCCTCGTCCACGGCGCGCTCGGTCTCGCCCGAGCCGAGCAGCTGGCCGATGATAATCGAGACCGTCGTGCCCATCGAGAGGAAGGCGCAGAAGAAGAGGTTCGAGATCGTCGTGGAAATGTTCTCCGCCGAGACGACCTCCAGACCGCGCAGCGAAAAGCACTGGTTCATCGTCGTCATGCCGCTCGACCAGAGCAGCTCGTTGATCAGCAGAGGAAAGCCGAGCTTCGCCATGCGTTTGAGCAGCGCTCCCGGCACATGCAGCGACCGGTATACGCCCAAAATGTACGGGCAGCGCTGGGTGTGGCGGTGCGTCCAGACGGCGACGATGGCAAGCTCCGTAAAGCGGGAGAGCACCGTCGCGATCGCCGCGCCCTCCACGCCGAGCGCCGGCGCGCCGAGCTTGCCGAAGATGAGGATATAGTTGCCGACGAGATTCACGCAGACGGCGATCAGCCCCGCCTTCATGGGGAGCACCGTCTCCCCCGTCTCGCGCAGCGTGCCGGCATAGACCTGCACGACGGCAAACGGCAGCATCTGCCAGAGCATGACGCGCAGATACTGCATGGCATACCGGAGCGTGGCCTCAAGATCGAGCCCCGCCTCGCCCTCATGCAGGAACAGGCGCACGAGCGTCTCGCCGCGCAGGATCAGAAGCGAGCCGAACACGACCACCGCGCCGAGGCCGAGATACAGCTTGGAGCGGAACGTATCGCGCACGCCGGCGTGATCCTCCGCGCCGTAAAACTGCGCCGTCAGGATGCCGGGCCCCGCGAGCGCGCCGAAAATGCACAGCGCGAACACAAACAGAAGCTGGTTGACGATGGCGACGCCGCTCATCGGCTCGGTGCCGATCTGCCCCACCATCAGATTGTCCAGAAGGCCCACGAAATTCGTGATCACCTGCTGGATCAGAACGGGAACCATCACCGCGAACACGCGGCGGTAAAACGGCTTATCCCCGATAAAACGCCGGATTCCCACAGGCGTCTCCTCCTCAAAATCAAAAGATGCGACAGGCAGTATAACACATTGCCTGTCGCATGTCTATGCAATTTTTACGGTTTCCTCCTGATGACCCATCGGTCAAACGCCGACAGCAGCCCCGGCAGGATAAACAGGATCAACACGACCGCGCTCGTGGTGCCGAGGGCAATGGAGGTGCAGACCTGCGAGATGCTCTGCGTGGGGCAGAACGCGCCGAGGATCGCCGTGACGAGAATGAGGATCAGTCCCGACGTCATGATCGTATGGATCGAATTTGCGTAGGCGCCGCGCAGCGCGCCGCCTCTGGTCTGCGTCCGGCGCAGCTCGCGGTAATAGCTCGAAAACAGGATGGCATAGTCGATCGTCGCACCCATGAGGATGCCCTGCACGACGAGCAGCGCGAGGTAATAGACGTCATAGCCCTGCCAGCCCATGAGCGTGACCGCCATGTAAACGCCGCACTGCACGAGCAGCACAAGCAGCAGCGGGATCACCGCCGAGCGGAATGAGAGCAGCACCACGAGGAAGATCGCCGCCGCCGTGACGAGCGACACCGTGAGATACTCCCGGCTGAAGCCGGCCTCCATCTCGTGCACCATGGCGGACGTGCCGATGAGATACGTCTGGCCTGCAAAGTCCCGCTCGCAGCGCGCATAGAGCGCATCCATGAACGCGCTCGTCTCCTCCGAATCCTCAGGATAGGTCGTCTGGATGATCATGCGCGACCGGTCTTTTCCGCACAGCTGCGCCTTCTGAGAGGCGATGCCGTCGCGCATTCTGGAGAAGATGAGCTCCGCGTGCTCGCCGAAAAACTCCCTCAGCTGATCGTTCGATGTAAAGCGCTCCGCGAACTGCTCAATCGTCATGGCGGCGTCGGGGTCGGGGCTGTAAGCGTCATAGATCGCGTTAACCAGCTGCGGCATGGCGGGGTCGTCCGGCTGCCCCATCGCCGCCGTCATCTCAGCGCGCGTGAGGGGCTGCCCCAGCGTGTTGGCGTAGGCCTGCACGATGCGCACATTTTCGTCCCGCTCCAGATCGGCGATGAGCGGCGCGACGGCGCCCTCGTCCCGGTTTTCATAGAGCAGCACAACGGTGTTGTCCCGCGGGAAGACGGGCGTGAGATCGTCGACGAGGTTTTCCGTGAAGATGATGGGCGTGAACGACCGCAGCCAGAAAAACAGGCCGAACAGCGCCGCGAACACGAACGGGATCACGCGGCGCGCCCGCTCGCTGTACCGCGCGAGCCACGCCGTCGGCAGCGGGAGGGTCTTTTTCGCGGTCTTTTCCACGAGACCGTCACAGGCAAGGATCAGCGCCGGCAGCACCGTGAACACGCACACCATGCTGATGAACACGCCCTTTGCCAGCACGAAGCCGAGCTCCCGCCCGATCTTGAACGTCATGAACGCGAGCGCGAGCAGACCCACGACCGTGGTGAGCGAGCTTGAGAGGATGGAGGGGAACGCGCCCCTGAGCGCCGAGGTCATCGCCGCGCGCTTTTCAAGACCCTGCCCGCGCTGCTCGCGGTAGCGGTTCATGAGGATGATCGAATAGTCCATGCTCAAAACGAGCTGCAGCACCGGCCCGATCGCAAGCGTGAGATCCGAGATATACCCGAACATGAGATTCGAGCCGAAGTTGATGACCACCGCCATGCCGATAGCGATCAGAAACAGCACGGGCTCGATCCACGACTTGCTCATGGCGACCAGAATCACGACCACGATCCCGACGCCGATGGCAAGCAGCGTAAACGGCACCTCGGTCTTCGGCGTCTCGTTGGTGCGGATCTCGAAATCGTAATCCCGAAACTGCTCGGTAAACACATACTGCACGTTCGCCGCCTCGTGGGAATCGTAGTCCGCGTCCACATACACGACAAAGAGCGTTCTGCCGTCGCGGTTATAATGCGCGTCGCCCGGGACATACTCCACGCGCGAGACATAGACGTGATCGGCGATCATCTGCCGGATCGCCGGGATCTCGCTCTCGTCGAGCCCCGTGAACACCAGCCGGAACGAGCTCTGCGCCACGTCATCGGGAAAAGCCTCCCCGAGCAGCTCCGTGCCGCGGCGCATCGGGGATTTCGACGGGAGGTAGCGGGACATATCGGTGTTGATCTCCACGCGCAAAGCCATCCACGCGCAAAGCAGGGTGAGGATCAGCGTGACCGCGGCAAAGATCCGCCGCCGATCCACCAGAAGCTCAGCCAGTTTTTTCATGACAGCAACCCCTAATCAGATCATGGTAAAATAGCCCTGTTTCTATCATTATGAAAGATTATTGCCTGCTTGTCAAGCGCTCCAGAACGTCGGCGATATCGCCGTTGATGCAGATCGAGCGGTCGGCGATCGCGTCCGGGCAGAACGCCGAGCTGCGGCTGAGACAGACGTATGCGGCGTTCTCGTTTTCCAGCGTCATCTGCCAGAAGGGGAACTTGATGATGACCGGGGTGTTCGCGCCGACGCCGAGCTCGAGAAATACGATCTTCAGCCCCTCGTGGCGTCGCAGGAACTCGGCGTAGGCAGCCGAGGCGCGCTTCCAGCCCGCGTCCTCGACGAAGGTGTCGTCCGCGCGGAGGTTCATCGTAAGCTCCCGGCCCGTGCTGTCGCGCGGCACGAGCTCGGAGGGCACGCGCATTTTGAGCGTACCGTCCGCCGGAGGCTGAAAGGCGCCGTTTTCATCCCGCACAAAGCCCTGCGCCTCCAGCATCGGCGGGATCATCGTCTCGTTGTCATACGTCTCGCCGTTCAAGCCGTCGGCGGTCTGCAAAAGACCGTAGTCCCCCTGCGTGTAAAACAGGCGCGCCTTTTCAAAACCCGCGCGCTGGAAGCAGTGATCGACGTTCGTTGTGATGACAAAATACTCCTTGTCCCGCACGAGGTCGAGCAGCTGATCATAGACCGGCTTCGGCGGGGCGACAAAGCGGTTAAAGTAGATGTTGCGGCTCCAGAACGCCCAGCGGGTCTCGGCGTCCGGGTATGGATAGAACCCGCCGGAGTACATGTCCGTGATGCCGAAGCGCGCCTGAAAGTCCGGGAAGATGCGCGCGAACCGCTCGCCGCCGTAGGTATAGCCCGCGGCGGTCGAGAGTCCCGCGCCCGCGCCGATCACCACGGTGTCGGCATTGTCAAGCGCCGCGCGCAGCCGCTCCAGCTCCGCGTCCGGGTCTGCGTCGCGGCGGCGGCACGGCATGTTCACCGCCTGCATGCCGCGCCGGATCGTCTCGCGGTAGCCGTCGGCTGCTTCAGGCGAGGAGCGCTTCGTATCGGGTTCGGTTTTTTTCCTGATGAACATTAAAAATCACCCTTTCCATCCTGTCGGGATGCTCGGAAATCCAGTTTGACACGGTCTCGACGGCGATCTCCGCCGCGCGGTCGGGCGGGAAGCGGAACACGCCCGTGGAGATGCAGCAGAACGCGACGGTCTTCAGCCCCTGTTCGGCGCAGAGGTCGAGCGTGTTGCGGTAGCATGCGGCGAGGTCCGCCTCCAGCGCGGGCGTGAGGGCATCCTCCACGATCGGCCCCACGATGTGCACGATCTTCCTTGCCGGGAGGTTGTAGCCCTCCGTGAGCATCGGCACGGCGGTGGGCTGCGTGTAGCGCTGCCCGTGGACGCGGCGCAGCGCGTCCATTTTTTCGGCGCACTCCAGCCGCAGCTGCACGCCCGCGTAGGTGTGGATGCAGTTGTCGATGCAGGTGTGCATCGGGCGAAAGCAGCCGAGCATTTCGCTGTTGGCGGCGTTCACGATGGCGTCGCATTTGAGTCTCGTGATATCGCCCTGCCAGATTGAGAGCACGTCGGCGTGCGGCTTTTTGCTGCCGAGGTTCTGCTCAACGGTCGGGATGGTTTGCACATCGATGACGCCCAGCTCTGCCGCGCGACCTTTCAGATAAGCGTCCTGCACGCGCAGCGTTTCCGCGTCCAGCGCGCGGGGCGGACGCACATTCATCAGCGAGCGCAAAAGCCGCCGCCTGCCGTCCGTGTCCGGCGGCGTCTCGAGATTCCGGTACACGCCGGAGTCGGCTTTGAACGCCTCGACGAGGAGATCCAGGCGTTCGGATTGTGTTTCGCTCATGGGGCTTCCTTTCTCAAACGCAAAAGAGGACATCCGACCTCAGCCGGGTGTCCTCTGGTGGTACGGTGCTTATTTTCTTTTCTTTCCGCCGAAGATGCCGCCGCGGCTCTCGGGGACTTTTTCGTTCATCGCGCGGGCATAGCTGCGCAGGCTCTCCTTCTGCGCCGAGGTCATGTTCTTCGGCACGGAGACGGAGATCGTGACGAACTGGTCGCCGCGTCCGCTCTTGGACTGGAGGTACGGGATGCCCTTGCCTCTCAGACGGAAGACGCTGCCGGGCTGCGTGCCCTCGGGAATGGTGAGCTTCACCTTGCCGTCGATCGTGGGCACCTCGATCTCGTCGCCCAGCGCGGCCTGCGCAAAGGTGACGGGCATCTCGAGCAGCACGGCGTTGCCGTCGCGCTCAAAGAGCGGGTGGGGCTTGACCATGACGGTCACGAGCAGGTCGCCCTGCGGACCGCCGTCCACGCCGGCATTGCCCTGTCCGCGCAGGGAGATGGTCTGACCGTCGTCGATGCCTGCGGGGATCTTGATGTTGATCTTCTGGTTTTTGCGCACGGCGCCTCTGCCGCCGCACTTGGGGCACGGCGTGCGGACAATCTTGCCGCGGCCGCCGCACTTGCGGCACGGAGCGCTGGACTGCACCATGCCAAAAGGCGTGCGCTGTGTGGTGCGCACGGAGCCGGTGCCGTTGCACTCGGTGCACTTTTCGGGCTGGGTGCCCTTGGCTGCGCCGGAGCCGCCGCAGTCCGGGCAGGGCTCGACACGGCCGACGTTGATCTCCTTGTTGCAGCCGAACGCCGCCTCCTCAAACGTGACCGTGACGCGCACGCGCAGATTCTCGCCGCGCTGCGGGCCGCCGCGCTGACCGCCGCCGAAGATATCGCCGAAGCCGCCGCCGAAGATGTCCCCGAAGATATCGCCGAACCCGCCGAAGCCGCCGAAGCCGCCAAAGCCCGGGCCGCCCGCGCCGAACCCGCCGTTGGGATCGAACGCCGCGTGGCCGTACTGGTCGTACATCTTGCGCTTCTGCTCGTCGGACAGGACCTCGTAGGCCTCGTTGATCTCCTTAAAGCGCGCCTCGCACTCTTTATCGTTGGGGTGCAGGTCGGGGTGGTTGGCTTTGGCCTGCTTGCGGTAGGCCTTTTTGATCTCCTCGTCCGTGGCGTTTTTCTCTACGCCGAGCACCTCATAATAATCTCGTTTTTCTGCCATATGTCATTACCCTCGTTTGCGGGTGCGCGAAGAGACCGCGCACCCGCAAATGTGTTTTGGAAGTGGGATTACTTGTTGTCGTCGTCAACGACGGTGTAGTCCGCGTCGTAGTACTGCTGACCGTTGTTGTCGCCGCCCTGCTGCTGGCCGCCCATGTTGCTGGGATCGAAGCCGGCGCCCGGCTGACCCTGCGGGTTGGCCTGCTGATACATCTTCTCGCTGAGCTTGTAGAACGACTGCGTCAGCTCCTCGGTCGCGGCCTTGATGGCGGCGGTGTCGGTGCCGGTGAGCGCGGTCTTCAGGCTCTGGAGCTTGGATTCGATCTCGCCCTTTTCAGCGGCGTCGACCTTGTCGCCCAGCTCCTCGAGGGTCTTCTCGGTCTGGTAGACCATCTGGTCGCCCTGGTTGCGGACGTCGACCTCTTCCTTGCGCTTGGCGTCCTCGGCGGCGAACTGCTCCGCCTCGCGGACGGCCTTGTCGATGTCCTCCTTGGACATGTTGGTGGAGGAGGTGATGGTGATGTGCTGCTCCTTGCCGGTGCCGAGGTCCTTGGCCGAGACGTTCACGATGCCGTTGGCGTCGATGTCGAACGTGACCTCGATCTGCGGCACGCCGCGGCGAGCCGGAGCGATGCCATCGAGCTGGAAGCGGCCGAGGGACTTGTTGTACTGCGCCATCTCGCGCTCGCCCTGCAGGACGTTGACCTCAACGGAGGTCTGGTTGTCGGCTGCGGTGGAGAACACCTGGCTCTTCTTGGTGGGGATGGTGGTGTTGCGCTCGATGAGCTTGGTGCACACGCCGCCGAGGGTCTCGATGCCGAGAGACAGCGGGGTGACGTCCAGCAGCAGGATGCCCTCGACGTCGCCGCCGAGCACGCCGCCCTGGATCGCGGCGCCGTCCGCGACGCACTCATCGGGGTTGATGCCCTTGAAGCCTTCCTTGCCGGTCAGGCGCTTGACCATCTCCTGCACGGCGGGCACACGGGTGGAGCCGCCGACGAGCAGGACCTTGGTGAGCTCGCTGGCGGTAATGCCGGCGTCGCTCATGGCCTGGCGCACGGGGCCGGCGGTCTTCTCGACGAGAGAAGCGGTGAGCTCATTGAACTTCGCGCGGGTGAGCGTGATGTCGAGGTGCTTCGGGCCGGTGGCGTCCGCCGTGATATACGGAAGAGAGATGTTGGAGCTCGTCACGCCGCTAAGCTCGATCTTCGCCTTCTCGGCGGCTTCGCGCAGACGCTGCATGGCGACGCGGTCGGTAGAGAGGTCCACGCCGTCGCTCTTCTTGAATTCCTGAACGAGGTACTGGGTGATGGCGTTGTCGAAGTCATCGCCGCCGAGGCGGTTGTTGCCGGCCGTGGCCAGAACCTCGATGACGCCGTCGCCGATCTCGAGGACGGAGACGTCGAACGTGCCGCCGCCGAGGTCATAGACCATGATCTTCTGGTCGGTCTCCTTGTCGAGGCCGTAGGCCAGCGCGGCTGCGGTGGGCTCGTTGATGATGCGCTTGACGTCGAGACCCGCGATCTTGCCGGCGTCCTTGGTCGCCTGACGCTGGGCGTCGGTGAAGTAGGCGGGGACGGTGATGACAGCTTCCGTGACGGTCTGGCCGAGGTACGCCTCAGCGTCGGACTTCAGCTTCTGCAGGACCATGGCGCTGATCTCCTGCGGGGTGTAGGCCTTGCCGTCGATGGTGACTTTGTAGTTCGAGCCCATCTCGCGCTTGATGGAGCTGATGGTGCGGTCGGGGTTCGTGACAGCCTGACGCTTTGCGACCTGACCGACCATGCGCTCGCCGCTCTTGGAGAACGCGACGACGGACGGAGTGGTGCGGTTGCCTTCTGCATTCGGGATAACGACTGCTTCGCCGCCCTCCATGACGGACACGCAGCTATTGGTGGTTCCCAGATCGATACCGATGATTTTACCCATGATTGATTCCTCCTGTATTGAAAAGAAAAATAATATACAAAATGAATTTTGTAAACGTGTTAATTTGCGACCTTTACGACGCTGTAACGCAGCACTTTGTCGCCGATGGCGAAGCCTTTTTCAAACTCCTCGACGATCTCGTTTTCGCCGTAGGCCTCATCCTTGATGTGCATGACGGCGTTGTGGAGGTTGGCGTCGAACGTTTTGCCCACGGCTTCGATGGGCTTGACGCCGAGCTGCTCGAGGGCGTTTGCAAACTGCTGCATGATCATCTCGAGCCCCTTGCGGGAGGCGTCATCCTCGGGCGTCTGCGTCAGCGCGCGGTTCAGGCTGTCGTAGACGGGCAGGAATTTTTTGAGCGTATCGCCGCGCACGTCCGTATACAGGCTCTCGCGCTCCTTGGCGCTGCGGCGGCGGAAGTTATCGTATTCAGCGAGCAGGCGGAGGTACTTGTCCTTCTCCGCGGCGAGCTGCTGCTCCGCGCTCGGGGCGGCGGGCTCGGGCTTCTGCTCCGGCTCTGCTTTTTCGGTTTTCTTCTCAGCCTTCTTTTCGGCTTTCTTCTCAGCCTTCTTTTCGGCTTTCTTCTCGGCCTTTTCGGCTTTCTGTTCCGCTTTGGCTTCGGTCTGTTCCCCGGGCGCCTCGGCCTTGACCTCTTCGGTCTCGGGCGTCTCAGGATTCTTTTTCTTCGACATCTTCTTCTACTCCCTTGATGATTAGCTTGTTATCCATGCCCGGGGGCGGCATCGCACCGCCGCCGAGGCGCTTGGAAAGGCCCGCCGCGATGAAGCTGAGCTTCGCGGCGACCTTGGAATAGTCCATTCTGGTGGGGCCGACCACGCCGATCAGGCCGCGCATGTTGTCGCCGGCGTCGTAGCTGGCGATGATCACGCTGGAGTCGCGCAGCTCCTCGGCCACGTTCTCCGGCCCGATGAGCACGCGCACCTCGTTTTCGCCGCCCAGCTCCGAGAGGGGCAGATCCGCGAGGTGTCCGCCGTCGGAGAGGTAGGTCATGAGCCGGTGTGCCTTGTCGGGGTCGCGGAACTCCGGCTGGTGCAGCAGCTGGCTCTCGCCCACGAGCACCGCCTGCGCCTCCTGCTGGGAGGTGAGCACCTCGATGGCAAAGGCCGCGATCACCGCCGTGAGACCGATGTTGTCGTCGGCGGCACGCTCGGCCGCGCGGATCATCGCGGGTGTGATCTCCTGCTCACCGACGCCCGTGAAGTGCGCGTTGAACACCGCGGCGAGCTTCTGGATGAGCGCCTGATCCGCCGAGACCGGCAGATGCACGAGCTTGTTGCGCACCGTGTCGTCCGAAAGGAGGACGACGATGATGAACGAATTCGCGTCGAGGTAGATGAGATCAAACCGCTTGATCGTGGCGGGAGGCTTGGCGGCAAGCGCCAGCGCGGGATAGCGCGTGAGCTGGCTTGCCAGACGCCCGGCGTCATTCATCAGATCCTCGGGTCTGACCGAGAGACTCCGGTCGATCTCCGCCGTCTCCTCGGGGGAGAGCGTCTCGTGCTCCATGAGCTCGTTGACGTACATGCGGTAGCCCTGCGCCGTCGGGACGCGCCCGGCGGAGGTGTGGGGCTGCTCAAGATATCCCAGCGAGACGAGCTCTGCCAGCTCATTGCGGATCGTGGCGGAGCTGCAGCCGAGGTGCGCCGTGGCGGCAATCGTCTTGGACCCGACCGGCTCGGCCGTGCGGATGTACTCCTGCACGACAGCGGCAAGTATTTTCTTTTTCCGCTCCGTAAGTTCCATAACCGTCTCCATTAGCACGCGCCCGGTTCGGGTGCTGGCACTCTTTCTTTCTGAGTGCTAATTTACCACCAAGCCGCTCCCCTGTCAAGAGGTTGCGCGAATGATTTGACAAAATGTTCATAAAGTTTATACACATATTATAAACGAACGCCCCGCGCATGATGCACGGGGCGTTCGAGGTGTGATGGATTAACAACCACAACCGCAGCCGCAGTCGTCGCCGCAGGTCTCGCCGCAGTCGCAGCTGCCGCCGTCGTGGTGGCCGCCGCAGCCGCAGGAGCAGCCGCCGGACGCTTCGGCAGCGTCGGCATAGCGCAGGCGGTTTTCCAGCAGGGCGATGACGGCGTCGTCCGCCTTGCCCATGAGACCGGCAAGCACGGCGATGTTCCGCTCAAAGAGCACATCGCGCCCGCCCTCGCCGAGGTCATAGCACAGCACGATCCGCGCGCCCTGCTCGACCAGAAAGTCCGCGACGCCCTCGGCGCCGTTGGCCGGAGACGCCACATCGTCCGCGAAGACGACGCCGTCGTCCTCGGTATAAAGTCTCAGCGTTTCGGCAGAGCCGAAGTGCTGGGCGATCATGCCCGTTTCGGGCTCAAAGGGTACTGCGATACGCATGGATGCATCCTCCGTAAGTCAGAATTTTGCCCACAGGATACCACAGAAGCCCTCGGGATGCAAGCGCGGATTGTTTTCCGGTTGCAAATTGCGGATTTTTCGGTATACTATTATAAAAACGACGACAGAAGGATTTGGATCTATGCAAAACACAGCCGAACAGAAAGAACGCGCCGTGCTGGCGGGGCTCGCGGCGGCGAGCATGGACGCGCGCGAGCGCTCCACGGAGATCTCCATGCAGGAGCTCGCGGCGCTCGTGGACACCGCCGGGGGCGAGGTCATGGCGACCGTACTGCAGAACAAGGCCACGCCCGACCCGCGCACCTTCCTCGGCGAGGGAAAGGTCGCGGAGCTTAAAGAATGCATCGAGGCAAACGGCTGCGAGCTGGCAGTGTTCGACAACGAGCTCTCGCCCTCGCAGATGCGCGTTTTGTCCGAGGAGCTCGGCGTGCGCGTGCTCGACCGCTCGGGTCTGATCCTCGATATCTTCGCCCAGCGCGCGCAGACGCGCGAGGGTCAGCTGCAGGTGGAGCTGGCGCAGTACCACTATCTGCTGCCGCGCCTGACCGGCATGTGGACGCACCTCGTGCGCCAGACGGCCTCGGGCGGCTCCAGCCCGATCGGCACGCGCGGCCCGGGCGAAACGCAGCTGGAGACCGACCGCCGCCACATCCGCCGCAAGATCCAGAAGCTTGAAGAAGAGCTCGAGGCCGTGCGCAAGGTGCGCCGGACCCAGCGCCGCCGCCGCGAGAAAAACGCCATGCCCGTCGTGGCGCTCGTGGGCTACACGAACGCGGGCAAGTCCACCCTCTTAAACCGGCTCACGGGCGCGGACATTCCGGCAAACGACCGCCTGTTCGACACGCTCGACACCACGACGCGCCGCCTGAAGATCACGGAGGCGCAGGAGGTGCTGCTCTCGGACACGGTCGGCTTCATCCGCAAGCTTCCGCACCATCTCGTTGAGGCGTTCAAGGCGACGCTGGAGGAGCTCTCCTACGCGGACGTGCTGCTGCACGTCATCGACCTCTCCAGCCCCGAATGGGAGGCGCAGGCCGAGGTCGTGGACAGGCTGATCGACGAGCTCGGCGCGGCGCAGACGCCCTGCATCCGCGTGTATAACAAGTGCGACGCCTATCTCGGCATCCTGCCGCACGGGGAGAACACCGTGTGCATCTCGGCCAAAACCGGCGAGGGCACCGGGGCGCTCCTGGCCGCCGTGGAGAAAGCGCTCGCGCGCAAGAGCCGTCAGGTCGTGCTGCACATCCCGTACAGCGAGCTGGGGCTATTGGACGAGCTGCACCGCACCGCCGCCGTGCTGCGCACGGAGTATCTCGACCGCTGCGTGGAGGCGGAAGTCATCGTAAAGCCCGAGCAGTACGGAAAAGTGGAGCGTCTGATCGCTCCGGAGGAATGACGATGGAACCTTACTATATCCCGACTGCCGCCGGCGAAAGTGCGTACACGGAAAAGCGCTCGACCTTTCTCGGTCATGTACGCCCTGTTGAGACCGAGGACGAGGCGCGCGCCTTTATCGCCCAGATGAAAAAGCAGTATCACGACGCGCGGCACAACTGCTGGTGCTATCTGATCCGCGGCGGGGCGGAGCGCTACTCCGACGACGGCGAGCCGCAGGGCAGCGCCGGCATCCCGATGCTGGAGGTCTTTCGCCGCGCGGGCGTGACGAACGCGGTGTGCGTCGTGACGCGCTACTTCGGCGGGGTGCTGCTCGGCACGGGCGGGCTGCTGCGCGCCTACACCAAGAGCGCGAAGGACGCGCTCTCAGATGCGGGCATCAGCGCCGTGCGCCGCTGGGTGTGCGTGGACGTGCAGTGCTCCTACGCCCTGCTCGAGCGCGTGAAGAACGCTGCCGCCGCCCTCTGCGGCGCGGTGGACGGCATGGACTACGGCGCGGACGTGACGCTGCATCTGCTGCTGCCGGAGGAGGCCGCCGGGACGTTTGAGACCCAGCTGCGGGATCTGAGCTCCGGCGCGGCGGCCATGGCCGTGACGGGCGAGGCGCTGCGGGATGTGCCGATGGAATCGTAGGGGCGGATATCATCCGCCCGCACACGCGTGTCTGTACCGCAAGGGCGGCAGATTGCCGCCCCTACGGTTCTACATAAAGTGCTTCTGTGCACTGCTGGGCCCGCATCAGGATCTGCTGGGCGCGTACCCATTCCTGTTCGGTCATGGCGCTGAGCGCGTCCGTGATGGCGTTAAAAAGCAGCTTATATTCCTTCGACAATTCTGGCATATCCGATCTCCTTTCTTTTCCCTGTATACTATGTGCCTCCAAAGGCAAAAAAATGCCCGGTCTCGGTTTTTTGATCCGAGACCGGGCATTTTGACATGCTCACATCTTCTGCTTGCGCGTGAGGACATATTCAAACCACGCGGCGTACTCCGCGCCGAGGCGCGCAACGAGCGCGCGGGCTTCGGCGGGCTTTGCCGCGGCGAGGTACAGGCACTGCTGCGCGAGCTGGTATTTGCGCGCGGCGCTGAAGCGCTGCAGCTCCGCGTCCGTGTAGGCGCCGAGGGTGCCGAGCTCCCGCTGGGCGCGGAAGAACTTCACAAACGCGTCCGCCGTCTTCTCGCCCACGAGCGGGGCGAGCAGCGAAAAGTCGTTGCCGGAGCTGTCGAGCACGCGGGAGGCCAGCTCCCAGCGGCGCGGGTCGGCGTTCGGCTCCGTGCCGGTGTACGGCGTGCGGAGGTAGAGGTCGTTGTTCGCCAGAAACTCCAGAATGTACGGGTTGATGCTGTGGCGCACCGCCCACGGCATCCAGTTTTCGACCGTCGTGCGGATGTAGAGATGCGCAAAGCGCCCGAAGAGGGGCTCGGCGAGATCGTGCGCGACCGTGGACTCGGCGCGGTCGTTGCCGGCGGCGATGATGCGCGCGTTTTCCGGAAGCGGCCAGCGGTTGTTCACGATGCGCTCCAGCACGATCTTGAAGATGACGGACTGCGTCTGCTTCGTCGCGTTCGTGAGCTCGTCGAAAAAGAGGATGTGGAGCTTCCCGTCCTGACAGAGCTCCTCGAGCTGCAGAAGCCACACGGGCTTGACGTCGCGGATCTCGTCCTTCGCCTCGTTATAGATGGCG
The DNA here is from genome assembly GCA_900316745.1 of uncultured Eubacteriales bacterium. Taxonomy (GTDB): domain Bacteria; phylum Bacillota; class Clostridia; order Oscillospirales; family Oscillospiraceae; genus CAG-103. The sequence continues at coordinate 208,325 of ONEB01000002.1, read as the reverse complement.
CGGCCGTTGATGGTCTCCGGCGTTTCGTTCACGAGCTCGATGTCCAGCGCCTGCGGATCGAGCTGGCGGACGCGGTCGGACTTGCCGTCGCCGGAAAGGCCGTGCAGGAACACCGGAATGTTCGCCTCGATGTATGCGCGCATGAGCGAGAGCTCATCGTGCTCGCCCACGCGAAACGGCAGCTGCTCGTCCGGCGCGGTCTCGGTTTCGGCGGCGAGGAGCTCAGAGAGAAAGCCGTCTCGGAGATACTGCTCCGCCGCTTCTCTTGAAAAGCCCGCGAAGAGCGCCGCCTCGCTGATGAGAAGCTGCCGCTCCGGGTCGCACAGCCACGTGACCGGCTCGAGCTCCACGAAGACGCGCTCGCCCTCGCTGAGACAGGTGCCGTCCGAGAGCTGCACATAGCCCGCGGCATAGCCGCCGTGGACGGACAGGCTGATGATCTCCTTGGCGCCGAGCTGATACACCGGCGTCTGTTCGCCGCCGGGGAGCGTGAAGTGCCGCCCCGTCTCCGGGAGCGTGCCGCTGTCAAATTCATGCTGCGCCATGTCGCGCAGGGTGCTGTCCAGAAGGCGCTGGGGATAGACGCCGAGGCTTGCGCGCGTGAGGTCTCGCGAAGCGCGCACCTGAGAAAGGCGCGCCTGCTCGCCCGGCTCCAGCGCGAGCGCGACGCGCACGGCGCAGAGGCAGTCGGCCTCCACGCGCCCGAGGCGGCTGACGCAGCCGGACGGCGCAAGATACCAGTTGATCGCGCCGGAGGCGTCGAGCACGAAGCCGTCGTCCTCCATCGTCAGGCGGGCAAGGTCGGTCGCCGGGGCGCTGAAGCCCGTCCCGGCAAAAAACGCCGCCCCCTGTATGCCCGTGACCTGCTCGCGTGTGGGCAGAAATGCTTTCATAGTTTGATCTCCGTTCTGTCGTGCAAGTTATGTTAAAAGCCACTCGCCTTTTTCCGCGGCGAAGGAATCTTTCTCGTCGCGGAGCTTGTAGGTTTTGCCGAATGGATCGACATAGATCACGCGGCCGCCGGGCGGATCGACACGCATCGTGCCGTAGACGACCCAGACGGCGTCGCACCGGCGCACGGGCATCTCGCCGTAGCCGTCGGTGAAGATGATCTGGTTTTCCGCGTCGCCCGTGAACGCGTCCACGGCAACCTCAAAGTTCGTGCCGCCCGCGCCCTCGAGGCGGAGGTTCTCGATGTCATGCTCGGCAGAAACGTCCTGAAAGCCGTAAAACCGCGTGTCGAAGCAGCCGACGCGCACGACGGCGTCGTGCAGCAGCGCCTTGACGCCGCGCAGGAACGTTTTCAAAAGCGCCTCGTCGACGGAGTTGCTCGTGTCGATCAGGATCTCGGCGCGCGAGACGCGGTAGGGGCGAAACTCGTCGCGGATCATCCCGTGGCGGATCGTATCGCCGGGGAACCAGTCATAGTCCACGTCCTGCGACGGCTGCAGAAACTCCTTCAGCCCCGCCACCGCCTCCGCCACGCCCATGTCCCCGACCGCGCGCGCTTTGGCGCCGGTCTCGTCTCCGGCCTGCTTCTTTTTGCGCTGCGGACGCACCTCGACGGGCAGAGGCTGGTCGGTATTGCGCTCCGGCTCGCGCGCCATGAGCGCGGCATAGACCGCCTCGGCGCTGCCGGACGCCGCCTCGGGCACGACTTCCGCGAGCGCGGGCGGCTGAAAGCCGTCGGCGCGGAGCATCTCCGCCGTGACGGCGTCCGTCGCCCGGCGCCAGACGGCGGGGTCCTTCCCCGCCCCGCGCGCCGTGTGCGCGAGCATCAGGTGCAGCATCTGCTGCGCGAGATAGAAGCACTGGGTCTCGGGCGTGAAAAACTGGAACCGGCGGCTGTTATAGCGGATCATGCGCCCGTCGTTATCGGCGGGGTCGACCTCCAGGGAATCGACGATCTCCACCGTCTCCAGGGGCAACGCCCACTGCCCGTAGCGCTCGACGATCATTTCCTTGAGCTCCGACAGCTCCATCCTCTCACCTCCCGCGATTTGACACGACCATTGTAAAGACTTCCGTCCGGAAAGTCAATCGGCTCGTATCGGCGATTTTGACAGTCTCCCTCCGCTCCCCGGAAAGTCCTCCGGGGAGCGGAGGTTTTGAAATTCACATTTCATTCATGCACAGCACCTGCGGAATATGATATAATAATTTGGTTTTGAAGCTGGAATGGTATGTTCTTTTTGGAAGAAGGCTGTTACAGATGACGGAATACAAACGTTTTGAACTGCTCGACGGCGTGTATCTCACGGCGGTGCGCACCGACGCGTGCGGCCGCGGCTGTCTGAGCATGACCTTTTTGACGCAGCTGGATCGCGAGACCGCGGCGATGAACGCGGTGCTGCCCGACGTGCTGCGGCGCGGCAGCAGCAGACTCCCGGACGCGGAGGCCATCGACGCGGCGCTCGCGGAAATGGACGCCGAGATCACGCCCGCGGTCGGAAAGCTCGGCGAGCTGCAGACGGTCGGTCTGCGCGCGCTCTTCCCGGCGGACGAGGAGGCCTTCGAGCCCATGGCGCGAGAGCTTACGGCCATGCTGCTCAGCCCCAACACGCGCGGGGGGCTCCTGCGCCCCGACTGGGTCAAGGAGGCGGCCGCGGCGCTGCAGCAGCGCCAGGCGGAGCCTTTGGACGCGGAGGGCTTTGCGCGCAGGCGGCTCATCGAGGAGATGTGCTGCTGCGAGGACTTTGCCCTCTCCCCGCTTGGCGACAGCGAGGGCGCGGAGGGCATCCACTACCAGAAGCTCACGCGGCACTATCACGATCTCGTGCAGGCAAGCCCGCTGGAGATCTTCTGCTGCGGCAGACTTCAGCCGCGCCGGGCGGCGCAGGTGCTCTCGGAGCTGCTCGCCGGAATGGCGCGCGGCGAGATGGACGAGGAGCTCGGCACGGACGTGCGCATGAACAGTCTCGAGCCGGAGCCGCGCGTAATCACGGAGGAAGTGCCCGGGATTGCGGAGTCCCGCCTCGCCGTCGGCTGGCGGCTGGGCGAGCAGATGGAAGATCCCGATCTGCCGGCGCTGCGGATGCTCGCGGCAAGCTTTGAACACCTGCTGCGCGGCGCACTCGACGAAGCGTGCTGCGTCAGGCTCGACATGCACAAGGGGCTGCTCACGCTCTCATCGGCGCTGCGCGGCACGCCCGAGACCGACCGCGCAATCATTCAGGCGCAGCTGGAGCTGCTGCGCGCCGGCGCGCTCCGTGACGAGACGCTCGCCGCCGCCTGCGCGGAGCTGGAAGCGGATACGCTCAAGTGCGTCAGTGACGCGGCACTGCTTGAGCGCTACTGGCTCGATCGCGCGCCGCTGGGGCTGCTGTACAGCCCGGAGGAGCGCATCGGACTGCTCCGCGAGGTCACGGCTCAGGACGTGGCCGACGCCGCCCGGGGTCTGGAGTGCGACATGATCTATGTCTGCACCCCGGCGCAGGACGACGAATCAGAGACATCGGAGGCATGACGCCCATGCAGACCATCATGCGCGGCGCGGAGATCAGCTTCCCCATGTTCGGGGATGTCCACATCAACCCGCCCGCAAGCTTTACATTATTCGGACACACATTTTTCCTCTACGGCGCGATCATCGCGCTGGGTTTCCTGCTCGGCATCCTGTACTGCTCGAAAAAAAGCGAGAAATTTGTCGGCATTCCGAGCGACGATCTGTTTGACTTCATCCTGTGGCTGCTGCCCACCGCCATTCTCGGCGCGCGCATCTACTATGTCATTTTCGAGTGGGAGCAGTACAAGGACAACCCGCTTTCGATCTTCGCGGTCTGGGAGGGCGGACTTGCGATCTACGGAGGCATTCTCGCGGGACTCGCGCTCGTGATCATCTGGTGCCGCGCCCGGCGCATCCCGTTCGGGGCGCTGGGAGATCTGTCGGTCTACGGGCTGCTGATCGGCCAGTCGATCGGCCGTTGGGGCAACTTCCTCAACCGCGAGGCGTTCGGCGCGGAGACAACCGTTTTCTGCCGCATGGGGCTCACGCTCCCGGGGCAGGAGACCGTCTACGTCCACCCGACGTTTTTATATGAAAGCCTCTGGAATCTGACGGGCTTTCTCATTCTGCACATTTGGTTTGAGCACCACAAGCGCCGCTTTGACGGGCACACGATGCTGCTTTACATCGCGTGGTACGGCATCGGCAGAATGCTCATCGAGGGGCTGCGCACCGACAGTCTCTATCTCGGCGGCACCGGCATCCGCGTGTCGCAGCTGCTGGCAGGCGTCTCCGCGCTCGCGGCGATCATCCTGCTGGTGATTTTCCTGAAGCGCAGCAACCCGCCGCTCTATGTGGACACGCGCGCAGCACAATCGGAAAAGGAGACAGACGCCGATGCAACTTGACTGGAGATCCACGACGCACGCCCTCGGCGCGCGCGCAAAATACGCAGGCCGCATGGCAAAGCTCTCTATGGCGCTCAGCGCCGAGCAGGAGGCGATCCAGAACGCCTATCTGGAGATCGGCAGACTCTATTACGAGACGCACTGCGACGACTCCGACCTGCTGCTGAGTCAGCTGTGCGCGGAGGTCCGCGCGGCAAACGACCGCATCGCGGACATGCAGCGCGAGATGGACACGCTGCGCAGCGCGCTGCGCGCGTAAAGCCCGATCCCTGCCGAAAGGAGTCTGAGCATGGACAAGGAAACCAACAACGAAAAAAAGCGCCGCCTCTCGCCGCGCATGATCGTGATCATCGCGCTGGCGCTCGTGGTGCTCTCTGAGGGCGCGTTTCTGCTGCTGCGCCGCAAGCCCTCCGGCGCGGACGCGTCCGGGCCGGACGCCGCCGCCGTGAGCGCCGAGCCCGGCTCCGCGACCGGTGAGGAGGGCTCGGCGACAACCGCCGCGCCCGACGCTTCCGGCACGCCCGAATCCTCCGCGAAGAGCGAAGAGAAGTCCGGCGACAAGAAATCCGACAGCAAGGACAGCGGCGCCGAAGCCCCCGTGCAGACCCCCGCCGTGACGATCCCGCCGGAGAATCAGGGCAAGGCCTACGCCGGAGCGATCGCGGTGATGGCAAACTACGCCAAGAACCCCAGCGAGGCGACGCTTGCGTATCTGATGGGCGGCGATCTGCTGGGCGAGCCGATGCAGCGCTTCCTCCCCGCCCTGCTCACGATGGGCGGCCAGACGATGGACGTCATGAAGACCGAGATGGACGCCGCGCTCAACCTCCCCGAGGGCACCACCGCGCTCACGATCACGGGCGAGCAGGCGCTCGGAGCCGACGCATTGAGCGCCGCGCGCGAGCAGCTGCGCGTGATGGAGACGAGCTTTGCTGCGATCGCCGAGAGCTTTTCCGGCTGCGAAGCCTTCACGGACGATGAATGGAACGCCATCGGCAGCGAGCTCGGACTATCGGCCGCGGACGCCAAGCGGCTGCTCACGGAAATCACCGCCTCCTCCAAAACGATGGCGGGGCTGCTCTCCGGCACGGACGTCACAGAGGGCTATGCCGTGACGATGAAGACGAACACCGGCGCCGACATGGCGACAAACGTCTACTGCGTCGCGGGCAAATGGGTCACGAACGCGTTTTTCAACATCGAGCTCAGCTGATAAATGCAGCATGGGGACAGGCAGATGCCTGTCCCTTTTTTATCTGTATTGAAAAAACCGCCCGAGCGCGGTATACTGATAATTTAGAATCCAGTAATCATCCCGGGAGGGACACCTATGAAAATTCTCATTGCGGGTGACGGCAAGGTCGGCGCGTGGCTGACGCGGCAGTTGGCAAACGAGGGCCACGACATCACGCTCATCGACTCCGACGCCGCCATCCTCGAAAATACGATCGCCCAGTACGACGTCATGTCCATCGCGGGCAACTGCGCCTCGATGGAGACGCTGCGGCAGGCGGACGTGCAGCACGCGAATCTGCTGATCGCGGCGACGGGCTCGGACGAGACGAATCTTTTGTGCTGCATGACGGCGCACGGCATGAACGAAAGCCTGCACACGATTGCGCGCATCCGCACGCCGGAGTACTCCGAGACCGTGCACAGCAATCGCGACCTGTTCGCCCTGTCGCTCACGGTGAATCCGGAGCGCAAGACGGCAGCGGAGATCGACAGGCTTTTGAAATACCCCGGCTTTCTGCGGCGCGAGCGCTTTGCCAACGGCGTGGTGGAGCTCGTGGAGATCCGGCTCACCGGCGGCGCGAAGAAGCTCGACGGCACGCCTCTGCACCAGATGGAGCGCGTGACGGGCTGCAAGGTGCTGGTGTGCGCGGTGGTGCGCGGCGGCGAGACAATCATCCCCGGCGGCGACTTCACGCTGCGTGAGGGAGACCGCATCTACGTCACGGCGGCGCCGCACGATCTGACGAAAATGCTGCGCAATCTCGACATGATCCCGCGGCGGGCGCGGAGCGTGCTGATCGTGGGCGGCGGGCGCATCAGCCTGTATCTGGCGCAGATGCTCCTGCGCGAGAGGATGAGCGTGAAGATCATCGAGCGCGACGGCGCGCTCTGCGAGCGTCTGGCGGAGCTGCTGCCGGAGGCCTCCATCGTGCAGGGCGACGCCTCGGTACACGCGACGCTCGTGCGCGAGGGGCTGGAGACCTGCGACGCGCTCGTGCTCGCGACGGGAATGGACGAGCTGAACCTCGTGCTCGCCATGTACGGCACGGCGGTGCCGGTGCCGCAGGTGATCACAAAGCTCAGCCGCATCGAGAATCTCCGTCTGCTCGACCACCTCTCCATCGGCACCGTGGTGAGCCCGCAGGCGCTCTCCTGCGAGACGATCATCCGCTATGTCCGCGCGATGCAAAACCAGATCGGCGCAGCCGTGACGGTACACGGCATCGCAGACGGCGGCGCGGAGGCGCTGGAATTCGTCGTCGACGAGCATACGCCGCATCGCGGCGAAACGCTCAGCGACCTGGAGATCAAAAAGGGCGTGCTCCTGGCCTCGCTCACGCGCGGCTCAAAGCTCATCTTCCCGCGCGGCGACACGAGCTTCCAGCTCGGAGACCGGCTCGTGGTCGTGGCGGCAGCGAGCAGCGGCATTGAAACGCTGCAGGATATCTTTGCATAAGGATCGTGTGATATGAACGGACGTATGATCGTGCGCATTCTGTCGCACATTCTCCTGATCGAAGCGGCGCTGATGCTCGCCCCGCTCCTTTACGCGGCGGCGCTGGGCGACGGCGCGGCGCTGCGCGGCTTTCTCACGGCAGAGGCGGCGGCGCTCGCGGCGGCGGGCGTGTTTCGTCTCGTGAGCCGCAACGCCAGACGGCGCTTTTACGCCCGCGAGGGCATGGCAGTCGTGGGCTTGAGCTGGGTCGTGATGAGTCTTGTGGGCGCGCTGCCCTTTTTCGCCTCGGGGCGCATCAGAAGCTACATCGACGCGCTGTTTGAGATCGTCTCCGGCTTTACGACGACGGGCGCTTCCATTCTCGCCGACGTGGAGGCGCTGGGACACGCGCTGCTGTTGTGGCGCAGCTTCAGCCACTGGATCGGCGGCATGGGCGTGCTGGTATTCCTGCTCGCCATCATCCCGACGAGCGGCGGCGCGGACGGCTTTACGCTGCACATCCTGCGCGCGGAGAGCCCCGGCCCGACCGTGAACAAGATGGTGCCGCGCATGAAGCGCTCAGCGGAGATCCTGTATCTCATCTACTGCGCTCTGACGGTGGTGGACATTCTCGCGCTGCTGCTGGCCGGAATGCCGGCGTTCGACGCGGTGTGCATCGCGTTCGGCACGGCGGGCACGGGCGGCTTCGGCGTGTTGAACTCCAGCTGCGCTGCCTACTCCCACGCGGCGCAGAACATCACGACGGTGTTCATGCTGCTCTTCGGCGTGAACTTCGGGCTCTACTACCTCCTGCTGCTGCGGAGTTTCAAGGCGGTGGTCACAGACGAGGAGCTGCGGCTCTATCTCGGCGTCGTGGCGGCGAGCATCCTCGCCATCACGGTGAACATCCTCGGCAAAACCGCCGACACGGCAGCGCTGCCGGACGCAATCCGCCACGCGGCGTTTCAGGTATCGAGCATCGTGACGACGACGGGCTACTCCACCACGGACTTTGACCTCTGGCCGAACTTCTCGCGGGCGATTTTGCTGATGCTGATGCTCGTGGGCGCCTGCGGCGGCAGCACAGGCGGCGGACTGAAGATGCTGCGCGCGCTGCTGCTGATGAAGGGGCTGAGGCGCAACGCCCTGCGTCTGATGCGCCCGAGCGAGGTGCGCATCGTGCGCCTGAACCACAGCCGCGTGGACGAGCAGACGCTCTCGAACGTGAACGCCTATCTCTCGGCCTATGTGATCATTCTGCTCACGGGCTTTCTCATCCTCTCCGCCGACCCTGTGGGGTATTCGATGACGACGAATCTCTCCGCCGTGGCGGCGACGTTCAACAACATCGGCCCCGGCTTCGACGCCGTCGGCCCGACGTGCAATTTCGGCGGGTACAGCGTTTTGTCCAAGCTCGTGATGACGCTCGGCATGCTGCTCGGCAGACTCGAAATCTTCCCCATCCTCGCGCTCTTCGCGCCGGGGACGTACAAAAAATCATTCTGAAAGCACAAATAGAGCGTCATTCCGAGCCGTCGCGCACGACGGCGTGGGAATCCGTATCCCCCGGCGTCAATCAGCAGTCACAGTCTGTGCCAAAGGAGAACGGATTGCCGCGTCGCTGCGCTCCTCGCAATGACGCTCTTTCATAAAACAGACTATAACACACTTAAAAGGAGGTGGCGCAAATGCTTCGGGTGCTTTACGGGCACGCGGGAACGGGCAAGACGGGCGCGCTGTTTTCCGAGATCGCGGCGGCGGTGCGCGCCCACGAGGGCGGGCGCGTGCTGATCGTGCCGGAGCAGTACAGCCACGAGTGCGAGCGCGAGCTCTGCCGCGTGTGCGGCGACAGCGCGAGTCTCTATGCCGAGGTTCTGAGCTTCACGGGACTGGCGCGGCGCACAGCGGACGAGGTCGGCGGCAGCGCGCTGCCGGTGCTCGACAAGGGCGGCAGGCTCCTGTGCATGGCGCGGGCGATGAGCCAGATCTCCCAGAGGCTGCGCGTGTTCCGCGACGGGGCGCGCCGGGCGCAGCTGCAGATGAGCCTGCTGAGCGCGGTGGACGAGCTCAAAACCGCCTGCGTGACGCCCGACGCGCTCGAAGAGACCGCCGCAGCCTGCGGCGGGTATCTCGGCGACAAGCTGCACGATCTCGCGCTGATCCTCGCGACCTACGACGCCGTTGCCGCGGCGGGACACACCGATCCCGCCGACGCGCTGACGCGGCTTTCCGAGCGCATCGGCGAGAGCAGCCTGAAGACGGCGAAGATCTACCTCGACGGCTTTACGGACTTCACGCGGCAGGAGCACCGGGTGCTGGAGGCTCTGATCGCTGCGGGCGCGGACGTGACGGTCTGTCTCACGATGGACGACCCCCGCGCGGGGAGCGAAATCTTTGACGCGCAGCGGCGCACGGTGCGCATGCTCCTGCACGCGGCGCATGAATCCGGCGCAAAGGCCGAAGTGACCGCCATGCCGGAGAGCGAGCGCGGCAGAGCAGAGCCCCTGCGCGTGCTCGACCGGGAGCTTTTTACCTATACGAGCCAGCGCCATGACGACCCCGACGGCTGCATCACGCTGTATCAGGCGGACACGATCGCGGACGAATGCGAGCTGGCGGCGGCGCGCGCCCGCGAGCTGGCGCAGCAGGGCGCGCGCTGGCGGGACATCGCCGTGGCGGTGCGCGGCTTTTCCGACTACCGGAGCGGGCTGGAGCGCGCGTTCCGGCAGTATGACGTGCCGCTCTACTTTGCCCAGCGGACAGACCTCATGCAAAAGCCGCTCGGCGCGCTGATCGCCTCCGCCTACGAGGTCGTCACCGGCGGCTGGGACGGCGAGGACGTGATCGCCTGCCTGCGCACGGGTCTGACGGGGCTCTCCGCCGAGGAGATCGACACCCTCGAAAACTACACCCTCCTCTGGTCGGTGCGCGGAAACCAGTGGAAGCGCGCAGAGCCGTGGCGGCAGCACCCCGACGGGTATGACGCCGAGGCGACGGAGGAATCAAACGCCCGCCTGCAGGAAATTGACCGGCTGCGGCGGGAGGCGGCAAGACCGCTCCTGCTCCTGCAGGCGCGCAGCGAGGCCGCCCTGACCGCCGACGGGCAGGCGATGGCGCTCGCGGACTACTTCGAGGCGCTGGGGCTTGCCGAACGGCTGGACAGTCTGGCGCAGGAGCTGCGCGAGGGCGGGCGCGAGACGCTCGCGGCGGAGTATGAGCAGATCTGGTCGCTGATCGTATCGGCGCTGGAGCAGTTTGCCGCCCTGCTCGCGGGCGTGGAGATGGACGCGGAGGAATTTTCGCGGCTGCTGCTGCTGATGCTCTCGCGCTATGACATCGGCACGATCCCGGTGGCGCTCGACCGCGTGACGGCGGGCGAGCTCGACCGGATGCGGCGGCGCGAGATCCGCCATCTCATCCTGCTCGGCGCCTCGGACGACCGCATCCCCCGCACGGAGGAACCGGGCGGCGTCCTGTCGCAGGACGAACGGCGGCTGCTTTTGGAATTTGACCTCGACGTCGGCGGCGGGCGCGACGAGGAGCTCTGGCGCGAGTACGCGCTCGCGGCAAGCTGCCTCTCCCTCCCCGACACGACGCTCACCGTAAGCCGGGCTGTCCTCGGGCGCGACGGCGAGGCTCTGCGCAGCGCGTTTTTCGTGCAGCGCATTGAGCGTCTCTTCGGCACGCCGGTGCGCCGCGTGGACCTCTCCGAATGCAAAACCTGGGCGGAGCGCGGGGCGCAGGAGCTTGCGGCCTCGGCGCTGCGCGGCGCGGGCGGCATGGCGGCGGCGGCGCGGGAATGGATGCTCTCTGCGGAGCCTGACAAGCTCGACACGCTCGCCCGGCAGGCGCAGAATCTGCGCGGCAGTCTCTCGCCGCAGCGCGTGCGCGACCTCTACGGCGCAACGCCGCGCTTCACGGCCTCGCGGGCGGACAAGTTCGCCTCCTGCCGCTATGCCTACTTCCTGCAATACGGCCTGAAGGCCAAGCCCCGGCGCAGGGCGGCGTTCGCCCCGCCGGAGATCGGCACATTCTATCACTATGTTCTGCAGCACGTCGCCCAGGACGCGGCGGCGCAGGGCGGGTTTGCAGCCGTATCGGACGAGACGCTTCAGCAGCGCACCGACTACTGGGTGGAGCGCTACGTCCACGAGACGCTCAACGACTACGCCGACCAAAATGAGCGCTTTGTCTATCTCTTCCGCCGCCTGTGCAAAAGCGTGCGGCAGGTGGTGCTGGACATGGCGGAGGAGCTGCGGCACTCGGACTTTGAGCCGCTGGACTTTGAGCTGGACTTTTCAGACCCCGAGGCGCTCCCGCCCGTGACGCTCTCGGACGGCGAGACGCGCGTGACGATGTCGGGCATCGCCGACCGCGTGGACGGCTGGCTGCACGACGGGCGGCTCTACCTGCGCGTGGTGGACTACAAGACCGGCAAAAAGAGCTTCTCGCTCTCCGACGTCTGGTACGGGATGGGGCTGCAGATGCTTCTCTATCTCTTCACGCTGCAGGCCGTGGGCGAGCAGCGCTACGGGCGCGAGATCGTCCCGGCGGGCGTGCTCTATGTGCCGGCGCGGGACGTGCTGGTGTCCGCGCCCGGGGATCTTTCGGACGAGGAGATCCGGCTTAAGCGCCTTGCCCAGCTGCGCCGCTCCGGGCTCGTGCTCGACGGCGACGGCGCGCTTCAGGCCATGGGGCACGGCGAGAACACCTACATCAAGCTCCGCTCGACGCGCGGCGAGGGCGCGGGCGTTTTGCTCGCCACTGCCGAACAGCTCGGCGCGCTCTCCCGCCACGTACACAGGACGCTGCTCGACATGGCGCAGGAGCTGCGCGCGGGCAGCATCGCCTGCGACCCCTATTTCCGCACGCAGCAGGACACCGCCTGTCTGCGCTGCGACTTCTATGAGATCTGCCACTTCGCGCCCGGCACCGGCGCCGACCGGCACCGCGTGCTGCAAAAGCTGACGCCGGACGCATTCTGGACGCTTCTGAAAGGAGACGACGAACATGGCTGAGATGCGCTTTACCCCCTCGCAGCAGGACGCCATCTTCTCGCGCGGCGGCACCGTGCTCGTCTCCGCGGCGGCAGGCAGCGGCAAGACCCGCGTGCTCACCGAGCGTCTGATGGCATATATCACGGACGCGGAAAGCCCCGCGGACGTGGATCAGTTTCTGATTATCACCTTTACGCGCGCCGCGGCGGGCGAGCTGCGCTCGCGCATCATGGACGCGATCTCCGAGCGCATTGCCGCAGATCCCGAAAACCGCCGTCTGCGCCGCCAGAGCGCCCTGTGCGCCCGCGCGCAGATCGGCACGATCCACAGCTTCTGCGGCACGCTCCTGCGCGAGCACTGCGCCGAGGCGGGGCTTGCGCCCGACTTCACGATCGTGGACGACCAGCGCGCCGAGGCGCTGATGGCCTCGGCGCTGGAAAAGACGCTCGATCTCGCCTACGCGAAGATCGAGGACGACGCGTCCCTCCGGCTGCTGGCGGACACCGTCGGCGCGGGGCGGGACGACCGCCGGCTCGCGGCGCTTGTGCGCCAGCTCTATGACAAGATGCAGAGCCACCCGCGCCCGGAGCTCTGGGCGCAGCGGCAGATCGAACATCTGCGGCTCGAGGGCGTGACCGACGCGGGGCAAACGCCGTGGGGCGTGGAGCTGCTGGAGAGCGCGGAGCGGACGCTGCGCCACTGGGGCGGCGTGCTCGATACGCTCGTGCAGACGCTCGCACTGCCTGAAAACGCGTGGCTCGGAGACAAATACATCCCGAATCTCGACACGACCGGCGAGGGCGTGCGCCGCGCCATGCGCGCGACGGCGCAGGGCTGGGACGCCGCCTGCAGAGCCATTGGGGAGATCGACTTTCCGCATCTGAGCACGGTGAAAAATCCGCCCGACCCGGAGCTGAAGGAGCAGATCGTATCCGAGCGCAAGCGCTGCAGATACGCGATGGATCGGCTGAAAAAGCAGTTTTCCGCCTCGTCGGAGACGATGCTCGAGGATCTGCGCGCGACCGCGCCCGCGATGGAGCGTCTGCTGCGTCTGGCGCTGGACTTCGGCGCGGCCTACCAGAAGGAAAAGCACCGCCGCGCGCTCGTGGACTACGCGGATCTGGAGCATCTCGCGGCGCGGATCCTCACGGACGAATCAGGCAGACCCACGGCGCTGGCAGAGAGCGTCTCGGAGCGCTTTCGCGAGATCATGGTGGACGAATACCAGGACGTGAGCGAGGTGCAGGATCTCATCTTCCGCGCCGTGTCGCGCCACGAGACGAACCTCTTTTTCGTCGGCGACGTGAAGCAGTCCATTTACCGCTTCCGGCTGGCCGACCCGACGATCTTTCTGGACAAGTATCACCGCTTCTCCCCCGCCGAGACCGCGCAGCCGGGGCAGGCAAAGCGCATCCTCCTGCAGGAAAACTTCCGCTCGCGCGAGAGCGTGCTGGCTGCCGCCAACCTCGTCTTTGAAAACATCATGTCCACGGAGCTCGGCGAGCTCGACTACGACGAAAACGCGCGCCTGAAATGCGGTCTTGCTGCGGCCGCGGGCGGCGCGCCGGCGGAGCTGTGCCTGCTCAAAATGCCGGACGCGGACGACGGCCCGCAGGCGGAAAAGGCCGCGCTGGAGGCGGACTTCACGGCGCGGCGCATCCGCGAGCTGATCGGCGCCGGCGTGACGGTGCGCGAGGGCGACACTGAGCGGCGGGTGGACTACGGCGACGTGGTGATCCTGCTGCGCAGCGCCAACGCCATCGGCCCCGTCTACCGGCAGGCGCTCACGGCGCACGGCATTCCGGTGGAGTCGTCGCAGGGCAGCGGGTTTTTCCGCGCGCCGGAGGTGAGCGTGATGATCTCGCTGCTCGCCGTCATCGACAATCCCCATCAGGACGTGCCGCTGATCGCGGTGCTGCGCTCGGCGCTCTTCGGCTTCACGCCGGACGAGCTGACCGCCATGCGCGTTTCCGACCGCGGACACGACTTTTACACCGCCCTGTGCGCCCACGCGCAGGAAGATGCGCGCAGCGCGGAATTTCTGCGCGTGCTCAGCCGTTACCGCCGGCTTGCGCCGGACATGGCGCTGTCTGAGCTGCTGTGGCAGATCTATGACGACCGAGGCGTTTACGCGCTGTGCGCCGCGATGGACGACGGCGAGGCGCGCAGGCAGAATCTGACCGAGCTTTTTGAGCTCGCGCGCGCGTTCGAGGCGACGGGCTATCGCGGGCTGCACCGGTTCGTGGACTGGCTGCGGCGGCAGGCGGAGTCCGGCGCGGAGCCGACAGCCGCTCCGGCTGCCAGACGCGCCGTGCGCATCATGAGCATCCACCGCTCGAAGGGGCTGGAGTTCCCGATTGTGTTCTTGTGCGGCCTTGCGCGGCAATTCAACAAGAGCGACACGGCGGCGACCGTGCTCGTCCACCCGATCCTCGGGCTCGGGCCGAAGCGTACCGACCCGGAGCGCGGCGTGGAGTATCCCACGTTCGCCCGCACGGCGGTGGCGGCGCGCATCGCGCGCGAGACGCTCTCGGAGGAAATGCGGCTTTTGTACGTCGCAATGACGCGCGCGAAGGAGCGTCTTGTGATGACGGGCACGCTCGCAGATCCGGAAAAGGAGCGCAAAAGCCTCGCCGTTGGGCTCACGTCCCCGATCGCGCCGGAGACGCTGCGCACGGCGGCATCGCCCCTGCAATGGCTGATGATGGCGGCGCTGCTGCCGCAGGCGGAGGGCGTGCTCGCCATGACGGAGACGGCGCTGCTGACGCCCGAGGAGACCGCCGCGGCCGAGCTTGTGCCCCCGGCGCCGCAGCCGGCAGATCCCGCGGACACGGAAAAGCTCCGCGCGCGGCTCAGCTTCCGCTACCCTTACGCCGCGGCGGAGGCGCTGCCCTCCAAGGTGACGGCGACGGAGCTCAAGCGGCTCGACGCAGCCGCGGACGAGGACGGCGCGGCGCTGCTGAAAAAGCCGTGGCGCACGTTCCGCAAGCCGGACTTTTCCGCCGCCGAGCGCGCCCTCACCGCCGCCGAGCGCGGCACGGCGACGCACCGCGTACTGCAGTATCTGCGCTTCTCCGACGCTGAGACGCCCGAGGGCGTTGGCGCGCAGATCGCGGAGCTCATCCGCGCGGGCTTTCTCTCCGAGCGCGAGGGCGATGCGGTTCTGGTCGATTCCATCGTGGGACTCATGCGCTCTGACCTCGGCGCGCGGCTGAGGCGCGCGGAGGCAGAGGGGAAGATCCGGCGCGAATTTCGCTTTTCGCTCCTGTGCCCCGCCGGAGACTTCTTCCCCGACGCGCCGCAGGAGGACGTGCTGCTGCAGGGCGTCGTGGACTGCTGCTTTGAGGAGGACGGCGCGCTCGTGATCGTGGACTACAAGACAGACCGCATCGGCCCCGACGCCGTGCCGGCGCGCACGGCGTATTACGCCAGCCAACTGCGCGCCTACGCCGCCGCCATGGAGCGCATCCTCGGCCTGCCGCAAAAGGAACGGCTGCTGTTTTTCCTCCACGGCGGGTATGTGTCCGAGGTCGTGTGAGCGCGCATTGATCGAGCGCTGAACAAATGACGCAAAAAACCGGATGACGCATTTTCGCGTCATCCGGTTTTTTAGACCTCCACAGGCTGCTTCGTCTGCGTTTTGGGAATGCTGATCGTGAGGATGAGCGCGTCCTCGGTCTCGCGGCGCTCAAGCCCGGCGTCGATGCCGCCCTGCTTCATGAGCTCCAGATTGCGCGTGAGCGAATTTAAAAACACGCGCACGTCCTTGAGCACAAATGTACGCTGCTTTTCTCTCTCCGGCGCGTCCTCCGGCTCCGGGTCGGGCGCGTTGAGCAGGTCTTCCACATAGCTTTCAGCCGCGGCGACGTTCATATCCTGCGCGATGAACTGCCCGAGCGCGGCGCGCTGCTCCTCCGGCGTTTCCAGCCGCAGAAGCGCCCGCCCGTGGCGCTCCGTGAGATTGGCGTTGCGCAGACCCATGAGCACATCCTCCGGCAGGCGCAGGAGCCGGAGCTTGTTGGCAATGGCGGACTGGGACTTGCCGAGCTTGCGCGCGCACTCCTCCTGCCGCAGGCCGAACATGCGGATGAGCTGGGCGATGCCGCGCGCCTGCTCCACGAAATCGAGGTCGCGCCGCTGGAGATTCTCCACAAGGGCGATCAGGCTCGCCTGCTCCAGATCCACCTCCAGCGCGATGCAGGGCACCTCCGTGAGCCCCGCGCGCTTGGCCGCGCGCAGGCGGCGCTCGCCCGCGATGAGCTCGAACTCCGCGCCGCGCCGCCGCACCGTGAGCGGATTCAAAACGCCGAACTCCGCCACGCTCTGCGCGAGCTCCTCCAGCTCCGCCTCGGAAAACTCCGTGCGCGGCTGCACCGCGCCGGGACGGATGCGCTCCGGCTCGAGCCAGAGCACGGACGTGCGCTGCGCGCGCGAATTTTGTTTGAAAAATTGCATAAGCTGAAAACCTCCCGTCAAATTTGTCCTTTCAAAAATAGGATACGACAGGCGGCACGCAAACATTAGCGAAACAGTCCCTTGAAAGCAAAAAATGAACAGAGAAAAACAGGGAAGCGCGGATAGATCGAGGTACATGGCTTGGCGAGCAGATTTTTCGCCTGTCGAAGTCGAGATATCAAAGGAATACTCTGTGTATTTCGAGATATTGAGACGATGAGAGGCGAAAAATATGCCGTCAAGATGTGTGCGGAGATTGATCCGGCGTTTCCCAAGAAAAAAGGACGGATCGCCTTGCGATCCGCCAAAACAGGGTTATGGGATTAGCATAGGGGATACGAACCCGCACCGCCCCACAGCGGCTCTTTCGGGTGCTTTTCGCCTTGTTGTCCTCGCCTTGCGTCAGCAAGGCTTCGTCCGCCGCAGCGAAAATCCCTCCGAAATTGCTCGCTGTGGGGTGCGAAGCAGTTTTTGCGGAGCAGATTTGCGTTCAGGCGATGAAAAGCCCGCAGCAAATCCTCGATGGATTCGCAAGGGTTTTGAAGAAGCATGGGCGGAAATCTGCCCGCAAAAACCGATGCGCGTTCGTATCCCCTATGCTCAGATATGAGCCGGGTTTTCCAATTGTTCGGAGCGCCCTATTGGATAAGCTGTGCCATCAGCATAGCGCAAACTCTCCGCCTTGTAAAGAGCGAACGGGCACTAGTTTTGTCGAACAAAAATTTTTTCCTTTTCGCCGCGCGCATAATCCCCCGCGCCGTGCAAAAACTATCCCCGACCGTGATCAAACGGAAAGGAGATGGAGACTATGATGGTAATTGACAGAATCGCGTTGATTCTTGCGATCATCGGCGGGCTGAACTGGGGCAGCATCGGTCTGTTCCGGTTCGACCTCGTGGCGGCGATCTTCGGCGGCCAGACGGCAACGCTCAGCCGTGTGATCTACACGCTGGTCGGCATCGCGGCGATCTGGTGCATTTCGCTGCTCTTCCGCGACCACCGCGCGGACGAGTCCAACTAAAGCTGAAAGAGAGGCTGAACCCGAGCGGTTCAGCCTCTCTGCGTGTTTTGGGATGATCAGTCGGCCTGCCAGGCCTTGACCTGCTCGCGCAGCCAGTTGGCCCAGGGCTCGATGCCCTCTTTCTTCAGCGCGGAGATCGGGAAGACCTGAATGTTGGGGTTGAGCTTCTTCACGCGCTCGACGCACTTTTCGAGGGAGAAGTTGAAGTACGGCGCCACGTCGATCTTGTTCACGAGCAGCACATCGCAGATCGAGAACATGAGCGGGTACTTCAGGGGCTTGTCGTCGCCCTCGGGGACGGAGAGGATCATGGCGTTCTTCACAGCGCCGGTGTCGAACTCCGCGGGGCAGACGAGGTTGCCGATGTTTTCAAGGATGGCGAGGTCGACGCCGTCGGTGCCGAGACCCTCGAGACCCTGACGCGTCATGCCCGCGTCGAGGTGGCACATGCCGCCGGTGTGCAGCTGGATGACCTTTGCGCCGCTGGTGGAGATCGTGGCGGCGTCAACGTCGGAATCGATATCGGCCTCCATGACGCCGATGCTCAGATCGTCCTTGAGCGCCTCGATCGTGGCCATGAGCGTGGTGGTCTTGCCGGAGCCGGGAGAGGACATGAGGTTGAGCAGGAAGGTCTTTTCCTTTTTCAGCTCCTCGCGCAGCTTATCCGCCTCGCGGTCGTTGGACTCGAAAACGCTCTCTTTGATCTCTAAAACGCGGAATTTATCCATAGCAGTGTTTCCTCCTGTAAGCGCCGCTTCTGCGGCATCAGTTCATGTGTCACAACTATAACATTATTATCCTGTTTTTGCAACCGAAAATGTGCGTTGACATTATGATTGCCATTCAGAGAGATTTTTTGTATAATAAATTGTTAAACGAATGATAAGGAGGTGGTTAAGCATGCCGAACTATGATCTTCCCGGTGTGGAAGCGCTGCGGGAGATGGCGGCGGACGACTCGGGCTCGATCTTCGCGCCGAAAAGCGAGCTGGACGACTTCAGGCAAGTCTTTCTCGACCGCGAGCTGAGCTGGCTTGCCTTTGACCACCGCGTGATGCTGGAGGCGGCGGAGCGGCGGCTGCCGCTGTACGAAAGGCTGCGGTTTCTCGCGATCTGGGCGTCCAACCTCGATGAATTTTATATGGTGCGCGTGGGCGGGCTCGTCGACCGCGACCAGCTCCAGCCGTTCAAGGCGGACATCGTCTCGGGTCTTACGCCGCGCGAACGGCTCGAAGCGATCGGGCGCAGGACGCGCGTGCAGCTCAAAAGCGCGGAAAAGCTCTATGCGCAGATTACCGCCGCCATGCGCGGCGCGGGTGTGGAGATCCTGCAGGCCGATCTCACCGATCCCGTGGACGCAGCGCTGTGCAGGCAGCAGTTTGAGGTCATCCGCCCGCTGCTGACGGCGCAGGTCGTCCCGGCGGGAAAACCGCTCCCGTTTTTGCGCAACAAGGAGCAGGCCGTGATCGCGATCCTCTCCGGCGGAAAGCGCGCGGAGCTCGGGCTCGTGCCGATCGCGCGGCTGCCGAAGTACACGGCGTTTCATGTGAACGACACGATCAAAATTCTCCCGACGGCGGAGCTCGTGCTGCGCTTTGCCGAGGAGTTTTTCCCCGACCGCGAGGTGGAGGAGGCGCGGCTGCTGCGCGTGACGCGCAACGCCGAGATCAACATGCAGGATCTGATGGCCGGCTGCGAGGCGGACGTGCGCGCCGTGATGGAGCGCGTGCTGCGCCGCCGCAGGAGACTCCAGCCCGTGCGCGCGCAGCTTTACCCGGACGCCTCGAAGCGGCTGCAAAAGCGCGTGGCCGTGGGGCTTCAGCTGCCGCCGGAGCGTGTGTTCGTGTCGACCTTCCCGAGCGATCCCGGCTTTGTCTACGCCATGGAGGGCGAGATCCCGGACGAGATGAAGCGCACGATCACAGCGCCCGCCAAAAACGTGGCGCTGCAAAAGGGCGACTACTTTTCTTATCTTGCGCGGCACGATCTTCTGATCGCGCTGCCGTATCAGCGGATCGATCCCTTTGTGGATCTGCTGTATGAGGCGGCGGATCACCCGCAGGTGGAGTCGATCCACATCACGCTCTACCGGCTCGCGGGCAGCAGCCGCATCGCCGCGGCGCTCTCGTACGCCGCGCAGCAGGGCAAGCGCGTCGTTTGCGTGCTGGAGCTGCGCGCCCGCTTCGATGAGCAGAACAACATCGACTACTCCCGCATGCTCGAGGCCGCGGGGTGCGAGGTGATCTACGGGCTGACGGACTACAAGGTCCACACGAAGCTCTGTCTCATCGCGCGCAGGCTGCCGCAGGGCATCGCCTACTACACGCAGGTCGGCACCGGCAACTACAACGAGTCCACCGCCGAGCAGTATACCGACCTCATGCTTCTCACGACCGACCCCGCCATCGGGCGCGACGCGGCAAAGGTGTTCCGCGCGCTCTCTCAGGGCGAGACCGTGCCCGAAACGGAGACGCTCTGGGTCGCGCCGGAGGGCTACCGCAGCCGCGTGTGCGAGATGATCGAGCGCGAGACGGCCGCGGGCGCCGACGGATACATCGCCATAAAGGTCAACTCCATGAACGACCCCGAGGTCATGCGCCGCCTCGTCGCGGCGAGCCGCGCGGGCGTGGAGGTGCGGCTCTATGTGCGCGGCATCTGCTGTCTGAAGCCGGGCGTGGAGGGCTACACGGAAAACGTGCACATCCGCAGCATCATCGGGCAGTATCTGGAGCACGAGCGCATCTTCGTCTTCGGGCGCGGGGAGCGGCGGCGTGTGTTTCTCGGCTCGGGCGATCTGCTGCTGCGCAACACGCGCAAGCGCGTGGAGGCCTTTGCCGAGGTGCGCGACGGCGTGATCCAGGCGCAGCTGCTGCACATTCTTCAGAGCATGGAGCGCGACAACTGCAAGGCGTGGGTCTTGAACGCAAACGGCAGCTACGCGCGCGTGACGCCCGGCAGCGCCGCGCCCTATCGGAGTCAGGCGGCGCTGCACGATTACTTTGCCGCGCAGAAAATCGAAAAGCCGAAGCCGCCGCAGCCGGTGCAGAAGCAGGCCGCCGCGCCGCAGCCGGTGCAGGCCCCGCCTCCGCCGCCGAAAAAGCTCCCGTGGTGGAAGCGTTTCTGGAATTGGCTGATGGGCAAATGATGATCACCGGCGCCCGCAGGCGCCGGTGATGCAATTCATGCTTGACAAATCAGCTTTGCCGATATATCATATACGCACAATTTCAAATGCCTTATCAAGAGTGGCGGAGGGACCGGCCCTGTGAAGCCCGGCAACCTGCATTGCAAGGTGCCAAATCCGGCGGTGTGAATCGAAAGATGAGGGTTGTGTCCGCTTTCTGCTCCGCCGTCCGGCGGGGCTTTTTCTTTGCCCGCTTGATGTCTCAAAAGAAAGGAAATGATTATTATGGCACATCATCTGTTTACCTCTGAATCCGTGACCGAGGGTCATCCCGATAAGGTCTGCGACCAGATCTCCGACGCCGTGCTCGACGCGATTCTCGCGCAGGACCCGAACGGCCGCGTCGCCTGCGAGGTGACGGCGACCACCGGCATGGTGACCGTGATGGGCGAGATCTCCACGACCTGCTATGTGGACATTCCGCACATCGTGCGCGAGACCGTGCGCGAGATCGGCTATGACCGCGCGAAGATCGGCTTCGACTGCGACACCTGCGCGGTGATCACGAGCATCGACGAGCAGAGCGGCGACATCGCCATGGGCGTGGACAAGTCGCTCGAGAGCAAGGAGTCCGGCTCCGAGGCGCTCGACAACGGCGCGGGCGACCAGGGCATGATGTTCGGCTACGCCTGCAACGAGACGCCGGAGAAGATGCCCCTCCCGATCAGCCTCGCCCACAGACTGGCGAAGCGTCTGACCCAGATCCGCAAGGACGGCGTCGTGGACTATCTTCGTCCCGACGGCAAGACGCAGGTCACCGTGGAGTATGACGAGCAGAACAGGCCCGTGCGCATCCACACGATCGTGCTCTCCACGCAGCACGCCCCCACCGTGGATATGGAGCAGCTGCGTCAGGAGATGATCGACCTCGTCATCGCGCCGACCGTTCCGGCGGAGCTTCTCGACAGCAAGACGCGCTTTCTCATCAACCCCACCGGACGCTTCGTGCTGGGCGGACCCTGCGCCGACACGGGTCTGACGGGGCGCAAGATCATCGTGGACACCTACGGCGGCACCGCTCCGCACGGCGGCGGCGCGTTCTCCGGCAAGGACCCCACGAAGGTCGACCGCAGCGCAGCCTACGCCGCGCGCTATGTGGCAAAGAACATCGTCGCCGCGGGTCTGGCCGACCGCTGCACCGTGCAGCTGGCCTACGCCATCGGCGTGGCGGAGCCCGTGAGCATTCTCGTGGACACGCACGGCACCGGCACCGTGGACGACAGCGTGCTGGCCGCCGCCGTCTCCAAGGTCTTTGACCTGCGCCCGACGGCGATCATCAAAGAGCTCGATCTGGCAAAGCCCATCTACAAAAAGCTCGCCGCCTACGGCCACATGGGCCGCGAGGATCTCGGCGTGCGCTGGGAGGAGACCGACAAGGTCGAGGCCCTGAAGGCCGCCGTGAACGCCTGAGTCTTGTAAGGAGGTTCCAACATGTTTCAGAAATATCAGCGTATCTTGGGCGTCATCACCGGGACGGTCGGTTTTCTGATTGCCGTGACCGGCGCCGTGCTCTCCCGAATGGAATCCAAATAACGAATCAATCGCCTTTCCTCGACTTGAGGAAAGGCGATTTCGTATTTACAGTGCCTTCAAGATCCGCTCCATCAAAGCGACTCTCTTGAACGGCGTCATGAAATAGAGGCCGTCGGTGTAGGGCGCGATGGTCTGCGCCATCTGCGCGGAGAGCTCCACGGCGAGCGCCTCCGCCTCGGCGCGGTCCTTGCCCTCGTAGCGGGCGATGATGTCGTCGCTTACGCGGATGCCCGCGATCTCGTTATTCAAAAACAGCGCGTTGCGGTGGCTCACGACCGGGAAGATGCCGCCGAGGAGCTTGCCGGAGAGCGTCTGGCGCGCCAGCTGCAGGTTCTCCACAGCCTCGGGTGAGAGCACCGGCTGCGTGAGAAAACCGGCGACGCCCGCCGCCTCCTTCTCCTGCGCCATTTCGAGCTGGATGCGGAAGTTCGGCGCATTCACGTTCAGCGCCGCGAACACGCGAAACGGCGTGCGCAGGGCGGTCTCGTTCAGGCTCGTGACGAAGCGCGCGAGCTTGCGGGAGTTGAAGTTGAAGACGCTCTTGACCTCGTCGCGGTTCTCCGAGGGGATCGGATCGCCGGTGACGAGCAGGACATTGTGCACGCCCTCGATCGAAAGCCCCAGCAGGAGCGCCTTGGTGGCGTTCAGGTTCCGGTCGCGGCAGGTCATGTGCGGCAGGGGCTCCACGCCGAGCTCGCGGCGGATTTTGGCGGCGAGGATGCTGCTGTCGGCGCGCGGGCGTCCGATCGGGCAGTCGGCAATCGTGACGGCGTCGGCGCCCGCGTCGCGCAAAACGCGCACCCCGTCCACAAAGAAATCGATCTCATCGTCCACGGGCGGGTCGAGCTCGACGGCGATGACGCGTTTGCCTGTCTCGAGCTTTTCCCAGAACGGGTTGGGGTCTGCTCTGCGCACGGGCTCTTCCGCCGCGCGCTCCGCGACCCGGACGCGCACGGGCGGCTGCGCCTCGACGGCCCTGCGCAGGGCGGAGATGTGCTCCGGCGTCGTGCCGCAGCAGCCGCCGAGGATCACCGCGCCCGGCAGCGCCGCGATCTGCAGCATCTTCTCGGTGAAATACTCCGGCGTGCCGTGGTACACCGTCTTGCGGCAGATGACCGTCGGGTTGCCGGCGTTCGGCATGACGATCATGGGCGCGCCGTCGGTTTTGAGCGTGCGCAGGAACTTTAAGAGATGATGCGGTCCCGAGCCGCAGTTAAAGCCCGTGACGTCGACCTCGGGTATTGCGCGGGTGCGGTCATACAGCGCCTGACCGAGGATGCCGTCGCGCGTGACGCCGTCATAGCCCACAGCATAGGAGATGATGATGAACGCCTCCGGGCAGCGGCGCCTGACATGGCGCGCAAAGTCCGCGATGCCGTCGTCGGTGCTGAGCGTCTCGACCAGAAAATGCGTGATGCCCTCGTCGAGGAACAGCTCCGCCTGCCGGATGTAGCACTCGGCGGGGCTGAACGCGCCGCCGTCCGGCGCGGGGCCGATATCGCCGAAGACGAGCGCGTCATAGTCCGCGGCGGCGTTTTTCGCCAGCCTGCACCCGGCGCGGAGCATCGTCTCGCCCGCGACGGTGTGGGAGAACGCAAAGTCCTCGCTCAGACCGTAGGTATTCGTTTTCAGCGCCATCGCGCCGGCTTCGAGATAGGCGCGGTGGATGCCCATGATCTCGGCGGCGTGCAGGAGGTTTGCCTCCTCGCAGCGCACCTGCTCGCGCTCGGGCAGATCCGCGTAATAGGTGCCCATCGCGCCGTCGAAGAAAAACGTCCCGCCCTCTTGGAGCAGCGCGCGGATATCCATCTTTTTTTCGTTCATCCCAGCACTTCCTTTGCGATCTCGACGGCCTCGCGGGCGTCCCTGGCATAGTAATCCGCCTGCATGTGGGCGGCGTATTCCGGCGTGACCACCGCGCCGCCGACGAAGATGACCGGCGGATTCGGCAGCGTGTGCAGCAGGCGGATCGTCTCCTCCATGGCGGGGAGCGTCGTCGTCATGAGCGCAGAGAGGCCGACGAGGCGCACCTGCTCGCGCTCGACGGTGTCGCGGATCGTCTCGGCGGGCACGTCGCGCCCTAAGTCGATCACGTCATAGCCGTAGTTTTCGAGCACGGTGCGGACGATGTTCTTGCCGATATCATGGACGTCGCCGTGCACGGTGGCGATGACGAGCTTGTCCTTTTTCACGCTCTCGCCGCCGCTTTTGGCAATGGCGACGCGGATGACCTCAAACACCGCCTGCGCCGCCTGCGCCGCGCTCAGCAGCTGCGGCAGGAAGAGAACGCCCTTTTCATAGTCCTCCCCCACCCGGTCGAGCGCCGGGATCAGGTGCTCCTGCACGAGCGACAGCGGCTGCACCTCGGCGAGCATCTCTTTGGCGATGCGCCCGGCGTCGCCCTTCATGCCGCGCATGATCGCCTGCTGGAGCGTGAGCGCCTCCCCTGTTTTGCTCTGCGCGGAGGCGGTCTCCGGTCGGGCGGCAAAGCGCGCGATAAAGGCGTCCGAGTGCGCGTCCTCGCCGGAGAGCACCCGGTGCGCGGCGACGGCGTCGAGCATTTCGGTCTGGTTCGGGTTGATGATCGGGAGCGTCAGGCCGCAGGCCATCGCCTGCGCGAGGAACGTCTGCGTCACGAGCGCGCGGTTCGGCAGGCCGAACGAGATGTTCGACACGCCAAGCACCGTCTGCAGTCCCAGCCGATGGCGCACCTCGTGCACGGCGGCGAGGGTCTCGCGCGCCTGCTCCTGCTGCGCCGAGACCGTGAGCGTGAGGCAGTCGATCCAGAGATCCTCGTCCGGGATGCCGTGGGATCGGGCGGCCTGAAGGATGCGCTCCGCGATTTTGACGCGCCCCTCGGCCGTCTGCGGGATGCCGCCCTCGTCGAGCGTGAGCCCCACGACCGCCGCGCCGTAGCGCCTGACGATCGGGAGGATCCGCGCCATAATCTCGGCATTGCCGTTGACGGAGTTCACCGCAGGCTTGCCGTTATAAACGCGCAGAGCCGCTTCGAGCGCGTCGGGGTTCGCCGAATCGAGCTGCAGGGGCAGCGACACGACGCTCTGGAGCTTCTTCACGACGCGCGGCAGCATCTCCACCTCGTCCACGCCGGGGTAGCCGACGTTCACATCGAGGATGTCCGCGCCCGCGTCCTCCTGCTGCACAGCGACGTCGAGGATATATTCCATGTCGTTTTCCAGCAGCGCCTGCTGGAAGCGCTTCTTGCCCGTGGGGTTGATGCGCTCGCCGATGACGCGCACGCCGTCGATGCGCACGGGCGTCACGGGCGTGCAGACGAAGCTGCAGGCGTCAAATTCGCGCGGCGCGGGCTTCTTCTCTTTCAATGCCGCGACGGCGGCGCGGATATAGTCGGGGTTCGTGCCGCAGCAGCCGCCGAAGATCGTGACGCCGAGGTCGCTGAGCGGGGCGACGAGGGCGGCAAATTCCGCGGGGCCCATGTTGTAGCTCCCGTCCACGGGATCCGGCAGCCCCGCGTTCGGCTTTGCGATCACGGGCAGGCGCGTCGCGCGGCAGAGCTCTTCGAGCACGGGGCGCATGAGGTCGGGGCCGACCGAGCAGTTGACGCCGATGGCGTCCGCGCCGAGACCCTCGAGCGTGCGCGCCATGGACTGCACCGTGCAGCCCATAAACGTGCGGCCGTTTTCCTCAAAGGACATGGTGACGAACGCGCTCAGCGCGGTGTTCTCCTTCACGGCGAGGAGGGCGGCCTTGGCCTCGTAGAGATCCGTCATCGTCTCGATGACGGCGAGATCCGCGCCCGCCTCGGCACCGGCGGCGGCGATCTCGGAGAAGAGATCATACGCCTGCTCAAACTTCAGCTGTCCCATCGGCTCGAGCAGCTCGCCGAGCGGGCCGATGTCGAGCGCGACAAGGGCTTTGCCGGAGGCTGCGCGCCGCGCGATTTCGACCGCGGCGGTGACGACCTCGCGCACCGACACGCCGGAGCGTCTGAGCTTCACGGCGCTGGCGCCGAACGTATTCGTATAGAGCACTTCGCTGCCCGCCTCGACGTAGGCGCGCTGCACGGACTCGATCACGTCCGGGTGGCTCAGGTTCCACAGCTCCGGCTGCGCGCCGGGCGGCAGTCCGCGCGCCTGCAGCATGGTGCCCATGCCGCCGTCGAGGATCAGGAATCGGTTTTTCAAATCAGGAAGCGGCACAGGTCGTCCCTCGCTTTCGGAAAGTACAGGTCTGGTTCAAGCTGCAGTACGCGCAGCCGCGCACGCGCGCGGGCTGGGGCGTGTCTGAGATGCCGAGGATCGCCGTGACGGACTTCGACGGCACCATGAGCAGGCTCTCTGTGAGCGTGACGCCGAGACGGCGGCGCGCATCGGTCACGGCGAGAAGGTCCGGCTGGACGGTAAGCGGCAGATCGCCGTAGCCGGGGCTGAAGCGATCCGTGAGATACAGGCCGGGAAAGCGCTCGGCAATCTCGCGCCTGGCGGCGTCACAGCCCGCCTCGACGAATGCGCTGCCGCAGGCGTCGAGCGCGACGGCGCGCGCCATGTCCCGCGCCTCGCAGGCGCGCAGGAGCGCTTCAAAGCCCGCGCCGAGCGTGCACACGAGGACGGCCGCGTGCGTGGAGTCTTTCAGCATCCGCGCCGCCATGCTGCCGGGCAGGCGAAGCGACGCGAGCGCGGTGCCCTCCTCCGACGCCGTGACGGGCAGGACGCGGTAGACAAAGCGCGGCTGCACCCGCTGCTCCAGCTCCGCCGCCGCCTCGCGCACGAGCGCCTCGGTCGCGGCGTCGGACTCAGCGCCCAGATAGCGCATCGCCTCAGCAATATCCACATGCACAGCCAGCACCTCCCGTAATCTTTTGCAATGAAAATCAGTGAATTATTATATCATTCCGCCCGAAAAATGTACAGTCCCAAACGGCAAAATAGCGCCGCCCCGGTGTTCCTCTTCTTTGAGAAACACCGGGGCGGCGCGGGTATCGGATCGATTACTGCTCGCCGGTACGGATCATATCGATGATCGCACGGGCCTTGTAACTCCAGTCATTTTCGCGTGCCTCGCGGTCAAGCAGCGCAAGATACTCCGGGTCCTGCCGCAGCGACATGGCACGGTCAAGTTTTTCAAGGAAATCCGCATGGCTCTCACCGATCAGGATTGAGTCATATTTGTGGCACTCGTTCATGTCGGTCGTGACGATGGGCTTGTGCAGCGCCATATACTCGAACACCTTGACGGGGTTGGTCGAGCGCGTGATATCGGTGATCCGGAACGGGATCATCAGCACATCCGCTGCACGGGCGTAGTACTTCAGCACATGATAATCGCGCGGGCCGAGGAAATAGAGGTTTTCCACGGGCTCGGGCAGGTTCTCGTCAAAGCTCTCGTCATACTTGATGCCGAAGAGCACCACGCTGTATTTGCCCGTGGCGGCAATCTTCTTCACGAGGTCATAGTCAAACCATGTCGCCAGCGCGCCGTAATAGCATACGACGGGCTTGCCGCGGGAGAGGATCTGCTGAAAAGCGTCATCAAACTCGAAGTTTTCTTCAAACTTCTGGAAAAAGCCGTAATCCACACCATTGGAGGAATACGCCAGACGCTTAGTGCCGCGCTTGGAGATCACATCCTGCATCAGAAGATCTGCCGTGACAACAACAAAGGCATCATCGCAGGACATGACATAGTCATATTTCTGTGTGATATTCACCGGAAGCGACGATGTGCCCGCAAGCTCCGGGCTGATGTGGTCAATGTACTCATAGATGAAGCCGTAGCCGCTGCGCATATACATGCCGATGTCCTGCACGGAAAGCTTCCAGTCCGTGGAGTAGAGCTGCACATACTTCGGTACGCGCGTCTGATCCAGCGCTTCCATCAGCAGCCGCGTGAGCGCCAGATTGTTGAAATTGAACAGCCAGAGATTGTCATGGCGCTTTTGCAGCGTTTTGACCTTGTCGGTCATGGTCGTGACCTCATACAGCACGAGGCAGCGATTCTTCGCCAGATTGCGGGAAATATGCTGCGGGCGCTGATACAGCGGCACGTTGTAGCCGAAGCTGCTGCGCCAGAGCACGATGCGGTCGTAGTCGTCGTCCTCGAGCATCTTCTTGATCTCTGCGCGATAGTGATCGGGTCGCAGAAGAACATCCAAGCTTATTTTGTTGAAGTAGTTGGCAACAACATAGGCATACAGCTTCTTGCAAAAACCGAGAAAGCCGTTTTTCTTATAGACGTTGACCAGTTTGGAGATTTTTTCTTTCATAAGCCGTCCTCATCGCCCGTATGAAATGACCGGAGTGGATGGGTGAAATCTTCAGTCGTCGGTGCCCGTTACGCCGACATAGTCCGTATAGTGTGTGCAGACCGTGTTCGCAGATCCGACCTCGCGAATACGGCCATGATCCAGCCAGATCACACGATCACAAAGCTTTTTGATGGAAGCGATCGAGTGCGAGACATAGAGGACTGTCGTACCACCCTGGATCATACTGAGCATTTTTTCCTCGCTTTTCTGCTGAAACGCAAGGTCGCCCACAGACAGGATCTCGTCCACGATCAGGATCTCAGGATCAACGATCGTCGCCACGGAGAACGCCAGACGCGCAATCATACCGGAGGAGAAGTTGCGCACCGGAACCTCCAGAAAATCCTGCAGCTCGGAAAACGCCACGATCTCATCGTATTTGCTCTCGATGAAGCTTTTGGAATAGCCCATCACAGCACCGTTGAGAAAGATGTTCTCACGGGCGGTCAGATCCATGTCGAATCCCGCGCCCAGCTCGATCATGGGACAGATCGTGCCATACGCCTCCATGGTACCCTTGGTCGGCTTGAGCACACCGGCGACGATTTTCAGCAGCGTCGATTTTCCGGCGCCGTTGCTGCCGATCAGACCAACAACCTCACCGGGACGGATCTCGAAGCTGACGTCCGAAAGCGCCCAGAACTCATTATTTGCTTTTTCGCGCGCCTCTTTTTTTGCGCGTCTTTTTTTGGGATCCAGCAGGTCCACGAAGCCCTGCTTGATCGAAAAGCCCTTCTCGATGCCCAGGTTAAAACGCATGGACACATCTCTGGCTCGAATCATGATATCTTCCATAATGCGATCCTTACATGTAATAGATGAACTTGTCCTGATTCCGTCTGAAAACATACAGTCCCAGCAGCAGCACTACGATACTTGAGAGCGCGCAGGCAATAAAGCTGTCCAAAGACGGGACCTGATGGAACAGCATGATCATACGGCCGAAATTGATATAGTGGTAAAGCGGGTTGAGCTTCAGAATGTTGATCAGCGTCTGATCCTGCACGATCGCGAGATCATACATGATGGGCGTGGCATACGTCATCAGCGTGAGCACAACGCCGTAGATATAGAACATGTCGCGCATAAACACAGCAATCGTCGCCACAAGAAAGCTCATGCCCACTGTGAACAGGAACAGGCACAAAAACGAATACGGCAGAAGCACATGGTGCCATGTGATGCCGGTTCCGGTGAAGATGAGCACCGCATACAGCGGCAGGAGCGTGAGCAGGAAGTTGATGCCCACGAACAGACATTTCGAAAGCGGGAAAATGTATTTCGGAATATAGACTTTGTTGAGCAGGTTGAAATTCGCCACGACGCTGCTCATGGAGAGGTTGGAGGCCTCGCTGAAATAGTTAAAGTAGGTCAGGCCCGTCATCAGATAGGCAAGAAAACTGACTCCGGGCTGTGTGAAGCGGAAAATATTTGCAAAGACCAGCGCAAGTACGCCTGTCGTGAGCAGCGGATACAGCAGGCTCCAGGCGACGCCCAGCGCACTGCGTTTATATTTCACCTTAAAGTCGCGGGAAATGAGCTGTGCCAGCAGGTAGCTGTATTTTTTCAGACCCGCGAGATCCTTTTGAACAGTATGCATGCAAACCTCCATGCGGTTGGTATCATTTGTGCAGTTTCACTCACAGATAGATAATTATATCATATCCGGCCTGTGATTTGAAGCCTAAAATGCAGATTTTTGCTGCCAGGCATTTACCCGAGCCATTTTTTTCCGCCGCAGAGGCGGTAGACCTTCTTGGCCGTCCACCAGACGGGCGTCGGCACCAGCTTGCGCACGCGCAGCTTGAGCGCAACGCGCTCCGGCGTGATCTCATACGGCGCCTCCCCCTCCGGGAGACGCAGCTTCGGCGCGCCGGGCTGCAGCAGCACCGGCATCTGCGTTAAGCGCGCCTGAATACGCGCATAGTTGCGCTTCCACTCCGGCTGCTCATGCAGCGACTGGGAGTTCTCCGCATTCTCCCACATACGGTAGATCGCCGTGGTCTCCGGAATATCCGTCACGCCCGCAAACGCGGCAAGGCGCATGATATAATCCCAGTCCTCCGTGGTGGTGAGTGTTTCATCAAAAATGAGGCCGTAGCGCTGGAAGTATTGGGCCGGAAACGCAATGCTCATGAGCGGACACATGTTGTATTCCAGCTGATTGACGGGCCGGAAATCGTGACAGCACTCGCTGCCCGGCGCTTTGCTCGCCATGGAACCGTGCTCCGTCAGCTCCCATTTCTGTGTGACCACATAGCTGTGCAGCAGCGTTCCGCGCCCCTTCTCGGCAGCTGTATGGAACACAGAGACCCAGTTATCGAACACCAGGTCATCATCATCCAGTACGGCGATATAGTCTCCGCGCGCATGGGCAAAGGCTACATTCAGCGGCGTAGTGCGCGTTCCATGATGCACCGAAAGGCAACGCACACGCACGCGCAGGGAGGCCGGAAAGTCCTCCAGCAGGGCATCAAGTTTGGCCTGATCCTCAGGCGATACCTTATGCCCGACGAGCAGAAGTTCGAAATCCTGATCCGTCTGTGCCGCAAGCGAGAGCATCACCTCGCGAAGCATCTCCGGGCGCTTCCCCTGCGTGCGCGTAACCACCGTCAGAAACGGCCGCTCGCCGGTGCAGGCACTCTGCTCCTGCCGGATCATCGGCAGGTAGGTGTTTGTAAACAGTGCGTCAGGGTGCGCCAGCAGCTCGTTCAGCCAGTGCACCGATCGATAAAGTGACGTCGCGGGAGCAACGTCTCCCGCAAGCTCTGACAACCTGTCGAGCTCAGATTGGAAGGAAGATTGGGGTGTCATTTCCTGCTCCTTTTTCAGGCCGAAGTCGCTTCCGCTCAGCCCAGGAATACCTTGCCGCCTGCTGCGCGATAGGCCTTTTTCATGCGGTTCCAGATCGGCTTCGGAACAAAGTGGCTCACAAATTCTTTTGCCAGGATGTGCACAGGCTTGTGCTCCGGCTGCGCGTTCACATAGATGCGGAAATTCTTCTCGCAGTCTCTCGGGAGAAGCACGGGCATGGCAGCATATTTATCCTGAATGAGGTCGTAGTTCTCCTGCCACTCCCACCGCTTGTGAACAACGTAGGAGTTGTCCGTATTCTCCCACAGGCGGTAAATGCAGGTGGGATGTCCCACGTCAGTCACACCGGAGAGGAAAGAGGTGCGCATGAAGAAGTCCCAGTCTTCCGTGGTCGTGAGCGTCTCATCAAAGATGAGTCCGAGCTTGTGGAAGAAGAACACCGGGAACGCAAGGCCGTTGAGCGGGCAGTGATTGCTCTCCATCTGTTGGATCGGTTCGAAATCCACACAGTATTCCGTGCCGTAGCTGCCTACGCTGATCAGCGCGCCGGGGGTCTCGTCCGCAGTGAAGGTGCGCCAAGTCTGCGTAAGCACCTGGGCGTGAAGGATACTGCCTTCGTTGCCCTCTGCCGCCTTATGGAAGCCCTCTACCCAGTCGTCAAAGACCAGATCGTCGTCGTCAAGGATCGCCACATAATCGCCGTGCGCACGGGCAAAGCCGACGTTCAGCGGCGTGGCGCGCTTGCCCTCGTTCAGCTCGATAAAGCGGATCTGCGCACGAAACGACGCAGGCTGTTCGCTGAGGATCTGCTCAACCAGCTCGTGTCCTTCATCTGTGAGCTTGTGTCCGATGAGCAGAAGCTCGAAATCGGTATCGGTCTGCGCACTCAGGCACAGCAGTGTTTCGCGCAGCATCTCCGGTCTTTTGCCCTGCGTGCGCGTAATGACCGTCAAAAACGGATGGTCCGCCTCACGCGCAGCCTTCTCTTTTCGGATCAACGGCAGATATTTTTTCCGAAATAGCGGGTCGGGATGCGAAATCTGATCATCGATCCATTCCAGATAGTCATAAAGTCTCGTACCGCCGGGCAGTCCGTCCAGACTGGCAGCGAGTTTTTGCAACTGTTTCTTTGCGTCCGCGGTAATCGCCATAAGTTTACAACTCCTAAAAGCAAGTTTCTCTTCTAGTGCTTCGCCGCTCAGGAGCGGATCAGAAGCTTTTTCAAATCGCTCTCGATCGGGCGCTCAATCAGATGATGCGAAAGCCATGCCATCAGCAGGATCGGGAACAGGCTGATGAGAAAAGCATCGTTCGGTGACAGCGCGGCAATATGGTCGCGCAGCACATACAGCACCAGCTGCTGCAGCGGAAATCCCCATAAATACACGCCGTACGCGATATTGTTCTTGCGGAACCAATCGCGAAATACAGGTTTCTCCGTGACGGAGAAAGACAGCACGCAGTATGGCACGACCGCCATCGTGACTGCTTCCGTATACGGGATCTCCAGACACGAAGCGAGCACCACCAGTACAAATGCCACCTGCAGATTGCAGTACTTCTTCAGATCGGCGATGCAATAGAGGCTGCCCAGCAGAATGTACGGTGCGACATCCAGCGCCGCGATCCAGTCCGTGCCCCAGAATCCGATCACCAGGCTGCGGCCGGAGAACTTGTAGGCCAGACCCGCTCCGCATACAGCAAGCACGAACGCCGCGTAAATCCATACGGCGGGCTTTTTGAAGCGTTTCTCCGCATCTCTCGGAAAAACGAGCAGCAGCAAATGCAACAGTCCGCCGACCACAACGTACATACTCACCTCGACCGGCATGGTCCAAAGCGAGCCGTTGACAGCGTTGGGATAGATGTTTGACTCGAACACGCCGGGAAGGGTGTAGTTCGGGCGCAGAAGGAGGTTGTCCGCCACATAGCGCCACGACCAGTGGAAATAGGTCTCGGAAGGGAGCGTTGACACAATGGACAGCAGCACCGTCGATCCCACAACGCAGAAGATCAGAGCCGGGTAGATGCGAATGAGCCTGCGAAGCATGTACCGGCCGAAGCGGCATTCGCGCAAGTAGCTCTGCGTAATCAGATACCCTGTAATCACAAAGATCATTTTTACGCCAAGCGTGCTCACGGAATTGCCGAGCCATGCCGGCGGGCTACCGCCAAGCAGCGCCCACTGATGACCGTAAACAACCATCAGCGCTCCGATGAAATGGAGCATCGAGAAGTTGTTCTCCCGTCTGACGGAAGCAGCCACCGATGAATGCGCCTGGATTTTTTCAGCGATCATAGCACAAAACGACTTTCAGAATACTGCCAGTCACGGAACGTAGCGACCGTGTGCTTCGGATCGATCGGCTCGGGAAGCGTTCCCTCTTTACGGCGCTTGATGAAAGCCTTCGCAGCTTCGCGCTCGGCGCCGCTGCGACCGCTGAACATGCGCAGAAGCTTCTTTACCAGCTTCGGATTCGACCATTTGTGCGCCATGAGCAGAGATGCCTCGGCAGAATAATAGATCTCAGACTTTGTCGGCATCCACTTGCCCTCGGAATCCAGATGCTTGGCATGATAAACCGGAGCGTTCGGCTGATAGCGAACCTTGTAGCCCGCCAGACGAACGCGCCAGGAAAAGTCTACGTCATCACAGTACAGGAAGAACGTATCGCAGTCAAAACCGTTGAGCTTCCGAAATACATCCGTTCGGATCAGTGCGCAGGCAGTAGTCGCCCAGTCTGTCTCAAGCGTCTCCAGGTCATAAACTTTCGGGTGCTCCAGCGGTGTCTGACGGGCCTCCGCCATACCGGTTTTGGGATCATCCATCAGCGACATGAGGTAGATCAACGTGCGGGGAGAAAGCAGAATGTCCGGGTTCATGATCATGACAAAATCAGCTTCGGTCTTCTCGGCGAGCAGATTGTGCCCTTTGGCGGAACCGGAATTGAAGCCGAACACGCGGTACTCGATGTCGAGCTGATTGCCGAACTTCTCACGCAGCTCTGAAAGAGCAGCTTCCGTCAAAACGGGCTCCGGAGATGCATCGCCGTATACCAACTTCACTCTGCCGAGCTGCGCGACGCTCTCGCGCTCCACACGGACCGCGTTTGCCAGATGCTCAATGGTGCGGCAGAGATTGGCCGGGTCATTCTGATAGATAACGGATTGAACTTGAATCGTTGGACTGTACATCCTCGTACTCCTCTCTGTTTATCGTAATACGATGTCCCGGATCTGCCGGATCCGAGTCGGGTCTCCCCACACGCCGGGAGATTCGCCTTTCGGCTCGGGGAACTTTCCGTAGTCCAGCGTGATTATCAGATTGTGGCTGCGGATGAACCGTTCAGCCTGCTCGCCAAGCGACACCGGCTCGCCGGTGCAGCACTCGATGATCCCGGTGACCTGCTCCTGTGCAGCGATCCACATAAGCTGCTGTGCAAGCTCCAAAACATCAATAAAGTCGAAGCGGTGCGTCCCGCTCGTAAACGGGAAACGCTCCTGCCCGCGCTCGGCTGCCTCAAGAAGCTTTGCAAACACGGACTTGTTATTGCGGTCGTCACCAAGAATATAATATGCGCGCGGCCACTGCAGGCAGGTGCCGTACTCCTCAGCCATCAGGAAAGCGCAGCGGCGAAGCGCGTCCTTGGCGATCCCGTAAAAATTTGTCGGATTGCAGGGCGTGTCAGCGCTGATCGCGCCCTCGTGATAGCCGATCTCGTGCATTGTACCCATAACAACGAGCTGCTTGAGTCCGCCCTGCATGAGGTTTCGCAGGAAGAACACATGGTTCGGCAGATTCTGCATGTGCGCGTCAGACTGGTGACGGAAACCGTCCCGCCACGCCAGATGGATCAGCACGTCCGGCTCGCCCAGATCCTGATAGATCGTCTCCGAGCCGCTGAAAATCTCAGCGTCCACGCGCACGGCTCTTTCGTCCACGCGGTCGGCATGGTGCATAGGGATCAGAACCTCCGCGCCCGCGTCACACAGC
Organism: uncultured Eubacteriales bacterium; assembly: GCA_900316745.1. GTDB lineage: Bacteria > Bacillota > Clostridia > Oscillospirales > Oscillospiraceae > CAG-103. The sequence continues at coordinate 173,018 of ONEB01000002.1, read as the reverse complement.
GCGGTTACGAGATGCCGTCCTATGTAGCCGCCCGCGCCAGTAACGAACACGCGCTTGCCCTGCATATCACACTTTTTTTTCATTTTCGTCTCCTGTATCATGCCGCGCGGCTCATCGGTTGGCGTACATGCGCTCGTAATAATCGCGGTACGAGCCGTTCACGATATTCTCCCACCACGGGCGGTTGTCCAGATACCAAGCGATGGTCTTCTGGATGCCGTCGGCAAACTTCGTCTCCGGCAGCCAGCCGAGCTCATTGTGGATATAGGTCGGGTCGATGGCATAGCGCATATCGTGGCCCTTGCGGTCGGTCACAAACGTGATCAGATCCTCGGACTTGCCGAGCGTGCCGATGATGAGCTTAACGATATCGATGTTGCGCATCTCGTTATGACCGCCGATGTTATAGACCTCGCCGACCTTGCCGCCCTGCAGAATCAGATCGATCGCCGCGCAGTGATCCTCCACGTACAGCCAGTCGCGCACGTTCAGGCCCTGGCCGTACACCGGCAGCGGCTTGTCGGCGGTGCAGTTGGCGATCATGAGCGGGATGAGCTTCTCCGGGAACTGGTACGGCCCGTAGTTGTTCGAGCAGCGGCTGATCGTGACGGGCAGACCGTAGGTGCGGTGATACGCGCCGACGAGGAGGTCCGCAGACGCCTTGGATGCGCTGTACGGGCTGGAGGTGTGCAGCGGAGTCTTCTCCGTGAAGAACAGATCCGGACGGTCGAGCGGCAGGTCGCCGTAGACCTCGTCCGTCGAGACCTGATGGAAGCGCTCGATGCCGTATTTGCGGCAGGCGTCCATGAGCACCTGCGTGCCGAGAATGTTCGTCTGCAGGAAGATCTCCGGCGTCTCGATGCTGCGGTCCACATGGCTCTCGGCAGCAAAGTTCACAACCACGTCCGGCTTCTCCGCCTCGAAGAGATCATAGACCGCCTTGCGGTCGCAGATATCGATCTTCGCAAAGCGGAAATGCGGGTCGTCCATGACGGGCGCGAGCGTTTCGAGATTGCCCGCATAGGTTAGCTTATCCACGCAGACGAGATCATAGTCGGGGTGCGTCCTGCGCATATAAAAAATGAAGTTGCTTCCGATAAATCCGGCGCCGCCGGTGACGATCATTTTCATGTGTTTCTTCCCTCCGGTTTAAAAATCGGTGACAGCGTCTTTGAAAAACGGCGCAGTCTCATCCTTCGCCGAGAGCACGGGGGTTTCCACGCCCCAGTCTATGGCGAGATCCGGGTCGTTCCAGCGGATGCCGCCGTCGGCCTCGGGCGCATAGAAGTTATCGGCCTTGTAGAGAAACTCCACGTCGTCCGTGAGCGTGACGAAGCCGTGTCCGAAGCGGCGGGGGATCATGAGCTGCTTTTTGTTTTCCGCCGAAAGCTCCACCGCGACCCACTGCCCGTAGGTCGGACTCTCTGGACGCAGGTCGACCGCCACATCCAGCACCGCGCCCTTGACGCAGCGCACGAGCTTGGCCTGCGACTTGTCGCCGCGCTGGAAATGGATGCCGCGCAGCGTGCCCTTCACGGTGGAACGGGAATGGTTGTCCTGCACAAAATCATAGTGCAGCCCGGCCTGTTCAAACGTGCGCTGAGACCAGCTCTCCATAAAGAAGCCTCTGTGGTCGCCGAACACATCCGGCTCAACGATGACGACGCCTTCAATCGCTGTTTTCGTAAATTTCATGGCAGACTCCAAATCAGTAAATATATTTGCCCTCGGCAACATTTCTCAGATGCTTGCCGTAGGGAGACTTTCCGTACATCTCCGCCGCCGCGCACAGCTGCTCGACTGTGATCCAGCCGCGCTTATACGCGATCTCCTCCAGCGCGGAAATCTGGATGCCCTCGCGGTTTTCGATCACGCGCACGAACTCCGCGGCCTCCGCCAGCGAATCCATCGTGCCGGTATCGAGCCAGGCATAGCCGCGTCCGAGCGTGGTAACGTTCAGCTCGTCGGCCTCCAGATACAGGCGGTTGAGGTCGGTGATCTCCAGCTCGCCGCGCGGAGACGGCCTGAGCGTTTTGGCCAGCTCACAGACCTTGTTATCATAAAAATACAGTCCCGTAACGGCATAGTTGGATTTCGGATGCGCGGGCTTTTCCTCAATGGAGACCGCGCGGCCCTCGGCGTCAAATTCCACAACGCCGAACCGTTCGGGATCGTCGACGTAATAGCCGAAGACGGTCGCGCCGCGCTCCTGCGCCGCAGCCTGACGCAGGAGCTTACTGAAGCCGGCGCCGAAGAAGATGTTGTCGCCCAGAATCATGGCGACGCTGTCGCCGCCGATGAATTCCTCCCCGAGCAGGAACGCCTGCGCGAGTCCGTCCGGCGACGGCTGCACCTTGTAAGACAGCGAAATGCCATACTGACTTCCGTCTCCGAGCAGCCGCTCGAAGTTCGGCAGATCTGCCGGCGTGGAGATGATCAGAATTTCCCGGATATCGGCAAGCATCAGTGTGGAAAGCGGATAGAAGATCATCGGCTTATCATAGACAGGCAAAAGCTGTTTGCTTGTCACCTTGGTGAGCGGATAGAGACGGGTTCCGCTGCCTCCGGCCAAAACGATTCCCTTCATATGGTTCTCCTTTCGCGGGCAACGCCCGCTCTTTTATCTGTTTGTCAACCGCGCTCCATGAGTGCGGCAAGCATTCTGCATCTGCGGTCGTTCGCCTCTGCAAAATCGAACGGCGGATGCCGCTGCGGCTGATAGGCCGCCATGGCGGCGCCGACGGCAGAAGCATTCGGCGCGGCGATGATCGCCCGCTCGGCGATATTCACCTGCTCATCGCTGACCGGAACGGTCGTGAGAATGTCCAGACCGAGCGCCATCGCCTCATAATAGACCACCGGGAAGCCCTCGTAATCCGACGTCAGCACCAGACAGTCCGCCGCAGAGAAAAACGGATACGGGTTTTCCTGCGCGCCGAGAAACAGCACGCACCCAGAAAGCCCGAGCCGCTGCGACAGCTGCTCACAGGCGGCGCGGTCGGGGCCGTCTCCCACGATCAGAAGGCGCAGATCCTGCCGCTGCTGCGCGGCAAGGTGCATCCCCTCCAGCAGCCGGCTGAGGCGCTTTTGCGTTTCGTCCAGTCGTCCGACGAACAGAAAGGTCTTCAACTCCGGCGCAGGCGGCACGCTGCACGGCTCGGACGCGAGGGCGCGCACCGCGTCGCCGTCGATCAGATTGTTGATCACATGTAGCCGCTCTGCTTCGAGGGCATACCGCGCGCGAAAGGCATCGCGGCTCTCGTTGGACACGAACACGACCGAGCGAAAGCGCGGCGTGCGGAGCGAATCGAAAAACGCGCGAAAGTCCGCCTCGTCCGGCAGAATCCGGCTGTAATCGTTGTGCACATAAAGGCAGCTGTTCTCAGAAGCGATCTGCGCGAGATAGCTTCCGATCACGGAATAGGTGCAGTAGGCGCAGGAGAAATCATAGGCGTTGCGGTTTTTCACCGACCAGAGCAGGCGTTTGAGCAGATTCAGCGCCCGCCGCACCGGACGGATCGGACAGGCGCTCAGCCGGTATTGGCGCACCTCGACGCGCCTGTCCAACTGCCTGAGCAGCACGCCGCGCTTTTCTTCCAGAACCAACGTCACATGGTATTGTGTATGATCCAGATGATTGAGCAGTGTGAGCAGTGATTTTTCCAGTCCGCCGAGGTCCATATGTTTGGCAAAGAAAATGATCCGCTTCATACCGTTTTCAATCCCTTTCCGGAAAAAACAAATGCCATACGCATACTCGTCCATTATATTTATGATATTATACCAGATTTAAAACCTGTTTTCACCCCTTTTTGCCTAAAAAATATTAAATTTTATCATAAAAAAATCTCCCAACGCCGAAAAAATGCGTTGGGAGACAGGAAATGACAAATGCCCGGAGCCGATCAGATCAGCATGCCGCGCTTTTTCGCCTCGAAGGTGAGCTCGTCGCGGAAGTCGGGGTGCGCGATGGCGATGAGCTGTCTGGCGCGGGAGCCCAGGCTCTCGCCGCGCAGGTGCGCCATGCCGTACTCGGTGACGATGTAGTCGACGTCGTTCTTCGAGGTCGTGACGATCGCGCCCGGCGTGAGGATGCTCTTGATCTTGCTGATCGTGCCGCCCTTGGCGGTGGAGGCGAAGGCGATGAAGCTCTTGCCGCCCTTGGACTGGCAGGCGCCGCGGACATAGTCCACCTGGCCGCCGGTGCCGGACATGTGCTTCGTGCCGACAGACTCCGCGCAGACCTGACCGAAGAGGTCGACCTCGAGCGCGGCGTTGATGGAGATCATGTTGTCGTTCTGGCAGATGACGTTCGGGTCGTTCACATAGTCGACCGGCAGGATCTCCATGCAGGGGTTGTCGTTGATGAAGTCATAGATGCGCTGGGAGCCGAAGGCAAAGGTCGTGACGGTCTTGCCGCGGTGGATCTGCTTCTTGGAGTTGTTGACAGCGCCGCACTCGAGGAGCTCCACCATGGAGTCGGTGAACATCTCGGTGTGGATGCCGAGGTCCTTCTTGGTCTTCAGCGCCATGCCGGTGGCGTCGGGGATCGCGCCGATGCCGAGCTGGATGCACGCGCCGTCGGGGATCTGCTCGGCGATGAGCTCGCCGATGCGGCGGCTGACGTCGTCGATGACGGGCGGCTTCAGCACCGGCAGCGGGTGGCTGTTTTCCACGATGGCGACGACCTGCGAGACATGGATCTGCGTGTTGCACAGGGCGCGGGGCTGCTGGTCGTTGACCTCCACGATGATGCGCGCCGCCTTGTCGATCATGGCCTCGGAGAACGAGGACGTGGTCGCGAGGCTGAAATAGCCGTGGCTGTCCATCGGGGAGACGGAGACGACGTAGGCGTCATAGTCATAGTTTGCGCGGATCGCCTTGGGCATGTCGCGGTAGTAGGCGGGGATCAGATCGCCGAAGCCGCCGTTGACGGCCTTTCGCGCACCGCCGCTGGAAAACCACGAAACGCCCATGATCTTGCCGAAGAGCGACTCATCCGCGTAGAACGGATAGGGATAGCTGTCCAACATGGTGTGGACCTTGACGCCCTCGAGCTCGCCCGCCTGCGCGCGCGCCGAGACCGCCATCAGAAAACCGTCCGGCTGCGCAGAGCCGGCGTCGGAGCCGATGACCCAGCCGCTCTCGACGAGCTGGGCTGCCTCGGCGGCCGTGCCGAGCTTCTGCTGATACATAGCTTTATAATCTGCCATTTTGGATTACACTCCTTTGAGTTTTATTATTCATGAACAGAACCATTATAATAGCGTTTTATACAAAATTCAACCGCGAAAGTCGGATTTTTCCTAATACATTTACCGATGTTTTTTCTGAAGCGCCGCGGTGTTGCGCTCCCAGAAGACGCCGTCGGCGTAGCCCTGGATCGTCGGGTCCGTCTCCGCGCGCTCCAGACGCAGCTCCGCCCAGACGCAGTACTGCGGGCTGCGCTCGACGCCGATATAGTGCCGCCCGAGCTTCTTTGCCGTGACGGCGGTGCTGCCGGAGCCGGCGAACGGGTCGAGCACGACAGCGCCGGGATCAGATGAGGCGAGGATCAGCTTCGAGAGCAGCTTTTCGGGCTTTTGCGTCGGGTGGGCGGTGTTCTCCGCCATCGACCAGTAGGGCACCGAGATATCGTCCCAGAAGTTCGAGGGATACGTGTTGCGAAACGCGCCCTGCTCGGATTCCTCCCAGTCCTTCGGCGCGCCGCTCTCGTCGCGGTAGGGCGCGATGACGCGGCGGCGCTGCATCACGGCGTCGACGTGGAAGGTATAGTCCCTGCCGCAGGTGGCAAACCAGATGTCCTCCATGGCGTTTTTCCAGTTGGCTTTGGCGCCTCTTCCCTTTTCGCGCTGCCAGGTGATGCGGTTGCGCACGGTGAAATGCCGCTGCAGCGCCATGCCGATGATGGGGCTGGACTGCCAGTCGCAGCAGACGTAGATCGTGGCGTCGGGTTTTAAAAGGGGCGTCACGAGGGCGATCCATTTTTCCGTATAGGCGGCATACTCCTCGTCCGTCATGCGCGCAAAGCCGCTCTCCCCGAACGTCTTGTCGAGGTTGTACGGCGGATCGACGATGAGCAGATCCACGCATTTTTCCGGCAGCAGCGGCAGCACCGTGAAGCTGTCGCCGAGGATGGTTTTGTCCAGCACGTCCGAGAGCGCGGCGCGCTCCGTCACACTCACGCAGCGCTCCAGATATTCCCGCCCTGCTTCCACGGTAAGATCGATGGTTTTATTGCGTTCGGATTTCATGATTCCCTGCTTTCAAGCAAGCGCCCGAAGCAAAAACTTCGGGCGCTTTTGTGTATTTACATCTTTTCCGGCGCCGTGACGCCGATGATCGTCAGCGCGTTTTCGAGCACCTGACGCGTCGTCGCCGCGAGCTTCAGGCGGGCACAGAGGATGCTGTCGGCCTCGCCCTTGATGCGGCAGGCGTTGTAGAAGCGGTGGAAGCAGCCCGCAAGCTCGATGGCGAAGCGGTTGATGCGGCTGGGGTCATAGTCGCGCGCGGCGAGGCGGATCTCCTCCGGCAGCATCGCGATCTGCTTGATGAGCGCGCGCTCGGTCTCGGTGCTGCACAGGGACATGTCCGCGTCCGCGGCCTTCGGCACGGCGTAGCCGGCTTCCTCGAGCGCGGCGAGCAGCGTGCAGATGCGCGCGTGGGCATACTGGACATAATAGACCGGGTTCTCGCTGTCCTGACGCACGGCGAGGTCGAGGTCGAACTCCAGATGCGTGTCGGGCTTGGCGTTATAGAAGAAGCGGCAGGGATCGACGCCGATCTCGTCCATGAGATCCGCGAGCGTGAGCGCCTTGCCGGTGCGCTTGGAGACCTTGACGACCTCGTCCCCGCGCACGAGACGCACCATCTGCATGATGAGGAAGTCGAGCTTCCGCCCCTCCAGCCCCAGCACGGGGGCGTGCATCGTGGCGGCGAAGCGCACGGCGTGACCGTGGTGATCCGCGCCCCAGACGTCGATGACGCGGTCGAACCCGCGCTCGACGAATTTGTTGCGATGATAGGCGATGTCCACGGCATAATAGGTGTAAAAGCCGTTGGCGCGGCGCAGGACCTCGTCCTTGTCGGCGCCGAGGTCGGTGTTTTTCAGCCACAGCGCGCCGTCCTTTTCATACGTCAGACCCGCGTCGATGAGCAGCTGCACCGTCTCGGCGACGTAGCCCGACTCATGCAGGGTCGATTCCAGGAACCACTGGTCGAAGTGGATGCGGTAGCGCTCAAGATCGCGCTTCATGCGGTCAATGTTATACGGCAGACCGAACTTCACAAACGCCTCGCGGCGCTCGGCGCTCGGCGCGTCGAGCCACTTGTCGCCGTCGCGCGCATAGATGAGCTTCGCCAGCTCCCGGATATCGTCGCCGTGGTAGCCGTTGTCGGGAAACTCCACCGCGTCCTCGCCCTGAATGAGCTGGAGATAGCGCGCCTCGATGCTCTCGCCGAAGAGGGCGACCTGGTTGCCGGCGTCGTTGACATAGAACTCGCGCCAGACGTCATAGCCCGCGCGGTCGAGCACCGACGCGAGCGCGTCGCCGAGGACGCCGCCGCGCGCGTTGCCGATCGTCATGGGACCGGTGGGGTTGGCGGAGACGAACTCCACCATCACGCGCTCGCCGTGGCCGACGTCGGAGCGTCCGAAGTCCGCGCCCGACGCCTCGACAGCGTCGATCACGTCCTGATACCATTTATCCGACAGGCGGAAATTCAAAAAGCCGGGGCCGGCGATCTCGGCGGACTTGAACCAGCTGTCCGTGAGATCGAGATGCTGCACGAGCGCCTCGGCAATCTTGCGGGGCGCCATGTGCATGACCTTGGCGGAGGCCATGGCGTGGTTTGCGGCGAGGTCGCCGTTTGCCGTGTCCTTGGGCTGCTCAACGCCGCCGCTGAGCTCCGCGGAGGGCAGCTCGCCCGCCGCCGCGGCGCGCTCGGCAGCCTGAAGAATGCGCTCGCAGAGCGCCTGCTTTGCCTGTTCCATGGGATTGATCATCATGCCAGTTCCTCTTTCTGTTCGTTTTGTAGTCTGATCTCGATGTGCATATTGTTCATGCCGACCATCGCGTGGTCAAAGTCCACGACATAGACGATGTTCAGCGTGCCGCCCGTCTCGGAGAGCGCGGGCGTGTATTCCAGCGTCTCGAGCCCCACCGTGGCGGAGCCGTAGGGCGTATCGTAGGCAAACGTGTTGCGCACGCCGGGCGTGAAGTCCATGGTCGAAACGAGGTTTCCCGTGCGTTCCAGATGCGCGCCCTGCGGCGTATAATGGATCGAGGTGAAGGTGCCCTCCATGCCGGTGAGCTCGCTCTCGAGATAGCTGATCGTGCCGCTGCCGTCCTCATAGGAATACTGCCCGACGGTGGTGAACTCCGCGAGGGTGTCCATGTCGGCGTCGTTTTCGGTCGCCTGCGTGGCGGTGATGGTAATGATTACGTCTTTCATAGTGCCGGATCCTTTAAAAAGCGTCAATATATTATTTTAATCTATTTTCACCTGTTTGACAACATAAATTTCATTTTGATGTGGAATTTCTGAAAAGAGAATGGTATAATACGATTTCAAAGCGCGCGTAAGGGAGGTTTGCGTTTATGAATATCGAACTCACGGAAAAGGAATTCCGGCGGCTGCTGGATCTGGTCTACGTCGGGAACTGGGTGCTCAACTCCGCGCGCGGCAACGACCGCTTCGCAGACTATGACTTTCTGCAGGAGAAGCTCTTCGCCCTCTGCGCCGAGCACGACATGAACGCACTGATCACGCGCTGGTACGGGCACGTCTTCCCCTCGCAGGCTTATGAGACCGGCGGCATCCACGAGGCGATCGCGGACTATGAGGACGCGGTGTTCTTTGACATTCTCGCCGAGGAGCTGGCGCGGCGCGATCTGGACGACAGCGTATCCGTGCCGGAGGAAAACGAGGCGCTCTCGGCGAAGATGGAGGCGTACCTCGACGAATTCGAGCAGCACGGGATCGACAATCTGGTGCTGGACAACTGATGTCGTCAAAAAACCATGTTTTTTGACGAAGGGGATTGCACTGCATGGTTTTCTCTTGGACAAAAGTGCGACTTTTGCGAAAAGAGAAAACCATTCCGTGAGCAGAGTTTTCCACCTCGTCAGAAGAAACTCACTCCATTCCGCAGCCACGCAAAGCGTGACGGCTCCATATCCGTTTCTTCCTTCTTCCTCTCCAAAACAAAGCAGGCGCTTTGTTTTGGTTAAGGAGGAATGGGGGCGCAAAAACGAAGCCGGTGAGTGATAACGAGGCTGCGGAGTGATGCAAGCCCATTCCGACGTGCCGCGCCGGGAAAACGAATTCCATTTTATTTGCAGCTTGCGAGCTGCAAACTCTGCGAGGCTTTTTGTAGGGGCGGATACCATCCGCCCGTTTTTTATGCATATTTTCATCAAACACGCGCATACTTCCGACAGGAAGTGATCACATGGATATGTCAAACGCCGAATACGCGGCGCTGGTGAAGCGCCTTGCGCCGAAGTCGAATCTCCTGGCGGACACGCTGCGCGCCTTTCTCGTGGGCGGGCTGATCTGCGTGCTGGGACAGCTGCTGCTGATGCTCTACGCGTCCTGGGGCGCGGGTGAGGACGCGGCGGCGAGCTGGTGCAGCATCACGCTCATTTTCTTAAGCGCCCTGCTCACGGGGCTCGGCGTCTACGACGACATCGCGAAGTTTGCCGGGGCGGGCTCGCTCGTGCCGATCACGGGCTTTGCCAACGCCGTCGCCGCGCCCGCCATCGAATACAAGACCGAGGGCTGGGTGACCGGGCTCGCCGTGAAGATCTTCACGATCGCGGGACCCGTGATCGTCTACGGGCTCGCCGCCAGCGTCATTTACGGAGGGATCTTATGTCTGATCGGATGAAAGAGAAGCCGGAAAAACGGCGCAAGCCGTCCCCCGTGCCGAACACGCACGACCGCCGCAGCCGCGAGCGCGCGCGCGGAAACGAAGAGCAGATCTTCGAAAACGCCCCCAAGGCCCCGGACGGCATCAGCGGGAACTGGGAGTGAGCAGCGGGGGAGCTCGAGGGGGCAAGGCCCGCCTCGAATTCAATCCAGCATCGCCGCAAATGATCAAAGCGCCTTTGCGTTTTGATCATTTGCTTTTGCGCCAGCAAAATACCGGCGACTGCGAAGCAAAAAAACAGACATGCCAAATGGCATGTCTGCTTTTTTTGACTTGGTGTAATCAGGTAATGATCCGCTTGGCGCCTACATAGTGCTGGATGTAGTAGTTGGACGTGATGTCGCTGATGATGACGCCGGTCTGGCTGGTGGAGGTGTGGATCATCTGGTTTCCGCCCATGTAGATGCCGACATGCCCGACACTCTCGCTGGAGTTGGAGAAGAACAGCAGGTCGCCCGGCTGCAGGTTCGCCTTTTCGACGTAGGTGCCGTTGCCGTAGTAGATGTCCTTGGCGACACGGTTCATGGAATAGCCGTGCTGCTTATAGACATAGTTCACAAAGCCCGAGCAGTCAAAGCCCGAGGGGCTCATGCCGCCGTAGACGTAGGGATAGCCGAGATACTGCTTCGCGGTCGCCACGATGGCGGCGCCGGTGGCGCTGCCCGTGCTGGCCGGAGTGCTCGCGGCGGGCTGCGTGGTGGTCACAGAGGCGGCCACGGAGCCGGCGGCGACGTAGGTGCTCGACATGTAGCCGGACTTGCCGTTGATCGTGACGGTGGACCAGCTGCCGTAGGTACCGGTGATCGTCAGAGGCGTGCCGTTGTTGTAGGTGCCGAGGATCGAATAGTTCGTGCCGGCGCCGGAGCGCAGACGCACGTAGTTGCCCTTGACGGTGCCGGGCGTGTTCGCGGCGGGCGCGCTGGAGCCGGGCTTCGTCGTGGTCATGTAGTCCTTGCTGACGTAACCGTTTCTGCCGTTATAGGTGACGGCATACCAGTTGCCGCTGCTGCCCGTGATGGTCATGGCAGTGCCGGTGTTGTAGGAGCCGAGGATCTGGCTCGTGGTGCTGGCGCCCGCGCGCAGACGCACGCCGGTGCCGTTGATGTAGCCGGTGCCGGAGGCCGTGCCCGGATTCGCCGGAGCCGCGCCCGCGGCGACATAGTCAGAACGGATATAGCCCGCAACGCCGCCGATGACGACCTTGGTCCAGCCGTTCTCGGTGCCGGTGATCGTCAGCGCCGTGCCGTTGTTGTAGGTACCGAGGATGGAATAGCTCGTCCCCGCGCCGGAGCGCATGCGGACGGAGTTGCCCTTTACGGTACCGGCCGAGCCGGAGGCGGGCGTCGTGCCGCTCTGAGACGGGGCGGGCGCCGCGCTGCCGGAGAGCCCGACGTAGGCGGAGTTGATGTAGCCGGTGGTGCCGTTGTAGTTGACCTGATACCACTCGCCGCTCACGCCGATGACCGACATCTGGGTGCCCTTGGGAAGGCTCGTGAGGACGGCGGTGTTCGTGCCGGCGCCGGCGCGCAGGTTCACGGCCGAGGCCGCGACCGTGCCCGTGCCGAAGCTGCCGCTGAGCGTGGCAGACGGCGTGACATAGCTGCCGGAGACATAGCCGACCGTGCCGTTATAGACGACCTTATACCACCCGTTCGTCTGACCGCCGCAGATGAGCTTCGTCCCTGCGGGAAGCGTGGTGATGATGCTGTTTGACGTGCCTGCGCCGGTGCGGAGATTCACCGCGGTGTTCGTGGTGACGCCTCCCTGCGAGACAGCGCCGGCAGTAACCGCCAGCATAACCAAACACAGGACCAGAATCAGACACGTCCGAAGAAAGTGTTTTGTCATCCTATCATCCTTTGCTCATTTTGTCGCGAGGGCGCGCTCAAGCCAGACGGCGGCCACATCCATTGCCGGATACAGGCCGTCCTTTTCGGTCTTCTTGACCACGCGGTCGCGCGATTTCAAGTCCGGGTCCGTGAGCTGAAGCTGCACCGCGACCCGCGTCGCCACGTCCAGGTCCTTGACCTTTTTCGTCTCAAGAATCTGGAGCATGATGATGTACTTGTCAGCCATACTGCCGAAGTAGATCAGGTTGTCTTTCCGCCGAAGCGGGTGTCCTTTGTACATCAAGTCATTCTTTTTTGCTGCCAAATTGTAACACCTCCGGAGTTTGGCTGTTACCGAATTGTAACACAATTGCCGTGTTCTGTCAACCGGTAGAAGTAAATGAAATGTAAAACTTATGAAAATTTTAGGATTTTTGGATGCCGGGTGGACGATTTGCTCCTGCCGACTGCGGTCGGCAGGAGCGAAAAAGCAGATATCGGGTTTACAGGATGACGTCGCCGTTGCCGCCGGTGCCGCCGGTGTCTCCGGTGCCGGTGTCCGTGCTCTGCTGGGGCGTGGGCGTGGACGGAGGCGGGAAATAGAAGCTGCCGAAAATGCCGGTGGGCTCGCCGACGTCGGGCGTCGGGAAGTCCTTGTAGGGCAGATTCTCGTGGATCGGCGCCATGACGAGCCGCCAGATCTGGGAGGCGGGGTTGCCGGCGAAGTTCATGACCTCGGGCATGTCATAGCCGGTCCAGACCGCCGCGACATAGTACGGCGTGAAGCCCACGAACCAGCGGTCCCGGTTGTCGGACGTCGTACCGGTCTTGCCGGCGACGGGCATGTTTGCCAGCCTTGCCTCGGTGCCGGTACCGGCGTTGACCGCGTTATAGAGCATGTCCGTCATGTTCCAGGCGGTGTTCGGCTGGAACGCCGTGATGGTGCGGGCGGGGTTTTCAAGCACGACGTTGCCGTCGGAGTCGGTGACGTAGCTGTACGTGCGCGAGTAGGTGAACACGCCGTCGTTGACGAACGCGCTGTACGCCTGCGCCATCTCGCGGACGGTGATGCCGTTGGTGAGCTGGCCGAGGGAGAGCGGCGCGTAGTCGCAGTCGGCGTCGACGAGGCTCGTGACGCCGAGCTTGTCCTTCAGGAAGGCGAAGCTCGTCTGCGGCGTGAGCTTATCGAGGATCTGCGCCGAGACGTTGTTCAGCGAGCGCTGCAGCGCGGTGCGGATCGTGATGACGCCGTAGTTGCCGCCGCCGGAGTTCTTCGGCAGCCAGTCGGGCTTGCCGTCGAGCTTGATATAGGGGCTGTCGTTGACCTTGGTGTTCTGCGTGATGAGGCCGAGCTCCATCGCCGGGCCGTAGACCGCGATGGGCTTGATGGACGATCCGGGCGGGCGCTGGGAGCCGGTGGCTCTGTTCAGGCCGAAGTTGATGTCCTTCACGCCCGTGCCGCCGGAGAGGGCCTTGATCTCGCCGGTGTAGGGATCGAGGATCACGATGGCGGTCTCGAACTGCTGTCCCTTGGCGGAGGGATGCCCGGGCAGGGCGTCGAGATTCGTATAATAGGAATCGACGATCGCCTGGATGGCGGGGTCGAAGCAGGAATAGATCTGATAGCCGCCGCCGTAGACGAGCTGGCGGGCAGAGTCACGGCTGAGGCCGCGCTGCTCCATCAGGTCCCGGATGACGTCGTTGATGACGGTCTCGGCATAGTAGCTGTAAATGACGTCGGGCTTTGCCTCGTTCTCCTTGCGGACGAACACGGGCTCCTCATTCACGGCCTCGTCCAGCTCGGCCTTGGTGATGTAGCCCTGGTCATACATCTCGTTGAGGATCCAGATACGGCGCTTGCGGTTCTCCTCCTGATTGATGAAGGGGTCATACTTCGTCGGCGCGTTCGTGATGCCGACGATGCTGGCGCACTCAGCAAGCGTGAGCTGATCCGGCGTCTTGCCGAAGTAGGTGTCCGCCGCGGTGTAGATGCCGTAGCAGCCCTCGCCGAAGTAGACCTTGTTGAGGTAATACTCCATGATCTCTTCCTTGGAGTATTTCTTCTCCAGCTCCAGCGCCTGGAAGATCTCCAGCAGCTTTCGCTGGACGGTGATGTCGTCCTGCTTGGTGGTGTTTTTGATCAGCTGCTGCGTGATCGTGGAGCCGCCGAAGTCGTTTTTCATGCCGAGGAACATGTTCACAAACGCGCCCGTGGTGCGGTACCAGTCGACGCCCTTGTGCTCATAAAAGCGCTTGTCCTCGATGGCGACCGCCGCGTGCTCGACGTTCTTGGGGATGTTCTCGTAGTCGATCCAGATGCGGTTTTCGGAGCTGGAGAGCTGCACCATCTTCTGCCAAGCGCCGCTCTCGTCCTGATAGAGGATGGAGCTGGAAAGCTGGATCGCAAAATCCTCGAGCTTTACATCCATCTCCGGCGAGAGGCAGGTCTTGACGTAGTAAGCGAAGATGCACATGAACAGCAGACCCGTCACGAGCAGGACCAGCAGCGTCGTTCCGAGAACGCGGAAGACCGTGCCGAGCACGCCCACGACGGCGCTCGCCGCTCCGTCTGCCACAGCGCGGGTCGGGTTTTTCTTGTTGCGTTTGGCTGCCATAAAGTAGCGATCACCTCCGGATCGGGAGTCGGTGAAGGAGCGATGTCAAAATGGATAGACTCTGACATCGTAAAATTCCAAATTAGAGTATAACACACCTTGTCAATGAAGAACAGACCGGAACGAAAAATATTTTTTAAATTTCAGAATATCCCGCCGCGCCGCGGGACATGCTAACGGTAATACCAAATCTCACCGAAGACAGGAGGCGCAAAGCATGACGCTCGGAAAACGGACCATCGCCCTGCTCTCGGCGCTGTGGATCGCGGCGGGGATCTGCGCGATCGGCACGGTGCGCTCGTTCCGCCGTGACATCGGCATGCCGGCGCAGGCGGGCGCGAAGAGCGCCTATATCCTGCGTGCCAGCGGCGATTACGTCGCGGTCTATGAGGCGGGCACGCCGGGCGTGCCGATCGAGATCACGGACATTGCCGTCAGCGAGCTGCGCGAGCACGACCAGGCGCTGCTGCGCGCGGGGCTGGGCGCCGAGGACCGCGAGGCGCTGCTGATGCTGCTGGAGGATCTGAAGGCGTGAGCGGCGCGGCGGGGCGGGCGTCTCCGTCCGCCCGTTCGGCTTAGCGACAGTCCGGACGGGTATCTGCATTCTCCCACGATCTGACATGGATTTCTACTTGATTTTCTTACGCTTATCCGCTACAATAGAACCAACGAAAGAGACAAGGGGGTCACACCCATGAGCGAAACATTCGGAAGCGATTTTCTGACCATCGAGGACGAGGACGGCGCCGTATTCGAGCTGGAGGTCCTCGGCACCTTTGAGCACAACGACCGGGAGTATCTCGCGGCCCTGCCCGCCGACATGGAGGAGACCGACCCCGACTTCGGCATCATCCTGCTGCGCGTGGAGGAGGAAGACGGCGAGGAGCTCTATGCCTCCATCGACGACGATGACGAGCTGGACGCTGTCTATCAGACCTATATGCAGATCCTGATGGAGGAAGACGACGAGGAAGAGGAATAAACGTTCCTCTTGAAACACAGGTAACAAGTCCTGCTGTGTGCGTGGAGCGGCATCGTCCGTTCACAGCCCATTTAGACCCACATCACTTATAAGGGACGCCGGACTTCCGGGGCGGATCGCAGGCCTCCCGGCACGGTCACTTAAGCCGTGTTGGACGTTGGAAGCGGTGAAACCACGGAGAGGCGACCCACCTGCCGCCTGTGCAGGTTATAATTGGGCTGACACGGCATCGCGGGATGGGGGTGTTGCATTTATGCAGCACCCTTTTTTGCTTCACTGAAAAGCGACAATCGCTTTTCAGTGAGAGAGTTTGCACTTCATAGATCGCGCTTGGACGAAAGTGCAACTTTCGCGAAAAGCGCGATCTATTTCGTGAGAAGTGTTTTCCGCGCCACGGCGAAGCCGCGGCGGGAAAACGAATTGAAATTCATTTCTTCGCTTGCGAGCGAAGAAACTCTGCGAGGCGGAATCAGGCAAATTCCTTTTTTCGGAATTTGTCTGTTTTTTTATCTTGTACGAGCTGTCCAAATCTGATAAAGTGTTGGGTAAACGTGATAAAT
This sequence comes from uncultured Eubacteriales bacterium, assembly GCA_900316745.1. Taxonomy (GTDB): domain Bacteria; phylum Bacillota; class Clostridia; order Oscillospirales; family Oscillospiraceae; genus CAG-103. Next base: position 157,098 of record ONEB01000002.1, on the reverse strand, counting down.
GTAAAAGGAGGCGCTTCTATGGGTGAATGGAAAAAGACACAATGTACTGTCTGCGGCGTAAGCTGCGGCATTGAGGTCGAGGTGGAAAACGGAAAGATCATCTCCAGCCGCCCCGACAAGGACAGTCCCCGCAGCCATGGCTATGCCTGCCGCAAGGGACGCAACAGCAAATACTTCATGCATCACGGCGACCGGCTGGATTACCCGATGAAGAAGGTAAACGGCAAGTTCGAGCGCATCAGCTGGGATCAGGCGATCAGCGAGATCGCCCAGAAGCTGCGCGCGATCGTGGACGAGCACGGCCCGCGCGCCGTGTGCGGCATCGGCGGCGCATCCGGCGGCGGCCAGAGCGAGCTCATTTTCCTCAAGGCGCTCATCAACGGTCTCGGCAGCCAGTACATCTTCAACCCCATCGGCTTTGAGTTCCTCGGCAACTGGTGGAGCCACGGCAAGATCTTCGGCGACCAGGTCTGCTTCACGGAGCCGGACGACTGCGGTCCGGAGGCAATCGTGCTGTGGGGCTCGAACTCCTTCGTGACGCACCAGATGTGCGACGCGCGCAAGAATCTGCGCGAGTGCGCCGAGGACCCGAACCGTCTGCTGATCGTGGTCGACCCGCGCATGTCGGAGTCGGCGCGTCTGGCCGACATCCATATCGCGAACCGTCCCGGCACGGACGCGCTGATGATGAAGGGCCTCATCGCCCTGATCCTCAAAAAGGGCTGGGAGAACAAGGAATACTGCGCGAAGCACGTCAAGGACCTCGACAAGATCCGTCCGTGGTTCACGATGACGAACATCGAGGAATGCTTCCGCGTGGCGGGCGTCTCCATGGAGGAAATGGAAAACCTCGCGCGCGTGCTCACCACAAAGAAGTGGGGCGTACATCAGGATCTGGGCCTGTTCTGCGGCCGCCACAGCACGCTCAACAGCTATCTGATGATCATGCTGGAGGTCATCTGCGGCGTGGCGCTCGTGCCGGGCGCGACGATCGTGCACGAGCCCTGGGCCGAGCGCGGCGCGACCATCCACGAGGACACCGACCCCAAAGTCTGGCGCACGCCGGTGACGAACCGCTTCCCGGTGCTGGAGGCCTTCCCCTCCTGCGTGATGCCCGTGGAGATGCTCTCCGACCGCCCGGACCGCATCCGCGCGGCGGTGCGCGTGCTGGGCTCCCCGATGCGCTCCTACCCCGACTCCAAGCTGGTGAGAAAGGCATTCGAGCAGTTGGAGCTGCTGGTTGTGGCCGACATCGCGTGGACGGAGGACTGCGAGCTTGCAGACTACGTCCTGCCCGCCAAGAGCAACTTCGAGCGCTATGAGTTCAACGCCTTCCAGATGAACTTCCCCGAGTGCGTCATGACGCTGCGTCCGCCGGTCTTTGAAGAGACGATCGCCGAGCGCCGAGACATGTGCGAGGTGCTGATCGACATCTCCAAGAAGTGCGGCGCACTGCCGAAGCTGCCGAAGTGGCTCTATGCCGCCGGCGAGAAGGCTGCCAAGACCGGCGACCGCATGCCGTACCTGTTCGCGCTGCTGGCCTATCTCGGCGGCACGGGCATGAAATACTTCCAGATCCGCACCGCGGTTTTGGGCGAGACGCTCGGCCGCGCGATGGGCTCCGCCACAAAGGGCGTGGCCTGGGGCGCGCTGATGACCACGCCCATGGCGGCGGGTCTCTCCGCCAAGTGCAACCACCCGAAGCTCGGCTTCCACCCGATCATGGAGAAGCTGCCGGGGCTGGACAACTTCTGCGCGCTGGACGCGGCCTTCGAGCAGGTTTTGAAGCACCCCGAGGGCGCCGTCGTCGGCATCGCGGACAACGACAAGCCCGACGAATATCTCAAGCAGCACGTCAAGTTCCCCGACCACAAGATCCGTCTCTACTGCAGGGAGGTCGACGAGGCGCTGCGCACCCTCACGCCCGCAAGCGAGGAGGCCGCGATCGCGCCGACGGAGGAGTTCCCGTTCGTCATGTCCTCCGGCCGCCACACCGAGGACGGCTTGAACGCCATGACGCGCTACATGAAGAACATGAACAAGTATCACAAGAGCTACTACACCTTCCTCATGAACCCCGAGGACGCCGCCGACATGGGCATCTCCGACGGTCAGCTCGTGCGCGTGACGACGAAGGCGGGCTCCGCCGAGATCCCCGCCGAGGTCAGCTACCAGTGCAGCCGCGGCTACGCGATGTTCCCGCACCACTACGGCCTGACGTTCGAGGGCACGAAGGAGGGCGAGAGCGGCAACGAGCTCTTCAACTGGGACAACATGGACGAGATCACCGGCAACCCGTGCGTACGCTTCGTGCCCTGCCGGATCGAAGCAGTTTGAGGAGGTGTCTGAAATGGCGAATGTGAATCTGAAGATCAACGGCAAGGCCGTTTCCGTCCCGGCCGGGACGAGCATTCTGGACGCGGCGAAGGCCGCCGGCGTCCGGATCCCGACCCTCTGCGCCTACGAGGGCATGGGCCCGCACGCGGCCTGCAGGCTCTGCGTCGTGGAGATCGCGGGCGAGGACAAGGCGAAGCTCTCCTGCGCCGTGAAGGTGTCCGAGGGCATGGAGGTCACGACCGACTCCCCCGCCCTGTTTGAAAGCCGCAAGGCAGCCGTCACCGAGATGTTCCGTCAGCACACCGTGGACTGCCACCACTGCGCGCGCACGGGCGGCTCGCGCATCGAGGATCTCGATCCCGCGATCTGCGAGAACTGCTTCTGGTGCGACTGCGTGCGCGAGGGCTTCTGCGAGCTGCAGGCGCTTGCCAGGGAGTTCGGCGTGAGCGCGCTGCCGTTCGAGCCGCAGCAGCATGACTTCGAGACGGACGTCTCCACCGACGTGATCCTGCGCGATCCGAACAAGTGCGTCAAGTGCCGCCGCTGCGTGGACGTCTGCAAAAACACGCAGGCCGTCGGCGTGCTCGGCATGGTCAAGACCGAGAAGGGCCAGACCGTCGGCGTGACCACGGCGGCGACGCTCGCCGACAGCGCCTGCATCCGCTGCGGCCGCTGCGTGGACGTATGTCCGACCGGCGCCGTCGCGCTCAAGGAGCACAAGGACCAGATGGTCTACTTTGCCCACCGTCCGGGCGTGAAGACCGCGGCGCTTGTGGACGCGAGCGTCCTGCCGGAGCTCGAGGCGCTCTACGGCGGCGCGGTCACGATGGGTCAGCTCGTCTCCGCGCTCAGGCGCATCGGCATCGACAAGGTCTATGACGCCGAGGAGCTGCGTCTGCTCGCCGCCGACGAGGCTGCCAAGGCCGTCTCCCGCCGCCGCAAAAAGGCGCCCGCCATCGTGGCCTTCGACCCCGCGAGCAAGGCATGGCTCACCGCCAACTGCGCCGACCGCAAGGCCGACTTCGTCTTCCCCGAGACCGCGCAGGTGCGCTTTGCCGCGCTGGCCAGGGGGCAGTTCGACAAGATTTTCCGCATCAGCGGCCGCAACGCCCTCGCTGCCGAGGCGCACGACACCGGCTGCGCGGACTTCTTCTACAACGCGCGCGAGCTCTTCCGCATCCTCAAGCGCACGGGCTCCGACCCGACGCGCCGTCCCGAGGAGGCGCCCGACACGCTCGGACTCGAGGCCCCGAAGCCGACGGCCTGGGCCGCCGTGCTTGGTCCGATCCACTGGGAGGTCGGCGGCGCTGCCGAGACCGTGACCTTCACGGTCGGCGGCAAGGAAAAGACCGCCTGCATCTGCCGCAATCCCATGCAGGCAAAGAAAGCGCTCGAATCCGGCGAGGCCTTCGACGTCATCCGCCTCGGCGCATAACACCCAAAACCAGATCGCCCCGTCTGTCATGACGGGGCGATTTGAGAAAGGAAACGATCGTATGGAAGGCATCTCGGGCATCCTGCTCACCGGCGGAAAGAGCACGCGGATGGGCACGGACAAGGCGTCGCTCCCGTTCGGAAACGGCACGCTGCTGACCGTGCAGCTGGAAAAATTCCGCGCCCTCGGCATCACCGATGTACTGATCTCCGGACACGGCGACGGGCAGATCCCGGACGATGTGCCCGGCTGCGGCCCGCTCGGCGGGCTCGCCGCCTGCCTGCCGCGCGTGCAGAACCCGTGCGCGCTCGTGATCAGTGTAGACGTGCCGCTCGTGCCGGTCGGGGCGCTCTCGGCGCTGATCGCGGCGCACACCGCAGGGGCGACGCTCCTGCGGCACGGCGAGCGTCTGGAGCCGCTCATCGCGGTCTATGACACGGCGCTCGGCGTTACGGCGCGGCGGCTTCTGACCGAGGGCAGACGCGCGGTGCGCGCACTGCTCGATCTGACAGACTGGCGCGCGTTCGACCCCGGCGCGCCGGAAGAGGCGTTTTTGAACTGCAACACGCCGGAGGCCTACGCCGCGGCGCTGCGCATGATCGGAGGTTATGACGCATGACACAAAAGCAGTTTCTGCGCTCCCTTTCGCACAAGCTGCGCGGCGTTCCGGCTTCGGAGCGCGAGGAGGCGCTGCGCTATTACAGGGAATATCTGCAGGACGCGGCGCTGGAGCCCAAAGCGGACGTGACGCCGCTTGTCGGGACGCCCGGGGAATGCGCGCGCGGCATCCTGGCCGACAGCCTGATCCGGCAGGAGCGGGGCGCGCAAAAGGCCGCGGAGCCCGCCCGGTCGGACGGCGGGCGCGTGGTGCTCGGGGTGCTCATGCTGCCGGTGTGGCTCATCGCGTTCGCGGTGCTGCTGTCGCTCGGCGTTTCGGGCGCGGCGCTCGCGCTCGGCGGTGCGGCCGCGCTGCCCGCGGCGTTTCTCATGGTCGGGGAGCTCGGGCAGGCGCTCGTGGTCGCGGGCTACGGGCTGCTGCTGATCTCCGTGGGCATATTGCTGATCATCGGCACGGCGGCGCTCTGGCGGCTGTGCGTGCGCGGCGCGGCGGCGCTGCTGCGCCGGAAAGGAGCAGAAGATGCGTAAGGGAATTTACACGGCACTGATCCTCTGTCTGATCATCGCCGTGATCGGCGTGGGACTCGTCATCGCGGGCATCTCCCTCGGCGGGCGTCCGAACTTCCGCCTCGACTGGAAAAACCGCGCGATCCTTGCCGGAGACGCGCCGCTCCAGTCCGGCGAGGCCGCGCCCGAGGCATGCACCTCGCTCGAGATCGACGTTGCGACCGCGGACATCGAGGTGCGCGTCGGCGACGCCTTCAGGGTCGAGTACGCGCTTTATGATGCACCGCAGATCACGCAGACGGACGGCGTGTTCCGGCTCAAAGAGCCTGAGCACGGCATCAACGTCATCGGCATCTCGGGCTTTTCCGGGCAGGATGCGTACGTGCGCGTGACCGTGCCCGCGGGCGCGCAGCTCGAGAGCGTGAAGCTCGACAGCTCGACCGGCGTTCTGACCGTCTCAGAGCTTGCGTGCAAAACGCTGACGGTCGATCTGAGCACCGGCGACGCGAATCTCATCGGCGTCAGCGCGGACGTCCTCACCGCCGACGCCAGCACCGGCAGCATCCGGCTCACGGACTGCGCCGTGAAGGACGCGCAGTTCGACGTGTCGACCGGCAGCATCGAGGCGCGCAATCTCACCGTGACGGAAAGTCTGCGCGCCGACGCCAGCACCGGCGACGTGGCGCTGGACATCCGCGGACAGGCCGCGGACTTCGCCATGGAGCTGGAGTCCGGCACCGGCGCCGTCCGCGTCGACGGAAAGGATCAAGGCGACGACTATTCCTCCTCCGGCAGCATCCCGATCACCGTCGACACGAGCACCGGCGACGTGACGATCACGTTCCGCTGACGCCGGCACGCTCTTGACAATCCGGGCATAACATGATAGCATAACGGCGCTTTCCGAGATCATGATTTCGTACAATGGGAGTTGTTATGCTATGATTGAAAAGGGTATGCTGCGCGACGTCGCAGCCGAGATCTCAAAGGGATATGACGAGGCGGAGGTGCCGATGTACTCGGACCATCTGCGGCTTCCGAACCGCGACGTCGTGATCCGGATCATCCAGAATCTCCAGAAGGTGTTCTTCCCGGCCTACTTCGGCGGCACGGCGGTCTCGCAGGTGACGGCGGAGACATACGTGGAGTTTTTGCTGGGCGACATCATCTCGGCGCTGCGCGAGCAGGTGGAGCTGGCGTTTTCCAACACGATCACGGATCCCGCCGCGCTCGAGAGCCGCACGGACGAGGCCTGCACCGCGTTCATCCGCGGTCTGCCGAAGATCCAGTCCATGCTGATGAAGGACGTGAAGGCCAACTACGACGGCGACCCCGCCGCGGGCAGCAAGGAGGAGGTCATCTTCTCCTACCCCGGTCTGTACGCGATCTTCGTATACCGCGTGGCGCACGAGCTGTATGAAAGCGGCGTGCCGCTCATCCCGCGCATCATGACCGAGTACGCCCACGGCGCGACCGGCATCGACATCAACCCCGGCGCGACGATCGGCGAATACTTCTTCATCGACCACGGCACCGGCATCGTCATCGGTGAGACAACGATCATCGGCAACCACGTCAAGCTCTATCAGGGCGTGACGCTGGGCGCGCTCTCCCCGCGCGGCGGCCACGCCGTCGTCGGCAAGCGCCACCCCACCGTGGGCGACAACGCGACGATCTACTCCAACGCCTCCATTCTCGGCGGCGAGACCGTCATCGGCGCAAACTCCGTCATCGGCGGCAACAGCTTCCTCACCTCCTCGGTCGAGGACAACACGAAGGCCAGCGTGGAGACCCCGAAGATGATCTTCCGCGTGAAGAAAAAATAACACGGCATACAAAAACACCGCCCCGGTCGGGGCGGTGTTTTTTTGTTGTTACCAGGCGGTGACGTTTCTGAACAGCGCCTCCAGAGTGCTGAGCAGCGTCCGGAAGAGCGTGTTCAAAACGGCCTGCACGCTGTCCACGCCGTCGCTCCAGACGGGCTTGGCAGCGTCGGGATCGGCGCCGCCGTTCGCCGCGAGCCGGAGCGCCTCCATCGTGAGCGGGGCGAAGACCGCCTCGTTCAGGCTCGCCGCGCCCGCCGGACTTGCGGCGGCTTCCGCCGCCGCGTCATAGACGCTCCTGACGCCCGTGATCTTCAGGTTCGTGACCGAGATCATCGTGGTGCCGGTGTTCGTGACCGTGACGGTATTGCCGCCCGCCGTGATCGGATAGTACATGTCCACGGCGGAGGTGACGGAAACGGGTGTGCCGCCCGCCGTGACCGTGCCGGTCTGGCTGCCTTCGGCGTCCGGTGCGCTCAGGCCGACCCAGAGTCTGCCGGTCTGCGCGGCGGGACTCAGCGTGAACGTGATCGCCTTGCCCGGCGCGAGATAGATCTCGTTTTTCGGGCTGTTCGTCTGATACGCTTCAAAGGTCGGCTCCTCGCCCATGCTCGCGGGATGATCGACATACAGCGCGCCGTACTGGTTCTGATCGATCGTGACGGGCTGCGCCGGGTCGTCGTTTACGAGCGCCTTGCGGAGGTTTACAAACGTCGCGTACTGCTCGTCCGTGCCGTCGTACAGGTCCTGATTTTCGACGCTATTGTACACGCGGACGCCGTCGAACTTGTAGTGCGAGCTCGACAGAACGTTCAGCGTGACGGTGTGCGCTTTGTTTTCCAGCCCCGTGAAGCTGATCGTCGGGACGTTGTAGCGCGTGACGTCGGACTGGCTGCGCATGGTGACGGTAGTGTCATTGTCACCGTCCAGCTTCGCCTGAATGTAGCCGACGGGGGTGGTTTCGTCCACCTTGTCATAGGTCGTGCAGTAGATGTCGATGCCCGTTCCGGTGAACGAGAACGTGTACTGACCCTTGGCGAGATCCGCCTGCGCGGGGCTTGCCTGCACGTCGGCGCTGTACCCGCTGCCGTCGCTCGCGATCGTCCTGCCGGTGAAATCGTCATCATAGTAGATGCTGGCGGCCGGGATGACCGTGACCTTGCCGGCGCTGGCTCTGCTGCTGCCCGCGAAGGAATACGCCGCCGTGCTCATGCCGGCAAACGGCCGGAAGCTGCCGGCGCCTGCGCTCGCGTCCGGGGTGAAGCTGAGCGTCGCGTTCGCCAGCGAGAATGCGCCGCCGCTCTCGGTTTTCGTGTCCACGTTCCCGACCGAGGCCGCGACCGGCATCGTCGCGCTGAAATCCACGAGCTTCACGGCGGACTTGCGCATGGCGTAGAACAGGTTCATGCTCGTGTCGTTTTCATTATAGCTCGCCGTATGACGCGCCGTGACGGAGACCTTTTCGCCTGGCGCGAGCGGGATGACCGTGCTGTCTGACATCGCGTTATACTCCCGCGCACCGTTGGAGGCAAACGCCGTGTAGTTCGACGCGGTGGTCCGGGCGGGGTCATACTGCTTTTCACCGTCGGAGAGCGCCGTCGCCATCGCTTTCGTACTGTAATCCGCGAGACGGAACGCGAGGTCGTCGAGCTGCGTGTCCGTGGACACGTCCATGCGCAGATCAAGCAGCGAGGGATAGCGGATGACCATGTCCGCGCCGCTCACGGTGACGGAGATGCGATCATCGAGGCAGGAGACGGCCGCGCCGTTTTTGAACTCGGCCACGAGCGGGGCGTCGGCGTCGAAGCCGAGCGTCTCGCCGTACTGGCTGCGGAATTCATAAAGCTTCACGTCCGTGCCCGCCGGCACGGTGAACGTGCGGTAGCCGCGGTTGGTGTGGTTCGGATCGAGGGACTTGATCCACGACATGACGACCTCCTGCTCATGCGTGCAGAGGATCTGCCACATGTAGTAGAGCGAGGTGCCGAAGTAGTTGGAATTATACTTGGAGAGCTCATCGGCATAGAGATTCACAATGAGCTGCACGAGGTGGTCCATGCTGTTTTCAAACTGCGCGCGCGTGATACCCTGCGGGTCGGTAAAGCTGCTGCCGACCATGTTGCGGATAACATTCCTCACGACCGGCTGCGCCTCACTGATCAGAACCGCTCTTCTCGTCTGACCGGCCCAGGACGGCTTTCCTACCCAGGGATCGATGAACGGTGGCACACCCCATTTGTAGGTGGAGGTCGGATATTCATAGAAGTTCAAAAACGCAAGTCCCAGGCCTGCGTTGGTCACAGTGTTGCTCAGGCTCATCTGATCTCCGACCGCGTCGATCAGGGCGTCCACCATGCCGAGGAAGGCGGGACCCGAATAGTCCAGCAGGTATCCCAGCACGTTCCGGAAATCGCTCTGGAATTCAGAGATGAAGGTCGTGCGGTTCTGCAGCGCCGTTCTGCTGCCGCCGATATCCCCGATCCACGCCTTGGATACCAGAAAGACTTCGAGCAGATCGTCGATGAATTCATCGATGTGCTTCGGCGTGATCTTCAGGTTGCTGCCCGTGGCGTCCACGGTGCCGAAGTTATCCGCCAGCGTGCCGTCGATCGCGTCGCCGATGAGCTGCGTCGCGGTGATCGTGCGCACGCGCATCGTGCGGTTGTAGGGATAGTTGTCCGGATCGGTCACGCTGATGAGCGGATCCTCCGCATGCGCCTGTCCGGCGTAGTTGTCCGCGCCGACGGCAATCGTTTTGAGCACCTCGCGCATGTTCGTGTAATACGCAGTGTTCTGCGCCGTGGTCGTGTTGCCGTAATACGGCATGACATAGTCCACGCCGAGGCGCTGGTGCTGGAATGCGTCCGGGGAGACCTTCGGCACGGCGTCCATGGCGTTGAGGATGTTGTGGATGTTTTTGTAGTTCAGCGCGTTCTCGCTCGTGGACGCGGCCTGCGGGCACTCCCAGGTAAAGCCGTAGACGTCGCGCTGGTGCGTGTGATAGATGCTCTCCGCCCCGTCCGTGACATAGCCGGCAACGAGGTTTGCCGCCGCACCCGCGCGGGAGAAGCCCGTGATCCAGTACTTGGCGTTCTCGGTCACGCCTTTGTCCGCGATGTAGGCCTGAATGGAGGCGCAGACCTCCTGCGCCGCTTTGTCAAAGCCCCAGTGGCGGCCGTTGGCGGGAAGCTTGTTCGTAGCCGTGTCGCCGATCGAGACGTTGTTTGCCCACTCCGCGCCGTAGCCCGCGCCGCGCACCGCGACGGCGATGAGCGTATAGTCCCGGTTCGTGCCTGAGACCGGATCCCAGACATGGATCGGCTTGCGCGCGATGACATATCCGATGGAGTCATTCGTCGGGGCGTGGTTGTAGTGGTACGCCTCGAAGTCTTCAAAGCCGCAGGCCGTGAGCATGTCGCGGGCGTTCTTCTGCTTGTCGGAATAGTCGGTGTTGTCCCACGTCCGGCTCGTTGCGGTCAGGACGTTCCTCTCGTTCGAGGCGTAGGCCGCAACCGTGAGGTCAAAGGACACGGACGCGAGCGACTGCTCGTTCGGCGTCAGGTCTGACCAGCTGCAGTCGGGCGTGCTCGTCTCGTGGATCGCCGAGGGCGAGAAGTAGTCGTCCGAGTAATAGAACGTGGAGGTGTAGTCCACGCCGTCGGAGCCCGCGGCGTTGTCGCCGAGGAAATTGAACGACTGGAACTTCACCGTGCCGACCGTGGTTTTGTTCAGCGCGGGCGTTTCAGCCGTCGTACCGGCAGCCTGCGCGCGCAGCGAGAGCGCCGGCAGCAGCGTGACGAGCTGCACCAGCACCAGCAGCAGGGCGAGGCTGCGTTTTGTGGAATTGCGCATGGGTATACTCTCCTTTTTTGGTCAAACCTGTACGACCTGCATTTCCAAAGCAGCAACGAAATGCAAGGCCGAAAAACCTGTCGAACTATTATACCAGATGGACGCATGCGCACGCAAGCAAGATATTGTTACAATTCCAAAAATTTACGCGCCGCTGCGGAGGCAGCGGCGCGTGTGCGTGTATGGATAGATGACGGCGCGTTGGGTAAGCGCGTTTCACCACTTCTCCATCCCGGCGAAGAGGTTTTGCAAAAGCGCCGCGAGGCTTCCGGCGTAATCCTGCCAGACGGCCTTGCCCTCGGTGACGGTGACGGAGTAGGTGCTCTCGCGCGCGTCGAAGAGCTGATTCGAGCCGTGCCGCGCGAGGATGTGCAGCGTGTCGCGCCCATCCAGCGCGAGGGCGGTGCGCGCGGCGTAGTCGTTCACGCTGCGGGCGCTGCGCGTAAGATCCCCGGTGAGCAGATCGTGGTCGACGGCGCGGGACGTGATGTTGCCGTTTTCCGCGCGAGAGCAGGTGGAGCGGACGTTCAGCGTCCCGCTCGGCGCGAGGTCATTGAGCTTCACATAGAGATCCGAAATCTGCCCGCCCGCGTGCGGCGTGACGTCGAAGCGCACATCGAGGTTCCCGGGATAGCGGATCGTGACGGTCTCGATCGTCTTTCCCGCATCATCGACGGCGGTGCCGGGCGTGACGGTGATGCGGTCATCGAGGCAGAACGTGAGCGCGCCGCCCGCCAGTCTCGCGATGACGGGCGCGTCGCCCTCGGGCGTGAGCGTCTCGCCATAGCGCGCGCGAAACTCGCGCACCTGAACGTCCGTCGCCTTCGGCACGGTGAGCTCGCGGTAGTCGGACAGATACACGTCGTCCAGACTCATCAGCCACGACACCGCCATCTCGGGGATGTGCGTGACGAAGATGGTGCTGAAGCTGTCGGCGAGCGTGCCGAGGTATTCGCCGTTGTTCTTCGCGCGGTCCTCGCAGAAGAGCCAGACAAACGGCGGCATGAGCGTGCGCACCGCCTCCTGCACGGCGGGCACGTCCGCGCTCTCGAAGACGTCCGAGACGCCGATGATCTTGTTGATGAGCGTGGCGGCGGGCTGGATCATCTCGTGGACGTGGTAGTTATAGCGCGCTCCGAGGCTCAGAAGCGCGTAGTGCGCGGCAAGGCCGCTGGCGTTCCAGAGCGCCTCGAGGTCGATTGCCTGCGCGGCGTTGTCGAGCGCCCCGCCCAGACTCTGGAAGCCCTTGCCGGGCTGCTTGAAAAGCGCGCCCGCGATCACGCGCAGCGCCTGCTGGTAGGTCTGCACATACTGCTGCTCGTGGCTCATGGGGTCGAACGTCATGTCGTCCGAGACCCAGCCGAGCCCCTGCGGCTTCAGGAAGGCCGCGTCCCACGCGCGGCTGGCAGCGAACTTCTCCACGAACCGGTCGAGGAACTGATCGAACATGAGCCCCTCGGCGGGCGCGATCTTGCTCGCCGCGTTCGAGACCGGCTGCGTCAGCCCGCCTGAAAACAGGTTCGTGAGCTGGAACGTCTTGATCTGGATCGGGCGGTCGTAGGGATAGACGGCGGGGTCGGAGTCCGTGATGACGGCATCCTCCGTCCTGTCGTCCTCGATGCCGGTGATGTTCTTATTATAGACGTCCGCGATGGCGGCGACCAGCGGCAGCACGGTGCGCATGCGCGTGTAGTAGGCGGTGTTCTCCGCGGGCGTGGTGTTGCCGTAGAACGGCATGCGGTAGTCTACGCCCAGGCGGGCGTGGCCGAACTGCTTCGGCGAGATGCGCGGCACGAGATCCATGGCGTTGAGGATGTTGTGGATGTTCGGGTAGCGCGTACCGTCGGGATCTTCGCTGAGAAGCGCGCCCTGCGCCGCCTCGTAGGTGTAGGCGTAGATATCGTCGATCGTCGTGCGGTACTTTTTGGCGTTATCCGTGATGGCGCCGGCGGCGAGATTCGCGATCGCGCCCGAGCGGGAGTAGCCGCAGATCCAGTACTTCACGTCGCCGGTGATCCGGTTTTTGGCGAGATAGGCGTCGAGGTCGCGCAGAACCTTGTCCGTCCCGTCCTGAAAGCCCTTGTGGCGGTAGGTGCCGGAGAGGCTCTTGTCCTGCGCCGCGGCGCTCTCGGAGTCGCCGATCGTGAGGTTCGAGGCCCACTCCGCGCCGTAGCCGCCGCCGCGGATGCCGACGGCGACGAGCATGAACGTCCGGTTCGCCCCGGCGCGCGCGTCCCAGACGGTGATCTTCTTCGTGCCGAAGAGATAGCCCAGCGTGTCGGTCTGGGTCTGGATGTTGAACTCGCTGTTCACATAGACGTTTTCAAACCCGCACTCGGCGAGGAAGCGCTCGCCGTTTTTGGACTTGTGCGACCAGTCGGCGGGCACGTTGCCCTCGCTGGAGCCGACGACCGCGAGCGTGAACGCCTTGGAGAGCGTCGCCATGGACAGATCCTCCAGATCGGAGAAGTCCATGACCTTTCTCACGGCGTTGGGGTTCACCGCCGAGGGCGCGAAGAAGTCATCGGAGTAATAATACGGCATGACGTAGTCCACGCCGTCGCGCTGATGCTCCAGATCGCCCGTGAAGCCGAACGAGCCGAACTGCACCGTCCGCTCGATGACGGGATTGCGCATGGGCGTCTCGGCGCGCCCGGCCGCGCGCGCGTGCGGCGCCGGGAGCAGAACGAGCGCCGCAATCTGCAGCCAGACGAGCAGCACGGCAATGCCGCGTTTCGTGGTTGTGCGCATTTGGATCTCTCCTTTGTGCCTTTTCTTCATTATAGCAAAGCCGCCACGCTGCGCACAAGCAACAAAGGAGTAACAGTTTTACGTTGTTGACAACATGTCAACAACGTAAAAGAGCCGCCATGATTTTTGCTGGCACAAAAAGGCAAGCGATTGAAAGACCGTTTGCCTTTCAATCGCTTGCGGCGACAATGGATCAGACTCGAGGCGGCCTTGCCCCTCGAGCTCCCTGCTGCTCTGTCTCATGAGATACAGAACACAGGTTTGTCTGCCTTCCCGGTTTGTTAAGCCTCGTACTGCACGCCGTAGCGGTCAAACAGCGTCCGGATGCTCTCGCGCCTGGCAAGCTGCTTTTGCTGACCCTTGTTCACGTTGTCGTAGAGCTCCTGCAGCGCCTCGCGCGTTTCGCGCCTGCAGGCCTCGACGGCGGCGGTCAGATCCGATTTCTTCATACGTTCACACCCACCTCTCTGAGCGCCGCTTCGTAGTCGTCTGCGTCGGCTTCCTCCGATTCCGGGATCGGGAGCAGCTCCCACTCCTGCACGATCTGACCACTTTCCTCCGCCCAGTGCGGCTCGGCATAGTGAAACTCGTCCGTCACAGGCGGCTCGGTCTCGATGACGGGGAGATAGCCCGCGTCAAGAAGCTGCGTCTCTGTCGGATTGTAAACCCACGTTTCGCCCACACGCAGACGGTGCGGGGCGTAGGATGGATAGTGATTGATAAGTTTGGCAAACATTAAAAATATCTCCTCCCATCGACATACAATGCTGTATCAAATTCAAATTGTGTGCCTGCGTTTACTGAAGTTGTTGTATGCCCTCCTACACACCCGATTTCAACATCTTCTTCAACCATAAATGTTACGGTTGAATTAGAACTAGAAATGCTCATGTATGATGTTGTGGAATTGGCTAGGTATAAACTCAGATTTATAACAGAGGGCAAATTATGTGCCTCAAACGTGACCGTTTGACCCGCCGAAAGTTTAAACCACATCGAATTATTTATAGCGGCAATCAGGAGGGTTACGTTCTTTGCCGGGTCTCGAAAGTTTAGGTATTTATTTCCTGTTTGCCGGCTTGGCGCCCGTACAACCACATGGCCATTTGACGACGTGGTTACGGCATAACCATATTCCATTGTGCTGTCCGCCAGAGGGTAAAGAAACTTGTTATTGCCTGCCGATCCTATCAATCTCCGTCTACACAACAGGCTCATGCACTCACCGCCCAGCTCTGCGCGGTCATGCAGCCCTCCAGGATGGAGACCTCATAGACCATGTTTGCGTCCACGGTGAAGCCGTCCGGGGTTTTGACGGCTGCCGGGATGGTCAGGGTCGTCGGCGTCGCGCCGCTCGCAAAAATGAAATGGTACTCGTTGACGATGGTGCTGTCCGCCGGCGCGGCGAGCGTGATCGTGAGCGAGGCCGTCTCGCCCCAGACATAGAGCCGGTTCGGCTCGAGCGCGGCGGTCGCGGCGGTCATGGCGACGCGCTGCTGCGCGGTGACGTACCCGGCGTCATTCGTCAGCGCCGACACCTGCGTCGGAATCGCGGAGGCGTCCGCCTTGGCGTTCCACGCCGCGCGCTCTGCCGCGGTGATGTGGCTGACGGCGTCGCGCCCGTGGTCCATCGCAAAGTCATACGCCTCATCCCATGATGCGCGCTCCTGTCCGGAGACATGGACAGACGCGTCGTTCAGGTGCGCAGCGAGCGTCGCGCCCGTATGATCCGCCTGCTCGTGCAGCGCGAGAAACTCCGTGCGCGAGACCTCTCCCGCTCCGCCGGAGGCAGCCTCCTCGGCGCGCTGGGCGGCAGCTGCGGCTGCGGCGGCAGCGGCCTCGGCGGCACGCTGCGCCGCGGTGAAGCTCTGGGGCACCTCCGGCCAGCGCGCGTCCCCGGAGATCGACGCCCCCACCGTCAGGCGCACGGGGTTCGTGTGGCGCGTGAGCCCCTCGCGCTCGCCGACGAGCTGAAGCGTATAGACCGCGTCCCCGAAGGCGAGATCCTCGCGCGTGAGCACCGCCGTGAGCGCGCCGTCCGTCTCATTGAGCGCGATGGAATTGAAATACGTCCCGCCGAACACGGAGACGCTGAGCCTCCAGCGCCAGCCGGCCGGCCGCTCGCCCGTGACCGTGATCACCTGCGTGCCGTCGTCAAACTGCCGCACGGAGGCGTTCGGCAGCGCAAGCTGCCAGTTACAGAATCTCAGGTCAATGTTCAATCTGCTGAAATCTCCTTTCTTTGTTTGCGTTCCCGAACGCGTCCCGACCCGCATCCGAAACGGAACGTTTTGTTTTCTTCATTGTAGCATACGGAAGCTGCTTTGTCAAGATACTTTTTGCGCTTTTAGGATACTTTTTAAGAGAAAAATACCCGGAAGACACGGTTGTATCTTCCGGGTGTGTGTGTTCGATCAGGCGGGGCGCTGTCCGCCGTGGCCGGGCATGCCGCCGGGCATCTGGCCGTTGCCGCCGGGCATCTGGCCGCCCATGCCGCCCATGCCGCCGCCCATCATCATGGACTCGGTGATCTCGTCGACGGTCTGACCGTTGACGGTGATCGTGCCGCCGGTGTGCGAGGCGGTCGTCAAGAAGTCAAAGGCGAACTGCGCGGTGATGTTCACGGTGCCGCCGGAGACGAGGATGGAGCCGTTGGAGTCGATGGCGTCGGTGTCGCCCTGCGCCATGGTGATGGTAATGTCGCCGCCGGCGATCTCGACGCAGGGCTCTGCCGCGTCCTCGGTCTGGTACGTGGCGTTGATGCCGTCGTCGGTGGCGCTGAGCGTGAGCGTGCCGCCGCAGACATACACATAGGTCGCCTCGATGCACTCCCCGGCCGAGATCGTGAGCGTGCCGCCGGAGATATACGCCCCGTCGTTGGCCTCCAGACCGTGCGAGGCGCATGTGATCTCATAGGTGCCGCCCGTGACCTTGAGATCGTCCTTGGAGGTCACGGCGTTGTCGGTGGACGAGAGCTTCAGCGTGCCGGTGCCGTTTAAGACGAGGTCGTCCTTTGAGAAGATCACGGCGTCGGTGTTCGTGTCGCCGTCGGCTGTGAACGTGCCCGTGACGGCGAGGGCGTTTTCCGAGTCCGTGGTCGTGACGAACACCTTGTCGGCGCTTTTGACATAGATCGCGGGCAGGCTGTCGTTCGTGACGGTGACGCCGTCCAGGACGAGCTGAACCTTGGCGTCCTCGGCGCACTCGACGATGACCTGCGCGTTTTTCGCCGCGCCGGAGAGGACATAGACGCCCGCGTCCGTGATCGTGATCGTGTCGCCGTCGGAGAGCGTGACGGTCTCGGCGTCCGTAAGATCGGGCGTCTGGGTCAGGTCGCGGTCGGTGAAGAGATCCGTGCTTTCGGAGGCGTCGTCCGTGGCGGCGGCAGCCGAAGTCGTCACGGCGGCGGTTTCGGTCTCGGCGGTCTCGGCGGTCTCGGCTGTCGACGTTTTCGCGGTGCCGCAGGCGGTCAGCATCGACAGCGCGAGGAGCGCCGCGAGGGTTTTCGGAAGCTTGTATTTCATAAACGCATATCTCCTTTTCGGTAGGTTTCTGCCGAGAGCATAACGCGCCAACCTTAAACGGGCATAAAAAATCCGCCGCGTTTATGCACGGCGGATTTTTTTCTTACGCCAGAACGGCCTTGTGGAACACCTTTTTGCCCTTGCGGAGCTTCGCGCCCTGTTCCAGCTGCGCGCGGGTGACCTGGAAGTCGATATCAGACACCTTCTCGCCGTCGACCTGCACGCCGCCCTGCTGAATGAGGCGTCTGGCCTCGCCGCGGGAGGCGGCCAGGGAGCAGGAGATCATGAGGTCGATGATGCCGATGGAGTCGCCCTCGAGGGCGATTTCCGTCGTGGGCATGGAGCTGTCGTCCCCGCCGCCGGCAAAGAGCGCGCGGGCCGCGGCGCGGGCCTTTTCGGCCTCCTCGGCGCCGTGCACGAGCGTGGTGAGCTCCATCGCGAGCAGCTCCTTCTTCTCGTTAATACGGGAGTCATCCCAGTGCTCCATCTCGTCGATCTGAGAGAGCGGCAGGAACGTGAGCATGCGGATGCACTTCATGACGTCCGCGTCGTCCACGTTGCGCCAGTACTGGTAGAAGTCGAAGGGAGAGGTCTTGTTCGGGTCGAGCCAGACGGCGTTGCCGGCGGTCTTGCCCATCTTCTTGCCCTGGGAGTCCGTGAGCAGCGTGATCGTCATGGCGTGGGCGTCTTTTCCGAGCTTTTTGCGGATCAGCTCCGTGCCGCCGAGCATGTTCGACCACTGGTCGTCGCCGCCGAACTGCATGTTGCAGTCGTAGTGCTGGAAGAGGTAGTAGAAGTCATAGCTCTGCATGATCATGTAGTTGAATTCAAAGAAGCTCAGGCCCTTTTCCATGCGCTGCTTGTAGCACTCGGCGCGGAGCATGTTGTTCACGCTGAAGCAGGCGCCGACCTCGCGCAGCACGTCGACGTAGTTCAGGCTCAGGAGCCAGTCGGCGTTGTTCACCATCGTGGCCTTGCCGGGCCCGAACTCGATGAACTTCTCCATCTGGCGCTTGAAGCACGCGGCGTTGTGGTCGATGTCCTCGCGCGTGAGCATCTTGCGCATGTCGGTGCGGCCTGAGGGGTCGCCGATCATGGTGGTTCCGCCGCCGATGAGGGCGATGGGCTGGTTGCCCGCCTGCTGCAGACGCTTCATGAGCGTGAGCGCCATGAAGTGACCGGCGGTCAGGCTGTCAGCCGTGCAGTCAAAGCCGATGTAGAACTTTGCCTTTCCGGCGTTGACCATCTCGCGGATCTCCTCCTCGTTCGTGACCTGCGCGATCAGCCCGCGGGCCTGAAGCTCTTCATAGATTCCCATGTATATTCCTCCAAATGTGTGTTTTCGAAATGAACAGACTATAATAATAAATCACATTGCCATTTCCGTCAACCGCTCGAGATCCAAAATCTCGATGTGTTTTCTGCCGGTGCGCAGGACGCCCTCACTTTCGAGCTTTCCGAGCGAGCGCGTCGCGACCTCGCGGGAGGTGCCGACGGCGCTCGCGAGACTCTCGTGCGTGGCGGAGACGGTGGTGCTGCCGGCGGACTGCACCTTTTCGAGCAGCACGCGGGCAAGCCGCTCGCGCAGCGGCAGAAACGCGAACGAGAAAAAGGAGTTCACGACCTCCTGCACGCACTCGGCGGTCACGTCCATATACAGCTCCTGCAGCGCGACGTGCACGCGCGCGGCCTTGTACATGTCCGTCTTCGAGAGATAGACGAGCGTGGTTTCCGCCTCCGCCTGAAAGACGGGGATGATGTTCTCCGTCTTCTGCTCGGAGAACTCCAGGATGATGCCGGTCTGCCCGGGATAGCGGTGGTAGATCGTCGCCTCCCGTCCGGCGGCGGAGATCATATAGATGCGGATCGCTCCGGAAAAGACATAGTACATGCCGCCGTTGCAGAAGCGGTGGAAATAGATGTTCTCCCCCGCCGCGAACGAGCGCAGCGTGCAGTAGCCGGCCAGCTTTCGCTGCTGCTCCGGCGTGAGCCGCGGCCAGAACGGGAAGAAGCCGGACAGATCATATTCCGACGCGTGAAGAATGTCTTGCTCCAAGGTCGTCGCCTCCCAATGTGATGAAAGTCACGCAATACGGACATTATACACGCATTGTCAAGGCTTGTCCATTACAGATTTTAAAAATGCGGCACATGTCATTGCGAGGAGCGAAGCTGTGCGACACCAGTGACATCGGTCACTGGTTCGCAATGACACAAGAAACCGCGCCGCGGGAAACCCCACGGCGCGGTCTGCAGTTTTTTGACGGGATTAAAACAGCCAGTTCCAGACTTCCTCGGCGTCCATGTAGTCCAGCTCCTCCGCGAGCCCGTCCAGATCGCGGGTGCTCGGGGCGATGACCCACTTGCCGTCGAGCTTGATGACGGCGATGGTGTATTCGAGCTCGTCGTCGTCGTCCTTGCCCTCGATCTTGAGCGCGAGATCCACCTCATAGCCCGCGGTGACCTTCGCGTCCTTGAGCTCCCTGGAGAAGGCCTTCACATGGTCGAGCAGGCTCTCGGCGTCCTTTTTCTTCAGCTCGCCGTCGGTGTAGTCCTCCACCTCGTCCACATAGTCGTCGGCATACTTCACGGTGTCCACGCCCAGGCTGCCGATGCGCTTGTAGACGTCCTGATATTCCTCCAGATCGTCCTCGTCGAGCTTCTCCTTGTCCTCGATCTCGTAGGAGAACTTCAGATTCTTGCCGTACTCGTCCTCGGCATAGTCCAGCGCGCTGTCGACCTCGTTCTGGAGCATCTCCAGAATCGTCCTGTCGCTGTCGAACTTCACGCCCGCGGCCTCGTCGATGAAGGCGTCCACGTCCTTTTTGCCGACGCTGCCCGCGACGCAGCGCGCCGCGTCCTTGATGACGCTCTCGGACACCTTCTGGTCGTTGGCGATGTCGCAGAGCCTGTCGAGGGGCTTTTTCCAGCCCGCGCCGCCGATGAGCTTCACGGCGGCAAATACCACTGCCAGCACCACGACGAGTGCCGCGAGCGCAATGGCGAGCTTCTTTGCCGGGAACGGCTTTTTCTCCGGCGCGCTCTTCGCGCCGAACTCCTGAAATGCGCCGCAGTACGGACAGGCGTTGGCGTCGTCCGGGATCTGCTTGCCGCAGGAACCGCAGAATTTCATGTGATGACTCCTCTCTGGTTTCATGATCATTGTATAGTATCACTTCAAAAATCTGCCGTCAAGCGCTCGTAAGCACACTTTTGCACATTTCCTCACAAAAGTGTCTGTTTGTGATATTTGCTTAAAAATTCCAAAACTTTTTCTTGCATTTCGCCGAGCACTGTGCTATATTGTTTTCATCGCAAAGCCAAATGTCCGCCGCTCGCGGACAGACACCAGAAAAAGGAGATTACCCATCATGAAGATCGGACTTTTGGGCTTCGGCGTTGTGGGCCGCGGCGTATATGACATTCTCTCAGACCGCGAGGACGTCTCGGTCGGCGCCGTGCTGGCGCGGCGGGATCTGGGGCAGCTGAGCTGCGCCGTCACGCGCGACATGCAGGACATTCTCAACGACCCCGAGATCGACACCGTGGTGGAGGTCATGGGCGGTCTGCACCCGGCGTTTGAATATGTGTCCGGGGCGCTGAAGGCGGGCAAGAACGTCGTCACCTCGAACAAGCACCTTTTGTGCCATTATTATAAAGAGCTCAACGCGCTGGCAGCGGAAAACGGCGTCGTGCTGCGCGGCACGGCGGCGGTCGGCGGCGGCATCCCGTGGCTGACAAACCTCGAAAAGGCCGCGCGCGCAAACGCGATCTCGAAGGTCAGCGGCATCATGAACGGCACGACGAACTACATCATGGACGCGATGCACAAGTCCGACGTGGACTTCGCCGACGTTTTGAAAAAGGCGCAGGAGCTGGGCTATGCCGAGGCAGACCCCTCCGCCGACATCGACGGCTGGGACATCCAGCGCAAGCTCATCATCTCCGCGGGCGTGGCCTTCGGCGTCTGCCTGCACGAGGACGACGTGCCGGTGTTCGGCATCCGCAACGTCTCGGCGGCGGACATCAAGCGCTTCCAGGCGCGGGGCCGCACCTGCAAGCTCATCGCGAGCGCCGAGAAGCTGTTAGACAGCGTCGCGGCCTACGTCGAGCCGACGCTCCTGACGTCGGACGCGCTCGAGGCCGCGGTGCCCGCGAACTTCAACCTCATCAGCCTGGAGGGCGAGCACTGCGGCAAGCAGAGCTTCTTCGGCCAGGGCGCGGGGCGCTACCCCACCGCCTACAACGTCGTGCAGGATCTGCTGGATATTCAGAGCGGCGTACAGGGCTTTTACACGGACAAATTCGCCGACGCCTCCACGAACAACGCCGGTGCCCTGCACCGCTACTATGTGCGCACGAACGCCAAGCTCCCCGCGCTGGACGCGGTCGTCGAGGAAAACTGGGACGGCGCCGTCGTGACGCTCCCCGTGAGCGTGGCGCAGATGCACGAGCTCGCGAAATCCATGCTGGCGGAGGACGACAAGAGCTTCTTCGCGGCTCTGGCATAAGGAGGCGCGCATGCTCAAGGTTGCAAAATTCGGCGGCTCGTCCATGGCGGACGAAAAGCAGTTTGCCAAGGTGCGGCAGATCGTGCAGAGCGATCCCGCGCGGCGCGTCGTGGTCGTGTCGGCCGCCGGCAAGCGCGACCGGAAGGACCACAAGCTGACGGATCTGCTCTATCTCTGCTACGCGCACCTGCAGTACGGCGTGAGCTGTGACAGCGTGTTTCAGATGATCTCGGACCGCTACACCGGCATCCGCGACGCGCTGGGGCTGAAAACGGACATCGAGGGCGAGCTGAGCGCCCTGCGCGAAAAGATGGACGACGGCATCTCGCAGGACGAGCTCGTGTCGCGCGGCGAATACTTCTCGGCCAAGCTCATGGCAGACTACCTCGGCTTCGACTTTCTGGACGCGAAGCTGTGGCTGAAGTTCAAATACGACGGCTCGATCGACACCGACGCCTCCTACGAGGCGCTGCAGAAGCTCGCGCAGGGGCGCAGCGTCGTGATCCCGGGCTTTTACGGCGTGACGCCGGACGGACACATCCGCACGCTCACGCGCGGCGGCAGCGACATCACGGGCGCGCTCGCGGCGGCGGCGCTGGACGCGGACGTCTATGAAAACTGGACGGACGTCTCGGGCATCCTGATGGTGGACCCGCGCATCGTGGAAAACCCGCTCCCGATCGAGCACATCACCTACTCCGAGCTGCGGGAGCTCAGCTTCGCGGGCGCGCAGGTGCTCCACGAGGCGACCGTCTTCCCCGTGCGCGAAAAGGGCATCCCCTTGAACATCCGCAACACGAACGAGCCGGACCACCCCGGCACGCTCATCATGGAGCACTTCGACGACGAGGCTGACGACGAGCGCATCATCACCGGCATCGCCGGCAAGAAAAACTACTCCATCGTCACGGTCGCGAAGACCGGTCTCTCCAGCACCGTCGGCGCGTACCGCAGGCTGTTTGAGATCTTCGAAAACCACGAGGTCAGCGTCGAGTACGCCCCCAGCGGCATCGACAGCATCTCCCTCGTCGTGCAGGCAAGCAGAGTCGAAAAGAGCATCTACGCCATCCTCGGCGAGATCCAGAAAGTCTTAAAACCCGACTCCATCCACGTCACGGAGAACATCTCCATCGTCGCCGCCGTCGGCAGGCGCATGGTCACGACGCCGGGCTCGTCCGGCAAGATCTTCGCCGCCCTCGGCAAAAACGGCGTGAACATCCGCATGATCAGCCAGGGCCCGGAGGAGCTGAACATCATCGTCGGCGTCGACACGAAGGACTTTTCGACCGCGATCCAGGTGCTGTATAACAGCTTTGTGAAATAAGCGGATGCGGGCGGCAGATTGCCGCCCCTACACCGCACCCCGTAAGAACGCAGGGGCGGCAACCTGCCGCCCGCCCACGACAAATATTAACCGTAAAGGAGAATATAATCATGAAACAGTACAAGGTAGCCATCCTCGGCGCGTCCGGCGCCGTCGGTCAGGAAATGATGAAGATCCTCGCAGAGCGCAAGTTCCCGGTTTCGGAGCTGCACCTGCTGGCCTCCGCCAGAAGCGCGGGCAAGGTCGTCGAGTGGTGCGGCAAAGAGATCGTGATCGAGGAGGCCTGCGACAAGGCGTTCGAGGGCATGGACATCGTGCTGGGCGCGGCCGAGAACGACATCGCCGAGCGCTTCGCCGACGCCATCGTGAAGGCGGGCGCGGTGTTCGTGGATAACTCCAGCGCGTTCCGTCTCGACCCCAACGTGCCGCTGGTGGTGCCCGAGGTCAACCCCGAGGACGCGAAGAAGCACCACGGCATCATCGCAAACCCGAACTGCTCGACCACGATCACGGTCACGGCGGTCAACGCCCTGAACAAGCTCGCCAACATGAAGAGCATGGTCGCCAGCACCTATCAGGCGGTGTCCGGCGCGGGCGCGGGCGGCCCGGTGGAGCTGTACAACGAGGTCGAGGCTCTGCGCGCCGGCGAGAAGTATGAGCCGAAGGTGTTCAGCTATCAGATCGCCTACAACGTCATCCCGCAGATCGGCGGCGAGCAGTGCTACGGCTACACCTCGGAGGAAATGAAGCTGCAGAACGAGGGCCGCAAGATCATGCACATCCCCGGGCTGGACGTCAGCTGCACCTGCGTGCGTGTGCCGGTCATCCGCAGCCACTCGATCAGCGTGCAGATGATCTTCGACCGCCCCGTGAGCGTGGAGGATGCGCGCAAGGCGATCGCCGCCGCCCCGGGCGTGAAGCTCGTGGACGATCTCGACGCGCTGCAGTATCCGATGCCGCTCTACACCCAGAATCAGGATCTCGTCTTCGTCGGCCGCATCCGCAAGGACCTCACGAACGAGAACGGTCTGTGCCTGTGGTGCTGCGGCGACCAGGTGAGAAAGGGCGCCGCGACAAACTGCATCCAGATCGCGGAATTGGTCATTGCGGACGATTAAAACAGCATATCCCGAGAACGTGCCGTGTTTTCACACGGCACGTTTTTTATCGGGCGGCAAATTGCCGCCCCTACGTTCTTACGGGGTGCGGTAGGGGCGGCAACCTGCCGCCCGCTTTTCATTTCTCGATTTCGTCTCTCACGTTCTTCAATTTCTCTCTCGCCTTTCTCGGCACGGGCACGCCGAGCAGGGCGAGATTTTCCGTGATGCTCAACAGCTCCATCATCACGATGTAAAGGCTCACGCCCGTCATGAGCTCCGCCGGCAGCGCCATGCCGACGGTGCAGAGCTTCACGGCGAGCAGCGCCGCGATCTCGCCGAGCTTTTTGGCAAGCCCCGAGCGCATCTTCGCGCTCTGTACCTCGCGGCGCGCCCACGCGTTCAAAAAGCCCGTGGCAAAGTCAATCGCCATCAGCACGCACGGCACGGCGAGCATCCAGAGACCGGGTGCAAAGCGCAGCTGCGTCATACGACGCCCTCCATGCGCGCGCATACAATGAGCACGCGCGCCATGTCCTCGGTGAGATCGAGTCCGGCGTCGCCGCCTTTGCCGCGCAGGTGCCCCTTGTCGATAAGCGCCTGGATCTCCGCCCGATACGGCTCCGGCAGCTCGCCTACGGTTTTGAATCGCTGCATTTGATCATCCTCCTCCTGATTTGTCATTGCGAGGAGCGAAGCGACGCGGCAATCCGTCTCTCCCTCCTCCAGCACCGCCGCGAGCGGGAAATGCTTCCCCGGGCAGGCGGTGGCGTTGTAGTCCCGGTGGCAGCGCACCGCCGCGTCGGGGTACAGCCCGCGCAGGTACCCCAGCACCGCGCGCAGCGCCTCCAGCTGCGCGGGCGGCATGACGGTCTCGACGTCGTAATTGCCCTCGCAGCAGACGCCGAGGGTGCGGCTGTTGAAATTCAGGGTGTGCGCGCCGGACGCCCAGATCGGGCGGCCCCGGTGCACGCTGCCGTCCTTGCGGACGTAGAGGTGATATCCGAAGCCCGCCCAGCCGTTTTTCAGGTGCCAGGCATGGATATCCTCCGGCGCGGCGGTGATCGCCGCGGCATGGTGCAGCACGATCGCCTCGGTCGCCGTCCGCCGCGACAGCCCGTGCGCCCACGCCCAGTTGTGTTCGATGATTTTGATCGCGCTCTCTCCCTTCTTATTTCAGATTCCGCAGATACGCCTGCTTCCACGCCTCGGCCTCGGCGCGGGTCATGCCGGCGGCGGCGAGCTCCGCGTCGGTGGGCGTGTAGCCGGTTTTGAAGATCATGGCGCCAAGCTCGCTTTTGCGGCTGGCGGCCTTTTTATCGGCGTCGGCGGCGTCCGACTGCGCGGCGCGCTCGGCGTCGGCGTAGCGCTTGGCGGTGGCGGCCTCGTCCTCGCGCGCGAGCTTCAGCTGCTCGGACCACCGCGCCCAGGCGCGGTCGTAGGCCTTGTCCGCGGCGGCGCGGGCGTGGGCATACTGCGCGGCCTTGTCCGACTGCTGCTCGCGGTGGCGCCTGTAAGCCGCCGCGTAGAGGTCGGGCAGCACGTCGCCGAGGCGCTTCAGATACGTCTGGTACGCCTGCTGCGCGGCGCTCTCGGCGTAGGTCGAGCCGTAGCCGCCCGTGAGCGCCGAGGTTCTCCCCAGCGTGTCCTCCATGGCGCTGCGCCCCTCGCGCAGATACCGCGCGGCATAGGCCTGATACACAGGGTCAGACGCGGCGTCGTAGGAAAACGACCCGCCCTGCGTCAGGGCGCGGAACGCCGCGTCCATGTCCGCTCTCGCGGCGGCATAGCCCGCGTCCTGCTCCGGGTCGAAGGCGTAGCGGTTTTCGGGCAGATACGCGGCGTAACGGTCGGTCGTCGGGTAGCTCAGTCCCTCGGACCGGATCTTCTCGTTGCGCTGCTGCTCATACCGCGCGGCGGCGGCAAGGTCGCCGGCGGCCTCCGCGGCGCGGATCAGATCCGAATAATCCGCGTCGGGGTCGTAGATGATTTTTTTCTTTGGCATGTTTCTTCCTTTCTCGTCAGAACGGCGGCTGCTGCGCTTCCAGCTCCGCGACGCGCTCCTCGAGCCGGTCGAGCTCATCCATGAGCCGTTCGAGCCATTCGCGCAGCTGAGGCGGCGCGCCCTCCGGCGGCGGCAGACAGATCATGGCAGATCGCTTCCTTTCGTCAGGTGCTTGACGATGCTGTACAGTCTCGCGTCGCCCTCGCCGGTGAGGCGGAGGCGGAAGTTGTCGCAGCGGCGCGGGCGCACCGGCAGCAGGAACGACATCGTCCCCTGCCCGCGCAGGTGCCCCGCATGGCGCCAGACGCCGTCGGAGTCATACTCCAGCCACACGTCCATGCGGCTGCCGCGCGGCAGCGACATGCGCAGCACGAGGCGCGAGACATATTTCTGCTCCGTGACGGCGTAGCCGACAAGGCCGCTCGTGCAGGAAAAATGCACCGCCTCCTCCGGCTCGCCTTCGGCGCCGAGCAGATCCCAGACCGCGCCGCCGCACGCGGCAAGGAGCTGATCGCCGCACGCGAGATAGCACGTCGGGAGCCCCTCGGGCGGCTTGGACTCTGTAAACCACGTCTCGTGCGCGGCGTCATAGACCCAGAGCGTCCCGCCCTCCGGCTCCGTGAGCGAGAGCCAGAGCCGCCTGCCCCAGACGCCCGCCGCCGCCCGCACGGGGCGGAGCGTGCCGAGGTTTTCGCTCAAAAGCTGGCTGCTCCCGCCCGACCAGCGCATGACGCCGGCACGGGACACATAGCTGAGCCCGCCCTCAAACGGCACGAGGCTTCCGCCGCACCCGGGCGCGACGCCCGCGATGCGCTGCTCCGTGACGCGGTGCGCCCCCAGCGCGGAGGGATAGATCCGGTGGACGCAGTTTTCCTTGAAGAACACCGGCTGCCCGTGGAGCACCGCCGCGCCGGTGAACGGCCCCTCGGAGCCGACGGAGGCCGCCCAGCTCGCGGTGGAGAGCCCGCTGAAGCGGTGCCACGCGGTCGGATCGCCGAGGGCGGAGGCATAGAGCTCGTTGACGAGCCTGCCGTCCGACTCGCCGTACCGGCAGCCCCAGAGGCGGTTTTGCGCCTCGACGACGAAGTCCATCTCCGGCACGGCGCGTCTGACCGTGACGCCCTGCGCGGCGGTGCAGTCCGCGGTCACGCGGCGCGTATAGAACACGTCCCGGAGGACGACATAGCCCGCGCCCACGGCGGCGATCTCGCGCAGGCCGTTCGGATCGTCGTCAAAGCTGCCGTCGCGGTTGTGGGTCATCATGGGATCGACCGCGTCGTGCGCGACGTCATCGACCCAGACGCCCGCCGTCCACGCGACGGGAAGCCCTGCGACGTCCACGAAGTCGCCGGCACGAAAGCCCACGGCGTCAATGCCGGCGGCCTCGACGCGCAGAAAGTGCGGCATGGTGCGCCAGGTCTCCCGGCTCGCCGGGTCATACCGGCGGATGCGCCGCTGGCTGCCGACGGCATAGCACTCCCCGGCGGCAATGCTGTACTGCGCGGGGTCTGCCTCGTAGGTCTCGCCCTCCGCGGCGGTCGTGAGCTCAAACACGCGCAGCTCATTGCCCTCGGCGTCGCAGGGGCAGAGCTTCAGGACGTAGGGGTGTCGCATGCCGGCGGCGGTGATGTCGGTATCAGCGGGCGTGAACGCCGCGCCGAGGGCAGCGCGCTCGCCGGTCACGGTGTTGACGCAGGCGTTCAGCCCCGGCAGGACGAGCACCGCGCCCATGCGCACGACGCCGCCGGGGTCCTGCCCCTCAGGGCAGGAAAAGCGCTCGGTGCGCTCGCCGTACTGCAAAATCACGCAGTCGGGATCGTTCTCCGCGCGAAAGAGCGCGGCGACGGGGTCGGACGCGGCGAGGGCGAGCACCGTGCCGCCGTAGGCGCCGGCGCGGGCGCGCTGTTTGCGCACGGAGAGCATCGGCGAGAGGGCGCTCGTGAGATTTTCCGCCTGACTCCACTCGCCCTCGCGGATGCGGTCATGGCGGCGCACGCCCCGGAACGTGACCGTGCGCTGCACGGTCACGGGGCGGATGGTTACGGATGGGTAAATGGGCATGGGAATTCCTCCTCAAAAGCGGAGGGGCATGCGCGGATACCGCACGCGCTCGTCCATGAGGAGGCGCGCGTAGCGCTGGTACGCGTCGTTGAAGCGCAGGATGAACCGGTTATACCGCGCGTCCTCCTCGTCCGCCCACGCCATGCACGCCTGGAGGTACGCGGTGTAGATCTCCTCCGCCCAGGGGTCGGGGATCAGCAGCGTCCCCGCGGGATCCGGGCTCTCCTGCGCGTCCGGGAAGAGCTCCAGGCGCATCTCAGCGTCCAGCTGCATGAGCCAGCGGAGCTTGTCCTCGGAGTCGAAGGCGTTGGGCGTGATGCGGTCAACGATTTCGATGAGTTCGGTCGGCGTCACGGCGTGCCGTCCTTTCCGCGCATGGATTTGGCCGTCTTTTCCTGCTGCTCGCGGGCGGCCTCACTGCGGCGGATCTCGGCGGCGATGTGCGCGGGCACGCGGCTGGTTTTGCCGCGCGGGAGCAGATACGCCTCGCCGTTGACCGCGACATACAGCCCCGCGTCGTTCGCCTCGCCCGTGCGCGGGATGAAGATTTCCTGTTTGGTTGCCATGATCATGGTCTCCTTTCTCGTGCAGGGGCGGCGGGTTGCCGCCCCTGCGTTCTGTGTGGGTGCGTCCTGTAGGGGCGGCAGTCGTCTGCGGGCGGCAGATTGCCGCCCCTACGTTCTTACGGGGTGCGGTAGGGGCGGATATCATCCGCCCGCTTTTCATACGGTCTTACGCCTCGGTGTAATTCGTCTCGTCACTCGCGCTGTACGCGCCGGTGGACATGACGCGCACGCAGCGCTCGGGATAGAGGATCGTCGCGCCGTTGGTCTCGAACTTGTAGCCCACGGTGCTGAACTGGTTCAGGGGTCCGCCGATCTCCTCCTTGTCGTGGACGATGATCTCCAGCGCCCCGCCCTCGGGGTCGATGATGCCGAAGGCGTCGCGGCCGAGGAAGAACGTGGCGTAGGTCACGCCGCCGGACTTGTTCTTGTAGTCATTGCCGCCGAGCACGGGCGCGAACACGTCCTCGACGAAGCGGCAGCCGTGCAGCTCGCCGATCTCGCCGTTGAAGAGCTCGTTGGGGGCGGCGTACTTGTGCGCCTCGATCCACTCGTCCGAGCTGCGCAGGTCATACGCGACCGAGGGGTGCACGATGGCGACGTACTTGCCGTGCAGGGTCGGGACGCGGGCCTTTTTCATCTGGGTGACGACGCGGGACACCATGTCGGGCGTGAGCTTGGCCCAGCCGTCCGCGTCGGATGCGCCCATCTGCGCGCAGCTCGTCGGCACGGCGACGGCGCCCGGGGTGCCGTCGGGCTTGACGTTGTGGCAGTAAAAAACGTTCGTGTTCGTCATCAGCGTGTCGCGGGTCAGCGTCTCCTGCGTCTCGGCGGCGGAGGCGCCCATCTCCTCGGTCGCGCCGAGGATGATGTCGTCGTAGGCGCGCAGCTCCAGACGGTCGGTGATGGCGGTGTAGGTGCCGTACTGGTCGATGGCGCCGGTGATGCGGCTCACGCCGAACTTCTGACCCGTCGGGATCACGCCCTCCTGCAGCTTCTCGGCCTTTTCGAAGGTGTTCCACTTGCGCCACTCGACGGTGCCGCCGTGGCGGGCGGGCAGGGGCTGCTTTTTTGCAAACTGCGCGAAGAACAGCTCCGCGCGCGCGTTTTCCAGAAGCTCCGTGTCATAGAAGCTCTTGATCTCGGGATCGAGCGTGTGGGCGTTGTCGAACGCGGTCACGTCGCCGGTCGCGCCGTTGACATAGCCCGTCGTTGCGTTGATGACAGTGGTGGTGTTGGTTTCAGGCATTCAAATTTCTCCTTCCAATCTCGTTTGGTTGATGTTAACCGTGGGGGTAAATCTTCTCTCCCTTGCGGATGCGGGCTTTCAGGGCTTCTCTCGCCTTGGCGCCGGAGTCCTTGTCCCAGCGGAAGCCCGGCGTCGCGGCGGCGCTCTCCAGCGGGGCGGGGACGCGGCGGCTGGCCTGCAGGGCGGCGGAGACGCGCTCGGCGGCGGCGCGTTCGGCGGCGGCGAGCAGCGCTCTGCCGTGGCGGACGAAATACGCCTGCTCCAGCGTCAGCCCCCGGCGGGGGCTCAGGAGCGCGGCAAAGGCGTCGTCTTCCAGTTCCCGCGCGAGGTCGAACCCCGGCACCTCGCGCGAAAACGTCTCCGCCTCCTGCCAGAGCCGGTCGAAGTGGGCTCTGATAGCCTCGTCCTCCGCGATCATGGCAGGGGATTCGTCAGACCGGACTTGCTCCATTCCGCCGCCGGACAACGATAAATCGCCGCCCGCCGTCTCCATATCCGCGCCTCCGGTCTTCCTCTCCAAATCGGATCCTTCGATCCGATTTGGTGTTTGTTCGGTCACCATGTTCGTTTCTTCGTTCATCACGTTCTCCTCTCTTTCGGTATTGCGGCGCTGCGGGCGGTGTCACGGGCGCGCTCCATGCGGTCGGCGCCGGGTCTCGCCGTAGGGGCGGCAACCTGCCGCCCGCTGCCGTCGCTGCCGCCGCTGCCATCGGACGGGACGTCGAGGACGCCGTCCCCTACGGGCATCTGCGATGCCTCGATGACCCTTCTGAGCGCGTCCTTGCCGTCAAAGTCCATGACCGTGAGGCACCGGAGCGCCTGGTCTGCCATGTCGGCGCGGAAAAAGCCGAGCGAAAACAGCTGCAGCGCAAGGTCGTTCATCGCCATCTTCGTATACGCAGAGCGCTTCTGCGGCACGACGCGGATATCGAACACGGGAAGGCGGTACATGCCGCCCGCCTCCTGCAGCTTCAGGGCGCGGTTGGAGTAGGCGGTGAACGTCTCGCTCCCGTCGGGGCCGAGGATGCGAAACTGGCGCGGCAGGTCATAAAACTGCCGCACGAGCTCGATGACGAGCTCCACGAGGTCGGCGTAGGCGCGGTAGCCGGACATGGCGCTGTCGCGGCTGCCCTTGCCGCTGGCCTCCTGCAGGGCGGCGATGGCGGAGGCGGCGGTGACGCCGCTCGAGACGGTGCCGGTCGAGGTCTCGGTGTTGCCGCTCGTCTCGCGCAGCTCCGCGATCGTGCGGTCGAGCATGGCGAGGTACGCCCCGTCGAGCCGCTCGTGGCGGATCGGCGCGATGGCATTTTCGTCCAGCGTCCCCTCGACCTCGACGAGCGGATCGTTCAGATCCAGAAACTGCTCGCGGTTGACGCCGCTGCCGCGCCGCACGAAGTAGCGGGGTCTGGCGCCGTTCATCGTGTTTTCCACAAAGGCGGTCTTCATGAGGTCGATCTCCGTCTGCGGCTGCTTGCAGAGATCGACATAGCCGTAGCCGCAGGGCGAGCCCTCCACGGGGAAGAGCGCGTCGAAGATGTAGGGGTACCGGCCGTGGTCATAAAGCCCGGTCTCGGCGAGTCCGCCGGGGTCGTTCTCGGTGGCGAAGAGCACCGCGTCCGGCGTAAAGCGCGCGTAGTGCAGGGCGCTGCCGATGTGGTAGTAGCAGTGGATGACCGGCACCTTTTCCGACATGTCCACGCGGTCGTCATAGGGCAGCACCGCCGTGAGCGAGGCGTGCGTCTGGGCGATCGGGAGCTCGGGATAGCGCGCGCGGAGCTCGTCGCGGTCGACGAACGCGACCTCGAAGAAGTACTTGCTGCGCTGGATGTCCGACACGCCCGGCTCCCAGAAGAGGTTTAACAGATCGCACCGGCGGATGTCCACGTCGCCGAGGCCGCCGAGCTTTTCCGGGTCCCACGCGACGCAGTAGACGCCCGTGCCGAACTTGAGCTTCGACCACCACGCGTCCGACCACGCGCGCTCGAAGCGGTTCTGCTCCAGGATGCAGGGGATCAGGCGCGAGAGGCGCTCGGCCTCGGGCTTGTCCGTCGCCTCACGCGGCAGGATGTTCGGCTCCGGGCAGGCGTCCATGGCGTCGGCGTGCTTGGAGGTGATGACGTTGTGCAGCCAGCCCGAGCGCGAGCGAAAGCCGGGCTTGGGGTGTCCCTCGCGGTCTGCCATCTCGGCGTTTCTGAGCTTCCACCACTGCTCGGAGGCGATGAGCCGCGCCTCCACGGAGCGCTTGCCCTCGCGGTAGCGCCGCAGCACCTGAAGCAGCTGCGTCACCCGCGCCATGTCAAAGGGCGGGGTTTGGATTTCGTTCATACGATTCTCCTTTCTTTTTCGGGCGGCAGATTGCCGCCCGCTCAAAACGGATCGAACCCTCCGGCGATCTCCCGCGGCTCCGGCTGCATGGCCGCGACGGGGCGCGACATGCAGAAATACCGCCACTCGTCCGCGACGTGGTCCTCCTGCGCGGTGTTGAGATCCTCGGGATCGCCGGGCGAAAACTGCAGCTGCGGCACGGTGCGCAAAAACGCCTTGCAGGTGTCGAAGACATACATGCGCGGGTAGCCGTTTCCGTCAAACTGCAGCCGGAACCGGCACTGCATCCAGCCGGGGATGCGCTTGTGGTCGCCGGGCGTGAAGTAGACGCCGCACTTTGCAGCCGTCTCGGCGATGCTCTCGCCGCGCGAGGCGTCCCAGATGGCGGGGTCGGCCACGCCGTCGATGTGCCGTCCGCGCAGCCAGGGGTGCGTGTCCTCGATCTCGCGGATGCGGCGAAACTGCTGCTCCGGCGTCCAGCGCACGCCCTGATCCGGCGTCTCGGTGCAGCCGTAGAGCTCGAGGATGCGGTAGATCGTCCCCTCGTAGTCCACCGCCCACCACGCGCAGGAAAAGGGCTTGGCGTACCCGAAGTCGTAGCTCCGGCAGAGCTTCCAGCCGCGGGCAGCTCCGGATGAGAGGTCGAACGGCGCGATGACGTGCGTAAAGCGCCGCTGCTTTGCCGCCTCCCCGATGGTGAGTCCCGCCTGCCGGCACTTTTCCGCGTCGGGCGTCTGGCGAAACTCCGCGAAGTACTGCCCCTCGTAGCTGTCCCAGTCGCCGTACAGCAGAGCGCTGCGCTCCCGCGGCGGCAGGAGGGCGAGCCGCGCGACATATTCGGGATCATCGCGCAGCAGCGCCTCGTTGTCATAGACCGTCGCCGGCACGAACACGCGGCTGCGGGTAAAGGTCTTCTGACTGCCGTCGGGCTCGCGCACCGTGACCTCCTCGCGGATCGGGGTCATGGGCGGCGCGGGGTCTATGAACCGTGCCTTCACCCAGCCGTGACCGATGCCGCCGGGGTTGGCCGTGGCGCGGATGTAGCAGCGGGTCTTCCCGGTCGCGCCGGGCGCGCGGCTGGGTCGGTTCCGGCTGAACATGTAGCTGTACTCCTCCCACGAAAAGTGCGTCAGCTCGTCGAAGCCGATGAAGTCATACCGCCGTCCCTGATAGTTCAGGCGGTCGCCGGGGTGCTGCATCGAGCCGAACGCGATCTGCGCGCCCGAGGGAAAGCGCCACAGGTGCTTCGTCTCGTTGTAGCGCGCCAGAGGGAACGCGCGCGGATAGAGCGCCTGCGACCGGTCGATCAGCTCCGCGAGCTGGGGAAACGTCTTGCGAAAGAGGATCGCCCGGTAGTGTGGGATGTGCACCTGCCGCAGCGCCTCCATCAGCAGGGCGTCCGATTTGCCGCCGCCCGCCGCCCCGCCGTAGAGGCATTCATATTCTCCCCGCCTGAGAAACGCCGCCTGCTTCGGCTGGGGTGTCCAGATGGTGTTCATTCCTCCTGCACCTCCGGCAGGATGATCACGCCCGTGCCGGCGCCCTCGGCGTCACGCGGCTGAAGGTCCTTGCGCAAGGCGTTCATCTCCTTGAGCGCCGCCGTACAGTCGCGCAGGGCTTTCACCTCCTGCGTCTCGTCGGATTCGATCACCAGCCGGAGCTTGTGCTGCAGCAGATCCAGCATCCGCTCCGGACTTTCGGTCTTGGTTCTTGCGATACTACCATGCTCCTTTCCATGCGGCACAGAACGTTCTGTTCCGTTTTTCCGTTTTGAAATGGCCGCTTCCCGCGCGGCTTTCTTTCTGTCTTTCTGTGTGTTGTGTACTGTACTGTTCTGTACTGTCTATTTATAGCACAGGATGTCCAAAGGACAGGTCAAAGAGCGGATCCGGCTCCGTCTGTTCGATGGCCTCGTTCTGCTCCCTGGCGCGGCGTCGTTCCTCCCGCTTGCGCAGACGGTCTCGCTCCCTGCGCGTGAGCAGCTCTCCGGCGTAGTCGTTCCAGTCATGGATCCGGTTGTCGAGATCCAGAAAACCCGCTTCTATCAACGCTGTGATGAAGCTTCCCCTGTCTCGCCCGCGCCATCCCGCGGCCTGGCAGATCTCCTCATAGGTGAACGTGCCCAGATTCCCGTCGGAGGCGTTCTCCAGCGTCCAGAGCCAGAGCATGACCAGATGCCCCACTGCCTGCGCCTGTTTAATGTTTAACAACCGCGAAAGGCGCTGCACTTTGATATGCCGCGGCAATTCGGTGTGAATCGGCAGCCACATTTGTCTCATACACCTCCCATTGCGTAATATCCGAGCGTGTGCTCCGAGCCGTCCGACGCGTCCGTCACCTCGACGCAGCCGGGGCAGCCCACAGCCTCGCCCCAGCGGTCGCGCACGAGCTCCCACGTCTCCGCGCCGCAGACCGGACAGACCGGAATGCGCGCCTCCGGCGGGGAGAGCGCCGGTTCATGCCCGATATCGCCCGGAAAAAGCCTCGTTGATCCAAGCATTTATCTTTAAAAGCTCCTTTCTGATTTTATTATCACGTTTACCGGACACTTTGGATTATAGCACATTTTTTCCGTTTGTCAAGACACTTTTCTTGATTTTTTGAATTTTTTTTGCTAAAATGGTTTTGCAAGATACAAAATCGTTGAAACTACAAGGATCGGGAGGTTTTTTCCATGACCATCGGACAGAAGATCAGAAAGCACCGCAAGGAGCTGAAGCTGACGCAGACGGAGCTGGGCGAACGGCTCGGCGTGCAGAAAAACGCCGTCAGCAAGTGGGAGACCGGGCGCGTGGAGGACATCCCGACCGGCAAGATCCGCCAGATGGCGGAGTTGTTCGACGTGCCGGTGGCGTACCTGGTGCAGGACGCGATGGACACGCCCGCGACCAACGGCGAGCAGGAGCAGCTCTCGGCGCTGCTGGACACGCTCAACCATGAGGGTCGCCGGCAGCTGATGAGCTTCGCGCGGTATCTCGCCTCGCAGGCGGATCTGTGCCAGAACGCGCCGTCGGGCGAGGTCACCTATATCCGCCACTATCTCTTCCCCGCCGCGGCGGGCTACGCCTCCCCGATCGAGGGCGAGGAGTATGTGATGGAGCCGCGCACGTCCGAGACGCCCGTGGGCGCGGACTTCGCCGTGACGATCTCCGGCGACTCGATGGAGCCCTATATCCGCGACGGCGACACGGTCTATGTCCAGCGCGACGCGACGCTGCAGGAATTCGACGTGGGCGTGTTCTTCGTCGACGGCGACGTATTGTGCAAGCAGTACTGCCTGGACGCCGCGCGCAATCTGCTTCTGCTGAGCGCAAACCCGCGCCGCGAGGACGCCAACCGCGTCATCTCCGCCGACAGCGGCAGCCGCGTCGTGTGCTACGGCAAGGTGCTGCTCGACCGCAGACCGCCGAAGCCCGCGTATCTCTGAGCCGCAATGACGTCCTGTTTTAAACCAACACCGCCGCACCCAAACGGGTGCGGCGGTGTTGGTTTGCCGTATTTACTTCGACAGCAGGATCTCGTCCGAGTCGATCGTCTCGCCGGCGATGGCGGCGAAGCGGTCCATGAGGTCCTTGACGGTGAGATGCTGCTTCTCCTCGCCGGAGACGTCGA
This sequence comes from uncultured Eubacteriales bacterium, assembly GCA_900316745.1. Taxonomy (GTDB): domain Bacteria; phylum Bacillota; class Clostridia; order Oscillospirales; family Oscillospiraceae; genus CAG-103. The sequence goes on along the minus strand of ONEB01000002.1, from coordinate 121,504 downwards.
GGATCACGCGGCCCTCGTTCATCATGATCAGGCGGTTGCCGTGGGCGATGGCGTCTTTCATGTTGTGCGTGATCATGAGCGTCGTGAGGTGATTTTCCTGCACGATGTGGTCGGAGATCTCCAGCACCTTTTTCGCCGTGGCGGGGTCGAGCGCGGCGGTGTGCTCGTCGAGCAGCAGCAGCTTCGGGTCCTGCATCGCCGCCATCAGCAGCGTCAGCGCCTGACGCTGGCCGCCGGAGAGCAGCCCCACCTTCACGGTCAGACGATCCTCCAGCCCGAGGCCGAGGATCTTCAGCCGCTCGTGGTATTCCTCGCGCTCGGCCTTCGTGACGCCCCAGCCGAGACCCCGGCGCTTTCCGCGCCTCGCGGCGAGGGCGAGATTTTCCTCCAGCTGCATGTTCGGCGCGGTGCCGGTCATGGGGTCCTGGAACACGCGGCCGATGAACGCCGCGCGCCTGTGCTCGGGCAGTCCCGTCACGTCCGCGTTGTCGACTAAAATCGACCCCTTGTCCACGGGCCAGACGCCCGCGACGGCATTCAGGAGCGTGGATTTGCCCGCGCCGTTGCCGCCGATGACCGTGACGAAATCACCCGGCGCCAGCCGCAGGCAGACGTCCTGCAGGGCGCGCTTTTCATTGATCGTGCCGGGGTTGAAAGTCTTGGAGACGTGTTCAAGCTTCAGCATCTTATTTGCCCTCCTTCCCGGCCGAGGCGGCCTTGCGCAGCGCGGCGCTCTGGCGGCCGGCGTTGTGGAACGAGCTGACGCGCTGAGCCTGAAGATACGGCACGGCGAGGAAGACCGCGACGAGGATCGCCGTGAAGAGCTTCAGATCGTCGGTGTTCAGCTTCAGCCACAGGATGATGCTCATGACGATATAATACACGATGCCGCCGACGAGCACGAAGCAGAGGCGCACCCAGAAGCTGGTGCCCTTGCGGAAGATCGCGTCGCACAGCACCTCGCCGATGATGACGGCGGCGAGACCGATGACGATGGCGCCGCGGCCCATGTTGATGTCCGCGTAGCCCTGAAACTGCGCCATCAGACCGCCGGAGAGCGCGACGACGGCGTTCGAGAGCGCGAGACCCAGCACCTTCATCGCGTCGATGTTGATGCCCTGGGCGCGGCTCATGGCGGGGTTGGAGCCCGTGGCGCGGATGGCGGAGCCCTGCTCCGTGCCGAAGTACCAGTACAGCAGCGCGATCAGCACGAGCGCGAACGCCCCGCCGACGAGGATCGCCTTCGGCACCGCGCCGAGGGAGAGCATCAGCTTCGTGCCGCGCTGGATGGCGATGTTCGCCTTGCCCATGATGCGCAGGTTGATCGAATACAGGCCGAACTGCGTGAGGATACCGGCGAGGATGGCGGGGATGCCGAGCTTGGTATGCAGGATGCCGGTGACGAGACCCGCGAGCAGGCCCGCGAGCACGGCGATCAGAAGCGCCAGCGCGGGATGCATGCCGCCGAAGACCAGCGCGACCGTGACGGCGCCGCCGGTGGTGAACGTGCCGTCCACGGACAGGTCGGCGACGTCCAGCAGACGGAACGTGATGTACACGCCCAGCGCCATGATGCCCCAGATGATGCCCTGCGCGACGCCGCCGGGCAGACGCGACAGCAGCGCGCCGAATCGCAGCGCGGACGCTGCAACAGTCAGATCCATGATGGGTTGCCTCTTTTCCTATTTAAATCGCATTACAACGAAAATGCACAGATGATATTTTACTCCTTTTTCAATGGAAACGCAAGAGGGAAAAACCGCCGCACCCTTGTCGGATGCGGCGGTGATGCGTGTGCGGTTTGGATCGTCACTGCACGCTGTACGTCACGGTCTGCCGGCTGAGCTCGGTCCCGTCGGCAAAGGTTTCGAGCCTGAGATCGAACGCAAGCTCCTCAAGATCCCCGGGCGCGAGGCCCAGCTGCTCCAGCGTGTCGGTGTTGAGGCGGATCTGCGCATAGCCCGTCCTGCCGGCTGGCAGCAGGAAGCTGTTGTAATCCGTGCATGCGCCGCCGTTGTACCGGAAGTTCTCCGTCGTGAGCGCAAGCTCGGCGTCGGTGCTGTTTTCGCAGCAGAGCATCACGTATGGCGCGTCGGCGTCGAGGGTCGGGTTTCCGATCGTGATGCGCACGCCGTTTTCGTCGATGAGCACGGCCTCATGCGCAAGCGCGAGGGGCGCGGGCTCCTGCGCGTTTTCGTTCAGCCGGAGCGTGAGCTCGCCGTCGAGCACGTTCTCTCCCGTGTCCAGATACGCGCGCACCGAAACGTCCATCGTGTCGATCTGCTTTACGCCGCAGAGCGCGAGCATGCCCTTGTCGATCGTGAAGCTCGTCTCTCTGGTCTGACCGGGCTCGACGGTCTCGAACGTGCCGAAGTCCCCGTTGAGGAGGCTGAAGCCGTTGTAGCCCCCGGCGTCGACGATGAAGCTCATCTGCGCGTCGCTGCGGTTTTCCAGCCGGACGCCGACCTCATAGTTCGTCTCGTTCTCCACCGGCTTCGTCATGGCGAAGCTGCACTGCTCGTTCTCGCTCGTCGCGGCAAAGTCCCGCAGCGGATCGGCCTGCGGCGTCTCTTCCGGCGTCCTGTCGACGGAGAAGCTGCATGCCGCGAGCGCAAGCGCCAGCACGAGCGTGAGCGCCAGCGCGATGTAACGCTTCGTCCGGCTCACGCCTGCTTCTCCGGCAGCCACCACGTGAAGCCGAAGGCCAGGCACTGGGCGAGGCCTTCGCCCTTTGTGAGACCCTTTTCCGCGGCGACGTTCTTGCCGATCAGCCAGTACTCCGCGGCGTGCATGCCGAGCAGCGACAGAAACGGCGTGACGCGTTTTCTCGCCGCCATCGCCGCCGAGACGGCATAGAGCGCCACACAGATTGGCTTGCCGTACTGCTTCGTTAGGGTCATGAAGTTGTCTTTCATCGTTCTCTCTCCTTTATTTTAATTCAGAAAATCTCTCAGTTTCTTCGAGCGGCTGGGGTGACGCAGCTTTCTGAGCGCCTTGGCCTCGATCTGGCGGATGCGCTCACGGGTGACGTTGAACTCCTTGCCGACCTCCTCGAGCGTGCGGGTGCGGCCGTCCTCGATGCCGAAGCGCAGCTCCAGCACCTTCTTCTCACGGGGCGTCAGCGTCTCGAGCACCTCCATGAGCTGCTCCTTCAAAAGCGAAAAGCTCGCGGCCTCGCTGGGCTCGGAGGCGTCCTCGTCGGGGATGAAGTCGCCGAGGTGGCTGTCCTCCTCCTCGCCGATGGGCGTTTCGAGGCTGACGGGCTCCTGCGCGATCTTGAGGATGTCGCGCACCTTTTCCACCGGCATGTTCATCTCAGCCGCGATCTCCTCGGCGGTGGGGTCGTGCCCCAGCTCCTGCAGCAGCTGGCGGGAGACGCGGATGACCTTGTTGATCGTCTCGACCATGTGCACGGGGATGCGGATCGTGCGCGCCTGGTCGGCGATGGCGCGGGTGATGGCCTGACGGATCCACCAGGTCGCGTAGGTGGAGAACTTATAGCCCTTGGTGTAGTCGAACTTCTCGACCGCCTTGATAAGTCCCAGGTTGCCCTCCTGGATGAGGTCGAGAAAGAGCATGCCGCGCCCGACATAGCGCTTTGCGATGCTCACGACGAGACGGAGGTTTGCCTCCGCCATGCGGCGCTTGGCGTCCTCGTCGCCCTCGGCCATGAGCTTTGCCAGCGCCGTCTCCTCCTCGGGCGTCAGCAGGGGCACCTTGCCGATCTCCTTGAGGTACATGCGCACGGGGTCGTCGGTGGAAAACGTGTCCGCCATGGCCTCGGTGTCGGCGATCTCCTCCTCGGGGACCTCCTCGATCTCCGCGAGGTCGGGCACGACGTCGTCCAGCGGCAGGAGCGCCTCCTCCGACAGCACGTCGATGTTCAGCGCCTCGAGCTTGTCATAAAACTTCTCCATCTCCTCGGCGGAGAGGTTCATGTCCTCGAGCGCGAGCAGGTCCTTGCTGGAGAGCTTGCCGGCCTTCTTGCCCTTTTCGACGAGGGCGTTCAGGCGCTCCTCCTTCGTCTGGGGCGCCTTTTCATCGGCCTTGGTCTCCTTGGCGTCGGCTTCGGCGAGCAGGGCGTCCGCCATGGACTCCAGCTCTGCGGAGGTCGGGTCGTTCTTTTTCGTTTTTTCCATCTTAACCACCATATCCCTTTTTTTCAATCATCTGCTTTTGCAATGCAGAAAGATCCGTGTCATTGCCGGATCCATGTTGTTTTTTCCTCAAAATGTAAATACAATCCTCCAGCGCCTTTTCACTGTTGGAAAGCTCCGTCGGCGCATTGAGCATCGTTGTCAGCATTCCGAATTCCACGCTGCTGAGTTCGCCTGTGAGCACAGCGGGATCGAGTGATTCTCCCCGCTTCGCTCGTTCGCTCAGAACCTCATAAATGTGTCGAAATTCCGGCGTAACAAACAGTGCGGCATCAGGCGGCTCCCTTGTGCGAAACAGCGCCGGATCATGGCAGAGAAACTGTATCAGATTTCGCTCTGCGGCGGCAGCTTCTGTGTCCTGAATGCGCACCCCTTTGAGCGGTTCTTCTGCGACGCGCACAGGACGGGATTCCGTTCGCTGTACCTCTTTGTGCTCCCGCCGGGCGCGCTGCTTTCGCCGTCTCGACACCTCGTCAAGCACCGCCGCGCGCGGCACGCCCGTCTGCTCCGACAGGCGCATGGCGTATACCTCGCGCTCCACCGCGCCGGGCAGCTGCGCGACGATGTCCGCCGCCTCCTTGAGAAAGGCGACTTTCTGCTCGTCGCTCGTAAGGTCAAAGTTCGCCTTCAGGCTGTCGAGCCGGTACTCCACGTGGTTTTCCGACTTCTCCAGCAGATTGCGAAAGGCGTCGGGCCCGAACTTCGCGATGTATTCATCCGGATCCTTCGCGCCCTCCATGCGCAGCACGCGCACGCGCACGTCGAGCTTCTCCAAAATCGTGATCGCGCGCTGGGCGGCCTTCTGGCCCGCGCCGTCGTTGTCGTAGGCGATGACGACCTCACTGACATACCGGCTCATAAGCCGCGCCTGCGCGTCGGTGAGCGATGTGCCGAGCGAGGCCACCGCCGAGTCGAACCCCGCCTGATGGAGCGAGGCGACGTCGATATTGCCCTCGGCAAGGATAAGATACCCGCTTTTTGACTTTTTAGCCAGATTCAGCGCGAACAGATTGTGGCTTTTGCTGAATACCAGCGTTTCGGGGCTGTTCATGTACTTCGGCTCACCGTCGTCGAGGATGCGGCCGGAGAAGCCGATGACGTTCCCGCGCACGTCGATGACGGGAAACATGAGGCGGTTGCGGAACGTGTCGTAGACGCCGCGCCCGCTCTTGCCCTGCCGGACGAGTCCGGCCTCGAAGAGCTCGCGCTCGGAGTAGCCCTTTTGCTTCATCGCGTCCGTGAGACTCGACCAGGTGTTCGGCGCAAAGCCGAGGCCGAAGTTTGTGACCGTGCGCGCCGTCAGCCCGCGCCGGGCGATGTAATCGCGCGCGGTCTGTCCGGCGGGCGTTTTGAGCTGCTCGTGGAAAAAGCGCGCGGCGTCGCGATTCAGGTGCAGCATGCGCTCGCGGCGCTTCGATTCGCCGTGGTCGTTTTCCTCCGGCATCGCCATCCCCGCCCGGCGGGCGAGAAAGCCCACCGCGTCCGGGAACGAGAGATTTTCGATCTCCATGATGAAGCCGATCACGCTCCCGCCCTTGCCGCAGCCGAAGCAGTGGTAGATCTGCTTGTCCGGCGAGACGGAGAACGACGGCGTCTTCTCTGAGTGAAACGGACACAGGCCGAAGAGATTCGACCCGCTGCGCTTGGTCAGCTGCACATAGCCGCTCACCACGTCCACGATATCATTCCGCTCCGACAGCTCCTGCAGGAATTGCTCGGAGAATTGAGGCATACTTTTCTTTCACCTTCTTGCTTCTGAAACGGGCGGCAGATTGCCGCCCCTACAGGGACAGGCGCACCCACGGGGTGCCGTAGGGGCGGATACCATCCGCCCGCCGCCGCGCATTTATTTGATCGACCAGGCCACCGGGATATACAGCCTCCCGTACACCTCCAGCGCGTAGGCGTCCGTCATGCCGGAGATATAGTCGCACACGGCGCGCTCCGGGCCCTCGTCCTCCGCGACGGCGCGAAACACGGCCGACAGCTCGTCCACGTGCCTGACGTAATAGTCCCAGATGCCGCCGAGGATGCCGAGCACCTTCTGCTCCTCGCCCTTGGCGACGGGGTTGCGGTACACGGCCTCATACATGAAGCCGTGGAACACGTCGTAGGCCTCCTGCATCTCGGGAGAAAAGCGGATCTCGCCCTCTTCCGAATGCCCGATGAGATCGACGAGCATGGAGTTGATGCGCTCGGAGTTGCGGTTGCCGATGCGCTCTCTGACGATCTGCGGCACGTCCTCCGGCGTGAGGATCGAAGCGCGGACGGCGTCGTCGAGATCGTGGTTCATGTAGGCGATGTGGTCGGCGATGCGCACGACGTCCGCCTCCAGCGTGTCGCGCGGCTGGCCGGTCGTGTGGTTCAGGATGCCGATACGCGTCTCGTCGCAGAGGTTCAGGCCGCGCCCGTCGCGCTCGAGCCTGTCCACCACGCGCAGGCTCTGCTCATAGTGGCGAAAGCCGCCGGCGTGGATCTCGTCGAGCGCCCGCTCGCCCGCGTGACCGAACGGCGTGTGGCCGAGGTCGTGGCCGAGACTGATGGCCTCCGTGAGGTCCTCGTTTAAGCGCAGGGCGCGCGCCGCGGTGCGGGCGATGCGCGCGACTTCCAGCGTGTGGGTCAGTCTCGTGCGGTAGTGGTCGCCCTCGGGCTGCAGGAACACCTGCGTCTTGTGCTTTAAGCGGCGGAAGGACTTCGCGTGCGTGATGCGGTCGACGTCGCGCTGGAAGCAGGTGCGCATCTGGCACTCCTCCTCCGGCGTCTTTCGCCCCCGGGACGAGGCGGCGCGCACGCCGTACCTGCATACGAGCAATTCCTCCAATTTCTCGCGCTGCTGTCTTGCATTCGCCATGATTCATTCCTCCCCACATAATACTTATACGACGTTCAGTCCGCAAAACCCTCTTTTTTTGAAAAAATTTTTGATTTTTTTATGGAACGGGCGGGCGGATGATATCCGCCCCTACGTTCTAAATTGGATTTCCGCAGACGGTAGGGGCGGCAATCTGCCGCCCGTCCTTCATTGCTTGCATTTTCTGACGGTTCATATTAAAATATTGTTTTACACAATCATTTCGAGGTGATACACCATGCGATACAACGCAGGCACCTGCGACGTCGCCGTGGTCGGCGCGGGACACGCCGGCATCGAGGCGGCGCTGGCAGCCGCGCGGCTGGGGCTCGACACCGTGTGCTTTACGATCAATCTGGACGCCGTGGGGAACATGCCCTGCAACCCCGCCATCGGCGGCACGGGCAAGGGCCATCTCGTGCGCGAGCTCGACGCCCTCGGCGGCGAGATGGCGCGCGCGGCGGATCAGGCCTGCATCCAGTACCGGATGCTCAACCGCGGCAAGGGTCCCGCCGTCCACTCCCTGCGCGCGCAGGCGGACAGGCGGCGCTATCAGGAGGTCATGAAGCACACGCTGGAGACGCAGGCGCATCTCCGCGTCAAGCAGGCGGAGGTCGTCTCCGTGGAGCTGGATGCGCGCGGCGCGGTCTGCGCCGTCGTGACGGCGACGGGCGCGGTGTGGACGTGTCAGGCCGCGATCCTCGCGACCGGCACCTACCTGCGCGGGCGGACGATCGTGGGCGAGGTGCTGCGCGATTCCGGCCCCGACGGCCTTGCCGCGGCGGGACCGCTCGCGGAATGCTGCCAGCGTCTCGGACTTTCCATGCGCCGGTTCAAGACCGGCACGCCCCCGCGCGTGAACGCCCGCACCGTGGACTTCTCCAAACTGGAGGTGCAGCCCGGCGACGAGGAGATCGAGCCGTTCAGCTTCGAGACGCAGCACGCGCCCGAAAACCGCGTCACCTGCTGGCTGACCTACACGAACGAACGCACGCACGCGATCATCCGCGAAAATCTCGACCGCAGCCCGATCTACTCCGGCGTGATCGAGGGCGTGGGGCCGCGCTACTGCCCGAGCATCGAGACGAAGATCATGACGTTCCCGGACAAGGAGCGCCACCAGCTCTTTCTGGAGCCGATGGGTCTGAACACGGAGGAGATCTACATCCAGGGCTTTTCCTCCAGCCTCCCCGAGGAGGTGCAGGTCGAGATGCTGCACACGCTCCCCGGGCTGGAGCACGCGGAGATGACGCGCTGCGCCTACGCGATCGAGTATGACTGCGTCGACCCCACGGAGCTGCGCCCCACGCTGGAGGCGAAAAAAATCCCCGGGCTCTACGGCGCGGGGCAGTTCAACGGCTCCTCCGGCTATGAGGAGGCCGCCGTGCAGGGCTTTGTCGCCGGCGTGAATGCAGCACTGAAAATCAAAGGCGAAGACCCTCTGATCCTCCGCCGCTCGGACGGGTATATCGGAACGCTGATCGACGATCTCGTGACGAAGGGCACGAACGAGCCCTACCGCATCATGACCTCGCGCTCGGAGTACCGCCTGCTGCACCGGCAGGACAACGCCGACGAGCGCCTGACGCACATCGGGCACCGCATCGGGCTTGTTTCCGACGAGCGTCTGAAAGCGGTCGAGGAAAAATACCGCGCCGTGGACGCGGAGATGGCTCGCCTGGAGCGCACGCACGTCGCGCCCTCAAAGGCGCTGCAGGCGCTTTTGGCCGCACACGGCACCGCGCCGACGACGACGGGCGTCTCCCTTGCAGACCTCCTGCGCCGCCCGCAGCTGCACTATGCCGATCTCGCGCCGTTCGACTCTGACCGTCCGGCGCTCCCCCGCGCGGTGACGCAGCAGGCGGAGATCAGACTCAAATACGCGGGCTACATCAAGCGGCAGCTCAAGCAGGTCGCGGAGTTTGAGCGTCTGGAGCGCCGGACGCTGCCCCGTGACCTCGACTACACGACCGTCACCTGCCTGCGTCTGGAGGCGCGGCAGAAGCTGCAGGAGATCCGCCCCGCGAACATCGGTCAGGCGAGCCGCATCTCCGGCGTCAGCCCCGCGGACATCGCGGCGCTGATGGTGTATCTGCAGATGGAGGGACAGGCATGAGAAATTTTAAGCGCGTCGTCCTCGGCCTCTCCGGCGGCGTGGACAGCGCGGTGTGCGCAGCGCTCCTGCGCGAGCAGGGCTATGAAGTGACGGGGCTGTACCTCGAAAACGGCGTTTCCCCCGACGGCGCGCGCGACGCCGCCGCCGTCGCGGAGCGTCTCGGCGCGGAGCTTCTCGTGCAGGACATCCGCGCCGAGCTGGAGGAAAAGGTCTGCGCCCCGTTCGAGGCGGCCTACCGCGCGGGGCAGACCCCGAACCCCTGCATCCTCTGCAACCCGACGGTGAAGTTCAAAGCGCTCCTGGCGTGCGCCGACCGGCTGGACGCGCAGTTTATTGCCACGGGGCACTACGCCCGCACGGAAAACGGGGCGCTCTGCAAGGGCCGCCCCGCGAACGACCAGAGCTACATGCTCTGCCGTCTCCTGCCCGAGCAGGTTCAGAGACTCCTTCTGCCCCTCGGCGGGTACGAAAAGGCGGAGGTGCGCGCGCTTGCCGAGCGCTTCGGCATCCCCGTCGCGCACAAGCCCGACAGCATGGAGATCTGCTTCATCCCGGACAAGGACTACGCCTCGTGGATGGCGCGGCGCGCGCCGCTCCCCGGCCCGGGCGCTTTCGTCCTGCACGGCGAGGTCGTCGGCGCGCACGACGGCATCTGCCGCTACACGGTCGGGCAGCGCCGACCGGGACTGATAAACGACCGCAAGGTCTACATCTCCCGCATCGACGCGAGCACAAACACGATCGAGCTCGCCTACTGGGACGAGCTGTTCAAGACGACCGTGCTCGCACGCAACTTTAACTGGATCATCCCGCGCCCCGAGACGCCGATCCGCGCCACGGTGCGCGTCCGCCACACGAAGTGGGAAAACCCGCCCTGCACCGTCTATCCCGAGGGCGACAGGGTGCGCATCGCGTGCGACGAGCCGGTGCGCGCGCCCGCGCCGGGACAGAGCGCCGTCCTTTACGACGGCGACCGGGTATTGGGCGGCGGGTTCATCGTCTGAACGGGCTCGCTCCACTTCGCCGCCGGGCAAAGGCTTTGCCTCTGCCCAGCGGCTTCGTATCCGCTCCCCCGTTCTTCCTCTCCAAATCAAATCATGCGATTTGATTTGGCACGTTCAATCATAAAACAAGCCTATCCGAAATCGGATAGGCTTGTCTGCTTTACACGGCATGTTACGCTTCGCTGAGATGTTTCAGGACGTTTTCTTTTTCCACCTGCAGCTCGGCGATCTTCTTCTTGCCGAGCGGGTAGACGAACAGCAGCACCACGAACATCAAGAGATACAGCACCGCCGGGATCAGCACGGAGTCGTTATACATCTGCCTGAGCACCGCGTCCGTGAGATTCTCGGCGGCGACGGTCGCGCCGTCATAGCCGATGCGGATGAGCGCCGCGTTCGTGAGGATGGCGGCGACGGTCTGGCCGAGCTTGCGCATGAACGTGAAGACGGCGTAGCTCGTGGCCTCGTCGTGCAGGCCGAACTTCACGGCGTTGTAGTCGATCGCGTCCGTCGCAATCGCCCACAGGAGCAGGAAGATGAACGCCCCGCCGATGCCGGAGAGGAACAGCGCGCCGAGGAAGATCCAGACGCTCTGGGTGCCGAGGAAGTAGAGCGCGAGGTTGCACAGGCCCGAGAACAGGATGCCGTAGGCGCAGAGCTCTCTTCTGCCGAGCTTCGCGCCGAGCTTGCCCGCGAAGAACATCACGACCGCGACCGGCAGATAGATGCACACCTGCGGCAGCAGGCTCAGCCCGGGGGCGTTGAAGTAGTAGTGGAAGAGGTAGTTATAATAGCTCTGGCTGAACATCTGCGCGGCGAGATAGAGCATGCCGACGATGCACACCGCGACGAACGGGCGGCTGCGCACGAGCACCTTGAACACGCGCCAGGTCTGCCCCTTCTGCTTCGGGGCGGGTTTGGTCTTCACGCGCTCGGTCGTCCACTTGTAGCTGAGCAGGAACGCCAGCACGCACAGCACCGCGATCACGACGACGCCGATGAGGATCTTGTTGTAGCTCATCACGCGCGTGCCGTCCACGAGCTTGACATAGCACATGCTGATCAGCACCATCGCCGGCAGCGCGCCGATGACGGAGCCGATGGAGCGAAACACCGAGAGGCTGGACCGCTCGCGCTCATCGGACGTGATGACCTGCGCCATAGACCCGTAGGGGATGTTGATGCCGGTGTACAGCATGCCGAAGAGGATGTAGGTCACATAGGCATAGGCCAGATACCCGCCCTGACTCAGCCCCGGGATCTTCACGAACATGAGGATCGCGCCGATGGCGGTCGGCACGGCGAGCACCTTCAGCCAGTGGCGGTAGCGCCCGTCGGCTCTGGCGGGCATGCCGTCGACGATGCGGCCCCAGATGGGGTCGTTGATCGCGTCCCAGACGCGGGCCACGACGAACATGATCATGATCGCCCAGGGCGTGATGCCGAGCACGTCCGTGTAGTACTTCTGCAGCACGCTCTGCACCAGGCCGAACACGAGAAGCGAGCCGAGGTCGCCCATCATGTAGCCGATCTTGTCGCGCGTGCCGATGCCGCTTGTGCGGGCAATGTAGGTCGCGTTTTCCATCATTTCACCTCGTTTTTATATTCTTCCGTGATCCCACGGAACAAGGATACGAATGCGCTCTCCGCGCGGTAGAACACCGGCGGCTGACCGAGCGGCGCCCTGACGCGGTAATCACGCCCGCCCTTAAATTTCTTCCCCGTCCAGAGATGCACCCACTCGCCCTGCGGCAGGCACACTTTGCGCGCCTTTGCCGCGCGCTTCATGATGGGCGCGACGAAGAGATCGTCCCCGAGGAAGTAGCAGTCGATGTCCCGGTGCGCTGCAAAGTCGTTCGCCGCCCAGAAGTCCGGACGCAGCACCGGCACGCCGTCGTTCACCTTTGCCGTGCAGGCTCTGAGATAGGGCGCGAGCGCGACGTGCACGTTTGTGAGCTTCACGGCGTAGGGCAGCACCTTGTCGTCATAGGGCTGGCTGTTCGCCCACGGGCGGATGCTCTCGTGCGTGCGCATGAGCGCGGAAAACGCGCCCATCTCCATCCAGCGGATGAAGAGCGTGTCGTCGCGCTTCATCTTCGTAAAGGAGAAGAAGCCGCCGATGTCGCAGTGCACGAGCCCGACGCCGGAAAAGCCCAGCGAAAAGCTCGCCGGCAGCACGCACGGCATACCGTAGTCGCGGGTGTCGTCCGTGTGCTGGTCGCCGTTCCACAGAATGGGCGCATACGTCTGGATGCCCGTGTAGCCCGAGCGCGTGAAGAAAAACGCGTCGTCGCGGCCCGCCTCCTCGATGGCCTCGCGGTTGAGCTTTGCCCACATCACAGGCCAGGCGTTGTGGAGCTTTGCCGGGTCGCCGTCGTGCAGGACGCAGTCGGCGGGCAGATACTCGCCGAAGTCCGCCATCCAGCCCGACATGCCGAGACCGAGCATGTTTTCTTTGATGAGCACGTCCTTCGTAAAGCGCGCGGCGTCGGGGTTTGTGAGGTCGATCATGCCGGCGTCGAACGTCGTGGACTTGATGTGGTAGACGCTGCCGTCGGCGCGCGTGATGAGCCAGCCGCGCTCCTTGCAGAGCGTGTACAGCCGGCTGTCCTTTACGAGATAGGGGTTGATGTAGCCGAGGAATTTGACGCCGCGCTCGTTCAGCCTCCCGATCGCCTCCCGCAGGTTCGGATAGAGCGTTTCGTCGACCTCCCAGTTCCACCAGACCTGCTTGCCCATGACGGTGCGGATCTCGCCCGACCAGTCCTGCGACCAGACTGCCGAGATCTTCGCGCCCGCGTCGAGCATCTTATAACACAGCTCCTCGATGCGCTGCGTGCCGCCCTGCGCCGAGAGGATCATCCCGTCCCGGCACCAGTCGGGGAGGTACTGCCGGTTCGGCACGAGCCCGGCGTAGGCGCGCCCGAGCGCCTCGAAGCTGTCCGCGCGGAGCACGGTCATGCTCTTCGGGCAGCTGTCGAAGCTGAAGCACCACACGTCGCCGAACTCCGAAAAGCCGTCCGACGCCGTGTCGAAGGCGATCAGGCGCTTTCTGCTCGTGACGAACACGGGCATCGGCGCGTAGCTTCCGATCTCGCTGTGGGGCTTCGGGCGGTAGAGCGCGCGGGGCAGCAGCGCCTTCTGCACGATCGTGGACGCCTTGATGTGCTCCTCGACGAGGTTCACGACGCGCTCATGGCGCAGATTCAGCTGGCGGTACTGCTCGCCGCCGCCGAACACGGCCTCGTCCGCCTCGGCGGCAAAGCGAAACTCATACGCCCAGCCGTCCTCGCCCTCGAGCGCGAGCTGTATGCCGCCGGGAACGTCAGACGCCGCCGCGGTCAGGCTGTGTCCCTGCGCGGAGAACGTAAAGCGCTCGCCGTCGGCGCGCAGCTCGGTGAGCGCAATGCGCTCGCGCTCGACCACCGTGGCGGTCACGGTGCCGCGGTTGGCGTGGTACACCTTTTCGCGCCGCACGGCGGTCACGACGGGCAGCATCGGCGCCGCCGCGAGCAGGACGGCACCCCTGCGCGTAAGCGTAAATGGCATGTGCATCCCTTCCCCTCTCATTCATTCATCGCCGCATGAAAAAGCCTGTCATTGCGAGGAGGCGTGAGCCGACGCGGCAATCCGTTCCCTTTTCCAGAGATCGCCACACCAGTGTGCGCACTGGTTCGCGATGACCCAAAAGCCCTGTCATTGCGAGGAGCGCAGCGACGCGGCAATCTCGTCACTCGTTCGCGATGACACCCGGTTTTCATGCATCCGTTACTCTCAAATCTCCAGATCCCAGTTCTCTCCCGTAATCCCGATGAACGCGCCCTTTTCCGCCTGCGGAGACTCGGCGTGGCAGGTCATCCACTTGCCGCGCATCCACAGGAGTTTGTCCTCACCGTCCGCGCCCGGTCCGGGGACGTCGATCGGACTGTTCACGCCGCGCTCGAGCACGACGAGACATTGAAAGCCGTCCTCCGACACGCGGCAGGGCGCGAAGTGCCCCACGCGCGGGTAAACCTCGATCGCGACGTCGGGCGGCAGATAGAATCCGCGCACGGCGGCGGAATCGAGCCTCCCGTCGGCCATCTCCTCCGGCAGGGCGAGCAGGAGCACGAGCCCCGTCGTGGAGAAGTTCACCTCGCTGCACTTGTGGTATTCCAGGGCGTTGAGCCTGTGCCCGCGCCCGTTGCAGTATCCCGCCTGCGTCTGCATGCCGCCGAAGGGGGAAAGCGCCCCGGCCGCTTCGCAGGCAGCCTCCAGCGTGTCCAGCGACGCAACATACCGGTTCCCCTCGTCGGGGATCGGTGTATCTGAAAGCGCGCGGTGCAGCGCGCCGCTGTCCTTCAGCGGCAGCACCCGCCCGTACGGCGCAAAGGCGGCGTCGGTGACGCAGTCTAAGCGCAGCGCGGGGTTTTTCGCGCGCAGAGAATCCAAAATCATAAGTCCATACCTCCCGTGCGGAAGAATGCCGAGACCGCGATCAGCGGCGCGGCGATGGGTTCCAGCTGCCCGTTGAACGGGCTTTTTTCGATGCGCGCGGCGTGATCCGCGTCGACGCCCTCGCGCAGCTCGGCGAGCAGGCGTGAAAGAAAATAGGCGTTTTCAAACACGCGCCCGTACAAAACGATCTTTTCCGGGTCGAGGATGTAGATGACGCTCCGAAGCGCCTGCGCCAGCGCCTTTACGGCGCGCTCCGTGATGGCCGCGACGGCGGTGTCGCCGTTGGCGGCGGCCTGCAGCACGGCGTCGAGCGGCAGACTTTTCGCCTGCGCGCCGCCGGCGAGCTTCCACAGCAGCGGCGTCTCCGTCTCGGAGAGGATGCTCTGTGCGTCCTCGCACAGCGCCATCGGGGAGGCAATCGTCTCCAGGCACCCGCGCTTGCCGCACGAGCAGAGCTTCCCGCCGCGCACGACGGGGATGTGTCCCAGCTCCGAGCAGCGGTTGGAGCTGCCGAGCCAGATCTCGCCGCTCGCCGCGAGCGCCGCGCCGATGCCGTATTCGCACCGCAGGAAGTACTGCGCGGAGCGTGTCGGCTCGCGCGTCAGAAACAGCTGCGCCGCCAGAAGCGCGCGGACATTGTTCATCATCCGGACGCGCAGGAGCGTTTCGCGCTCGACCCATTCCGCGAGCGGATGCGCGCCCGCCGAGAGCGCGCCCATGCTGTTGAGGATGCTTGTGCCATCGGCGTCCGTCACGCCGCGCACCGCGACGCCGACGCCGATGATCTTCTCGCGCGGGAGCCGGGCGGCAAGCGCCATGAGCCGGCGGCAGAGCGCCGTGACCGTCTCCTCGGCGGGCGCGTTTTCTTTGAGCGCCACGCGCTCTGAAAAGACGATCCCGCCGTCGAAGCGCACGGCCGAGAGGATGGCGTGACCCCGGTCGATCAGCAGCCCCAGCGCATAGCGGGACTCCGGCACGAGCGAGATGCGCACCTCGCGCCGGCCCGCGCCGGCCGTGGGCAGCGCCGCGCCCTCGCGCACAAGCCCCTCCTGGATGAGCTCCGCGACGATCTTGGTGATGGCAGCGGGCGTCAGATGCACACGCGCCGCAAGCCGTTTGCGCGACATGGCGCCCTCGGTATGCAGCGCCGCGAGCACCGCCGCGCGGTTCCCGCGCTTGAGCGCCGTCATGTTGTCGCCGGTTTGTACCATGGTCATGCACCTTGCCTTTCGGTGTGCGTATGCGGGCGGCAGGTTGCCGCCCCTACAGGATGCACTGCACCCACGGGGGGTGCGTGTAGGGGCGGATATCATCCGCCCGCCTGTCACGCGCCCACGGGCGCCTTCTTATGCAGCTTGTCTCTGAGCAAAATCACCGCTGCACCAGCCAATACCACGCCGATGCCGACGAGCCGCGTTACGGTGAGCTGTTCGTTTAAAAACACCGCGCCGATGAGCGTGCTCACGATGGGCATGAGCAGCAGATACAGCTTCACGACCCACACCTCGCACCGCTTGAGATTGCGGTAATAGAAGAAATAAATGCCCGTCTGGGCAAGGCCGCCGAGGGCGACGAACCACCAGAAGTTTTCCGGCAGCGCGTCGGGCAGGGGCTGGCCCTGCATCGCGGCCATGACGCCGAAGAGCACGAGCACGACGGCGTTGTTGTAATAGGAGATCATGTCGGCGTCCTCGTGGTAGCGCTCCTGCGCCGCCTTGATGAGAAAGGCGTTGACCGTGACGCACGCGGCGCTCAGGAGGAAGAACCCGTCCTGCACGCGAAAATGAATCCCGCGCACGTCCACGCCCAGCACCATCAGCACGCCCGCGAGCATGATCAGCGTGCCCGCCCAGTCGGAGGCATAGAGCTTCCGGTGGTAGAGGGCGACCGTGACGAGGTTCACCATCAGGACGTCCGTTTTCAAAAGCGCCGTGCCCGCGGCAAGGCTCCCGCCCTGATAGCCGAGGTTTGCAAAGAGATCGAGCAGAAACCCGAAGGCACCGATGAGACACAGCAGCAGCACGGCCTTGCCCTGGTGGAACAGGCGCTGGAACGCTCCGTCGATGAGAAGCTGCGCCGTGAGAAAGCCGAGCGCCGCCCCGCGCAGCAAAAGCCCCGCCAGCGCGGGCGAGCCCGTCCACGCGACCATGACCTTGGACACCGCGTAGTAGATCGCCCACGAGAGGATCATGCCCGCGATCAGAAAGGCGTTGAAAAGCTTCGTCACTGCAGCGCCTCAAACATCGCTTCGAGCGCGGCTGCGTCCATCTTCACGGGGTTATTTCCCATCAGGGGATGCTTCGCGCACTTTTCGGCGAGCGCGTGCGCGTCGCCATTTTCAAGCTCCGAAAGGCGCGCTCTCAGCCCCGCGAGGCTTTTCAGCACGCGGATGCGCGCGGCGAGGTCGGGGGCATCCCGCAGCCCCGCGCGGCGGCAGAGCTCGTCGAGCCGCTCGTCGCGGTTGATCTCCACAAAGCTGTCGAGCGTAAAGGCGCAGGCCTCGCCGTGCGGCAGGTGGCAGTCCTCAGAAAGCGGATAGCTGCACGCGTGCACGCCCGCCGTCTTCGGCAGGGCGAACGAGAGCCCGCCCAGCAGCGACGCCATGCTCATGGCCTCGCGCGCTTTCAGGTCGTCCCCGTGCGTATACGCCTGTTCGAGATTCTCCATGATCAGGCGCACGGCCTCGACCGCCATCAGGTCGCTGATCGGCTGGTGGTTCACGCTCCAGTAGCCCTCCAGCGCGTGCGCGAGAGCGTCAAGCCCCGTGTTCATCGTCGTGCGCGGCGGCACGGAGACCGTGAGCATGGGATCGACGATGGCGGCGGTGGGCATGAAGACGGGATTGTTGATCGTCTTCTTCTCCGCGCCATGGCTGATGACGGAGACCTGCGTGACCTCGCTGCCCGTGCCGGCGGTCGTCGGCACGGCAAAAATCTTCAGCGGGTGCGCGGGGAAATCCGTTGTGCGGTAGTAATATTCCGCGTCCCGGTCGCCGGGGGCGCAGGCTGCGGCGAACTTCGCGGTGTCGATGGCGCTGCCGCCGCCGACGCCGATGAGGGCGTCGGCATGGTGCTCACGCGCAAGGCGCATGGCCTCGGCGGCGCCGGAGAGCCGCGGGTTCGGCTCCACGCCGGAGAAGATCGCGCATACCACGCCGCTTTCCGCTTTCAGCTTCTCCGCCTCGGCGGCAAAGTGCCGTCCGCAGACGAGCACGGCGTTCTGCACGCCGTACTGCGCGAGCACCTCGCGCAGCTTTGCGATCTTGCCCGCGCCGAAGTGGATCTCCACCGGCTGGCGGTACAGGAAATCAAGCGCCATAGATTTCATCCTCCAGCGCGTGCACGCGCTGATCGAAGCCGCGCAGGTTCACCTGTCTCCAGTCCTCCAGATCCTGCAGCCAGTCGGTCTCCAGAAACGCCTTGACCATCTGCACCGCCATCTCGGGGCCGACGATCCAGCCGCCCATGGCGAGGACGTTGGCGTTGTTGATCGCGCGCGCCATCTTCGCCGAATACACGCCCTCGCAGGCGACGGCGTGCACGCCCTTATATTTGTTCGCGACGATGTTCATGCCGGCGCCGGTGCCGCAGATGAGGATCGCGCGGTCGAATTCGCCCGACTGCACTTTGGGCGCCACCGTCGAGGCGACGATGACATAGTTTTTCGGCTGCTCGGGGTCCGTGGTGCCGAGATCTTCAAAATCAATGCCCTGCTCCGTCAGCCACGCCTTGATGGCCTCCTTGGCGGCAAAGCCGGACTTATCGCTTCCGATTGCAAGTTTCATTTCGCTGCGAGCTCCTTCATCCTGTTGTAAATGTCCTCCTCGGTGAAGCCCATGACCTTGCGCAGGTAGGGCGTCTTGCCCACCTCGCCGAAGCGGTCGTTCACGCCCATGGCGAACGTCGGCACGGGATCGTTGGCGAGCGCCTCGAGCACCGCCGCGTGCAGGCCGCCGAGGATGTTGTGGTTCTCAACCGTGAGCACCCTGCCGGTCTTGTGGGCGGCTGCAATGACGGTCTCGCGGTCGATGGGCTTGATGGTGTGGACGTTCACGACCTCGACGGAGAGGCCCTCCGCCTTCAGCCTGTCGGCAGCGGCGACGACGTCGGGCGTGAGGAAGCCGGAGACGAACACGGTCAGATCCGTGCCCTCGCGCATGGTGTCGGCCTTGAAGAGGTCGAACTTGTAGCCCTCTTCAAAGACGTCCGGCATCTCCTTGCGGAACAGCCGGATGTACACGGGGCCGTCGTAGGCGTTGATGACGGGCAGAGCCGCGCGCAGCTGCACGCCGTCCACGGGCTCAAAGATGACCATGCGGGGGATCGAGCGCAGCACGCCGATGTCCTCCATGCTCATGTGGGTGCCGCCGTTGAGCTGGGCGGTCACGCCGGGGTCGGTGCCGACGATCTTCACGTTCATGCCGGCGTAGGCGATCGAGATCGCGATCTGGTCGCAGCAGCGGCGCGTGGCAAACGGCGTGAAGCTCTCGATATAGGGCTTGAAGCCGTAGCTCGCGAGACCCGCGGCGACGGAGGCCATGTTCTGCTCGGCGATGCCGCAGTCGAACATCTGGTTCGGGAAGCGCTCATACAGCTTGCGCGTGCCGCTGGCCTTGGCAAGGTCGGCGTCGAGGATGCAGACGTGACGGTCCGCCTCCATCAGCTTCGCCATTTCTTCGGCGTAAATTGCTCTCATTTCCATAACTCAGCACGCTCCTTCCACTTCGCGCAGGGCAGCTTCGGTCTGCTCGGGCGAAAGATTCATGTTGTGGTTTGCCACGCCCGCCTCCTCGATAAAGGAGACGCCGCAGCCCTTGACGGTGTGCAGGATGACCTGCGTGGGTCTGCCGCTGCCGCGGTTCAGTTTGGCCTCGGCAATCGCGGCCTTGATCGCCTCGGCGTCATTGCCGTTTTCGACCTCGATGACGTGCCAGCCGAAGGCGCGCCACTTGTCGGCGAGGGGCGCGATGTCGCAGACGTTCGCGACCGTGTCGTCGATCTGGAGCTTGTTGTAGTCGGTGAAGGCGATGAGGTTGTCGAGCTTCTTGGCGGCGGCGAACATGGCCGCCTCCCAGATCTGCCCCTCCTGGCTCTCGCCGTCGCCGAGGATGGCGTAGATCGTCGCGCCGTCATTTTCCAGCTTCGAGCCGAGGGCGATGCCCGCCGCGCAGCTGAAGCCCTGACCGAGGCTGCCCGCGGTCATGTCGATGCCCGGGGTGCGGTTCATGTCGCAGTGGCTGGGGAGATTCGTGCCGCCCTGGTTGAGCGTCAGAAGCTCCGCCTTGTCGAAGTAGCCGCGGTTGGCCAGCGCCGCGTACACGGCGGGGCCTGCGTGACCCTTCGAGACGACGAGCCGGTCGCGTCCGGCCATCTTGGGGTTTTTCGGGTCGATGTGCATGGCGTCGAAATACAGCACGCCCAGCAGCTCGACGATGGACAGACACCCGCCGATGTGGCCCACGCCCAGATGCCCGATGCACCGGATCGTGTCCAGACGGATGTCCTTGCAGATCGCTTTGAGATCGTTGTTCACAACGGTATCCTCCTTGGATTGATTCAAGCTTTTAAGCAATGTCATCTTACCGCGCGCAAAGCGCGTTTGTCAACGCTTCCGGGCAAAAAGATTTGACATTTTTCCGCGGCAAGATTATAGTAATGAGGCGAAGTTCGATTAACGCTGTTAAATAATTATAATCCGAGGTGGTTTCCCATGTCCTTTACCCCGATCTACGTCCCCGTCGGCGCGCCGACGTTCCATCTGGAGACGGCCGGCGACCAGTTTGAAAAGTCCAAAGCGCTCCTGTCGCGCCTCGATCAGGGCTTTGTCCTCCCGGACGAGATGCTGCTCACGATGGACAGGCTCTGCGCGTTCCTCGACCGCGTCCATCCCGACGCGATCGTGTTTCAGAACAACACCTTTGCCAACGCCGCCTTCATCACCGAGGTGCGCCGCCGCTTTGACTGCCCGATCCTGATCTGGACGCTGCGCGAGCCCGTCATTGACGGCGGACGCCTGCGCCTGAATTCCCTCACGGGCGCGTACTCGGCGGCAAACGCCATGACGAATCTCGGCGACGAAAGCTTCTCCTACATCTTCGGCGCGCCCGACGAGGCGCGCACCGAGCGCGCCATCGCGGCCTTTCTCGCCGCCGGGCGCGTGAAAAAGGCGATGCGCTCCCTGCGCATTGCAGCCGTGGGGCACACGCCGCAGGGCTTCGGCTTCGGCCGCGCGCTCGACACCGACCTCAGCCGCGTCTTCGGCGCGGAGCTTGTGAGCATCGAGGTGCGCGAGCTTCTCGACCGCGCCAAAGCCGCCTCCGAACAGGAGAGCGCGGCGTACCTGAAGAAGACCGAGGCCGCGACCGTCGGCTTTGACAAAACGCCGGAGCGCAACCGTCTCGACCACGCGCGGCTCTACAAGGCGTACAGCGACTATATCCGCGAAAACGGCATCGGCGCGCTCGCCTCGCGGTGCTGGCCGGATCTCTTCACCGACTTCGGCACGCCCGTCTGCGCGGTGCTGAGCCTCCTGGGTGACGACGGCGTCCCCGCCGCCTGCGAGTCGGACATTTACGGCGCTTTGAGCATGTGGATCGGGCAGCAGCTTTCCGGCGCGCCCGCCTTCTTCGGCGACCCCGTGTCGCTGGATGAAGCGGAGAACACCCTCACGTTCTGGCACTGCGGCGCCGCCGCGTGCTCCCTCGCCCGCAAGGATACCGGCGCCGTGATCGGCGTGCACCCGAATCGGAAGATCGGCCCCGCGATGGACTTCGGCTGCGAGGCTTGCGAGGCCGTGACCGTCTTCCGCGTCGGCAGAAAACCGGACGGCAGCTTCCGCTTCTTCGTTCTGGAGGGCGAGGCGCTCGACCGCCCGAAGCAGTTTACCGGCACGAGCATCGTCGTGCGCACGGACAATCCCTGCCTCGACATCGTAAACCGCAGCGTCAAGGCGGGCTTCGAGCCGCACTTCACGGTTCTCAAAGGCCGCCGCGCCGCCGCCCTCACCGCCCTCGCCGACATGCTGGGCATTGAGGTCTGCCAATACTGAGAACCCAAAGCAGGGCGCGCATTCACGGGCTTGAACGCCGCGCGCGAACGTGGTACAATCGTCCTGTGGGAGGGTGATTGACCATGCACATTCAGATCCGGAAGCTCCGCGAGAGCGCGCGCATTCCGCACCGCGGCTCGGCGTTTGCCGCGGGCTATGACCTCTACGCCGCCCCGGCGGACGGCGCGCCCGTCGAGATCAGGCCCCACACCACCGCCATGGTCGGCACGGGTCTCGCCGTGGCGATCCCGGAGGGGTATTTCGGCGGCGTGTTCGCCCGCAGCGGCCTCGCCTCCAGACAGGGTCTGCGCCCGGCAAACTGCGTCGGCGTGATCGACGCGGACTATCGCGGCGAGTGCACCGTGGCGGTGCACAACGACACGGACGAAACGCGCACGATCCAGCCCGGCGACCGCATCGCCCAGCTCGTGATCCTGCCGTTTCTCGCGGCGGAATTCGACGAGACAGACACGCTGCCGTCAACAGAAAGAGGTACCGGCGGGTTCGGAAGTACAGGCAAATAAAAGGAGAGAACACAAATGAACGAAACGACCGAAAGAATCATGGAAAAGCTCAGAGCCCTTGTCCGCGAGGGCAATGTCCGCCGCATCAAGGTGACAAAGGACGGCGAGCTGCTGCTGAACATCCCGCTGACCGTCGGCGCGGGCGCGGGTCTGCTGGGGCTGATGAGCGCTCCCCTGCTCACCGTCGCGGGCGTCGTCGCCACGATCGGCGTCGGCTGCAAGATCGAGCTCGAGAACGCCGAGGGCGATATCATCGACGCCGACGTGACGGAGCTCTGAGATTCAAACACAAAAGCAAAATGGGCTGTCTCATTCAGAGACAGCCCATTTTGCGTGGTGCATGCGCTTACTGGAAGCTCAGCACGTCCTTATTCTTAATAAAGTACTCCGCGCCGGAGTAGAGCGTTGTCGCGGCGATCAGGATCCAGACGGTCGTGTTCAGCCACTCGACGCCGCGCGGGATGCCGATCGCCATCATCAGGATGATGCCGACCATGGTGACGGTCGTCTTGATCTTGCCCGACCAGGCGGCGGCGATGACGCGCCCGTTGTCCACGGCGACGAGGCGCAGTCCCGACACGGCAAACTCGCGCACCAGCACGATGATGAGCACCCACGCGGGCATCGCGTGCCACTCGACGAACATCGTCATCGCCGAGAGCACGAGCACCTTGTCCGCGAGCGGGTCCATGAACTTGCCGAAGTCGGACACCTGGTCATAGTGCCGGGCGATATAGCCGTCCAGCGTGTCCGACAGACTCGCGACGATGAACACCGCCAGCGCCCAGTAGATCTGATCCAGATACATGAGCACCACCAGCACCGGCACGAGGATGAAACGAAAAATGGTGATCTTGTTTGCAGTTGTCATTGCAGTTTCCTCCTATCATACCTGTTCGCCCGCGAGCTCGCCGTCCTCGACGGCGGTGATGCGGACATTTGCAAAGGTGCCGGGCTCGGCGTCGCCGGTGAAGTACACGGTGCCGTCGATCTCGGGGGAATCGGCAAAGGTGCGCCCGGAGCAGAGCCCGCTCCTGCTCTTTGCCTCCACAAGCACACGCATGATTTTACCCACGGTCGCTAAGTTGTAGTCGTCCATGATCTGCGCCTGCAGGTCGAGGATGAGATCGGCGCGGCGCTGCGCCTCTTCCTCGTCGCAGCGGTCGGTCATTTTCGCCGCCGGCGTCCCCTCCTCGGGCGAGAACGGGAACACGCCGACACGCTCGAGCCTTGCCTCGCGCAGCCACGCGCAGAGCTCTTCAAACTCGGCCTCCGTCTCGCCGGGCAGACCCGCGATCAGGCTCGTGCGGAGCACGACGCCGGGGATGCGCTCGCGCAGCTTTTTTATGAGCACGCGGATCTCGTCGCCCGTGCCGCGGCGGTTCATGCGGCGCAAAATTTCATTGTTGATGTGCTGGAGCGGAATATCGAGGTACTTCACGATCTTGTCCTCGCGCGCGATCACGTCGATGAGCTCGTCGTCAAACGCGTCCGGGTAGAGATAGTGGAGCCTGATCCACTCCACGCCCTCGATCTTCACGAGCTCTTTTAGAAGCACGGCGAGACTCGGCTTGCCGTAAAGGTCCTTGCCCCAGCGCGTGATGTCCTGCGCGATCACGATGAGCTCCTTCACGCCCTCGGCGGCGAGGGCGCGCGCCTCGGCGAGGATGGGCTCCAGCGCCCGGCTGCGGTATTTGCCGCGGATGCCGGGGATGGCGCAGAACGCGCACCAGTTGTCGCAGCCCTCGGCGATGCGCAGATACGCCCAGCCCGGGCCGGTGCTGATGACGCGGCCGATCTCCTCGATCGGGCCGTTCTTGTCGGCAAAGAGCAGCGGCTTGTCCCCGTTCATCACGGCCTCCACAGCCGTGCAGATCTCGCCGAAGCTCCCCGTGCCGAGCATGCCGTCCACCTCGGGCAGCTCCTGCAGGATCTCCTCCTCGTAGCGCTGCGAGAGGCAGCCCGCGACGAGGATTTTTTTCAGTAAGCCCGCCTTCTTCAGCTCCGCCAGCTCCAGAATGTGGTCGATGGCCTCGCTCTTGGCGGTGTCGATGAAGCCGCAGGTGTTCACGATGGCGACGTCGCACCCTGCGGGGTCGCCGACGAGCTCGTGTCCGGCCTCACTGAGCAGATAGAGCATCTGCTCGCTGTTCACCTGATTTTTGGGGCAGCCCAGCGCGATCAGCGCAATGCGATAGCCCATCAAAATTCCTCCTCTGGTTTGCGGGCGGATGGTATCCGCCCCTACACAATGCTGTGCACCCACGTGGTGCGTGTAGGGGCGGCAATCTGCCGCCAGCTACATTTCCTCCTCCAGGCGCAGCCGCTCCACGGCCTCGCGGATGTCTTCACTTCGAAAGCCGCGGCGGTAGAGATAATCCGTCGCTTTTCGCACGGCGTCGCGGTCGGTGACGTCCCCGCGCAGCTTTTTTCGCAGGAGGCGGTCGATCTCGTCGTCCTGCTCCGGCAGCTCTTCGAGCGCCTCGTCCCAGAGTTCGCGCGGCACGCCGCGGCGGTAAAGCTCGTTGCGGATCCTGCCGGGGCCGAAGCCCTTGGCGGCGTAGTGGCGCACGCACATCGCGGCATACTCCTGATCGTTCAGCAGATGCAGCTCGCGCAGCCACTCAATCGTCTCTTCCGCGTCCTCCGCCGACTCGCCCTTTTCCGTGAGCCGGCCGCGCAGCTCCTTTTCCGACATGGGCCGCGCGCCGATGATGCGCAGGGCGCGCTCGCGGCACCGCGAGCGCGAGGCACGCGCGCGCACCTGCTCCATGCCGCCGTCATCCAGCTGCAGACCGGCATACAGCCCGCAGTCCGCGACGGTGTTCAGCGTCACGCGCAGCTCCTCGCCATTGTCAAACCGGGCAAGAAAACGCTCATGCCCGGTTTGCTTCAGTTCCGTGAGTGTCATCAATCAAAAAGCCTCGCAGAGTTTGCGGCTCGCAAGCCGCAAAGAAAATTCAATCGTTTTTGCCGTGGGTTCCCCGCGGCAAAAACTCCCTGAGGCGCGCTCTTGCGCGCCCTCGCGCCGACCAACTGAGCCAAAGGCGAAGGCGATGGAGCGCGAGTGCTCACTCAAATGAAATGCGCAAAGCGTATTTCAGTTGAAGGGTTTACCCTTTGAAGTCGTCGACGTCGACTTCCTTCGCTCTGCCCGCCGCAATGGCAGCCTTTCTGGCCTGCGGGCTCATGAGCTTGGTGGCGTTGGCGCGCACCTCCGCCTCGATCTCGTCGGAGATCTCGGGGTTCTGCTTCAGGTATTCCTTCATGCCGTCGCGGCCCTGGATGCGCACGTCCTTGTAGGTGAACCACGCGCCGGCCTTGTCGATGATGTCGAGCTTGCAGGCGAGGTCGAGGATCTCACCGACCTTGGAGATGCCCTCGCCGTAGATGATATCGAACTCGGCCTCCTTGAACGGGGGCGCGACCTTGTTCTTGACGATCTTGGCGCGGGTGCGGTTGCCGACGAGCTCGCCGCCGGACTTGAGCGTCTCGATGCGGCGCACGTCGATGCGCACGCTCGAGAAATACTTCAGCGCGCGGCCGCCGGGCGTGGTCTCGGGGTTGCCGTACATGACGCCGATCTTCTCGCGCAGCTGGTTGATGAAGATGACGACGGTGTTCGTCTTGCTCACGGCGCCGGTGAGCTTGCGCAGCGCCTGGCTCATCAGGCGGGCGATCACGCCGACGGAGCTGTCGCCCATCTCGCCCTCGAGCTCGCTGCGGGGCAGGAGCGCCGCGACGGAGTCCACGACGATGACGTCGATCGCGCCGGAGCGGACGAGCTGCTCGGTGATCTCGAGCGCCTGCTCGCCGGTGTCGGGCTGGGAGATGAGAAGATTTTCGATGTCCACGCCGAGGGCGCGGGCGTAGGTCGGGTCGAGCGCGTGCTCAACGTCGATGAACGCCGCCTCGCCGCCGTTTTTCTGCGCGGAGGCGAGCACGTGGAGCGCGAGCGTCGTCTTGCCCGAGGACTCGGGGCCGTAGATCTCCACGATTCTGCCGCGCGGGACGCCGCCGATGCCGAGGGCGAGGTCGAGCGACAGCGAGCCCGTGCTGATCGCCTCGACGTTCACGGCGCTGTTATCGTCACCGAGGCGCATGACGGCGCCGCGGCCATAGGCTTTTTCGATCTGCGCAAGGGCGGTCTCGAGCGCCTTTTTGCGGTCCTCGGGCTTCACCTGCGCGGGCGCGGCAGTCGCGCCGCCTTTCTTTTTATCTGCCATGTGTGATTGACTCCTTTATTTGAAAAAGTGTTGTGTACTGGGTGCAGTGCGTGTCTGCGGGGCGTCGGGGACGCCGCCCCCCTGCATTATGCCTCCGCCGGCTTTCGTCCGACGACGACGCGCCGGATGCCCTGCGTGTCCTCTACTGCATACAGGTTTTCCAGTCCCGCGTCCTTCATCAGCGCGAGAACGGCCTCCGCCTGATCCTCGCCGACCTCGAACATGAGCCAGCCGCCGGGTCGCAGCAGGTGCCGCCACCAGCGGACGATGGCGCGGTAGAACGTCAGCCCGTCCTCGCCGCCGTCGAGCGCGCCGAGCGGCTCATAGTCGCGCACGGAGCTGTCGAGCGTGAGGATCTCGATGCTCGGGACATAGGGCGGGTTCGAGGCGATGAGGTCGAACGTCCCGATGCTCATCGGGGGCTTTTTCAGGGCGTCGGCCTTGATGGTGATGACGCGGTTTAAGCGGTTGCGCCGGGCGTTGCGGCGGCTGATCTCCAGCGCCGCCTCCGAGAGGTCCACCAGCACGACGCGGGCCGCGGGCAGCTCATGCGCGAGCGTGCAGCCGATGCACCCGCTGCCGGAGCAGAGATCGAGGATGCGCGCGTCCATCTTGCGCCCCACCAGGGCGCGCAGGGCGGTCTCGACGAGCACCTCCGTGTCGCCGCGCGGGATGAGCACATCGGGCGTGACCTCCATCGGCAGCCCGAAAAACTCCCACTCGCCGGTGATATACGCCATTGGCTCGCCGTTTAAGCGCCGGGCGATCAGCTCCTTGACGCGCTGCTCGCATTCGTTGGAGGAATAGAGCGCGAGATCGCGCAGAAACGCCTCCTTCGTCTTGCCGCAGGCATGCGCCGCAATGAGCCGCGCCTCAAGCGTATAGGCCTCCACGCCCGCCTT
>ONEB01000002.1:0-94193 GCA_900316745.1 uncultured Eubacteriales bacterium | reverse complement strand
CGCCCGCCTTTTATTTTACCAGGTATCGCTGCCTTTTTCTTCGGGAATGACCAATTCCAGCGCCCGTATGGCGCACTCGATCATGCCGTCGTCCGGCTCGTTGGTGGTGAGCCGCTGCAGCCACTTGCCGGGCGCGGACAGTACGCGCGAGAGCGCGTTGTCGTGCCGGCCGACCCAGCGGTTGAGCTCATAGCTGAGCGCCACGATGACCGGCAGGAGCAGCAGGTGCAGCCCGAACCGGATCCAGAAATTGTTCCAGTGCGTGAGCAGCGAGCTCACCGCGGCGAACACCAGAATGCTGATCATGACGACGACGAACAGAAAGCTCGTGCCGCAGCGGGGGTGGAAGCGCGACTGCACGCGCACATTTTCGACCGTGAGCGGCAGACCCTTTTCATAGCAGAAGATCGTCTTGTGCTCGGCGCCGTGGTATGCGAACATCCGCGCGACGTCCTGCATGCGCGTGACGCCCCAGAGATAGGTCAGGAAGATCACGATGCGGATGACGCCCTCGACCATGCTCAGCCCGAAGGACGACATGGACGGGATCAGCCGCAGCGAGAGCTTGCCCAGCAGCGTCGGCAGCAGCACGAACAGCCCCACCGCGAGCAGGATACCCAGCACGACGGCGACGCCGATGATGATCGATTTTGCCTTTTCCTCGGAGAAATGCGCCTCGATCCACTGATCGAGCTTGTCCGGCTCGCCCTGCTCCTCGATGGGCAGGAGGTCGGCGGAATACGTCAGCGCCTGCATGCCCTTGACCATGGAGTCTAAGAACGTGACGACGCCGCGCACGAGCGGCCAGCCGAGCACGGGGTGCTTGTCCTTGACGAGATGCAGCTCGTCGATTTTTTCCACAAGCCCGTCGGGCGTGCGGCACACGATGGCCTGCTTTTGCGGCCCTCGCATCAGAATGCCCTCCAACAGCGCCTGACCGCCGATGGAGGTGCGGAAGCAAAGCTGCTCTTCGGCAGCGGAGGTTTGTTTTTTCATTCAGATCCCTCGGGAAGATTGCTGTGGCGTTCGCCCTGCTCGGAAAACGGCAGCGTCACGCGCACGAGCGCGCCGCCGCCGGGGGCGTTGGAGATGTCCAGCCTGCCGCCGGACCGGGTGATGATCTCATCGCAGACCGCGAGCCCGATGCCGCTGCCGCGCGCCTTGGAGCTCACGCCCTTGTAGAATTTTTCCTTGACGTGCGGCAGCTCCTCCGGCGCGATGCCGGGGCCGTGGTCGCGGAACGTGATCGTGACCGCCTCGGGGTCGGCCGAGACAGAGACCTCGATGATCTTGCCCTCGCGCCCGTACTTGGCGGCATTGTCGAGAATGTTCAAAAACACCTGCCGCAGGCGCTCCGGGTCGCCGGGGACGAGGGCAATCTCGCTCTCGGCGGGGCTGTATCTCAGCTCCAGATGATCCTGGCGCAGCAGCTCCCGGTAGGTGAAGATCGTGTCCTCCAGCTCGGACTCGATGTCCAGCAGCTCGATGTTCAGCTTGAAGCGCCCGTCCTGGATGCGCGTAAACTCCAGCAGCTCCTCCACGAGACCGGTCAGCCGCGCGGCCTCCTTCTGGATGATCTGGATGCCGCGGCGGGAGTCGTTTTCGATAGAGGGGTCAAACATCAGCGTCTCGCTCCAGCCGGTGATGGCGGTCAGCGGCGTGCGCAGCTCGTGGGAGATGGAGGAGATAAACTCCGACTGCATCTTCTCCGTGCGGCTGACCTCCTGCGACAGGGCGTTGATGGAGGCGGCGAGCTCCGCGAGATCCGGCTTTTTCGGCAGCGGCAGCTCGGTTCCGTAGCTTCCGGCGGCGATGTGACGCGTGGCCTCCGTCATCTGGCGGACGGGCTTTGCGACCTCGTCGCGAAACCAGATCGCGCTCAGCAGCGCCGAGAGCAGCGCCACGGCGAGTCCGATGAGCACGACCAGCGCGGGATTGATGGATTCAAACACCAGACCGACCACGATGCCGGACACGACCGCCGCCGCCGCGAGAATGCTCTGCGTGAGCGACATGCGCGAATACAGCCGGCGAAACCAGCCGCGCAGATGCCGCAGCAGCTTACTGTCGTTCATGGGATCAGTAGCCCCACTTGTAGCCGTAGCCCCAGACGGTCGTGATGTACTCAGGTTCGGTGGGCTTGTCCTCGATCTTGATGCGCAGACGGCGGATGTTCACGTCCACGATCTTCACCTCGCCCGAATAGTCCTCGCCCCAGACGGCGGAGAGGATCTCCTCGCGACTCAGCGCGCGGCCGGGGTTGTTCATGAAGAGCTTCATGATCGTAAACTCCGTCTGCGTCAGGCGGATGTGCTCGCCGTTTTTGTCGAGCGTGCGGGAGTGCAGATGCAGCAGGAACGGACCCGACGAGAGCGCGTCCTCCACGTTGTCGCCGCCGATGCGGCGGTACAGGGCGTCGACGCGGGCGGTGAGCTCCGCGGGAGAGAAGGGCTTTGTGACATAGTCGTCCGCGCCCGTCATGAGACCCGTGATCTTGTCCATCTCCTGGCTCTTTGCGCTGAGCATGATGATGCCCATCTTCGAGCCCGTCGCGCGGATGCGGCGGCAGACCTCGAAGCCGTCGATGTCGGGCAGCATCACGTCGAGCAGGGCCACGAGAATGTCGGGATGCTGGCGAATGCGCTCCATGGCCTCCTCGCCGGTGGCCGCCTCGATCGGCTCATAGCCGCTGCGGCGGAGGTTGATAACCACAAAACTGCGAATGCTGGGTTCATCTTCCAGAACTAGGATTTTCTTCATTGTATTCGTTTCCTTTCGGCGCGGCTTGTGAAACCTTTTGCCACCAAACCCGCGCTTTTTGATTCTATTTCGTCCATAATAATGAAGTATATCACACTTTTTCGCAGAATGGTAGTCAAACTTTGTTTTTTATACTATATTTATTCAAAAGAGCAAAAAGAAACCACAAAATATAGCGATTTGTATATCGATTGTGTCATTGCGAGGAGCGCAGCGACGCGGCAATCCGTTTTCCTCCCTCAGATTGCCGCACCGGTGTGCGCACTGGTTCGCAATGACAAGATTGAATCCCCGCCCGAAATGTGATAGAATACACGTTGCATGATTTTTCCGAGAAAGGAGGCGCTGCTCGATGCGCGTATACTGGGCGGACGTCCGCGCGCTGCGCGCGGCTCTGGCGCGGCGGCCGGGGCGGTCGAACGCCGACGGCAGCGCCTTTGCATGGAGCCTGCTGGAGCGAGCGGCGCTGGAGGTCTGGGGACTGAAAGCCCTCCCCGAGACGGCGCTGAACGAGGCGGGCAAGCCGACCTTCTCCGCGTACCCGTCGCTGCATTTTTCGCTGAGCCACACCAAGGGCGTGGTACTCGCGGCGCTGTCTGACGCGCCCGTGGGCGCGGACGTGGAGCGGCGGCGAGAGATCCCGGACGTGGTGCGCGCGCGCCTCTTTGAAGTCGAGCACGGGGATCTGGAGCTCTTCGAGCTCTGGACGCTGCGCGAAAGCTGGTTTAAGCTCACGGGGCACGGCGACCTGCGCGACATTCCGTTCACGCGCCACGGCGGCATCCTCATCCCGCCGAATCCGAGCGCGCTCTGCAGACTCTATGACACGATCCCCGGCTGCGCCTGCGCGGTGAGCACGCTGCGCGACATTCCGCCGGACTCGCTCATCCAGGTGGATCCCAAACAGCTTGTGCGGCACGCGGAGGTATAGCATGGACACGTTTTTCTTCATCCTCGAGCTGATCGGCACGATTGCCTTTGCCGTGAGCGGCGCGGCGGTGGGCATCCGCAAGGAGATGGATCTCTTCGGCGTATGCATCCTCGGCTCCGCGACGGCGGTGGGCGGCGGCATCCTGCGCGATCTGATGCTGGGGCTGACGCCGCCGATGGCGTTTCGCGACCCGGTCTGGCTGATCGTGGGGCTTTTAAGCTCGGTGCTGCTGTTCTTCCCCGCGATGCGCCGCACGGCGCTGAAAAACAAGCGCGCGTCGGATCTGCTGCTGCTCGTGTCGGACGCGGTGGGCATGGGCATCTTCGGCGCGACGGCGATCCTGCTTGCCGAGCGCTCCGGGCAGAGCAGCGTGTGGCTGCTGCTGTTCGTGGCGCTGCTCACCGGCACGGGCGGCGGCGTGCTGCGCGATGTGCTCGCCGGCGAGGTGCCGAGCGTGTTCCGCAGGCATGTCTATGCCTCGGCGCTGCTTGTGGGCGCGGGGCTGTTTCTGCTGCTGCAGCCGGTGCTGCCGGAGGCGGCGGCGGTCATTTTGAGCATCCTTGTGACGGTCACGCTGCGCTGTCTCGCGGCGCACTACCGCTGGAATCTCCCGAGGGCGCACGCGCTCTCGGACGACGTGAAAGGAGCAGACGAACCCATGGACGAACTCAATGAGGTTATGACGGCGTCGAAGCTCGTCTACCACGGCAAGATCCTCGATTTTTACACCGACACGGTGCGCCTGCCGAACGGGCACACGGCCTCGCGCGAGCTGAGCCGCCATGTCGGCGCGGTGTGCGTCGTGCCGATGACGGACGACGGCAGAGTGATCGTGGAAAAGCAGTTTCGCTATCCGCTGAACGAGGTGATCCTCGAGATCCCGGCGGGCAAGCGCGACAGCAAGGCCGAGCCCCCCGAGGAGGCCGCGCGGCGCGAGCTGCGCGAAGAGACCGGCATCGAGCCCAAGGAGCTCATCTGCCTCGGCACCTACTACCCCGCCGCGGCGTACTCCGACGAGGTGATCTGGATGTATCTCGCGCGCGGGCTCACGTTCGGGGAGCAGAAGCTCGACGACGACGAATTTCTCGCGCTCGAGGCCATGCCGCTTTCCGACCTCGTGCAGGAGATTGCAAAGGGGAACGTCCCCGACGGCAAGACCCAGGCGGCAGTCCTGCGCGTGTGGTGCATGGAAAACGGGACGATCTGATACATCTCCAAACAAACAAGGCGCGCTGCCGATGCAGCGCGCCTTTTGCTGTGCAGTTTTTACGCCTTTCTGGCTTTGAGCAGCTCGATCATCTCGTCGCAGACCTCGTCCATGTCGCCGACGATGCCGTAGTCGCAGTAGTTGAAGATCTGCGCCTCGGGGTTTTTGTCGACGGCGATGAACAGATCCGCGTCCACGCCGGCGGTGTGGTTCACGGCGCCGGAGACGCCGAAGCTGATATAGAGCTTCGTCTTGACCATGACGCCGGACTGGCCGATCTGGAGCTTATAGGGCAGGATGCCGCGGTCGAACAGCGGTCTCGTGCAGCCGATCTTGCCGCCGAGGAGCTTCGCCAGCTCCCGATAGCGCTCGAGGTGCTCGGAGTCCTTCAGACCGTTGCCGACGCAGACGATGCAGTCGGCGTTGGCGATGTCCAGCTCGGGGTCCACATCGTCGGGGATGAAGTCGATGTGCCTGCAGCGGATGGCTTCGGGATCGAAGCTGATCTCCTCTTCGATGCAGTCGATCTCGGCCTTGGCGCCGGTGGGGGCGTACTTGAACGTGCCGGGACGGATCGTGCCGACCTGCGGGCGCAGGACGGGAACGGTGATGACGGCCATGATCTTGCCGCCGACAGCGGGCTCGATGAACTGAATGTCGCCGGTCTCGGGGTCATACTCCAGCTCCATGGCGTCGGAGGTGCAGCCGGTGTCGAGCTGCACGGCGAAGCGCGGCGCGAAGTCGCGGCCGTTGATCGTGCCGCCGACGAAGATGGCGGAGGGGTTATACTTGCGGGAGAGCACCGTGAAGGCGTTGGCGTAGGCGTCGGTGTTGAAGTATTCATAGCCGGTGCCGCTCACCTGAATGATGCCGTCGATGCCGCACTCCTTGACCCTGTCGATCTCAGGCTCGGGGAGCTTGCCGAGGATGACGGCATAGAGCTTGTCGCCGGTCTGATCGCAGAGCTTTCTGAGCTCACAGCAGAGCTCCAGACCCACGGGCGCGGCGGTTTTGCCGTCATGCTCGATATAAACCCACATATTTTTATAATCAGATTTCTGCATCGTTTCGCCCTCCTTAAATCGAACCTTTTTCCGCCAGAATCTCCACGAGCTTCTTAGCGTCGGACTTGGCGCTGCCGGTGCTGATGATCTGACCGGGCTCAGGCAGCTCGGGCGGATAGATCTTCGGCACGATGGTGCCGGAACCGGGGACGCCGATCTTGTTCAGATCCAGACCGTCGATGTCGTTCTCCGTGTAGGTGGTGATCGGCGCGGTCTTGGAGTCGAGATAGGCCTTCAGGTTGGGAAGTCTGCCGTAGAAGTTGTCCTTCTCCACGGTGAGCAGGCAGGGCAGCGTCGCTTCCACGACCTCCTTGCCGTCCTCGAGCGCGCGCACGGCGCGGATCTTGCCGTCGGAGATGCTCTCGATGGAGTAGCAGCAGGAGATCTGGGAGGCGTCGAAGCGCTCCGCGAGCTGAGAGGCCATCTGGCCGGTGGCGCCGTCGAGCGATTCCTTGCCGCAGAAGATGAGGTCGAACTTGCCCTTCATCTCGGAGGCCTTGACGATGGAATAGCTGGTGGACAGCGTGTCCGCGCCGCCGAACGGACGGCCGGAGATCAGAATCGCGTCGTCGCCGCCGACGGCAAGGCACTCACGCAGCGTGCTCTCCGCCATCGGAGGTCCCATGGTGATGAGGGTGACCTCGCCGCCGTACTGCTCCTTGACTCTGACAGCCGCTTCCAGGGCGTTCAAGTCCAGCGGGTTCGTCAGCGTGGGGACGCCGGCGCGCACGAGGTTGCCGGTCTCGGGGTCCATCTTCACGAGATCGACGTCCGGGATCTGCTTGACACAAACGAGTATTTTCAGCATAACGTTCTCCTTTCTTCTCAGCCGACGAGGGAGGCGTCGCAGACCTTGCCCGGGTTGAGGATGTAGTTCGGGTCAAAGACGCGCTTGATCTCGCCCATCAGCGCGAACACGTCCTCGCCCACGGACTCGCGCAGATACTGCATCTTCGCGTGACCGATGGCGTGCTCGCCGGAGACCTGACCCTCCAGCTCCGCGCACTTGGCATAAGCCTTGTCCATGATGATCTTGGTGCGGCGCTTGAACTCATCCAGCTCCAGATCGTTGGAGCAGCAGTAGATGTGCAGGTTGCCGTCGCCCGCGTGACCGAAGTTGCGGATCGTGAGGCCCTCCTGCTCGCCGAGAGAGCGGATGTAGAGCAGGAACGCGGGGATCTTGTCGACGGGGACGACGACGTCCATCTCGTCGAGCAGCTTCGTGTCGGCCTCGATGGCGGTCAGGAAGCTGGAGCGGGCGGCCCAGGCGGCCTTCTTGTTGGAGCTCGTCGCGACGACGAGCACGTCCAGCGCGCCGGCTTCCTCGGCGATCCTGCCGAGCTTGATGAGCTTCTGGTCGAGCTCATCCTCGTCCGCGCCGACGAACGTCACGAGCAGGGACGCGCCGACGTCGGCCTCCTTGACGCGCTCCGGGAACGTCGGGATGCCGGTGAACGCGGAGGAGGACGTCACGATGTCCGCGTCCATGAACTCGATGGACTGGGGATCGAGATTCGCGAGCTTGATGTGCGGCACGAACTTGATGCAGCTCTCCACGTCCGCGAACGGCACGAGACAGCTGACGTCGCACACCGGATTCGGGATGAGCTTCATGGTCATCTCGGTGATGACGCCGAGCGTGCCCTCGGAGCCGACCATCAGGTGCAGCAGGCTGTAACCGGAGCTGGTCTTGCAGACGGTCTTGCCGAGCTCGATGATGCGGCCGTCGGCGAGCACGACCGTGAGCGCCAGCACATAGTCGCGCGTGACGCCGTACTTCACCGCGCGCATGCCGCCGGCGTTCGTGGAGATGTTGCCGCCGACGGTGGCGGTCTTCTCGCCGGGATCGGGCGGATACATCAGCCCGTGCGCGAGCGCGTCCGCGGCGAGGTCCTTGAGCAGGACGCCCGGCTGGATGCGCACGACGAGGTTGTCCATGTCATAGTGCAGGATCTTGTTCATGCGGCGCGTGCAGAGCACCACGCCGCCGCACAGCGGCACGCAGCCGCCCACGAGACCCGTGCCCGCGCCGCGGCAGGTGACGGGGATTTTGTTGTCGTTGCAGATCTTCATGATCTTCGAGACTTCTTCCGTCGTCTCCACGTCCACCGCGACCTCGGGGAAATACTTCCCGTAGATCGGCATCTCGTCGTGGCTGTAATTCGGATCGACCGCCTCGCCCGCAGAGAATCGTTTTTCGCCGACAACAGCTTTCAGCTGCTCGGCGATCTCAGGTGTGATCTGATTGTAGGTTGCCATGCAAGTTCCTCCTGTTTTAGAAATAAAGCTAAGGACAGCTGTTTGCCGAAAATTGGCCGATCCCGCTTTCGCAGGTTCAGCCAGGCGTGCGTTTTCGTTCAGGCGAGCAGATCGGTGAGCTTGCCGTCCGGGCCGAGGGCGCCGCACTTGCGGCCGAGCTCTGTCAGCTCCGCCTCAAGCGCGTCGGAGAAGTCCACGCCCGTGACCTTGCGCTCCTCGAGCAGACGCGCCTCGATCTCGCCGGGCATGAAGATCTCCTTCACGCCGGTGGCGGTGCGGCTGTTCTTGATGAGGCTCGCGTACAGGGAGGAGTGCTCCTTGAAGCGATCGACGTCGATGAAGTGCGCGATGTCGAGCAGAATGACGGCGAAGCCGGTCTCCTCGGGGCGCATATCCTCGACGAACGGGATCTCGGGGCTGGTCAGCGCGTCGGACAGGACGCCGCCGAACATATCGACGAATACCGCGAGGCCGTAGCCCTTGTGGCCGCCCATCGGACGGACGCAGTAGGCGACGTTCGGATCGGTGGTCGGGCTGCCGTCGTAGTCGTTGGCCCAGCCCTCGGGCATTTCCTTGTTCTCACGGCGATAGGCCTGCACCTTGCCGATGGCGACGCCGCTGGTGGAGACGTCGATGACGATCGGGCGGTCGGGATTGGTGGTGGGGCAGCCGAGGATGATCGGGTTGGTGCCGATCAGACGGTCGGCGCCGCCGAACGGTGCCTGGCAGGGATAGGTGTTCGACACGACGATGCCGATCATGTTGTCCTCAGCCATGCGGTGGCCGTAGTAGGCGCCGCAGCCGATGTTCGCGCTGTTGCGGCCGACGCCGGCGGCCACGCCGTACTTCTTCGCGCGCTTGAGCACCTCGTCATACACGCGGTTCACCGCAGCGATGCCGGAGCCGCCGCCGCAGTCGAAGACGAGGGCGGCGTCCTTGTCGCTCGCGAGTTTGAAGTCGGGCTTCGCAATGAGGGCGTTGGCCATGTACTGGCGCAGATAGATGCACAGACGGGACAGGCCGTGGGAATAGGTGCCGGTGAAGTCGGAGTGCGTGACGACCTCGGACAGATAGTGGGCGTCGATCTCTTCGACGTCCAGCGCCTTGCACAGGCCGCGGATCAGCTGTTTTTCCTGCTCGAAAGATAGATGGAGCATTGCAGTTTCCTCCAGTATAGAAATTTCTTCATAGTTTGCTTGGTGAAAACAGGCTTCTCACCACAGAGGCGGTCGGCCCCTGTGGTGAGAAAGGATCGGATGCGGTTAGCCGGCGGACGCGGCCTGAACAAGTCCGAGCGGATCCTCGTCGGCGACGATCATGCCGCCAACTACATCGACGCCGCCCTGCGCGCCCTCGCCGTGACGGCGCCGGAGTGCTTCAAGGTGTTCATAATTCTGATTCTTTATTTATTATAGTAAGCCAGCGCGACGGAATCCGTCACGATCGCGGCGCACTCGCCGCTCTGCAGGGCGGTGAAGCACTGCTGCGCGCCGCCGTTGACGCGCTCGATCGCGCCGCAGCGCCGGACGAGCCCGGAGTCGGACTGCAGAGCCGCGATATACTGCTCGCCGGAGTCAAGCATGACGCTCTGTCCGCGCAGGCGAAAGGCGCTGGAGATGCGCGAATCTGCGCGCGAGACGAGCACGATCTCGCTTTTCAGATACGCCGCCGAGAGCGCGAGCTGCTCCTTAAGCGGCTTTTCCTTGCCGCTCTCTGTGAGATTCACGTCCTCGAGCGTCATGCCGCCCCAGACGCAGTCGACATTGCCGCTCGTGAGCTGGATGTACACGTCGCTCGGCGCGACGGCCTGAAAGCGCACGTTCCAGCCGAGCTTTTCGCACACGGCGCGCGCCAGCGCGATATCAAAGCCGTCGAAGTGCCTGCCGTCGGCATAGCTGAGCGGAAAGCTCGAATCGTTCACGCCGACGATCAGCGTGCGCTTCGGGATCGTGCCGAGATTTTTCAGCGCCTCGGTGTCGGCCTCGATGAGCGTCTCGTCCGTGCCCATCCACTCGACGGCGAGCTTGCGCACGGTGCCGTCCGCGGCGAGGGCGCGCAGGGCGGCGTCGATGTAGTTGGCGACCTGATCGTCCAGCCGGTAGCCGATGCGGAACGATTCCTCGCCGAACGTTTTGAGCACGCGGTAGCTGCCGACGGTCTTGGCGCAGCCCGCGAGCGACCACAGCGCCGCAAGCGCGAGCAGCAGCGCTGTCATGCGTGCGCGTAAGTTTCGGATCATATCTGTAAAGCTCCCATAAAATCAAAGTCAAGCGCCGCAGCGGCGCCGGGCTTATTCTACTATGGATCGCCCCGGCAAACAAGGGCAAAATTGTGAACTTCCCGCGAAAAAGCACCGCAATGCCCGTTCTGCGCGCGAATTCTTAGGCGGTTTGCTGTGTCCGCGCCGGTTTTCGCGCCGAAAAACTGCGCAAAACAGAGAAAAGCGCGTGCAGAGCAAAAAAAGGCTTTACTTTAGTGCGCTAACGTGGTAGCATGATAGCGAACTAATTCAAAACCGAATGGAGGAACCCATTATGAAAAAACTGCTTGTTCTTGCACTGGCAGCGCTGATGCTGGTCGGCGTCCTGGCCGGCTGCGGCAGCAAGGATGGCGCCGAAGCGCCCTCCGCCGACGAGAGAACCACCTTTGTCATGGGCGTTGACGCCGAGTATCCCCCGTTCAGCTATCTGGGCGACGACGGTGCGTACACCGGCTTTGACGTTGAAGTCTGCCAGGCCGTCTGCGATAAGCTCGGCTGGGAGCTGGAGATCTTCCCCGTGAACTGGGATCAGAAGCTCGTGCAGCTCGACTCCAATGAATGCGACTGCGTCTGGTCCGGCATGACCATCCTCGACAGCATGACCGAGGCCGGCTATGTGATCAGCGAGCCCTACTACGACAACACCCAGGTGCTGGTCGTGAAAGAGGACAGCGGCGTCGCCTCCTCCAAGGACCTGGCAGGCAAGGCCGTCGCGGTGCAGCTCGGCACCTCCGGCGAGGCGCTGCTGAACGAGGATCTCGCGGATCTCGCCGCCACGTTCGGTGAGGTGGTCACCTGCGACAGCTTCCTCAAGTGCTTCACCGAGCTCGAGGGCAACTCCGTTGACGCCGTGTTCGTCGACATGCCGGTCGCGGCCGCCTATGTGGCCGAGCACGACGGCCTGAAGATCATCGACGAGCAGCTCGGCGCCGAGCAGTACGGCATCGCCTTCCGCTCCGGAGACGAGGAGCTGTGCAAGAAGGTCGATGACGCCGTGCAGGAGCTCGTTGCCGACGGCACCTACGCCAAGATCGCCGAGAAGTATCCCGACATCGTCAACAACCTGCTCTTCCTGCAGAAATAAAATCTGTTTCTACTGCGAGCCCCTTTCCCCGAAAGCGCGTTTCGGCGCGCTTTCGGGCAATCTTGTCAAAAAGCCTTTCGGCTTTTGACAAGATTCGCAGTCGCCAATATGATTGCCTCGCAATCAGCAAGCCATTGAAAAGCCTGGCTTTTCAATGGCTTGCGGCGACGATAGATCAAATTCGAGGCGGGCCTTGCCCCCTCGAGCTCTCCCGCTGCTCTGATGTCGAAGTGTTCAGCATCGTATTTTCCCATGGCGTATTTTTTCTTTGAGTAATTGAGGTTTCCGATATGACGTTAATGACCATCATCCTGAAAATGAGCGAAGGTCTCGGCCGGACCTGCGCCATTTTTGCGCTCACGCTCCTTTTCTCCCTGCCGCTGGGCATGATTGTGGCGCTGCTGCGCATGAGCAAAAACCGGATCGTATCCTCGGTCACGCGGTTTTTCATCACCGTGCTGCGCGGCACGCCGCTGATGCTGCAGCTGCTGGCCGTGACCTACGGTCCGTATTATCTGTTCGGCATGGGCGTATCGCGCAACAAGCTGATCCCGGTCGTGATCGCGTTTGCCGTCAACTACGCCGCCTATTTCGCCGAGATCTACCGCGGCGGCATCGAGTCGATCCCCGTCGGGCAGTATGAGGCCGCCACCGTTCTGGGGTACACGCGGGTTCAGACGTTTATGCGCGTCATCCTGCCGCAGGTCGTCAAGCGCATCATGCCGAGTGTGACCAACGAGATCGTCACGCTGGTCAAGGATACCTCCATCGCGTTCACGGTCTCCTATCAGGAGATGTTCACCATCGGCAAACAGATTGCAAACTCCCAGACGAGCTTTGTGCCCTTTGTGGTCGCGGGCGTGTTCTACTATGTGCTGAACTTCGTCGTCGACCGCGTGATGGGCAGAGTCGAAAAGCGCCTGGATTATTACCAATAAGAGGACGGCAACTATGGATACCAACAAGACACAGGCAAACAGCCGCGCGATTCTGGAGATCCGCGCGCTGCAGAAATCCTTCGGGACGAACGACGTGCTCCGGGACATCTCCATGGACGTCGAGCCCGGCAACGTCATTTCGATCATCGGCCCCTCCGGCTCGGGCAAGAGCACGCTGCTGCGCTGTGTGACGTTTCTGGAGACGGCGGACGACGGCGACATCCTCTACGACGGACAGTATGCCGTGCGCGGCGGCGTGTACGCCTCCAAGGCGGAGCTGAACGCCTTCCGCAGGCGTTTCGGACTCGTGTTCCAGAATTTCAATCTCTTTCCGCACTATTCGGTCATGCGCAACGTCTCCGAGCCGGCAATCCTCCACGGAGAAAACCGGGACCAGGTCATGGAGCGCAGCATGTCCCTGCTCAGGAAGATGGGTCTGGAGGGCAAGGAGAACGCCTATCCCTGCCAGCTCTCCGGCGGTCAACAGCAGCGCGTTGCCATCGCCAGAGCCCTGGCGCTGCGTCCCGAGATCCTGTTTTTTGACGAGCCGACGAGCGCGCTCGACCCCGAGCTCACCGGCGAGGTGCTCAAGGTCATCCGCCAGCTCGCGGAGGAGAAAATGACCATGGTCGTCGTCACGCACGAAATGCCCTTTGCCCGCGCGGTGTCGAACCGCGTCATCTTCATGGACGGCGGCGTGATTGTCGAGCAGGGCGACCCCGAGATCGTGCTGGGCGCTCCGCAGCAGGAGCGCACGCGGCAGTTTCTGCGCAATTATCAGAGATGAAGCTGGACTATCGTATCTTCGATCCGACCGGAAACATCACGCTTCTGGTCGAGACGCCCATGCCTGCCGCGATGCAGCCGCGCATCGCGGCGCAGCTCATGGCGCTCGAGCCGCGCGCGGAGCAGGTCGGATTCCTCTCGCCGGACGGCGCGCTGCGCATGGCGGGCGGAGAATTCTGCGGGAACGCCGCCATGAGCGCGGCGGTCTGCGCGGCTGAGGCCGCCGGGCAGGACAGGACCGTGCAGTCTGTGCGCGTCTCCGGAGCGCCGGCGCCGGTGCGCGTGGAGGCCGCGCGGCAGCCGGACGGCAGCTGGCAGGGCGTCGTGGAAATGCCGCGCCCGACGCGCGTCACGCAGCGCATGCTCCCCGGCGTCGGCGTCGTGCCCGTGGTGGAGCTTCCCGGCATTACGCATGTCGTGCTCACCGAGCCGATGCCCCGCCCGCTGGCGGAGCGCATGGCGCGCGAATGGTGCCTCGCGCTCCATGCCGACGCGCTGGGGCTGATGTTTTTCGACCGGCGCCGCGCAGCGCTGACGCCGCTGGTCTATGTGCCGGAGGCGGACACCCTCTTCTGGGAGACCTCCTGCGCCAGCGGCACCACCGCGGTGGGCGCGTATCTCGCCTCGGAGGAGGGCAGCGTGTCCGCCGCGCTCGATCAGCCCGGCGGACGGCTCACGATCACGTCCGACGACGCGGGCAGGCTCCATCTCGCCGGAGCTGTTCGCTGCATCGCGCAGCGCACCGCCGAGATCGAGCCGTAGCCGTGCAGATGGAAAAACATAAAACAGGGGCTGTTGCATCCGTTTTGCAACAGCCCCTGCTTTTTTCTTTTCGATTATGCGACGGTAAAGGCGATCTCGACCGGAGCCGTCCCCTCGGCCTCGATGGTGACCTTCGCGGCGCCCTGCCCGCCCGTGGTGCGGACGATCACGCCGCCGAGTCCGCCGCGCAGCATGTTGTGCTCCGCGCCGATGAGCCGGATCGGTCCCTCGGCAGTGATGCGCAGCGCGCCGTTATAAAACGGCAGGACGTTGCCGTTCTGGTCCGTCATGGCGATGCGCACGAGCGTGGCGTCGTAGGTCTCGCCCTCGCGCAGCTGCGTGGTCGGCGTCTCGGCGCGCAGCACGCGCGCTCTCGCGGGAGACTTGCGCACGGACTTTACCACCACGCCGTCTTTCACGGCGTCGAAGCGGTATTCGATCGCGGCGTCGCCCCAGTTGCCGACGTACTTGCCGTAGAGCCGGTAGGCGTCGTCAAACGTCATGCCGTAGCGCGCCATGCAGACCGCCGCTTTCGCGAGGACGGCGGGCGGCATGTGGTCGGAGCCGAAGCGCGCGTTGTGGTTGAGCATGTCCTTGACAAACTTCGCCTGCGTCGGCGTGAAGCTTTCGCCCCGCTCGATCGCGTCGCCGATGAAGTCGTCGATCTCGATCGGCGGGTTCGGGATGTGCTTGTAGGGCGAATCCTTATGCGTGTAGCTGCGGATGAAGACGCCGTTTTTGTACATCCGCACCTCGTCGGCGTTCGTAAAGACGAAGATCCTGCCGCGGTTGCCCGCCGGGTGCTCGCCGAT
Source organism: uncultured Eubacteriales bacterium (assembly GCA_900316745.1). Classification (GTDB taxonomy): domain Bacteria; phylum Bacillota; class Clostridia; order Oscillospirales; family Oscillospiraceae; genus CAG-103. The sequence continues at coordinate 79,330 of ONEB01000002.1, read as the reverse complement.
GTCCATGGAGGAGCTGACCTCCAGCACGGGCTCGAAGTCCCCCTGCGCGGCGTAGACGGCGGCGGCGAGCTTCGGATTGCGGAACATGTCCATCACGCCGTGGTAGCAGATGCGGTCGCCGCTGCCGAAGTCCTGATGCGTGTTGTAGTCGAACATGCACCAGCCGAACGAGCCCGCGACGCCCTTTTCGCGGAAGGCGGCGTCGAGGACATTGGCATGCCGGAGCGCGTGGTCCAGGCGGTGCTCCTCGGGGTCGAAGGTCTTGGTCGGGAACATGTGCCCGTTGAACTCCGAGATGACGTAGGCCTTTTTCATGTCGCTCGTGACATTGCGCTTCGGCTCGCAGCCGGCGTTTTTGCCGGTGTGGGAGAAGTCGTTATAAGTATAGACGTCCTCCAGCAGGCTCGAGCGCTTGTGGCAGCGCACGCCCGCCGTGGCGCGGGTGGGATCGAGCGCGCGGGCAGCGGCGTTCGTCTCGGTGTAGAACGCATCGTCGTCGCGGCTTTCGTTGATGCGCACGCCCCAGAGCACGATGCTCGGGTGGTTGCGGTACTGGCGCACCATGTCCTCGGTGTTGCGCACGGCCTGGCGCTTCCATTTATCGCCGCCGATGTGCTGCCAGCCGGGCATCTCGGTGAACACGAGCAGCCCCAGCTCGTCGCAGCGGTCGATGAAGTGCTGCGACTGCGGATAGTGCGAGGTGCGCACGGCGTTGAGGCCGAGCTCCTTTTTCAGGATGTCCGCGTCCATGCGCTGCATGCGCGCGGGCGCAGCATAGCCGATGTAGGGCCAGCTCTGGTGGCGGTTGAGCCCCACGAGCTGCACCTTTCGCCCATTTAAGTAAAACGCGTTTGCGCGCCACTCCGCGCGGCGGAAGCCGAACGTGGTCACGCTCTCGTGCAGCACCTCGCCGCCGCGCACGAGCGCGGTCTCGAGGCGATAGAGCGCGGGAGACGCGATGTCCCAGAGCGCGGCGTCCGGCACGCGCAGCGCGCGCCGGCAGGTCCGCCGGTCGCCCTCCCCTGCCGTGAGCGCGAGGGAGGACAGCGCCGCCTGCGCCGTGACGAGGGGCCTGTCCTCGCCGCAGCGCGTGACGGTCTGGCGCAGGACACAGTCTTCGCTGTCGATCTCGCCGCGCAGCGTGACGATGGTCTCGACGCGCCCCTCAAAGCGCACCGCCGCGATCTTCCGCGCGTTGTCGCGCTTCGAGACCAGCCCCGCGCCGGCGGGGATCTCCGGGCGCACGCACACGTCCTCGACGAAGGCGCTGTCATACACATCGAGCCACGCCTCGCGGTACAGTCCGCCGTAGGTCATATAGTCGATCACATAGCCGAACGGCGGGATGTCCTGCTGCTCGCGGGAGTCGACGCGGATCACGAGCAGGGCGTCGGCTCCCGGCGTGAGCGCGCCGGTGAGCTCGGTCTTAAACGCCGTGTAGCCGCAGTGGTGCTCGCTGAGCTTTTGCCCATCCACATAGACCTCGGCGCTGTGGCCCGCCGCGCCGAGCGTGAGAAAGACGCGCTTTCCCGCCCAGTCAGCCGGCACGCGGAGCACCCGGCGATAGCCGCAGACCATCTGGTAGATGCTCTCATCGAAGTAGTCATAGGGCGTGAGAACGCAGGTGTGCGGCAGCTCGACGGTCTCCGCCGCGCCCTCGCCGCGCAGGAATGCCTCGTCGAAGCGCTCGGTGAAGCTCCAGTCTCGGTTCAAGCCAATGTGCATGGTCCCAACCTCCGGTTCCAGTCAGATTACAGTTCTGTGAGATACACGCTGCCGTCGCGTCCGCTGTCCGTGATCGCGAGGGTCACGGTGCGGTCGCCGATCGTATAGGTCACGCCGTAGCGCGCTGCCACATCGGGGATGCCGGTCTGCAGCAGGAAGGTCTCGCCGTCGTGCAGCGCGCCCACCTCTTTCACTGCCATGTCGGGCTTCAGTCCCTCCGTGGCGGTGAGCATGAGGCTCACGACGGAGAAGTCATCCACATCGCCCACGGCGGTGAAGAGGATCTGCTTGCCGTAGGAATCGGTGGCAAAGCTGATCTCTTTGCCATGGTCCAGTCCGGTCACATCGGACGCGTGCAGGCCCGGCGCGCACATGCCGCGGCTCAGGAACGTGACGATCTGCGCGCGGGTGCAGGGGTCGTTGGGGGCAAAGGTCGTCTCCGTCACGCCGTCGGTCACCTCGACCTCCTGCGCCCAGCCCACGGCAGAGGCGTAGTACTCCGCGAGCGGCACGTCCGCAAAATTCGGGATCGCGGCGCTCGGGTGGCAGGCGTCACGCCACAGGAACGTGACGGTCTGGGCGCGGTTGACCGTGCCGTCGGGGGCAAAGGTCGTGTCCGTCATGCCGTCCGTGATGCCGAGCGTGACCGCCCAGCGCACCGCGTCATAGTAGTATTCACTCTTCGGCACATCGGTGAACTGGATCTCGCCGTCGGTCTTGATCATGGGCGAGCCGTGCGCGCGCCACAGGAACGTGACCATCTGCGCGCGGGTGCAGGTGCTGCCGGTGCCGAAGGTCGTATCGGTCATGCCGTCGGTGATCTTGTGCAGCAGCGCCCATTCGACGCTGTCGGCATACCACTCGCTTGCCGCGACGTCCGTGAACGGGCCGATGTGTCCCTCCAGACGGCCGAGCAGCAGCTCCAGGGGCAGACCGTCGCCGCGGTCGTTCACGTCGCGGGCGACGAGCAGCGTGAGACGGTCCAGCGCGTTGAACCACGCCTGGAACTGCCCGTAGGAGATCTCGGCCGTGCCGGAGCCGGTGCGCTCGCTGCCGGTGAACTTCTCCTCCGGCACCGTCCACTCGCCGTCGCCTGAGAGCGTCTCGTCATATTTGTAGTCCAGACGCGAGACCTCTTTCAGCGCGCCGGAAGCGAGGGTGTAGAGCGCGGCGCTGCCGGTATAGCGGTGCAGCACTGCATCGCTCTCGCTGCTCTCGCGCTCGGCAAGGAGCAGAGTCTCGTTGTTTTTCTTCACGACGGAGACCGCGCCGGTCGTGCTGCCGACCTCCTGATACATCACGGCGTGGTCGAGCAGCGGCGTGCAGACGCCGTTTGCGAGCGTATAGATGCTCAGCACCACGTTGGGCGCGCCGGATTGCTCGCTGCGATAGAGCATCAGCAGCTCGTCCGTGCCGTTGGCGTCGAGATCATAGAGCATGCCGTAGCCGGGATACGCGGTGCCGTTTTCGGCGATCGCCGCCTTCACGGCGTCGGTGTAGGCGTCGAGGGGTGCCGCCGCCGCCGGCACAGCCGCCAGCGAGAGCGCAAGCATCAGCGTCAGAACCAGACACAAAATGCGTTTTTTCATGCTTTGTTCCTCCATTAAATCTGTCGAATGCTTCCTGCATCCGTAACTTTTATCATATCACGATTGCAGGGTGTCGGCAAGCGGGAAAGGCGTGTTTTTTGTCCGAGAGCTTCATGTTATGTGAACCTTTTCCACATTTCCAACAACGTTTTCCACAAAAAAGTCCCTCCGCGGTGTGAATAACAGACCGCAGAGGGGTGCTTTTGCCGTATCAGAACGGGAATGTCTCTTCCGTATAGACCGGGATGCCGAGGGTCTTCAGGCGCTCGGCGGTGACGCCGTCGCCGGGCGTCAGCGTGCCGGTGAACGTGCCGTCGTAGATCTCGCCGCTGCCGCAGGAGGGGCTGCGCGCCTTCAAAAGCGCTGCCTCGGCGAGCGTCTGGGCGGCGAGGGCGCAGGCGATGCGCGCCCCGCGGTCATATTCCGCGGTGACGTCCGTGCCGTCGCGCATGACGACGCACGCTCCCTGCCGCTCCGACGGTGTGCGCGGCGTGGGGAGCCCGCCGAGCTGCTCCGGACAGACGGGGATGAGCGTATGCTTGCGCATGAGCGCTTCGAGCTTTTCCGGCGGCAGCCCCTTGGACGCGCCGTCATAGCGGCAGGCCTCGCCCAGAAGACAGGCGCTGATCAGAATGCGCATCGCTCAGCCTCCCCTGCGGGCGTAGATCGTGCCGAGCACGACGCCGACCACGCCGCCGGCGATGTGCGTCAGCTGCACGAGGTCGCGCGCGCCGGTAAAGGCCTGCACGATCTCCGTGCCGAGATAGAGCGCCAGCACCAGAATGAGCGTGAGCGGGATCACGCCTCCGCGCGCCCCGGCAAAGGAGCTGAGCACGATGAGCATGAACACCACGCCGGACGCGCCCATGAGCGTGCTGCCGGGGAAGAAAAACCAGAGCACGAGACTCGTGACGAGCGCGGTGATGAGGATGGCGAGGAGCACGCGGCGGCTCGAAAACCGCTCCTCCGCCGCAGGCCCCACGACGAGGATCATGACGATGTTGGCCGCGCACGACGCGAAGTCCGTATGCCCCAGCACATGCAGCAGCGCTCTCGGATACGTCAGCAGATCGCTGAGCGGCGCGCGGTACACGCAGAAGAGATGCTGCGTCGTCCAGCCGTCCGTGATCCTGCCGAGCAGGAGCGCCAGCAGGCTCAGAAGCGCGAACGTGAGCGTGACGGGCGCGTTATACTGGATCGTGACCGAATGCTTTTTCATCGCCGGCCCTCAGAGCGCCGCAAGGGCGTCTTCGTAGGCCGCGCGGGTGCGCGCATCAAAGCACACCATGCGCACGCGCTCAATCTCAGGGTACGCATCGAGCGTCTCGGCGATCGTCTTCACGGCGATGGCGGCGGCCTGCTGCAGCGGGAAGTGATACACGCCCGTGCTGATGGACGGGAAGTCCACGCTTCCGCAGCCGTTTTCGGCGGCGAGGCGCAGGCAGTTGCGGTAGCAGCTCTCGAGCTTTTCAGGCTCCCCGTGCTGCCCGTCGCGCCAGCGCGGACCAGGCGTGTGGATGACGTATTTTGCCTTCAGGCGGTAGCCCTTTGTGATCTTCGCCTCGCCGGTCTCGCAGCCGTTTAAGGTGCGGCATTCCGCGAGGAGCTCCGGCCCCGCCGCGCGGTGGATCGCGCCGTCCACGCCGCCGCCGCCCAAAAGCGAGCAGTTCGCGGCGTTCACGATGGCGTCGGCGTCCGACAGGGTGATGTCGCCCTGGATGATTTGGATTTTGGATTTCATGATGGTTTCCTCCCTGATACCGAGCGGGAGGGGCAAGCCCCTCCCCTGCGGTTGCATTATTCCAATTCGACCTTGATATGATCGCCGTCCGCCGTTAATTTCACGTTCGCTGCGTGGGCGCGGCGGTCTACGATTGCGGCGGCGATGGCGTCCTCCACGTCCTTCTGGATCGTGCGGCGCAGGTTGCGCGCGCCGTAGGTCTCGCTGAAGCTCTTCTTTACGAGCGCGTCGATGACCGTCTCGTCCCAGACGAGCGCCATGCCGCGCTGGGCCATCATGTCGCGCACCTCGGTGAGCATGAGCGAGGCGATATTGCGGAAGTTCTCCTCGGTGAGGCGGTTGAAATACACGACCTCGTCCACGCGGTTCAAAAACTCCGGACGCAGGAATTCTCCCAGCGCCTTCATCACGCGCTCGCGGGTCTGGTCGTTTGCGGACATGCCGAAGCCGAGCGCGTTCGCGCCGCGGTTGCTGCCGGCGTTCGTCGTCATGATGACGACGGTGTTTTCAAAGTTCACGGTGCGGCCCTGCGCGTCCGTGATGCGCCCGTCGTCGAGGATCTGCAGGAGGATGTTCATCACGTCCGGGTGCGCCTTTTCGATCTCGTCGAAGAGGACGACCGAGTACGGCTTGCGGCGGATCTTCTCGGTGAGCTGCCCCGCCTCGTCATAGCCGACGTAGCCCGGAGGCGAGCCGATGAGCCGCGAGACGGAGAATTTCTCCATGAATTCCGACATGTCGAGGCGAATCAGGCTCTCCGGCGAATCGAAGAGGTCGGCGGCAAGGCGCTTTACAAGCTCCGTCTTGCCGACGCCCGTGCCGCCCACGAAGATGAAGCTGACGGGCTTGCGCTTTGCCTGCAGACCGACGCGGCTGCGGCGGATGGCGGCGCAGACGGCGTCGACGGCCTCGTCCTGCCCGACGATGTGCGCGCGCAGGCGGTCGCCCAGCTGCGCGAGGCGCTCAAACTCATCCTCGCGGATGCTCGAGGCCGGGATCTTCGTCCAGAGCTCGATGACGCGCGCGAGGTTTTCCGTCGTGAGCGCGGGGCGGTCGAGGGCTTTGAGGCGGTTGAGCTCGTCGGTCAGCTGCAGCGATCTGCTTCGAAGCTCCGCGAGCCGCTCAAAGTCCTGATCGGCCTGGGACATGATCATCTCGCGCTCTTTGTCGTAGTCCGCGAGCTCCTTTTCGACCTCCATGCGGCGCGAGAGCGCGGCGTTTTTCAGGTTCACGTCCGAGCAGGCCTCGTCGATGAGGTCGATGGCCTTGTCTGGGAGATAGCGGTCCGTGATATACCGCTCCGAGAGCGTGACCGCGGCGGCGCACATCTCGTCGGAGATCGTCACCTGATGGAAGTCCTCGTAGTAGCTGCGCACGCCCTTTAGGACCTCGATGCTGTCCGCGATGGACGGCTCCGAGACCGTGACGGGCTGGAAGCGGCGCTCGAGCGCGGAGTCCTTTTCGATGTGCTTGCGGTATTCGGTGAACGTCGTCGCGCCGATGACCTGGATCTCGCCGCGCGAGAGGGCGGGCTTCAAGATATTGGCGGCGTTCATGCTGCCCTCGGCGTCGCCCGCGCCGACGATGTTGTGCACCTCGTCGATGACGAGGATGACGTTGCCGGCCTTGCGGATATCGTCGATGAGCCCTTTCATGCGGCTCTCGAACTGCCCGCGAAACTGCGTGCCCGCGACGAGCGCCGTGAGATCCAGGAGATACACGCGCTTATCACGGAGCTTATACGGCACGTCGCCCTTTGCGATGCGCTGGGCGAGGCCCTCGGCGATGGCGGTCTTGCCGACGCCCGGCTCGCCGATGAGACAGGGGTTGTTCTTCTGGCGGCGGTTTAGGATCTGCAGAACGCGCTCAAGCTCCTCGGCGCGGCCGATCATGCGGTCGAGCTTGCCCTGTTCGGCGCGCGCGGTGAGGTCGATGCAGTAGTTATCCAGAAACTTGCGCTTTTTCGGCTGGGGAGCCGCGCCGTCGCGCGGCTGCTGCGCCTGCTCGCGCTTGGGCTCAGGCTCATTCGCCGGCTGCATGGCGTTGTTTGCCGCGCCGAAGAGGCGGTTTAAGAACGGGAACGTCGCGGTCTTGCCGTCGTCGTTCTCGCCGTCGTCGTCCGACGCGTCCGGCAGCTCCTCGGCGTTGCGGAACAGATCCATCATATCGCCGGTGAGGCTGTCCAGATCCTCGTCCGTGAGCCCCATGCGCTCGATCACGTCGTCCACGGGCTTGATGTGCAGCTCGCGGGCGCATTTGAGGCAGAGCCCCTCGTTTTTCGTTTCGTTGTTTTCGATGCGGGTGATGAAGATCACCGCCATATTCTTGCCGCAGCGGGCACAGAGAGTAGGCTGCATAGATTCGATTTCCCTCCTTGGGAGTCATTAGATGCCTACACCGATGGTGAGGATATTGATTTTGAGAAGAATGTTCGACACGATGTTGTCCTCCAGCGTGTCGCGGCCGATGAGCGCCCCGGCGAACTGGAGCACCCAGCACAGGAGCATGCAGTAGGCAAGACCGTTCACAAGCCCCACGAGCGCGCCGCCGAAGTCGTCCAGATGCTCATGCTCCGGGAGTCGGAACGTGAGATTCGGAAGATTGCCGACCGCGAGCAGCAAAACGAGGATCAGGATAAAGGCCAGCGCCGTTCCCGCGACGTAGGCCATGCGCTCGCAGAACACCTGCACGAGCCCGTCGGACACCGTGGTGTGCTGCGCGGCGGCATAGGACTGCGCCTCGCGCGCCATCTGCTGGGCGGGCTTTTCGGCGATGCCCGCGGCGCGATAGGTGGAATAGCAGAATTCATAGGCGGCCTCCGGCTGCTGCTCAAGCGTATCGGCTACGGAGAGGTCGCTGTCGCCGACGAGGCCGAGATTCGGCATGACCTCCGTCGCCACCTGATGATCGAGAAAGCCCTCGGCGAACGGGCGCATGCCGGAGACGATCTCGTTGGAGAACGCGCTGGACAGCAGCGCCGCCAGATACAGCGACGCGACGATCGCCGCGAGGTGTGCCACGCTCAGAATCAGACCATGCTTGTAGCCGCTCCAGATCGAGATCAGCACGATCAAACCGAACACGATATACAATGCCAGGTTCATAGTATGTTCCTACCTTTTATCTTTATCAGTAATTAAATGCTTGCGCACTGTAATCAAACACCAAAACGCATTTTCCGCTCTCGAGCAGCAGCGCCTGCCGCACGCCGGTCTGCTCGATGTCGGCGGCGAGCATTTGCTCAAGCTGCTGGTTATACTGGATCAGATGCCTGCCGCAGAGCGCGAGCACCTGCTTGCCGTGGGCGCTGACGCTCTCCAGCCCCTCGGGGGCCTCGATATCGCCGAGCACCTCGCCCTTGGGCGAGAGCGTGATGAGCCGCGTCGGGCTGCCGGAGCGGTACTGCGAAAGGGCGACCGTGAAAAAGCCGCTCCCCTCGCGGGCGTAGTCATAGAGACTCTGCCCGTTGAAGCCGTATTCCCCGGCCGTGCCGCCGTCCTCATTCAGAAACACGACGCGCGACGGGCTCACGGCGGCGATGTGGTCGTCGTCCGTCCAGCTCAGATCCGCGAAGAGCTCGCCGGGCGCGGTGAACGTGCCGACGGGGTTTTCGTCCGAGAGCCGGAAGATCTGCACGCTGCCGCCGGATTCATCCACGCAGAGCGCGGCGAGCGTGCGGTCGTCCGAGATCGCGGCGGTGAGCACATAGCTTGACCCGGAGTACCAGACGTAGACGGCCTTGCGCGTATTGTCATAGACCGTGACGACCGCCCGGTAGCCCGGCGCCTCGGTGACGACGGCGAGCCAGCCCTCGCTGTTCATGCGCGCGGAGATCACGGCGCCTGCGGGTTTGATGCGGCTGACGTTTCCGTCCGTGTCCGCGACCACGAGCGTCTCGGCGCCGATGTCATACGCGGCGGCGGCATGGTCCCCCGCCGTGACGCCCGGCTGCTTGAAGCTCATGAGCTCATGCGCCACGCTCTGTCCCTCGGGGGAGAACAGCTGCACGCCGCCGTTCGTCGCGGCGACGAGCTGTCCCGCCTTGCCGGTGGTGACGGCGAAGACCTGCCCCGCGCTGTTGTCGAGCGTGTAGGGCGCCTCCTCGTTCACGGCGGCGCTTTTCGCCGCGCTGCGGCGCACGAGCGTCACCACGAAGAACAGCGCCACGACCAGCACGATCGCGGCAAGAAGAACGTGCGTGAGCGCCGAGGATCGTTTTTCATTCATAATAATCTCAGTTCTCCTTGCGATCTGCAGTCAGCACGGAAAAGCCTCGCAGAGTTCGCGTCCGCTGACGCGAAAACAATTCTGTCGTTTTCCCGGCGCGGCTTCGCCGCGGCGCGGAAAACACTTCTCGCGAAACGGTTTTCTCCTTTTGCGAAAGTCGCACTTTCGTCCAGGAGGAAACCGTGAAGCGCAATCTCTTCCATCAAAAAACGACGTTTTTTGATGGGGCGTCAGCCTGCATCATCTCGCCCACCGCGCCGTCGTACCAGAGTCTGTTCAGATACAGGCCCTGCGGCGGCATTGTGGGGCCGGTGAGCCGGCGGTCGCGCGTCTGAAGAAGCGCCGGGATCTCCTCCGGCACGAGCTTGCCGTGGGAGGCATAGACCATCGTGCCGACGATGGCGCGCACCATGTTATACAAAAATCCGTTCGCGCAGACGCGGATCGTGATCCACTCGCCCTGCTGCTCGGCGCGGCACCAGTGGACGGTGCGGACGGTGGTCTTCGTCTCGGTGCCGACGCTGCGCACGGCGGCAAAGTCGTGCGTGCCCTCAAAGGCGCGTCCGGCGCGCTGCATCATCTCAATATCCAGCGGCGCGGGGTAGAAGCACGCGCGGTGCTCCATGAACGGATCGCGCACGCGGGAGTTGTGGATGCGGTAGAGATATTCCTTCTGGATGCACGAGCCGATGGCGTTGAAGTCCTCCGGCGCCTCGACGGCGTCGGACACGGCGATATCGCCGGGCAGGCGCGCATTTACCGCAAGCGGCACGCGGTCAATGGGGATCGTGCAGTCGGTGCGAAAGTTCGCGCAGTAGCTCAGCGCGTGCACGCCCGCGTCCGTGCGCCCGCAGCCCGTGACCTTGACGGGATGTCCGCAGACCTTGGTCAGCGCCTTTTCCAGCGTCTCGGCGACGGTGATCTCCGTTTTCTGCACCTGCCAGCCGTGGTAGCGCGAGCCGTCGTAGCTCAGCCGCAGCGCGATATTCCGTTTGGGCTTTTCGTTCATAGGTTCATTTCTCCGCAGGGGACGACGTCCTCGACGTCCCGTCCCTTATAATCCGAAGCGCCGCAGCACGATCAGCGCGGCGAGCGCGAGCAGCATCACGACAATCGCCAGCGTGTCGCGCCGGTGCCACACGAGCTGCTTCATGCGCGTGCGGCCCTCGCCGCCGTGGTAGCAGCGGCTCTCCATGGCGACGGCGAGCTCGTCCGCGCGGCGAAAGGCGCTCACGAACAGCGGCACCAGCAGCGGCAGCAGCGCCCGCGCGCGCTGGACGAGACTGCCGGTCTCAAAGTCCGCGCCGCGCGCCCGCTGGGCGGACATGATCTTGTCCGTCTCCTCGATGAGCGTGGGGATGAAGCGCAGCGCCATGCTCATCATCATGGCCATCTCGTGCACGGGGACGTGCAGCTTTTTCAGCGGATTGAAGAGGCGCTCCATGCCGTCCGTCAGGGCGATGGGCGGCGTGGTGTAGGTCAGAAGGAACGTGCCCGCGATCAGAAGCGAGATGCGCAGCACCATGAACACGGCGCGCACGACGCCCTCCTGCGTAAACGAGATCTTCCAGACCTGGAAAATCACCTTGCCCGGGGTGAAGAACATGTTCAGCACCGCGGTGAAGATGATGATGATCATGACGGGCTTCAGGCCGCGCACGATGCTCTTGAGCGGAATGCGCGACAGGGCGATCATGCCGCCCGTGACCGCGATCACGAGCGCGTAGCCGACATAGCTCTCCGCCGTGAAGATGCAGGCGATGAAGATGACGACCGCGATCAGCTTGCTGCGGGGGTCGAGCTGATGCACAACGCTGTCCCCGGGGAAGTACTGGCCGAGGGTGATGTCTTTCAGCATGCGGCGTCGCCTCCTTTCAGACGGAGGATGGCGGCCTTGAGCTGCTCGGGCGTATAGATGGACTCCGGCAGGTCGAGACCGCGGCGGCGCAGCGCCTCGGCGATGCGCGCCGACTGCGGCACGTCGAGCCCGATATCCATCAGCTCCTGCGTGTGGCAGAAGACCTCGCTGGGCGCGCCGTCGAAGGCAACACTGCCCTCGTGGAACACAACGAGCCGGTCGGCGATGCGCGCGGCGTCGTCCATGTTGTGGGTCACGAGCAGCACGGTCGAGCCCGTCTCGCGGCGGTAATCGAGGATGTTTTTCAAAATCGCCTGCGCACCGCCGGGGTCAAGTCCCGCCGTGGGCTCATCGAGGATGAGCACCTGCGGGCGCATGGCGATCACGCCGGCGATGGCGATGCGGCGCTTCTGTCCGCCGGAGCGCTCCAGCGGCGAGCGGTCCAGCCGCGATTCGTCAAGCCCGACGAACCGCGCCGCCTCATGCACGCGCTCTTTGATCTCGTCCTCGGAAAGCTTCATGTTCCTCGGCCCGAAGGCGATGTCCTTTTCCGTCGTCTCCTCAAAGAGCTGATACTCCGGGTACTGGAACACCAGCCCCACGGAAAAGCGCACGTCGCGCGTGGCCTCCTTGGAGCGGTGGATGTCCTCGCCCGCGAAGAGGACGGTGCCGGACGTGGGCTTCAAAAGCCCGTTCAGGTGCTGGATGAACGTGCTCTTGCCCGACCCGGTGTGGCCGATGATGCCGATGAGCTGACCCGGCTCGAACGAGAGCGATATCTGGTCGATGGCGACCTTTTCAAACGGCGTTCCGGCGCTGTAAACATGCCGGAGCGCGTCGACTTGGAGAATTGGCGTCATAGCGTGGCTTCTTTCTGGATTAGTGTTGCAGGGCCCGGGCGATCGTATCGGCGCAGGCTTCGACGGAGAGCACATCCGTCTGCACATCGAGCCCCTCGGCTCTCAGATCCTGCAAAAGCGCCGTCGTGACCGGCACGGCGAGCCCCTCGGATTCGAGCAGCGCGCGCTGCGCGAAGACGTCCTTCGGTTTGCCGTCGGCGATCACATGTCCGCCGGACATGACGAGCAGGCGGTCGGCGTCGATGCACTCGTCCATGTGGTGCGTGATGAGCACGACCGTGATGCCCTGTTCGCGGCAGAGCTTGAGCGCCGTGGACACGACCTCGCGCCTGCCGGAGGGGTCGAGCATGGCGGTCGGCTCGTCGAGCACGATGCACTTCGGGCGCATGGCGATCACGCCCGCGATGGCGACGCGCTGCTTCTGTCCGCCGGACAGGAGATGCGGCGCGTGCGTGCGGTACTCGTACATGCCCACCTGCTTGAGCGCCTCGTCCACGCGGCGTCTTATCTCCTGCGGCTCCACGCCGAGATTCTCCGGCGCGAACGCCACGTCGTCCTCCACCACGTTCGCGACGATCTGGTTGTCCGGGTTCTGGAACACCATGCCCACCGTGCCGCGCACGCGGAGGAGATTCTCCTCATCGGCGGTGTCCATCCCGTCCACCAGTACGCGCCCGGACGTGGGCAGCAAAATCGCGTTGAAGTGCTTGGCGAGCGTACTCTTGCCGGAGCCGTTGTGCCCCAGCACGGCCGTGAAGGTGCCGGGCTCGATCGAGAGCGTCACGCCCCGCAGAGCGGGCTGCTCCTCGCCGGGATAGGTGTATTCTACATTTTCTACTTGAATGATCGGCTGCATAAAAACCTCTGTATTTTTAATCGAAGATAACTCGTGTTGTAGCGCCGCACGGGAGAGCTAAACCGGAGGCCGTGACCGGCAGACCCAGCTCCTGCGACTCGGTGCGCCCGCCGAAGCGGCGGCAGAACACGCTCTGGCAGACATAGCCGATCGTGCTCGCGCTCAGGCCCGTGGTATAGGAATTGAGAATCACGAAGAGCGGATCATCGGACAAAACGCCCGCGACGAGCTCGACGAAATCCCAGAGATTGTTCTCCAGCTTCCAGACCTCGCCGCCCGGGCCGCGCCCGTAGCTCGGCGGGTCCATGATGACGGCGTCGTACCGTCTGCCGCGCCGGATCTCGCGCTCGACGAACTTCGCGCAGTCGTCCACGATCCATCGGATCGGGCGGTCGATGACGCCGCTTGCCTGCGCGTTTTCCTTGCCCCAGGCGACCATGCCTTTCGCCGCGTCCACATGGCAGACGCTCGCGCCCGCCGCGGCGCAGGCGACCGTGGCGGCGCCCGTATAGCCGAAGAGATTCAAAACGGAGATCGGCCGTCCGGCATTTCTTATCTGCTCCATGGCGAAGTCCCAGTTCACGGCCTGCTCGGGGAACAGGCCCGTGTGCTTGAAGTTCATGGGCTTGACGTGGAACGTCAGATCCCCGTAGCGCACCTTCCAGCGCTCGGGCAGACGTCCCTTGTCCCAGCTGCCGCCGCCGGTCTCGCTGCGGGAGTAGCGCCCCGCCGGATGCCGCCAGCGCGGATCGCGCCGCTCCGTGCGCCAGATCGCCTGCGGGTCCGGGCGCACGAGGGTGATCTCGCCCCAGCGCTCCAGCTTCTCCCCGCCGGAACAGTCCAGCAGCTCATAATCTTTCCATTGATCCGCAATCCACATCGTCAAATCTCCTGTAAAAAACCATATACTCCCAATAATACAATTTATCATTATACATGAAATACGGTTGAGTGTCAATGCAGCGGTCATATCCTCCGCCGGGAGCGCATACGCTCTACCGATAACACTTCAGGAGGTACCTACCATGGCTTATGAGGACAAGAAGAACCCGACCGTGAGCCGCGCGCACACGCTCACGCTCTCAGAGCGCGGAAAGCTCACCGTTACGGGCGTGGACGAGGTGCTGCGCTTTGACGAGGAGGAGGTCGAGATGCGCACGGCGCGGGGCAATCTCATCGTGCGCGGCAGCGAGCTGCACGTCGGCAGACTCGCGATCGACACCGGAGAGCTCGGCATCGACGGCAACGTGGACGAGCTTCTCTACGCCGACACGCCCCAGCGCGGCGAGGGCTTCTGGGCAAAGCTCTTCGGATGAGGACCTCGGTACAGGATCAGGCGGTGTTCGCGGCGCTCGCGCTCACGCTGGGCTTTGCGCTCGGGCTGGTGTTCGATGCGCTGCGCGCGCCCCGTGCGCACTGCCGCGCGGCCGGGCGGGTGCTGCTCGATGTGCTCTATGCGCTGGTCGTGTTCACGGGGCTGTTTCTGCTGGGTCTGCGCTCCGGCGCGGGCCGCGCGGGGCTCGACTCGATCCTCTTCGCCGCCGCGGGCGCCATGCTCTACGGCGTGACGCTCAGCCCTCTTTTGCTGCCCCTATTCCGGAAAGCGGTTGACAAGCTCCTGGGTATTGTCCATTTTTTGGTAAATCCTCTGCGCAAATATGAAAAGAAATTTAAAAATTTTCTGGAAAACGCAAAAAAAGACTTTCCAAAATTGAGAAATTGCTTTAGAATACAGTATCATGGACAAAACTGTTCGTCTGACGACGGGAGGACAAGCAAACATGAAGATCAAGCGGGCAGGCATCATTACGAAGATTCTTCTTCTGGCGATCGTCCTGTACGCGGCGGTTCGGCTGGCCATGCTCCACGCCGAGACCCGTTCCCTGCAAAGCCAGATCGCGCAGCTCGAGCAGCAGACGCAGGAGCTTACAGAGGAAAACGCCGCACTCGAATATCAGATCGCGCACAGCGACGACGATGAAACCAAAGAAGAGATCGCCCGGGACAAGCTGGGGCTTGTCAAACCCGGCGAAAAGATTTTTTACGACACCAGTAATTGAGGAGTTAAATGCCGTATGGAAATCGAAGTAGGAGCCATCCTCGAAGGCACTGTCACCAGCATCGCCAAGTTCGGCGCGTTCGTCAGCCTGCCGGAGCGCAGGAGCGGACTGGTCCACATCTCGGAGATCGCAGCGGCGTATGTTGCCGACGTGAACGACTTTCTGCAGGTCGGACAGACCGTAAAGGTGAAAGTGCTCGCCATCACGCCGGAGGGCAAGATCAATCTCTCCATCAAGCGCGCCGAGGAGCAGCCGCATACCGAGCAGCGCAGCGCCCCGCGGCAGCCGCGCCCGGCAGCGCCCCGAGCGAGCGCCGGCAGCGCCCCGAGCGGCATGGTGCACGGCCCGACGAATGACGCCTCCTTTGAAGACCGGCTGAAGCACTTCATGCAGGAATCCGACAGCCGCATCGCCGGCAACCGCCTGTACAGCGACCGCAACCGCGGCAGACGCAGAGGCAGATAACAACATACCGGCAGCCCGATGACCTTCGTCATCGGGCTGTTTCCTCTTCCAAAATCCGAACAAATATGCTAGAATATTTGTTTGGACACTCAAACACATCCTGCGGAGCATTTTCTATGGGACAGAATAAATACAAAACTCTCATATCGAACACCATGCTCATCAGCCTCGGCACGTTCGGCTCGAAGCTGCTGGTGTTCTTCATGGTGCGCTTCTACACCGGCTACCTCGACACGGAGGCCTTCGGCACGGCGGATCTGATCACGCAGAGCGCAAACCTGCTCCTGCCGATCATCTCGATGGGCATCACGGACGGCGTGTTCCGCTTCGCGGTCGACCATGTGCAGGATCGAAAGCGCATTTTCTCGGCCGGTCTCTACACGATCCTCGTCGGCGCGCTGCTGCTTCTGGCGCTGCTGCCGCTCGTGGGTCTGATCCCCGGGCTGAGCGCCTATCTGTGGCTGGTCGGGCTTTACACCATTGCCTCCTGCCTGCACACGCTGTGCGCGCAGTTTGTGCGCGCCGAGGGCAAGACCGCCCTCTTCGCCGTGCAGGGCATGATCAACACCGCCCTCGTGATCGGGCTGAACATTCTCTTCCTCGCCGTGCTGCACTACGGCGTGACGGGCTATGTGCTCTCGATCGTGCTGGCGGACACGCTGTGCGCGCTGCTGCTCGTCGTGCGCGAAAAGCTCTGGCGGCAGCTCACCCTGAAGCCCGGCGGGATCTGGAAGCAGATGCTCATCTACTCCGTGCCGATGATCCCGACGACGATCTTCTGGTGGATCACGAACGTCTCCGACCGCTATATGGTCAGCGCGATCATCAGCACGAGCGCCAACGGCATCTACGCCGTGAGCTACAAGCTGCCCACCATCATGACGCTGATCTCCGGCATTTTCATGGAGGCGTGGCAGTTCTCCGCGATCTCGGAGGCCGGCGGGGACCGGCTGGAGCACACGAAGTTCTTCTCGCGCGTCTGGTGCGCGTTTCAGGCGATGCTGTTCGTGGCGGCGGCGTTCATCACGGGCTTTGCACAGCTCGGCGTGAAGATCCTCGCCGCACCGGGCTATTATCAGGCGTGGCTGTATGTGCCGGTGCTCGGCATTGCGATGGTCTTTGCCTCCTTCGACAGCTATCTCGGCACCGTTTACATGGTGGAAAAGCGCTCGGGCCGCACGTTCGTGACGGCGATGATCGGCGCGGTGCTGAATATCATCCTGAACCTCATTCTGATCCCCTCGCCGCTCGGCGCGCAGGGCGCGGCAATCGCGACTGCGGCGAGCTATCTGATCGTGTTCCTGATCCGCGCGATAGACGCAAGACGCTTCATCCCGTTTAAGCTCTATACGTTCGGCGTGGTGGAAAACTGCGTCATTCTCACGGTGCAGACCGTGTTCATGGTGCTGCAGCTGCCGGGGTGGCTCGCGGTGCAGGCGGCGTGCATCGTGCTGATGCTCGCGATCAACCGCAAGCCGCTCTTCGCCACGCTTGGCAGAATCAAGAATATTCGCAAAAGATAATTTCGGAGGTATCTTCCCTTGGATCTATGGAACAGCCTTTTCGGCAAGCTATTACAGACGTTTCTCATTTCGATGGTTCCGGTCATCGAGCTGCGCGGGGCGATCCCCTACGGCGTGGCGCGCGGGCTGGAGTTCTGGCAGGCGATCCCGGTCGCCATCGTCGGCAATCTCGTGCCGGTGCCGTTCATCATCATCTTCATCAAAAAGATCTTCGCCTGGCTGCGCACGATCAGCGCGGGGCTGGACCGCCTCGTGACGCGGCTTGAAAACCGCGCCCTCTCAAAGACCGACACCGTGAAGAAATACGCGTTCTGGGGGCTGTTTCTCTTCGTTGCGATCCCGCTGCCCGGCACGGGCGCGTGGACGGGCGCGCTGATCGCGGCGATGCTCGAAATGCGCGTCAAGGACGCCTTCCCCGCCATCGCCCTCGGCGTTCTGACCGCGGGCGCGATCATCACGTTCCTCACCTACGTCGTGGGGCTCACGATCTTCGGGATCTGATACGAAAACGGCCGGCGCTTAAAAAGCGCCGGCCGCATTTGTTAAAATACCATCTGCACCAATACCATATACACCGCCGTGCCGCCGACGATGCTCAAGAGCGCGCTGCGCCGCCACAGGTGCAGCCCCACAACGACCGCGACCGCGATCGCCTGCGGCGCAAAGCCCGCAAGAGACGTAAACGCCGTGTCGCGCAGGCAGTAGACCACGAGCGTCGCCATGACCGCCATAGGCAGCACGCCGCCGAGATACCGCACTGCGCCCGGCACCTCCCGGCCGCGAAACACGAGAAACGGCAGCGCCCGCTCCAGGAGCGTACAGAGCACGCAGACCGCGATGATCAAAATGCTTCTTCCGACGTTGAGCTCCATCACGCCGCCTCCCTTTCCAGCCGCGGGCGCAGCAGCATGAGCCCCGCCGAGGTAATCACGAGCGAGGGCAGGATGAAATTCGCCGCCCCGAACACGAGAATGCACACCACGCCCGACGCCGCCGCGAGCGCCGCCGGAAGGCGCACGTCCGCCCCGTGCATCTGATCCAGCAGGATCACGATGAAAAGCGCTGTGAGTGAAAAGTCGATGCCTGTGGTGTCAAACCGGATCAGCGCGCCGAGCAGTCCGCCCGCGATGGTGCTGACCACCCAGTAGACGTGCACGAGCAGGGTCGAGAAAATGAACGACCACTTTTCATCCACGCCCGGCGTCGGACGGTAGTCGCAGTGCTGCGAGAACACCTCGTCGCTGAGCCCGAAAATGAGATAATACCGCCAGGGGCCGAAAGCGCGGAATTTCTCCAGAAACGGCAGCCCGTAGAAGATGTGGCGGCTGTTGAGCAGCAGCGCCATGACCGCCACGGTCGCGATCGGCATTGCGCCGGTCAGAAAGCTCACCATCAGAAACTGCAGCGAGCCCGCGAGCACGAAAAAGCTGCACGCGCCCGACCAGAGGAAATTGTATCCCGCGCTGCGCATCAGCACGCCGTAGGCAAGTCCCAGCGGGACGAAGCCGAGCAAAATCGGCAGACTGCGCCGAAGGGCATATCGAAACGTCGTTTTCATACCAAACCCGCCAAAAAAAGGATGCCGCTATTATACCTGTTCTTTCCCTGACATGCAAGAAAAAACACGATCTGCTTCCGAAAGGAAGCAGATCGTGTTCAAAAAAGCCTCGCAGAGTTTGCGGCGTGCGCGCCGCAAATGAAATCCAATCCGTTTTTGCCGTGGGTCTCCCGCGGCAAAAACTCCCTAAGGCGAGCTCCGCGAGCCCTCGCGCCGACCAACTGAGCCGCAGGCGAAGGCGATGGAGCGCGAGAAACTCACAGGAGAACGCGATTGAGCGTTCTCCTGTGAAGCATGTCATCGCTGGTTGTTCGGGCTTGTCTCGTCGGCGGCGTCGAGCTTGACGGTGAGGGTGTGCTCCTTGTCGTTGCGATAGATCTTGAGCTCCACCTCGTCGCCGGGCGCATAGCTGCGCAGGACGGTTTTCAGCGCCTCGTAGGAGACGGTGTCCTTGCCCGCGACGGCGGTGATGATATCGCCGGGCTTCAGCCCGCCGGCTTCGGCGCAGCTGCCCTCGTTGACGGACACGACATACACGCCCGCCTGCTGGCCGTAGTACCGCGCGGCGCTGGTCGAGAGGGTGCGCGTCGTGATGCCGAGCTGCACGCGGCTGACGACAAAGCCGTTTTCCATGAGCTCGTTTGCAATGTTCACCGCGTCGTTCGCGGGCACGGCGAAGCCGAGTCCCTCCACGCCGCTGGCAGCGCTTTTCGCCGTGACGACGCCGATGACCTGACCCGCGGCGTTGTACACCGGGCCGCCGGAGTTGCCGGGGTTCACGGCGGCGTCGATCTGGAACATGTTGATCGGTACGTAGTTTTCATCTGCCGTGATCGTGCGGTCGAGCGCGCTCACAAGCCCCGTCGTCATCGTGAAGTCCAGCTCGCCGAGCGGGTTGCCGACGGCATAGACCGTATCGCCCACGGCGATGGAATCGCTGTCGGCAAAGGTGACGGGATTGAGCCCGGTGGCGTCGATCTTCAGCACGGCGATGTCGTTGCCCTCGTCGGCGCCGACGATCTCGGCGTCATACTTCGTGCCGTCGTAGGTCATAACCGTGACGTCATAGCCGCCCTGCACGGCGTAGGCCACGACATGGTTGTTCGTGAGGATGAAGCCGTCCTCGGCGATGATGAAGCCCGTGCCGGCGACGGCGGAGGAGCTGGTCTGACCGAAATAGTTCGTCATGGTGACCTCGGTCGTGATGCCGACGACCTGCTGGCAGGCGAGCGAATAGATCTCGCCCGCGGTGAGATTGCCGGAGCTCGAGGCCGTGTTCACCGCCGTGCCCGCCACGGTGGTGACGGTCGGCGCGGGCGTGGTTTCCGCCGTGGTCTCGGCGCTGCGGCTGCCGCGGCCTGCTGCGACCGTGGCGGCGCCGGCGCCGACGAGCCCGCCCAGCAGCGAGCACACCAGCGCAAGGCACGCGATGCGCGCGAAGCCGTGCTTCTTCGGGGTTTCGGTCTTTTTCTCTCGGCGGCGCGGCGCCTCCGGCTCATAGTAGCGCGGCGGTACGTCGGAGGCGTCCTCCGCGGTGCGGAAGTGGGCGTCGGTATAGGAACGGCTGCCGCTCTCCGGATGCACGATGCGATAGCTGCCGTCCTCGGCAATGATGGTCTCGTGCACGTCGGACGTCGCGGACGCGTCGGAACGATAATCTTCTTCCTTCATGGGTATGCGCTCCTTTAATGGATTTTCTATTCCATACTCTAGTCCGTACTTGTGTCGGTTTCATGAACAAAAGTCAAAAAATTTTAGAATATGCGCACGCTGTCCCACGGCACTGTTTAGACCGGGCGATCGAAGCTTTTTCCGGACAGCAAACGCACCGTGGTTTCCCACGGTGCGTTTTTTTGGATCGGATATGGATTTACAGATAGAACTCATGATCTCTGCTGTCGTACCACTTTTCAAGCAGCGGCGCGACCACAGCCATCAGCTTCATATCTAAATTGAACATATACATCGTGAAGGTGCCGACGAAGGCGCCCGCGCCGAGGCCGGCGACGATCAGAGGGATTTTCACAAGCTTCTTCATGTCGTTTCTCTCCTTCCTTAATACGCCTCGTCATCGGGCAGGTTCTCGAGCGACGGATCCAGCGGCTCCTCACGCATGACGGTGCGCATATAGGCGTTGACCTGACCGCGGATGGCGTTGCGGGTGTACACGCGCGGATCGCACAGGTCGTGGCAGACCCACATGACGTGGATGCCGAGCTCGCGGCCCATCTCTTCGAACATGCCGTGCATGCCGACGAGCGCCTTGCAGGACATGTGCTCCCACATCATGGCGATGTCGGCGTTCATCTTCTCGCAGGTGCGCCACAGATCGTTGATGAGCACGTCGTAGCCGCCGTGGGTGTGGTTGCGCATGATCATTTCCATGTTCAGCGTCGCCATGTCGCGGTAGGCCTGCTCGCGGTTTTCGGGGGTGTCCTCTTCGGCGATCATGCCGGAGTGAATCATGGAGAGCATGTCCGTCAGCGGCACGATGCCCCAGCACTGGAGCAGCCAGTAGAGCATGTCGATGACGTACTGCGGCTGCACGCCCCAGACGACCGCGCGGTGGCGATACTCCTTGGCGTACATTCTCTTCTCGCGGTAGCCCTTCTCGGCGAGCTCCAGGAGCTTCTTGTCGATCTTCACGAACTGCGGATCGCGGCCGGAGTTGCCCATGTAGTTCGTGTCGTTGTACAGGGAGAAGACAGCGCCGAAGAACTGCGGATACGGCGTGGAGTTGATCTCCAGGTGCGCGTTGCGGCACTTGGTGGCGTAGTTGACGCGCTTGGCGCAGTCAAAGTAGATATCCCAGTTCCACTTCGCGCCGGTGTGCTCCTCGACGAAGGCGATGGCTTCCTTGATCTGCTCGGCGGCATAATCGAGGACGTCGGGCTCCTGGTGACGCAGCGGCGTGGCCAGCTGGAAGGTCGGGATGCCGTACTGGCGCTCGAGGCGCTTGGCGATGATGCCGTTGCCCATGAGGGAGCCGTCGCAGGTGGTGTTGTTCTGCACGGCGCAGCAGCCGAGGACGCAGAAATCGTCGTCCATGGAGATGCCGGCCTCGGCCTCGGGCATCGGGCAGACGTCGCCGGCGATGCCGTTCTGCTGGGCGACGTCGAGGTAGTGCATGACGTTGAACTGGTGGAAGATGTTCGAGGCGAACATCGTGGGCACCTCGCGGAGGATCGTGTGGACCTCGTCGCGGTCAAAGCCCATCATGAAGGTGACCATGGAGTTCTCGTCGGTGATGACGCACTCGTTGGAGTACTTCACGTCGTTGCCGACGCGGCGGTCGCCGCGGAAGCAGTTGTAGATCGCCTGCGTGACGTCCGCGATGACGAAGTTCATGGCCGTATGCGTGATGCGCAGCGCCTCGTCGCGCAGACCGATGGTGAACTTATCCATGCCGTGCGGCACGAAGAGATAACTCATCATCCAGCGATAGCGCAGGAAGCCCTTGACGTTGCGCGGGTTCATGATGAACTTGCCCAGCACGCCGAACATCAGGTAGCACCAGCGGGTATAATCGTAGAAAGTATCTCTGAAGCCGCGCCATTCACGACGGCTGCGGACCTTCAGCTTGTCGGTATAGATCTTGCCCGGAGATTTTTCGCCGACGCGCTCTCTGGGGTTTACGATCTTTTCAACAGTCTTCATCGTTCCCATGCTTACTTCCCACCTTTCTGGATTCTCTTGATCTCAATGCTCTCCACGAAGGCCTGGACGCGGGTGCGCATCTGACCGGAGGAGGAGGCGATGTTGTAGGGGCGGTCAACGCTCAGGACGGGATAGCCGTAATCCTCCTGGAGCATGTGGGAGCCGAGCACGCGCTCATACGCCCAGGGATCGCAGAACTTGACCTGCTGGTAGATGATGCCGTCGACGTCGTATTCCTTGGCGAGGTCGGCAACATACTGCTTGCGGCCGTAGACCTTTTCCTGGTTCATCATGCGCGGGCACTGGCAGTGCTCGATGTAGTGGCGGCAGACCTGCGTGAGGGCGTCCTCCTCGTCGTTGAGGACGATCTCGGTGCGTCCCGGGAGAGAGCCGAAGCAGAAGCGGTCGGCCGCGACCATGGCGCCCTGCTCCTCGATGAGCTTGATGAGACCGCTGTCGTCGACCTCGGAGCCGACGAGCAAAACCTTGCAGCGCCAGGGCTTGTCGTCGGGCTCGCGGGTCTTGAGCTCTTCGAGCGTCTCCTCGAGCTTCTTCATCACGAGATCCGCCGGGCAGACATAAGTGGCAAGACACAGAACGTGGAACTCATAACCCGTGATGCGCGGCTTGTCACCCTTGCGGAACTCGCCGATCTCGCGGATCACGCGGACCATCTTGTTGTGCTTCTCGACGGCCTTGCGGATGGCCTTGTCGGAGATGTCGACGCCGTATTTCTCGTGCAGCGGCGTGAGGATGTGGTTCGTGCACTGCAGCACGCTCAGATCGACGTCCGCGGGCGTGTTCTTGAAGGCGATCTCCATGTACTCATGGAAGAAGTTGGGGTTATCCTTGCCCATCGTCTTCAGCAGCTCCATGTTCTCGACGGCACGGTTCATCATCGTGCAGCCGTCGGGCGTGATGACGCAGTCGGCGAAGTTGAAGCCGCCCTCGATGGCGCGCTCCAGCAGGGCACGGCTGGGCTCGCAGAGCAGGTTCGTCATGTAGAACGCGGCGATATCCATCGAGCCGGTCTGCGGCGCATGCAGACGGATCGAGAAGCATTTGCCCAGGTTCAGCAGGGGCTCGGGAACGTTCTCGCAGGTGTACGCCACCGCGATGCCGCCCTTCTCCTTCGCCTTCTGGATCAGCTCGTTGTTGGCCGTCTGCAGCAAGTCTTCAAAGTAGATCAGGTGCTTTAAGTCTCTCATGTTTCTTGCGTTCCTCCTTCATTCTGGTCTGTATTGCGCTGCGTCTGACGGCGCGGTCCGGATCTGGTGCCCCCATTGCCCCCTTTCCGGTTGCGCTCCAAAAGGGGATCGCGTAATCAGACAAAAGTTCCAAATAGAAAACCACAATATCACATTTTAATATGATTATTGTACAATCATTATACGACTGTGTTCAAAAGTTGTCAATAAAAAGATTTGGTGTCCGAAAAAGCACAGCGCGCGCCTCCCGGGGCAGAAAAAGCGCCGATCGGCAGCCGCTTTGTCGCCAACCCACCCGTTGACGTTGCGCCGATTCAATGCTATATTATTATATAAAATAGAGAACGAGAACAACCGAACCCGGGGAGGGGTAACGACCATGAAACACAGATCCCGCATCGCGCTGCTGCTTCTGGCGGCAATGCTGCTCTCGCTCGCCGGCTGCGCCGCCAAGCCCGAGGCGCGCGCCTACGAAGCGCCGATGCTCGCGTTTGAAGCGCTGCTGAACAATCCCGACGCCGCGTGGCCGGACGCCGTGCAGGCGGCGGTCGGCGATTTCTGCGGCGAGGAGCTGACACGCATCGCGCAGCTGATGATCCGCACCGGCATCACGACCGACGAGATCATGACCGACCGCATGCTCGGCGAATACCGCGCGGTCTACGGCTATGACTGCACGTTTGACTTCACCGTGGAGAAGGCCGAGCCCATGGACGACGCGACGCTCGCGCACTACCGCGACCAGCTGGACTATGACAGCGCGTTCTTCGGCGAGAATCTGGAAAAGCTCCAGCGCGAGGGCGCCATCGACTGGGAGAGCGGGCAGCCGCTCGAGGAGACCGCCGAGATGGAGCAGCTGTGCACCACGCTGCGCGACCGCTTTGCCGCAGCCGAGATCTCGGAGGGCTATGTGCTGCGCATCCTCGTGACCGTCATCGGCAGCGACCATCAGGAGCGCGATCAGGGGCAGGACACGATGAACCTTCTGTGCATCGACGGCGTCTGGGTCATCGGCGACGTCTTTGACAACTCGTATACACAGTAAAACCTAGTAAAGGAGATTTCATACTATGACCGTACTGGTAACCGGAGGCATGGGCTACATCGGCAGCCACACCTGCGTGGAGCTCTTGAAGCAGGGCATGGACGTCGTCATCGTCGACAACCTTGTCAACTCCAGCGCCGAGGCAGGGCGCCGCGTCGAGCAGATCACGGGCAAGGGCGTGACCTTCTACGAGATCGACGTGCGCGACCGCGAGCGCCTCGACGAGGTGTTCCGCCGCCACGACATTGACTGCGTGATCCACTTCGCCGGTCTCAAGGCCGTGGGCGAGAGCGTGCGCATGCCGATCGAATACTACGACAACAACCTCAACTCCACGCTCGTGCTCGTGCAGACAATGCGCGCGCACAACGTCAAGAAGATCATCTTCTCCTCCTCCGCGACGGTCTACTCCGGCGACAACCCGATGCCGCTCTATGAGACGAGCAAGACCGGCAACTGCACGAACCCCTACGGCTGGACGAAGTACGTCTGCGAGCAGATCCTGCGCGACGCCGTCGTGGCGGACCCCAGCTGGTCGGTCGTGCTCCTGCGCTACTTCAACCCCGTCGGCGCGCACGCGAGCGGTCTCATCGGCGAGGACCCGCGCGGCATCCCGAACAACCTCATGCCCTTCATCTCCCAGACCGCCATCGGCCGCCGGGAGAAGCTGAGCATCTTCGGCAACGACTATGACACGCCCGACGGCACCGCCATCCGCGACTACATCCACGTCGTGGACCTCGCGCGCGGCCACGTCGCCGCCATCGCCTACATGGACGCGCACAGCGGCGAGAGCGTCTTCAACCTCGGCACCGGTCAGGGCAGCAGCGTGCTGCAGATGGTACGCGCGTTTGAGACGGCAAACCACCTCACGATCCCGTTTGTCTTTGCGCCCCGCCGCGCCGGCGACCTCGCCGTGTGCTACGCCTGCCCGGACAAGAGCGCAGAGCTTCTGCACTGGCGCGCCGAATACAACATCGAGGACATGTGCCGCGACACCTGGAACTGGCAGACGAAAAACCCCATGGGCTACAATGCCAACTGAAAGCCTTGCGGCTTCCAGTTGGAGGAGCTTGCACTCCGCTGCAACGCCTCAGCCTCAAAAGCTCCGCTTTTGAGCGAGAGTCGTCTCCGCTCCGCGATAAGAATTTTCCCTCCACGGCAAAGCCGCGGAGGGAAAATAGTTTTAAATTGCTTTTTCGCCTGCGGGCGAAAAACTCTGCGAGGCTTATTGCCATTGGTCGAACCACTGCCGCACGTTGAAATTCGTCTGCGGCTGGGTGATGCGCCGGTCGTCTCTCGCCGAGCGGTTCACGCGGCGCAGGCCGATGAGATACAGCAGCGCCACATACGCGAAAAACGGCGCCATCCAAAGCTCCGAGATCTGCATCGAGAACGCGATGAAGTCATACGTCCCGTGCAGCAGAATCGGCGTCAGCACGCTCAGCGCCAGATACTCCCGCGCCTCAGACGCGCGCCCCTGCGCCTCGGCGAGCTTGGCATAGCCGTAGAAAAACCCCATGAACACGCCGAAGATCGCGTGCCCCGGCACGGACGTGACCGCGCGCAGCAGCCCCGTCTCGAAGCCCGACTGCATCACATACATCACGTTCTCGAGCGCCGCAAAGCCCAGCGACACCGACACACCGTACACGATCGCGTCGAACTGATAGTCAAACGCCGCGCTCCGCCAGGTCGTCCGGCGCAGGAAGAAATACTTCACCAGCTCCTCGCACAGCGCCGCCACGGCGAACGCCTCCAGGAACGACGCGAAATACGGGTTCCGGAAATCGAAGGCCGAAAGCACGCGCGAGATCGCCATCTCCAGCACCGAGGCCGGGAGACACGCAAACGCGCCCAGCGCCAGCAGCCGCACGATCATCCGCACCGGCTCGCGCTCCACGCGGTCCTTTTTATAGATATAGATCGTCAGCAGCGCCGCCGGCAGCAGCGCGATCATGAGCAGCAGATTCATCGCTCCCAGCTCCCATCCACGTTGATATGCCTTTATTATACCGAATTTCTGGATAATTACAAGTGCGGACGCCCGCGCAAAAAAACCTCTTGACAGGCGCATGCATCCGTGCTATCCTAACTGTACTAAGACAGTTAATACACTTCATACACGCCCATCAGGAGGTGGTTCCCACGATCAACATCAACTACCGCGACCCGCGGCCGATTTACGAGCAGGTGCGCGACGGGCTGCGGACGCTGATCGTATCGGGCGCGCTCGCAGGCGGCGAAAAGCTCCCCTCGGTGCGGGAGCTGGCGAGCCAGCTTGCGATCAACCCGAACACGATCCAGCGGGCCTACCGGGCTCTGGAGCAGGAGGGCTATCTCTACTCCGTGCCGGGCAAGGGCAGCTTTGCCGCAGCGCGCAGCGAGATTGACATCCAGCGGCGCGACAAGCTGCTGCACACGCTCGACGAGACGGTGCGGGAGCTCAATTATCTCGGCGTGACGCGCGAGGCGCTCATCGCGCGCATCGGGAAAGGAGAGAATGACGAATGCTGAAATTGCAGAATGTGGTCAAGACGTTCGACGGCTTCCGCGCGCTGGACGATCTCACGATGACGGTGCCGCAGGGCGCGGTCTACGGGCTCGTGGGCCCCAACGGCGCGGGCAAGAGCACGGCGATCCGCTGCATCACGGGCATCTACAAGCCCAGCTCCGGCACGATCACGCTCTCGGGCGCGCCGGTGTTTGAAAACCCGGCGGCGAAAGCGCGCATCGGCTACATCCCGGACGACGTGTTCTATTTTTCCGCGGCGTCCATCCGGGACATGGCAAAATTCTACAAGGGCGTCTGCCCGAACTTTGATCCCGAGCGCTTTGAAAAGCTCAAAGAGGCGTTCGACTTAGACCCCAAGCAGCCGATCCGCCGCATGTCCAAGGGCATGCAGAAGCAGGCGGCGTTCTGGCTCGCGCTCAGCACCCGACCGGAGCTGCTGGTGCTCGACGAGCCCGTGGACGGACTCGACCCCGTGATGCGCCGGCAGGTGTGGAGTCTCGTGATGGCGGACGTGGCGGAGTACGGCACAACAGTGCTCGTCTCGTCGCACAACCTGCGCGAGCTCGAGGACGTGTGCGACCACGTCGGCATCATGGATCACGGAAAGCTCCTGCTGGAGCGTTCGCTCTCGGAGCTTCAGGGCGGCACGGTCAAGGTGCTCGTCGCCCTGCCGGAGGGCAGCGCGCTCCCCGAGGATCTCCCGATCCTGCACCGGAGCAGCACCGGACGCATGCACACGCTGATCGTGCGCGGCGACGCCCAGGCGGCGCAGGCGATGTTCGCCGCGTGCCAGCCGCAGTATCTCGACGTCGTGCCGCTGAATCTGGAGGAAGTTTTCATCTATGAGCTGGGAGGTGCGGACTATGCAGTCAAAGACATCCTGCTTTAACGGCGCGGTTTACCGCAAAACGCTCTCGCGCTACTGGCCCCTGTGGGCGGGCGCGGCGCTGATTCTGTTTTTCTCCATGCCGTATCTGATCGCGCGTATCGATTCCAGTATGATCTACGGCGGCATGCCCGCCGCGGCGGTCGTTGCGACCATCGCGCTGGAGGCGACAAACAGCCTGCCGGTGTTCACCTGCCTGTTCGGGCTGGTGTTCGCGGCGGCGACATTCGACTATCTCTTCACGAACCGCGCCGCGGGACTGATGGCCTCGCTCCCGATCCGGCGCGAGGGACTCTTCTGCTCGAGCTTTCTTGCAGGGCTCACGATGCTGCTCTCGGCGGGGCTCCTGTCGGCGGCGCTCGCGGCGCTGCTCGCGCTCACCAAGGGCGTGCATGATCTCGGCGCCGTCTGGACATGGCTCGGCGCGTACGCGGCGGAGTCTGTGACGTTCTATGCCGTCGGCGTGTTCTGCGCGATGCTCACGGGGCACATTCTCGTGCTCGTGCCGCTGTATGCGCTCGTGAACTTCGGCGGCGTGGTGCTCAGCGGCATGCTGCAGTACATGGCGCGGCTGCTGCTGATCGGCGTGCCCGCGGACGGGACGCTCGCCGCCTTCTCGTGGCTGGAGAAGCTCTCCCCCTGCGAGCAGCTTCTGGTAAATACCGGCATGAATTACAACGCCATGCCGCCCGAAGCGGTTCTCAGCTTCCGCGGCTGGCCGGTCGTGCTGACCTATCTCGCCGCCGGCGTCGTCCTCGCCGCACTCGCCCTCGTGCTCTTCAAGCGCCGCAGCATGGAGTGCGCGCAGGAGCCCGTGACCGCAAAGTGGCTGGGGCAGCTGCTGAAATATATCGTGACGTTCTTCTGCGCGCTGGGTCTGCCCGCCTTCATTGCGCTTTTCTTCCGTGACAATTTCTCGGACTCGACCGTCGGCGTGCTCGCGCTCACGGCGCTCGGCGCGGCGATCGGCTATCTCATCAGCGAGATGATCCTCATGAAGTCCGTGCGCGTGAAGAAAAAGAGCTGGCTCGGCGTCGCCGTCACGGCGCTCGTCGCCTGCCTCATCGTGGGCGCGATGCAGCTGGACGTCTTCGGCTATGTGCACAACGTGCCCGACCCCGCCGAGATCGAGCGCGCGGAGGTCAACGCATGGTACCAGCTCCAGGCGGAGATCACGGACGCCGACACGCTGGCAGCGCTCACCGACCTGCACCGCGATCTCATTGACGAGCAGGAGCCCGGCTTCTACGGCAGCGGCGATGTGCGCCTGACCTATCACCTGAAAAACGGCAAGACCCTCACGCGCAGCTACACCGTGCGCGACGACAGCAGCGCCGACTGCTCCGCCGGCCGGCTGCGCGCTCTGCTCAGCCGATCCGACGTCTTCGACGCCTCGCTCGAGCCCTGGCACGACATGACGGCGCAGGCGCTTGAAGAAGTCGAGATCAGCTGGAACACACCCATGCCGGACGACACGGACGACTATACCGGCCAATACACCTCCTTCTTCCTCGATGATCGGGCGGCCATGGATCTCTGGCAGAACGCCATCCTGCCCGACCGCAGCGCAGGCGCGTTCCCGAGCACGACGCTCTCGACCGTGGAGCACGCCTATCCCAGCCACCTCGCCATCACGTTCACGCTCCGCTGGGAGGACAGGGGCACGCAGATGCTGTATTATGTGCTCACGCCCGATACCACCCACACCCTCGCCTGGCTCGCAGCGCACGGCTACGAGATCCCGGGCATCGAATGATATCCGAAAGGCAGCGCAAACATGCGCTGCCTTTTTTGTATTTTGTTGTTGCTTTTTGTTTCCTTTTATGGTAAACTTGCATTCTCCGGCGGACAAGCCGTCGAAAACGCGGGAAGGAGGCAGAAACGTGACGATCATCAGCATCAGCGATACCGCGAAGCAAAAAGTGCATACAGCCGCGCTCGTGACGGCGCAGATTCTTCTGGGCGTGGCGCTCGGCTGCGCGATGTGGTTCGGGCTGAAGGACCGGCTCACGTTTACGATCCAGACCGTCGAGCCCGTCTCCGTCGCGGCGAGCACGCCCCTGCCGAAGATTCCCCGGCCGTACTACACGGCGGACGACATCCCCCAGGCGCTGCAGGAGCTGTTCGCGGTGAACCCCGACGCGTGGATGTTCGTCGCGCACTACCCGACGCGCCACGACCTGCACCCGGAGATTGATCTCTCTGATCTCGCGGGCTCCGAGAGCGTTCCCCGGCTCTACCAGTGGGACGAGCGCTGGGGCTATGAAAGCTACAACGAAAACTTCTTCGCCCGCTCCGGCTGCGGCCCGACCTGCCTTTCGATGGTAGACATTTTCCTCACCGGCCACACGGAGCACGACCCGCTCTGGATGGCGCGCTATGCCGAGGAGCACGGCTACAACGAGGTCGGCAGCGGCACGAAATGGGCGCTCTTCTCCGAGGGCTCCGCCGCGCTCGGGCTGCGCGCTTCGGGCATCACGCTCTCCAACGATTATTTCTGGCAGACGCTCTCTGCCGGCACGCCGATCATCTGCATCATGGGTCCCGGCGACTTCACGCTGCACGGGCACTACATCGTGCTCACCGGCATCGCCGAAAACGGCGGCATCATCATCAACGACCCCAACAGCCGCACCCGCTCGATGCGGACATGGTCGTTCGCGGAGCTCGAGCCCCAGATCCGCGGCGGCTGGGCATTTACGAAGCTTTAAAAATCACATGCACAGGCATTACCGCCTGTGCATGTTTTTTATCACTCTTTGTGGTCTTCTGTCACGGCGCCGTCCTTGTAGGCGCGCAGCAGCAGCTTCAGGTCGTCGCTCTGGGCTTTGAGCTGCGTGCCGATGTCGGTCTGGGCGATCTTGCGTCGGTGGTTCATGCGCTCGAAGATCTCATACGTCGACGTGATGTCCCAGTTTTCCTCGATCGCCTTTTTGCGTCCGGCGAACGGCTGGTGCGCAACGATGCGGTAGCCGTAGGAGTCGTAGATCAGCGTGTAGCCCGCGATGCCGGAGGTCGGCTGGTACGCCTTGCAGAAGCCGCCGTCGATGACGATCAGCTTGCCGCCGCCCTTGATCGGGCGCTCGCCCTTTTTCACCTTGACGGGGATGTGCCCGTTGATGATGTGACGGTGCCGCCCCGTAAGCCCGAACTCTTCAAGCAGCCTCTCGCAGACCTCCGCGCTTTCATAGAGCGTGTAGTAGGCGTTCTTCGGCTCCTCCCACGCGGTCTTGTCCTTGATCAGGCGCCGCTCGAACGTCGTCATGCGGTCGCGCCCGAAGATCGGGCTGTTGCGCCCCGCCCAGAGGAACCACAGAAAGTCCATGCCGAGCTTGCGTTCCTTCGAGCCGCGCTTGTAGTAATACGCCTGACGCGCCGCGACGTCGCAGTAGTCGAACAGCTCCTTTCCGCTGCGCGGCCTGCCGTCGAAGTTGAAGCTCAAAAGCGAGCCGTCGTCCGCCATCGGGATGCAGCCGTGCAGAAGGAGGTTGCCGTTGTAGCACTTGTACATGCCGCCCTTGGAATACAAAAAGCGGATGTGGCGCTGCAGCTTCTCACTGTGCTCGAACGAGGCGGTCAGCTGGTCGATGACGCTCTCCTCCTCCGGGGTGAGGGTGTAGGGATCCTTCGGATCGACGGTCGGGAAGTCCGTGTCCTCGAGGGGCCACGTCACGCCGTTGATCGTGATGCACTTGTTTTCATAGTCGATCTTGTCGAGCAGGAGACGGTCGTCCATGCCGTACTCGGGGTGGCGCATGAGCTTCTGCCCCTCCAGCTTGAAGAGGATGATCGTGATCGCCTTGTGCATGCGCGCGGACAGGAGCTTGTCCTTCTCCGAATACTGGTCGGCGTCGTCGCCCGTGAGCTTCACGGCGAAGCAGTGCGTGTCGGCGTCCTTATAGACCTCGTTTGCGAACACCGAGAGCGGGCGCAGCGAGATGCCGTAGCCGGTCTCGACGACCTCCAGATTGTTGTAGTGGATGGAGTTTGCCAGCACCGTCGCCACGAGCGTGCGGCTGCCGGACGCCGCGCCCATCCACAGGATATCGTGGTTGCCCCACTGGATGTCCACGCTGTGGAACTTCAAAAGCGAGTCCATGATGATGTCCGCGCGCGGGCCGCGGTCGAAGATATCGCCGACGATGTGCATGTGGTCGACCGCCATGCGCTTGATCACGGCGCAGACCGCCGCGATCAGATCCGGCGCGAGCCCCGTTTCGATGACCGTGGCAATGATGTTTTCAAAGTAGTCGTGCTGGTCCTGCGCGTCCTCCGGCGTCTGCAGCAGCTCGCTGATGATGTAGGCAAAGTCCGGCGGCAGCGCCTTGCGCACCTTCGATCTCGTATAGGGCGCGGAGACCACGCGGCAGACCTCCACGAGCCGGTGCAGCGTGATGCGGTACCATTCCTCGGGGTCGGCGGCCTGGGGCAGAATGAGCTCCATCTTCTCGTGCGGGTAGTAGATCAGCGTCGCGAGCTCATCGAGCTCGGCGCTCGTCACGCTGTTGCCGAACAGCTGATCCAGCGTCTGGCGCACCACGCCGGAGCAGGAGTTGAGAATGTGCAGAAACGCCTCGTGCTCGCCGTGCACATCGGAAATGAAGTGCTCTGTACCCTTGGGCAGGTTCAGGATCGCCTGCAGGTTGATGACTTCCGTGCCCGCCGCGCGCACCGTGGGAAACTGCCGCGCAAGCATGCGCAGATACCGCAGCTCCTCGGGCGTATAGGTCTTGTGCTCTTCCATGAAACAAACCCTCCTCATCCCTCCGGCGCACACCGGAGGCCTTTCTCTGCTTCCAATATAGCACAGCTTTTAAAAATTTCAACCTCAAGCGCTCGCCGTTTTCCGCGCTTGCGTGTCGAAAAATTGTGTTGTATAATCAAACACAAGAGAACAAGGAGGCGATCGCATGGCACCTCGGAAGAAGCCGCGCTACTACATCGTCGAGGCGGACGTTCTGCCGGAGATCTTCCTGCGCGTCGTGGAGGCGAAAGAGCTTCTGGAGACCGGCGAGGCGCGCACGGTGGCGCAGGCCGTCGAGCGCGTGAACATCAGCCGCAGCGCATTCTATAAATATAAAGACGCCGTGAGCCCGTTTCGCAGCATGGCGGCGGGCAGTCTCGTCACGTTCAACATGGAGCTGCGCGACAAGCAGGGCGTGCTGAGCTCCGTGCTCGCCATCTTCGCGGGCAACGGCGCAAACATCCTCACGATCAACCAGAGCATCCCCACGAGCGGCGTCGCGCCCGTGACGATCACCGCCGAGACACAGCACATGCGCGTGAGCATGGAGCAGTTTCTCACCGCCCTGCGCGCCGGCCCCGGCGTCCTGCGCGTGCACCTCATGGCCGGTTAAAACGCTTTTTGCCGCAGCCGGTGACGGCTGCGGTGTTTTTTCGGGCTTTCTGTCGAATTTTGTCGAATATAAGTTAACATAATTTCGACCAAAGTCGCCGCAAAATCTGTCAAATCCGGCAGAACGCTCTGTTTTCGTGCTACTATGTGATGGATTTCGTAGAGGTGTGTTGAATTATGTCAACAAAAAATCTGGAATGATTCGCGCTTTTTCGCGTTGCTTCCGTATGGGGGCTATGCTAAATTTAGGTTGCAACAGCGGTGAAACTGCGAGAATCGGCAGGTAGCGGGCCGCAAATACGTCATTCATGCGGAGGAAAATATTATGACAACCAAAATCAAAGTGCTTCTTGTGGACGCGGATGAAGAAATGCGACGCGCGATCACGGCGGCGGTCTCGGATTCCGCCGATCTCACGCTCGTCGGCGCAACGGACGACGGTGAACAGGTGCCGGAGCTCGTGCGCCGACTGCAGCCGGACGTAGTGGTGATGGATCTGGTGCTGCGGACAAGCGACGGCATCGCCGTCATGCAGGCGCTGCACCGCGAAAAGCTCCACACGCACGTCATCGTCCATACACGGTTTTATACCCAGTACGTCATCACGGAGTGTGCCGCGCTGGGCGCGGATTATTTTGTGCCCAAGGGCAAGTCCCTCTCCCTGCTGCTCGAGCGCGTCCGCGCCGTTGCGGCACCGCGGGTGCTGGACTTTCCGGGCGTGCCGGTCGGCGCTGCGCCGCGCACGGAGACGCAGAATCTCGAGTCCATGGTCACGGATATCATCCACGAGATCGGCGTCCCCGCCCACATCAAGGGCTATCAGTATCTGCGCGAGGCGATCATCCTCACGATCAACGACATGGAGATCATCAACGCCGTCACGAAGGTGCTCTACCCCGAGGTCGCGCGCAAGTTCAACACCACGCCCAGCCGCGTCGAGCGCGCCATCCGCCACGCCATCGAGGTCGCGTGGGACAGAGGGGATATCGAAGTGCTGCAGAAGTTCTTCGGCTATACGGTCAGCAACATCAAGGGAAAACCGACGAATTCGGAATTCATCGCGATGATCGCGGACAGTCTCACGCTCCGCAGAAAGCAGATGGCGGCGACGCGGTAAGGATTGTAGCACAAGGGCTTTGAAGAATCGCACGAACCACGTCCAAATCAACAAGCACCTCCTGCCTATTGCTGATTTCCTTTCACAATAGGCAGGAGGTATTTTCATTTTCAGCATTCTGCTTGTAGGGGACAGCGTCCTCGACTTCCCGTTTTTCCGTCAAGCAAGGCAGCAGCGGGGCGTCGGGGACGCCGCCCCCTACGATGATGCTCAAAACGCTGCTGTGTTTTTCGTGCAGGTCGGCCGTGTTTTGCTATGCCCGTTTGTCGCTTAAATATACAAGCCGATACCGAAAGCTACCGTGGAAAACAGCTTGATACCGTATTGAGAAAGAGGTGGGGGTGTGCTATACTGTTAGCTGTATGATTATACCCGAAAGAGGGGTACAGAAATGACAGACGCACAGCAGCGGACGGCGGCTAAGGCTTTCGCGGCGCATTGGAAAGGCAAAGGATATGAAAAAGGGGAAAGCCAGTCTTTTTGGCTCTCCCTGCTTCGTGATGTGTACGGGGTGGAACATCCCGAGCACTTTATCCTGTTTGAAGAACAGGTGCATTTAGACCACACCAGCTTTATAGACGGCTTTATCCCGGAAACGAAAGTGCTGATTGAACAGAAAGGGCTCGGCAAGGATTTGAACAAGCCCATAAAGCAATCAGACGGTTCCCTGCTTACGCCGTTCCAACAGGCAAAGCGTTATATTACCGAACTGCCCCTTTCAAAGCATCCGCGTTGGGTTGTCACCTGCAATTTTGGGGAATTCTATGTCTATGACATGGAAAAGCCCGGCGGCGAACCTGAAAAGATACAGTTAGCGGATTTGGAAAAAGAGTATTACAGGCTTTCATTTCTTGTCGATACAGGCAATGTGCATTTGCGGCGGGAAATGGAAATATCCATTCAGGCGGGCGAAATCGTCGGTCTGATTTATGATGCGTTCCTGAAACAGTATATTGACCCGTCAAATGAACAAACGCTGAAAAGCCTGAATAAACTGTGCGTCCGTCTCGTGTTCTGCCTGTATGCAGAGGACGCCGGAATATTTGGCAAGCGCGAAATGTTCCATGATTATCTCGCCAAATATGACACAGAGGATTTGCGGGAAGCTCTTGTGCGCCTTTTCCGCGTGCTCGATACAAAGATTGAGGATAGAAGCCCCTATTTGAAGCAGTCACTTGCACAGTTCCCCTATGTCAACGGCGGGCTGTTTGCGGATGAAGAAATTGAAATCCCGCAATTTACCGATGAAATCCGGGAATTGCTGTTAGTGAAAGCAAGCGAAAATTTTGATTGGTCTGAAATCAGCCCGACAATTTTCGGCGCGGTCTTTGAAAGCACATTGAACCCGGAAACAAGGCGTTCCGGCGGGATGCACTATACCTCTATCGAAAATATACACAAAGTCATTGACCCGCTGTTCCTTGATGATTTGAAAAAAGAATTTGAGGAAATCAAGGGCATAACCGTTATAAAAACGCAGGAAAGAAAGCTGCGGGGATTTCAGGCAAAACTTGCGTCGCTGTCGTTTTTGGATCCGGCGGCAGGCAGCGGGAATTTTTTAACCGAGACATATTTATCGCTGCGCCGTCTGGAAAATGAAGTGCTTGCGCTTTTGATGCGCGGGCAGATGGCTTTCGGCGATGCAAACAACAGCCCGATACAGGTATCAATCAGCCAGTTTTACGGTATAGAAATCAATGATTTTGCGGTCACGGTCGCCAAGACCGCGCTTTGGATTGCTGAAAGTCAAATGATGAAAGAGACAGAAGATATTGTTCTTATGCCTCTTGATTTCCTGCCCCTAAAAACAAATGCTTCTATTGTTGAGGGGAACGCCCTGCGCATTGATTGGGAAAGTGTGGTTCCCAAGTATTCCCTGAATTATATCATGGGCAATCCGCCGTTTGTCGGGCAGGCAATGCGAACAAAAACACAAGCGGATGATATGCAGGCTGTCTTTGCACCATCAAACGCAGGCGGGAAACTGGACTATGTCGCAGGATGGTTCAAAAAAGCTGCTGATTTTATGAAAAACAGCAAAGCAGAAGCCGCATTTGTTTCTTCAAACTCTATTTGTCAGGGCGAATCTGTAAATCTGCTTTGGGAAATGTTATTAGGGGACGGCATTATTATAAACTTTGCCCATACCACTTTTAAGTGGACAAGTGAAGCGAAAGAAAAGGCAGCCGTTATGTGCGTTATTGTTGGTTTCTCGTATATTAACAGAGAAACCAAAAAGCTGTTTTCGGGTGAACAATATAAGATCGTTGTCCACATAAACGGTTACTTAAAGCCCGCCCCGGATGTGTTTATCAAAAACAGAAGTAAAAGCATTAACAAAGGGCTTGCAAAGGTTGTTCAGGGTAGCCCGCCCGCCGATGATGGCCGCCTATTATTATCAGCAGGCGAACGGGCGGCTCTGCTATCAAAATATCCTGAATTGGATGAAGTTATAAAGCCTTTTATTGGAAGCCGGGAATTCATCAACGATGTGGGTTATAGCCGCTATTGTTTTTGGTTCGTTGGTGTCAGTCCTAACAAGTTTAAACATATTCCTGAATTGATAGAACGGTTTAACTATATTCGTGAATACAGGCTTAAAAGCCCCGTTGACAGGATCCAGAAAACGGCAGACAAGCCGTTCCTGTTTACGCAAAATCGACAGCCCGAAACGGATTATCTTATTATTCCGCGCGTTTCGTCATCGGGACGGCGCTATATACCGATAGGTTTCTTGCCCCCTGATGTAATAGCAAGTGATTCTGCTGTGCTTGTATATAACGCAAGCCTATATGAGTTTGGAATAATCTGCTCCAACGTCCATAATTCATGGATGCGGACAATAGCAGGCAGGTTAAAAAACGATTATCGTTATGCTCCGTCCGTGTATTATAATTTCCCGTTCCCTGATGTAACTGATGAACAGCGGGCAAGAATTGAACGAACGGCGCAGGCAATCCTTGATGCGCGAAAACTATATCCTGATAACTGTTTAGCGGATATGTACGGCGATGAAATGTATTTATTCCCTGAATTGTTGCAGGCTCATCAAAACAATGATCGCGCTGTTATGCAGGCCTATGGTATGTCTATCAAAGACACGACGGAATCAAGCTGTGTCGCGGAACTGATGAAGCTATATCAGGCCAAAACAGCAGAAAAGTGAAAAAGGGCAGGTTTTGTATGCCGTGCTCCTGGCAAGATGAAAGCAGACACTTTTTCAAGTGTCTGCTTTCGTCTTACCGGATGCAGTTAGGAAATATCCCACCGATTTTATGTCTGCTCCATTCGCCCGATCTATTACGAATCAACCTCCCAAACATTCATTCATGATGCTCGTTATAATAATCCTCGGCGTCGTAGTAGTCGAAGAAGTCGTCGTAGTGGTCGTCGTAGAAATCCTCTTCGCTCGTGTAGTCGTTCACGTCGTAGGGATCATCGTCATTGCCGCGCGGGGTGCTGCGCGGGCGCGTGTAGGGCGTTGTCGTGGGTCGGGGCGTCGCCGTGGGGCGCGGCGTGGTGCAGATCCGGGGTGTGTTATTGGGAAACTCCTCACAGCTTTTCTGCCGGAGCTCGCGCTCTTCGCGGACATACGACACCCAGCCGATTCCGATCAGCAGCGCGAGCGCAAGCAGCAGCGCCGCAAGGCAGCCGAAGCCCTGTCCGTCCTTCTTTTCCATAGCCCCACCTCCTCCTGCCGTTTAGTATAGGAGCATCCGGCGCGTCCGGCAAGAATTATCATGCATTTTTAATGATTCTGTGGTATAGTTGGAATCAGGAAACGTTGACCATTCTGTTTTATCTGTAAAGGAGGAAAAACCATGTCCAAGGCTGTGATCTTTTTTGCGCCGGGATTTGAGGAATGCGAGGGTCTGATCGTGGTCGATCTGCTGCGCCGCGCAGGCACGCAGGTGCAGATCTGCGCCGTTTCGGATGAGCTGACGATCAAGAGCTCCCACGGCGTGCGCATCGTGTGTGACGCGCTCGCGAAAGACGCCGATCTCACGGCGGACGCGGTGATCCTCCCCGGCGGCATCCCCGGCACGCCGAATCTCGCCGCGAGCGAGACGGTGTGCAGCGCGGTGCGCGCGTTTTACGACGCGGACAAGCTGGTAGCCGCCATCTGCGCCGCGCCGACGGTGCTGGGCGGTCTGGGTCTGCTCGAGAGCAGACGCGCGACCTGCTACCCTGGCTGCGAGACCGACCTCGGCGGCGCGGAATACATCGACGCCGAGACCGTCTGCGACGGCAATATCATCACCGGCTCCGGTCTCGGGGCGGCGATCCCGTTCGCGTTGGAGATCATCCGGTATCTGGAGGGGCCCGACGTCGCGGAGATGAAGCGCAAGGCGATCGTATACCGCCACTGATCCGACACACCGAAAATCATCATAAATCGAGAGGGTTACCATCATGTCTTTTGTATTGAGCTGCTGTTCCACCGCCGACCTGAGCAAGGCGCATTTTGCCGCGCGCGACATCCACTACATCTGCTTTCACTTCGCGCTCGACGGCAAGGACTATCTCGACGATCTGGGAGAGTCCATTCCCTTTGACAAATTCTATCAGGCGATGACCGACGGCGCCGAGACGCGCACCTCGCAGGTGAACGTGTCGGAGTTTGTCGAGTACTTCTCCAAATTCTGCGCCGCAGGGCAGGACGTGCTGCACCTGACGCTCTCGAGCGGCATTTCGGGTGTCATCAACTCCGCGCAGAGCGCAGCCGCGCTCGTCATGGAGCAGTACCCCGGGCGCAAGGTCTATGTCGTGGACAGCCTCGGCGCGTCCTCAGGCTACGGCCTTCTGATGGACAGGCTCGCCGACCTGCGCGACGCCGGAATGAGCGTGGAAGAAGCACGTGACTGGGCAGTTGAAAACCGTCTGCGCCTGCACCACTGGTTCTTCTCCACCGACCTCACGTTCTATGTCAAGGGCGGCCGCGTGAGTAAGGCCGCAGGCTGGTTTGGGGGACTGCTGAACATCTGCCCGCTGCTGAACATGGACGATCTCGGCAGACTCATCCCGCGCGAGAAGCTCCGCGGCAAGCACCGCGTCATCAAGGAGATCGTCGAGCGCATGGCGGAGCACGCCGAGGGCGGCGAGGACTACTCCGGCAAGTGCTACATCTCCAACTCCGCCTGCATGGCCGATGCCCGCGCCGTGGCGGATCTCGTCGAGGCGAGATTCCCCAGGCTCAACGGCAAGGTCGAGATCTACTCCGTCGGCACCACGATCGGCAGCCACACGGGTCCGGGCACCGTCGCCCTCTTCTTCTGGGGCGACGAGCGCGTGCGATAATCAGAAAAGGCGGGCGGATGGTATCCGCCCCTACATGCCCCCGCAGTTCATACAAACGTGTAGGGGCGGCAATCTGCCGCCCGCGCCATAGAAGCACAAAAAACGATCCTTCCGTTTGGAAGGATCGTTTTTTGCTTTATCGTTCTTCTCGGAAATAGGGCAGGCCGAGGCTTGCCGGCGGCTGGGATTCGCGCTTGTTGCGCATGCTGGTGATGATGAGCACGATGATCGTAACGACGTAGGGGATCATCTTATAGAGCTCCTTCACCGCGAGATTCATGCCGGACGGGATGTACTGGTGCAGGATGTACAGTCCGCCGAACAGGAAGCTGGAGAGGATGCCCCAGCTCGGCTTCCAGACCGTGAAGATGACGAGCGCGATGGCCAGCCACCCGCGGTCGCCGAAGGCGTTGTTCGACCAGATGCCGGCGGCATAGTCCATGACGTAGTACAGTCCGCCGAGACCCGCGATCATGCTGCCGAGGCAGGTCGCCATGTATTTATACTTCACGACGTTGATGCCGGCGGCGTCCGCGGTCTGCGGGTTTTCGCCCACGGCGCGCAGGTGCAGACCCGTGCGGGTGCGGTTGAGGACGTAGCTTGCGATGATGGCGATGATGACCGCGATGTACGCGAGGAAGCCGTAGCTGAAGAGCACCTTGCCCACGACGCCGAGCTTCGACGCAAACGGGAGCGACGCGGAGAAATAGCGGTTCGTGGCGCTGAGCACGATGCTCGGCACCTCGCTGTCGACGAGCTTGATGATCGAGCCGCCGAAGAAGTTGCCGAAGCCGACGCCGAACGTCGTGAGCGCAAGGCCGGTGACGTTCTGGTTTGCGCGGAGCGTGACCGTCAGGAAGCAGTACAGCAGACCCATCAGGAGACTGCCGACGAGGCAGCAGACCATCGGGATGCCGACGGCGAGCACGGCGTTCATCTGATCGGCGGGCACCTTCTGCTCATACAAAAACGAGCCGATGACGCCGCAGATCGCGCCGACGTACATGACGCCGGGGATGCCGAGGTTCAGGTTGCCGGATTTTTCGGTGAGCGTTTCGCCGGTGCTGCCGAGCAGCAGCGGGATGCCCTGCATGACGGCGCGGGGGAGGAACGAGAGAATGTCAAACATGCTTACTTGCCCTCCTTATCCCCGCTCTTGCGGAAGTTGATCTGATAGTTGATGAAAAACTCGCTGCCGATGATGAAGAACAGGATGATGCCGGTGAGGATGTCCGAGAACGACTGGTTGAGCTGGAACTGGGAGCTGATCTGCTCGGCGCCCTTGCCGAGGAAGACCAGCAGGAAGCTCGTGAGGATCATCCAGACGGGGTTGAACTTCGCCAGCCACGAGACCATGACCGCCGTGAAGCCGCGGCCGCCCGCGGTGGTGTCGGTGATGGTGTGGTCGGTGCCGCCGACGAGCAGCAGACCCGCGATGCCGCACAGCGCGCCCGAAAGGAGCATCGTGCGGATGATGACCTTTTCCACCTTGATGCCGACGTAGCGGGCGGTGCGCTCGCTCTCGCCGACGACGGCGATCTCATAGCCGTGCTTGGAGTAGTTGAGGTAAATGTACACGCCGATGGTCAGCAGCGCCACGACGAGCACCTTGAGGAAATAGGCGTTGCCGATCTCCGGCAGCCAGCCCCAGTGCGTGGAGGGGTTGATGACGCCGATCGAGCCGGAGCCCTTCGGGGACTCCCAGACGACGCTGAAATAGCGCACGAGCTGGATGGCGACATAGTTCATCATGAGGGTGAAGAGCGTTTCGTTCGTGCCCCACCTGGCCTTGAACACGGCGGGGATGCCGCCCCAGATGGCGCCCGCGACCATGGCGGAGACCGTCATGAGGGCGATCAGGCCCGCATCGGGCACCTTGCCGCCGAGCAGGATCATGCAGGCCGCGCTCGCGAGACCGCCGACCAGCACCTGACCCTCGCCGCCGATGTTCCAGAAGCGCATGCGAAACGCCGGCGTGACCGCGAGCGAGACGCACAGCAGAATCGACAGGCGCTGCAGCATGTCCCAGAAGCGGCGGGAGGAGGCAAACGAACCCTTGAAGATCGTGACATACACCTGCAGGGGATTGATGCCCGTGAGGAGCGTCGTCACGACGGCGCAGAGCACCAGCGCCGCCAAAAGCGCGAGACCGCGGATCAGCCACGCGCGGTACCACGGCAGCGCGCCGCGCTTGGAAATGTGAAACAACGGTTCATGCATCTTGCGTGTCACCTCCCAGCTTTGTCATCATCAGACCGACCTTGCGCTTGGTCGCGCCGCGGCCGGGGACGATACCGCTCACCTTGCCGCCGCAGAGGACGAGGATGCGGTCGGCGAGCTCCAGGAGCACGTCCAGATCCTCGCCGACATAGATCACGGCGACGCCCGCCGCCTTCTGGCGGTTGATGAGATCATAGATCATATACGAAGAGTTGATGTCCAGACCGCGCACGGCGTAGGCCGTGAGCAGGACGGTGGGGGCAGCTGCGATCTCGCGGCCGACGAGCACCTTCTGAACGTTGCCGCCGGAGAGGCGGCGCACCGGCGTGGACACGCCCGGCGTGTTCACCTCGAGCTCCTGCACGACGGTCTCCGCCAGCTTTTTCGGCGTGCGGCGGTCGGTGAAGAGCGACTTGCCGCGGCGGAACGAGCGGAGCATCATGTTGTCCGCGAGGTCCATGTTGCCCACGAGACCCATGCCGAGACGGTCCTCCGGCACGAACGAGAGCGTAACGCCCATCTCCGCGATGGACAGCGGGTCCTTGCCGAGGAGCTCCTCCTCCGTCCCGTCGTCCTCCACATAGCGGATGCTGCCCGCCTCCGTGGGCTGCAGACCCGCGATGGCCTCCAGCAGCTCCTTCTGTCCGCAGCCGGAGATGCCCGCGATGCCGAGGATCTCGCCGGCGTTGGCGGTGAAGGAGACGTCGTCGAGCTTCACGATGCCGTCCATGCTGCGCACCGTGAGTCCCTCGACCAGAATGCGCGGCTTGGGATCCTTCGGCTCGGGGCGGTCGATGTTCAGCGTGACCGGGCGGCCGACCATCATGTT
Organism: uncultured Eubacteriales bacterium; assembly: GCA_900316745.1. GTDB lineage: Bacteria > Bacillota > Clostridia > Oscillospirales > Oscillospiraceae > CAG-103. The sequence goes on along the minus strand of ONEB01000002.1, from coordinate 36,737 downwards.
CGTCATTTCCTGCGCGTTGGTGTCCTTGGTGAGCATGTCGCCGATGAACTGTCCGTGGCGCAGAACGGCGACGCGGTCGGAAAGCGCCTCCACCTCATGCATCTTGTGCGTGATGATGACGACGGCCTTGTTGTCGTCGCGCATGTTGCGCAGAACCGTGAAGAGCTTGTCCGTCTCCTGCGGGGTGAGGACGGCGGTGGGCTCGTCAAGGATCAGAATGTCCGCGCCGCGATACAGGACCTTTACGATCTCGACCGTCTGCTTCTGGGAGACGGACATGTCATAGATCTTCTGGTCGGGATCGACCTCGAAGCCATAGGTGTCGCAGATCTCGCGGATGCGCGCGGAGGCGGCCTTCAGATCGAGCTTGCCCTCGAGACCGAGGACGATGTTCTCCGCCGCGGTGAGCACGTCCACGAGCTTGAAGTGCTGATGGATCATGCCGATGCCGAGGTCGAACGCGTCCTTGGGCGAGCGGATCACGACGTCCTTGCCGTCGATCGTGATCTGCCCCTCGTCGGGGAAGTAGATGCCGGAGAGCATGTTCATGAGCGTGGTCTTGCCGCTGCCGTTTTCGCCCAGCAGCGCGAGAATCTCGCCTCTGTAAATGTCCAGCCAGCACTTGTCGTTGGCAACGATGCTGCCGAAGCGCTTGGTAATGTTCCGCATTTTGACTGCGGCGGTTTTCTTTTCCAAAAACCTCACACCTCCGAAAAATGGTTCTACTGCAAGGGACAGCGCGGTAGTTCAGACTGCACTTTCCTTTGCAGTAGCTAAAGCTTGAATCGCAGACTCTCAGAGTCATGCAGCGACTCATGAGATAGAGCAGCAGGGGAGCTCGAGGGGGCAAGGCCCGCCTCGAATCCGATACAACACCGCCGAAAATGTTTGTTGTGCAAACATTTTCTTTTTGGCATAGCCAAAATATTGGCGGTATCGAATCAACAAGCATATCCATGGGAAATGCTTGTTGATTTTGAAAACACAAGCTCCGGGGTAAGCCGGAGCTTGTGTTTGAAGTTGGATGGATTACGCGTCCAGGTTCGTGATGCCGTCGATATCGATGTCGAAGTACGGAGCGGAGCGGAACTCGGACTCATGGAAGTAACCGTCCTTGATGACCTCGGTCTCGGGCTGGAAGTCGCCCATATCGTCGACGTCCGCGAGATAGCTGGTGAGGGTCTCGCCCTTCACGGTGAAGGAAGCGGTGTCGAAGACGTGGATCTCGCCGGACTCGAGCTTGGCCTTGGCGGCGTCGATGGCTTCCTGGGTGCCCTCGGCGGCGACAGCCTCGTTGACCTCGGTGAGCTCAACGGAGCCGGTGGCGATGGTGCCGGTCCAGTCGGTGTCGATGGCCTTGCCGTTCATGGCGCAGTCAATGATGTACTCGAAGTAGGGCTCCCAGTTGATACGGGAGGACACGATGAAGGTGTTGGGGCAGGCCGCGATGGTGGAGCCGTTGTAGCTGACGTTGGGCACACCGGCCTGCTCGCAGGCGGAGGGAGCACCCATGGAGTCGGCATGCTGGCTGATGAGCACGCAGTCGTTCTCGATGAGCTTGTTGGCGGCCTCGTTCTCGAGGGTCTGGTCATACCAGCTGTTGGTGAAGGTGACGTCCATGGTCACGGTGGGGCAGACGCTCTTGGCGCCGAGATAGAAGGAGGTGTAGCCGGACTTCACTTCCGCATAGGGGAAAGCGCCGACGTAGCCCATCTTGGCCTGCTCGGCAGTGATGTCGCCGTTTTCGATCATCTCGTTGAGCTTCATACCGGCAGCGACACCGGCGAGGAAACGGCCCTCATAGATGGAGGCGAACGCGTTGTGATAGTTGTCGAGCTTCTCGGTGTGCGCCTTGGTGCCGGTGGCGTGGCAGAACTGCACATCGGTGAACTCCTTGGCAGCCTGGATCATGAAGTCCTCATGACCGAAGCTGTCGGCGAAGATCAGGCTGCAGCCGCCGTCGGCGAGATCCGCAGCGGTCTCATAGCACTCCTGGCCCTCGGGGATGTTGGTGCGCAGCTCGTAAGCAACGCCCTTCGCCTCGCAGGCAGCCTTGGCGGCGTCCATAAAGTTCTTGTCGTAGGTGGAGTTTTCGTCATGCAGGAAGATGAAACCGACCTTGAAATCGGCTGTGTCCTCGCTGCCGCCGTTGGCGGGCTTATCGCTGCCGCAGGCGCAGAGAGCGAAAACCATGACCATGACGAGAAGCAGAGCGGTGATTTTCTTCATGTTCGTGTCTCCTAATAATAAAAATTTATCGTAATCGCGGATGCGATCGGATACAAAAAAAGCGAAAGCTGATATGGCTTTCGCAGATGACTGTCCCCGACGCGCGGGGATCATCGATAGTCCGGTCATTTACGGCGACCGGGTAGAGACTGCAAAACCATATTATTTGTGATATACCGATGCGATATGAACTTCAAAAAGACAGTAACACATTATCATCAAGTGTCCTCCCTGTCAAGCACAAAAAACGACGGAAAATCAAGGCAATTCGACACGCTGCTTGTGAGATTGATGCACATATTTTGCGCTTTAAATCAGGAACGGCGTTTCGTCCCTTTCCGGAATGTACCTGCTTGCGCGCGCCGAGGCTGCGTATTATAATACAGAGCATAAGATTCTTGAAAAAAGGAGCACCGTTTTGAAAAAGCAACTGATCGGTCTGACACTCGCGCTTGCGCTCGCGCTCTCGCTCGCACCTGCTGCCGCGGCGCGGCCGGGCGCGTTCTGGGACGTGCGCCGCGCCGACTGGTTCGCGGGCTATGTCTATGCGCTCGCGGACGCCGGGATCATCGACGGCATGGAGCCGGAGCGGTTTGTCCCCGCGGGCGAGGTGACGCGCGCCCAGCTTGTGAAGCTCATGGCCGCCGCCGTCGCGGAGGACGAGGCGCTTCAGGACGCACGCGCAAAGGAGGCCTTTTCCGACGTTTCGGCGGAGGACTGGCACGCGCCGTACATCAACTGGAGCGCGGCTGCGGGCCTCGCGGAGGGCTATCCCGACGGGACGTTTCAGCCGGACCGGAGCGTCACGCGCGCGGAGGCCGCCGTCTTCGTCACGCGCTTTGCCGCGCGCTGCGATGAGATCCGGCTCTCCGATACGTCGCGCGCAGCGCCCTTTACGGACGCCGCCGACATCCCCGACTGGGCGGCCGAGGCCGTGGCGCAGTGCGTGCGCGGCGGGATCTTCGACGGCTATGAGGACGGCAGCTTCCGCCCCGGCGCGCACATGACGCGCGCCGAGAGCGCGGCGATGCTGAGCCGTCTGCTCGGCGTCGCGCCGCTCGATGCCGCGTCGCTGCCGGACTGCGAGCAGCCGGAGCACATCGAGACCGAGCTCGACGGCATTCCGGTCGAGGCGCTCGTCTTCCCCGTGCACGGCTACACGGGACGCATCGTGCTGGCGCAGGATCGGCTCTTCCGGGTTGAACGGGCCGACTCGATCCTGGAGCGGGCCGGCGCTTATATCGGCGCCAACGGTGCGTTTTTCGATATGAAAGATCTCACGACCTACGCCAATCTCGTCATCGACGGGGAGGCGGCGCGCATCGACAACAACAGCACCGCCGACACGCCGAGTCTCGTCATTGCCGAAAACGGCGCGGTGTCCATCGAATTCATGCGCCCCGAGCAGACGCTCACGCGGCTGCACAACGGCGCGCCCGCCGTCACCGAAACGGAGACCGCGCGCAACCGCGAGCCATACGATCCGGACGGCGCGGCGCGCGAGATCGTGGTCTACACCGCCCTGTACGGCGAGACCGTCCCCGCGGGCTTCGCGCGCATCGCCGTCTGCGCGCCGGACGGCACGGTGACGGCGCTCTATGACGACGAGACCGGCACGGACGCCGTCGAGATCCCGGAGACGGGCTTTGCGGTCGCGGAGCACGGCGACGAGGCGGCGCTGCTGACCCGCTGCGAGACCGGCGACACGATCTCCGCCGGGGTGTACTATGCCGGCGCTTCCACGCAGAACCTGCGCGCGGCGCTCAGCTGCGGCCCGACCGTGGTGAAAAACGGCAGGCCCTACGGCAGCGCCGACACCTACGCCGCCGAGGGCTTTCACGCACCGGATCTCGTGAAGCTGAGCGCCGTGCGCATCGCCGTCGGCGTGCGCGCGGACGGACGCGTGGTGTTTGCCAGCGCGAAGTGCACGATGGCGGAGCTGAGCCGGATCATGGCGGCGCTCGGCTGCGAGACGGCGATGAATCTCGACGGCGGCGCCTCCGCCTGCCTGCGCGCCGGCGCGCTCACCGTGCGCACCCCCGGCAGAAGCATGAATACGATGATCGTTTTTACAATCGACTAAAAAAAGACGTTCTTCCACGGGGAAGAACGTCTTTTTATTAGATAAACTCCAGCGGTTCCATGCTCGCGAGTCTCGCGAGAGACTCCACGCGCACGCCCTTTTCACGGATGCGCCTGCCGCCGGGCTGGAACGCCTTTTCGATGGCGATGCCCGCGCCCACGACCGTCGCGCCCGCCTGCCCGACGATGCTGATGAGCCCGTCGAGCGCCGCGCCGCTGGCGAGGAAATCGTCGATGATGAGGATGCGGTCCTCAGCATGCAGATACTCCCGGCTGACCTGGACGGTGTTTACGCCGCCGTGCGTAAAGCTCGGGACCTCGGCCGTGTACACGTCGTCGGAGACGTTGCGGCTCTTGCTCTTCTTGGCGAACACGACCGGCACGCCGAACACCAGCCCCGCCACGCAGGCGATGCCGATGCCGCTGGCCTCGATCGTCAGGATCTTGTTGATCGTGCAGCCGTCAAACAGCCGCTTCCACTCCTCCGCCATGGCGTAAAACAGCGCGGGGTCCATCTGATGGTTCAGAAAACGATCGACCTTGAGAATGTCGCCCGACTTGATCTCGCCGTCCCGGCGAATGCGTTCCTCCAGCAGCTTCATGATAAGAGCCCTCCCGAAAAGTTCATCAAGGATGCTCTCTACAATATCATTCTTTCGCCTTCGACGCAATCCCCTTTTTTAAGGATGCGGTTTTTCTTCCCGATACGCCGCCATGATGTCCCTGAAGATCTCGCCGTTGGAGGGCGGGGTCCAGGTGATGGCGTTGGCGCCGGCGTCGATCGTGCGGAGGATGCTCTCCTCGGTCGGACCGCCGGTGGCGATGATCGGAAAATCCGGAAACTGCGCGCGGATCTCTCGCACGATCTGCGGCGTTTCGGCGGCGGCGGAGACGTTGAACATGTCGGCGCCCGCCGCGATGCGCGCAGCATAGTCCGTATTGCCGTGCGCGACCGTCACGACGATGGGGATGTCCACACGCTCATTCACGGCGCGGATGCTCTCGTCGCGGGTCGGCGCGTTGAGCACGATGCCGAACGCGCCCTGGTTCTCGGCGTTCATGGCGAGATTCAGCACGCGCGGTCCCTGCGTCAGCCCGCCGCCGACGCCCGCGAACACGGGGATGTCCGCCGCCATCAGCAGTGCCTGCGTGATGACCGGCTGTGGCGTGAAAGGATACACCGCGATGATCGCGTCCGCGTTCACGTTGCGGATGATGCACAGGTCTGTGGAAAACACGAGCGACTTGATGCGCCGTCCGAACACGAGGATGCCGCTCGCCTGATAGATCGCCTCCGGCACGCGCAGCGCGAACGCGCGCAGCTGCCCGTCGTACTTCGGCGGCGTGCGTTTTCCAATGCTGACTTCTCCCTGCTGAATCATACGATCACGTTCCTTCCTGTGCCAGTCTCCTGTAAACCTCCGCGCCGACAAGCAGCACGTCCTCGTCAAAATCAAACGCCGCGCTGTGCAGCGGCGCGCCGCCGCGCCCGCCGTTGATGCCGAGGAAGAAAAACACGCCCGGCACCCGCCGCTGGTATTCGGCGAAATCCTCCGCCGCCATCACGGGCTCGACCAGCTCCGTGTCGTCCATCGAATCGAGCACGCCGTAGAGCCGCTCCACGAGCGGACGCGGATTGCGCACGACGGGGTAATAGACCCGGCGCTCAGGCCGGATCGTCGCGCCCGTCGCGATCTCCAGTCCCCGGACGAGCGCGTGGAGCTTCTCTGTGAGCGTCTCAAACAGCGCGTCATTGAGCGTGCGGAGCGTGCCGCTGATCTTCACCTCATCCGCGATCACGTTGTGCGCCGTGCCGCCGCAGATCCTGCCGAGCGTCAGCAGCGCGTCCTGATGCGGATCGACGTCGCGGGTGATGACGGTCTGCACCATCGTGATCAGCTCCGCGCTCACGACGATGGCGTCGATGCCCATCTGCGGCGTGGAGGCGTGGGCGCTCTTGCCGTAGACGGTGATCACAAAATCGCTCGTCTGCGCCATCTGCTCGCCCCAGCGCACGCCGATCTTTCCGCGCCCGACCGTCGGCCAGAGATGCAGTCCGTAGATGCGGTCGACGCGCGGGTTTTCCAGCGCGCCCTCTTCGATCATGCGCCGCGCGCCGCCCCAGCCCTCTTCGCCGGGCTGGAACAGGAGGACGATGTTGCGCCGCACCTCGCTCCGGTGATCGCGCAGCCAGCGCGCGAACGTCAGAAGCGCTGTCATGTGTCCGTCGTGTCCGCAGCCGTGCATGCGTCCGTCGTGCTGTGAGCGCCACGGGCAGTCCGCCTCCTCGGGGTTCGGAAGGCCGTCCATATCCGCGCGAAACGCCAGCGTCTCCGTCGCACGGTCTGCGAGGAACACGGCTTTCACGCCGGTGCCGGCGATCGTCTCCAGCCGGTCGGGCGCGCACTGCTCCAGCTCGCGCAGGATGATGCGCTGCGTCTCAAAGCAGTCAAAGCCCAGCTCCGGCACTTTGTGCAGCTCGCGGCGCAGGCGCGTACAATATGTCGAGAGCTGTTCGATCTGTTCATTCAGCTTCATGGCAGTCTCCCTTATCCCTTTGTTTTCCCTGTTCTACCGTCAGTATACCCTGCATCGGAGCAGGCCGTCAACCGCCGATTTTACACAAGTGTAATATTGCGTCCGCCCGCTGGGAGGTGTATAATAGCATTGACAGAATCTGCAATTTCCGGGAGGGATCCAGGCATGAAGCTGACATTCATCCGCGCCAACCACGAAGTCACCGGCAGCTGCACGCTGCTGGAGGTGGGCGGCGTATACGGACTCGTGGACTGCGGCATGGAGCAGGGCCGCGACGAATTTGAAAACATCGAGATCCCGGTCGAGCCCTCGGCGCTGGACTTCGTGCTCGTGACGCACGCGCACCTGGACCACACGGGGCATCTGCCGCTGCTGTATAAAAAGGGCTTTCGCGGCGCGGTGTACGCGACCGAGGCGACCTGCGACCTCTGCGACATCATGCTGCGCGACTCGGCGCACATCCAGATCTCCGACGCGGAGTGGAAAAGCCGCAAGGCCGAGCGCGCGGGCAGACCCGCCGTTCCCCCGCTCTACGACCTGGAGGACACAGAGGGCCTTTTAAAACTCCTGCGCCCCTGCCCGTATAACGAAAAGATCCAGATCGGCGAGAACATCGCCGTCCGCTTCACGGACGTGGGGCATCTGCTCGGCAGCGCCTGCATCGAAGCCTGGCTCACCGAGGGCGGCACGGAAAAAAAGATCATCTTCTCCGGCGACGTCGGAAACACCGACCAGCCGATCCTGCGCGACCCGCAGAGCCCCGAGGGTGCGGACTATCTGATGATCGAGAGCACCTACGGCGACCGTCTGCACGAGGCAAAGCCCGACTACACGCACGCGCTCGCGGACGTGATCCAGCGCACGCTCGACCGCGGCGGCAACGTCATTATCCCGTCGTTTGCCATCGGGCGCACGCAGGAGATGCTCTATTTCATCCGCCAGATCAAGACCGACCGCCTCATCCACGGGCACGACGGCTTCCCCGTCTATGTGGACAGCCCGCTCGCCAACGAGGCGACCGGCATCTTCCTGCAGGCGGACGTGTCGTTTTTGGACGACGATATGCGCGACCTCATCCGCAGCGGCATCAATCCCCTCTGGTTTGAGGATCTGCATACCGCCGTGAGTCAGGCGGAGTCGCAGGCGCTGAACACGGACAGGACGCCCAAGGTGATCCTCTCCGCGTCCGGCATGTGCGACGCGGGGCGCGTGCGCCATCATCTGAAATACAATCTCTGGCGGCCGGAGAGCACGGTGCTCTTCGTGGGCTATCAGGCGGTCGGCACCATCGGGCGCAAGCTCCACGACGGCGCGAAGAGCGTCAAGCTCCTCGGCGACGAGATCGCCGTGAACGCTGAAATCGCGGTGCTTCCGGGCGTGAGCGGTCACGCCGACCGCGACGGGCTGCTGCGCTGGCTGGAGGGCATCTCTCCCCGCCCGGCGACAGTCTTTGTCAACCACGGCGACGACGGCGCGACCAAGGCCTTCGTGAAAACGCTGCGCGACGAGCACGGCTACATCGCCCACGCGCCGTACAGCGGCACGGTCTATGATCTCGCCTCCGGCAGCTTCGTCTACAAGGCGGAGCCGAGACCCATCCTCCACACGCCGGAACACGAGGCGGAGCCTCAGACGGACCACGGCAAGAAGCCGAAGGCCTTCGCCCCCAGCGCCGCCTACATCCGGCTCGCCAGGGCGGGCGAGGCGGTCCAGAAGCTCATTGCGCGGCTCGAGGGCGCGCCGAACAAGACCCTCAACGCCTTCGCCGAGGCGCTGGAGAAGCTGGTGGAGAAATACCGGTAAAAGCAAAAAACACCTTCCGCGTTTCGTATGCGGAAGGTGTTTTGTCTTTATTCCGGCAATTTCTCCGGCACGAGCCCTTTTTCCTTCATCTTCTGCAGGCTCATGAGGATGCCGAGCTTGGCGTGCTGCCAGGTCAGACCGCCCTGGAAGTAGACGGCGTAGGGCTCGCGGATCGGGCCGTCGGCGCTGAGCTCGATGCTGCTGCCCTGCACGAAGGCGCCCGCCGCCATGATGACCTCGCTGTCATACCCGGGCATCGCCCACGGGATGGGATCGACATAGCTGTCCACGGGCGCGGCGGCCTGAATGCCCTTGCAGAACGCGACCATGCCCTCAGCGGAGCCGAGCTCAACCGCCTGAATGATATCGTGGCGGCTCTCCGTGGCGTTCGGCACGCACCTGAAGCCCAGCCGCTCATAGAGATTGGCCGCGAAGATCGCGCCCTTGAGCGCGCCCGCCGTGACGGTCGGGGCGAGGAAGAAGCCCTGATACAGTGCGGGCATGAGTCCCAGATTCGCGCCGACCTCCTGCCCCAGTCCCGGGGCGCTCAGACGGTAGGCGCAGCGCTCCACGAGATCGGCGCGGCCGCAGATATAGCCGCCGATGGGCGCGAGCCCGCCGCCGGGGTTTTTGATGAGCGAGCCCACGATCAGATCCGCCCTCACGTCCGAGGGCTCGATGCGCTCGACGAACTCGCCGTAGCAGTTGTCCACCATGCAGATGACGTCGGGCTTTACGCGCTTGCAGAACGCGATCAGATCCCCGATCTGCTGAACGGAAAACGTCGGGCGCGTGGCGTAGCCCTTGGAGCGCTGGATCGTGATGAGCTTTGTCCGCTCATTGATCGCGCGCTCGATGGCGGGATAGTCGAACGTACCGTCGGGCTTTAAGTCCGCCTGCGCGTAGGTCACGCCGTATTCCTTTAAGGAGCCCACGCTCTCGCGGATGCCGATGACCTCCTCGAGCGTATCATACGGCGCGCCGACGGGAGACAGCAGCTCGTCCCCGGGCAGGAGGTTTGCGCTGAGCGCGACCGTGAGCGCGTGCGTGCCGCAGGTGATCTGCGGTCTCACGAGCGCGGCCTCGGTATGGAAGCAGTCGGCGTAGACGCGCTCCAAGGTGTCGCGCCCGTCGTCGTTGTAGCCGTAGCCCGTCGTGGCGGCGAAGTGCGCGGCGTTCACGCGGTTTTTATGCATTGCGGCGAGCACCTTGCACTGGTTGTACTCGGCGGTCTCGTCGATTTCTTTGAACCGTCCCTCGAGCGCCTTCAAAACGCGCTCCCCGTAGGCATACACCTCCGGCGACACGCCGAGGGACTGATACATTGCTTCTGTGGTCATGCTTGCTTCACTTTCTTATATACGCAGAATTGATAGATCACGCCGTCGTGCTCCTGCTCCGGCTCCGCCTCGGCGCACACCCAGTCGGGGTCTGCGTCGAGATCGTGGAAAAAGACGTCGGAGTGCGGCGCGGCAGCGATCTTCGTGACGTGGACGGTGTCGAGGTAGGGGAAAAACTGGCGGAATACGCTGTCCCCGCCGATGACGAAGCACGCGTCGTGCCGCTCGGCGGCTTTCACGGCCTGGTCTGTCGTATGGACGACCTCGGCGCCCTCGACCGTGATGTCCTGCCGCGTGATGACGATGTTATGGCGATTTTTCAGCGGGCGTCCGCCGGGGAAGTCCTCCAGCGTTTTGCGCCCGACGATCACCGCCGCGCCGTCCGTGAGCGCGCGGAAGCGCCTGCGGTCGGCGGGGATGACGAGCGGCTGCGTGCCCTTGGCTCCGATGCCCCAGTCCGAATAAACGGCTACGATGGCCTGCATGATGGTTTCCTCCTTCTTAAAAGGCGGTCATTGCGAACCAGTGCGCACACTGGTGTGGCAATCCGTTCTCTTGTCGCATGGGGATGCGGATTGCCACGTCAGCTCTGCATGGCTCCACCGACCAAATCAAGATTTGGGGTGTCGCACAGCTGACGCTCCTCGCAATGACAGATTAGACAGCAATCGGGATTTTCCCCTTGAACTCGGAATATTCGTATCCCTCAACTTTAAAACTGTCGCGGGTGAACTTGTAGAAGTCGTCCACGGTCTCGTCGATGATGAATTTCGGCGCCGGCTTCGGCTCATTCTGGATGATCTCCTCGATGACGGGGACGTGGCGGTCATAGATGTGCGCGTCCGCGATGACGTGCACGAGCTCGCCGACCTTCAGGCCCGAGACCTGCGCCATCATGTGCACGAGAACGCTGTACTGCACAACGTTCCAGTTGTTCGCCGCGAGCATGTCCTGACTGCGCTGGTTCAAAATGGCGTTGAGCGTGTTGCCGGAGACGTTGAACGTCATGGAGTACGCGCAGGGATAGAGCGCCATCTCGTGCAGGTCCTGAAAATTATAGATGTTCGTCATGATGCGGCGCGAGGCGGGGTTGTGCTTCAGGTCATACAGCACGCGGTCCACCTGGTCGAACATGCCCTCGGCGTACTGGTGCTTCACGCCCAGCTGATAGCCGTAGGCCTTGCCGATGGAGCCGGTCTCATCCGCCCACTGATCCCAGATGTGCCCGCGCAGGTCGTGGATGTTGTTCGACTTCTGCTGCCAGATCCACAAAAGCTCGTCCACGGCGGTCTTCCAGTAGGTACGCCGCAGGGTCAGCAGCGGGAACTCCTTCGAGAGATCATAGCGGTTCACGATGCCGAACTTTTTGACCGTGTGCGCCGGAGCGCCGTCGTCCTCCCAGCGCGGGCGCACCTCGCGGTCGGTGTCCCAGACGCCGTTTGTCAGAATCTCTTTACAGTTTTGAATGAATACCTGATCTGCGTAGCTCATAGCGATGCTCCTTTGATCCGATTTTTGTCGCATAACTATATCAGTATATCATCTTGCGCTGCGCTTTGTAAAGAAACTTTCTTTCGCGTTGACACGTCCGAAAGAAGTGCGTATAATAACATTATCACAAAAGAATCAGGAGGCTTACCATGAGACATAGAAGCAAATGGCTCGCGCTGGCTCTGGCGCTGGTCCTGACGCTGGCGCTGACCGTTCAGGCCTTCGCGCTGACGGTCACCTGGGATATGCTGAAAAACGGATACGACTACAAAGGCACCCACTATTCCGGCAACGCGGTGCTCTTCGACGAGAAGGTCTACACGCCGGAGTCCGTGGCAAAGGCCGTGGCGGCCTTCCAGCGCTACTGGGACGCCGACGACAGCAAGGCCGCCGACATCTACAACAAGGAATTCAAGCCCGCGATCCTCGGCCTGGAGTTCAAGGCGCACACCTTTACCGACGCGCCGACCAACTGGTATGACAAGGCGCTGAACTTCGTCTGCTCCACCGGCAAGATGGACGGCGTTGCCGAGGGCAAGTTTGACCCCCAGGGCACGCTCAACCGCGCCATGGCCGTGACGATCCTCTGGCGCATGAACGGCGAGCCCGCGCCGAAAGCGGACTCCGGCTTCGCTGATATTCATCCCAATGATTGGTACGCCGACGCCGTGGCCTGGGCCGTGGAGAACAAGATCACGGACGGCAAGACCGATACGACCTTTGATCCGCTCGGCAACGTGACCCGGCAGCAGATGGCCTCGTTCTTCTCCCGCATGATGCAGGCGCTGGCCGGCATGAGCGGTTTGAACCTCACCGAGGCGCAGCTGCGCGCCGCGCTGAAAAGCATCTATAACGACGTCGGACAGATCGACGCCTATGCGCTGGAGCATGTGCTGATCTGCTATGAGACCAAAGTCATGACCGGCAGCGGCGTGAAGCTCTTCGATCCGCTCTCCCCGATCACCCGCGCACAGGGCGCGCAGATGCTGATGAACTATTACTATTTTCTCCTGGACGCCACGTTCCGGAAATTCTGATACACAGCATTACAGCCGCAGGCATAGTCCTGCGGCTGTTTCCGGTTTAAAACGGCTTTCGCGCGGCAATACTCCCTGTAAATCCACTGTAAAGGAGTACATGCCATGCTGGTAAAGGAACTGATGACGGCGGCGCCGGTGAGTCTGGAGACGGAGGAACCCGTCGCGGCGGCGGCGCGGCTGATGCGCGAGCGGAACATCGGCGCGATGCCGGTGTGCAGTGCGGACGGGCAGCTTGTCGGCATGCTCACCGACCGCGACATCGTGACGCGGTGCGTCGCCTCCGGCGCAGACGCAGCTAGCCAGCGCGTTGCCGAGATCATGACGCGCGGCGCCGTGACCGCCGAAACCGAGGAGCCGCTCGAGGCGGCGCTCGGGCGCATGCAGCGCGAGCAGATCCGCCGTCTGCCCGTCACAGAGAGCGGGAGGCTCGTCGGGATGCTCTCGCTCGCGGACGTCGCCCGCACCGGGCGCCACGCCGCCGAGACCGCCGAAGCGCTGTCGAAGATCACGTCCAACATCTGCCGGAAATGACAAAGCGCCCGCAGCCGAATCGCTGCGGGCGCTGTCTTTACTGTTCGAAAAATTTTAGATTCTTCGGCGTGAAGAAGTTGATGCCGCCGGGGACGACGGTGAAGTTGATGTGCTTGCGGTAGAGCGCCTCGCCGTCGATGTTGATGACGATGTCCTCGGGGCTGTCGATGATGAGCTCCTTGCCGACAAGGTGCGTGAGCTTGTCCGCCGGGAGCTCCTCCCAGCGTCCGGAGGCGTATTTGCCGATGAGCCCGGGGAACTCATAGAGCTTCACGCCGCGCACGACGTGGAAGTGCAGCTCGCCGGTGTCGGGGCGCGCCTGCGGCACGGGGTGGAAGCCGCCGCCGTAGTACTGCCCGTTGCAGGCGCAGATCAGCGCGCACTCGCCCTCATACTCAAAGCCGCAGCCGGAGACCTTGATCGGCATGTTCAGGCCCTTGAAGACGTTCACGACCAGAGACACGACATAGCCTGCCGCGCCGCCGATGAGCGGGATGCTGCTGTATTTGTGCACATCCGTGCCGATGCGCGCGTCCGCGCCGACCGAGCAGATGTTGATGCTGTATCTGCCGCAGGTCTCGATCACGTCGAAGGCATGCACCTCGCCCGTGGCGAGCGCTGCCAGATCGAAAAACCGCTCCTTTTCGTCGCCGAAGATCTTGATGAAGTCATTGCCGGTGCCGCAGGGATAGTTCGTCACCGCGACATTATTTAGCCCCACCGCCGCATTGACGCATTCGTTCAGCGTGCCGTCGCCGCCGCAGGCATAGACAAAGAGCTGCTCACCCGAAGCCGCCTCCTCGCGGATCTTACGCTCAGCGTCGTGCGGCGCCCTGGTGAGATAGATCTCATAGTTCACGCCCATGGGCTTCAAAGTCTCATACGCCTTGCGCGCGATCTCTGCGCTGCAGTCCTTTTTCCCTGCGGTGGGGTTGACAATGAACAGATGCTTCATAGAAGCGCCTCCCTCGGACGGACTTTCACAAAAGTCGAAATTTGTCATATATATTCTACGCCGCCCTCGCAGGATTTGCAAGAGCGGCGCGGAAAAATTATTTAAATATTTTAACTTTTTGCATCATCTGCTCTCAGCAGAGTTTGCGGCGCGCACGCCGCAAATACATTCCAATCATTTTGGCTTTGGAACTTCGTTTCAGAGCCAAAATACCGCTCGCGGAGCGAAGATGTCTCTCGCTCAAAAGCACAGGCTTTTGAGGCCGAGACATCGCAGCGGAGCGCGTCTCCATTCAAATGAAATGCGCATAAGCGTATTTCATTTGACGCGGCAGCGGTACTGGAACAGATCGCATTTGATCATGCCGTTGTAGAGCTTGCGCTTTTTGTCCGCCGGACGTCCGAACGCGCGCTCAAACTCCGTGTGCGAGCTCAGAAGATACAGGCTCCAGTGCTCCGTGTTCCGGTAGGCGGCGCCGAAGTCGCGGTAGAGCTCCTCCGCCTCCTGCTTTTCCAGCAGACGCTCGCCGTAGGGCGGGTTCGTGACGATGACGCCGCGCGCAGTCTCAAGCGAAAAAGCGCAGGCGTCCGCGACGGAGAACGTGATCAGCTCCTCCACGCCGGCGCGGCGGGCGTTCTTTTTCGCGATCTCGACGGCCTCGGGGTCGATGTCCGAGGCGTAGATGTGATAGTCGCCGGAAAACTCCCGCGCTCTCGCGGCGGCGCGCTCGGCGTCCCAGATCGCTTTCGGGATCACCGGCCAGGCTTCCGCGGCGAACGTGCGGTTGATGCCGGGGGCGCGGCCCTTGGCGGCGAGCGCCGCCTCGATGGCGAGCGTGCCGCTGCCGCAGAACGGATCGCAGAAATCGCCCTTGCCGCGATAGCCCGCGATGTCCACACAGGCGGCGGCGAGCGTCTCGCGCAGCGGCGCCGTCAGGTGCGCCGGGCGGTAGCCGCGCTTGTGCAGCCCCACGCCGGTCGTATCGAGATACAGCACCGCCTCGTCATGCATGATCGCAAACTGGATCTGGTACTTCGCGCCCTTCTCCGAAAACCACTGCACGCGGTAGCGGCGCTTGAGCCGCTCGACGACGGCCTTCTTCACGATCTTCTGGCAGTCTGGGATCGAGTGCAGCGCGGATTCCAAGCTGTAACCCTTTACAGGAAACGCACCATCCACAGGTACAAAATCCTCCCACGGGAGCGCCTTGGTGCCCTCAAACAGGCGGTCGAACGTGTCGGCGCGGAAGCGCCCCAGCTCGATGAGCACGCGCTCGCCGAAGCGGCTGCGCAGATTCACCCGCGCAACCGCGGCCTTGTCGCCCTGAAAGCGGACGCGCCCGTTCTCGGGCATGACCGCCTCCACGTCCATGCGCCGGAGCTCGTTTCCCACAAGCCCCTCCAGCCCGAACAGGCAGGGCACGCAGAGATTCAGTTTCTCCATTTTGTCCTCCTTGGTGTTACACGCCGTTGAGCGCGGCGGACTCCAGCATGGCGTCGAGCACGGCGATGGCAACGGCGGCCTCCATCACGGGGATGGCGCGGGTCGCAAGGCACGGATCGTGCCGCCCACTCACGCGCAGCGCCGTCTCCTGCATGGTGCTCAGATCGACCGTCTGCTGCTCGAGCGCGATGCTCGGCGTCGGACGCATCGCCATGCGCACCACGAGGGGCATGCCGTTGGTGATGCCGCCGTTGATGCCGCCGGCGTTGTTCGTCTCGCAGACGACTTTGCCGTCCACGATCCGGAACGGGTCGTTCGCGACGCTGCCGCGCAGCTCCGCCAGGCCGAAGCCCAGCCCGAACTCCACGCCCTTCACGCCCGGAATGACATAGAGGATCTGCGCGATGCGGCTCTCCATGCCGCCGAACATCAGCCCGCCGACGCCGGCGGGAATGCCCTCGGCGACGCACTCCAGCACGCTCCCGACGGAGTCGCCCGCGGCGCGCGCATCGAGGATCTCGCGCTTCATCTCAAAGTTCAGCTCTTTTCCCGTCGCGCCGCCGACGCGCACGGCGTTTGCCGTGATCGTGACGCCCCGACGAGAGAGCACCTGCCGGCAGACCGCCCCGGCAAAGACCATGCAGGCCGTGAGCCGCCCCGAGAACGGTCCGCTGCCGCGCAGATCCATGCTTCCGTGAAACTTCACGGCGGCGGTGTAGTCCGCGTGGCTGGGGCGCGCGATCTCGGGGTGATAGTCCTTTGAGCGCGCGTCGCGGTTTTGCAGAATCGCCGCGAGGGGCGAGCCCGTCGTGACGCCGTTATACAGCCCGCTCAGGATATGCGGCTCGTCGGTCTCGACGCGCTGCGTCGCAAGCTCCGAGGAGCCGGGCGCGCGGCGGCGCATCTGCACGCGCACGGCGTCCAGGTCGATCGCCTCGCCCGCGGGCAGCCCGTCCACCACGGCCCCGATCCCGGGTCCGTGCGACTCGCCGAAGATCGTGACCTTCAAATAGTCTCCGAATGTATTCATAAAGTGCCTCCGAATCCAAGTGACGTACAATTTAGAATACACGAAAACGCGCAGAATGGCAATCGCTTTTTTGCGCCCGTCTTGCTTTTCGGGAAAAAGTATGCGACAATGGGAAAGACCATTTCTCAACAAGGAGCGCTGCCAGAGCCATGCATCCCAACCAATCTGAAAGCAACTTCCGAAGCCATCTGATCGCCATCGTCATTGCGCTCGTGTCCTGCGTTGCCGTGCTGGGCGCGATGAATCTCTTCGGCGTCACCGCCGAGCAGCGCAAGGCGCAGAGCGATTCGCTCAAGATCGGCGACGGGCTGACCGTGCACTATATCGACGTCGGACAGGGCGACTGCACCCTGCTCACCTGCGACGGCAAGACCCTGCTCATCGACGGCGGGAGCGAAGACCAGGGCAGCAGGGTCGTGCGCTATCTGAAAGCCAACGGCGTGAAGCAGCTCGACGTCCTCGTTGCCACGCACCCGCACCGCGACCACGTGGGCGGGCTCGGCACCGTGGTGCAGAACTTCCCCGTCAAGACGCTCTACACCCCCGTGACCGAGAGCGAAAACGCCTGGTTCCAGAAGCTCGCCGACGCCTGCAAGACGATGAACGTTCAGCTCACCGTGCCGAAAGCCGACAGCACGTTCTCCCTCGGCAAGGCCAAGGTGACGGTGCTCGGTCCGCGCGGGCAGTATGAGACGCTCGAGAACGTGAACAACATGAGCATCGTCCTGCGCGTGGACTACGGCGACAGGAGTTTCCTGTTCACCGGCGACGCGGAGTATGACGAGGAGACCGCGATCCTCGACGCCAAGTGCATCGTGGACGTGGACGTGCTCAAGGCCGGACACCACGGCAGCGAGGACTCCACCGGCAGCCGCCTCCTGCACGAGGCAACGCCGGACTACTGCGTGATCTCCTGCGGCGAGAACAACGACTACGGCCACCCGCACGACAACACGCTCAGCCGTCTGCGCGACGCGAAGGCGACCGTCTACCGCACGGACGAGCAGGGCACCGTCGTCTGCATCACGGACGGCACGGCCCTGCGCTTCGTCACCGAAAAGAACGCAGCTTAAACAGCCTCGCAGAGTTTGCGCCCGCAGGCGCAAATATATTTGAATCATTTCAGCCCTTCGGCAAAAGCCGAAGGGCTGAAATACTTCTCACGCAGCTCCGCGTTCTGTCATTCAAAAGCCTCGGCTTTTGAAGCCCAGAATGCGGAGCGAAGTGCAATCCCCTCACGAAAAACGCCTATCCGGAATCGGATAGGCGTTTTTGTGAATGGTTGTTACATGTAGAATGCGTGATCCGCAATGACGATGGTGCAGGTAAGGCTTCTGTTGAACCAGCTGCTGTCGCCGATGACGGGATTGACGAAGTACAGGCTCTCGCCAACCGTGTTCACTCCCTCGATGGCAAGCTTCGCGGCGAGGATCGCCTGCTCGCTCGGCTCGAGATAGATCGTGCCCATGTCCACGGGGTTGAACTGTCCGGGCTGGAACACGACGTCCTTCACCGTGTTCGGGAAGCTCGCGGACTTCACGCGGTTGAGCACCACGTTGCCGACGCCGATCATGCCGTCCATCGGCTGACCGTTGGATTCGGAATAAACGATGTGGCTCAGCCAGTAGAGATCATGCTGCGCATAGAAGCTGTCGGCATCCTGCAGCAACGCCTTGCTCGCGGGGTCGACAGAAACGGTCTCGGCGTCCGCGTCATAGGCGATCGCCGCGCCAAAGAGCTTTGTCATCGCCTCAGGCGGGAGGACGACCTCTCCGTCCAGCGCCTGAACGCCGCCCTTTTCATACAGGGTGCGTCCGTTGGCGGTGTAATACTGCTCGCCGAAGGTAAACTGCATCTGCACACCGTCCACCGTGTAGGTCACCGAAGCGCCGTCGCGCGCAGCCTCGCAGCCAAAGCCCAGCATTGCGCAGACGTCGGGGACCGACAGGACGACCTGACCGTTCTGAGCGAGCGCCGTGCCGGCATACTCGCCATTCATCAGGATCGGAACCAGCGTGTACGCGGCGGTCTCATCCGCTTCGTCATTCAGACCCACGGTGACCGTGCGCGTGACCGGCGCGACGCTCTTGGCGGCGGCGCGCGTCGCCTGCAGCTCATCCGCCTCGGTGATTGCGAGCGCGGCGTCAGCAGGCGTCGGCTCGGGATCGGCGATGACCTCCAGCACCGGCTCCGTCTGCTCTGCTCCGGCGGGATCGCCGTTCAAAGCGAGGACGCGGTTGCTGTTCATCAGCCAGCCGAGACCCAGCAGCAGGACGCACAGCAGGACTACGATGCAGGTGACGCCCAGTTCCGATTTGAATTTGACCGGCATCCGCATCGCCTCCTTTCCGCGTGTCCGTGGATGTCCGATGAGGGGATATACGTACCCCTCGTTATGAACCATTATATTCATTTTGGAATCAAGATTCAATCGGCATTCTGCACAAATGGCTCGACAAAAAACTGATGAATCCAAACAATTTTTTGTTCTATTTTCAATATTTCGTATTTTTCGGCACGGTTCTTAACAATATGTTGTGTTGGCAAGTTTACGAAAAAATCTCTTTCGACAGGATGTTACACGCCAAACGATATGCATTTTTGCAAAAAAAAATTGCATTTTGTTATTATGTCAACGAAATCGGTTTGCACTCCAATTATTTAAACTTTTTATGGAAACCTTTTTCGTCACTTTTGGGCCTGTGTTCCCCACTGCAGCCGCCTTTGGCGGACGGGCATGCGCTTTCCACCCCCACCGGCATATTTGCGTCCGCGGCCGCATAAGCTGTTGCGTGGCAAAAGGAAAGGAGGCGGTGCGCCATGTCGACACGCAAGCTGCTTGCCGCCGGCTCCACGCTGCTGATCGCGCTGCGGCTGCTTGCGGGGCCGGGCGGCGGAACGGCGGACAGGCTCTGGCGCGCAGGCGCGGCGGGTCTGGCGGAGGCCGCGCGCACGCATGACGCCTCGGTCGTCTCCGCTGCCGACGCAGTCGAGCCTCTGCCGACGCCCGCACCGGAAAGCACGCCCCTGCCGCAGGAGACGAGCGCGCCGGAGGCTGTGGACGCCGCCGTGCCCACGACCGCGCCGGACGGGCGCGCGATCCTCCCGACGACGCTCACGGGCGGCATGACGATGAAAAACGAGACGGACTTCTCCCCCGATCTCGCAGCGCTGCTCGCCGCCGGACCGGGGCTGTCACTGCCTGCCGACGGGCCGCAGGTGCTCATTCTCCACACGCACACGAGCGAGGCCTATACGCCCGACGGCATCGACCGCTACACCGCCTCCGGCACGGCGCGCACGGAGGATCTCAATTATAATATTGTACGCGTGGGCGACGTGCTCGCCGACGCGCTCACGGCGCAGGGGCTATCCGTCCTGCACGACCGCACGATCTACGACTATCCCAGCTACACCGGCTCATACAGCCGCTCCGGCGCGGCGGTGGAGGCGGCGCTTGCGGCAAATCCCACGCTCCGTGTCGTGATCGACCTGCACCGTGACGCGCTGAGCGATGATCAGGTCGTGTATAAGACGCTCGCGGAGCTGCCGGATCTCGCCTGCGCGCAGGTGATGCTGCTCGTCGGCACGAACGGCTCCGGGCTCGACCACCCGGACTGGGAGGGCCATCTGCGCCTCGCCGCCTATCTGCAGAACGCCGTGAACGCCGACCACCCGACGCTCATGCGCCCGATCACGCTCGTGAAAGAGCGCTATAACCAGCACCTCGCCCCAGGCTCGATCCTCATCGAGGTCGGCAGCAGCGGCAACACGCTTCAGGAGGCTCTCCGCGCGTCCGAGCTCTTCGGCCAGAGCGCCGGCCGCGCCCTAGCCGCGCTGATCGGGGCGTGACCGTGTCATATTTAAAAAATCGTTTACAAAAAAATTTTGGTTAGGGCTTGATAAATCAGAAAAATGTGGTATAGTAAGTAGCGTTAGCACTCCGGATATTTGAGTGCTAACGCTTTTCGACATTTTGTATTATAATAGAATTGGAGGCATATAGTATGAAACTCAAACCTTTGGCAGATCGCGTCGTGCTCAAGCAGCTGCAGGCCGAGGAGAAGACCAAGAGCGGTCTGTTCCTTGCGACCAGCGCGCAGGAGAAGCCCGAGATGTACGAGGTCGTCGAGGTCGGCCCCGGCGGCATGGTCGACGGCAAGGAAGTCGCCATGGCCGTGAAAAAGGGCCAGCGCGTCCTCGTCGGCAAGTACAGCGGCACGACCGTGAAGGTCGAGGACGAGGAATACAGCATCGTCCGCCAGAGCGACATTCTCGCGATCGTAGAGTAATTTCATCAGGAGGCAACTACAATGGCAAAACAGATTATTTATGGCGAAGAAGCACGCAAGGCGCTTGAGCGCGGCGTGAACCAGCTTGCGGATACCGTTAAGATCACCCTCGGCCCCAAGGGCCGCAACGTGGTGCTGGGCAAGAAGTTCGGCGCTCCGCTGATCACGAACGACGGCGTGACGATCGCGAAGGAGATCGAGCTCGAGGACGCCTTTGAGAACATGGGCGCGCAGCTGATCCGCGAGGTTTCCACCAAGACCAACGACGTCGCGGGCGACGGCACCACCTCCGCCACGGTCCTGGCGCAGAGCATGATCCACGAGGGTCTGAAGAACCTCGCCGCCGGCGCCAATCCCATGGTCATGCGCCGCGGCATCCAGAAGGCGACCGAGGCGGCTGTGGCAGCCATCCGCGCCAACAGCGAGACCGTGAAGGGCTCCGGCGACATCGCGCGTGTCGGCGCGATCTCCTCCGGCGACGAGCACATCGGCGAGCTGATCGCCGAGGCGATGGAGAAGGTCGGCCAGAACGGCGTCATCACCGTCGAGGAGAGCAAGACCGCCGAGACCTATTCCGAGACCGTCGAAGGCATGCAGTTCGACCGCGGCTATATCACGCCCTACATGGTCACCGACAACGAGAAGATGGAAGCCGTCATCGACGATGCCTATCTCCTCATCACCGACAAGAAGATCTCCAACATCCAGGAGATTCTGCCGATCCTCGAGGCCGTTCTGAACGCGGGCAAGAAGCTCGTCATCATCGCCGAGGACGTCGAGGGCGAGGCCCTTGCGACCATCATCCTGAATAAGCTCCGCGGCACGTTCACGTGCGTGTGCGTCAAGGCCCCCGGCTTCGGCGACCGCCGCAAGGAAATGCTGCAGGACATCGCCATCCTCACGGGCGGCCAGGTCATCTCCAGCGACCTGGGTCTGGATCTGAAAGAGACGCAGCTGAATCAGCTGGGCCACGCGCGCCAGGTCAAGGTCACGAAAGAGAACACCATCATCGTCGACGGCGACGGCACGCAGGAAGCCATCCGCGACCGCGTCGCGCAGATCAACGCGCAGATCGCCGTGACCACGAGCGAGTATGACACCGAGAAGCTGCAGGAGCGTCTGGCGAAGCTCGCCGGCGGCGTCGCCGTCATCAAGGTCGGCGCGGCCACCGAGGTTGAGATGAAGGAGAAGAAGCTCCGCATCGAGGACGCGCTGAACGCCACGCGCGCAGCCGTCGAGGAGGGCATCGTCGCCGGCGGCGGCACGGCTTACGTCGTGGCCTCCAAGGCCGCGCAGAAGACCGCGGACGCCCTCGAGGGCGACGCCAAGACCGGCGCGCAGATCATCGTCGCAGCGCTGAAGGCTCCCATCGCGCAGATCGCTGCGAACGCCGGCGTCGAAGGCGCCGTCGTCCTCAACGAGATCGCGAAGTCCGACGATGTGAACTACGGCTATGACGCCGCGAGCGACAAGTTCTGCAACATGCTCGAGAGCGGCATCGTCGACCCGACGAAGGTCTGCCGCAGCGCGCTGGAGAACGCCGCAAGCGTCTCCGCCATCGTCCTCACGACCGAGAGCCTCGTCGCGGATCTGCCCGAGAAGACCGCACCCGTGCCCCCCACCCCCGACATGGGCGGCATGTACTAATTGACTCAATGAAAAAGCTGACGTCAAAATGACGTCAGCTTTTTTGCTATTTATACGGTTCTTCTACCATCTGTTAATATTCATCTGAGCATATAATAGAGAAAGCTTTTAACAGTATGCTTAGGCTGGACAAGCTCAGAAAAAACACCGTGTTTCAAGTTGTCCCGCCATCCAAATTCTACTTTCATATAATCAAATGTATAGTATTCAAAGATTAGAGTAGCAAAAATCTCCCCTGGCATTGTATAAATCGCAATAGCTTCGTTTATATTTAAAAATTCGTGTTGAAATATTAAGTCTTTTCTAATCTCATAAGGTTCTCTTTCGATTATCTCCATCGAGTATACCTTTAGAAATCTAATCCCCTCTTTTGAAACCAAAAAACCGTACGGCTCTTCATCAAAGCCACGATCACCAGGCACTTCATCTACAACGCCAAAAGATTCATTAATGTTCTCGCGCATTATGACTTTGTCTTTCCATAGTTTTTTTACGGCGAAAATTGTTATTCCTCTCCCAATGAAATAAAAAAACAAAAAGCACCAATGTGGCCACTGAAGCAATAGTGGACAGCAGCAGTTCGTAATCTCTCCTTCCCGACTTTCAGGATTCTCTTATCACCCTCAGCTTCGTCAAGTCACATCAGCGAAGTAATCCGTATCGATCCGTTTGATCTTATATGCCTTTTGCGTTGTTACGCCAAGCTCGAATTCGATCATCAATTCCGTCAGTTTTTGTCCGTCAACAAGAATAATGTGCTGAGCATCCGCGAAGCTTTTCGCCCCCTGCGAGAATTTTGCTGTCGTAATAAACAAGCCTTTTTCTATTCGCGGCGGTCCCATCATCGCACCGGCAAATTTCTGAATTTCCGGTTTTCCGATCGTTGTGTCAGGATTCCATCTTTTCGCCTGAATATAAATAAGATTAAACCCTAGTTTATCCTCATGGATTACGCCGTCAATACCGCCGTCGTTACTGTGCTTGGTGACAAATCCGTCTCCATAACCCATTGCGCGCATTAGATCTACAACCAGCGATTCAAAAAAGTCGGGCGACTGATTCATGATTTCCGCTAGGAGATCATCTGCCAACTGATCATTGATCGTCTTGAAAACTCGCTCAAATGTCTCCTGCGGCGTTTCCTCTTCATCTTGTAGCGTAACAGGGTTGTTTTCCGCTTCTTCCTTCTTTTTTCCGATAAACTCAGCAAAAGCAGGGTATCTCTCTGTCATCAGAGCATTCGTGATAGTTGCGCCGCTCGCATACAACCTACTTCCTTCTTCCGTGATTCTCAGATAAGAACGTTTAGGGGCTTCAATGAGCCCTGCTTTTTTCAAATACGCTCTTGCCCAACCGACACGATTGTCAAAAACAAGCTGATTACAGCTAGCCAAGCGCTCTGTCAGACTTTCCTCCGAGAGACGCATAGAGCTTGCCACTTCTGCTTTTATTTCTTTTAATGACCGCATTTTCCCGTCGCTTAGAGCGGCTAAGATGGGGGTATACAATTCATTATACTTTGGCAAGCTCATTTCTTTTCTCCCTTTTCTCTATCTTATGTGTACAACATATCCAGCCGTATAGTATCTTCATTTTTTTATCATACCATATTCCATCTCTGTTTTCCATGTTTGTTTTTCCGCAAAACATCAAACACCCCCGACCGCGAATGAACCGAACCAGTAAAAACGGACAATAGACAAAACGCCCCCTATGTAGGAGAATAACTACATAGGGGGCGAAACTATGTCCAAACAACGACTGAAAGAAAAAGAACGAGACATTATCCGAATGCGAAGAGAAGGCAAAAGCCGACAGGAGATCGCGGATACGCTTGGATTCACGAAGACGCAAATAAAAGATTGGGTAAGACGGTACAATCGGCGAACAAAAAACAAGCTGCAGGGATTCCTGCACTTCCAACAGGAAGACCTCGGAAGGATTAACCAGCGCATCCAGACCAAAACAAAACTGACGCCGCTGGAAAAACGACGTCAGTTTGCTGCTTAAAATTTCATATCCCTACGCTAGAGGGCTTTTTGTGCTGTCCGCACAATCTGGGGCAGTACATTTCGCAGCCGGGGGTGTTCATTTCTTGTTTTTCACGCCTGCAGCGTGACGTTCATCAGCACCGGGTTGTGATCCGAGAACTCGAAGTGCGCGTCAACCGTCTCGACCCCGTCCACGCGGACGTTCGGGGAGACGATGAAGCCGTCGATCACATAGTACTGCGTTGCCGCGCTCGCAGGGTTGTATGGCTCGTTGAGCAGGCGGCAGGTGGGCGTTTTGAGATCGGTGACAAACTGCCAGCCCGCGCCGGGAAGATCCTTCTCGTCCAGCACGCCGGGCGTCCAGAGCTCGGCGTTTTTCACGGGATACTGCTCCAGCGCGCCGGGGAACGTCTGGTTGAAGTCGCCGCCGGCGATCACATAGTTGCCCTTTTCATACTCGGCGGTGAGAAACTCCATCAGCGCTTTCGTCTGGGCGAGCTTGCCCGCGCCGTCGTCATAGGCCTCGAGATGGAGGTTTACGAGGACGAGCTCTCTGTCCGCGTCCTGCAGCGGCACACGCGTGACGAGCAGGCAGCGCTTGAGGTTCGCGACGCTCATCGGCCACTTGAACGGGCTCGGGAGCGCGATGCGCTCGGCGTCCGTGATCTCGGTGGAGGCGAGCGTGAACACGCCGCTCGAGACCTTGCCCAGCGGGGCGGTGGGCGGCACGGGGACAAAGGCGCACTTATAGTTCAGCGCGTAGGCGTTCGTAAAGCCGACGCCCGCGGCGATGGCGTCCGTCTCGACGACGCCGTAGCTGCGCTTCGAGCCGGAGTCGACCTCCTGCAGGAGCATGAAGTCCGCCATCCAGTCCCTGGGATCGGGACGGAGCGTCTCGACGATGCCGGCGATGTTTTTATCCACGGTCTGCTGATTGTCGGGGCGGCTCTGCTGACCGCCGTCCATGAAGAAATCGGACTCCTTGCCGAGGCTGCCGTAGCCGATGTTCCAGCTCACGACGGAGAACGAATCGCCGTCGGAAAGCGTCCCGGTGCTGAATTCGCCCGGCTCGGAGAGACTGGCGGTCTCAGTCTTGGGATTCAGCGCCGTGAGCGTGAGATAGCCGATCAGCAGCGCCAGCGCCAGCACAATGATGAGCAGCAAAATGCCGATGCCCTTGAAAACGCGCTTCATGAGATACACCTCTCTTTTCTCTGTTGACAAAATAACGTTACCTTGCGAGAAGTATATCACATCTTGCTCGACACGACAATCGGATTTTGCGGCTTTTTAGACATTTTAACGATTTAAGAGCCAGACCGCGAAATTCAGATACCCCGCCAGCACGAGCCACACAAGATACGGGATCTGGAGCAGCGCCGCAAGCCGGCTGTGCTGCGCGAAGATCCTGGTCATGCGCACCACAAGCACAAACAGCAGCACCAGCCAGAAAAACGAGAACAGCCGCCACTCAAGTCCGAAAAAGAAGATGGGCCAGAGGAAGTTGACCGCGAGCTGCAGCGCCCACGCCGTGAGCGCGCGTCGGCGCTCCTGTCCGCGGGTCTCCCGCCAGACGATCGCCATGCCGACGCCCATGAGTACGTACAAAATCGTCCACACCACCGGAAACAGCCACGCCGGAGGCGAGAGCGGCGGTTTGTTGAGCGCGGCGAAGCTCTCCATGCCTCCGCCCGTGAGCAGCGCCGACAGTCCTCCGACCGCCAGCGCCAGCGCCGAAAAACCGACATAGGGCCTGATCTTGTTCCACATGTTGTATCACCTCATCCAAACTATTTGCCAAGATACCGAAGAATATGCTCCCGGAACTGGAAAAAGTACACAAATGGCTGAAAATACGCCGGATTCTTGCTTTTTTAATATGTTTCGATTAAAATATACACGTTTGAATCACGCAAAGGAGTGTATTCTCATGCACTATGAACACCTGAAGCAGGAAGACCCCGAGCTTTACGCCTCCATGGAGCGCGAGCTGCAGCGCCAGCGCGACCACATCGAGCTGATCGCTTCCGAAAACTTCACCAGCCGCGCCGTGATCGAGGCGATGGGCAGCTACCTGACGAACAAATACGCCGAGGGCTACCCCGGCGCGCGCTATTACGGCGGCTGCGACTATGTCGATGAAGTCGAGCGTCTGGCGATCGACCGCGCGAAAAAGCTCTTCGGCGCGGAGCACGCGAACGTGCAGCCCCACTCCGGCGCGCAGGCAAACGTCGCCGTGTACGCGGCGCTCCTGCAGCCGGGCGACAGGATCCTCGGCATGGATCTCGCGCACGGCGGTCACCTGACCCACGGCAGCAAGGCCTCCGTGACGGGCAGATACTATGAGGCGCACCACTACGGCGTGAGCGCCGAGACCGAGACGATCGACTATGACGAGCTTGCGCGCATCGCGCGCGAGGTGCGCCCGAAGCTGATCGTGGCGGGCGCGAGCGCCTATCCGCGCTTTATCGACTTCAAGCGCTTCCGTGAGATCGCGGACGAGGTCGGCGCCTATCTCATGGTCGACATGGCGCACATCGGCGGTCTCGTCGCGGGCGGAGCGCACCCCTCCCCGGTGCCCTATGCCGACGTCGTGACCTCCACAACGCACAAGACGCTCCGCGGTCCGCGCGGCGCGATCATCCTCTGCAAGGCCGAGCTTGCCAAGAAGATCGACTCCGGCGTCTTCCCGCGCACGCAGGGCGGTCCCCTGATGCACATCATCGCCGCCAAGGCCGTCTGCCTGAAGGAGGCAAGCGAGCCCGCGTTCGAGGCCTACGCCCACCAGATCGTGAAAAACGCGGCCGTGCTCGCAGACACCCTGCAAAAGGGCGGCGTCCGTCTCGTCTCCGGCGGCACGGACAACCACCTGATGCTCATGGACGTGCTCAGCCGCGGCAGAAACGGCGCCGAGGTGCAGGAGCTCCTGGACGCGGCGCACATCACCGCGAACAAGAACGCGATCCCGTTCGACACCCTGCCCGTGAGTCAGACCAGCGGCGTGCGTCTCGGCACCGCCGCCAGCACCACGCGCGGCATGGGCGAGGCGGAGATGCAGCAGATCGGCAGACTCATCTGCCGCCTGATCGACGAGCGCGAAGCCGCCGTTCCCGCGGTGAAAGAAGAAGTCCTCGACCTGTGCGAGCGCTTCCCCCTCTACCCCGAAAACTAAGTCATTCACCCCATAAAGATAGAGTGTCATTCCGAGCCAGTGTGCGCACTGGTTCGCAATGACACTCTTTTTCAGTTTCTGCTTTTTATCTGATCTTTTCTTTCTGGATCTTCGCCCATCTTCGCGGATACTTCGCGGGGGTGGGCTTCACCTTTTCGATGCGGATCACGCAGTGCTCCGCGTCCGTGCCGGGGATGGCGTAGGGCAGAAGCTCCTCCCTGCCGCCGCCGAGCACCTCGATGGCGCGCCCTGCCTCCTGCAGCTCCTCCTGCGCGCCGCGCGCCTTCATGGCGAGAAACGCCCCGCCCACCTTCACGAATGGCAGGCACAGCTCGCACAGCACGTCCAGCCGCGCCACCGCGCGGGAGACCGCGAGATCATACGTCTCGCGCAGCTGCGGCTGCTCCTCGGCGCGCGCGTGCAGGCACGTCACGTCGGAAAGCGCCGCCGCATCGCAGACCTCCTGCAAAAAGCGCACGCGCTTGTCCAGACTGTCGAGCAGCGTCAGCGAGATCGTCGGCTCCATCAGCTTCATCGGGAGCCCCGGAAAGCCCGCGCCGGTGCCGACGTCGATGACGGATTTGTGCCTGCAGTCGTGCAGCGTCAAAAGCGCCGCGCAGTCCAGAAAATGCAGCCGCGCCACATCCTCCTCGCCGCGGATCGCCGTCAGGTTCATGACGCTGCCGCGCTCGTCCAACAGCTGATAATACGTCTCAAAGCCCGCGAGCGCCGCTTCCGTGACGGGCAGCCCCAGCGCCGCAAAGCCCTCGGTCAGGATCGTTCTCATGGTCTGTCCTCCCATGGGGGTAGATGCCCCATTCTACCACGGCAGCCGCCCGCGCGCAATCCTCCGCAGCTAAAAACCGCCCCTCATCAGAGGGGCGGTTTGGTGCATGGGGTTTACTTTGCGCCGAGGTCACGATACAGGAACGTGACGATGTGGGCGCGGGTGCAGTTGCTGTTCGGCTCGAACGTGGTCTCGGTCACGCCGTCCGTGATCTGCGGATCATGATGCACGGCCCAGGCGACCGCATCGGTGAAGTACATGTCTGCCGGGACGTCCGTGAAGCTGCTCGCGGCTTTCGGCGCGGGCTTATTCTCGGCGCGCCACAGGAACGTGACGATCTGTCCGCGGGTGCAGGTATCCTCGGGCACGAAGGTCGTCTCCGTCATGCCGTCCGTGATCTTGTTCTCGACCGCCCAGAGGACTGCCTTATAGTAGTAGGCGCCGGGATCGACGTCCGTGAAGTCGCACTTGGTGCTCTTCGGCTCCGGCGAGTTCTTGGCGCGCCACAGGAACGTGACGGCCTGCGCGCGGGTGCAGGACTCGTTCGGAGCAAAGGTGGTATCGGTCTTGCCGTCGGTCACCTTTTTCACGACCGCCCAGTCGATCGCCTCATGGCTCCAGCTGTCCGGCGTGCGGTCCACGTCGGTGAACTGCTTGCTCGGGCAGCTCGCGCCGCCGTCGCACTTGTCGGGCGTATGCTTTGCCGTGCAGATCACATCGGCGCGGTCGCGGACGCGGATGCGCGGGAAGGGACCGTCGGGCGCGTTGAACGTGTCGTCATAGGAGGCCAGACCCGTGACGGTGATGTCGCAGCCCTTTTCAAGGTCCTTGACCTCGCTGCCGGTGGTGATGTAGCCGTCGATGAACACGCGCACCACATCGCCCTTGGCGTCCTTGACCATGATGGTCTGGACCAGGCCGTTTGCGAGCTCAAAGCTCTCGACCGTGCCCTTGACGGTGATGAGCTTGCCCTCGACCGCGCGGCTGGTGACGTCCTTGGCGGAGACCTCCTGCGGCTTTACCTCGCCCTCGCCGATGACGGCGATGGAGGTCACCTGCAGCTCCGGCTCACCCTGATAAAAGTCGGTCGTGCCGGTCACGCGGACCTTGTCGCCGACCTTGAAGTTCCCCGCGACCGGGAAGCAGCAGATGCCGCCGGTCTCATCCTGCACATAGATGCAGTCGAAGAACGCGGTATCCTTGTCATAGCCGGAGGCGTTGGAGGTGACCGTGCCCTCGATCGTGAACTTGAAGCCGTCCTCGGTCACGGCGCGCACATCGCTGATATCACTGACCTTGGCCGTGTTCATGGGGCTGATGAGGTTCTCGCAGACCTTGTAGTTGGAGTAGTTCTTCTGGGTGTCTGCGTCGGAGGAGCCGTCGGAGATCTGCGCCTGCACCTCGAAGTTGGAGAGGAACGCGGCGCCGGACACGACGATCAGGCCCTTGCCGGGGAGTTCCTCCGTCGCCATGATGAGCAGACGGTTGTCGCCCTCGCCGACGGGATACTTCGGTACGCTCGCGCCGCCGATGCCGTCGTCGTCACTGTCCCAGGAATAGGTGGTGGCGTGCGCATAGACCGCGGGGCAAACCGTCGCGGGCAGCTCGGTCGTCGGTGCGCCGCTGCCGTCCACAGCGTAGATCGAAGCGCCGCCGTAGTGGCTGAACACCTCGCTGTAGGCGCGGTCGTTCGGATGGTCGGGATCGACCACGACGCCCGCCATGAGCGGGTTGTCCATGTTGAAGGTGTCAAAGTACAGGCGCGGGGTCTGACCGCCGTTGAGCTCGTCGTCGTTTGTGCCGTCGTCAGAAATGCGCAGGCTCGAGCCGAGCGCCGCAAGGATGCGGTTCTGCTGCGCGGCCATGTGGTCCGCAGCCGGGAACGCGGCATAGTGCTCGTAGTAGTCCGACCAGCCGGTGAGAACGACCGTGCCGCCGTTGGCGTTGAACGCAGCGATCGCCGCGATCTCGGCGTCGGTGTAGTTCTCATACGGATTTCTCAGCGAGCTGCCGTCACGTCTGGACGGAGCCGTGAGGATGATGGCCTTGTACTTGTCGTTGCTGCAGGCCGCAATGAGCTCCTCACCCGTCTGGAAATAGACGGTGCGCACCGCGTGCTCGGCGGCAAGGTTGGCGAAGTTGCCCATGGATTCCTTGTAGTTGCCGGCGACGTATTCGTTGTAGTGCGACGCGTCGATGCCGATGTACACCAGCTCGTCCGCGTTCTGCACATCGAGCGTGAGATCCTTCGTGAAGGTGAACTCCTTGCCGTCCTGCTCCATGACGACCGTTACGGTGATGGTCATGACCTTGGCGACCTCAGGCGTGAACTTAAACTCGATCTCCTTCGTGCCGGAGGCAGGAACGGTTCCGCCCGTGGTGTCAACGCCGAGCACCTTCGACCCGGAGGTCGTGTAGGTGATGTTCTTGATGGTGGCTTCCTTACCCTCGCTGTTGTAGAGCGTGGTCTTGAGCGTGAGCTCCTCGCCGGTGACGGGCATGGCCGTCTCGCTCTCGAAGGCGGAGATGCCGAGCTTGAGCGTCTCGCCGACCCAAACAGGCGCGGTCACTGCCAGATCGCCGTCCGCCTCGGTCACGCGGATGAAGTAATAGCTGTAGTTCGGGGCGAGCGTCACCGTGAGCGTGCCGGCCGCAAGCGCGGAGGCGTCATCCCAGGTGTGGACGACCTTGCCGGAGTTGACGACGACCTCGACCTTGCTGATCCTGTCGCCGCTGTCCGGATCGTTGACCTGGACGTTCAGATTCAGCTGCTCGGGCACTTCGGAGAGGCTGCTGCCGAGCGGCTGCTCGTTGACGGTGTAGTAGACCTCGAGGTTCTTGTCCTCGGTCGCGTACACGCGCATGTCGCGGATCGCCTGATAGATGCCCTCCTCGGAGAAGTCGTCCGTCAGGATGACGTCACGGGCGTCGTTGGCGTTGCCCCAGCGGCCCTTGTGGTTGTCCTGGTTGTTCGTCGGTGCGACGTGCCAGCCCTTGTCGAGCGCCATGATGTACTGCTCGTAGCTCGGGTAGTAGCCGCCGGCGCCGATCTGGCCCTCACCGTTGCCGACCTCCACGAGGAAGATGCGGCTGTCGGTCACGGCATCCCAGTAGCTGAAGTCGGTGAAGTTGCCGAAGGTCTTGCCCGGGTGGTTGAACTGGCTGAGCGTTTCGGCGCCCTCGGGCTTACTGAGCAGCGCGTAGTAGGACTTCATGCCGGCGTCGTTCGTCTTCTGGTTGAGCGTTGTGTTGTTGCGCGAGACGATGCCGGGGCTGTTGAAGGTGTTGATGTGTCCCAGACCGCCGGACCACGTCATCTCAAAGCCCGCGATGGCGATGACGTCCGTCTGCGAGGCATTGAAGTCCGCAACGGTCTTGCGGTAGTTCTTCCAGAGCTCCTGGCTGGTCGGGGTGGCGAGGCTCATGTCATAGAGCGCGCCCTCGGGGTTCGCGGCGGAGTTGGAATCGAAGTAGTTGGAGTGATCCGTGAAGGCGACGAACTGCACGTTCGCACTCTCGGGCAGATTCTTCACATACTCCAGCGCCGTGGGCAGCGAGCCCGAGCCGTCGGAGTAGGTGGTGTGGCTGTGCAGCTGACCGAAGTAGAGCCGCGTGGTCGCCGTGCCGACGACGAAGCTCCAGCTCGCCTCGCCGGTAGCGCCGTCCTGACGCGTGACCTCGACCCGTACGGTCGTGCGGCCGTCCTTCAGAGGCTCCGTCGGCTGATAGGAGACGACGCCGTTCTGGATCTGGGCGGGATAGGTCTTGCCCGCGATCGTGATGACGGCGGAATCCCTGTCGGAGACGTTCCTCACATCCGCGGAGATCAGCGGCATCTTGTTATCGCCGGTCTCGCTGCCCGGTTCGGGCTTGAAGTTGGAGAAGACCGGGATGTCCTGCACCAGCATCGTCACCGCCAGGCTGTAGCTGTCGCCGGACGCGTTCGTGACCTGCACATCGATGGTCAGAGCGCTCTCCACAGCGGTGACCTCGGCGGGCACGTCGAAGGAGAACGTCTTGCCGTCATTCTGCAGGTTCGTGACAGGCTCACCGTTGAGGGTGGCCGTGACCGTCAGCTGCTCCAGCGGCGTGAGATCATCGAGCGTGAACTTCACGGTGTATGCCTGCTGCTTGACAGGCGCATCTTCCGTATCGAACACGATCGACGGAACGTTGGTCACGTCGTCGAGCGTGCTGATCGTGCTGTGGACCGGATAGAAGTTGAAGAGGAAGATGGCCTGATTGTCGCTTTTGAACGTATAGCCCGAGAACGCTCCGGCGTAGAACTCGATCACGACGACGCCGGTGCCGTTGTAGCGGGCGGTCTTGCTCTTGATCAGACAGCCGTCGCCCTTCTTCTCCAGCTGCCAATAGGCGCAGCTGTCGCCGGTATCCAGCTTTTCATCAGCCATGAAGAGCTGTTCGGTGTTGCAGGTGGAGAGGTACTTTCCGCCCGCCGAGAAGGTGTAATAATCGCCCTCGACGCCGACGGTGAAGACGTAAGCGCCGTTGTTCGGATAGGCATTGCCCTCGCGGATATCGGTGGGGATGTTCCCCAGGCTGGTGCCCATGCCGGCGCTGTCCAGACCGAGCGCGCCCTTGGCCTCGGCGTTATAGATCACGACCTTGTCGCCCGCCTGCAGCACATCGCCGACCGGCTCCTCGCCGGAGGGCGTCTCGGGCTCCGCGCCCTGCTTATAGAAGGTGATGCCGAACGCGTCCTTCGTCGGAGCGCTGCTGCCGTAGAGCGTGAAGCCGTTGTGGTACTCCAGATAGGTTTTGCCGAAGTTGTTCGCCATATCGTCCAGACGCAGGAAGTAGTTGAAATCGCTGCTGTCCGGTCCGGTCAGCGTCCAGTTCTGATACGCAGCACCCGTGAGAACGAGGTTGTTGTAGGTCTTGCCGTTGTTCTCGCTCACGACGCCGCCGAGCGTTTTGTCGCCCTGCGTAAAGGTGTAGGTGCCGTCGCTGTTCACGCCGACGGTCCAGACCACGGCCTCTTTGTCCGTGGTGATGACGCCGTCAGCCGGAGTGAGCGCGACGCCTGCGACATTGTAACCCGACATGGCGTTGCCGAGCGCCATCCCGTTTGCCGCGTTATAGAGGATGACCTTGTCGCCGTCGGCGAGCTTGCTCGTAAGACCGAACTTCGCGCCGTCCTGCTGGGGAACGTCAGGCGTTTCGTCTCCCACGAGATAGAGCTGCTGGACAAAGAGGTCGCCCGTGTTGTCCTTATCATACGCGCTCCAATACGTTTTGGAGGCATACCACTCCATACGGGCATTCTCGCGCACGGTGTTCTCGATGTAGAAGCCCTGCGCGCCGCCCTCCGCCGGGATCAGCTTCCAGTTTGGGTTGACCTCATCCAGCGGCATGCTGGAATAGGATGCGCCCATGGCGATTTTCTTGCCGTCTGCGGTCGAGAACGTATAGCTGCTGTCCTCGTTCACGCCGACGGTCCAGATCTCGGTCTCGCCATATCCGGAGAGCTTGCCGTCGGCAAGCGTCACATCCACGCCGGTATTGTTGAAGCCGGAGTAGGTCTGGCTGAGCGCCTTGCTGTTCGCCGGGTTGAAGATGACGATCCTTGCGCCGTCCGTCAGATCGGCAAGATCGGTGACGATGCCGGTCTTGGTCTCGCCCCTGACCGTGATCTCGGAGGCGACGGTGTTGCGCAGCTGGAGCTTCGTGTCGTTGATGCCCACAGCGGCCTTGACGTCAACCTTGTCGCCGACCTTGACGTCCCATGCGCCGTCCGTCTTGCCGACGACAGCCTTGTAGATCTGGATTGTCGCACCGGCAGCGTCCTTGACGGTGATGTTCGGATTCTTGTAGTCGCCGTTGTTGTCAAAGACCTCGGTGACCTCGACGTCCGAAATCTTCACATAGGTGCACACGTCCGCTGCCGTAAGCGATCCAATGTCGGTTTCTTTGGCAGAGAGCGTCAGCCCATTGTCCTTGGCATAGCTCCCATTCGATAGCTGCGCCATGCCGCGGTAATCCGCACGTTTTCCGGTGCCGACGACGGTATCGCCCAGCGCGACGCCTGTCGGAACCGCCGTACAGCGCAGGCAAATACCTCCGGTCTCGTCCTGCAGATACAGGTTCTGACCATCGATGAGCGTGACGACGCCCTTGACCGTGAATTCCGTACCGGCAGCGCCGTCAAGCGCCTGCTTCACGGTGCTGACCGTAACGACGGGCTCGGTCGTGGGCTCCGTGGTGGGTTCGGTGGTGGGTTCCGTCGTCGGCTCGGGCGTCTCGCCGTCCGTCAGCTTCCAGAAGCCGAGCTCCTCGTTCTTGATGTTGTTGTTGATGGAGGTATAGGCGCGCCAATCATCCGGGTAAGAGCTTGTGGACTTATAGGCACCCAGATAGCGTAGTTCGTTATCGGTATCATTCGCAGTCAGATAGTTTTCCTCACTAAGACTCCATACTGCGGCGGTCGTGCCGATACGGACGCCGTTGTTCTTGCCCGCAGCGTCGATGTACAGATAGCCGTTTTCTCCTTGAATGGTAAACGTGCCCTCTGCTTCGCCTGCGGTAATCGTCCAGCCGAAACCGGCTGCATCGCCCTCAACAGAGAGCGTCTTACCGTCCTCGCTGATTGTCGCCGAAAGGGCAAGCGGCTGTCCGTTGCCGCCCTTTCCCTCCGTAGGCAATATGTACGTCACATCGCCCTTCGTCATGGTGATCGCGACAACATCCTCCGCTGTGATCTTGTCGAGATCCACCTTTTCCCATGTGCTGGTCGCGTCCTCGTCCGCCGCCAGCGCCGCCATCGGCAGCAGCGAGACGATCATGAGGACGACGAGCAGCAGACACAGGAATCTGTGTTTCGTTCGCCTTTTCATCAATAACCTCCTTCAAAGAATACACATTTCGGCATAGTTGTCCATTTTCTGTATAGTTCATTCTAGCATACCGCACCGCAGCTCCACAAGCCAAAGCCGACACTTCCGCAGACTTTTGTCGAAAAGCACAATTTCCGCATTACCCCGCCGTGCAACCTGCCGACGCTTGACTTTAAGGCACAAAGTTGCTATTGTGAAAGCATATCAAAGGCACAAGGGAGGCATCATCCCATGGCAAAAAACAATCCCGGCGATTGGCTGCGCGGGAACCGCGCGGCGCTGATCGTGCTGCTCGCGGCGCTCGTGATCTTCCTTGCCGTGCGCGCGATCGTCGCGCCGGAAAAGGCCGCGCCGAACACGGCGGGCGACTATGTGGAATACGACAACGGCAAGGTGCTTCAGATCCTGTCCGACTCCACCGAGCGCGACGAGACCTCTGACGGCGCGTTTCGCGGCGAGCAGATGATGCTCGTGCAGGTCACGACCGGGCAGTACAAGGGCGAGACGCTTCAGGTCTATAACTACGTCGGTCCGCTCTACGGCGCGCCGCTGAAAGCGGGCGACCGCTGCACGCTGACCGTCTCCACCTATGCCAACGGCGACGTGAACGCGACCGTGTATGAATATAACCGCGCGGCGCCGCTTGTCATCGTCGCGGCGCTGTTTCTGATCGTGACGGTGCTCGTCGGCGGACGCACGGGCGCAAAGAGCCTCGTGGGGCTGATCTTCACGGTGCTGTGCGTGTTTTTCCTGCTCTTCCCCGCGCTGATGAAGGGCGCGCCGACGCTGCTGTCCACGTTCCTGCTGTGCGTATACGTCGCGGCGGTGAGCTTCGTGATCCTCGGCGGCGTGCAGAAAAAGACGGTCTGCGCACTGCTCGGCACGGTGGCGGGCATGGCGCTCGCGCTCGTGTTCGCGCTGCTGGCACAGAGGCTTCTGCGCATTAACGGTCTGCGCGGCGCGGACGTGGAGCCGCTGCTGCAGCTCCGGCAGACGGGCACGCCCATCAGGCTGCGCGGTCTGCTCGCGGCGGGCGTGATCCTATCGGCGCTCGGCGCGGTGATGGACGTGGCGATGAGCCTCTCCTCCGCGCTCAGCGAGGTGCACGCCGCCGACCCGGCGCTGGACCGGAGGGCGCTCTTCCGCTCCGGCATGAACATCGGCCGCGACATGGTGGGCACGATGACGAACACGCTGATCCTCGCGTTTCTCGGCGGCGGGCTGACGCTGACGCTCTACATCTACACGCTGGGGCTCAGCGCGCACCAGCTTCTGAGCTCCGCCTACCTCTCGGTCGAGGTCATGACGGCGGTCTCCAGCAGCATCGGCGTGATCCTCTCGGTGCCGATCACGGCGCTGATCAGCGCGTGGGCGTATG
Source organism: uncultured Eubacteriales bacterium (assembly GCA_900316745.1). Taxonomy (GTDB): domain Bacteria; phylum Bacillota; class Clostridia; order Oscillospirales; family Oscillospiraceae; genus CAG-103. Next base: position 134 of record ONEB01000002.1, on the reverse strand, counting down.
CCCGCAAAGCGCAGTAATGCAATATACAGCAAAATGGGCGCGTTGCAAAATGGAAATTTTGCAGCGCGCCTTTCTCAACGAGAAAAAGCAAAGAAAAGCCGAGAGATTGTGGAAAACCATCCGCAATTCTCTCG
>ONEB01000025.1 GCA_900316745.1 uncultured Eubacteriales bacterium | reverse complement strand
GAATTGCGGATGGTTTTCCACAATCTCTCGGCTTTTCTTTGCTTTTTCTCGTTGAGAAAGGCGCGCTGCAAAATTTCCATTTTGCAACGCGCCCTTTTTGTTATGTACAATTCAATCTTTCAGAAGCGCCAGGACGGTATCGCCGTGGCGGTGCTCATCCGCCTGCACGGTTTTGACTTCCTCAAAATCATGCACAAGGGCCTCGTATTTCTTCTCTGCATCATATTCGCCCTTTGCGATCAGCGGGTACAGACGCTTTCTGCCAAGCAGCGAATACAGGATCGGCAGCGCGACCGCTTTGGTCTTCTTCGGCTTCAGCACCCGACCGGTATAGGCATGGAACACGGAAGCGTGTCTTCCCTCTTCAGAGGCAAGCTGCTTGAATGTGGCGGCGTCTTTCGTGTCTTTTGCCTTTTTCGCAAGCGCGTTATACATCGCCACCGCGTCAAGCTCTCCCTGCTGGGCGTAGAGCAGCGCCTTCATCTGTTTGTCCGTCATGCTGAACATCCTTTCCTAAATAATGGATTTGATGCAATTATATAGGACTCCATTCATTTTTGCAAGGAAAAATGATTCAGCGCACATGCATGGCTTCCAGGACCTCATAGCGATCCATCTGTACATGCTTTGTCATCTGCAGCGCCTCCTCGATGGGGAGCGCCTTCAGATCGCCCATGTGCGTGCCGATGACTGTGTTGAAGTTGCCCTCCGCCAGGCTCTTGACTGCGGCGTAGCCCATGCGGCTCGCGGTTTCGCGGTCACGCGCAGACGGCGTTCCGCCGCGCTGGATGTGACCCAGCACCGTCACGCGCGGATCCAAACCGATCGTCTCATGGATCTGTCTGCCGATGTCCACCGCGCTGCCGACGCCCTCTGCCACGACGATCATGAAATGCGTATTCCCTTTCAGGCGGGCATTGCGGATCGGCTCAACGACATCGCGCTCAAAGTCCAGCTCGCGCTCGGGGATCAGCACAGCCGTCGCGCCGACGGCGATGCCGACATACAGCGCGAGGAAGCCCGCGTGGCGTCCCATGACCTCTACGACAGAGCAGCGCTCGTGGCTCTGCATCGTGTCGCGCAGCTTGTCGATGCATTCGATGGCCGTGTTGCACGCGGTATCAAAGCCGATCGTATAGTTCGAGCACCCCACGTCGTTATCGATCGTCGCGGGGATCCCCACGACCGGTACGCCCATGCGCGAAAGCTCCAGCGCACCGCGGAACGTTCCGTCGCCGCCGATGGCAACGACCGCTTCGATGCCGAGAAGCTTGCACATGGAGACTGCCTTTTTGCGTCCCTCAACCGTGAGAAATTCCTCGCAGCGGGCAGTATACAGCATCGTGCCGCCCTCGGAGAGAATGTGGCTGACGTCGTTGCCCGTGAGCGTCACAAAGTCGCCGCTGATGAGGCCATGATAGCCTCTGCGGATTCCGACGCACTCGATCCCCATACCGGCAGCGGTGCGCACGACCGCGCGGACTGCAGCATTCATACCGGGCGCGTCGCCGCCGCTGGTCAATACACCAATACGTTTTACAGCTGTGGTCATAATGATCATTCCTTTATCTATCTGATTATGGTTTATGTCCCATCCGGTTCACGACCGCCTGAGCGGCAAAACCGGTAAATGTGCCCGTGATCACGCCGGAAATAAGCAGGATCGGAAGATAGGATACAATCGAGGGCGTACCCGTCACGACGACGGCGACAAGGATCTGCCCGATATTGTGCGCGACCGCACCCATGACGCCGGCGACCCAGATCTGTTTTACCGTGAGGATCTTTCGCAGAACGAGCGTAATCAGCAGGCACAATACGCCGCCCGCAAGGCTGTACATCATCGACATGACGCCGCCGCCGAACATGCTGCCGAGCAGGATGCGCGCGATGAGAATCATCGCCGCCGCACCTCCGCCGATGGAGAATGCGGCATACACCGTGATGATATTCGCAAGTCCCAGCTTCACGCCCGGAATGGCGATCAGAGGCGGGATCTGCGCCTCCGCCACATGGATGGCAAGCGCGATCGCCGTCAGCAGCGCCATGGTCGTGAGCTGTTTGGTCGTCCACCTCATCCCGTCACCCCGTCAATCCGGTTGGTATTCTCCGTGCTGTCAGAGAGCATGATGACGACCTCATTCGGAAGACAGACAATCGGAGTCGGATGCTCCGAAGAGAGCCAGCCCATCTCAATGCAGACGTGATCGGGGCATTCTGCCTCAGTGACGCAGATGCGCCCGGGCTCGACAAGAATGGTGTTCTTTCCGATCACGCCCTCGACCGTAAACGTTTCAGGCTCTTTGACCGCAGACAGATCGATCCTGCGGACACATTCGCCCTCCACATAGATTTCCGCAATCACGGCGTCCTTTTTCGCCAGGTGCTGCCAGAGCAGAACGCCTGCGGACACCGCCACGATCAATGCGATCAGAACGATCCAGAACGAAGTCTTTTTCATCTGCGGATCACCTCGATCGGAGCGCTCGCCCAGCTGTCGACCGGAGTAAAGGAGGATTCCACGCCCTCGGTCATGACAAGCGAGCCGTCCTCCAGCACGAGGACAAAATCAAAGCCCGCATCCGCGTGCGTCTGCCAGAATGCGGCGGCACGCTCCGCGCCCATGACAAACAGCGCCGTGGAGAGCGCATCGCACATCGTGCCGGATGTGCCGATGACCGTAGCCGAAACGACGCCGCTGTGCGCGGGCTTTCCGGTTTCGGGATCGAGAATGTGCCAGTATGTAACGCCGTCCTGCTCAAAGAACCGCTCATATCCTCCGGAAGTGATTACAGCCTTGTCGGCGACCTCCGCGATCCCGACATAGCCGTCGGCGCTGGGATCCTGCACGGCGATGCGCCAGTTCGATCCATCCGGCTTCGTGCCGAGCACCTGCACGTTTCCGCCGAGGCTGATCATGCCGGAGGTGACGCCGGAATCCCGAAACGCCTGCATGACCATATCGCCCGTGTAGCCCTTAGCAACGCTGCCGAGATCGATCTCCATGCCCTCGGGCAGCGTGACCGCGCTGCCGTCCGGACTCAGGGAAACGCGACGATAGTCCACATGTTCCAGCAGAGACGCAAGCTCCGCATCATCGGGAACCCGGTATTCGCCCGTCGTGAAGCCCCATGTGCGCAAAACCGGATAGATGGAAATGTCGAGCATGCCGTCTGTCTGCGCGCACCAGTACAGAGCGTCTTTCAAAAGCGTCTGCGTATCGGGCGAAAGTGAAACCTCTTTCCCCTGCGCGTGATTCACGGCGTAGATCTCGCTGTCCCTGCGCGTCACGGAAAAGAGCGACTCCAGCTCCTGTATGCGCGCCGCGCCCAGATCGCAGGCAGCTTTGGCATTCTCCCCGCACGGCGAAAGCTCCATGACCGTATCCATGGCAAACACCGTGCGGGACACGGAATCGTCTGCGCCCGGCTTTTCCGTGGGAATGACCATACCGCGATTACAGCCGCTCAGCATTAAAACAAGCAGCGCGAGAGCGATCACGCGCGTATATCGTTTGATCCGCATCAACAGATCGTTCCTTTCATGCTTTGTTGTTTTATTATAGCACACTCTGACAACCGCGCGCAAGACTTGTAAGAGATTTGCAGATTGTTCACAAAGAGGGAATTGACAGCAAAGAATCCGTATGTTATATTTCACTCGTTAATATTTAACGCTGTTAAGTTTTAAGGTGATCCAATGAATCAAAAAACCACACAGGCTGCCGTGATGGCGTGCATGGAACGGATGCACAAGATCCGATTCTGGCAGTCTCCGAACGGCATGGCGCCCGGAGAGTGCAAGCTGTTGAGCATGATCTGCAGACTTGAGCGCGAAAACGGCGTTGCAGCCGTCTCGGAGCTCTGCAAAATGACCGGGATGAAATCCGCCTCGATCTCCCGCACGATGAACGCGCTGGAGCAAAAGAGCATGATCGAGCGCTCAATCGATCCGAAGCACCGAAGAAACGTGCTCGTTCGCTCCACGGCTGAGGGCAAAGAGATCGACAGCGCCTTGCAGCACGAGATGTGCCGCTACTGGGACGCCGTGTTCGCGCGTCTGCCGGAGCAGGACGTGACAGAGCTTCTGCGGATCTGGAATGAGATCATGGACAGCATGGAAGCCGTCGTAAAGGAACGCGCCGACGCGGAATCGGAGGGCACCGAATGAAAAACATCTTCCGGTTTTTATCCCATTATCTCTGGGCGGTTGCGCTTGTCGTGATACTGCTCGTGGCGCAGGCATATTTTGATCTCTCGCTGCCGAACTACACAAGCGATCTGTTGAACATCGGTCTGCAGCAGGGCGGCATTGCGGACGCCGTGCCGGACACGATCCGCTCCGACGCCCTGGAGGATCTGAAACTTTTCCTCCCGGACGCAGACTGTGACGCATTGGACAGCGCCTACGCCCTGCCCGACGGCTCCGGTGTTCGAGCGCTCTCCCCTGACGCCGACCGTGAGGCGCTCGCGCAGCTGATGGCCGTTCCGGAGTGCATGGTTCTGCAGATGCAGACGCATTCTGACAGCGGGATGGATCTTACGCAGATCCGCGCCGCCATCGACGGCGGCATGATGACAAAAGAGCAGCTGCTCCGACAGATGGCAGAGCCGATGCAGCAGCTCAGCGCGCTCTCCGACACCTACGTCAAGCAGATCGCCGTGCGGTATGTCACGGCAGAGTACGAGGCGCAGGGCGTGGATCTGAACGCGGTGAGAAACGACTATCTCTGGGCCATGGGCGGCAAAATGGTGCTCATGTCCCTGCTCATGATGCTCACGGCGATCGCGGTCGGCTTTATTGCCTCGCGCGTATCGGCAGGCGTCGGACGTGACCTGCGCGAGCAGATGTACGACCGCATTCTCGCGTTCTCCAGCGCCGAGATGGAGCGGTTTTCCACCGCGTCGCTCATCACGCGCGCAACCAACGACATTCAGCAGATCCAGATGGTCTCGGTTCTGCTGCTGCGCATGGTGCTCTACGCGCCGATCCTTGCCATCGGCGGCATCATCAATGTAGTGAGAACCGGCTCCGGCATGGGCTGGATCATCATCCTCGCCGTGATTCTGCTCTCGGCGCTTGTCGGCATTCTCATGGTGATCGCAATGCCGAAGTTCAGGCAGATGCAAAAGCTCATCGACCGCCTGAACCTCGTCGCGCGCGAGATTCTCTCCGGCGTGATGCCGATCCGCGCGTTCTCCCGTGAGAAGCACGAGGAGCAGCGATTCGACAGGGCGAACACGGATCTCTATGAAACGCAGCTCTTTACCAACCGCGCCATGACCTTCATGATGCCGATCATGACGCTGATCATGAACGGTATCTCGGTTTTGATCGTATGGGTCGGCGGACACCGCGTGGACACAGGCGTGATCCAGGTCGGCGATCTGACGGCATTCATCACCTACTCGATGGTCATCGTGATGGGCTTTTTGATGCTCTCGATGATCTCGATCATCCTGCCGCGCGCCGGCGTTGCCGCGGACCGCATTCAGGAGGTGCTCTCCACCGAGCCGCAGCTGCGTGATTCAGTCGATGCATCCGACCGCATGGTGGAAAACGTGCGCGGGATCGTGAGCTTTACGGACGTGAGCTTTGCCTACCCCGGTGCGGAAGCACCGGCGCTCAGCCACATCAGCTTTGTGGCGCACCCCGGTGAGACGACCGCGATCATCGGCTCGACGGGCTGCGGGAAATCCACGCTCTTAAATCTGATTCCCCGCTTTTACGACGTGACGAGCGGCTCTGTCGCCATCGACGGCGCAGACGTCCGGTCGATCACGCAGCACCGTCTGCACGATCTGATCGGCTATGTGCCGCAAAAGGGGATGCTCTTTTCCGGCACGGTAGAATCCAACCTCAAGTTCGCGGGCGACACCGTCTCGGACGCGGACATGGAGCGCGCAGCACAGATCGCGCAGGCGACAGGCTTTATCTCCGAGCGTGAGGACGGCTATCAGGCGGAGATCTCCCAGTCCGGCACAAACGTATCGGGCGGACAGCGCCAGCGTCTGAGCATCGCGCGCGCCATCGCGAAAAAGCCGAAGATCTATCTATTTGACGACTCGTTCTCGGCGCTGGACTACCGCACGGATCTGGCGCTCCGGAAGGCGCTCGCCGAGCACACGGGCGACAGCACCGTGATCATCGTGGCGCAGCGCATCTCGACCGTGCTGCACGCCGATCAGATCCTCGTTATGGAGGACGGACGCATTGTGGGACGCGGCAGGCACGATGAGCTGCTGCGATCCTGCAGGACCTATCGCGAGATCGCCGAGAGCCAGCTCTCTGAGCAGGAGCTCTCCGGCGTCCGAAAAGGAGGCGATGCCTGATGGCACCCAGAAGAGGACACGGACGCGGTCCCGGCGCTCCTGTGGAAAAGCCGAAGGACTTTAAGGGCACCATCGGCAAGCTCGTTCGCTACATGGGCGCGTACCGCATCGCCCTGATCGCTGTGATCATTTTCGCGATCGGCTCCACAATCTTCAACGTGATAGGACCCAAGATCCTCGGAAACGCGACGACAGAGCTGTTTTCGGGTCTGATCAGCAAGCTCACCGGTCAGGGCAGCATTGATTTCGGCAAGATCGGCTCGATCCTGCTCGGCCTCATGGGGCTCTATGCGCTGAGCGCTGCGCTCGCCTTTGCGCAGGGCTGGATCATGACCGGCATTTCCCAGAAAATCAGCTACCGCATGCGCCGCGACATCAGCGAGAAGATCAACCGCATGCCGCTCGGCTATTTTGAATCGAACAAGACCGGCGACGTCCTTTCGCGCATCACGAACGACGTCGATACGCTCGGCCAGTCCTTAAACCAGAGCATCACGCAGCTCATCACGTCTGTCTGTACGCTCGTCGGCACGCTCGTGATGATGCTCTCCATCTCCCCGCTCATGACGCTGATCACGATCGTGATCCTGCCGGTGTCAGTCGCGCTCGTGGCGATCGTTGTGAAGCTCTCGCAAAAGCACTTCTTTGCCCAGCAGCATTATCTCGGCGCAATTGACGGGCAGATCGAGGAGACGTTCACAGGTCACAACATCGTCAAGGCGTTCAACCGCGAACAGCAGGAGCTGGAGGACTTCAGGCAGACGAACGACAAGCTCTACAACTCCGCGTGGAAGAGCCAGTTTCTCTCCGGTCTCATGATGCCGGTGATGAACTTCGTCTCGAATCTCGGATATGTGGCCGTCGCCGTTTCCGGCGCGATGCTCGCGGCAAAGGGCACCATCACGATCGGTGATATCGTGGCCTATATCCAGTATGTCAAGCGCTTTACGCAGCCCATCACGCAGCTGTCTCAGGTGTCGAACATGCTCCAGTCCATGGCGGCGGCGGCAGAACGCATTTTCGCGTTCCTTGACGAGGCGGAAGAGGTTCCCGACACGCTCTCCCCTGTCTCCGCCGACGCGGTCAACGGCCGGATCTCCTTTGAGCATGTGCGCTTCGGCTATGACAGCGCAAAACCGGTCATCCATGATTTCAGCTGTGAGGTGCAGCCCGGTCAGATGGTCGCGATCGTCGGCCCCACCGGCGCCGGCAAGACGACGATGGTAAAGCTCCTGATGCGCTTTTATGACGCGGACTCCGGCGTCATCCGGCTGAACGGTCATCCTCTGCAGGATTACAGACGCGGCGATCTCAGGCAGTGCTTCGGCATGGTCCTGCAGGACACCTGGCTGTTTCACGGCACGATCATGGAAAACATCCGCTACGGTCGTCTTGACGCGACGGATGAAGAAGTCATCGCCGCCGCCAAGGCAGCACGCGCGCATCGCTTTATCCGCGCCCTCCCCGGCGGGTATCAGATGGAGCTGAACGAGGACGCGACCAACATCTCGCAGGGACAGAAGCAGCTGCTCACGATCGCGCGGGCGATTCTCGCGAACAATCCCGTGCTGATCCTGGACGAGGCGACCTCCAGCGTCGACACGCGCACGGAGAAGCTCATTCAGGACGGCATGGCGAATCTCATGAAAGGTCGCACGTCCTTTGTGATCGCGCACCGGCTCTCGACCATCCGCAACGCGGATCTCATCCTCGTCATGCGCGACGGCGACATCGTGGAGCAGGGCGACCACGAGACGCTTCTGAAGCAAAACGGCTTTTACGCCGAGCTCTACAACTCCCAGTTCGAGGACGTGGGATAATCTTTTCAGCAGACTGTGCCGCTTTGATAACGGCACAGTCTGTTTTTATGACAGGAACATCCGAAATACCAAAGAATCCCCGTCACGCCTGCCGCGATTTGTCCAACATTTCTTATTGTAATCGCAACGTGTTTCATGTATAATATGACAGATTAAGCCTGGACGCTTCAAACAGGCGTCCGCGGCAGAAATGGAGCAACGAGTATGGACGAAACTTCCAGAAACTTTATCGAAGCTTTCATTGAAGAAGACATTGCGCCCGGCGGTCGGTTTGCTGGTCAGAAGGTGCACACCCGCTTCCCGCCCGAGCCGAACGGCTATCTGCACATCGGTCACTGCAAGGCTCTGTGCATCGACTTCGGCACCGCGGAGCATTTCGGCGGCATCTGCAACCTGCGCATGGACGACACGAACCCCTCCAAGGAGGACAACGAGTTCGTTGAGGCCATTCAGGAGGACATTCACTGGCTGGGCTTTGACTGGGGCGACCGGTTCTTCTTCGGCTCGGACTATTTCGAGCAGGACTACGAATACGCCGTTGAGCTGATCCAGAAAGGTCTTGCCTACGTCTGCGAGCTGACGCCGGAGCAGTTTAAGGAATATCGCGGCGACACGAACACGCCCGCCCGCAGCCCGTGGCGCGACCGCCCGATCGAGGAGAGTCTGGATCTCTTCCGCCGCATGCGCGACGGCGAGTTCCCGGAGGGCAAATACACCCTGCGCGCAAAGATCGACCTCGCGAGCGGCAACTTCAACATGCGCGACCCGGTGCTGTACCGCATCCGCTATATCGAGCACCACCGTCAGGGCACGAAATGGTGCATCTATCCGATGTACGACTTCGCCCATCCCATTCAGGACGCGCTCGAGGGCATCACGCATTCGCTCTGCTCGCTGGAGTATGAGGATCACAGACCCCTCTATGACTGGGTCGTGAACAATGTTTCCGTGCCCTGCAAGCCGCGCCAGATCGAGTTTTCGCGTCTCGGCATCAACTACACCGTCATGTCCAAGCGCAAGCTGCGCCGACTGGTGGAAGAGGGCATCGTCTCCGGCTGGGACGATCCGCGCATGCCGACGCTCTGCGGTCTGCGCCGCCGCGGCTACACGCCCGCCTCCATCCGCAACTTCACCGACCGCATCGGCGTGAGCAAGGTGCCGAGTACGGTGGATTACAGCTTCCTGGAGCACTGCCTGCGCGAGGACTTAAACGACCATGCGCAGCGCGTGATGGCAGTCCTCCATCCCGTGAAGCTCATTATCACGAACTATCCCGAGGGACAATCCGAGACCGTCGAGGTGGAAAACAACCCCAACGATCCCGATGCCGGCGTGCGGGAAGTCTCTTTCAGCCGCGAGCTCTGGATCGAAGCTGACGACTTCCTCCCCGAGCCCGTTCCGAAGTACAAGCGTCTCTATCCCGAGGGACCCGAATGCCGTCTCAAGGGCGCGTATCTGATCCGCTGCACCGGCTGCAAGACGGACGACGACGGCAACGTCGTTGAAGTTTACGCCGAGTATGATCCCGAAAGCCGCGGCGGCAACCCTGCCGACGGACGCAAGGTCAAGGGCGCGACAATCCACTGGGTCGACGCGGAAAACTGCGTGGACGCCGAGGTGCGCCTCTACTCCAATCTCTTTGCAGACGAGGACCCCGAGGGCGAGGGCAAGGATTATATCGAATGCATGAATCCGGACAGTCTGGAGATCCTCTCCGGCTGCAAGCTCGAGAAGATGCTCGAGAACGCCGAGGCGCCCGCCTCCTATCAGTTCCTGCGTCAGGGCTACTTTGCCGTGGACAACAAGGATTCCAAGCCGGGTCACCTCGTGTTCAACCGCGCGGTCGCGCTCAAGGACAGCTTCAAAAAGAAATAAAAAACAAATACACAGGAGGATTCAGAAATGAGTGACAAAACGATTGGGCAGCAGCCCGTGTACGACGCACGGAAGCTCGGCACGCCGCGTATGATGGTGCTGGGCCTGCAGCACATGTTCGCCATGTTCGGCGCAACGGTGCTCGTGCCGATCCTCACGGGCCTGGACATCGCCACCACGCTTCTCTTCGCCGGCCTCGGCACGCTGCTGTTCCATTTCCTGACCAAGGGAAAGGTTCCGGCGTTCCTCGGCAGCTCCTTTGCGTTCCTCGGCGGCTACGCCGCGATCGCCCCGCTGCTGAAAGACGGCTCCCCGAACACCGCGATGCTCCCCTATGCCTGCTTCGGCGTCGCCTGCGCAGGTCTGATGTATGTGATCCTCTCCGCGCTGTTCAAGGCTTTCGGCGTGAAGAAGGTCATGCGTTACTTCCCGCCCATCGTGACCGGTCCCATCATCATCGCGATCGGTCTGACGCTCTCCTCCTCTGCTATCAACAACTGCAACGCCAACTGGCTGATCGCGGTCGTTGCGATCCTCACGGTCATCGGCTTCAACATGTGGGGCAAGGGCATGGCCAAGATCATCCCGATTCTGCTCGGCGTGATCGTGAGCTACATCCTGGCTGTCATCATTGATCCTGCCGTTCGCACGAACGTCGCCGCCTCCGTTGCCAACGCCAAGTGGTTTGCCCTCCCCATCGTCTGGGAAAACAGCGTGTTCCATCTCTTCAAGTCCGGCGTCAACACCGGTTATCTTGTGACCGCAATCTTCACGATCATGCCCCTGAGCCTCGCCACCATGGTCGAGCACATTGGCGATATCTGCGCGATCAGCTCCACCTGCGAGCAGAACTTCATGCAGGATCCCGGCTTTCACCGCACCCTGCTGGGCGACGGTCTTGCCACCACGCTTGCCTCCCTCTTCGGCGCTCCGGCGAACACCACCTACGGCGAGAACACCGGCGTGCTTGCGCTTTCTCGCGTCTATGATCCCCGCGTGATCCGCATCGCCGCCTGCTTTGCAATCGTCGTGAGCTTCTGCCCGAAGTTTGCGGCTCTGATCTCCGCCATGCCCACCGCCACGATCGGCGGCGTCAGCCTCGTGCTCTACGGCATGATCTCCGCCGTCGGCGTCCGCAACGTTGTGGAAAACCAGGTCGACTTCACGAACACCCGCAACGTCATCATCGCTGCTCTGATCCTCGTGCTCTCCATCGGCATCAACTACGCCGTCGGCAACATCCAGATCAGCGAGCACATCAGCCTCTCCGGTCTCGCGGTTGCCTCTCTCGTCGGCATCCTGCTCAACGCCGTTCTTCCCGGCAAGGACTATGAGTTCGTGCAGGAGGAAAAAGGCTCCACCTCCGTGGACTTCAAGGTGTGATCTTCATACAGCATAAGGGCGCGTTGCAAAATGGAAATTTTGCAGCGCGCCTTTCTCAACGAGAAAAAGCAAAGAAAAGCCGAGAGATTGTGGAAAACCATCCGCAATTCTCT
>ONEB01000001.1 GCA_900316745.1 uncultured Eubacteriales bacterium | reverse complement strand
GACACTTACAGCTTAACGCAAAAAGGAGCACCAGCCAAGTCCTTTTGGACCTAACTGGTGCTTTTCTTTTGCGCGCTATTTTGCAACGCGCCCTTTTTTAGCGCGGGGTCGGGGGTTGCCCGACCCTGCTTTGATTGATTTCAGCTCTGCTTTGCTCTCTTCGCCTGCGCGCGGGCCTCGGTGTAGAGCGCCCAGCGGTCGCGAATGCGGTTGCAGGCCTGTGTGAGCACCGTCAGGAGCGGCCAGGCGAGCAGCCCCAGCACGACGAGGATCAGGACGCTCTGGAAGTCGAGCTTCACGAGCGTGAAGAACTGCGGGAAGAAGCAGTAGGCGATCAGGAATACCACCGACAACGACACGATCATCACCCTGCGCAGGTTGTTGTAGGGCTTGCTCGTCTGGTGTACCATCATCATGCCGACGATGCCCATGATGCCCGTGCAGATCGTGCTGAGCGAGGAGCGGTCAAAGTCGAACGCGATATAGAACGCCAGCACGCCGATCACGAGGATCAGATCCGTGAGCGCCGAGGGCAGGGCGCGGAACATGACGTTGCGCATGAACCTGCCGGAGACGAGATTTTCGTTCGGCTCCATGGCGAGAATGAACGACGGAATGCCGATCGTCAGTCCGTTTACCAGACTCAGCTGCGCCGGGGAGAACGGATAGGGCTGCACCACGAGCAGCGTGAAGAACGCGAGGAAGAATGTGAAGATGTTTTTCACGAGATAGAGCGAGGCGCTGCGCTCGATGTTGTTGATCACGCGCCTGCCCTCCGCGACGACGGAAGGCATGGAGGCGAAGTTGTTGTCCATCAGCACGATGTTCGAGACCTGACACGCGACCTCGCTGCCGGAGGCCACGGCGATGGAGCAGTCGGCCTCCTTCAGCGCGAGCACGTCGTTTACGCCGTCACCCGTCATGGCGACGGTGTGGCCTTTCTTTTTCAGCGCCTGCACAAGCTGCCGCTTCTGCGCGGGCGTCACACGACCGAAGACGTTGTAGGCCTCCGCCGCGGCAGCGATGTCCTCCGGCGTTTTGAGCGTGCGCGCGTCCACATAGTCCTCCGCGCCCGCGATTCCGGCGCGCTTTGCGACCTCGGAGACCGCCAGCGCGTTGTCGCCGGAGATGACCTTGACCTGCACGCCCTGTTTGGCAAAGTAGCCGAACGTGTCGTGCGCCTCGGCGCGGATCTTGTTCGAGAGCAGAATCAGCGCGATGGGGAAAAGCGGCGCCGTCGGCGCCTCGTCCGTGAGCGCGCCGTCGTACATGCCCAGCAGCAGCACGCGGCAGCCCTTGGCGGAGTAGCCGTCGATCAGCTCCGTGAGGTCGACGCCGTTTTGCGCCGCGAGCAGCACGTCCGGCGCGCCGAGCAGATACGTTTCGCCGCCGAAGCTGACGCCGCCGTATTTCTTCGCCGAGGAGAACGGGAGCGTCTCGCTCGCCTCGCGGCTGACTACGCCCGTGAAATAGCGCCGCAGCGCCGCCATCGTGTCGTTGTCGGCCTTCATGGCGTAGACGTAGTCGCCCATGATCGCGCGCACATCGTCGAGCGTGAAGCGGTCCTCGCTTAAAAGATGTACGTCGTCGACGGTCATCTTGTTTTCGGTCACAGTACCGGTCTTGTCCACGCAGAGCGTATCCACGCGCGCGAGCGTCTCAATGCACTCCAGCTCATGCACCAGCGTTTTGCGCTGCGCAAGACGGACGACGCCCGCCACGAGCGCAAGGCTCGTGAGCAGGTACAGCCCCTCCGGGATCATGCCGATGATGGAGCCGACCGTGGATGTGACCGAGATCGGCATCGCGTCGCCGAGCCAGACATGCTCCTTGATGAACATGATCACGCCCAGCGGGATCACGAGGACGCCGATCCACTTGACGAGACTTTCCAGCGAGCGCATCATTTCGGACTTGCGCGGGGGCTTTGCGCGCTTGGCCTCCAGCGTGAGCCGCGAGACGTAGGAGTCCGCGCCGACCTCAGTGAGCCGCGCGCGGCACTCGCCGTTGACGAGGAAGCTGCCGGACAGGAGCTTGTCCCCGGGGCGCTTCTTGATCTCGTCCGCTTCGCCGGTGATGAGCGCCTCGTTCACGCTGCATTCGCCCGAGACGACCACCGCGTCGGCATAGATCTGGTTGCCGCCCGAGAAGATCACGATATCGTCGCGCACGAGCAGGTCGGTCGCGACCGTCTGCTCCGCGCCGTCGCGGATGACCCGTCCCTGCGGCGCCGCGAGGACGTTGAGCTTTTCCAGTGTCTTTTTCGAGCGCAGCTCCTGCACGATGCCGATGACCGTGTTCACGATGATGACACCCATGAACGTGAGGTTTAGAAGCTGCTTCGGCTCGATGAAGCCGACTGCGATCACGCACAGCGCCAGCAGAAAGAACAGCATGTTGAAATAGGTAAACACGTTCGAGAGAATGATCTGCTTTGTCGTCTTGCCCGCGCTCTCGACCGGGAGGTTTGCCCAGCCGCTTTCCATGCGCTCGCGCACCTGCGCCGCCGTGAGCCCCTGTTCGGGGTCTGCGCGCAGCACCGGAACGTCCAGCCGCATGGACTGCACGGATTCCTTCTCTTTCCCGCGCTGAAGTTTCTCCAGTAATTGATCCACCGTGGATTCCTCCGACTACAAATTTACAGTATTCTATTGTAGCAGGAATTGGCGAAAGATAAAACAGGAAAATGTGAATTTTCGGCAGAAAAATACGCCCTGCGCGCCGCTGCCTCTGAAGAAGCCTGAAATCTGACCAAATCGGGATTGCACGTTGACTTTTTCGCCGAAAAGCGTTAAAGTGTTTCCATACAGGCGGGAGCATTCCGCGCCTGCAAATGAGAGTGGAGGAAAACAAGATGAAAAAATGGATGATCCTTTTGCTGGCGGCAGTCATGCTGTTCAGCCTTGCCGCATGCGGAAACACCGGCGGCGGCGAATATTACATCGGCATCGTGCAGCTTGTGCAGCATGATGCGCTCGACGCCGCGACCAACGGCTTTATGGACGCCGTGAAAGCAGGTCTCGGCGAAGAGAACGTCTCCTTTGATCTGCAGAACGCCTCCGGCGACAGCGCAAACTGCGCCACGATCGTCAACGGCTTTGTTTCCGACAATGTGGATCTGATCCTTGCCAACGCCACGCCCGCGCTGCTTGCGGCAGTGAACGGCACGCAGAGCATCCCCATCCTCGGCACGTCGATCACCGACTACGGCGATGCGCTGAAGATCGAGAACTTCGACGGCACGGTCGGCGGCAACATCTCCGGCACGAGCGACCAGGCTCCGCTGGAGAAGCAGGGCGAAATGCTCATCGAGCTCTGCCCGACTGCCAAAAACGTTGGCATCCTCTATTGCTCCGCCGAGCCGAACTCCGTCTTCCAGGCGGATAAGGTCGAGGCCTATCTCACCGGCAAGGGCCTGAATGTCACGCGCTATACCTTTACCGACTCCAACGACGTCGCCAGCGTCACCGCGACGGCGTGCTCCGAGTGCGACGCGCTCTATATCCCGACCGATAACACCGCCGCCACCTGCGGCGAGGCGATCCACAATGCCGCCTCCGGCTCCGGCGTGCCCATCATCTCCGGTGAGGCAAACGCCTGCAAGCTTTTCGGCGTTGCGACGCTCTCCATCGACTACTACAAGATCGGTCAGGCGGCCGGCGAGATGGCGGTCAAGATCCTCAAGGGCGAGGCGGACATCTCTGAGATGGCCATCGGCTATGACGACAACCCCGTGAAGATGTACAATCCCGAAATCTGCGCAGAGCTCGGCATCACGCCTCCGGCAGATTACCAGGCGATGGAACTGGACTGAGCTCGGGAATCTTCGTCCATGTAAATAATCGAACCAGACAGCAGTGCGGCGACGAAAAGTGGCCGCACTGTTGATTTTTAGACCTGTTGTTATTTGAATTTTTAATGCAAGTATTAGGATTTGTTGATTTCGACAAACTGTGCGATATAATGCTTGCGGATAATATAAAATTTGCACAAAAAATGGGTAAAATTTCTTCCCTTTTCACTAATTGCAATCTTCCCGCAAGGGGAGTAAACTGAGCTATGGACGAGGGACTGTATGCGCCTGCGTCCGATCTACTGAGAGATACCCAAAATTTGAGGAAAGAGGTAATTCCAATGATTGAAAATGCTTATCTGCAGCGCGTGCTGGCTGATGTGAAGAAGAATCACCCCGGCGAGCCCGAGTTCCTGCAGGCTGTCGAAGAAGTGTTCGAGTCTCTGCAGCTCGTCGTCGACAAGCACCCCGAGTGGGAAGCTGCCGGCCTGATCGAGCGCTTTGTCGAGCCTGAGCGCATCATCATGTTCCGCGTTCCCTGGGTCGATGACAACGGCAAGGTGCAGGTCAACCGCGGCTACCGCGTGCAGTTCAACTCCGCGATCGGCCCCTACAAGGGCGGCCTTCGCTTCCACCCCTCTGTCAACCTCTCCATCATCAAGTTCCTCGGCTTTGAGCAGATCCTGAAGAACTCCCTCACCACCCTCCCCATGGGCGGCGGCAAGGGCGGCTCCGACTTCGACCCCAAGGGCAAGTCCGACGCCGAGGTCATGCGTTTCTGCCAGAGCTTCATGAACGAGCTCTATCGTCACATCGGTCAGTTCACCGATACGCCCGCCGGTGACATCGGCGTCGGCGCCCGTGAGATCGGCTACATGTTCGGCGAGTACAAGAAGATCGTTGACCGTTTCGACGGCGGCGTGCTCACCGGCAAGGGCCTGACCTACGGCGGCTCCCTGGCCCGTACCCAGGCTACCGGCTACGGCGTCTGCTATTACAGCGTCGAGGCTCTGAAGCACCTGAAGAACGACAGCTACGAGGGCAAGATCGTCGTCGTCTCCGGTTCCGGCAACGTTGCGCAGTACTGCGCGCAGAAGGTCACCCAGTTCGGCGGCAAGGTCGTTGCCATGTCCGACTCCAAGGGCTACATCTATGATCCCAACGGCATCAACCTCGATGTCCTGTTCGACATCAAGCAGAAGCGCCGCGCCCGCATCAGCGTGTACGCTGACGAGGTTCCCGGCTCCGAGTACCACGAGGGCTGCAAGAACATCTGGAACGTCAAGTGCGACATCGCGCACCCCTGCGCCAGCCAGAACGAGATGGACGCCGCCGGCGCCCAGGCTCTGGTCGACAACGGCTGCATGGCCGTCTTCGAAGGCGCGAACATGCCTCTGACCCCCGAGGCGATTGAGATCGTTATGAAGAACGGCCTCCTGTACAGCCCCGGCAAGGCTTCCAACGCCGGCGGCGTCGCCACCTCCGGTCTCGAGATGAGCCAGAACTCTATCCGCATGAGCTGGAGCTTCGAGGAAGTCGATGAGAAGCTGCACAGCATCATGAAGCAGATCTTCAAGGCCTGCTACGACGCTTCCGTCGAGTGCGGCCAGCCCGGCAACCTGATGCTCGGCGCCAACGTCGCCGGCTTCCTGAAGGTCGCCGAGGCCATGATGGCTCAGGGTATCGTCTGATCGGGCGCACTCCACTCTGCAGCCGGACATAGGCTTTGCCTGATGTCCGCCGGCTTCGTATCAGCTAACGCATGGAACGACCGACCAAATCAAAGATTTGGGGTCTTTTCACACGCTTCCCCGATCTTCCTCTCCAAATCAAATCCGTACCGAATTTGATCTGGTTTCATTGAGATCGCGGAAGAACACCACAAACAAAAACCACCCTGCGGACCTCCAACCGCAGGGTGGTTTTTTTATGCTCTTTTATTCAGAAAACAAAGCCTCATAGATCGCCTCGGCGATCGCGCGGTTGCCGTCCGCGTTCGGGTGAACGCCGTCGGGGAACCACTCCGGGTGGTCGCAGGTCGCGCTGTAAAGATCCACGACCGCGACGCTCTTTTCCGCGCAGACCTGCGTGAGGATCTCGCGCACCTGGCTCAGCTTTTCCGCCGACATGCCGAACGAGGCAATGTCTCCGCCGGCGGGGTAGACGCACGGCGGCAGGAGAAACGCAACGTGCTCCGCGCCCAGCGCTTCGATGTGCGTGTCGAGCAGCGTTTCCGCCGCCTCGCGGAAGCTGTCGGGCCGGAAAAGGGAGGGAGAGGCGTCATTCGTGCCGAACTGCAGCAAAACCGTATCCGCCTCGGCTCGGAGTGCCGGGGAGCTGTAAACGGAGGCCTCAAGGAGCGTTTCGCCCGGCGTGCCGTATGCGATCACGCGCGCGCTGTCACCCAGAAGCTCCTGCAGACAGGCACTGTACTTCTCGTCGTCCGTATACACGCCATAGCCCGCGGTGATGCTGTCGCCCATGCAGACGATCAGCGGCCGTTCGGCGGACGGCGTTCCGGCAGGGGAGGGCGTCGCGTCCTGCGCGGCATTTGCCGCGCAGCCCGAGAGTGCGAGCAGCGCAGCGGCGCAGAGCAGCAGGGGAATGCCGCGCGCCATCATACAAACTCCACCGCGCCGGTGTCCACATGGTAGAGCGCGGCGCACACTCTGAGTCCGGCCTCCTCCTGATGGCGGATCTCCAGACTTTCCTCGATGCGTTTGACGCTGTGCAGCGCGTTTAAGCGGCAGGCGGCCTCCTCGTCCTGCTCATCCGCAATGGCGAGGCTGATCTCGTCCGTGATGAAGCGGATAAACCCCTCGGGATCGTGGTGCATGGCGGCGTCCACCGCGCCGCAGCGCGTGTGTCCGAGCACGACGAGCAGCTTCGCGCCGAGATGGGACGCGGCATATTCGATGCTGCCGAGCTGGTGGTTGTCGATGACGTTGCCCGCCACGCGGATCACGAAGAGCTCGCCGATGCCCGCGTCGAAAATTGCCTCGGGGATCACGCGCGAGTCGGAGCACGCGATCACGATCGCGTAGGGCTGCTGCCCGTGCTCTGCCGTGTGCAGGCGGATCTGCGCGCCCGTGTCGCCGATTGTATGCGCACCGGCACAGTAGGCCGCGTTTCCGCGCTTGAGTCTAACCAATGCTTCTGCTGCTGTCATAAGATCAGATCCTCTTTTCTGTTATCGGTAGGTGCAGGTTGTGACCTGAAGCTTTTCTCCGGAGAGCGGGTTGAACGTGGTCTGCTGCGTCATGCGTCCCTGCGCGTCATAGTTCACGGCGCTCAAAAGCGAGTTGTCGCTTCCGGAGGCCTGCATCACCTGATACTGTTCAACCATTGTGAGCTTGCCGTCCTCGTAGGCGCATCTGCAGACTTTTATGCTTCCCAGCTGCTGCTGCAGCTCGGCGATCCCGTCGCCCTCGCCGGATACGTCAATGTTCTCCGGCATGCCGACGCGCGAGCCGTCCTCGTTCTCGGTGTATGCGATATCAAAGGCAATCTGATTGCCGCCGCCGGAAACGGAATAGCGGATCGGGCAGCGCTCCGCGTCCGCCGTGATGCTCTGGACGGAGCGTGTGCCGCCGACGTCCGTGCTGATGACGGTCGTCGTGCCGCCGTCGGGATTGGGCAGGATCTCCGTGGTCGTGCTGATGTTGTCATAGTGCGTGGAGAGATAGACGACCTCGCCGTCCGCCATGCGCTGCTCGGTATACGCGTCGGGGACATAGAGCGTGGCGTTGCGGAAAGCGTCAAAGTGCTCGATCAGGCGAAAGATCATGAGAAAGGTGTTCGACATGAGCGTGTTCGGGCTGCTGAAATCCGTGCCGGTTTCGCCGTTGACGGTGAGGGATTTGAGCGCCACGGTCGTGATGCCGCCGTAGTCGATCTCAAGCTCCGCGGAGAAAGGGTCGTCCTCCGTGTTCACCGCGATCGTGACGGGGCTGCCGTTGTCGTCGAACGTGTATTCTACGTCCTGCGTCTGCGCGCCGGATTCGATGGACTCCACCAGACCGTTCGCGGCATAGTGCATCGTGACCGACTGCACCGCTTCACCGTTGGAAAAGCTCTCAGTCGTCATGCTCTGCAGCTCGCAGCCGCCCTCGGCGGCGGACATGGGCGCGCTGCCGAACGCGTTTAAGTTCCCGCAGGCCGTGAGCAGCGTCAGCATCAGCGCAAGGCAGAGCGTCAGGCAGATGGTCGTTCGTTTCATTTTCTTCATCCTTTCTCCGACAGTCAGCTCCGCGGCACGGGAAGAGCATAGATGTCCTGTGCGGCGGGAGCGGGCGCGTTGCGGTACCAGCTCTCGCCGGGGTCATCCGCGCTGTGGTGCAGCACCGACCAGTACGACGTGCCGTCCTCCGCCGTGCAGAGCGCGAGCACGATATGGTGCGTGCTGAGATATTCGCGCGGCTGCTCCCATGTGCTGTATGCGTCGTAGGTAATGTAATAGCGCGCGCCGTCAAACGCGGCATAGGTGATCTCAAACTCCAGCATGTCGCTGCCGACGCCGCCGATGGGGACGTAGTAGGCGGCAGCGGTCGAGCCGACGCCCGCCTGATAATAATACTGCCGCGCGTCCTCACCGCGCTGATACAGCTGGGCCATCTCTTCGGCGGGGAGGTTGAAGACCCGGCTCGTGATCCAGCCGATCGAAGCGGCCGGGAAGCGGGCATAGGAGCCGGCGGCGTTTTCACTCCAGCCGCGCGGATCGCGTTCCGACCAGTGCGCCTCGTAGCTGTCGACCGGGTAGAGCGTGAAATTCACGCAGCTCGGATTGTTGAGCATCCTGCCGAGAATGCCCGTGCCGTCGGCGCTGCACGCCGTGGTATAGTGGAATTCCGCCTCTGAGCGGGAATAGAAATTGACCAGAAACGGATCGAGCGGGAGCGGAAGCTGAGAGGGATCGATCTCCTGCCGCGCGTCGGGGTCCGCGCCCTGCTCCAGCAGCCATGTCAGATACTGCCGTGCCCCGGAAAAGGAGAGCGCACGGTTCTCCGCCGGGAAAAGTGCGTCGGCTTCTCTCTCCAGATCGTCATAGCCGAGCAGCGCGCCGCCGGAGGGATCCACGTCGGAGGCGTTGATCGCCTCTGTCTCCGGCTCGCCGTGCCTGAGCGAGATGCGCTCAAAGCGCCGCCTGCCGTTGACGTCCTCGACGCACAGATCGACCGCGCCGCGCGCGGCGGAGAAGACGGACAGGCGGAACGGAAGCCCGTCCTGCCCCAGCGCCTCTTCATAGAGCGGCGCGACCGCGCCGTCCGACCAGCCGTCGATGTGCAGCGTCGCCGAAATGCCGGCGGCGTCGGCTGCGCCGACGATGTAGATGAGCTCCGGCGAGCCGTCCTCCGTCATGTCGTGGAAAGTCACCTGCGAGTGGCCGAGCGGCTGCCCCGGGAAATCCACGACGCCCGACTGATCCAGCCGGTCGATCAGGCGGGGATACAATGCGGCGGCGTCGATTGCTTCGTGCGCTTCGGTTGCAATGTCGGTGACGGCGGCGCGCGGCTCGCGGTCTTCGTCCGCGTCGTCGCGGCTGCTGAAATAGCGCGCGGCGCCGAATGCGCCGCTGCCGACGAGCCCGAGGGCGGCAATCCCGGCGATGATCTTCGTTGAGAGCGCCGCGCCGCCTTTCTTCGCGGCGGCTCCGGCGGCGGCTTTCCCAGCTGCCGCGCTCTTTGCGGCGGCGGAGCCTGCTGCCGATCCCGCGGTCTTTCCGGCGGCGTCGGAGGCATAGAGCACGCGGCGCAGCACGGCGGAGCCTTTTGCCGGGGTGAGCGCCGTCTCGGCAACGCTGCGGTTGAACAGATCGCGCAGCGCGACGAGCGGAAGCCCCACGACGCCGTAGAACTTCTGACCGCTCTTGCGCTCCTGCTCTTCGATCTCAGTGCGGATGCTCTTGCGGGCGAGAAACAGACGGGATTTCACCGTTCCGGTGCTGCAGTCCATGATCTGGGCAATCTCGTCCACGGAGAGCTCATTATAGTAATACAGCAGGATGGTCTGGCGCTGCACATCGCTCAGCTCGTCGAGGATGTGCCCGAGCCGCACGCGCAGATCCTCGCGCTCGGCATAGACCTGCGGCAGCAGGAGGTCCGACTCCGGCTCAGGCGCCAGTCCGTCCGAGGCGTCGTCGATCGGCGCGTCGAGCGATGCGTCGCCCTTCCTGCGCCGCAGAAGCGAGCGGCAGTGGTTGAGCGTGATGCGCTGGATCCAGGTGCTGAACGCTTCGGTGTTTTCAAGCTTCGGCAGGTTCTGCCAGACGCTCACGAAGGTCTGCTGCAGGACATCCTCAGCGTCGGCTTCGTTTTTCAGCGTCGTGCGCGCCAGGGCGTAGATCTTCTGGTAGTAGCGCTCGTAAAGCGCCTCAAATGCTTTTTCGTTGCCGTTTTTCGCGGCAAAGACAAGCGACTGATCATAGGAATCCATGTACTGTTCCCTCCTTCACCCCATAGACGCGGTGAAGCGGCGTTTGGTTTAATCATTGCGCTTATTTTTCTAATATTATAGCATCCCGCCCGCAAAAAACAAGGCTGCGAATGCCCTTCGCAGCCTTGTTCGGTTATTCTGTTTCCGTGCGGACGTCGCCGTAATCCGTGTAGACGCCGTAGGCGCCGTCATGGATCCACTGCGCCTGCGCCTCGGGATCGTTCAGCGTATGGACGAAAACCGGAATGCCCGTGGAGACCAGCGCGTCAAACACATCCCGGACATTGTCCTCCGCCGGCATGGTGACGGCAAGGATCCGGCTGTCCCGGATGAATGCGGTCAGACGCTCCAGATCATGAAATTCCTCCCAGGGGATGCGGTACATGGTCAGGATGATGTTCTCATAGCCCAGCGCGCGGATCGGCTCATATTCGTCGAGAGCATAGATCTGCACGATCAGACGGTCGCGCAGACCGGGATAGTGCTCCGACAGCCAGCGCATGGCAAGCGCGTTGTCGTCCTTGACGTCCGTCACGACCATCGCGCCCGGGTGCTCCTTCAGCCAGCCGTCCAGCAGCGCGGGGGTAAAGGAGTGAAAGGGGATGCTGCTTTTCTCCATGCGCTCAAAGTCTGCCAGAGACAGGGGCATTTCCGAGGTGACGCCCACGCGGTGCCACCAGTTGCCCCAGTCGTGGATGCAGACCAGCTCTTCGTCGCGTGTCCAGTTGAAGTCGATCTCCAGCCAGCGATAGCCCGCGTTGTAGGAGTGCTCCGCCGCCTCGATGCTGTTGGTGGCGGTTTTCCCGTCCTCTGTCACGCCGCCCGTGTGCAGAATGAAATGGGGCAGCGTGTCCGTGGGCGCGCGCAGGCGGCCTGTGGTGCGCAGCGAGAGCCCCGCGTCGTCGTCCCACGTGTAGTCGAGACACAGCGGCCCTGTGCACAGCGTCTCCGTCAGCGGGAGATACGCCACGCCGCGGTATTCCAGAAACGGCGCGTCCGCGCGCGCATACGGCTCGCCCGCCACGGTGACCGGGCAGGTGAGCACAGCGGCGCTGCTGCGCCTCGGGTTGCGCGCAGCCTGCTTCTCCGGGCGGTAGTCCTTGTCGCTGCCGCCGGTCGGTGAGACGGCAAGCCCCGTATCCGGCGCGCGCCTGACCATCAGCCCCAGCGCCGGGGCCGCGGGCGCGGGCAGATAGGTGACGCCCCTGTATGTCAGCAGGGGATAGGCGGCGTTGCGGTTGTCCCATTGCTGCCCGTCGATCGTGATCGGATAGTTCGGGAGCCGGACGGTCACAGAGGTATCCGCGCGCAGCCGGAGAATCCCCAGCCCGACGGCCGCCGCGATGAGGACGGCAATGCATGCCCATCGCAGAAACCGCAGACGCGATTCGGTTTTGGTCTCTTTCATATCCAAAGCTGCTGCTTCCTTCCGTGTTTTCGCCGGCGCGCTCACAGCCTCTGCAGGTCCAGCAGATCGCTGAATGCGATGCGCGTTTCGCCGATGGTGAGCGTGCGGGTCACGCAGTCGATGCCGGTGACGATGCCCGTGATCATGCGCTGCGCGCCGCGGCGGTAGTAGCGCAGCTTCACGCGGTCATCCTCCTGCAGGGCGCAGAGCGCGTCGTTCAAGTCCGCGCAGCGCTCCTCGGGCAGGATCGGGCGCTCGGTGCGCTCAAGTTCGCGGCGCTTGCGTTCGAGCGCCGCCTCCAGACCGCTCAGCGCGGCGAACGGCGCGAACTGCTTGGCGCGCGCGGCAGGGGGCATTTTTGCCCGGATCATTTCAGCCACTTTTATGCCCTCCGATCTGTCCGTTGCGCTCGATGGCGGTGGCGGCGTCCGTGAGATCCACGCCCTTGAGCACGGCGTTCTTTCCGAATCGGTTCTTGAGCTCCAGCACCGTCTTTTGCAGCCTGCGGTCGCGCGCGAGCGTCTCGCGCGTGTCGCCCTCGAGCAGGGAATATTGATAGACGTCCGTCTCGGACACAAGCTGGTTGCAGCTGATGTTGACCCGGCGGATCGGCAGCTCAGGCGACACGACGCGCTCATAGACCTCCAGCACTGCCTGTACCAGCGCGCGGGCGCTGTTCGTCTCGGTTTCGAGTGCCGCCGTGCCGCTGGCGCCTTTGTGCTCCGTGCGGCCGGAGTAGCCGATCCAGACGGTCACCGAGCGGGTCGCCACGCCCTGCGCCATCATGTCGAGCGCGAGCTGCTCCATCATCTCGCGCAGGATGATCTTGCCCTCGTCAAAGGCATAGTCGCGCATGAGCACCTGTCCGCTTGAAAGGGACGTGCTGCGCGCGTGATAGTGGTGGATATCCTCCATCGTGGCGCTCTCGCGCCCCCACGCGTGGTCGATCAGCAGCTCTGCGTCGATGCCGAAGGTCTTGTAGAGCGCGTCCTCGTCGGCGTGGGCGACGTCACGCATGGTATACAGTCCCAGCCGTTCCAGCCGCCGCACCGTGCCGGGGCCGACGCGCCAGAAGTCCGTGAGCGGACGGTGGGTCCAGAGCGTTTCGCAGTAGGTCCGCTCGTCGAGCTCGGCGATAAAGTCCGGCGCATGCTTGGCGTGGATGTCCAGCGCGATCTTTGCCAGATAGAGGTTTGTGCCGATGCCGCAGGTGGCGCGGATGCCGAGGCGGCTGCGCACCTCGTCCATCAGAAACGCCGCCATCTGCCGCGGCGTAAAGCCGTAGAGCGACAGATACCGCGTCACGTCCAGAAACACCTCGTCGATCGAGTAGACGTGCATGTCCTCCGGGGCGATGTGCTCCAGATAGATGCCGTAGATCTCGGCGGCGTAGTCAATGTACAGCTGCATGCGCGGCACGGCCATGATATAGTCGAGATTCTTCGGGATCTCATAGACGCGGCAGCGGTTGCGCACGCCGAGGCGCTTGAGCTCCGGCGACACCGCGAGACAGATCGTGCCCGTGGACCGCTCCGGGTCCGCGACGACGAGCCGCGCCGTCATGGGATCGAGCCCGCGCTCCACACACTCTACCGAGGCATAAAACGACTTTAAGTCGATGCAGAGATAGGTGTGCTGTGCCATGGCTCACACCCGCCCGGAAAAGCGGTGCATCACGCCCACGGCCACGCCCTGCACCTGAAGCGCCTCGACCGGGATATCCGGATACTGCGCGCGGTCGGCGTTGCACGAGCGCAGCACGAGCCGGTCGCCCTCGCGCGCGAGGAGCTTGAGGTTGCTCAGCCCCTCGTCATACAGCGCCACGACGATATCGCCTTCATGGGCGGTGTTCTGCTTGCGGATCACGACGTAGTCGCCCGGGCTGATGCCCGCGTCCACCATGGATTCGCCCTTTGCCACGAGCACGAAGAACTCGCCCTCGCCGTAAAAGCTCTCCGGCAGACGGATGTATTCCAGCACGTCCTCTTCCTCCCACTGGCCGGGACCGCAGCTGACCGAGCCGAGCACCGGCGCGCTCATCATGTGGACCTCCTTGTGGATGCGGGGCGTGTTGATGCTGCGGCGCCCCTCATAGCGCAGCTCGCCGGACTGCTTCATGTCCACGAGATAGCGGTGTACAGTCGCCACAGGAAGCCCCGTTCCCTCCGCGATCTCTCGCACGGATGGGGGAGCGGCGCTCTGGTCATAAAAGGTGTTGATGTATGCCAGAATCTTTGCGCGTCTGCCTTCGTCCAGTTTTCTCATGGGGTACGCCTCCTTATGGTTGCATGGGAAACGTTTTTTATAACGGAACGTTTCGTTTTCTGTATCATAGCACAGCGGAAAAGCCCTTGTCAAGAGCAAAACGAAAAGTTCCGTTCCGGCAATTTCCGACAAAAAAAACTTCCCCGTTCTCAGCGGAACGGGGAAGCAGTGTTATTACCGAACGATGGCCTGCACCCATTCGTTGCAGTTGCGGATCGGCTGCTGCACGTCGTCAGACTGGAGGAACGCGATGATGTCGTTGAAATGGAACATGTCGCTTGCGGTGTCCCACACGGTCTGCGGGCTGCCCTGCATGAGCAGACCCACGCCGAGCGCGACTTCGCCGAGAATCAGTACGACGAGCGCGATGATGAGGATGATCTTCCATGCTTTCTTCATACGATCTCGACCTCCTTCCGGCTGATGGCCTTGCCGCCGCGCGTCATGAGGCGGACCCAGCCGCAGGTCACGCAGAGCAGGAACCAGATCGTGAACCACAGCAGAACCAGACCGATCGCGGCAGCGGCGGCGGCTCCGCCGAAGCAGAGCAGCTTGTCAGGCAGACCGAGCGGCGTCAGGCCCGTGAGCACGAGCAGCACCGCAGCCGTAATCACCGCAGCGGCGACGAGCAGGAACGCAAGGTTCAAAACCACGAGCACCAGGAACACCGGCAGACCGATGACCAGACCCGGGATGATGAAATACAAAATGGCAAGGAACGTGTTGACCTTTGTGATCGTGAGCGGAGCGTCCTTTTCGAAGTCTTCCGGCACGTCGACGGCGTCGGCTGCGGATTCTTCCAGCGTCTCCACATCAGAATCCGCGTCAGAGAGCGCGGCCTCCGCCTCAGGGGCGGGCGTCTGCTCCGGCGCTTCCGGCTGTGCCTCTTCCGCCTCTGCCTCGGTCGCTTCCGCCTCTGCCTCGGTCGCTTCCGCCTCTGCAGAGGTGTCGGTCTCGGGCTCGCGGATCTGTTCGCGCGCTTCTTCCTCAATGGCCTCAGCCTCGTCAGAGGCAAGGTCGCCAGCCTCGGAGAAGCCGCCGACTTCCGGCGCGGCCTGCTCTTCCGCTGCGGGCTCGTCCACACTCTTATCGGCCTCGACGGCGGGGGCTTCCTCCGCTGCGCCGGTCAGGACCTCGAGCAGATCGAGCTCTTCTTCGGCTGCGGCAGGAGCCGCTTCCGCTTTCTCTTCGACCGCCTCAGCCGCTTCTTCAGCCGCTGCGGGGGCTTCTTCGGCTGCCTCGGCAGCTGCTTCCGCCGGCTCGGAGGCTTCCTCGGCCGTGGGTTCGGTCTCATCCGTCTCGGGAATCAGAAGCTCCGGCTGCTCAGAGAGCGCCTCGATGGTTTCAAATTCTTCTTCCTGCTCCAGCTCGTCGTCAGCCACGGAGTCGATCACGACTGCCGCTTCCGGTGTGACGACGCCGTTGTCCGCATAGCGGATCAACGCGACAGCGACCTTCGTGGGGCTGCCGATATCGTTGATGAGCTTCTGCTCATCCTCAGCCGCATCAAACATGTGCTCCATCTTGGCAATGAGCACTTCGCGGGTATGCTCGTCGGTGATCAGCCCGAGCAGGCTGCTGATCTCCGCCATGTAGCTCTGTCTGTTGATAGGTGTCACCTCCAGATGGCGCGTCGGCCTATGGGCGCTCGACGCTATACCAATAAAATATTATATGGGACAACGGACGCATCGTCAAGAGTGAAAATCGATTTTTCCGTCGGAATCTGTTAAAAAACGGGGTTTTGCTTGACAAGCGAAGCGGAATTGCATAAAATAATTCAGTTACATTGCAACCTGATTTTGAGTTCTGATACAAGGAGATTCAACAGCTATGGCCAAAGAGAAAAAAGTCGAGCAGATCACCGACATGGAGGTCGACTTTGCCCAGTGGTTCACGGACGTCTGCATCAAGGCGGAACTCGTGGACTATTCCGCGGTAAAGGGCCTGTTCATCATGCGCCCCTATGGCTATGCCATCTGGGAGAACATCATGCACACGCTGGACCGGAAATTCAAGGAGACGGGACATGAAAACGTCGCCATGCCGATGCTTATTCCCGAAAGCCTCCTGCAGCAGGAGAAGGACCACGTCGAGGGCTTCGCGCCGGAGTGCGCGTGGGTCACGGTCGGCGGCAGCGAGGAGCTGCCCGAGCGCCTGTGCGTCCGCCCGACGTCCGAGACGCTGTTCTGCCAGCACTGGAGCCACGTCGTGCACAGCTGGCGCGACCTGCCGTGCCTGTATAACCAGTGGTGCAGCGTGCTCCGCTGGGAGAAGACGACCCGCCCGTTCCTGCGCGGCCGCGAGTTCCTCTGGCAGGAGGGTCATACGATCCATGCCACCGAGGAAGAGGCGCGCGCCGAGACACTGCAAATGCTCGAGATCTACGCCGATACACTGGAAAATGACATGGCGATGCCCGTCATCCGCGGCGACAAGACCGAGAAAGAAAAGTTCGCCGGCGCCGAGAACACCTATACCGTCGAGTGCATGATGCACGACCACAAGGCGCTCCAGTCCGGCACCAGCCACTACTTCGGCGACGGCTTTGCCAAGGCATTTGACATCACCTTTACGAATAAGGAAAACAAGCTCGCCCACCCGTTTGAGACCTCGTGGGGCATGTCCACGCGCGTCATCGGCGGTCTCATCATGACCCACGGCGACAACAGCGGCCTTGTGCTGCCGCCCAAAATCGCGCCGATCCAGGTCATCGTGCTGCCCATCGCGGCGCACAAGCCCGGCGTCACCGAGAAGGCCGAGGAGCTCGTCAGCCGTCTCAAGGCCGCGGGCATCCGCTGCAAGGGCGACTTCAGCGACAACAGCCCCGGCTGGAAGTTTGCCAACTGGGAGATGAAGGGCGTGCCGCTGCGCGTCGAGATCGGCCCCAAGGACATGGAAAAGGGCCAGTGCGTCGCCGTCCGCCGCGACAACGGCGAGAAGATTGTCGTCGCGCTCGACGAGCTCGAGACGCGCATCCCCGAGCTGCTGAACGATGTGCAGCAGGGCCTGTTCGACAAGGCCAAGGCCAACCTCGACAGCCACATCTTCGAGGCGCACTCGCTTGAGGAGGCCAAGGAGCTGCAGGAGACCAGGGGCGGCTTCATCAAGACCATGTGGTGCGGCGATCTGCAGTGCGAGCTCGACATGAAAGAGAAAGCCGGCATGTCCAGCCGCTGTATCCCGTTTGAGCAGGAGCACCTCGGCGATACCTGCCCGATCTGCGGCAAGCCCGCCAAGCACATGATTTACTGGGGCGTTGCATACTAAGCTTTGCTTCAAATGAAATGCGCCTTGCACATTTCATTTGAGAAAGATTGCGCTTCACGGAGGAGCCTCGGCTGCAAATGCCTGCATTTGCCCGAGAGGCTCCTCCGTTTCGCGATCAGTATTTTTGCGCCCGCGGCGAAGCCGTGGGGCAAAAATGATCGGATGATATTTGCGGCGTGCGCGCCGCAAACTCTGCGAGGCTATCAAAACGCTCCCTCCGTGTGCGGAGGGAGCGTTTTTAATGTCTGACGGTTTCGACTGCGCCGCCGAGCTTGCGCATCAGCAGGGCGAGTCCCCATGTGAGCAGCGTGAGCGCGATGAAGATCCCGACGCCGACCGGCACGCCCCAGAGGAGAAAGCCGTAGAAGTCGTGGCGGGTCGGCCCCTCGCCGACGCCCTGCACGATGATGTTCAGGAGATACCCGATGGTGTAGAGAAGCACCGGCAGCATCGCGTAGAGCGTATAGCGGTAGGGGATCGTGCCCTCGCGCTCAAAGAGGATGAAGCTCAGCATGGACAGCACCGGCAGCAGGAAATGCAGAAAGAAGTTCGGCCCGTTGAACATGTACTGATACCCGTAAGCGGGACCGAGAAAGAGCATGACCGTGGCAAATGTGAGTCCCGCGGCGGAGGCGCCCACAAGCCGCCAGGTTTTCAGCCGCTGCGTCACCCAGCCGCTGCCCAGCAGGCGCGCGGCGAAGACGAGGCAGACCGCGCCGTCCAGGAGGTTCGAGAGGACCGTGAAAAATTTCAGACTGAACAGCCCGCCCGCCGTGAGCGGACCGCCGTGGCTGACGGCAAAGACCATCCAGAGCCACGCGGCGTAGCTCATCACGCCGACAAAGAGATTCATGAGAATTGCGATTTTTCGTTTCATGGTTTGCCTCCTTCGGGGATCCGGTCTGTTTTCATGTGCTTCAGCTCGCTGTATGCCATCGGCACGGCGAGCAGGAACGTGAGCACATCCGCCCACGCCTGCGTCATCTCCACGCCTGCAAGACCGAAGAAGTGCGGCAGGATCAGGATGAGCGGGATAAAGAAGATGCCGTTGCGCGCAGACGATGTAATGGACGCCTTTACGCCCTTGCCCATCGACTGGAGCATCATGTTCGTGAGGATCGAGGTTGTGAGCAGCGGCAGAACGGCCGCCTGCCAACGCAGGGCCGCCGCGCCGATCGGGATCACGTCCGGGTCGTCGCGGAACCATCCCACGACCGTCGGCGCGAACACCACGCACAGGATGCCCGCCGTGGTCATCATGACCGTGCCGTATTTCACGCAGTAGCGATAGCCCTCCCGCACGCGGGTGTACAGCCCCGCGCCGTAGTTATACGAGCACACGGGCTGATACGCCTGCCCGAAGCCGATGAGCACCGAGACGTTCAGCATCAGAACGCGCGTCACGATGGACATGCCCGCAATGGCGGCGTCGCCGCCATAGATGCGCGCGTAGCGGTTGAGAAGCAGCGTCGAGACCGCCGCGAGTCCCTGCCGCGCGAGCGAGGGCATGCCGCCGTTTACGATCTGCAGGAGATTTGAGAGATTCATCCGCACGTTTTTCAGGTTCAGACGCAGGTTTTCGCCCCGGCGCGAGCCGATGATCAGGGCGATGAAGCTCGTGATCTGGCCGCAGACCGTCGCGATCGCCGCGCCGCGCACACCGAGCCCGAACACGAACATCAGGAGGGGATCGAGCCCGATGTTCATCACCGCGCCGAGCATGAGTCCCACCATGGCATACATGGCGCTGCCCTGAAAGCGGAGCTGGTTGTTAATGACGAACTGCCCCATCATAAACGGCGCGCCGAGCAGGATGATGCGCATATAGGCCATCGTGTCCGCGCGGGAGGCGTCCGTCGCGCCGATGAAGTCCGCGAGGGTGTCTGCAAACACGTTGCCGACGGCTGCGACGATCACGCCGAGCCCCAGCGCGAGGGCAAAGCCCGTCGCCGCCATCTCCTCGGCGTCCTGCCGGCGTCCCGCGCCGAGCATCCGCGAAAGGCAGTTTCCGGAGCCGTGCCCGCAGAAAAAGCCCAGCGCCTGGATGATCGCCTGCACCGAGAACACCAGTCCCACCGCGGCGGTCGCCTCGGTGGAGATGCGCCCGACGAAATAGGTGTCGGCGGTGTTGTAAATGCCGGTCACGAGCATGCTGATGATCGTCGGAACGGCGAGCGCCCAGATCAGCCCGGGGATCGGCGCCTGGGTGAGATAGGTATGTCTGTCGGGGTGCTTTGCGCGCATGCATTTCGCCTCTTACAATTCGGTAATGTATACTATATCACAGAACACATCGGTTGTCACAGGAAAGTGTTCCGGAGATCACGGGCGCGATGCGGTTTTTTCCCGGAAAGCGCGTCGAGCTTCAGCGCGAGATAGAGGCGCGCGGCGTCCGTGAACACGCGCGGGTTGTAGCCCGTCTCGCGCGCAATACGGTTAAGGCGGTATTGCAGGGTGTTTTTGTGCAGATACAACGCCTCGGCGGTCTGCTTTAAGGACATGTCGGCGTCAAAGTAGGCGCGCAGCAGCGCGCGGTCGGCGTCGGGGAGGGCGGCGACGGTTTTCGTGAGATACCGCTCGCGCGCTTCGCCCGGCAGGGCGCCGAGCAGGATCTCCAGATCCAGCGCATCGAAAAACGCGATCGTCTCACCGGGCTTTAAGCTCCGGCGGGCGATCGTCGCCGCTTCATACGAGCGCGACTGGCGCGAAAGCTTTTCAAAGCTGCCCACGCCGATGCGCAGCGCGCCGGGGTGTTCGGCGGAGAGCTCCCGCAGCGCCTCGGTCACGGGCGTGATCTCGTCGTGGCCGAGCAGCAGAATGTATTCGTTCGGATAGCAGAATGTATAGAGCGTCACGTTCCGGTGCCGCAGTGCGCGGTGCAGCTCGCTTTTGAGCGCCGTGAGGTTTTCAACCTCGCCCGTGTGCACCACGACTGCGGCGCGTTCGACGCTGCGGTCAACGCCGAGCTGCTCCAGGAACGAACGGTAAAATTCATAGTTCAGGTGCTCGCCGAGCGCCAGTGCGCGGATGACATGGTGCATCCGTGCTTTTTCATTGCCGCTCTGTTCCTCCAGCTCGTGCTCGCGGAGAATCAGGGCGGTGATTTTCTGCGCCAGCACACCGTACTTCTGCACCTCGTCGGGGTCGCCCGTGATGCCGATGACGGCGATGACCTCGCCGTTGTGGTGCACGGGGATGTTCACGCCGCGGTGCGTGCCGTCATAGGCGTCGTCACGCTCGACCGCAATCGTCTCGCCGCGCCGTGCCGCCTCGCGCCCGATCTCATGAAACTGCCCGATGCGCGTCTCATCCGTGCTGGTGTAGATCATGCCGCTCGGATCGATGAAGTTGATGTCGTGTCCGCACACGTCCTTGACCGCCTGCACGATCTGGATGGCCAGACGTTTTTTGACTGCCGCCATCACGACCCCTCCCTGTGACGAATTTACGTTCTTTATACCATAAATACTTAGTTTTTGCAATGCATTATTGTTCTGCAAACCATACGAAACGGGCGGCGCCTTTGCTATAATGGCATCAGAAAAAGCGAACAGTATACGGATATATAGGAAAGGAGAAACAACCATGAAAGTTGTCGTCGCAATCGATTCTCTCAAGGGCAGCCTGACCTCGCTTGAGGCCGGAAGCGCCATCCGCGAGGGCGTGCTGCGCGCCGATCCTGAGGCCGAGGTCATTGTGCGTCCGCTCGCCGATGGCGGCGAGGGCACGGTCGAGGCGCTCACGGTCGGCATGGGCGGCCAGCTCGAGCGCGTTCTGGTCACGGGTCCCCTCGGGCGTCCGGTCGAGTGCCTGTACGGCATCCTGCCTGAGCGCAGTCTCGCCATCGTGGAGATGTCGGGCGCGGCGGGCATCACGCTCGTCCCCGAAGCGGAGTTGAATCCGATGAACGCCACGAGCTACGGCGTCGGCGAGGTCATCCGCGACGCCATTGCCAAGGGCTGCCGTCATTTCATCGTCGGCATCGGCGGCAGCGCCACGAACGACGGCGGCGTCGGTATGCTGCAGGCGCTGGGCTATGGCCTGCTGAACGAAAACGGCGCGCAGGTGTCTTTCGGCGCAAAGGGGCTGGAGGAGCTGCACACGATCACGGACGAGCATGTGATTCCGGAGCTGCGCGACTGCACGTTCCGCATCGCCTGCGATGTGACGAATCCGCTCTGCGGTGAGCGCGGCGCGAGCGCCGTCTACGGCCCGCAGAAGGGTGCGACCCCGTCAGACATCCTCAAGATGGACAAGTGGCTTTCGGAGTTTGCCGCGCTCGCCAAAGGCTACAATCCCGAGAGCGACGCCAAGTATCCCGGCACAGGCGCGGCCGGCGGTCTCGGCTTTGCGTTCCGTACATTCACAAACGCGGTGCTCGAGAGCGGCATCAAGATCGTGCTGGAGGAGACGCATCTGTCCGACTTCGTGCGCGATGCTGACGTTGTCGTCACCGGCGAGGGCAAGATGGACGCACAGACCTGCATGGGCAAGGCGCCCGTCGGCGTCGCGAACATCGCCAAGGAATTCGGCAAGCCGGTCCTGGCGTTTGCCGGCGTCGTCACGCCGGACGCCGTCGCGGTCAATCACAGCGGCATCGACGCCTTCTTCCCGATCCTGCGCTCCGTCGTCTCCCGTCAGGAGGCCATGGAGAGCACGAACGCGTATAAGAATATGGCGGACACCGTGGAGCAGGTCTTCCGCGTGCTGAAGCTGCAAAAGTAAAAGGAGAACGACCCAATGGATATCACCTTCACCACACTCGGCGCGCTGATCGGTCTGACAAGCACAGTCGTCTCCGTGATCGTGTTCCTCGTGTAAAATCTGAACAATCTTCGTTACAAATCCCCGGCGTTTTTCCGAAACGCCGGGGATTTTATCATCATACGGAACTTTTTGTGTATTTTTTCGTACTACTAAAGGTGAAAAATGTTGAGGAGGTTCTGAAAAGCCTTAAAAGTTTCAAAAGAATTACAAAACAAGAAAAATTCATTTACATAACGCTTGCAAAACAGAGTGCATTCTGTTATTATATGCTATACGAGGTGAATATTATGACTTATACGAAGCAAAATATCGCCGCGCGGCTGCTTGCCGTGCTCCTGGCAATCGTCATGATCGGCGGCGTGTTCGCCGTTTCCGCACAGGCGGCGGATGCGTCGAATGTGAAGCAGTATGATTATTATACCTGCATCGGCGACAGCATTGCTGCCGGCTACGGTCCGTACGACAGAAGCGTCCGCGGATTCGTTACGGTGCCGAAGGCATATCACGGCCTGGTCGCAAGCGCCACCGGCGCGGACTTCCAGTCCCTGTCCCATGTCGGCATGCGCACCGTCGAGGCGCGCTGGCTGCTCGATGACGATTACTCCGCCAGTCCCGAAGCCGAAAGCCTCCGCGCCATGTATTTCAACGGCATGAGCGACTACCTCTTCTGGATGGACAGCCGCAAGAGCGCCAGCGATCCGGGCGACGATAGATATCAGGTCTCGGACGCGATCCGCAACGAGCTCAAGGACTATTACGGCGCGTTCGGTCTGAAGAATTTCTACCGCGATCACCTGAAAAAGTCCGACCTGATTACGGTGGGACTGGGTCTGAACGACGTCTTCCTCTATGCCATGAAGCAGACGGCTGCGGAGCTCGACGATCCGGGCATGAACCTCTTCCTCGAGGTCGAGGAGTACCTCCGCTACATGAGCATCGGCTACAATGCGTTCCTCACCAACTGGACGCCGCTGATTAATGCGATCAAGGCCATCAGCCCCAACGCCACGCTCGTGGTCGTGGGCATGTACAATCCGTTCAAGGAGGTTCGCCTGACGAACACGTCCTGGGCCAAGGTCGGCCAGATGGCGGATATGATCGTCAACGGCATGAACAACTATCTGCAGCAGCAGGCGGATGCGCTCGGCTACAAGTATGCCGATGTGATGCAGACCGAGATCTGCGACACCGTGCCGTTCACGGACGAGACGTTCTTCGATAAGATCGTGGCCGACTGCCATCCCACGGAGGCGGGTCACGTCTACATGATGAATCAGATCCTCGCGCAGCTGCCCGAGCGCGGCGGCTTCCCGTTCAACGATGTCAAGACCACCGACTGGTTCTACGATGATGTGGTTTACTGCTGGCAGAACGGCCTTATGGACGGCATGACGAACACCACGTTCCAGCCGCAGGGGACAACGACCCGCGCGCAGTTCGCAACGGTGCTCTACCGCATGGCGAACACGCCGGACGTGACCGGCAAGAGCTGCCCGTTCACGGATGTGAAGCCCGGCTCCTGGTATGAAAAGGCAGTCATCTGGTGCTACAACGCCGGCGTCATCAACGGCGTGACCGACACGACGTTCGTGCCTGACGCGAGCGTCACGCGCGAGCAGATGGTCTCGATGCTCTTCCGCTACTCCGGCGATTCGGCGCCCACCGGCTCGCTCCAGTTCACCGACGCCGCCCGCGTGAGCCCCTACGCGGTGCCTGCCGTGATCTGGGCGGTGCAGAACGGCATCGTCGACGGTATGAGCGACGGCTCGTTCAGCCCGAAGGGTGAGGCGACCCGCGGTCAGCTGGCCAAGATCCTGCACAAATACGCGACTCGGTAAATGCAAATAAAAAAACCCGCTGTTCGGAAGCTTTCCGGACAGCGGATTTTTTTGTGGTCTTTATCTGTACTTATCCTCGAGATCCTGCAGCGTGGGGCTTTTCAGCTCCTGCTCGCGCGCGGATTCGTAGGTGTCCACCTTGCCGAACGGGCTGTAAGACGGCTTGTCGTCCTTTGCCTTTTCGGCAGTGGATGCGCTCGGTGCGGAGGCGGGATAGGATTCGTATTTGTCCTCCAGATCGCTGAGCTTCGGATCGTTCGCGAGGTCGTTGATGTCCGCGTTCAGGATCGCTTCGGCGTGCTGCGCCTCCTTGTTCTTCTGCTCCTTGACCTTCTGCCACCAGCGGAAGAGGAGGAAGAGAATGACCAGAACCACGACGGCGATGCCGAGATACACGGTGTAGTTCGGCGTCACCTGCATGATGCGGTTCGCGGTGTCGGAGAACACGCTGCCGTAAAACTCGTCGAGCCCGATCTGGTCGTAGACCAGATCATCGGCATAGTGGTCGATATAGGTCTCGAAAATGTCCTGCGCCTCAGCGTCGAACACGGTCTCGGCGCTGTGACCGACGTAGTACCAGTAGCCGATATAGTCATAGGACACGACAAGGATATGACCCTCGTCCTCGAAAAGCTCGTCATAGAGCTGCGCACAGAACGCGTCCATCTCGGTATTCGAGGGATTCGTGTCGCCGTTGATGTCCTGCACGACATAGAGGAAGGGCTGGACGCCGGTTTTTTCATAGAACGTGCGGAGGCCTCTTTCCAGTCGCGAGGAGCTGGTGATCCAGCCGGTGTGATCCTCAAAATATCCGGTTTTGGTGACATACTTGGAGTCGAGCTTCGTGCGGTCCACGGTGGACTGCGGAATGCCGCCGGAAGAGGTGTTCGCCATGAGCGCGAAGACCGCGAAGAACACGAACAGGATGATCAGCGCCGTGATGCAGCCGATGCCGCTCGATCTGCGCTGCCCGTAGTAGGAATCCTTCGCCTGCTGGTATTGCTGCTGCTGCGGGGTCTGGCCGAATGTGGGCTGCTGATGAAACGGGCCCTGTTGGGTGTTATAGCCGGTATGGTGCGGCGTGCCCTGATAGCTGCTGGGACGGCGCCGGTCGGACATCATGCTGCCGAACAGCATGCCCTGCCAGAAGCTTCCGCCGAAGTCCCCAGATCCGAAGCCGCCGGAGTACCCGCCGGAGGGGCGGCTGCCGCCGATCCGTCCGCCGCCTCCGCCGCCGATCCGTCCGCCGCCGGAGCTATGTCCGCCGCCGCCGGCTTTTCCGCCGGGCATGCGTTAAAGCCCCAGCTCCGCCTTGAGCGCCGCGAGTTCGTCATCCACGGAGGTGACGGAGCCCGCGCCGTACTTGTCCTCAAGAGAGGTGGTGGCGGATTCCACAGCGCCGTTCAGCTCAGCCTCGGCATTGGCCTTGTCGAGCATCTCCTGCGCCTTTTCCTCCATGCGGTCAAACGCGGCGAGCGAGCCCTTTGCGCTGTTGGCGGAAGCGGTCGCGTCATTGATGCGCTCCTGCGTCTTCGCGACGGCAACGGTCGCCTTGATGTTGGCGCGGCGCTGCTGCAGCGTCTGCACGTCGTTGGAGAGCTTTTCATACATCTGGCGCATCTTGTCTGCGTTGGAAGTGGCGACACCGAAGGTCTTCTCAGCCACGGCGAGATTCTGCTCCAGCTCCTGCTTACGGGCGATGAACACGCGGGCGTCGCCCTCGTTGCCGGCAAGCAGCGCCTTTTTTGCGAGGTCTTCATACTTCTTCACGCCGGCCTTGGCGTCGTCCAGAACGCGTTTGGCGCGGGTCTCTTCCGCCATGACGGCGGCGGTCTCTTTCTTGACCTGCGCCAGATCCTCTTTGGCCTTGATGAGATAATGATCGATCATCTTGGCGGGATCCTCCGCTTTGTCGAGCAGCGCGTTGATGTCGGCCGCAATGATGTCTTTGAAACGGGAAAGAATGCTCATAATAAATTCCTCCTGTAAAATAAAATGTACAATTTCAATATGGATGCCTGTTTATCCACATACAGTATAGCACTTTAGCATCCAAAAGGCAACGACAAGAATGAACGTTCAAAATTGTGCAATTCTAACAGGATGTGCCGAATATCTTGCGTAAATGGGCTTGCGAAGTTGCGGGTTCTGGTGTAGAGTGGGTACAGATCTGCAAAGGAGGAGTGCAAATGAAACGAATGCATTGGATTTTGGCGCTCGTGCTGACGCTGGCGATGATGTTTTCGCTCGCAGCCTGCGCCTCCGAGCCCGCCGGAGAAGACGCGGCGCAGGCGCCCGCCGAGGACGCTGTGTTTACCTGCGGCGACATGAAGCTCACGGTGCCCGCGCAGTACGCGGACCTCGTGATCGTGGAGACTGACCCGGATGACGCGAGCTTTGTTGTCAGCGAAAAGGCCTCTGTTGAGGCGAGCGGCGCTCCTGACGGCGCAGGCTGGCTCTTTACCGCCGCCAGGATCGACGAGGATACCCTGCACGAGCTGCGCATGGCCGATTTTCAGGGCGCGGAGGTTTTTGCGCGGGATGCAGAGGGGAATTATTACTGCCTCTATCATCCGTCGGACCTGCGCATTTTCCGTGACGGCACGATCACCGAGGAGGATATGGATCAGTGGAGCACGCTCAGTGAGTGGGCGGGCGGTGTGCCGGAAGCATTCCGCGCCGAGAACGAGGGTCTGGAAGCTTTTACAGTATCGGACACGGATCTGGACGGTCTGCTTGCCCGCGCGGCTTATCAGGACGACGCTTCTTTCACCATCAGCGCCACTGCCTATGGCGAGCAGCAGCCTGGCGGCGTGAAGAAGTCCGCCTATTTTGACCAGCTGCTCGACGGCACGGTATTCGAGCTCTGGGAGAACGGAGACGCGCCGGACGGGGAATACATCGTCCTGAATCTCCCGGACGAAAATGTGCAGCTGCGCTTCTATCTCAGCGAGCCGAATACGATCGGCGTCGTGCGCGAGGATCAGGTGGACTACTATGTGGCGCGGTTTGCCGATAAAAGCGTCAAGGCCGTCGATATCATGCAGAGCTGGTATGACGCGCTCGTCGAAGCAAACGCATGACACGACTGCAAACAAAAAATCCCGCAGAGTATTCTGCGGGATTTTTGTATGTGCGGATTACGCTTTTACATACTGCTTGTCGTAGTTGTTCTGGATGCAGGAAATGATCTCGGAAATGGCGGTGTTGTAGGGCGTGGGGATGCCGAGGCGCTCGCCGTAGCGGGCGATCGCGCCGTTGAGAACGCTGATCTCGGTCTGGCGCTGATGCAGCACGGCGTCCTGCGCCATGGAGGGATAATAGTTTCCGAGTCCGGCGAGGATCTTCGGCTCCTCCAGCACCATCAGCGGACGCAGATCCCCGATGCCCATGGCCTCGGCGACGGCGCAGCCCTCCTCCCAGACGTGGCGGACGATCTTCATGCCGAAGGGATCCGAGAAAACGTCTTTGACGCGCATGCGCATCACGGCGCTGACGCCGTTGTAGCCGGAGTTGGCAATGACCTTTTTCCACACATAGGGGCGCACGTCCTCATCGAAGCTCGCCAGACAGCCGCCCGCCGTGAAGCACGCCTCCAGCGCCTTGCCGGCAGCGTCGGTCTTGGGATTGTTGTGCACGGCGCCGAAGTGCATCATCACGCCCTCCTCGGGCTTTGAGACGCAGACGCCGGGGCCGGCGAGCTCCGTGCCGATCAGACCGCTGCCGTACATGATGCGGTCCTCGGGGACGAACTGCGCGAGCACCTCGTCGTTGCCGAGCCCGTTCTGGAGACTTACGACAACGGTGTCCTCGCCGATGGCGGGCATGGTGGCCTCCATGACGTCCGCAGTCTGCGTGGCTTTCACCATGAGGATGACCATGTCCATCACGCCGATGTCACGCGCGTCGGGCGCGGTGTGAAAGCCCGTGAGCACCTCCTCGCCCTCGGGCGTGCGGAACACAAGCCCGTCGGCGGCAATCTTATCCATGTGCGCCTTGTATTTGTCGATGAGCCAGAGCTCCGCGCCGCCGCGGCGCAGGTAGGCGGCAAACACGCTTCCGGCAGCGCCGGAGCCGACCATTGCGATCTTCATAGAATCCAACTCCTTATGAGAATCCCCGCCGACCGGAGCACCGGCCGGCGGGGCGTTGTTCGTTTGAGCTTACTTCTGATACTTCAGGTAGTCCGCGAGATACTGGTTCTCGTAGTTGCCTTGGATGCAGCGGACGATCTGGCTCAGAACGGTGCAGCAGGGAGTGGGGATGCCCAGCTCCGCGCCGTACTCGGCAATCTTGCCGTTGAGCACGTCGATCTCGGTCTGGCGCTTGTTGAAGAGCATATCCTGGCACATGGAGGGATAGTAGTCAGCGATGTTGGTGACGATATCCTGATGATCATGCGCGATGAACTCGTCGGCGTCCATCGGCACGCCCTTCGCGGTGGCGACGGCGCAGGTCTCACGGATGACACCGTGGAACAGCCACTGGCCGAACGGATCCGCCTCGACCTGGCCGATCTTCAGACGCAGAACGGCGCAGACGGTGTTGACGGTCGCGTTGACGCAGACTTTCTTCCAGATGAACTTGTAGATGTTGTTGTCGGTGCCCGGCTCGCCGTCACGCCAGTAGGCGTCGCAGCCGCCCTCGCGATAGCACTTGAGCATCTCGGCGCAGACCGCGTCGCACAGCTCGTTGCGGGTGGCGCCGCCGAAGTTCATCTGCACGCCGCCGGCGGGGGTGGAGATGCAGTGCGCGGGCTCGGGGAGCGCCGTGCCCAGAACGCCGGAGCCGATGATGCAGCGCTCTTTCGGGAAGACCTTGAAGAGGTTGTCATCGTTGCCGAGGCCGTTGATGAGGCTGCAGGCGACGGTGTTGTCGCCGATGACGGGCATGGAGTCCTGGATGGCCTGCTCAAGCTGGGTGGCCTTGGTCATGTAGATGATGCAGTCGACCTTGCCCTCGGCCGCGGCGGCGGCTTCAGCGCTGGTGTAGGTGCGGAAGCCCTGCAGCTGATAGTTGTAGTCAATGGATCGTGAAGAGCATGCCTTCCTCGGCAACCTTCTTCATGTGCGCCTCATAGCGGTCGATGAGGATGATGTCCGCACCGCCCTTGCGCAGATAGGAAGCGAAGACGCTGCCGGCAGCGCCGGAGCCATACATAAAGGACACGTTCGCCGCGCTGTATCCGAACCCGAAAATGGAGATCCTGTTTGAGATCTTCTACATCGTCATCATTCTGGCCGCTGTCGCCGCCGCCGTCGCCGGCGCCGGTGAGGTTCTGGCAAACTTCCTCGGCGTTCCCTATGTGGGCGCCATGAAGGTCGTCTTCAACCTCCTGATCGTGGCCCTGCTCGTCATCCTGAGCATCTTCGGCGTCAAGCTCGTTGCCGCCGCCTCCACGGTTCTGTCCGTGGCCATCATGGTCATCACCGGCATCATCGTGGTCGTCGGCCTTTTGAAGCTCGGCATGGTGAACGATCTTACCGCCAAGTTCGGTGTTGACCTTGCGGATTACACCCCGCAGACCGGCTTCTCCATTTTCCGTGCCACGCTCGTTTACTGCGCGTTCCAGTGCGTGTCCATTCCGCCGATGATCGCCGCCTCCAACGAGATGAACGTCAAGGGCACCAACCGCGCCTGCTTCCTCGGCTGGCTTATGAACGGCATCGCGCTGAGCCTGTCCGCGTTCATGCTCTCCAAGTGGTATCCGCTGCTCGCCGCTCTGAAGGCGAAGGCCACTGCCATGGCCGAAGCCGGCACCCTCGAGGGCTCCGACCTCGTCGGCTTTGCCAACGCCACCGGCATCCCGAACCAGACCGTCCTGACCCTCATCGGTGTCAAGATCCTGCTCGTGATCTTCTCCGTGCTTCTGTTCTGCGCGTTCGTGTCCACCTGCGTGACCCTGATCTTCACGATGGTGCAGCGTTTCGCTCCGAAGCTCGCGAAGTTCAGCAGCGAGGGCGAGTTCATTGCGGGCATCCAGAATGAGACCCTGCGCCGCGTGATCGTTGCGATCATCGCCATCGCGCTCTGCTTCTCCATCAGCCTGCTTGGCCTGACCACGATCACCACCAAGGTCTACGGCTATGACGGCTACTATGCGCTCATCGTCGTCGTTCTCCCGGCGCTGATCTGGGGCATTCCCAAGAACAAGAAGCTCGAGGCTCAGCAGAAGAAGTAATCTCAGCTTCCCTACGCACGACGCAGCTCTCCGGCGTCGCAAAATAAATTTCAGAATCTCCCGCGCCACATCCGGTGCGGGAGATTTTTTTCCAGAGAAAGGAGACGGCGCCATGCCGGTATCGGTCATACCTGCCTTTTTGTTATACTGCTATATTACCGCCATCACGCCGGGACCGGCAAATCTCTGCTCGCTCTCGACGTCGATGCATTACGGCACGGCTGTCGCGCTGCGGCAGTGGCGTGGGCTGATTACGGGCTTTTTCATCGACAGCATGGCCGCCGTGCTGCTCAACCGTCTGCTGGGAAGCGTGCTCGGCGACTATGTGCGCTATCTCTCGTGGGTGGGCGCGGCGTACATCCTCTGGATGGCGTGGCACATGCTGCGCGCCGCCGGAGCAGACCCCGAGCAGGAGGAGCGCCGGCCGGGCTTTCGCACGGGACTGCTCGTGAATCTCACGAATGGCAAGGTCATTTTGTTCTGCATCACCACGCTCAGCACCTTCGTTCTGCCGTACACGGATTCATGGGCGTGGCTCATCGGCGTCGGCATCTTTCTCGTGTTCACGGGGCCGATGTGCAACCTCATCTGGATCTTCGCCGGCGCCAGACTCAAGGCGCTGTTCTCCCACCGCCAGAAAACCGCCGACATCGTCATGGCGATCGCCCTTGCGCTTTGCGCGGTAAATCTCATCTTGTGAATCAAAAAAGCCTTTCCTGCGTGCAGGAAAGGCTTTTTCGCTTATTTTACAATGTTTTCAAAATTGCTTCAGCGCAGCGTATACCGTCCACGGCGGCGCTGGTGATGCCGCCGGCGTAGCCTGCGCCCTCTCCGCAGGGGTAGAGTCCCTCGGCAGCGGCGCTGCAATAGTCCTCGCCGCGCGGAATGCGCACGGGGGAGGAAGAGCGCGTCTCCGGCGCCGTTAGCACGGCGTCGGGATCGTCAAAGCCGCGGAGCTTCCTGCCGAGCGCGGGGATCGCCTCGCGCAGGACGGTCGTGATCTGCTCAGGCAGCACGGCGCACAGATCGCCCCATTTCACGCCGGGACGATAGGATGGCTGCACGCTGCGCGCGCCCGTGCTGGGCACGCCTGCGAGAAAGTCGCCCGCGAGCTGCGCCGGGGCGTGATAGTTCTCGCCGCCGTACCGGAAAGCCGCCTGCTCGATCGCGCGCTGCCATTCCATTCCGGCGAAAACCCCATCTCCCGGGAAATCCTCCGGATGCAGCGTCACGAGCAGGGCGGCGTTGGCGTTCTCGCCGTCGCGCTTTGAGCGGCTCATGCCGTTTGTCACGACGCCGCCGACCTCCGACGCCGCGGCGAACACCTCGCCGCCGGGGCACATGCAGAACGTATACGCGCTGCCATGCTCGGTGCGGCAGTTCAGCGCGTAGTCCGCGGGCGGGAGCGCGTCTCCGCGCGGCCTGCCGTACTGCGCAAAGTCGATCGCGCTTTGCCTGTGCTCAATGCGCACGCCCATCGAAAAGGGCTTCGGCTCCATCGGTATGCCCGCCGCGTGTACGGCGCGGAACGTGTCGCGCGCGCTGTGACCGATGGCGAGGATCGCGCGGCGCGTCTCCAGACGCTGCTCGCCCTCGGGCGTGCTGACGGTCAGCGCCGTGAGCGCGCCGTCTTTGGATTCGATGCCTGTCACGCGGTGCTGAAAGCGCACCTCGCCGCCGAGGGCGATCACGTCCTCGCGGATTGCGCGCACCACGTCTACCAGCACGTCCGTGCCGATGTGGGGCTTGGCGTCGTAGACAATGTGCTCCGGCGCGCCGTGCTCGGCAAACTGCTCCAGCACCCAGCGGATGCGCTTGTCGTGCGTGTTCGTGTTGAGCTTGCCGTCGGAGAATGTCCCCGCGCCGCCCTCGCCGAACTGCACGTTGCTCTCGGGATCAAACACCCCGCCCGCGCGGAACGACTCCACCTTTTTGCAGCGCGTGTCCACATCCTGTCCGCGCTCCAATACGATCGGGCGCGCGCCCGCCTTGGCGAGCAGCAGCGCCGCGAACATGCCCGCGGGGCCGAAGCCGATCACGACCGGACGCTCCGCGCAGCTTTCCACATGCGGAATGGGGTAGGGGACGTCGTGCACAACGGACGCCTGCCGGCACCGGGCGGCGAGCTTTTCCTCGCTGCCGGAGACTGTCACGCCGACCGTGTAGATATACCAGAGCTCCGGCTTGCGCCGGGCGTCCAGTGATTTTTTGCGGATGGTGAGCGATTCGATCCGCCCGGGGTCAACGCCGAGCGCTTTCGCCGCCTTTTTCTTCAGCAGCGTCTCCGGCTCCCCGGGCTTTAACTTGATGTTGGAAATCGCAATCATGCCAAAGTCCTCCCGGCAATTCTCCCGCTCGACCACGCCCACTGGAGATTAAACCCGCCGCAGTCTCCGTCGATATCCAGAACCTCGCCGCAGGCGTAGAGCCCCGGCACGAGGCGGCTCTGCATCGTCTTGGGGTCAAACTCCGCGCAGCGGATGCCGCCCGCCGTCACCTGTGCCCCGGCAAAGCCCTCCGTGCCGCGCACCGGCAGCGTGAAGCCCTTGCAGGCGCGGGCGATCTGCCGCAGCTCATCACGCGTCAGCGCAGGGACGGGCGTATCGGCCTTTAGGTTTACATAACGAATGATCGTTTTGCCGAGCCGGTTGTGCAGCGCGCCGGTGAGCAGATCCTCGGCGGTGAGATGCGGCGCGGTTTTTTGGCGCTGCTGGAGCAGCGCGAGCACCTCCTGCGGCGCGTAGCCGCGCAGGAGGTCACAGACGAGCGTGAGCCCCTCGCCGCCGGTGGAGACGGCGCGCGCGAGATCGAATGCCGCCGGGCCGGAGACGCCCTTTTCCGTGAACTGCACCTCGCCCTCGCGCTGGGCGAGCACGGTGCGCTTCGTGCGCAGCGTCAGCCGCGCGTCGGCGCGCACGCCCTTGAGCGCGCGGGGATAGGTCGGATCCGTCGTGAGCTGCACGAGCGCGGGGTGGAGCGCCGTGCGCGTATGCCCGAGGGCGGCAAGGAGGGTATAGCCGTCCTGCACGCCGCCGAGTTTTCCTCCGGCCATGCCGCCGCAGGCGACAATCACCTTGTCGGCGCGGATGGTCCCGCCCTCGGTCTGAGCCGAAAAGCCGCTTCCGGTGCGGCGCAGCGCCGTGACGCAGACGCCTGTGCGCAGGTCGATGTTCTCCCGCTCCGCGATCGCAAAGCGCAGCACGTCGAGCACGCTGTTGGCGCTGTTCGAGAGCGGGTAGACCCGCCCGGAGGGCTCCGTCACGGTGAGAAGACCGTTTGCGTGAAACCAGTCGAGCGCGTCCTGTGCCGAA
The DNA here is from genome assembly GCA_900316745.1 of uncultured Eubacteriales bacterium. Taxonomy (GTDB): domain Bacteria; phylum Bacillota; class Clostridia; order Oscillospirales; family Oscillospiraceae; genus CAG-103. Next base: position 209,828 of record ONEB01000001.1, on the reverse strand, counting down.
AACGCCTGCAGCGCGTGCGCTGCAAAGTCCGCCTCCTCGCCGTGATAATGGGAGAGATCGGCGTGGATGTTCGTGAGATTGCAGCGCCCGTTGCCTGTGGCTAGGAGCTTGCGCCCCACGCGCGCCTGCCGCTCCAGCAATATGACATGATGATGGTTCTCGGCAGCCGTGAGCGCAGCCATCATGCCGCTTGCACCCGCGCCGATGATCAGAATGGTTTGCATAGAAATCTGTCCTTACTCAACCGCCGGAAGCAAATTGCTTCCGGCGGTTTTATGCGTTGTGCTGTTGTTATGCCTCGGCGTTGAGACCGGCGGCCTCAATGTATTCGCTGAGCGGTGTGAATTCGATCTCAACGGCGGTGTACTGCTCCTGGATCGCAGACGCTTCCGTCAAGCTGATGGGTTCGTATGTGGTGTCGTCATTGATGCTCTGCGTGGTATGGAACCGCTCGCCGCCGCCCTGAATGACGGCCTCGGTCATGCGCACACTGCTGTTGTAGTAGCTGTAAACGGCGAACACGGTCTGGCCGGCATCATTCTTCGTGTCAACCAGGATCTCGTTGCCGGACGAGAGCGAATGCCGGACGGTGTCCGTGCCGGAGAGGACATTCACGATTCTGCCGTTGTAGATGGCATAGAGGTTATAGATCACGGAGCGGGCAAACTGTCCCTTGCTGCCGACCAGCAGCTCCATTGTGCCGTTGCTGTCCAGATCGACGAAAGTATAACCGATGTCGCTCTTTTTCGGCTCGGAGTCATAGAGGGGGGAGAAGAGCAGGTCGCTGAGCGTGGCGGGCTCGCCGCGTTCAAAGGCGACGATCGCAGCGCCAAGCGTTGTGAGCACCGCGTCATAGCCGTAATAGGCGGAATCGTCCGTGACAGGGAAGGAGGTGTCCTCCAGATTGTTTTCAGTGGCGGAGGCGTCGCTGAGGGTGCTGTAGAAGAGAGCAATGTAGCTGCCGTCACTCGCGGTCACTTTTGTAAGATAACCGTTGCGTTCGGAATAGTCGCTGCCGCTCAGAACCATACCCCAGAGCGGCTCCTGCGCCGTTCCGGATACGAGCAGCGCCGTGCCGCCCTCGCAGGGGGCGAGAAGAATCGCCTGATAGGAGCTGTCGGCCTGGTCGAGCTTCACGCCTGCCGGCAGAAGCGGTGCGCCGCCGAGCGAGCTGTCATATTTCTGATCCGCCATGATTCCGCTGGAGATCTTCACGGGCATGCCGGTCGGGTCGTATTCGATCCGGAACTGATCCAGGAGGGAGCCGCCTCCGGAATAGAAATTGATGCGTGTGAGATACCGCGGCTCGGCGGAGACTGCGGGCTCCTCTGCTGTGGGATGCGCGCATCCGGTCAGCACGAGCGCCGCCAGGAGCAAAATGCAAAGGATTCTGCGGTTCATGTGATTCCTCTCTTTCTGTGACGCTCTCCGGCGCTCAGTGCTTGGCGTTCATGCTCAGATAAGCGTTGATGAAGCCGTCGAGATCGCCGTCCATCACGGCCTGAACGTTGCCGTTTTCAAAGCCGGTTCGCGTGTCCTTCACAAGCGTGTAGGGCATGAAGACATAGTTGCGGATCTGGCTGCCCCATTCGATCTTCATCTGGACGCCCTTGATGTCGGAGATCTTTTCCAGATGCTCGCGTTCTTTGATTTCGGCGAGGCGGGCACGGAGCATGTTTTTGCAGTTTTCGAGGTTCTGGAAGTGGCTGCGCTCGACCTGGCTTGCCACGACGATACCGGTGGGGATGTGCGTAAGGCGTACGGCGGAGGAGGTCTTGTTGACTTTCTGACCGCCCGCACCGGAGGAGCGGTAGACGTCCATCTTGATGTCCTCGTCGCGCAGCTCGATCTCGTTGTCCTCGGTGATCTCGGGCATGACCTCCACGGCGGCAAAGCTCGTCTGCCGGCGGGCGTTGGCGTCAAAGGGGCTCACGCGCACAAGACGGTGCACGCCGTTTTCGCTCTTAAGGAAGCCGTAAGCGTTCTCGCCGTTGATCTGGAGCGTCGCGCTCTTGATACCGGCCTCTTCGCCGTCGAGATAGTCGAGCACCTTGCAGGTGTAGCCGTGGCGCTCTGCCCACATGTTATACATGCGGTAGAGCATCTGCGTCCAGTCCTGCGCTTCGGTGCCGCCGGCGCCGGCGTGGAACGTGAGGATGGCGTTGTTCGCGTCATACTCGCCGGTGAGCAGCGTCTGCAGACGCATGGTCTCGAGCTTTTCCTCGAAGGCCTTGTATTCCTGCTCCAGCTCTTCGAACATGGAGTCGTCGTCCTCCTCGAGCGCCATCTCGCAGATCGTGAGCATATCGTCGTACTGCGTGCACAGACGATCATATTTCTCGATCTTGTTTTTCAGGGAGCTGATGCGCTTCTGGACCTTCTGGCTGTTTTCTGTGTCGTTCCAGAAGCCCTCCTGCGCGCTCTCCTCCTCCAGCTTTTCAACCTCGTTGCGCGCCTGGTCGAGCTTGAGCGCCGCGCCAAGCTCGTCGAGCGGCTGGCGCATATTCGCGAGCTTGTTTTTGTATTCTTCAAATTGGATCAGCAAAATACGTTCACTACTTTCAGCTAAGATTTTGATATGCACAAAATAATACAGTATAGATTATAACGAAATCCCTCTGTGATGTCAATGCCGAAGCGAGAAAGCAGCCGTCATTTTACACAACAAAGTACCCGAAAATTCATCAATTTGACAAAAGCTGCGCGGAAAACGGGAAAAAATTTGGATTCGAATCGCGCGGTTTCTCTTTCCATCCGGACAATTTGCTGTTATAATGAATCTGTATCATGCGACAGGTATGCAAATCTATCGCTTTATAAAGAAAACTGAGAGGTACACGAAAGATGATTTCACACGGCAAAGAGATCAAAGTATTCACCGGTAATTCCAATCCCGCGCTCGCAGATCTGATCTGCAAGAATCTCGGCATCTCGATGGGATGCTGCTCGGTCAAGCAGTTTGCCGACGGCGAGTGCGCCATCAGCATCGAAGAACCCGTCCGCGGCGCGGATGTGTTCATCGTCCAGCCTACCTGCAAGCCTGTGAACGACAGCCTCATGGAGCTGCTCGTGATGATCGACGCGATGAAGCGCGCCTCCGCCGGCCGCATCACCGCCGTGATCCCGTATTTCGGCTACGCCCGCCAGGACCGCAAGGCCAAGGCGCGCGATCCGATCTCTGCCAAGCTCGTTGCAAACCTCATCACCAAGGCGGGCGCCGACCGCGTGCTCGCGATGGATCTGCACGCCATGCAGATCCAGGGCTTCTTTGATATCCCCGTGGATAACCTCTTCGGCGCGCCGCTGTTCGCCTCGCACTATCTGCGCCGCTTCGGCTACGGCAACGAGGACATGATCGTGGTCTCTCCCGACGTCGGCAGCGTGGCGCGCGCGCGTCAGTTCGCCATGAAGATGGGCCTCGGTCTCGCCATCGTGGATAAGCGCCGCGAAAAGGCCAATCAGTCCGAGGTCATGAACCTCATCGGCGACGTTCAGGGCAAGACCTGCATCCTGCTCGACGATATGATCGATACCGCCGGTTCTCTCTGCGGCGCGGCAAAGGCCTGCGTCGAGGTCGGCGGCGCGAAGAGCGTCATCGCCTGTGCGAGCCACGGTGTGCTCTCCGGTCCCGCGATCGAGCGCATCCAGAACAGCGTCATCGACGAGGTGCTCCTGCTCGACACGATCCCCTATCCGAAAGATCAGCCCGTCTGCGAGAAGATCAAGTATCTCTCGGTCTCCAATGTGTTCGCCGAGGCGATCCAGCGCATCTACGAGGAAGTCAGCATCTCCTCGCTGTTTGAATAAGCCATGCTGCTGAAGCGAAGCGGCGGCGTGGAGTGGCTGCTCGTGTTCCTCGGCAATCCCGGCCTGCGCTACCACGGCACGCGCCACAACGCGGGCTATATGGCGGGCGACGCTCTGAGCCAGAAGCTCGGCGTGCGCATCGACCGGCTGCGGTTTCGCGCGCTCACCGCGCGCTGCGAGATCGCGGGGCATGAGGTCATGCTCATGAAGCCGCAGACCTACATGAACCTCTCCGGCGAGGCCGTCGGCGCGGCGGCGAAGTTCTATAAGATCCCGCCGGAGCGCGTGCTCGTCGTCTCGGATGAGGTGCACCTGCCCGTCGGGCGCCTGCGCGTGCGCAAAAAGGGCTCCGCGGGCGGTCAGAACGGGCTGAAGAACATCATCTCCCACCTCGGCACGGACGCCTTTCCGCGCGTGCGTCTGGGCGTGGGAGCTCCGCCGCACCCGGACTACGACATGGCAGACTGGGTGCTCGGCACGTTCAAAAACGAGGACGCCGCGCTCATGGAGGAGGCGGCCCTGCGCGCAGCCGACGCCTGCATCTGTTATATCAGCGAGGGCGCCGACGCTGCCATGACGCGTTATAACCAGAAATAACGTACCCGCTGCGGGAACGGTCCTCCCGCTAAAAAAACAGAGAAAAGAGAAATAAAACGATCGCGCGATCCGTGCGGTCGGGAAGGAGTGGTCATTCTGAAGAAAACCTGTATTGCCATGCTGCTGGCCGGCGGACAGGGCTCGCGTCTTTATGCACTCACGGCGAAGGTCGCAAAGCCCGGCATGCCTTTCGGCGGCAAGTACCGTATCATCGACTTTCCCCTGTCGAACTGCGCCAACTCCGGCATTGATACCGTCGGCGTCCTGACGCAGTATCAGCCCCTGCAGCTCAACCGCTATGTGGGCAGCGGACAGCCCTGGGATCTCGACACTACGGACGGCGGCGTCTACATTCTGCCGCCCTATCAGAGCGCCGGGGAGCGCGGCTCCTGGTTCTCCGGCACGGCGAACGCCATTTATCAGAACATTGATTTCATCGAGATGTATGATCCCGATCACGTCCTCATCCTCTCGGGCGACCATGTCTATAAGATGGACTATGCCGATATGCTCCGCAAGCACCGTGAGGCGGAAGCCGCGTGCACCATCGCGGTCATTCAGGTCTCCATGGAAGAGGCCACCCGCTTCGGCATCATGAACGTCGGCGAGGACGGCTTTATCAACGAGTTTGAAGAAAAGCCCGCCCACCCGAAGAGCGACCTCGCCTCCATGGGCATCTACATCTTCGACTGGAAAAAGCTGCGCCAGGCGCTCATCGAGGATGAGAACGACCCGAACTCCAGCAAGGACTTCGGCAAAAACATCATCCCCAAGATGCTCGCCGCCGGCGAGAAGCTGCTGCCCTATCGGTTTGAGGGCTACTGGCGCGACGTCGGCACGATCACCAGCCTCTGGGACGCGAACATGGATATGCTCTCCACCACGAGCCTGAACCTCTTCGATCCCCAGTGGCCGATCCGGGCGCGCAGCCCGATCCGTCCGCCGCACTATGTCGGCGAGAGCGGCCGCATCATCCACTCCATCGTCACCGAGGGCTGCGATGTGGACGGCAAGGTTGAAAACTCCGTCCTGTCCCACTCCGTCAAGGTCGGCGCGGGCGCGAAGGTGCTGTACAGCGTGATCATGCCGGGCGCGGTCATCGAGCCGGGCGCGGTCGTGGAGTATGCCATCGTGGGCGAGAACGCCCATATCGGCGCGGGCGCGCATGTCGGCGCCGAGCCCGACGGCAGTGAAGGCTGGGGCGTCGCCACGATCGGCCCCGAGGTCCGTGTCGGCGCGGGCGTTGCCGTGCCGCCGAGTGCCATGATCTATGAGAGTTCGGAGGTGCAGTCATAATGGATGTCCATGGTATCGTCTATGCCTATCACAGCTCCGCCGCCCTGGGCGAGCTGACCCGCACCCGCACGAACGCGTCGCTGCCGTTTGCCGGGCGCTACCGCCTGATTGACTTTGCGCTGTCCTGCCTCTCCAACGCGGGCGTGCGCGACGTCGGCGTTATCATGCAGCGCGATTTCCAGTCTCTGCTTGACCATGTGGCAGGCGGCAAGGCGTGGGATATCTCCCGCCGCCGCGGCGGCATGCGTCTGCTGCCGCCCTTCGGCGACAACCGCGGCGGCGACTATGCCGGCACCGCCGAGGCGCTCAACGCCGTCATGGGGTATCTGCGCGATATCCCGCAGGATCACATCGTGCTCTATCCCGCCGATGTGCTCTGCAACCTCGATCTCACCGCTGCGATCCGCCAGCATCTGCGCTCCGGCTGCGGCATCACCGCCGTGACCACGAGCTGCGATCCCGACGTGGAGCACTATCGCTTCGTCGCGGGAGAGGACGGTCTGGCCAAACAGCTCCTGTTCCGCCAGGTCGGACACGGCGCGGGCGAAGCGGCCTCCGAGATCTATATCGCGCGCAAGGATGTGCTGCTTCAGCTGCTGGATCGCTGCGAAGCGGCCAACCGCTTCCACTTCCACACCGACTGCCTTGCGGCCTACCTTGCCGACGGCGGGAAGATCGACCTCTTTCAGCACGAGGGCTTCCTGAAGCGCATCGACTCCGTTGCCGACTATTACAGCGCCAGCATGGCCATGCTCAAGCCCGGCCCGCGCGGCGATCTCTTCCCGGCTGACCGCCCGGTCCGCACGAAAGAGCGCTCCGACGTGAGCACCTATTACGGCGAGCAGGCGCGCGTGGAAAACAGCCTCATCGCCGATGGCTGCTACATCGAAGGCAGCGTCAAAAACAGCATCCTCTTCCGCGGCGTGCGCGTTGCGCCCGGCGCGGTGGTGGAAAACTGCATTCTGATGCAGGATACGACGGTCGCATCCGACGCGACGATGAAATACATCATCGCGGACAAGGACGTCACCGTCTCCGAGCATGAACTGCTCGCGGGCAGCGAGAAGCTCCCGCTCGTGATCCCCAAGAGAAGCAAGCTCTGATCCCGGCAAAAAACAGAAACAAGCGGTGTCATCCCACGTTTGACAGCGTGGGATGACATTTGCCCTTAAAACGGCATGCATCAGTGCCCATGCAGACACGGCACTGTTCTTGATATATCGTTTATCAATTGGACCCCGTATGGAAAGGACGAAAAGAATCTATGAGTATTACCAACGAAATCTCCCGTGACGAGCTGCGCAGCGCGATCGAAGACAAGCTTTGTGCGCGCTTCGGCGTTACAGCGGATATTGCAACAGACGCGCAGGTGTTTCAGGCGAGCGCCATCGTGATCCGCGAGATCATGTCCCGCGTGCTCACGTTTGACGCCACGACGCCTCCTGAGCGCGAGGTGCACTATCTGTCCATGGAGTTTCTCATGGGACGTTCGCTGATGAAGAATGCCTTTAACCTCGGCATTGCCGACGCGCTTTCCGGCGCGCTCGAGGATATGGGACGCAGCGCTTCGGATATTTTTGAGACCGAGCCCGACGCCGGTCTCGGCAACGGCGGCCTGGGCCGTCTCGCCGCGTGCTATCTCGATTCCATGGCGACGCAGGACATCCCCGCCTCCGGTTACAGCCTGTGCTATGAGCTCGGCATGTTCCGCCAGAAGATCGAAAACGGCAGACAGGTCGAGGTCGCGGATAACTGGCGCAGCGCCGCCGAGAGCTGGCTCGTGCCCCGTTATGAGGACACCGTCGAGGTGCGCTTCGGCGGCCGCGTCGAGCCGCACTGGGACGAGTACGGCCACTTCCACGGTGAGCTGAAGGGCTATGAGAGCGTGCTCGCCGTGCCGCGCGATATGCTCATCGCGGGCTTCGGCAATTCCCGCATCAATAAGCTCCGCCTCTGGGAGGCGCACAGCACGAACGATCTGGATATGTATCTCTTCTCCACCGGCAACTATGTCAAGAGCATGGAAAACCGCACCATGGCCGAGGTCATCACGAAGGTGCTCTATCCCGCCGATGACCATATCGAAGGCAAGACCCTGCGCATCCGCCAGCAGTATTTCTTCGTGTCCGCCACCGCGCAGAGCATCGTCCGCGAGCACCGCGCCAACTTCGGCACCGTGAAGAACTTCGCCGAGCACCACTCCATCCAGATCAACGACACGCACCCGACGCTCATGATCCCCGAGCTCATGCGCATCTTCATGGATGAGGATCGTCTGGAATGGGACGAGGCGTGGCAGATCGTGAAAGACTGCTTCAACTACACGAACCACACCGTCATGTCCGAGGCACTCGAGACCTGGCCGCAGGGTCTGGTACAGAGCCAGATGCCCCGTATCTGGGAGATCATCTGCGAGATCAACCGCCGCTGGTGCGACTACCTGCGCGAGAAGTTCGGCGATGACTACCGCGTGGGCGGCAGCCTCATCATCACGGGCGGCAAGGTGCACATGGCAAACCTCTGCCTCGCCGCGTGCAAGATCGTCAACGGCGTGTCCAAGCTCCACGGCGAGATCCTGAAAAACGACCTCTTCCGCGATGTGTGCAGCTTAAATCCGAGCCGCTTCACCTATGTCACGAACGGCATCGACCACCGTCGCTGGCTCGCGCAGATCAACCCCGGTCTGCACAGCCTCGTGTGTGATCTGCTCGGCAGCGACAACTATCTCCTGCACCCGGAGGAGATGGACCGCCTGAAAGACTTTGCCACCGACAGCGTCGTGCAGGCGCGCGTCGAGGCGATCAAGCAGGAGAACAAGCAGCGCCTCGCCAGATACCTCTCCAAAACCTCCGATTTCACGCTCAACACCGACGCGATCCTCGATGTGCAGGTCAAGCGTCTGCACGAGTATAAGCGCCAGCTTCTGTGCGCCATGCTCATCATCCACCTGCAGCAGCGCCTGCACGATGATCCGAACATGGAGTTTAAGCCGCGCACGTTCCTCTTCGGCGCCAAGGCCGCGGCGGGCTATGTCACCGCAAAGCGCATCATCCAGATGCTCTGCTCGCTGGCAAACGACGTCAACAACGATCCCGTCTGCAAGGGCAGACTCCAGGTGCACTTCGTGGAGAATTACCGCGTCTCCGTCGCCGAGGTTCTGATGCCCGCCGTGCAGGTCTCCGAGCAGATCTCCACCGCCGGCAAGGAGGCCTCCGGCACCGGCAACATGAAGATGATGATGAACGGCGCCGTCACGATCGGCACGCTCGACGGCGCAAACGTCGAGATGTTTGAGCGCCTGGGCGACCGCAACATGTTCCTCTTCGGCCTGCGCACCGAGGAAGTCAATGCGCTGAAAGCGAGCGGCTATCAGCCGATGAACTATGTGCAGTCGAGCTTCCGCCTGCACCGCGTGCTGGATCGCCTGAACACCGGTTTTTCCGACGGCGAGAGCTATTCCGACCTCACCGGCGGCCTGATGTACGGCGGCGACCCGTACATGCTGCTCGCGGACTTCGAAAGTTATGTAAACTGCCATGACCGCATGTACTCCATCATCTCCGATCCTGTGGAGCGCGGACGCATGTCTCTTGTGAACACGGCCGAGAGCGGCTTCTTCGCCGCCGACCGCGCGATTCTCGAGTATGCGAAAAATATCTGGAACGTTAAATAAAAAACTTCTCCCTGCGGCAAAACGCCGCAGGGAAATCTTTAGAGGCGAAAAATGAAACACAATCGTTATGTCGTCGTGATCGGCGCGGTGAACATGGACATCTGCGGCAGACCGCAGAAAAAGCTGATCTTCCGGGACTCCAATCCCGGCACGGTGCGGCTCACGCCCGGCGGTGTGGGGCGCAACATTGCGCATGATCTGTGCCTGCTGGGGGAGGATGTGCGCTTCGTGACCGTCTTCGGAGACGATCCCAACGGCGCCGCGCTGCGTGACAGCTGCGCGCGGCTGGGCATGGACCTCTCCTGCGCGCAGACGATCCCGGGCGTGTTTACCTCGTCCTATCTCTATATCACGGATGAGCGCGGGGAAATGCAGCTCGGGCTGAACGACACGGACAGCTCCGCCCGCATCACGCCGGATTATCTGTCAGAGCATCTCGATGTTATCAACGGTGCGGCAGTCGTTGTCGCGGAGGGCAATCTCCCGGCGGAGACGCTGCAGTGGATCGGTGAGCATGTCACCCCGCCGCTCTTCGTCGATCCGGTCTCCGTCACAAAAGCGGAACGCCTGCGCGGGATGCTCCGCCGCATTCATACGTTCAAGCCCAACATCACCGAGGGCGCCAATCTCACCGGCGAGAGCGAGCCTGAGCAGATCGTCTCGGCGCTTTTGGAGCAGGGCGTGCGCCGCGTGTTTCTCAGCATGGGAAGCATGGGCATCCTGGCGGGGGAGGGCACAGAGCGCGTGATGCTGCCTTGCCTCCCGACGCGCCTTGTGAACACCACCGGCGGAGGCGACGCCGTCATGGCCGCGCTCGTCTGGGCGTATCTGCATGACCGCGACCTGCGCGAGACGGTGCTCTGCGCCCTGCGCGCGGGCAGGTGCGCCGCTGAGTATGACGGCACCAACAACCCGGAGCTGAGCGCGAAGCTGCTGCTTGGCTAAAATCATGTAAACAACATTATGTAAACTCTATCTGTGCAAAACACCCCTCCGGAGCATCCGGAGGGGTGTACATTTTTTGCGCTTACTGCCAGCTGTCGATCGCGGCAACAGGAACCAGTCCGCCGTAGGAGTTGTTCTTGTAATCGTCCTTCAGAACAAGCCCGTAGAGATACGGATCGTTGTTGTACCACTTGCCGTCGTACTGCACGAGCTCCATGCCGAGCAGGTAATCCTCGCCGTCGATGTTGAGCGAGAGATAGTAGAACGCCACGTCGTCGGCGCCGAAAGCGGTCTTCTGCGCTTCCATCTGCGCCTTGTAGGTCTCAGCGGCCTCCTCGGAGAGCTTGTCGCTGACCTCGAACGCATCGCCGATCGTCACTTCCTTGAACGGGGCGTTCTCGGGAAGCTTGGAGATGAAGTCGTTCATATCGTCCTCGTTCTTCGCGAGGATGAGATACAGCCCGGTCTCCTGATCATAGCCGTAGTACTCGCTGTTGTGATACAGGGGATAGGTGAACTGATCCAGGATGCGGTCGGTCAGATAGCTGCGCACTTTCTCGGCGGCGACTGCCTGCGACAGCGGGGTCCCGGCTGCCTGCAGCTCCGCGGAGGAAGCGCCCCAGATCTTCAGCACCTCGCCGCCGTCGAAATTGGTGGTGTAATTCTGCGCGGTCGGCACATGCTGGAGATAGGTCTCGGCGGCAAACGTCTTGAGCATATCTTTCAGATCGCCGTCTTTCAGACCCTTGGCGTAGGCGTTGATGGCGTCGGCAGGCGCGGTGTAGGCCGAGTCTGCGGAGACGACGATGGGCTGGTCGGCTTTCGTGGAGAGAACGCCGAAGTGGAGCAGCGCCCAGCCGACGGCTGCCGTGAGCACCACGCCCAGCAGGAACCACAGGAAACCGTGGCTGCGTTTTTTCTTTCTCCTGCGCGTTTTCTTCGGGCGCTGGGGGGACTGGTAGACCTCCGGAACCAGCTCCTCTTCCTCCTCGTCATCGAACTCGACGGTCGCGGCCTTCTTCAATTCCTCTTCCGCTTTGACGGGAGCGGCTTCTCCGGCGGGAGCGTCCGCCTCCGGCACGGGATCATTTACGCTCTTCGCGCATTCAGGGCAGAAATCCATCCATTCCGGGATCTCTGCGCCGCAATGTTTACATTTCATGCTTTTCATCCTTTCATCCGTGTCACTGCACGGACAATTTTCAATATAGTACAATCTGCCGGAAGCGTCAAGCAAAATGCGAGAAAAAACGACCGGCTTTGCCCAACAGATTCGGGGCAAAGCCGGCGTTTTGCGCTGCCGTTTCAGCGCTCGCGCGGGGTGTAGCGCTCGGAGAGACGCTCCGTCGGCGCGCTCGGCGCGCAAGTTTTGCGGCGCTTTGCCGCCATGCTGCTGCGCACGGCGTTTTCCATGCCGTCCACGGCCTTGTTGCCGAGAAATTCCACGATGAGCATGACGACGGCCGTGATCGCAAAGAGCGCGAGAAAAGGTCCCATGATGTGCCTCCTCAGAAGATCGTGTGCTTGGTTCTCAAATCCAGCGCATAGGGCTTCACGCCGGTGTTCGGATCGAGCTGCAGAAACGCCTTTTCCACCGATGTCATCAGCATGTTCATGGCGTTGGACTCCTCATACATGCCGTTGCGCTGCTTAAAGCGCGTGAATTCAAACCGATAGACCCCGATTCCTGAGGCGGCGTCGAAAGCCGTCTGGAGGAGGCGGGCGGCAAACGTTGAACCGGTAAAGGTGACGGCTGAACGAGTGCTGCCGTTTACGCTGCACGGAAACGGCCTGGACTCGAGCGCGGTGCGCAGATCCTGCGGCGTGCCGATCCGGGCGGTGAATTCCTCGCCCTTTTCGGCAAAATGCATGTCGCGGCGGATCATTTTTCCGTCTGCCAGGAGCGCTTTGGTCTGCTTTGCCTGCCGCGCGCCGAAAAAGATCCCGATCCCGACTGCTGCGGCGATGATCAAAATGGTGACTGCCATGGTATGGACTCCTTTCTTTAGCGGTGATTGCCCGGGAAACGCGTGGTGTTCTGCGCCGGAGCGCAGGCGCCGTTTTTCGCTTTGCGGCTGCGGATGGCCTGCGCGGTCTTGTCCGCGACGGCGTCCACGCCCTTGTCCACGGCGTTCTCCAGAAGCCGGATCAGAATGAAGCCGACGACGGACACCGCGATGCAGGAGAGTGCGCCGAGAACGATGCTTTCCGTCTGGAGCGCGACGAGCAGCCCGACGAGGAAGCCGATGATGATCGAATTGTGTGCGTACGTTTTTCTCATGATGATATCTCCTCTCAGATCAATAGTGGTTGGTGTGGGTTACTGCTTGATGAATTCCGTCCCGCCGATGAAAATGCTGCTGCCGTCGCGGGAAAACGACTGGCTCCAGGTGTAATCCATGCCGAAGAGCGAGTAGGTGATCTCGATCGTGTCGCCGCTGATCGTATAGTGACCGTTGGCGTTGATGCCGAAGGCGGACATCATCACGGTGTCGCCGGAGAATGTGAACGCCTGGGCGATCAGATCGTTGGAGCGGTAGGTGCCGCTGAGCGTGCTTCCGCCGCCGCAGGCGGTCAGCGCGGTGGTCAGCAGGACGAGCGCGAGGACGTAGGCGAGCGCGCGGGTGATGTGGGTGCGTTTTTTCATGGTGGTGCATCTCCTTTTTTTACTTCGGGCGGCGGCTGTCTGTCTTGCCCCTGCCCGGTGTTTTCACTCCATAGACGCACCGGCTGCGGATTCGGTTTAACGTTTTTCGAAATTTTTTTAAAATTTTTCTGAAATCTTTTTTCCTGCGCCGATCCGGGCGGTTTCGAGCCCCTCCGGAGGGCGCCGCGCGGTTGACACCGGGGGGATTGTTTTGTATAATGTACCCTGTATTACTGGGAGTTTGCCCAGACGGAAAAAGAGCGCTCCTGCGCCTGCTTTTTCCGCGGCAAACGGATCGAGGAAACTATGCTGGAACTGCTATCTCCCGCCGGAAGTCCCGACGCCGTCATCGCGGCGGTGCAAAACGGGGCGGACGCGGTTTATCTGGGCTTCGGCGCGTATAACGCGCGCCGCGGTGCAAACAATTTTACCGAAGAAGAATTTGCCAAGGCCGTGCGCTACTGCCACATCCGCGGCTGCAAGGTGTATGTCACGATGAACACCCTTGTGGGCGACCGCGAGATAGCGCAGGCGGTGGATCTGGCGCGGCGCGCCTCCGATCTGGGGGCGGACGCCGTGCTGGTGCAGGATCTGGGTCTGCTGCGCGTCCTGCGCGAGGCGCTGCCCGACCTGCCGCTGCATGCGAGCACACAGATGAGCGTGCACGATCTCGCCGGGGCGGAGGCCGCGGCGGAGATGGGCTGCACCCGTGTCGTGCTCTCGCGCGAGCTGAGTCTGGAACAAATCCGCTACATCACGCAGCACTGCTCCATCGAGACCGAGGTCTTCGTGCACGGCGCGCTGTGCTTCTGCTATTCCGGACAGTGCTACATGAGCGCACTGATCGGCCGCCGCAGCGGCAACCGCGGCGCCTGCGCGCAGCCCTGCCGCATGCAGTACAGCATGGGCGGGCGCATGGATGAATATCCTCTGAGCCTGAAAGATAACTGCCTTGTGGACTATCTGGCCGATCTGGAGGACGCGGGCGTTGCCTGCGTGAAGATCGAGGGGCGCATGAAGCGGCCGGAATACGTCGCCGTCGTGACGGACGTGTATGCCCGCTGCATCCGCGAACACCGCCGCCCGACGCCGGAGGAGCGCAGCCGCCTGTCGCTTGCGTTCTCGCGGCAGGGCTTCACACAGGGGTATTTCCTCGGAGAGAAAGGGCCTGACATGCTCGGCACCCGCACCGAGAACGACCGCCCTGCCGAAAAGCTGTTCACCGCCGCCCGCAAGCAGTACGGCGACGGGGAACGGCGGCGCGTGCCCGTGCACTTTTATGTCGTCGCGCAGGCGGGTCAGCCCATCCGCGCCGCGGCGCAGGATCTGGACGGCTACCGCGCTGTTGCCTCCGGCAGTGTGCCCGAGGCCGCGCGCAGTACCGCGCTCACGGATGAGGCGCTGCGCGATCAGTTTTCCAAAACCGGCGGCACGCCGTACTATGCCGAATCCATTGAGACCATCGTGGACGACGGGCTCTTTGTCCCGACCGGAGCGCTGAACGATCTGCGCCGCCGCCTGATCACGGAGCTGAAGGAGGCGCGCGCCAAGGCGCCCGAGCGCCGGAGCCTGCCCATTCCGCCGATGCCCGAGGGGCACAACCGCTATACGACGCCGGTGCAGATCTATCAGGTCACAAAGCCCGACCAGCTCACGCCCGCGCTTGCGGCGCTCCAGCCGGATCTGATGTATATTCCGGTCGAGATCATCGGCGAAAACCCGGAGCTGCTCGAGCCGTTTCAGGATCTGCACATCCCGATCGCGGCTGTGCTGCCGCGCATCATCACCGATGAGCAGAACGAGGAGATCTCCGATCTCCTGCGCACGGCGTGGAGCTATGGCGTGCGGCAGACCGTGGTCGGAAACCTCGGTCATATCGTGCTCTCGAGCCGCGCGGGCATGAAGATGCGCGGCGACTTCGGCCTGAACGTCTTTAACTCCTATACGCTTGATCTGCTGCGGCAGGCGGGTTTCCAGTCCGTCACGGCGTCGTTTGAGCTGCGCATGGCGCAGATCCGCGACCTCTCCAAGGCCATCGACACCGAGGCGATCGTCTACGGACGCCTCCCGTGCATGGTCACGGAGCAGTGCGTCATCAAAAACAGCGCCGGCCGCTGTAACTGCCATGTCCCGAACGCGCTTACGGATCGGCGCGGATCGTCGTTCCCGGTCGTGCGCACGTTCGGCTGCCGGAACATCATCTTCAATGCCCACAAGCTTTATCTCGCCGATAAGCACGAGGACTATGAAACGGCGGGACTCTGGGGCGCGAGACTGCTCTTCACCACCGAGACGCCGCATGAGTGCGTCGAGGTCGCCAAGAGCTATCTGGGGCTCACGGATTACCGCCCGAACGGCCTGACACGCGGGCTTTACTATCGCGGCGTGGAATAATCACTGGAGGAATCCGTTTTGCAGTATGTACTCGCCTCCGCATCTCCCCGCAGACGGGAGCTGATGGAGCTTTTGGGTGTGCACCCCTTAAAGATCCTGCCCGCCGTGGGCGAGGAGATCGCCGACCCGGGTCTCACCGGCGGCGCGCTTGCCGAGGCGCTTGCGCTGCACAAGGCGCGCGAGGTCGCGCAGCGGTGCAGTGCCGATGACATCGTGATCGGCGCGGACACCATCGTGTGCCTCGATGACGCCGTGTTCGGCAAGCCCCATGACGAGGCGGATGCCGCGCGGATGCTCCGCGCGCTCTCCGGCCGTGCGCATACGGTCTACACCGGCGTCGCCGTGATCCGCGGCGCGCAGACGCGCACCCATGCCGAGGCGACCGATGTGCACTTCCGCGCCCTGACGGACGCGGAGATCGCAGGCTATATCGCCACCGGCGAGCCGATGGACAAGGCCGGCGCTTACGGCATTCAGGGCAAAGGCTCGCTTCTGATCTCCGGCATCGACGGCGACTTCTTCAATGTCATGGGCCTGCCTGTCTGTGCGCTCGGACAAATGCTGAAACTATTTGGGACAGAACTCTTATGAACTGGAAGAAATTTTTGAAAACCAACGGCCTGCGGCTGCTTGCCGTGGTCATCGTGGCGGCGATCATCGTCGGCGCGGTGGTCGGCGCGCTGGGCGGCAAGGCGGGCTTTCTGACGAATCTGGACGGCATTTTGCGCGAACCGTTCCAGCAGGCGTCTGTCACGTTCACGGGCTGGCTGGAGAGCATGTACGGCAACATCTACCGCTATGACACGCTCAAGGCTGAAAACCAGCGCCTGCGCGAGGAGCTCGCGTCGGCGCAGCGGGAAGCCCGCGAGGGGAGAGAGGCCGTGCAGGAGAACGAGCGTCTGCGCGATCTGCTGGATCTGAGCCAGCGCCACTCCGACTTCAAGCTCGAGGCGGCAAAGGTCGTCGCGTTCTCTGCCTCGAACTGGTCGAGCATGATCACGATCAGCAAGGGCGAGGAGGCCGGCATCGAGCCGGGCGACTGCGTCATCACCGAGGGCGGCTCGCTCGTCGGCCAGGTGACGGAGGTCGGCTCCGGCTGGGCGACGGTGCGCACTGTGATCGATATCGATCTCAGCGCCGGCGGCTATGTCTCCAACAGCGGCGCGACCGGCATGATCACCGGCGATTTCTCGCTTATGCAGGAGGGCAAAACGAAGCTCGGCTATCTCATGGAGGGCGTGAGCCTCTTCCCGGGTGACACCGTGCTCACCTCCGGCAAGGGCGGCGCATATCCCGCCGGACTCGTCGTCGGCACCGTGGAAGAGGTGCGCACCGCTGCGGGCGGTCAGCAGACGTTCGGCGTCGTGACGCCGGCCTGCGATCTCAGCAATCTTCTGCAGGTGTTCATCATCAAGGACTTTGAAGTGGTGGAGTAAGGCATGTGGCGTGATCTCATCAACAAACGCGCGATCCGCTCGGCGCTCTGGTGCGCGCTGTATCTCATCGTGACGATCCTTGCGCAGAACACGATCTTCGCCCGCGTGCGCCTGTGGGGCGTGCATGCCATGTTCGTCCCCGCCGTGGTCATCGCCGTGGCGATGTTCCATGGCTCCGTGTGGGGCGCGGTGTTTGGGCTTGCCGCAGGCTTTCTCTGCGACATGGGCTATCCGGAAACGAATGTCCTGTTTCTCACGCTTTTGCCGTTCATCGGCTTCGGCGCCGGCATGGCGTCGGAATATCTCGTCAACCGGACGCTCCTGGGATTTCTGTGCCTGTGCATGCTCGGCTTTCTGATCACGGGCTTTGCGCAGATGTTCCGTCCCTGGATCTTTAAGGGCGCGGCGTTTGCGCCGCTTCTGGGCGCGGCGCTCCGCCAGACGATCGTGAGCCTGCCGCTTGCCATCCCGTATTTCTATATCAGCCGCGGCGCGGCGCGCAAGCGTGTCCGCACCGCGAATACAAAGGAACCTGAACATGGATAAACCCGTAAGACCCGGAAGAACGGGCGTCATGGGAGCGATTCTCGCCGTGCTGCTCGTGATCTTCTTCGTGGCGCTTTATAAACTGCAGATCGTAGAGGGGCGCGCCTACTATGAGGAGAGCCGCAACAACGTCGCCACCGCGCAGCGCGTGGTCGCCGCGCGCGGCAATATCCTCGACCGCTACGGGCGCGTGCTGGTGTCGAACACGAGCATCAACAACATCGTGCTCAACGCCGAGGCGCTTCTGGCGCAGGATGACCCCAACGCCGCCATTTTGCAGATGGTGCACGCGGTGCAATCCTGCGGCGACACCTATACCGATACGCTCCCCATCACGAAAAAGCCGCCCTTTGAGTACACGCGCATGAACGAGCTGCAGCGCACGCTCTTAAACGCCTATCTGGAGAGCGTGGATCTTCCGCAGGACGCCAGCGCCGTGGAGCTCATGAGCGTTTTTCGCGATAAATTCAAAATCAACAACAACTACTCGGCAGAGGACATGCGCACGATCGCCGGCATCCGCTATGAGCTGAAGGTGCGCTACGTCACGCCCACGGCGGACTATGTTTTCGTCGAGGACGCGAGCATGGATCTGATCGCCGCGCTCATGGAGCAGAACGTGCGCGGCTTTGAGGTCGCGGTCTCGTTCAAGCGGCAGTACAACACCAGCCTCGCCCCGCATATCCTCGGCCAGACCGGTCTTATGACCGCAAGCGAGTACCAGACCTACGGCGCGCTTGGGTATTCCATGGACGCCACGGTGGGCAAATCCGGCGCGGAATATGCCTTTGAAAGCCAGCTCCACGGAAAGGACGGCACCGCCATCGTCACGCGCAACGCCGCCGGCACGATCACGAACACGTCCTATACCACCGAGCCCGAACCCGGCAACAATGTGAGCCTCACGATCGACCTCGATCTGCAGGGCGCGACCGAAAAGGCGCTCGCCACCGGCATTGAGAACATGCGCCAGAACGCCGACGATCCCGAAGGCACCAAGGTCGGCACCGGCGGCGCGGTCGTCGCCGTCGAGGTCAAAACTGGCGAGCCTCTCGCCATGGCGAGCTACCCGAGCTATGACCTCCAGCGCGCCATGTCGGACTCGGACTACGCCTCTGAGCTCAACCACGATGACACGCACCGCCCGCTCATCAACCGCGCGCTCGACGGCGCCTACGAGCCGGGCTCCACGTTCAAGCCCTGCACCGCCATTGCCGGTTTGACAGAGGGCGTCATCACCACCAACACATACTTCAATTGCGAAGGCGTCTTCACCAAGTATGAGGACACCGGCTACGCGCCGCACTGCTGGGTTTATCCCGGCTCGCACGGCACGGACAACGTCACGGACGCCCTGCGCGACTCGTGCAACGTGTTCTTCTTCACCGTCGGCGACAGTTTGAAGATCGAGACCCTCGGCAAGTACGCTGCGGCGTTCGGTCTCGGCCAGCACACCGGCATCGAGATCCCCGAGAGCACCGGCCAGATGGCGTCCGAGGAGCTGAAGAAGGCGCGCGAGGGCGCGGCGTGGTACAAGGGCGACACGCTGCAGGCGTCGATCGGCCAGTCGCTGAGCCTCTTTACGCCGATGCAGCTGGCGGAATACTGCGCCACGATCGCCAACGGCGGCGTGCGCCACTCGGCCTCCATCATGAAGACCGTGCGCAGCTATGACTACTCCACCGAGATCGCCTCCGCGCAGCACGAGGTGATGTCGACTGTGGATTCACCGGACTACAACTGGAAGGCCGTGCAGCAGGGCATGTACCTCGTCGCCAACGACCCGCAGGGCTCGGCTTATTCCACGTTCGGCGGCTATACCCCGCTTGTTGCCGCCAAGACCGGCACCGCGCAGGTCGGCGAAAACCAGGTCAACAACGCCATCTTCATCTGCTACGCCCCGTATGACGATCCTCAGATCGCCGTCGCCGTCGTGGTGGAGCACGGTACCTCCGGCGCAAGCATCGCGAGCATCGCCCGCGATGTGCTCGACGCCTACTTCACCGAAAAAACGCTCAGCACCGCTGTGGAAACGGAGTTGGCTCTGCTTCAGTGAGAGCGCGTTCCGCAGGTTTGAGATAGATCGTAACCGCACATACCTATGGAGGATTTGTCTATGAATATTGCATTGATCGCACATGACCGGAAAAAAGAGCTGATGGTGCAGTTCTGCATCGCTTACTGCGGCGTGCTGGCAAAGCACAATCTTTGCTCCACGCGCACCACGGGAAAGCTCATCAGCGACGCGACCGGGCTGAACGTCGAGACCTATCTGCACTCCTCGCAGGGGTGCCAGCAGATCGACGCGCGCATTTCCTATAACGAGATCGATCTGGTGCTGTTCCTGTGCGATCCCGAGCACGAGAACGGATTCGACGATGTCAACCGCATGGCGCGCCTGTGCGACCAGCAGCGCATCCCGTTTGCCTCCAATGTCGCGACGGCGGAAATGCTCGTCCTCGGCCTGAGCCGCGGCGACCTCGACTGGCGCGAAATCATCAAAGGATAACCGCGCAGCATACGTATCCCACAAAACACCGCTCACGTCAGAGCGGGGTTTTGTGCTGTCATGAAACGGAAAGGACATACAGTTTATGGAAAGAGTAAAACCCCGGACCCTGTCCGGCTTTATGGAGCTGCTTCCGCCGAAGCAGGCGCAGATGGAGAAGTTGCTCTCCGTCCTGCGCGAGACCTACGCGCGCTACGGCTTCACGCCGCTGGATACGCCCGCGATCGAGGCGTCTGAGGTGCTGCTTGCCAAGGGCGGCGGCGAGACGGAAAAGCAGATCTACCGCTTTAACAAGGGCGACCACGATCTGGCGCTCCGCTTCGATCTTACGGTGCCGCTGGCAAAGTATGTGGCGCTCAACTACGGGCAACTCACGTTCCCGTTCCGCCGCTATCAGATCGGCAAGGTCTGGCGCGGCGAGCGCGCGCAGCGCGGCCGCTTCCGCGAGTTTTATCAGGCGGATATCGACGTCATCGGCGACGGCGCGCTGGACATCCTGAACGAGGCGGAGATCCCCGCCATCATCTACCAGACGTTCACGCGCCTGGGACTGAAGCGTTTTCGCATCCGCGTGAACAACCGCAAGGTCTTAAACGGCTTTTTCGCGCTCCTGGGGCTCACCGAGCGCGCGCAGGACGTCATGCGCACGATCGACAAGCTCGATAAGATCGGGCCTGACAAGGTGCGCGAGCTGCTGCTCTCCGAGTGCGGCGTGGACGAGACTGCCGCCGACGAGATCCTGCGCTTTATCACCGTCGCTGGCACGAGCGCCGAGAAGCTGCAGTTTCTTGAGGGCTGGCGCGGCAGAAACGAGGTCTTTGACCTCGGCCTCGACGAGCTCAGAACCGTCGCCGCCTACCTGCCGGAGTTCGGCGTGCCGGAGGAAAACTTCGAGATTGACCTCACAATCGCGCGCGGGCTGGACTACTACACCGGTACCGTCTATGAGACCGTGATGACCGACCACCCCGAGATCGGCTCGGTCTGCTCCGGCGGACGGTATGATAACCTCGCCGAGTACTACACGAACAAGGCGCTGCCCGGCGTCGGCATCTCCATCGGCCTGACGCGCCTGTTCTATGTCCTGCAGGAGCAGGGCATGCTCTCCGAGGACGTGCTCACCGCGCCTGCCGACGTGCTGATCCTGCCGATGACGGACGAGCTCTCCGGCGCGATCGCGCTGGCAACAAAGCTGCGCAGCGCCGGCCTGCGCGTGCAGCTCTACGGCGAGAAGAAGAAGTTCAAGGCCAAGATCGCTTATGCCGACAAGCTCGCCATTCCGTTTGTCATCTTCCTCGGCGAGGACGAGCTCCGCGAGGGCAAGTGCTCGGTGAAGGACATGGCCACCGGCGAGCAGCAGACGCTCACCGCCGATGAGGCGGAGGCCATGCTCACCGCCGCCATCGCCGAGAAAAACGCCGGCGCCGTCATCCGCGAAAACTGAAGAAATCAAAGACCATACATAAAGGAAGTATCACCATGTTCCAGAATCGCACCCACAACTGCAATGAACTGAGAATCGAAAACGTCGGCGAGCGCGTGCGCATCGTCGGCTGGATGGAAAACGTCCGCGAGGTCGGTCAGAATCTGGCGTTCGTCGTCGTGCGCGACTTCTACGGCACGACGCAGGTCGTCATTGAGACCGAGGACATGATGGCGGTCGTAAAGCCCCTGAACAAGGAGAGCACCATCGCCGTCGAGGGCACCGTGCGCGAGCGCGCGAGCAAAAACCCCAAGCAGGCGACCGGCGATATCGAGGTCGTGCCCGACAAGATCGAGGTGCTCGGCAAGTGCCTCTACAACGAGCTGCCGTTTGAGATCAACCGCAGCCGCGACGCCGACGAGTCTCTGAGGCTTAAATACCGCTATCTCGATCTGCGCAACCCCGCCGTCAAGCAGAATATCATCCTGCGCTGCAACGTCGTCGCCGCCCTGCGTCAGGCGATGACCGCCCACGGTTTCCTGGAGATCACGACCCCGATCCTCACGGCGTCCAGCCCCGAGGGCGCGCGCGACTATCTCGTGCCCGCGCGCAAGCACCCCGGCAAGTTCTACGCCCTGCCGCAGGCGCCGCAGCAGTTTAAGCAGCTTTTGATGACCTCCGGCTTTGACCGCTATTTCCAGATCGCGCCCTGCTTCCGCGATGAGGACGCGCGCGGTGACCGCAGCCCCGGCGAATTCTATCAGCTGGACATGGAAATGGCCTTTGCCGATCAGGACGACGTCTTCGCCGTTCTGGAGGACGTGCTCCCGCCGATCTTCGCCAAGTACGGCAAGTACAACATCGCGTCCGAAGCGCCGTTCAAGCGCATTGCGTT
This sequence comes from uncultured Eubacteriales bacterium, assembly GCA_900316745.1. Classification (GTDB taxonomy): domain Bacteria; phylum Bacillota; class Clostridia; order Oscillospirales; family Oscillospiraceae; genus CAG-103. The sequence continues at coordinate 187,660 of ONEB01000001.1, read as the reverse complement.
CAACGATGCGATGGATCGCTACGGCTCGGACAAGCCCGACCTGCGCATCGACCTCGAGGTGCAGGACATCACCGCCCTCGCCGAGAACGGGGAGTTCGCGCCCTTTGCCCCGGGCAATACCGTCAAGGCAATCGTCGTCACCGACTGCGCCCTCGCGCGCAAGGCCGTGGACAAGCTCTGCGCCGCCGTTGAGGTGCAGGCCGGTCAGAAGCCCTATTGGTTCAAGGTGGACGAGCAGGGCAACTTCGCGGGCGGCGTGGCAAAGTTCCTTGCGCCGAAGCAGGCGGAGCTGACCGAGGCCCTTGGCTTAAAACCCGGCTGCTTTGTCGGCGTCACGGCGGGCAAGAAGCGCGACGCGCAGAAGACCGCCGGCGTCCTCAGAAAGATGCTCGGCACGACCGTTCCGGGCCACATGGACGTCGAGCGCTATGAATTCTGCTGGATCGTCGACTTCCCGATGTATGAGATCGGCGAGGAGTCCGGCGAGCTGGAGTTCTGCCACAACCCGTTCTCCATGCCGAACGGCGGCCTGGAGATTTTGGAGAAGGCCGAGCGCGGCGAGGTCGACCCGCTGAGCATCTATGCCTTCCAGTATGACCTCGTGTGCAACGGTGTGGAGCTCAGTTCCGGCGCTGTGCGTAACCATGATCCCGAGATCATGATCAAGGCCTTCGAGCTGGTGCGCCTCGGCGAGGAGGACGTGAAAGCGAAGTTCCCCGCCATGTACAACGCGTTCTGCTACGGCGCGCCCCCGCACGCGGGCATCGCCCCGGGCGTGGACCGCATGGTTATGCTGCTCGCGGGCGAGGAGTCGATCCGCGAGATCATCCCGTTCCCGATGAACAAGAACGCGCAGGACGTCATGATGGGCGCGCCGAGCGTTGTCGAGCAAAAGCAGCTTGATGAGCTGCACATCGCCCTCGTGCAGGAGGAAGAGGCGTAACACTGACGCTGTCAGGAGGAAACCATGCTATCTCGGATCACATCGCTCGGCTGTCAGGGCGTCGGCGGCTTCGGGGTGACGGTGGAATGTTCGTCGTCGAACGGTCTGCCGCGCTTTGATATCGTCGGCCTGCCGGACGCCGCTGTGAAGGAGGCGCGCGACCGCGTGCGCTCCGCCATCAAGAATAACGGCATGCGCTTTCCCGTGTGCCATCTGACCGTGAATCTCGCCCCTGCGGACACGCGCAAGGAGGGCTCGGTCTATGATCTCCCGGTGCTGATGAGCATTCTGTGCATCACGGGAGACGTCAAGCAGCCGCCCGCCGCGACCGCCTTCGTCGGCGAGGTCACGCTTGGCGGTGAGGTGCGCCCTGTCCCGGGCGTGCTGCCGATGGCGCTCGCCGCCGTGCGCATGGGTGTCACGGAGCTCTTTGTGCCCGCGGAGAACGCCGCCGAGGCCGCCTTTGCCGAGGGACTCACGGTCTATCCCGTGCACCATGTCAAGGCGCTGGTCGAGCACCTGCACGGTGAGCGAAGACTCGTCCCCGCCAGGGCGCCGGAGCTCGGCCATGAGACGGCGTTTCCCTTTGATTTTTCCGAGGTCAAATCCCAGCTCTATGTCAAGCGCGCGCTGGAGATCGCCGCCGCAGGCGGACACAATGTCCTGCTTGTCGGCCCGCCGGGCGCGGGCAAGAGCATGCTTGCCAAGCGCCTTCCGGGCATTCTGCCCGCCATGACGCGCGACGAAATGCTCCAGACGACGGAGATCTATTCCGTAATGGGTCTCACGGACAGCGCCACGCCCGTGGTGGAGCAGCGGCCGTTCCGCGCGCCGCATCACTCCGTCTCCGCCGCCGCGATGGCGGGCGGGGCGACGCTCAAGCCCGGCGAGATGAGTCTTGCGCACAACGGCGTGCTGTTTCTCGATGAGCTGCCGGAGTTTCATAAGGATGTGCTGGAGACGATGCGCCAGCCGCTGGAAGACGGCGTTATCACGATCTCCCGCACGATCGGCTCTGTGACGTACCCCAGCCGCTTTATGCTGGTGTGCGCCATGAACCCCTGCAAATGCGGCTGGTACGGGCACCCCTCCGGGCGCTGCACCTGCACGCCGCAGGAGGTGCGCCGCTATCACCGCAAGATCTCCGGCCCGCTGCTGGACCGTATGGATATGATCATCGAGGTGGACGCGCTGGACTTCGAATCCCTGCGCGAGAAGCCGAACGGCGAGCCCTCCGCCGCCATCCGCGCGCGTGTGGACAAGGCCAGGGAAGTGCAGCACAGGCGCTTTGGCAACGACAGCGACACCAACGCCCACATGGGGCAGCGCGCGCTTGCCGACTACTGCGCGCTGGACGCGCAGGGAGAGGCGCTGCTGCATCAGGCGTTTGACGCCCTGGGGCTCACCGCCCGCAGCCACGACCGCATTCTCCGCGTTGCCCGCACGATCGCGGACCTCGCCGGAAGCGAGAATATCCTGCCCACCCATATCGCCGAGGCGGTGCAGTACCGCACCTATGACATCAACGCGGGGTTATAAGACGAAACAGCAAATCGCCCTTCCCGGTTATCGGGAAGGGCGATTTTTCATGCTTTCATTATGCCAGATGCAGTACGTTCAACAGCAGCAGCCAGCTCAGCCCGTAGTAGATCACGACCGCGACGAGGTCGTTCACCGTTGTGATCAGCGGACCCGAGGCAACGGCGGGATCGACCTTGATCTTCTTGAAAAAGAGAGGAATCAGGGTGCCGACCGCGCTGGAGATGAGCATCGCAACGAGCAGCGAGACCCCGATGCAGCCCGAGAGCGCAAAGGAGAACAGGAAATCCTTGTGCTTGAAAAGATAGACGTAAAGCCCGATCAGCACAAAGGAGACTACGCCCAGCAGCAGGCCGTTGAACATGCCGACCCGCGTCTCTTTCAGCACGAGGTGCATCTTCTGCCTGAATGTGAGCGTCTCGTCTGTCAGCACGCGGATGGTCACCGCAAGCGACTGCGTGCCCACGTTGCCCGCCATGTCGAGGATCAGCGACTGAAACGCCATGATGAGCGTGAGCTGCGCGACCACGGTCTCAAATGCGCCGACGACCGTGGACACCACGATGCCCAGCGCCAGCAGCACCAGCAGCCATGGCATGCGCTTGCGCATGCTCTGACCGAGCGGCTCGTTCAGATCCTCTTCGGCGGTCAGACCGGCCAGACGGGCGTAGTCCTCGCCCATCTCCTCGTCCACGACCTCAATGATGCTCTGCGCCGTGATGACGCCGAGCAGGCGGTTGCCGTCGTCCAGCACCGGAACGATGCTTTCGGAATAGTCCTTCAGCCGTTCAAGGCAGTCCGCTGTCTGCTCCGAGGCGTAGACATAGGGGAAAGAAGTCGCGATGAGATCCTCCAGCGGCACGCTGCTGCGCGCGGTGATGAGATCCTTCAGATCGATCGCGCCGGAGAACACCTGTGTCTCGTCCACGACAAAGAGTGTCGAGATGTTGTCGTTTTCCTCCGCCTGCCGCACCAGCTCGTTCATCGCCTGCTTGATCGTCATGCCCTCGCGCAGGATGATGCAGTTTGTGGTCATGCGGCTGCCGATCTCGTCCTCGTCGAACGAGGCGATCAGCTTCAGCTCCGTGCGCACGTCGGGATCGACCATGTCGATGATGAGCGTGCGTTTTTCCTTGTCCAGCTCGCGCAGCACGTCCACGGCGGTGTCCGTGTCGAGCCGTGAGATGATGTCCGCCGCCTTGCGGATGTCCATCTCACCGAGATAGCTGCCTGCGGCGTTCTCCTCCGCGTACTCAAATACCTCGGCGAGCATGTCGGGCGCGCAGATCCGGAAAAAGCGCCTGCGTTCGGTCTCCGTCAGAGTCTCGATCGCGTCGGCAATGTCGTTTGCGTGGTAGTCCTCCAGATGCTGCATCATCGCCTTCGGGGAGTCGTTGCTGCGGATCAGCGCGGTGATCTGCGTTGTGTAATCCGTTCGGATGGCCTTGCTTTCCATTTCTGCCTCCTCCTTTCCCGGACAACCTGTCGATGACAGCATACCCCATCCACAGGGCAAAGTCAATGCGTGACGGAGCGGAATTCGCGCTGTGCGGCGGTCGAAAAGTCTTGCAAAATGAGCCATAGAGGCATACAATATAGAACATCTTTGAATCGAGCATAAAGGAGCGACTGCCTGTGTCTTATCAAACCGTCATCGTCCTCGACTTCGGGGGACAGTATAAGGAACTCATTGCCCGCCGTGTGCGCGAGTGCGGCGTCTATTCCGTCATCCTGCCCGGCAATACCCCGCTGGAGCGCATCCAGAGCATGTCGCCCATCGGCATCATTCTCACGGGCGGGCCCGACAGCGTCTACCGCGACGGCGCGCCGCGCTGCGACGCGGGACTGTTTGACCTCGGCGTGCCGGTGCTCGGCATCTGCTATGGGCTGCAGCTCATGGTCTATACCACGGGCGGCACGGTCTCGCCCTGTGATGTGAGCGAGTATGGCCGTACGGAGATGACGGTCGATCCCGCGTGTGTCCTGTTCAAGGGACTGTCCAGACAGCAGATCGGACTCATGAGCCACACCGATCAGGTGAGCGTCCTGCCGGAGGGCTTCGTGTGCGCCGCCTCCACGGCGAACTGCCCGAACGCTGCAGTCGCGAATGACGCGCGCAGACTCTATGGGCTCCAGCTTCATCCCGAGGTGGAGAACACGCCCAACGGCACCACCATGATCCACAACTTCCTCTATGGCGTCTGCGGAGCAACGGGGGATTATGACATGCGCGACCTCGAGGGCGTGCTCATTCGCCGCATTCAGGAGCAGGTGGGCGAGAATCATGTCATCCTCGGGCTCTCCGGCGGCGTGGATTCCTCGGTGTGCGCGGCGCTCCTTGCCAAGGCGATCCCGGGACAGCTCCACTGCATCTTCGTCGATCACGGCCTCATGCGCAAAAACGAGGGCGACGAGGTCGAGGCTGCCTTTGCCGGACGCGATCTGGATTTCATCCGCGTGAATGCCGAGGCGCATTTTCTTGAGAAGCTCGCGGGTGTCACCGATCCCGAGCGGAAGCGCAAGATCATCGGCGCGGAGTTCGTGCGCATGTTCGAGGCGGAGTCCAAAAAGCTCGGCAACGTCAAATTCCTCGCGCAGGGCACGATCTATCCCGACGTCATCGAGAGCGGCGCGTATAATTCCGCCACGATCAAGAGCCACCACAACGTCGGCGGCCTGCCGGAGAATATGAGCTTCACCGGCCTCGTCGAGCCGCTGCGCGGTCTGTTCAAGGACGAGGTGCGCGCGCTCGGGCGTCAGCTTGGTCTGCCGAAGGCGTTCGTCGAGCGCCAGCCGTTCCCCGGCCCCGGCCTCGCCGTGCGCGTGATCGGAGAGATCACAAAGGAGAAGCTCGATATGCTGCGCGACGCGGACGCCATCTTCCGCGAGGAGATGGATCGCTCCGGCGCCGTGGCGGACCAGTACTTTGCCGTCCTCACGGACACCCGCAGCGTCGGCGTCATCGGGGATTTCCGCACGTATGGCTACACGGTCGCCCTCCGCGCCGTGCGCACGACGGACTTCATGACCTGCGAATACGCGCCCCTCAGCCACGAGCTGCTGGGCAGAGTCGCCAAGCGCATCCCGAACGAGGTGAAGGGCATCAGCCGCGTCGTCTACGATATCACCGGAAAACCGCCCGCCACGATCGAGTGGGAATAATCGCAAAAACGCCGGAAACCCGCATAAATACTGGATTTCTGAACTTTCAAAACGGCGTTTGGCAACGTTTTGGCAACATCTGAAATAACTCCATCGAATAACGAAAAAAGAGCTGTCTGATTGTGAAAGTCAGATAGCTCTTTTTTCGTCACTTTTTTCTAAGTATATACAATGTATGATTTCATTCTCCACCGAGCTGTTTTTCCTCGAAGAAATATCCGAGAGTATCAACTAAGTCACCCTTATCGAATAATTCTTTTATCTGTTCCTTGTCAAGCCAGGAACTCTGAGCCACTTCGTTTGTCGTGGCTGCTTCCAACGATACTGGACCGTCATACGTGAATAGCCACACATCAACAATATCTGAAAATCTGATACCATTCACGATTCTGCCAATTGTTGAACGCACTATCTTCCCGTCTTTAGGTTTCAGAGACAAACCCACTTCTTCTTTTGTTTCCCGAAGAGCTCCCGTCAAGCTGTCCTCTCCTTTGAGTACAGAGCCTCCGACACACTCCCATTTGAGCGGATGCATAGGACGATCTGCGCTACGTTGCGAGATCAGGAATTTGCCATTACTGTTCCTGATCCAGACATGAACAACCAGATGATAGTATCCCTGCGGAATCTCTTCACCACGGATCTGATCCTGTCCGGTCAGTTCTCGGTTTTCATTATACAGATCCCAGATTTCCTTGCTTTCCATAACAGCCCCAAGTTTCCGTTTGAACTATTCTTTGGATTTTTCTTGAACGCTTTCACAATAGCGTCGCTGAATTCCTGAGAAGAACCCTTTTCCTCGATCATCGTTTACGCATGCGTGTGTTGTGATCGTTCATGGCGTTTTCTCTTACCAACGGGTCATATTTCGCTGAAACTTCTCTGTATAAGCCTGTTTCAATTCCTCTTGGGAGATGTCGAAGCACAGCAGGATGTCGTTGTAGTACATCAGCACGTCCGCCATTTCCTCCACAAGGTGAGCGCGGATGGCTGGGTCCTCCATGATGGGACCGGAACCGTTCTGCTTGATTACGTCGATGACCTCGCCGATCTCCCCGATCATCCAAAGCAGCTTGTTCTGCCCAATCTCCGGGGCGACACCTTCCCATTTGTCCTTATACTTTTCCTGGAGATGCTGCTGCATCTCCTTCATTTCAGAAATAGTAAAATCTCCCATTTGCTACTCTCCTTAGCCCAGATCTGTGTATCGTCGTACTGCGAATAGTTATATTGCCGCTTGTCGTATCCGCCCCTGCTGTCATGAAGCGGTATTCACAAATGCTGTAATTGCTTGTATTACCTTCTCATCTGTCAGCAGATCGCCTTTGATGCTGGCCTTGCCATACTTTTTCGCGGACAAAAACAGGATTTCCGGCTCCCGGTCCATCTGATACGACAGTGCTTCTGCAAAATGCTCCGTGTTTGTATTGCTGACAACGATGCTGCGTTTCGGCACTTTCAGATAAGCATCCAAAAGCTCCGGTCTTCCCTGAAAGAAGCATTGGCTGCGTTCATTGAATGCGAAGAAAATGGAACAGGGATAATCACAGTAATTCGGCAGTATGAAATACGTCATTTCACTGTGTATGATGGCCTCCAGCATCTCACACTCCAAATCATCAATATATGGGCAGTTCTCCCGCGCAGCGAAGCATTCATAGCCGCAGCCGCCGCAGGGATGCAGAGAAAACTCTGAAAAATCGTACAAAACAGTGTCCCTCGTCAGGGCGCGGATCAGCTTCCCGATCTGCGCGCAGTTTCCGCCAGCTCTTGAGCTGAACGATAGAATGACTGTTTTCATTGTCCCTTCCCCTCATTTAATCGACACCGTCCAGTCGTCACCGGAAACCAGATACTGAAACTCCGTCAGCTCCGGGCTGTTGATGACCCGAAGCAGCTCGTCGAAGTCGTCCACCGTTTGCAGCTCCGGCAGGCGGCTGTATTCGATCCACTCCATATGACCCTCTTCCGAGGATCGGAGCTCCCCTGTCCAGTGAGTCGCCTTGAACAGGAGAACCAGGTTTCTTCCACTTTCGATGGGAAACTGCTTCACCCCGACCAATCGAGGCGCGAGGACCGTCAAACCGGTTTCTTCCTTCATTTCACGAATGACAGCGTCAACAACGGACTCTCCCGGTTCTACATGACCGCCCGGCAGCGCAAAACCGCGCCAATCGTTTTTCGCTCTGTTCTGAAGCAGGATCCAATCTCCGTCTTCGATCAGGCACAATACAGTCAGCTCAATAGGTTCTGTTTTTCTCATTGAAGCATCCTCATTTGGCGTTTGTAATCACTCTTTGAGCTTGCGCTTAAATGCCTTGACCATAGCGTCGCTGAATTCCTGCGACGGCACCTTGGCCCAGATCTGCGTATCGTCGTACTGCGGATAGTTATAGCGCCACTTGTCATATTCTTCCTTGCTGATCTCCCCGGCCCGGTACTTTTCCGCAACGGGAGCCCATGCATAGACCATTTCAGAGACACGGGCGGCGTCCCTCCCCTTCCGGGGATCAATGCGAAAAACAACCTCTCCGTCTCTGGTCTCGATGGTCAGGCCATAGCGATCCTCCAGGGCGAACAGGGTATGCATCAGCCCGAGATAACTGTCTATATCGGGAATATCCAGCGCCAGCGGCGACACTTCGAGCGCATGTGCCAAAGCTTTGGTCAGATCCTCCTTCGGGGTGCGTGATCCAGCTTCATACTGCGCCATGCGAATATCGGCAGTCTTCTCCGGAAAGCCGACCAGTGTACCGAGATATTTCTGCGTCATTCCCCGCAGATTGCGGATGAAACGTATCCTTTCACCGATTGCCATAGGAAAAACCTCCTACATATGTACTTGTATTGATTATAGCAGATGTGTTTAGGATTGTCAAGAAAATGATAAACAAATTTATTTAATATTTTCTCAAAAACCCCTTGACATAAACAGAACCGTTTAGTATAATGGCAGTAACTTAAACGAATACGCTTAAGTTACTGCCGTCGTGTGTCACGGTAATGGCACATCCGCCCGGGCAAATCGGAAGGCGGCAAGAAAGTATTCCGACACGAAAGAAAAACAATTGAATACAAAACAGAGCGAAAGGAGGACCAATATGGCAAGTAACAGCTTTATGCGAGTGGACGATGTTGCCGAGGAGCTCGGCGTTTCAACTTCTTATGCGTACAAGATCATACGAAAGCTGAACGCAGAGCTTGAAAAGAAAGGCATTATCACCATTGCAGGCAGAGTAAACAAGCAGTATTTCACGGAACGGCTGTGCTATGGTGCAGCAGGAACAAAAGCAGCAGAGAGGAGATGATTTTATGGCTGTTTACAAGGAAGGAAACACCTGGCGGGCCGTATATCGCTATACGGACTGGCAGGGCCAAAGAAAACAAACGCAAAAAAGAGGGTTCCCGACAAAACGGGAGGCGCAGGCATGGGAACGAGAGCAGCTAAACAAGGCAAAGGCCGATCTGGATATGACCTTCAGCAGCTTCGTAGAGCTCTATTCCGAGGATATGAAAAACCGGATCAAGGAAAACACGTGGCATACCAAGGAGCACATCCTGCGGACAAAGGTTCTTCCGTATTTCGGGAGCAGAAAGATCAACGAGATCCAGCCGAAGGACGTGATTGCTTGGCAGAACGAGATGATCAACACCAGGGACGAGAACGGGAAAGCATATTCGCCCGTTTATCTGAAAACGCTCCACAATCAGCTCAGCGCCGTTTTCAATCACGCCGTGAAGTATTACGGGTTGCATGAGAATCCGGCTTCAAAGGTCAAGAACATGGGCAAATCCCGGAATCGGGAAATGCTGTTCTGGACGCAAGAGGAATACACCAAGTTTGCCGATGAAATGATGGACAAGCCCCGTTCCTACTATGCCTTTGAAATGCTGTACTGGTGCGGCATCCGGGAAGGCGAGTTGCTGGCGCTCACGCCGGAGGATTTCGATTTCGACAAGGGAACGGTTTCAATCAGCAAATCGTATCAGCGGCTGAACGGAAGAGACATCATTACCGATCCGAAAACGCCGAAAAGCAACCGTGTCGTGCAGATGCCGGATTTCCTGGTAGAGGAAATGAAGGACTATATGCATCGCCTTTACAAGATCGGGCCGAAAGACCGTATCTTTGAGATCACAAAAAGCTATCTGCACCGTGAGATGGATCGGGGATCGGCGGCGGCAGGCGTGAAACGGATCAGAATTCACGATCTGCGGCACAGTCACATTTCCCTGCTGATTCAGCTCGGGTATTCGGCTGTAGCAATCGCTGATCGTGTCGGGCATGAAAGCATAGAGATCACGTATCGCTACGCTCACATGTTCCCCACCACACAGGGAGAGATGGCTCAATCACTCAGCAGTCTTAGAAAAGGAGAAATCGCAAATGTCAGCTAAAAACAGAGACGAACACAACCGTTGGAGGAACATCACAGTGGGGTTCCGGGTATCACCCGAAGAAAACGAACAGATTAACGCCGCCGTGGCGCTCTCCGGCTTGCCAAAGCAGGAATACTGCTATCGCCGATGTATGAACCGGGATATCGTTGTGCAGGGCAATCCGAGAGTGTATAAGGCGCTGCGGAACCAGCTTGCCGCTGTTCTCGATGAACTGAAACGCATTGAGGCCGCCGGCGAACTCCGGGACGAGCTGCTGGACAACATCGAGTTGATTACCCTGACCCTCTACGGAATGAAGGAGGGATCGGAATGATGGATGAAACGAGAATGACCGCCCTGAACACATCTGTTGGCGCAGATGACGGGCGATCACTCACAAAATGTACTGGCATTAGTATAACCGATGAAGACGCAGAAATCAAGAGTTTTGAGGAAATGCAGCGGGAATTACGACAATTATATGACCCGTCGTACCTCAAAACTGTGTCTATGACAGAGCTGTTCGACAGCGTTTATCAGAGCAAACCGCCCATTGTGGACGACCTGCTCTACCGGGGAACCTATTTGTTCGTCGGAGCGCCGAAGCTGGGCAAGAGCTTTCTCATGGCGCAGATCGCTTACCACGTCAGCACGGGAACGCCCCTTTGGGGTTTCCCCGTGCGGCAGGGCACGGTTTTATACCTCGCTCTGGAGGATGACTTCGGACGCCTGCAGGAGCGTCTTTACCGGATGTACGGGACGGCGGAGAACGAAAATCTGTATTTCTCCGTTTCGGCCAGGCAGCTCGGCAGCGGCCTCGACGAACAGCTCACACGCTTTCTCCGGGAGCACCCGAATACCTCTCTGATCATTATAGACACGCTCCAGAAGGTCCGGGAGGTCGGCGGCGACAATTATAGTTACGCCAACGATTACCAGATCATTACCCGGCTTAAAAGCTTTTCTGACGCCTACGGGATCTGCCTCATGGTCGTGCATCACACCCGGAAGCAGAAGGCCGACGACGCCTTTGATATGATCTCCGGCACGAACGGTCTGATGGGTGCGGCGGACGGCGCTTTCCTTCTCCAAAAGGAGAAGCGCACGTCCAACGCCGCCACCCTCGAAATCTCCGGCAGGGATCAGCAGGATCAACGGCTGTATCTCCTTCGGAACGAAGAAAAGCTCTGCTGGGATCTGGATCACGTGGAATGTGAGCTTTGGAAAAGCGAGGTCGATCCGCTGGTGGAGCAGGTCGGGCAGCTTATGAGTGGAGAGCAGCATGAATGGGAGGGCAGCGCCAGCGAGCTTGCAGAGAAGCTCGGCGCAGAGATCAGCCCGAACATCCTCACACGCAAGCTCAACGTCAATGCCAGGACGCTGCAGGAGCAGTACGGCATTGAATACCGTTCCAGGCATACACGAGAGGGCTCCCGGATCAGCCTGAAGCGTTTGCCTGCGGACGTGTGACGATGGTGACGGATGTGACGGTATTTTTGAGGGCGCAAAATAACCGTCACTATCGTCACAACCGTCACGAAAAGTTTCGGCGGGGATGCAAGGGAGCCCTTTTCAAAGGGCGCTCCCTGCCGGGGAGCTATCCGCAGATAGCAGGGGCGGCGTCCCTCCGGGAGCATCGGAACGCGGCGGCGGGAAGATGCTTCCGGCATCCCCCTCGGAGAGCGCAATAGCATCTTTTGATGGCCGCAGGCTGTCAAAAGTGCTTTTGCGTTACTTTCGCAGAAAGTAACAAAGGCCGCTGCTGACGCAGCGTAAGGAAGGGTGTGATTTGAAATGAAAAGAACGATCAGCGCCATGGTCGGAAAAGGCTCCGTCAACCACAACAGCCGCAAGTTCAAGGCTGAAAACGTGAACGGCGAGCGTTCTCACCTCAACGTGGATTACTGCAACGAGCCGATCAAGCAGGTATATCATAAGCTGTTCGACGAAGCCCTGGAACGGTATAACGCCAAACAGACACGTTCCGACAGGAGGATCGACGATTACTATGAAAAGATCCGTACCGGCAAGCAGGAAAAGCCCTTCCATGAGCTGATCCTGCAGATCGGCAATCGGGACGATACCGGCTCAGAAACGGAGGTCGGAGAGCAGGCCAAAGCGGCGCTGGACGAATACTACCGGGGCTTTCAGGAACGCAACCCCAACCTGTACGTTTTCTCCGCCCATCTGCACATGGACGAGGCGACGCCCCATATCCACATTGATTATGTTCCATTCACTACCGGCAGCAGCCGGGGCCTAGATACCCGTGTGTCGCTGAAGAAGGCGCTGGCGGCACAGGGTTTTCGTGGCGGCACCCGTGGAGCAACGGAATGGAATCAATGGGTACTGTCCGAAAAGAAGGAGCTTGCCATAGCCATGTTCCGGCATGGCTTTGAATGGGAGCAGAAAGGCACCCACGAGGAGCATTTGAGCGTGATCGACTATAAGAAACAGGAGCGCACGAAGGAGCTTGTCGCCGTGGAAGAAAAGCTGGCCGACAAGTCGGCAGAATTCAACACCCTGGCCAAGCGGATCAACAATCTGGAGGACGGCAATCAATCATACCAAGACATGGAAGAAAAACTGGCAAACGATCCAGAATATCAGCTTCCCGAGCCACAGGGGTTCATGTCGGCTAAAAGCTACAAGGCCAAGTTTGCGGAGCCGCTGGTAAAACGGCTGAAAAAACTTGTGAAAAGCCTGCTGATCCGGTATTTCAAAGTCCAGGACAATTATCACCGGATCGATAAAACAAACGGAGAGCTGTATCGGGACAACGAGGGTCTCGCAAGAAGCAATGACCGGCTCAAAGAGGAAAACGCCGCTCTGCGGGAGCAGAACAAGGACTATGCCCTCCTTCGGAAAGTGTTCGGGAGCAGGCAGATCGATGATCTGGTCACTCAGGCCAGGGAAGCACAACAGGCAAAACGGCGGCAACGCCAAAGAAGTAATGATTATGAAAGGTAGGGTCACACAATGGAAAAGCAAGTCTATGACGAAAAGAACGGACTGTGGTACGAGCTGCACGGGGACTATTATCTCCCGTGCCTGACCGTACCATCCGAAGAACGGCGGCCCATCGGCGTATGGGGCCAGCGGCACCTGCGGTATCTCCGTCAGCATCGAAAGACGCTGTACACAGAGCTGCAGATCACCGGCAAGCTGAACGGTTATCTGGCCGATTTGAACGAGCAGGCAGAGGCCATGTTTCTTGAGCTGGTAAAGCAGATGGCCGTCCGTGAGGGCGTCACTGAACAGCTCAAGGCCCAGGACCAAATGATGTGGGTGCAACGCATGAACAACATCCAAAATCGGGCAATGGAGGTGGTAAACAACGATCTGATTTACGCATGAAGTTACGGCGGCGGGGAGCAATCCCCGCCCCTATTACTATGTCCTAACCCATCAGTCCCACAAGGATGAAAAGTGCTGGATCAGGAACTCCCGGTATTCCGTGTTAAGCGGATCGTTCAGATGATCCCGGATATAGTTTGCGTGCAGCTTCTGCTCTGCGGGATCGATCTCAGCGTAGCGGTGGACGATCACGTTTCCGGCAGCCTCCTCCCAGAGAATCTCCGGATAGACATTCGGGATATGCTCCGTCTGGATAACAGGTACGTTGACAGGACTCTCCCAGGTGTGGCCTTTGGTATTTGTTAGAGCAACCGTTGAAACAGGCTGATAAAGGAAACCTTCTTTCCCTTCATACATCGTTTTCAGTTGGTCCGGAAATCGCTCGAAATAATGCTGTATTCCGTTTCGATCAGGGCCCATGGTAACGAAGTTTTCCTGCCTGCTCCTGCAGCAGACCAGGGCGTAGACCCGATCTGTCGTGAAATAGGCAACGCTGCTCCCATCGACATGGGACGTAGCGTTCGCAAGAATGACGTCCAGCCCGCCAATCACGCTGCCGTGGTAAAACGTCGTTTTCTGTGTCATGTTTCTTCCTCCAGACGTTCGATCTGTTGCTCGATCAAGCTGGCATATTGTTCGGTCAGGTCATGCAAGCTGTCCATGGAAAGCGTTTCCCGCAGTGCTTCCTCACGTGTCCCGCGCATAAAGGCCATAAACTGCTGCTGCAGTGCTGTGAATTTCTGTGCGAGAGCGGTTTCACCGACAAGCTCCAGCATGGTAATACCGTCAAGGAGCAGGGGCCTGAACAGGCAGTTCATCATGGGGAAATAAGCGTTCGGATCATGCTTTTCCGCAGCAAAGGCTTCTATCGCCGCGCAGTTTTCCCTGATTACGGATAACGAAGTCTTCAGATACGGAGTCAACAACTGCGGCTCAGCCTCTGCGGGGATCAACGTTCCCACCATCGTTTCCTGATCGACCAGGGCCAGCAATCCTTCCTCGGAAAAAGACATTTCGGTGTATTCGCCGCTGTTTTCATGGGTAGGATTCATAAATCGGTATTTCCCGTCAAATCCTGTGAAAACAACGGCGTGCTTTCCGTACGGCGTTTGGATGCCGAGCATCGCAGGCTTGTGTGCACGAAGGTAACTGCATAGCTGCCCCCGCTCTACCATCTTCTCGGCCATTCGATACCCACGGGGAAGGAGCCACAGGTTGAACCATTTTGCGCACTGCAGCATGGGGCCGGAGATATATGCGCCGTCCTCTTTGGAAAACAGCCACGGCAGCTTGATTTCAAGCGCAATTTTATAATCCTCCGTATCCACCCCGTTCAGCTCCATGATCGCAGCGAGCGCGGCATAGGAACAGGAGGCTTTGAAATGCATGTACTTCATAACAAACCAGCTTTCCTCGAGAAGTGTCTTTAGTATATGAAAGTAAATGCAGAAAAACAAGACTTGAAAAAATCTGTTTTTCCAGTATAATATAAATAAAGAAAACAAGCAGTGGAGAGGATTCTCCACCGCTCTTTTCAAATATCCCTGGCAACATATTGGCAACAAAAAATCGGATAGCCCATATCCGATGGAGAATACAGATAATCAAAACACTCAGTACCATATTTCCCATACAAAACTGTTTAAGTCAAGCTTTCAGGGAGCGAGTGGGAATAATTAAAAAGTGGGCAATAGAGACGAAAAATCGTTGAATATCAATGCTTTTTCAGCCCCTTCGGTTCTCTCGTGATAGCATTATGATAGCAGGGCAATTTTTGATTTATTCTTGATTGCCCTTCTGCTGTTATTCTGAACATCAATTCTTTGAGCAAAATGGCTCTGTTGACTTTTGAGGTCAGCAGAGCCATTTTGCTTTTTCTGTTATTCAGGCAGTTTTACGTAGCCGGATGCACCGCGAGGATAGTGGTATCTCCAGTCATCGTACGCTTCCTTGCTGATTTCTCCATTATGGTACTTCCCGGAGACTTCCATCCAGTCGCAAAGGTGTGTGCGCAGCTCACGTGCACTTGGAGACGCCAGAGCATCGATCACGATATGCGGATTTCCGTCTGTTTTTACGATTCGGATTCCGTACAAATCTTCCAGAGCGAACAAGGTGTGCATGACGCCGACATAGCTGTCAATATCCGGGACGGTGAGTGCAGATGGAGAGACGTCCAGAATGGAAGCAAGCTCTTTGATCAGATCCTCTTTGGGTGTTCTGGTTCCGGATTCGTACTGTGCAAGACGGACATCAGCAGATTTCTCCGGGAAACCGAGCGTCATACCGAGATACTTTTGTGTCATGTTTCTAAGGTTTCGCAGAAAGCGAATACGTTCGCCAATTGCCATGTGAGACACCTCAAAAGAGGCAGTTAGATTATACGAAATGAGATCTACAACATAACATCTATCCGTCAATACTGAGAACCGTCCCTTGCGTTATACGGGATTGGGTTTATTTGTCAAAACGCGTCTCAGTTTGAGACGCGTTTAAGAAATGGGGGTGTACAATGAATAATCCATCAACACATAGCACCACCCGTTGTGCGTTCCCTGTGCTCTCTGTACTTTGTGTAATAGTCAGTCTGTGTCCTGAAATCGATTGTCCTCCAAGATACAGTCTAATGCTTGCGCTAAAATCCGTCTGTGTTGTTTGGCATACTGCCCATAAACAATGTTGAGTAAAATGAGAGTCAGCAAGGCGGAGAGGGCAAAATGAAAGCTGTGATCCTTTACAAAGTATGCGATTACAGGAATCAGAATCATTTGAAGAAACATAAAGTACGCTAAAGGAGAATAAGTGTATTTTGCAACCACCAAGGTTTGGCCATCCACCACAGAAAGCTTCCCTTTCAATATGGCTTGCGGATGACGATTGATAAATCTTCTAGAATCTTTTATCTTGAGTCGAAACGTACATTCTACTGGCGAATTACCTTGATCAATCTCAACCGCGACCGCAATTGACTGATTGAAATCTTTTATTCTTAAATTGTTAAACGTGCGAAAACGAGAAATACAATCATCTATTTGGTAA
This sequence comes from uncultured Eubacteriales bacterium, assembly GCA_900316745.1. GTDB lineage: Bacteria > Bacillota > Clostridia > Oscillospirales > Oscillospiraceae > CAG-103. The sequence goes on along the minus strand of ONEB01000001.1, from coordinate 171,240 downwards.
TCTAATAAACGCTTAATCATTTGGTATTACCTCACAAATACAGATTGTTGCCCCGATTCATAATACCGTTTTTTATGTTCAGTATGGATGACTCTAATAGTCTATCTTATTTGAATTGTAAATGCAAGTGTGCTCAACAGCATTATGGCGGATTCAGCGGCTTGTGAGGGCACACCTCATGCTACCACTGCTGTTAATCAGTCCGTCGACGTCATTGGTCAATCTTGAGAATAAACGAATGATAACTCGAATAGGGAAGAAAGAATTGCTCTGGACAATTCGAAAGATATGGTGTAAAATCACTTTAAATTAGTAAATTACACGCAGGTGTTTATCCTTCAGCGCTTTATCATCTGGATGAAGCCGATAAACAACTGGCACCGTGATAGCAATTCCTGATCCCAATTTGATCCCAAAAGCCTGTGTACGTCATGCATGCAGGAGAATTGGTGTCACGAGAAACCACCAGAAGCCATATTCTCTACGAAAAGAGCTATCTGATTTTTGAAATCCAGACAGCTCTTTTTCGTTTACTCGTTTATTCTAACTGTGCATCTGACTGCAATGGAATCAGGTGGCGACGATAAAAAAATAGCGAGAATGATTGGTTTTTGCGTGAAGTTTGTGATATAATAAAAAATGTAGAATTGTGTTCTATAATGATAGAAACAGTCCCTGCCGGACGACAAGCTTTGCAAGGAGCGTAAGAAGAATGAAATCAGCAAAGAAACATACCTATATCAGCTTGTTTAGCGGTGCCGGTATTGGGTGCTATGGTTTTGCTTTAGAGGGATTTGAATGTATCGCTACGAATGAGAAGATTGCAAGAAGACTGGATATTCAGCGGTTTAATCATAAGTGCAAGTATGATAGCGGATACATTTGCGGCGATATTTCGGAAACCGCGATCAAAGATTTGCTTTATGCACAGATTGATCTCTGGAAAAAGAAAGAGAACCTTTCGCGTGTTGATGTCGTGATTGCAACGCCCCCGTGCCAGGGAATGTCCGTGGCCAATCACAAAAAAAGCAATTCAGAGATTGTTCGAAACTCTCTTGTGGTGGAATCTATTAAAATCATAAAGAAGATCCATCCTCGCTTTTTTGTTTTCGAAAACGTCCCATCGTTTATGAAAACGATTTGTACGGATGTTGATGGCGAAAACAAACCAATTGCTGAAGCCGTTGAGAATGGTCTGGGACAAGAATACTCTTATGTTTCCCGAATCCTGAATTTTAAGGACTACGGGGCGTGCTCCAGTCGGCAAAGAACGGTGGTCATTGGTGTTTCGAAAGACTATTCGGATGAGATATCTCCTTTGGAGCTTTATCCGGAATTACAAAATGAAAAAACACTGCGTGAGGTAATCGGGAATCTGAGACCGCTCGAGCAATTCGGCGAGATTGACAAGGAAGATATCTATCATGCGTTTCGGGCCTATCCTGAGCACATGAGGGCGTGGATCGCAGATGTCAAAGAGGGAGAATCCGCTTTTGACAACGAGGAGATTACAAAGAAACCTCACCAAGTCATTAACGGGAAAATCGTGATCAATCAGCAAAAAAACGGGGATAAGTACAGGCGCCAGTTTTGGGATAAAGTTGGACCCTGTATCCATACGCGGAACGATCAGCTGGCAAGTCAAAATACAGTGCATCCCCGTGACGATCGTGTTTTTAGCATTCGGGAGTTAATGCTGATGATGACCGTACCCAAATCATTCAAATGGGTCGAGACGGACTTTGATGATCTGAACGCATGTTCAGTTGAAGAAAAACGTGCGATTCTAAAAAAAGAAGAGATTAAGATTCGCCAATCTTTGGGAGAAGCGGTTCCAACTGTAATTTTTCAATCCATTGCAAAAAGAATTGCTGCATCGATGGAATGCACATCGTTGAGTACTGCGAGAATTGTGAAGATCATTTCTGAATATCATTTGACAGACCCGGATAATCTGCGCGATTTTATTGTTGAAAACCCAATGGGCCTTTCAGTAACATCTTTGGGGAAGATTGCTGAAGCGGCTAATACAAGCAGGACCGATCATGCAGCCTATTTTACAGGCAAAACACTGATAACGGAGATGATAAAAGAGCTTCCGGATACAGAGAAAGATACGATTCGTATTCTGGAGCCCTCAGTCGGCGTTGGAAACTTTCTTCCGCTGATTATCAAAAAGTTTGAGGGGAAAAAGATCATCCTCGATGTGGTTGATATCGACAAACAGAGCTTGGAGTTTGCAAAGCTGTTCCTGCGAAGCTGCCATGTCCCGGATTCTTGTCAGATCAACTATATCGTCGATGATTTTCTGCTTCATGATTTTGAAAACCGATATGACTATATCATTGGGAACCCACCATTTTTCAAAATGAAGTCCAGTAATCATCTGCTCAATATATACCGAAAAGATGCCGTCAATCAAGAAACAACCAATATTTGCTCTTTTTTCTTGGATAAGGCGGTCCGGATTGGAAATTATGTTGCGCTTGTTTTCCCGAAATTTTTATTAAATACGCCTGAGTTTGCCAAGACAAGAGAGTATCTTTCCGAGAAAGCGGTAGACTGTATCATTGACTTTGGGGAAAACGGCTTTCCGGGCGTGCTTGTTGAGACAATCGCAATCTTTATCAACAGCTTGGGGAAACCTGCCAATACACACGTCATGTCAATCACGCACAGAATGTTTCTGAATCAACGGCAAAAGTTCATTTTTGATCCGAAACTGCCGTATTGGATCATCTACCGGGACCGTGAGTTTGACGATATTTGCAGAAAACTGGATTTCAATGTGTTCAGAGTGTTCAGAGACCGCCAAATAACGAATAAGATGCTTTCGGATGAGGGAGAAATCCGCGTTCTGAAGTCGCGCAATATCAGTGATGATGGGAAAAAGTTGATCGATATAGAGGGCTATGACGCTTATATTTCGAAAGAAGCGGCAAAACCGCTTGCAGTTTTTTTCTATCTCAATCGTGATGATGTGTATTTGACACCGAACATGACATATAAGCCTCGGATGATGAAGAAGCCAAACAACTGCATTGTGAACGGTTCTGTGGCAATCCTCATTCCGAAAGAACAGCGTGTTGTGACCGAGAAGCAAATGGCTTTCTTTTCGTCTGACGAATACCGCCGCTTTTATCGGGTTGCAAGAAATTATCAGACACGCTCGCTGAATGTGGATGCTTGCTCGGTTTTCTTTTATGGATTATTGAGAGAAACAGAGAAAACAGCGCCGATTACAGAAACATTGGACGAATCAGACAATCTTCAACTAACACTGTTTGAATGAAATGAGGAACGTTGTATGCTGACACAACAAGCAATCATTGCATTTACCAATCAGTTTGACTATGATGTCAGGAAAACGGCCAACGGTCGCTGGATTGATCAAAAGTGTGCTGCAGATGTTGTTACCGTAGTTGCGGACTGTATCTATAATTATTCTCTCGACCATCCTGATTCCGATTTTACGACGGCAGACATCTGGCATGATCGGTATACGATTGAAAATGTGGAAGCCATCTTCAAGAAGCCCGGTGTCGAGAGCAAAGCGGCAAGGAGCGAATACGACAAGTTCTTCCAGCAGCCAATGGAGATGTTGGCGCATGCAAAGGTTCTTATCAAACAAAAACGCGGTGCTCGCAACTACTATACTGTGAATCAGCCGGAAGTGTTGGAGTATATTGCATTGCGTGAAAGAAATTCATTATATTTCCTTAATACTTACATTGAAAAAGTGCTCAGAGACAGTGGAATCTATGGAGCTTTTGAGCAGTTTTTTGCATTGCAGACAAAAGAAGCTTATTGCGACGTAAAAAACACTTTTTCAGACTTTATGATCCATTTCACGAAAATAAACGGGGCTGTAGAGTGCAATCGTATTTTTATCAAAGTTTTGAATCCTCTGGCCTATTTTCATAACGCAAGGGGCACTGAAAAGGGAAGAATCTCTGCGCAGATCATCACGTACGACATGCTTATGTACAACCGCAACAATTTCCGCGACATTTATGCTGATAAGCCGAAAGGCATCACGAGAAAAGAATATGCCGAAACGCACCCTGTGGCTGTGAATGAAGCGTACTATCACTATCAGTCAGCCAAAGCGAAGAGGTATCTCAGATTGTTCAACGATCAGTATCGAAGCGGAAAAACGGAGCATCTGGAAACCGCTCACACACTGGACAAGGCAATTCACATGCACCATATTTTCCCAGAGGCACAATATCCGGAGATCTGCTACTATTATGAAAACCTCATAGCCTTGACTCCAACACAGCATTTAAACTATGCGCATCCGAATGGTCGAACGCAGGAGATCAATGAACAGTATCAACACCTGCTCTTGCTTTCGAAAGCTGATCGTATTCGCGAAAATTTAGAGGATGCATCTGTCGAGACAATTTATGAATTCTCCAATTTTCTGTTTGTGCTGAATGTTGGGTTTGACGATGATGATGTTCTGGAAATATCAGACATGGACTTCTGTGCGGTGATCCATGCAATCAATGTACATTATGCCGCGTAAACGCAAAGGAGGTACAGAACGGTGAGCCAATTGGTTTATGGAAGAGATGGGCAAGTACACTTTGACACGGAAGAAGAGAAGCAGATTGCAATCGAGTACATTTTAACATCCCCTAATGTGAACTTTCTAATCCATGAAGACAATCAGAAGCAGGGCGCGTGGGGACCGGAAGAGCGGATTCATTTCAGAAGCGCTGAGGGCGTGCCAGAATGCTTAAAGCGTATTATGACTGCTGGGAATGGCTCTATCTACGGACGCATCAATTGCGCAGAGTTCTGCAAGGAAATCCGCGCGATCGCCAAGGCGAGAGGACTATAAACCGGAGAAACTTCCCCGGCTGCGACCGCAGTCGGGGGATCTTTTTTACAAAAAATCCTCTAGGAAATATAATTCGTGCAATAATTTATATAAAAACAGTTGACAAAGTTTAAAATGAGGTGTAGGATAACATCAGAAAACAAAGGTGGTGTACCACATGAAAAAGACACTGTACAGCCTGATGCTGAATGAGGACGTTGTGCGCGAGATCGACGCGATCGCGCACCGGATGGGCACGAACCGCTCCGCGCTCATCAATCAGATCCTTGCGGACTATGCCTCGGTCGTGACGCCGGAGCGCCGGATCGAGAACATCTTCCGCGCCATGGAGGAGATGGTCGCGCCTGCGCGCGAGCTCGTGCCGTTCTTCGTGCCGAACGCGCTGACGATGAGTCTGAAAAGCAGCCTGGAGTATAAATATCGCCCGACCGTAAAATATGAGGTGGCGCTGCTTGCCGGCTCGACGGAGGAGCTCGGCGAGCTCTCGGTGGTGTTCCGCACGCAGAGCGCACAGCTGCTCGCCAGCATGACGCAGTTCTTCCGGCTGTGGAAGCGGCTGGAGGATACGCACCTGACGCCCTACCGCGACGCGCCCGCCCCGCGCTATGCGCTCTATGAGGGCAAGTTTACGCGCACACTGGCGCTGCCGCGCGGGCATGATTACACGAGCGAGGAGGTCGCCAAGGCGATCTCGGACTATATCCAGCTCTTCGACCATCTGATGAAGGGCTATCTTGCCGGACGCTACACGGCGCGCAACATTGAAGAAATCTTCTATTCTCAGCTCTCACTGAACCAAATACTGGTGTGAGGAGGTACGATTATGAACGCTGAAAAATTGACACAGAAAGCACTGGAGACCATTCAGACTGCGCAGAGCATGGCGCAGGAAAACGGCAACCAGTATCTCACGCCGGAGCATCTGCTCTACGCCTTGCTTGACCAGGACGGCGGGCTGATCGGCACGCTGTTCACCCGCATGGGCGTGGACGTGGACACGACGCTGGCCGAGCTCGATACCATCATCTCCCGCATGCCGAAAGTCTCCGGCACGTCGAGCGAGGTCTATGCCTCCAGCGAGACGGGCAAGGTGCTCGCGTTCGCCGAGCGCACTGCCAAGAACATGCAGGACGACTATATCTCCGTCGAGCACATCATGCTCGGCATCTTCCAGTACCCGACACGCGATATCAAGCGCATTTTCTCCGACCACGGCGTGACGCGCGACCGCTTTACGACCGAGCTCAGCAAGGTCAAGACCGGCCGCGTCACGACGGATGATCCCGAGAGCACGTATGACGCGCTGAAGAAATACGGCACCGATCTCGTGGAGCGGGCGCGCGACGGCAAAATGGACCCGGTCATCGGCCGCGACAGCGAGATTCGAAACGTGATCCGTATCCTGTCCCGCAAGACGAAGAACAACCCGGTCCTGATCGGCGAGCCCGGCGTCGGCAAGACCGCCATCGCCGAGGGCCTCGCGCAGCGCATCGTGCGCGGCGACGTGCCGGAGGGACTGAAAGACAAGACGATTTTCTCCCTCGATATGGGCGCGCTGGTCGCCGGCGCGAAGTACAGGGGCGAATTTGAAGAGCGTCTAAAAGCTGTGCTCGAGGAAGTGAAAAAGAGCGAGGGCAAGATCCTGCTGTTCATCGACGAGCTGCATACCATTGTCGGCGCGGGCAAGACCGAGGGCAGCATGGACGCGGGCAACCTCTTAAAGCCCATGCTGGCGCGCGGCGAGCTGCACTGCATCGGCGCAACCACGCTGGACGAGTACCGCAAGTATATCGAAAAGGACGCCGCGCTGGAGCGCCGCTTCCAGCCCGTGCAGGTGGATGAGCCGACCGTCGAGGATACGATCAGCATCCTCCGCGGACTGAAGGACCGCTATGAGATCTTCCACGGCGTGCGCATCCACGACAACGCGCTCGTCGCCGCGGCGACGCTCTCCAACCGCTATATCACCGACCGTTTCCTGCCCGACAAGGCCATCGACCTCGTGGACGAGGCGTGCGCCCTGATCCGCACGGAGATCGACTCCATGCCCTCGGAGCTGGACGACATCCGCCGCCGGATCATGCAAATGGAGATCGAGGAGATGGCGCTGAAAAAAGAGGACGACAACCTCTCGCGCGACCGACTCGAAAAACTTACGCAGGAGCTCGCCGAGCAGAAGGACGTCTTCAACGAAATGAAAGCGCGCTGGGACGCCGAGAAAAGCAGCGTCGAGGAGGTCAAGCGCATCAAGGGCGAGATCGACCGCCTGCACGTCGAGATCGAGAACGCGCAGCAGCGTCTGGAGTATGAACGCGCGGCAAGACTGCAATATTCCGACCTGCCCGCGCTCGAGCAGCAGCTCAAGGCAGCTGAGGAGGCCGCAGAGCGCCGCAAAGGGGAGGACACCCTCGTGCACGACACCGTGACCGAGGAATCCATCGCAGGCATCGTCGCCAAGTGGACGGGGATCCCCGTGGCAAAGCTCATGGAGGGCGAGCGCGAAAAGCTCCTGCACCTCGACGAGATCCTGCACCGCCGGCTCATCGGCCAGGATGAGGCTGTGTCGCGCGTCTGCGAGTCCATCTGGCGCAGCCGCGCCGGGATCGCCGATCCCAACCGCCCGATCGGCAGCTTCCTCTTCCTCGGACCCACCGGCGTCGGCAAGACGGAGCTTGCCAAGGCGCTCGCCGAGAGCCTCTTCGACGACGAGAGCAATATGGTGCGCATCGACATGACGGAGTATATGGAGAAGTTCTCCGTCTCGCGTCTGATCGGCGCGCCTCCGGGATATGTTGGCTATGACGAGGGCGGCCAGCTCACCGAGGCCGTGCGCAGAAAGCCTTACAGCGTCGTGCTCTTCGACGAGGTGGAAAAGGCGCATCCGGATGTGTTCAACATCCTCCTGCAGATCCTCGACGACGGCAGAATCACCGACAGTCAGGGAAGAACGGTGGATTTCAAAAATACCATCATCATCCTCACGTCGAACCTCGGCAGCCAGTATCTGCTCGACGGCATTGACGAAAACGGCAATGTGACCGAAGAGGCGAAAGCGGGCGTGAACGCGGAGCTCCGCCGCGCGTTCCGTCCGGAGTTCCTGAACCGCCTCGACGAGACGATCTTCTTCCACCCGCTCACGAAGGACGATCTCTCGCGCATCATCGACAACCTGATCACTGGCCTGCGCCGTCGCCTTGCCGACCGCGAGCTGGGGCTCGAGCTCACCGATGCTGCAAAGCAGAACATTATCGACAATGGCTTCGATCCCGTCTACGGCGCCCGCCCGATGAAGCGCTATCTCCAGTCGAAAGCCGAGACGCTCATCGCCCGCACGATCCTGCAGGGCGACGTGCACGCCGGCGCGACACTCGTCGTGGATGAGGAAAACGGCACGCTCGTCTGCAGAGCCCGGTAATACGAACAGATCAAAGCGGCAAATGCGAAAGCATTTGCCGCTTTTTGCGCCCTGGCGATCAGCATTTTTTGCGTATAACAAGGCAATATTAACGTTGAACATGCAGATTAAATGACATAGAATGGGAGGCAAGGAAAATCAACACTTTATAAAAGGAGCGAATCGACATGACTACCAATCCCATTTTCCGCGGCGTCGCCACCGCCATCATCACCCCCACCAATGCCAACGGCGTGGATTATGAAGCATTCGGACGCCTGATCGACTGGCAGATCGACGAGGGCATCAACGCGATCGTCGTCTGCGGCACCACGGGCGAGAACCCGACCCTGACCGATGCCGAGCACAAGGAGTGCATTCGCTTCTGTGTGGAGCGCGTGAACCACCGTGTGCCTGTCATCGCCGGTACCGGCTCGAACGATACCGCCCATGCGATCGACATGACCAGGTACGCCTGCTCTGTCGGCGCGGACGCGATCCTCGTCGTGACGCCGTACTACAACAAGGCGACCCAGAAGGGCCTCGTCGCGATGTTCAACGCCATCGCCGACGCCTCCACCGTGCCGATGATCGTCTACAACGTTCCGTCCCGCACGGGCGTGGGCATTGAGCCCGCGACCTATGTGGAGCTTGCCAAGCACCCGCGCATCGCCGCCATCAAGGAGGCCAACGGCGACATTTCCAAGATTGCCAAGACCGCGCAGCTGCTCGGCGGCGCGCTGGACATCTACTCCGGCAATGACGACCAGATCGTGCCGATCATGTCCCTCGGCGGCCTCGGCGTCATCTCCGTTCTCTCGAACGTCGCGCCGCGCAAGACCGTGGAGATCTGCGACCGCTGGTTCCGCGGCGACGTGCAGGGCGCTGCCGCGCTGCAGCTGGAGCTGCTGCCGCTCATCAACGCCCTCTTCTGCGAGGTCAACCCCATCCCCGTCAAGGCGGGCATGGCTGCCATGGGCTGGTGCGAAAACTTCCTGCGCCTGCCGCTCACGCCGATGAGCGAGGAGAAGTGGCCGCAGCTGGCCAAGTGCATGCGCGATCAGGGCCTGATCTGATCTTCGCTTTCGGAGGAACGCTATGAAGGTTATCATCAACGGCGCCAACGGGCGCATGGGGCGCATGCTCACAGCCTGCATCGAGGAGTCCGCGGACTTCGCGATTGCCGCGCGCGTCAGCCGCAGCTTCACGCTCTGCCCCGAGGCCGGCATTTACCAGACGCTCGAGCAATTCGAGGGCGAGGCCGACTGCGTCATCGACTTTTCCAACCACGTCGAGACCGGGAGCCTGCTCGGCTACTGCGTTATGCGCGGTCTCCCCGTCGTGATCGCCACGACCGGCCAGAGCGCGGAGGAGCTGCAGCAGATCGAGTACGCCGCGAAGTCCATTCCCGTCTTTCTCTCGGCGAATATGTCGCTCGGCGTCGCGGTGCTGGCGGATCTCGCCAAGCGCGCCGCCGCCATGTTCCCGGAGGCGGATATCGAGATCATCGAGCGCCACCACAACCAGAAGCTCGACGCGCCCAGCGGCACGGCGCTGCTGCTGGCAAAGCGCATCTGCGAGGCGCGCGGCGATATGCGCTTTGTCCTCGGCCGCTCCGGCCACGCCAAACGCGAGCCGGACGAGATCGGCATCCACGCGCTGCGCTACGGCTCCGAGACCGGCACACATGAGATCATCATCTCAAATGGCAAGGAGACGCTCACGCTCAAGCACGAGGCGGAAAACCGCGCGCTGTTCGCGCAGGGCGCGATGGTCGCCGCGAAGACGCTCGTTACGATGCAGCCGGGACTTTACGACATGCGCAGCATCGTCGAATAAGGAGAATCAAGCACATGAACGCACAGGAAATCATCCAGTTTATCGCTTCCACCGAGAAGAAGACTCCGGTGAAGCTCTATGTGAAAGAAACCGCCCCCGTGGACTTCGGCACGGCGCAGGTCTTCGGCGCGGGCGACCAGATCGTCTTCGGCGACTGGGCGGAGCTGAAGCCCATCCTAGAGGCAAACGCCGATAAGATCGCCGATCTCGTGATCGAGCACGACCGCCGCAACAGCGCGGTGCCGCTGCTGGATATGAAAGAGATCCCCGCCCGCATCGAGCCGGGCGCGCTGATCCGCGAGCACGTCACGATCGGCAAAAACGCCGTCATCATGATGGGCGCGATCATCAACATCGGCGCCGTGATCGGTGAGGGAACGATGATCGATATGGGCGCTGTCCTCGGCGGACGCGCGACGGTCGGCAAAAACTGCCATGTCGGCGCGGGCACTGTGCTCGCGGGCGTGATTGAGCCCGCCTCCGCCACGCCTGTCATCGTGGAGGACGATGTCCTGATCGGCGCCAACGCCGTCATCATCGAAGGCGTGCACATCGGACGCGGCGCGGTCGTCGCGGCAGGCGCAGTCGTCATCGAGGATGTGCCGGAAAACGCGGTTGTCGCCGGCTGCCCCGCGCGCGTCATCAAGATGAAGGATGCGGGAACCAGCCAGAAGACCGCGCTGGAGGCGGCGCTGCGCACGCTATGATCCCGAACTATTTGCAGGAGGCAGCGCTGCTCAGAGACGACCTCCGCGCGCTGCGCGCCGCTTTCCATGCCGAGCCCGAGCTCGGAAATCAGGAGTTTCAGACCGCGGACCGCATTGAAAAAACGCTCCGTGCGCTCGGCATTGAGCCTGAGCGCGCCACGGCGACGGCGGTCGTCGCCACGCTGCGCGGCGACCTGCCCGGCCCGACTGCGGCGCTGCGCGCGGATATGGACGCGCTCCCGGTGCAGGAGGCGACCGGTGCGCCGTTTGCCTCGCGTATACCGGGCGTGATGCACGCCTGCGGACATGATGTTCACATTGCCGCAGCCCTCGGCGCTGCCAAGCTGCTCTCGCAGCATCGGAAAACCCTCCCCGGCGCGGTGCGCTTCCTGTTCCAGCCGGACGAGGAGGGAAACGGCGGCGCAAAGCGCATGATCGCGGCGGGCTGTCTCGATGGCGTGGACGCCGTGTTCGGCGCGCACGTCTCCCCGGAGCTCCCGGAGAGCCATGTCGCGGTCCGCTACGGGAAGTTTTATGCAGCAAGCGATATGTTTCATATCACCGTGCACGGCAAGGGCGCGCATGGCGCGGAGCGCGAAAAGGGCATCGACGCGCTTGCCGCTGCGGCCCAGCTCACCACGCGCCTGCTCGCGCTGCCGGAGCGCTTCCCCGGCGAGCGCAGCGTCGTCACGGTCGGGGCGCTCCATGCCGGAACGGCGGGCAACATTCTCGCTGATACCGCCGTGCTCGACGGCATCCTCCGCACGCTGGGGCAGGACACCCGCGCCGCGATGAAAGCGCATGTGCGCGACGCCTGCCACATCGTTGAAAACGAGACCGGCGTCACGATCGACTGCGAGATTCGCGAGAGCTATCCCGGCGTTGTGAACCATGACGCCGAAACAGCGCTCACGGAGGAGACCGCACGGTCGATGCTCGGCGCGTCCGGCGTACACCGCATCGCTCTGCCCACCATGACGACGGAGGACTTCGGTTACTTTCTTTTGGAACGGCCCGGCACCTACTATCATATCGGGGCGGGCTGCAGTGTGCCGCTGCACAACGCGGCGTTCCTCCCAACGGAGGAATGCGCCGTCACCGCGGCGGCCGTGCATGCCGCAGTGCTCCATTCCTATCTTTTGACCCATTCAGCAAGGTGATCCTATATGCAAACCATTACAGTCAAGTTCGGCGGAACCAGTCTCGCGTCCGCATCGCAGATCGAAAAAGCCGCCGCCATCATCCGCTCCGATCCCGCGCGCCGCTTCGTCGTGGCGTCCGCGCCCGGCAAGCGCACGCCGGACGACACGAAAGTGACGGATCTTCTGTACCGCTGCCATGACGCGGCGGAGGCAGGGGAAGACTTCTCCGGGATCCTCGGGCAGATCGGCGCGCGCTTCGGCGATATTGTCCGTGAGCTGGGGATCGGGTTTGATCTCGAATCGGAGCTTGCCGCGATCCGCGCGCACCTCGAGACTGCGCCGAACCGCGACTATATGGCGAGCCGGGGCGAATATCTCGGCAGCAAGATTCTCGCAGCCTACCTCGGCTTTCCGTTCGTCGATGCTGCGGAGATGATCCGCTTCCGCGCGGATGGGTTTCTGGATGCCGGATACACGGACCGCACCATGCGCGCCCGGCTCGGGGAGCTTGACTGTGCCGTTGTCCCCGGCTTCTACGGGGCGTTTCCCGACGGTACGGTGCACACGTTTTCGCGCGGCGGCTCTGACGTGACGGGCGCGCTCGTCGCCCTCGCAACGGGCTCGGAGCTCTATGAAAACTGGACGGATGTTTCCGGCATGCTCTCGGCTGATCCCCGCATCGTGGCAAACCCGCGCGTCATTGACTATATCACCTACACCGAGCTGCGTGAGCTGAGCTACATGGGCGCCTCCGTGCTGCACGAGGACGCCGTGTTCCCCGTGCGCAAGGCCGGTATCCCCATCAATATCCGCAACACGAACCGTCCGGAGGACCCCGGCACGATGATCGTGGCGGCGCTCCCCGCGAGCGCACACCGCCGCACCGTCACCGGCATCGCCGGCAAGCAGGGTTTCAGCAGCATTCACATCGAAAAGGCCATGATGAACGCCGAGATCGGCTTCGTGGCAAATGTCCTGCGCATCTTTGCCGATATGGGCGTGAGCATTGAGCACTGCCCGTCCGGCATTGATACGGTCTCCGTCGTTGTGAACACGGCGGCGTTTGCGCCGCACCGCGAGGAGATCCTGCGCCGCATTCGCCGCGACCTCGAACCGGACGTGATTACCGTGGAGGACGATCTCGCGCTCATCGCCGTGGTGGGGCAGGGGATGGTCTACTCCAAGGGCACGGCGGCGCGTGTGTTCGGCGCGCTTTACAGCGCGGACGTGAACATCCGCATGATCGACCAGGGCTCCAGTGAGCTGAATATCATCGTCTCAGTCGAGGACGGCGACTACGCCCATGCCCTCCGCAGCATTTACAGCGCGATGGAAGGCCTGATGAAATAAGCCGTCAGACAGAAAAAACCCTCTGCTTTTTGCAGAGGGTTTTTTGTATGCTCAGATCGTTTAGACGATTCTCTTGTCGCGGACCTGATGGTCGTAATGCTTGTTGAGCAGCGGACGAATGACGTAATAGATCAGCTTGTTCTCGCCGTTGAACATATACAGGCTGAACGTACCGACAAAGCCGAGGAAGCCGAACAGACCGACCTTGCCGAGGATCTTGGCAACAAGTTTCATATTCATGATCGTAATCCTGCCTTTCTCTTAGAACGCTTCGGAGTCGTCGAACGTGATGATCGTCGGATCCAGCGGCTCCTCGCCAAGGACGATGGACATGTACTGGTTGACGCAGTCACGCATATTCTGACGGGAGACCGTGCGGCTGTCTTCGAGGTCGTGCTCGATGAAGATGAAGTGGAAGCCGAGGTCGCGTGCCTGTTCCTCCATGATCGAGTGGACGCCGAGCATGCCCTTGCAGGCGATGTTGTCGTTCATGAGGACCATGTCGCAGTTGAAGTTGTGCGCCCACTCCCAGACGGCGTTGATGTTGTCCCAGCCGCCGACAGCCATGTGACGCATGCAGGCCTTGGTCGTGAGCAGCGCGAGATCGTCAAGCGCCTTGTCCTTGTCGTCGGTGCTGATCATGTTGAAGCCCATGGTGGAGTCCATGTTCAGAACGATCGCGAGACCCCAGGCGTTCTGGCACCAGGTCGGGAAGTCGGTGTAGTAAACCGCGGAGGGTCCCCACAGGAACGCGCGGTGACGGGTCTTGCCGCCGAAGGGCTCGTACTTCTTCTCATAGCACTTGCGCAGGATCTTCATGACCTTGCGGTCAACCTTGTTGAAGTAGGGATCGGTGCCGTTGACGGACTGCCACTCAAACAGCTTGTAGAGGGTCTCCGAGATGCCGACTTCAGCGGTGTAGCCGGTCTTCATGTAGTCCCACTTTTCAAGCTCATAGGTGTTCTGCTCGTTGAAGTTCTTGGCAGCCTTGAAGAAGGCCTTCCAGTTCCATTTGGTGTCGTACTGCTCTTCGACGAAGGCAATGACCTCTTCCATGATCTTGCGGTCAAAGGGAAGCGCGGTGTCTTCGTCGTTGTGGATCATGGACATGCTTGCCACGTAGTCGGGCATGCCGATGCGGCGGCGCTGGAACATGCTGGTCGCCTCGGAGGCATTGCAGGGCATGTTCGTCGCGATCATGGCTTTGCCGGCGAGCGGGAACGCGTCGTCGAGGGCAACGCCGGTCTCAGCCGCGCAGCGGGAGCAGACGTCAGCGGGCAGACCGAAGGACTCGGCCACGTCGATGTAGTAGGGCTCGATGTGCTGGTCGATGTCGCAGATGATGAACTCCGGCAGCGTCTGCAGCGGCATGGGAACGAGATCCGGGAAGCCGGTGGTGAAGAACGCGGGGAGCGTTTCATCCATGGGCAGGAGGCTGCTGCTCTTTTCCATGCTCGCGCCAAGGCGGCGGTCATGGGAGAGGATGTAGGCGATACGCTTGGTGAGGTTCACGACGATGGCGTGCATCTGCAGATGCGCGACGCGCAGCTCCTGATCGCGGTAGCCCTCAAACAGGCGGTCGATGAACATAAAGGTGCCGAGATAGGAGCCCATCCAGCGGTACTCCCAGAAACCCTTCATGATCGGGATCGGGGCGGAGGCAACCATCTTCACCATGGACACGACGTTGATCAGCCAACGCTCATAATCATACAGGGTGTCCTTTACGCCGCGCCACTCGCGATACTTCGCGACGCCGGTGCGGTCATAGTAACGATCACGCTGACCGCCAAGACCGTTTTCGGCGCGGTAGATCGGATCGAATACTTTCAGTTTGTCGTCGATAAGATCAATGATTTTTCCCATGATCAAACCCCTCCTTCAGCGTTGATCTTCTTGATCTCCAGACTCTCAACGAAGGCCTGGAAGCGGGTGCGGAGCTGGCCGACAGAGCCGAGCGCGTATTCCTTTTCGATGGTGGCGCAGGGGATGCCGTTCTCCTCGATCATGATATGGGAGGCGAGCACCTTCTCATAGCTCCAGAACTCGCAGAACTTCATGTTTTCATAGATGATGCCGTCGGCGTGGTATTCCTTCACCAGCTCAGCCAGCTTGTCGTGACGCTGGTCGATCTTCATGCCGTCCATGAAGCGGGCGCACTGGTTCCAGTGGAGATAGTGACGGGCGATCGCGTCGAACGCGGACTCGCCGTCGCGGATCTCGATCTCCTCGCGGCTGGGCAGGCTGCCGAAGCAGTAGCGGTCGGCCACGACCATCGCGCCGCACATCTCGATGAGCTTCGTAAACTCCGGATCGTCGACCTCGGAGCCGGCGAGCACCACACGCGCGCGGAACGGGAATTCGGGATCGGGCTTGCGCGTTTTGAGCTCCTCGAGCGTCTCCTCCAGATAGGGGAGGATGAGATCGTGCGGGCAAACCTCGCTCACCAGCATGATCACATGGAACTCATAGCCCGTGATCGGGGGATTGGGCAGCTTGCGCAGATTGCCGATCTCGGTGATGACGCGGCAGAGCTTGTTGAACTTCTCGATCGCGGCACGCATGACCTCGTCGGAGACGTCCATGCCCCAGGCGCGCTCCATGGCGCCGAGCACATGCTTTTTCAGCTGAACCTTATAATAGTCCAGGTTCGTCTGATCACCCTTCAGCGGGGGATCGATGATCGTGACGAAGAAGTCATCGCGCTTGATGGGCTTCAGGAGATAGAGCTGCTCTTCCATACGCTCCATTGCGGCGCAGCTTTCGGAGCCGAACACAGCGCTGAGATGGTTGTAGCCGCCCTCAATGGCGCGCTCCAGAATGGAGCGGACGTACGGACAGGTACGACCCGTCATGTAGTAGGTCGCAACGTCGGGAGAGGTGCAGCGCGGCGCGCGCAGACGCGTGGAGAAGCAGTCGCCGAGGTTCAGAAGCACTTCCGGGACATAATAGCAGTTATAGCCCAGAGCGCGCTTCCCTTCGTTCACCGCCTGCTGAACGAGCTCATTCTGCGCGTCCTGCAGGAGATTCTCGAAGAAGATCAGATGTTTCAAGTCTTTCATAGTGTCCTTCCTTCCCTGTTATCCTTCGATCGGTCTGGTGGATTTGCGGCGTACGGGACGCCCGGTGAATCATGCCGAATTGCCAAAAATGTAACGAAAATATCGTACACTCTGACACTCTAAGAATCATATTAAAGGTATCATATCTTCAACGTGCTGTCAACAAAGAATCCTGTTTTTTACCCAAATCATCTGGTCAATCTGACGATAAAAAACCCCTCCGCCGGAAGGCGGAGGGGTATGGTGTGTATGGCCTTATCGAATCTCGTTGCGATAGAGGAATGTCACGATCTGGGCGCGGGTGCAGCCGTCGTTCGGGCCGAACTTGCCGGGGCTGATGCCGTCCGTAATGTTCTGCTCGACCGCCCAGCGGACGGGAACGGCATAGTAGGCATCCGGCGACACATCGCCAAACTGCGTGCCGGTACCGGCGGGCTTGGGCTGGTCGGAGGCGCGCCAGAGGAACGTGACGACCTGACCGCGCGTCACGGTGGCGTTCGGGGAGAACGTCGTTGCGCTCGTGCCGTCCGTGATGTTGTTCTCATACGCCCAGAGGACTGCCTTATAGTAATAGGCGTTCGGATTCTGCACGTCGGTGAAGGGAGAGGCCTGCAGCTTCGGCTCCGGCTGCTTCGCGGCGCGCCAGAGGAATGTCACGGTCTGGGCGCGGGTGCAGGTTCCCTTGGGATCGAACGACGTGTCCGTGACGCCGTCTGTGATTTGCGGATCGTGCTTTACCGCCCAGAGCACCGGCTCGGCGAAATACGCGGTCACCGGCACGTCCGTGAAGCCGCCGACGGTGGGCGTCGGCGCGCTGCCGCCCTTGATCGGGAGGATGACGAACTCATGCTTGCCGCAGCGGGAGCAGACGTGGTCGACCACGCCCTGCGTTTTCGCGGTGGGCTCCTGCCGCCAGCGCTCGACGAGCGCGTGTCCCAGCGCGGGAACGATGCTCGAAGAATCGATGCTGAAGGCGCCGCACTCGCAGTAGAGCTTCGTGTAGCCCTCCTCCTCACAGGTGGGGGCGACGACCTCGGGGCGGGTGTAGCTGTGTTCATGCGGGAGCTTCGGGATCGTGCCGAACTGCTCTTCGTTGCAGCGCGTGCAGAAACGGTGCTTCACGCCCTCGGCGGTCGTGGTCGCGGGGGTGACGGTCTCCCATTCGCCCCAGTCATGACCGAGCGGCGCAAGGCGCTGATGGCGGAATTCGTCGCAGTTGGCGCACTTCATATCCTTGTAGCCGGATTCGGTGCAGGTGGGCTCTTTCTGCTCAGTGACCTGGAAATTATGACCCGTTGCCGGGATCGGCACGGCGTGGATCTCGCCGCAGCGCGAGCACGTCCATTCCTCCAGACCGTCTGCTGTGCAGCTGGCGGGGAAGACGTTCACGGTGTGGCTGTCGCCGGTGTAATCATGACCGAGCGCGGGCACTTCGCTGCCCTCGACGATGTATTCGCTCTCACCCGGCACGTTGCAGCCGCAGACCATCTTGGTGTAGCCTTCCTCAGTGCAGGTGGGCGGCACGACGACTTCCTTGTAGTTGTGCTCGTGGAGCGGGGAGGCGACGATCTGCTGCTCGACCTCGCCGCAATAGGAGCAGACGCGGTGCCGCAGACCATCCTCGGTCGGGCTGACTTCCTTGTCGACGATCCAGTCGCCCCAGTTGTGACCGGTCTTGGGCTCGGTCTCAACATAGATGTGGTCGCAGCGCCTGCACTGGTAACGGTGATAGCCGTCGCGGGTGCAGGTGGCGTCATAGCCGTAGTGCACATAGTCGTGGCCCAGCGCGGTGAGCGTTTCGGTGTAGGTCGCGCCGCAGTCGGAGCAGGTGAAGATGATGCTGCCGTTTTCGGTGCAGGTGGGGTCGTTGCGCTCGCTCTCCCAGGTGTGGTCGTTCTTATAGCGGAAATCAACGTTGAAGGCGTTCCCGTTTTTCGTGATCACAGCGTCATACTGGTCGATCGCGCCGGTCGTGAGCTCCAGCGCAACCGGCTGCCCGGCGTTGTCGGAGACGGGGACGCGCTCAAACACGACGCTGTCCGCGTTGTTCGCGGCATACTTCTGGCCGAGCACGGTCTCACCGGTGCGCAGAGCAAAGTAGACCGTGTCGGGGCGATCCTCCTGATAGGTGACGCCCGGCGCGAGCTCCTCGCCGGACCATGTGAACGTCACGGTGACGTCGCGCAGATCCTCCGCAGACACGCTGCGGACACTGAGGTCCGTGTCGACCACGAGCGAGCCGCCGCTGACGTTCGGCACGCTCACCTCGGGATCGTTTACAAGATAGGTCGTGCCGTCGAGCTCTGTCGAGTCGCAGCGGACAAAGTAATTGCCGAGACGCACCTTCTGGAAGCAGACGAGACCGTATTCGTCCGCCTTGGCACTGTAACTGCGCATCGAGCCGCCTTCGTCGGCACCCTCCATGACGAACTGCACGCCCTCGGGGACGCGCTCGCCGGAGGTCGCGTCGGTCACATAGAACCAGACCGTGTCCTCATTGGCTTTCAGCGCGGCGCTGCCTGAAGTGGGCTTGTTCTCATCGAGGTAATCATAGCTTTTCCAGAATGCGAGCCGCGCCGTGACGGGACGGTAGTTCTGCACGAGATAGGCGTCGTTGTTGCTTCCCGCCTCGGCCTCAAGCTGCGCGATGATGGGACGAATGTGCGTCGTGCCGGCGCGCGTGACCTTGAACGTGCAGGTGACCACAGCCAGAATGCTCTGGCTGAATTCGGCATGGTTCGTGATGAGGCCTTTCTTGAAATGCAGGTCGCCCGTTTTCAGCGCGGAATCCGGCACCGCACCCTTGAAGTTGGGGTAGGTGTAGTCCACGAGATCCAGACAGTCATCGTCATACAGAATGTCTGCCTCGATGTTGTCGATGTCGTAGGGCTGCTGCAGCTTGATGGCGAACGAATAGGTGAACGTATCGCCGACGTTGAGCGTGCGCTTGCCGTTGGATTTGGTGATGACCGTGAGCTGATCCGCGGCGAAAACACCCACCGAGAGCAGCGACACCATCATCAGCACCGCAAGCACAAGCGACAATGCGCGTTTCATCCTCATAATAACTCCCTCCATTGGATGGGTATAGTAATGCATGATTAGACATAAAACATCATAGCAGAAACAAACTTAAAATGCAACAAAAGATTGCAATTTTATGACAACCCGGACGGCGCGCGCAAAAGAATCTGCCGCACCGCGCAAAATGCGCCGGTGCGGCAGGCTGCTTCAGAACAAGCTCATCTGGCTGCTCTCGGGCAGATCGCCGAGGGCACCCATGGCCTTGAGCGTTTCAAGGTGGGTCTGGCTGACCTTGGGGCAGGCGGCGGAGAGCTCCTCGACGGAGATAAACTGCTGCCCGCTCTTGCGGCAGGCGACGAGATCCTTTGCCGCGCTCTCGCCGAGACCGGAGATGGCCACGAACGGCGGCAGGAGCGTGCCGGCCTGCTCATCGGGGATGAACTTCGTCGCGTCGGAGGCGTAGAGATCCATCGGCGCGAACGTAAAGCCGCGGAGGTTGAACTCATACACGGCCTCGAGCGTGACGAGCAGATCCTTTTCCTTGGCGGTGGCGTCGGGCTTGCTCTGCAGCTCGAGGATCTTGCGGCGCGTGGCTTCGGTGCCCTGCGTCATCATCTGGGCGTCAAAGGAATCCTTCTGGCTGCGGCGGTAGAAGTACGCGCTGTAAAACGCGAGCGGACGGTGCACCTTGTACCACGCGATGCGGAACGCCATCATGACATAAGCCACCGCGTGTGCCTTCGGGAAGAGATAGGCGATCTTGGCGAGGGAGTCAATGTACCACTGCGGCACACCGTGCTGCTCCATGGTCTCGACCCAGCCGTCCTGGAAGCCGCCCTTTTTCACCTTGCCCTTGCGCACGGCCTCCATGATCTTAAAGGAGAGCTTGGCGTCCATACCGCGGCTGATGAGATAGAGCATGATATCGTCGCGGCAGCCGACGGTCTGGTTGACGGTCGCGGTGCCGGAGGTGATAAGGTCCTTGGCATTTCCGAGCCACACGTCCGTGCCGTGTGAGAAGCCGGACAGACGCACGAGAATATCGAAGCCCTCAGGCTGCGTGTCCACGAGCATCTGGCGCGTAAAGCCCGTGCCGAATTCGGGAATGCCGATCGTGCCGGTCTTGCCGATGATGGGGTCGTCGTTCGTGAGGCCGAGCGGCTCTGCGGATTTGAAGATGCCCATCGTCTCGGGATCGTCGAGGCGGATCTGCTTTGCGTCGGTGCCGGTCATGTCCTCGAGCATGCGGATCATGGTCGGGTCATCGTGACCGAGCTCATCGAGCTTTAAGAGGTTTGCCTCCATGCAGTGGTATTCAAAGTGCGTCGTGATGATATCGCTGTTCGGGTCGTCGGCGGGGTGCTGCACGGGGCAGAAGTCCGTCACGTCCTTGTCCTGCGGGATGACGACGAGACCGCCGGGGTGCTGTCCCGTCGTGCGCTTGACGCCGACGCAGCCCTGCGCAAGGCGGTTCATCTCCGCTTTGGAGAAGGTCTTGCCTGTCTCCTCGGTGTATTTGAGGACGTATCCGTAGGCCGTCTTGTCCGCGAGCGTGCCGATCGTGCCGGCGCGGAAGACGTGATCCGAGCCGAAGAGCTCCTCGGTGTATTTGTGGGCGCGGCCCTGGTACTCGCCGGAGAAGTTCAGGTCGATATCGGGCACCTTGTCGCCGCCGAAGCCGAGGAAGGTCTCGAACGGAATGTCGAAGCCCTCTTTTTTCATCGGCGTGCCGCACTTGGGGCAGACCGCGTCGGGCATGTCCGCGCCGCAGCCCGCGCCGGTGGGATTTTCAAAGTCCGTATATTGACACTTCGGGCATACATAGTGCGGCGGGAGGGAGTTGACCTCCGTGATGCCGGAGAAGTAGGCCACGAGCGACGAGCCGACGCTGCCGCGGCTGCCGACGAGATAGCCGTGCTCGAGGGAGTTTGCGACGAGCTTCTGCGCCGACATGTAAATGACGTCGTATCCGCGCGAGAGAATGTCGTGGAGCTCGGTTTCGACGCGGCTCGTGATGATCTCGGGCGGGTTTTCGCCGTAGATCGCGTGCATCTTGCCGTAGACGAGGCTCTTGAGCTCCTCGGCGGAGTTTTCGATCTTCGGCGGGAAGAGATCCTTCGGCAGGAGCTCGAATTCCTCCACCTGATCGGCGATGGCGACGGTGTTCTCCACGACGATCTCATGTGCTTTTTCGGCGCCGAGATAGGAAAACTCGTCGAGCATGTCGTCCGTCGTCCGGAAATAGAGCGGCATCGCTTTATCCCCGTCTTTAAAACCCTTCGCGACGAGCAGAATGTGGCGGTAGATCTCGTCCTCCGGGTCGAGGAAGTGCACGTCGCCGGTGGCGACGACGGGCTTTCCCATCGTCTCGCCGAGTCGGATGATGCGGCGGTTTAAGTCCCGCAGCGCCTCATCGTCCGGCAGGGTGCCGTTTTCGATCAGGAAGCGGTTGTTCGCCAGAGGCATGACCTCGAAATAGTCATAGAACGAGGCGATGCGCTTCAGCTCCGCGTCGCTCCGCCCGTGCAGCACCGCGTCATAAAGCTCGCCCGCCTCGCAGGCGGAGCCGATGATGAGCCCCTCGCGGAACTGCGCCAGAACGCTCTTCGGGATCGTCGGGTTCGACTGTCCTCTGAACTGGCGGAAGTGCTTTAAGTAGCTCCGGCTGATGATCTCGTAGAGATTTTTCAGACCGGTTTTGTTCTTGACAAGGATGGAGATGTGGCGCGTGCGGATGTGCTGGTGCATCCCCTTGCGGACCAGATCGTTCACATCGCGCAGCGTGTTCGCGCCGCGCTCGGAGAGCATGGGCAAAAACTTTGCCATGATGCGCGCCACGACCATCGCGTCATCCGAGGCGCGGTGGTGGTTGAAGCTTGGCAGACTCAGACGGTCGGACACCATGTCGAGCTTGTGCCTTGTGAGATCCGGCAGCAGATACTGGCTCAGCACCAGAGAGTCGAGGAACACCGGATCGAACGGGATACCGTGACGCAGGCAGGCGTCGGACATAAAGCCCGTGTCAAAGCCCGCGTTGTGGGCGATGAGCGGCTTGTCGCCCGCGAAATCGAGGAACATGCGCATGGCGGCAGCCTCGTCGGGCGCGCCTTTCACGTCGCTGTCGCGGATGCCGGTCAGACGCGTGATCTCCGGCGGGATGGGCATGCCGGGATCGACGAAGGTGTTGAACTCCTCCAGCACCTCGCTTCCCCGGAAGCGGATCGCGCCGATCTCCGTCATGCGGCAGGTGCCGAGACGCAGACCCGTGGTCTCAATGTCGAATGCGATATATTCCTGGTCGAGCGGGAGATCGTCGCGCGGACCGCGCGCTGCGAGCACGCCGTCCACGTCGTTTACGAGATAGCCCTCCACGCCGTAGATGATTTTGATGCCGTGCTTTTTTGCGGCTTTCCACATGTCCGGGAACGCCTGCGCGCAGCCGTGGTCGGTCACGGCGATGGCGGGGTGGCCCCACTGCGCGGCGCGCTTGACGAGATCGCCGGGGTCGGCGAGCGCGTCCATCGTGGAAAAGCGCGTATGCAGGTGCAGTTCCACGCGCTTGTCCGCGGCGGTGTCCTGCCGGATCACGGGCGAGGCCTGCACGATGCTGCGCGGCTCGAGAACCATGTCATTTAAATATTTATCGAAGTTGATGCTGCCCTGCACCTTCAGCCACATGCCGGGATTGATCTGGTGGATGACCGACTGATCGTCGTCGCCGCGCAGGAACTTCGAGACGTGCACGGAGCCGGTGTTGTCCGTCATTTCAAAGCTCAGCACTGCCGCGCCGCGCTTGGCAAGCTCGCGGCTGTCGGCGAGAAACACGCGGCCCTCCACGGTCACGCTGCCGGACTCCAGAGTGAGCTCCGACATGGGCGTGAGCGTCGTGTTCGCGCGGATCGGGCGGCCCATGAGGATCTTTTCCTTGCTCTTGGGCGCTTTTTTTGCCTCCGGCGCGGGGTGGGTGGCCTTGATCGTGACGGCGCGCAGGCGGTACTGCGCCGCGAGGTGTTCCTCCAGCTGCGTCAGATCCGCCGGGGCGGGCATGACGGGGAACCACACGTCCGCCGTCATCGTCATCGCCTCGCGGATGATCAGCACCTCAAGCACCTCGGCGCGGTCGAGCCCGCCGCAGAGATGGCGAAGCACGTCGCAGCCGGGGAACATTTCCAAAAACGGGGTCTTTTCTGCCATTTAATCCAGTCCTTCTTCTTTGCGGATGAGGTCGATGAGCGCGTCGCAGAGCTTGTCCGCGTCCACGCGGCCGAGGATCTCGCCCTTGCGGAAGAGCATGCCGCAGTCCTTGCCGCCGGCAATGCCGTAGTCCGCCTCGCGCGCCTCGCCGGGACCATTTACAACGCAGCCCATCACGGCGACGGTGATGCTGCGGTCGATGCCGGCAAGACGGGTCTCCACCTCGTTGGCGAGCCCGATCAGGTCGATCTGCGTGCGGCCGCAGGTGGGACAGGCGACAAGGCGCACGCCCTCGGAGCGCAGACCGCAGGCCTTCAGGATCGAGATGCCCGCCTTCACTTCCTCGGCGGGGTCCGCCGTGAGCGAAACGCGGATCGTGTCGCCGATGCCCTCGGACAGAAGCGTGCCGATGCCGACGGCGGAGCGGATGATGCCGTTGTAGCTTGTGCCCGTCTCCGTCACGCCGACGTGCAGAGGATAGGGGAACGTCTCAGCCGCGAGCCGATAGGCTGCGATCGTGAGCGGCACGGTGGAGCTCTTCATGGACAGGGCAATGTCGTCAAAGTCATAGCGGTGCAGCAGGTCGATGTGTCCCTGCGCGGACTCCACCAGCGCCTCGGGCGTGGGGCGTCCGTATTTTTCGAGCAGGCGCTTTTCCAGACTGCCGCCGTTGACGCCGATGCGGATCGGGATCCCGCGCGCCTTGCAGGCCTCGGCGACCTTGCGGACGTTGTCCTGATCACCGATGTTGCCGGGGTTGATGCGGATCTTATGTACGCCAGCCTCCGCCGCCAGCAGCGCGAGCCGATGGTCGAAGTGGATGTCCGCCACGACCGGGATCGGGGAGCGGGGGACGATGGTTTTGAGCGCCTCCGCTGCCTCCGCGTCCGGCACGGCGAGCCGGATGATCTCACAGCCGAGCTCGTGCAGACGCGCGATCTGTTTCAGCGTGGCTTCGATATCTGCCGTGTGCGTGTTGCACATCGACTGCACCGCGATCGGCGCCCCGCCGCCGATGGTGACGGAGCCGATGCGGATGGATTTCGTTTCGTTACGTTTCATAAGTGTTTCCTCAATGCACGATCTTAATGATATCGTTAAACATCACATACGCCATGAGCCCCAGCAGGAGCACCATGCCGCCGGTGTGGATATAGCCTTCGTATTTGGGGTCGAGCCTGCGGCGCGCCACGGCCTCGATCAGCACCGTCACAAGCAGCAGGAAGATGCGACCGCCGTCGAGCGCGGGGATCGGGAGCATATTCATCACGGCGAGGTTCACCGCGATAAAGCCCGCGAGATACGCGATGTTCAAAAGCGCGTCTGCGGTGCTCTCGCTCTCCTTGCCGACGTCGTTCATCATGCTCACGATGCCGACGGGGCCGGAGAGGTCCTTCACGCCCACAGCGCCCGCGAGCAGGTCGCCGAGGCTCATATAGACCATGCGCACGAAGTCGAGCGAGCAGTACCATGTGTTTTTAAGCTTCGCGCCGAGCGTGGCGTCCTCGCGCGCGCCGAACTCAAAGCCGAAATACAGCCCCTCATGTCCCTCATATTCACGCGGCGTGATCTCAAAGTCGTCAAGCCGCACTTTCTCCCCGTCGCGGATCACGACGATGTCGTGCTTCGTGCCGTGGCGGGTCAGAAACATGCTGACGTTGTTGGAGAAATAGACGCGGTGACCGTCGATGCTGTAAAAGCGGTCGCCCGCGTGCAGGGCATCGGCGCTCTCGTAGGGGCAGCCTTCGAAAAAGTCCGTCACGACCGGGGCGGAGAACGACTTTGCGCCGGAGAATACGACGAAGATCAGCACCAGACCGATGAGAAAGTTCATCGCCGCGCCCGCGACGAGGATGATGATCCGCTTCCACGGCGCCTGGCTTGTGAACGCGCGGGGATCGTCCATGGCCTCGTCCTCACCCGCCATGGCGCAGTAGCCGCCGATGGGCAGCAGCCGCAGGGCGTAGAGCGTCTCGCCGCTCTGCTTTTTCCACAGCGCGGGGCCCATGCCGATGGCGAATTCGTCCACGCGGACGCCGCACGCCTTCGCGGCGATAAAATGACCCAGCTCGTGCACCGCAATGAGCACACCGAACATGAGAATGGCTAAGATGATATACAATGCAGAAGCTCCTTTCCGGAGGGCTGAGGTTTAACCTTTGCGGCTGTGGATCGCGCGGACGGTCTCGCGCGCGGCGTGGTCGGCGGCGATCAGCGTGTCGAGGTCATGCGCGGGGCTGACGCCGAGCGTTTCCACGGTCTCGATCACATAGTCGTAAATGTCGTTGTAGCCGATCTTCCCGTCGAGGAAGAGGTGCACGGCGACCTCGTTTGCCGCGTTCATTACGGCGGGAGCCGTTCCGCCCGTGCGGGCGCAGCGGATCGCGAGCGCGAGACACGGAAGCTTTTCAAAGTCCGGCGCCTGGAACGTCAGCCCCTTTGTGAGCTTCGTGAAGTCCAGCCGCTCGGAGAGACTCTCCGTGCGCCTGGGGTAGGTGAGCGCATACTGGATCGGCAGCTCCATATCCGGCACGCCAAGCTGGGCGATGACCGTGCCGTCCACGAGCTCCACCATAGAGTGTATGACGCTTTCGGGGTGAATGAGCACTTCAATGTCGTCCGGCGTCACGGAGAAGAGGTGCATGGCCTCGATGAATTCCAGACCCTTGTTCATCATCGTGGCGCTGTCCACGCTGATCTTCGCGCCCATGCTCCAGTTCGGATGGGCGATGGCCTGCGCCGGGGTCACGTCCTTCGTCTGCTCGCGCGTCCAGCCGCGGAACGGTCCGCCGGAGCCGGTCAGCAGGATCTTCTTCAGCTCGCCCTTCCGGCGTCCGGTCAGGCACTGGAAGATGGCGCTGTGCTCCGAGTCCACGGGCACGATCTCGGCGCTGCATTCCTGCGCCTTGCGCATGACGATCTCGCCCGCGCAGACGAGGGTCTCCTTGTTTGCCAGACAGATGCGGCGGCCCTTTTCGATGGCCTCCAGCGTGGGCTTTAAGCCCACCGCGCCGGAAACGGCGGTGACGACCGCGTCGTTATCGGAGATGACGGCGGCCTCGACGAGCGCGTGCTCGCCGCTCCAGACCTTGATGTCCGTGTCGGCGAGGGCGGTGCGCAGCTCTCTGGCGGCGCTTTCATCCGTCACGCCCACCATGGCAGGACGGAATTTTCGCGCCTGCTCTTCGGCGAGCTTTACGTTGCGGTTTGTGGTAATCGCGCGTACGCGCAGACCAAGATGCTCCGCCACGGCGATGGTCTGGCGGCCGATGCTGCCGGTGGAGCCTAAAACGGAAATGGTTTGTACCATGTTAAATTCCTCCAAAACGCCTGTTGCGGCGCTGGAACTCCGCAATCGCGGCGTCCATATCGCCTGTCGTGAAATCCGGCCAGAGGACGGGCGTGAAATAGAGCTCGCTGTAAGCGCCCTGCCAGGGCAGGAAGTTTGACAGCCGCTGCTCGCCGCTGGTGCGGATGATAAGATCGGGATCGGGGATCTCGCCCGTGTAGAGCAGTCTGCTGAAGCTCTCTTCCGTCAGCTCGGGGGCTTCGCCCGCGGCATACTGCTCGGCGTACCGGCGCACGGCGCGCAGGATCTCGTCGCGTCCGCCGTAGTTGATGCAGAGGTTGAGCTGGCAGCCTTCGTGCCCGGCGCTCTCGCGCCGCGCCTCGGCCATCATGGTCTGGAGCTTCGGGGACAGCCCCTCAAGATCGCCGAAGAAGTCCATGCGGATCCTGTCGCGCTGAATCACGCCGATCGCCTCCGCGACGTACTGCTCAAAGAGGCTCATGAGCGTTTTTACCTCGTCGTCCGGGCGCTTCCAGTTTTCCGTGGAAAAGGCGTAGAGCGTCAGATAGTCGATGCCGATGTCCTTGCAGTAGTTGGCGATGGTGCGCACGGTCTCCGCGCCGACGGCGTGACCCGCCGTGCGGGGGAGGGAGCGCTTTTTCGCCCAGCGTCCGTTGCCGTCCAGGATGATGCCGATGTGCTTCGGCAGACGGGAAAAGTCCACCTCGGGCTTTGTCTCGGTCTTTTTCTTTTGAAAAATAGCCATAATTGACTCCTGTAATAATGCATCGAAAAGGGGGATGCGTTCATCCCCCTTTAATAGCAAAACCTCAATATGCTTACTGAAAGCGCTGAATGGATTGAAGTGCATGGATCGGCGAGCGTTTTTTGGGGCTGCCGAAGTTGAGAAATCGAAGGAATACTTTGTGTATTTCGAGATTTGGAAACAAAGGCAGACGGGAAAAACGCCGTCGAGGTATGTGCTGAGATCCGTTCAGCGTTTTCACATTTAAAGCTCCATGAGCTCCTTTTCTTTTTTCTCGGCGATCTTGTCGACTTCCTTGATAAAGTCGTCGGTCAGCTTCTGCATGTCTTTTTCGACGTTCTTGTAATCGTCCTCGGTGATCTCGCTGGACTTCTTCTGCGCCTTTGCCTTGTCCATGGCGTCGCGGCGGATGTTGCGCACGGCGACCTTGGCCTCCTCGGCGTATTTCTTCACCTGCTTGGCGAGCTCCTTGCGGCGCTCCTCGGTGAGCTGCGGGAAGATCAGACGAATGGCGCGGCCGTCATTCTGCGGGTTGATGCCGAGATCGCTCGCGAGGATGGCTTTTTCGATGCCCTTGAGCACGGAGCCGTCCCACGGCGTGATCAGCAGAGAACGCGCATCGGGCGTGCTGATGGAAGCGACCTGATTGATCGGGGTGGGGGTGTTGTAGTAGTCCACAGTGATGCGGTCGAGCACGGCGGCATTGGCCTTGCCGGCGCGAACGGCTGCGAGGTTTTCCGAAAGCAGGTCGCAGGTTTTCTGCATTTTGCGTTTGAATTCCGCATAATCAGCTGACATGATGTTTTCCTCCTATATTCAAATGTAAACAAATAGTCGAAAGGTTATTCCACCAGCGTGCCGACTGCCTCGCCGTTCACGGCCCGGATGATGTTTTCGGGCTCGGACAGGGCAAACACGAACACGGGCAGATGGTTGTCCATGGCGAGACTCGTCGCGGTGGAGTCCATCACGGCGAGGTGCTGCGCGAGCACGTCGTTGTAGCTGATGTTGTCGTATTTCACGGCGGTGGGGTCCTGCCGCGGGTCGGCGGAGTAGACGCCGTCGATGTTCTTGGCAAGCAGGATGGCGTCGGCGTCGATCTCGCAGGCGCGCAGAACGGCCGCGGTGTCGGTCGAAAAATAGGGGCAGCCGGTGCCGCCGGCGAAGAGGACGACCTTGCCCTCTTCCAGATGCTTCACCGCGCGCTGGCGGGTATAGGTCTCGGCAAAGGCGCGCATTTCCGTCGCGGTCTGCACGCGCACGGGGATGCCCTCCTGCTCCATCACATCTGACACGGCGAGACAGTTCATCACAGTCGCCAGCATGCCCATGTGGTCGGCGCGGGAGCGCTCCATGTGGCCGCCGCCGTCCTTGGCGCCGCGCCAGAAGTTGCCGCCGCCGACGACCACGCCGATCTGCACACCGAGCTCACGGCACTGTTCGATCGCGTTGCACACGTTTTTGATCGTGGCAAAATCCAGTCCGGTTTTCTTATCGCCTGCCAGTGCCTCGCCGCTGATCTTCAGCAGGATGCGGTGGTACTTGGGCGTTATCGTTTCCATTGGGGATCACCCTCACTTCCATCTTTGATCTTCCCTATTTTAATATAAAAAGCGTCGCTTGAAAAGGGGGTAAATGTGAAAAGTCGGAAAACATTCGGCGGCGCAGCGGGATGACAAAAACGAACAGTTCGAGCCAATAGTGTCTCGGAACAAGCACGAAATTTGTGCATTTTCACGGGGAACATTTTTGCAGAGCCATCGCCTGAGTATATGGTGAGGTGTGCTTTTTCCTTTTTTCAACCGTTATGGAAACCAAATAATAAAATTATGTCAACCACATTTGGGAAAATCAACAAAAACAGGGATTTCTATTGATTTTCAACAGGGAATCCACTATAATTAGTTTAAATATCTGTTGCGCATGGCAAGATGTTGCGTTTTGCCGATGGGATATTTCAATTCACAAACGCCCGTGCTGGCGGGCCATAGAGGAGGTAAACCTATGAAGAAACGCAGTTTAAGCTGGCTGCTCGTCTTTGTGATGGTAGTCTCACTGTTCTCGGCGTTCTCAATGTCCGCAGGAGCCGCTGATCCTGCGCCGCTTACGTCGTCGAGTACGAGTGCAGACGTGGACGGCATGCACATGTCCAAGACGCTGCAGCTGAATGCGGACGGCACTTACAGTATTCGGCTGGAAGGCTATGCCACGGGTGAAACGATCAAAACCGAGGAAACGGTCCCGGTCGATATCGTTCTCGTGCTGGACCAGTCCGGCTCCATGTCGGAAGACATGCTGGACCGCAGCGTCACGATCGAAGAATTGTGGAAGACTGCAAACAGCAGCGGCGAGACGCTCTATTTTAAGAGGCATGTTCTGAATACTTATGTCGTCAGTTCGGAAGACCGGAGAGAACCGCTACACAGTCACGCATAAATCGTGGCTCGGCATCGGCACGGAAACGCTTGCAGAGAATGCGCCCGGCAGCACGGTGATCAGCGGCCTGAAGATTACGCGCCTGAACGCGCTGAAAGTTGCGGCGACAGACTTCATTGATGCGGTCGCTGCAAAGAACGAGAATCATCGCATCGCGATCGTCGGCTTTGCCGATTCCGACACAAGCAATCACGAGATTTTCAATGGCAGCGCTTCCACGCAGTACCGTACTGCGATGAGTTCGTCTACGAATTTTGCCAACTATGCGCTCAAGCCGGCAGACAGCGCTGCGCTGAAGCAGAGCATTGCGGCGCTGGGAGCCAACGGCGGCACGGATTCCGACGAAGGACTTGAGATGGCAAAGCGTGTCCTCAATGACCGGACGGACGCGGCGGGACGCGGCGCGGCAGTCGTTCTCTTTACGGACGGCGAGCCGGGCGGCACGTCCAGCAGCACAACAAACTACAATGTCGCCAATGACGCGGTCAAGCAGGCGTATGCGCTCAAGACGGATTATGACGCTATGGTATTCACGCTGGGCGTCTTTGCCACAACGAACGGCGACAACGACACCATCAGAAGTCCCTATACCATCAAGGATTACATGGAGGGCGTGTCTTCTCACTACCAGACGCTGGACGATCTTTCCAAACTGAAGCAGAATCCCGCGCCTGAAAAAGACACGAGCGCGGCATATTATCAGAAAGTGACCGGCAACAGCTCTGACAACGTCTCGCTGTCGGATCTGTTTGAAAACATTGCCGAGGCGATCAGCGCCGGCACTTCGGTGACGCTTGATGAGACCGCCGTGATGAAGGACGTCATCAAGGTGCAGAATTATGCGCTCCCTGCAAACGCGACTGTCAAAGTCGAGACCGTGAAAGGTACGCAGAGCACCGAGAACGGCGAGATCGTTTTTGACGACTCCACGATCGAGGACGTCACGAATCAGGTGACGATGGTAAAAAGCGGCGATACCGTGACGGTTGAAGGCTTTGACTATGCGGGCAATTACATCTGCTACGGCAAGCCGGCGAACGCCGCTATGGGTCTCGCGGAGAACCAGGGCAAAAAGCTCGTCGTGACGATCAGCGGCCTGGTTCCGAACAAGGACGGTCAGCTGGATTCCAACGGCGTGTGCGGTATCTTTGAAGATGCCGATGCGCAAGAGCCTGCGGTTGCGGTCGACTCCCCGAGCGCGGTCATCGGTCAGCGCACCTATGTCATCGACTTTAACGCCAAGATGAAGCTTGCGGAGAATGCAATGCTTGTGAATGCGGATACCGCCGAGGTCAACGGCGCGAACGGCAGGTTCACCAAAGACGGCAGCACCGTTTCCTATCAGCTCGTGCCTGACGCCGCGGTTGCCGCCGGAGCGGATCTGTCTCTGAGCGGCGCCGACTCCGCGATGGTCTTCGGCAACTTCTACTCGACCGACCGCTCCAGCAGCAGCAAGGCAGTGGAGAGCGGCGCAAAGCGCTGGATGAAAGTCAGCGCCGTGCCGGCCGACAACGTGTATTTCGATGACAGCCTGAAAGACAATGCCGTCACTGTCGGCGACGGCAGCGGCTACAACGTTGATGTGCAGTTCGAGGACGCAACGCAGCAGCAGGCCGGCACCTATACCTTCACGTTCACCGGCACGGGCGTCGACGTATACTGCACGACGAACAATTCCTCCGGCACGATCGTGGCGAAGCTGCTGGACGCTGCCGGCAACAAGACGCCCAAGGGCATCTACAACTATTCCGCGACCGAGCGCAACAATATTCCGAGCGTCAGCTATCGCGGCCTGGACTACGGCACCTACACGCTCGAGCTGACCGTGGTCGGCGCTACGGAGTATCATCTGGACGGCATCCGCGTCTACAATCCCACGAACAACAATACCGGCTTTGCCAATCTGCGCGACGTGCTGATCAACGACAATTCCGAGTCCGTTGTGATCACGGATGAGAACGCAAAGGCAGGCGCCCTGTTTGTGGATGAAGCGTCGAAGCTCGATCAGGCCGGCGGCGGCTTCGCGGGCTACACGGAGATCGGCCCGAAGAATGAGATCTATCTGGCGCAGGGGCAGCAGCTCGTCTTCCGGCTGACGGACGAAGCCATGACGGCCGACGCGATCCTGCTCGGCCTGAGCGCCCCGGATGACGGCGACAACGCCGGAGCCGTGACGGTCAACGGCGAAGCGCTGGCGGTTGACTCCGCTGTGGATATGTATTACCCGATCAAGGCCATGGTCGGCGACGACGGCGTCGTGACGATCGTGAATACCGGAAGCTCGATGATCTCCATCACGGATCTGAAGGTCGCAGGTCTCTCCGCTGCCGGATCGGCGTCACTCAGCGATCTGCTCTTCGCGCCCATCACAGAACGCGCCCTGAAAATCGCCGCGAACAGCGGCGTGGACCCGGATCAGGTCAAGGATGCTTGGAATGCCAATGCATGGAGCCCGACGCAGGTGCTCAACGCCCTGTTCCAGCTTTTGGTGCAGAGCCTTTCCGGTCTGTTCAGCGGACTCGGCAACTGGTAAGATGGGAGTGTGATTGAAATGAAAAAAGCATATACAAAGCCCGCTCTCTTTGCAGAACGGTTTGCACTGGCAGAGCACATTGCAGGCTTCTCGAATGTTGTGACGTTTGATATGGATGCCTGCGGCGCCATCACCATCAATGATATGCAGTTTTTCGGCAATGGCTGCGGAGGCGCTTCAGACAGCTGGTGGGAGGCATTCGGTGTTTCCGAAAGCGAACGGTCCTTTGAAAAGCTCAGCGAGCTGGGGATTGAGTGCTACAACGCCGCGACCTCTCCGGACGCGCTGTTCGTCTCCTGAGCGCAAACTGCAGAAGAAACCACATTTTCCGCCGCCCGCACCAACTCGGTGCGGGCGGCTTTGTGCGATCGATTATTTCTCAATTCCCTGTTGAAAAATGCCGGGAAAGCCGATATAATGGAACAAAGGATGCCGCACGGCGGCGATCCATTTCCGTAAAGGAGGAACTTTCAATGACGGTTGCGGAGATCAGAGATCTTGGCCTGAGCGAGGAAGCGATCCGCGAGCTCACCGGCGGCAAGTACAACATCGAGCTGGTGCGCGACAGCGTTCCGTGCCCGCTCTGCGGTCTGATCGAGACCATCTGGTATGCCCCCGCCACGGGCAAGCATGTCTGCATCGATTGCCACTACGTTTGGTAACATCATTCAACAGAAAGAGCCGTCCGCATCTCGGACGGCTCTTTCTGTTCAGATGCTCTTTTCCATCAGCGTGATGAGCCTTTCGGCCGTGTCGGCGGCTTCGGGAGAGTTGGCGTCAAGCAGGATGCTGGAGTCCTTTGCGCTCGGACGCAGACCGATTTTCCAGCTTCCGTCCGTGAAGTGCAGCCCGTCGGCAAAGTCCGCGCCGAGCTCCATGAAGGACTCCGAGGCAGCGCGCATCAGTCTTGCACGGTCGCGGCAGGGGATCACGCGGGCGTTTTCTCCCTGCGGCGCGTCCTCTCCCTGCGGCGCAGGCTCGACGGGTTCGGTCGCGAGCCTGCCGTCCAGCACGTCCAGACTGCATTGATAATACGAGCGCGGCGTGCCGATGTCGCACCAGTACCCCTCGGTCGGCACGCCGAGGATCTTCTCGCCGCTCGCGAGCAGGAGCGGGAAGAGATCCTTTGCAAAGTCCTGCGGCACGTCCGCGCGGACATAAGCCATTGCGGCAGGGGAGATGCAGTAGATGCCCGTGTTCACGAGATTCGTCACCACATGTCCCCAGTCCGGCTTTTCCACGAAGTGACGCACGCGGCTCTCGCGGTCTAAGAGCACGAGCCCGTACTGCAGCGGCTCTGCGCTCGGATGCAGCGCCATCGTCACGGCGGCGCTTGCTCTGCGGTGCCGCTCCATGAGCGCGGCAAGATCAAAGTCGAACACCGCGTCGCCGCTCACGACGAGAAAGTCTTCATTGCCGAAAAAGTCTGCGCACTGCAATACGCTGCCTGCCGTTCCGCAGGGCACCTTTTGCACGCGGTACTGCATCTGTACGCCAAAGCGTGAGCCGTCGCCGAAGTAGTTTTCAATCACCTCCGGCCGGTAGCACAGCGCGGCGCAGAGGTCGGAAAAGCCCTGCGCGCGCAGCAGGCGCACTGTCCGCTCCATCACCGGCACGCCCACCAGCTCCACCATCGGCTTTGGCGTATCGCCGCTCACGGGGCGCAGGCGCCGGCCCTCGCCGCCGGCCAAGATCACTGCTTTCATGTCTGAATTCCTCCTGCGGATACGAATGATCGTTTTGGTAAGCATAGTATCTGCAAAGAAAGACAAAAATCATGCTTCGGCAGCGGTGGCAATTAATTCTTTTCAGCGCGCAGAAAAGAATGTTGTCAAGCGGATCGATTTTTGGTATAATATACACTCCATATAAATGTCCAAATGTCCCATGTGTGCGGCATTCCGTGCACGGGGAAGGGAGGTGCGGCATGAAAGAGAAAGAAAACCAGACCCGATCGGCGCCGCGTGTGCCGTCCGGACTGATGCCGAATGCGAAATTATATTTGCTGTTTCTCGTGATCTTCGCAATCGCGACGCTGATTCTTGTGCGCGACCGCTGGTGGATCGCGGCGGCGGAGGGCGTTGTGATCCTGGCGCTGATCATCTATGCGCTGATTCTCCGGCGCACGAAGCGCAAGGCGCTGCTGCGCTATCTCGAGTCCGTGACGTATGATACGGAGTCGGCGATGAACAACACCCTGCAGAATTTTCCGCTGCCGATCGCGACGTTTTATGTGCGCGGCCTGCAGCTCGTGTGGGCAAACCAGCATTTCTTTGATATCTGCGGCCGGCGCAAGCCGTCTGTGGAGGTCAGCATGACGGATCTTCTGCCGTCGTTCTCCGCGCGCTGGCTGCTGGAGGGCAGCTCGCAGTCGCCGGAGCTTCTGGAGCACAACGGGCGGAAATACCGCATCCACGGCAATCTCATGAAGTCAGAAAACGGCGATACGTCCAGCCCCATGGGCATCACCTATTGGATCGATGTGACGGACTATGAAAGCATGCAGCAGGAGTATACCGACTCCCGCCCGAACGTCGCCATTTTCGTCATCGACAACTACGAGGAGCTCATCCGCAACCAGACCGAGCGCATGCGCAACGACCTGCGCGACAGCATCGAGGATATCCTCACACAGTGGTGCGAGAGCAGAAACGCCCTCTTCCGCCGCTATGAGCGCAACCGCTATCTGTGCGTCTTCGAGGAGCGCTTCCTCGCGGACATGCGCAAGGACCGCTTTGCCGCGCTTCTCGACGGCGCGCACAGTGTCGTGAGCCCCTCCGGCATCCGCGCCACGCTCTCGGTCGGCGTCGGTCACGAGGGCGAGAGCTTTGCCGAAAACTTCAGCTTCGCCGGGCTCGGCGTGGAAATGGCGCTCAGCCGCGGCGGCGATCAGGCCGTGGTGAAAAACCGCGTGTCGTTCGAGTTCTTCGGCGGACGCGGCAACTCCATCGAGACGCGCACGCGCGTCAAATCCCGCGTCATGGCAAATGCCCTGGGTCAGCTCATCGCGGGCTCGTCCAATGTCTATGTCATGGGCCACCGCATGTCAGACTACGATGCCATCGGCGCTGCGGCGGGCGTCGCGTGCATCGCGCGCGCGCAGGGCAAAAGCTGCCGCATCGTTGTCGATGAGACGAAGACGGCGTCCGGGCCGCTGCTGGAAAAGCTCCATGCCCTGCCGGAGTACAAGGACGCGTTCTACACTCCGCAGGAGGCGATCCTCCATGCCGACAGCCAGACGCTGCTGATCGTTGTGGACACGAACCGTCCCGGTCAGGTGGAGGATCAGGCGCTGCTCGAAAGCTGCACCCGCGTCGCGCTCATCGACCACCATCGGCGCGCAGCGGAATATATCGCGAATGTCACGATGGCGTTTCACGAGCCGCACGCCTCGTCCAGCTGTGAGCTCGTGTCTGAGCTCGTGGAGGAGCTTGTCGAGCAGAAGGATCTTCTGCGCGTCGAGGCGGAGGCCATGCTCAGCGGCATCATGCTCGATACGAAAAACTTCACCATCCGCACCGGTGAGCGCACGTTTGAGGCGGCGGCGTTCCTGCGCCGCTCCGGCGCCGATACCGCCGAGGTTAAAAAGCTCCTGCAGAGCGACATGGCCCATACCGTTGCGCGCTACCGCATTCTGCAAAACGCGCAGATCGACCGACCCGGCGTCGCCATCGCCGTGCAGGAAGAGCAGCAGGACCGTATTGTTGCTGCCAAGGCGGCCGACGAGCTTTTGAACGTCGCGGGCGTGAGCTGCTCGCTCGTGGTCTATCCCGTGCCGGAGGGCGTGTTCGTCTCGGCGCGCAGCATCGGCGATATCAATGTCCAGCTCCTGCTGGAGCCGTTCGGCGGCGGCGGCAACCGCGCCGCGGCGGCCGTGCAGATGAAAGATACCACGCTCGAGCAGGCGGTCGCGTCGCTCCGGAGCGCGCTGGATGAATATGAAGCAGACTAACCGTTATCCATACAGAAAGGAATCTTGTCATGAAAGTGATTTTTAATGTCGACGTCAAGGGTCAGGGCAAAAAGGGCGAGATGAAAAACGTCTCCGACGGCTACGCGCGCAACTATCTGCTGCCGCGCAAGCTCGCCACGGAAGCCACGCCCGATAACCTGAACGCCTATAAGCTCAAGGAGAAGGCCAAGGCAGCCCAGATTGCCAAGGAAAAGGCCGCCGCGCAGGAGGCAGCCGAGCGCCTCACCGCCGTGCAGGTCAAGGTTGCCGCCAAGGGCGGCAGCGGCAAGCTCTTCGGCGCCGTTACCTCCAAGGAGATCAGCGACGCGCTCAAAGAGCAGCACGGCATTGAGATCGACAGCAAGAAGATCGTCCAGTCCGAGCCCATCAAGAGCTTCGGCGCGTTCGAGGTCAAGGCGAAGCTCGGCTATGAGATCTCCGGCGTAATCCACGTTCTCGTCGTTGAGGCGTAATCGAATTCGAAAGAAAAAGGGGTGATCCGTATGGATCAGCTGCTTTCCAGACAGGCGCCGCACTCCGCCGCGGCGGAGCAATCCGTCGTCGGCTCCATGCTCATCGATCCGGCCTGCATTCCGGACGTGATCGATAAGGTCAAGGCGGAGGAATTCTATATCCAGACCAACCGTGAGATCTTCGAGACGATCTACTCCATGTTCTCTTTCAACAAGACGATCGACGTCGTCACCGTGGAGGAGGAGATGAAGGTCCGCGGCGTGTTCCATCCGGACACGAGCCACCAGTATCTCGCGGAGCTCATGCAGATCACGCCCACGGCGGCAAACGTGCTCAAATATGCCGCCATCGTGCGCGACCGCGCCCTGCTGCGCAACCTGCAGCATACCGCTGATGAGATCAACGAGATGGTCTTCGAGGGCGCCGGCGAAACCGACTCCATCCTGGAGGCGGCGGAGCGCAAGATCTATGCTCTGCGGCAGGATCGCAACGTCGGCGGCCTGCAGCCGCTGTCGCTGGTCTTGCAGCGCGTGTACGCAAACCTCTCCGAGGTCTCCGCCAACGGCGGCAAAATCCCCGGACTCAGCACGGGCCTGCCCGACCTCGACCGGACGATCCTCGGCCTGAAAAAGGGCGAGCTCATTCTCATCGCCGCCCGTCCCGGCATGGGCAAGACGAGCCTTGCGCTGAATCTGGCGCGCTATGTCGGCGAGCACACCTCGCAGACGGTGGCCGTGTTCTCGCTCGAAATGTCGCGCGAGGAGCTTGCGAGCCGTCTTTTGTCCTCCGCTGCGATGGTGGACAGCCAGAAGCTCTCCACCGGCCGCCTCTCCGATGAGGAATGGCGCCGCATCGGCACCGCAACGGCAAAGCTCAGCGCGACCGATATCCGCGTGGATGATAATTCCACGCTCTCCGTCGCCGACATGAACGCCCAGTGTCGCCGCATCCCGAATCTCGGTCTGGTCGTCATCGACTATCTCCAGCTGATGCAGTCCGCAGGCAGCGGACACAGCTGGTCGAACGAGAGCCGCACACAGGCGGTTTCCGACATGAGCCGCATGCTGAAGATCATGGCCAAGGAACTGAATGTTCCGGTCATCTGCCTGTCTCAGCTCAGCCGTGCCACCGAGGGACGCCAGACCAAGCGCCCCATGCTCTCCGACCTGCGCGAATCCGGCGCGATCGAGCAGGACGCCGATATCGTCATCGGACTTTACCGTGACGGCTACTATAACAAAGAGGCGGAAAACCCGAACCTCGCCGAGGCGATCGTTCTGAAAAACCGCCACGGTGAGACCGGCACCATCGAGGTCATGTGGCTGCCGGAATACACCACGTTCGTCTCCGCTGAAAAGCGGTATGAAGATGAATATTGATCCCATCCGTCCCGGCGATCGCGTGCTGTGCGCGGTGTCCGGCGGGGCGGACTCGATGTATCTGCTCTGCCGGATGCTGGAGCTGAAAGAGAAGCACGGCTTCGAAGTGTGCTGCGCGCACTTTGACCACGGTATGCGCGGGGAGGAATCCGGGCGCGACGCGGCTTTCGTCGCGGCGTTCTGTGCCTCACGCGGTGTGCCGTGCCGGATCGGCAGGGGAGCGGTGCAGGGCGGTGAAGCCGAGGCGCGTCAGGCGCGGTATGCGTTTTTGCGCGCCAGCGCCGAGAAGCAGGGCTGCCAATGGATCGCAACGGCGCACACCGCCGATGACAACGCCGAGACGCTCCTGCTGCAGCTTGCGCGCGGCGCGGGCCTGCGGGGACTCGGCGGCATCGCGCCTGTGCGGGAAAACCTCCTGCGCCCGATGCTGGATGTCACACGCGCCGAGGTCGAGACGTGGCTCTCTGAACGCGGCATTCCCCATGTGGACGACAGCTCGAATGCGTCGCCCGACTATGCGCGCAACCGCGTGCGGCAGGGGGCAATGCCCGCCCTGCGGAGCGTGAACAGCGCCTTTGCGCGCCACACGGTGCAGACGGCGGCGCTGCTGCGCGAGGACGAGGCGTTTTTAGCCTCGCTTGCGCAGGACTTCCTGCAAAAGCAGGGGCGCGCGCCCGAGGTCCCGGCGCTTGCGGCGCTCGCGCGCCCCGTGCGGGCGCGGGTGTTTCAGCTGCTCGCCGAGACGCCGCTGGAGCAATGTCACATCGAGGCGCTGCACAGCCTGTGCACCGGCACGGAGGCGGCGGAGATTTCGCTTCCCGGCGGCGTGCGCGCCGTGCGGGAGGGCGGGCGCATTTCGTTTGCGCCTCAGGCGATTCAGCCGTGGCCGGAGACGGCGCTCGTTCCCGGAAGCACGGTGCACGGCCCTGACGGCGCGGTCATCACGCTGTCGCTTCCTGAACGCTCCGTTGAAGTTCACAATACTTTAACGAGTTTTTGCTTTAAAAGTGCAGAAATTCGTGGTACACTGACTGTTACGTCGCCAAAAGACGGCGACCGCATCCGCATTGCCGGCCGCGGCTGCACGAAAAAGCTCTCCGACCTCTTTCAGGAGGCGGGGCTCGCGCGCAGCGCCCGCGCAGGCGTCCCCGTCCTGCGGGATGATAAGGGCGTCGCGGCGGTGTTCGGCTTCGGCATGGCGGAAAGACTTTCCGCTGCTCCGGGCGACACGGCGCTGTATGCGGCGCTGAAAAAACAGAAAGAATCATAGAGAGGACTGTCCCATGCAGGTAAATGATATTCACAATGATATCGAATCTGTGCTGATCTCCGCCGAGGAGCTCGAGGCGCGTGTCGCCGAGCTCGGCGCGCAGATCTCCGCCGATTTTGCCGGAAAAAATCCGCTGTTTGTCGGTGTGCTCAAGGGCTGCTTCGTGTTCATGGCGGATCTGATGCGCCATGTCTCGATCCACTGCTCGATGGACTTTATGGCCGTGTCGTCCTACGGCAACCAGACCACTACGACCGGCGCCGTAAAGATCACAAAGGACTTAAATCAGGACATCGAGGGCCGCGACATCATTCTCGTGGAGGATATACTCGACAGCGGTGTGACGCTCAACTACCTCACCGAGTATCTGCAGGTGCGCAAGCCCGCCTCTA
This sequence comes from uncultured Eubacteriales bacterium, assembly GCA_900316745.1. Classification (GTDB taxonomy): domain Bacteria; phylum Bacillota; class Clostridia; order Oscillospirales; family Oscillospiraceae; genus CAG-103. Next base: position 131,188 of record ONEB01000001.1, on the reverse strand, counting down.
TTACCATTGCAACGCTCATGGACAAGCCCTCGCGCCGCAAGGCGCCGGTGCACGCCAAATACGCGGGCTTCGAGGTGCCGGACGCATTCGTGGTCGGCTACGGGCTCGACTATGCCGAGACGTACCGCAACCTGCCCTATGTCGGTATCCTCAAGAGCGAGATCTACGAATGAACCAAATCCGTGCTCTGCACGGTGTCAGATAGCCGACGATGCATGCGGCGGCACGAAAGAAGTGATCGTAATTTGAAGCCTAACAAAAACAACCGCGGCAGGAATCTTGGATTCTATCTGCTCATCGCCGTCATTGCCATGGCGCTGATGTACACGCTGCTCGGCACGTCGGAAACGAAGAAGCTCGAGTATTCCGAGATCAAGCAGCTGTTCGTGGACAAGAAAGTGAAGTCGTTCGTTCTGGAGGACAACAAGCTCACACTCGAGCTGCGCGAAAAGGACGAGGACGGCCGCACCACCATCACGCAGAAGATGCCGAGCGTCACCTGGTTCCGCGAGGATCTCGGTGAGATCATCGATGAGCAGATGGCCGACGGCACGCTCGAAAAATATGACTACCGCGCGGGACTCGGAAGCTCGTGGCTGGTGTCCCTGCTGCCGACGTTTGCGCTCATTGCGCTGCTGCTCGGCGCGACCTATCTGATGATGAACCGCATGGGCGGAGGCGGCGGCGCCCCGGGCGTCGGACGCTTCGGCAAGGCGCACACCCGCGTCATGGACGACAGCAAGAAGAAGATCACGTTTGCCGACGTCGCCGGCGCGGACGAGGAGAAGGAAGAGCTGCGCGAGATCGTGGACTTCCTCAAGCGCCCGCAGAACTACGCCAAGATGGGCGCGCGCATCCCCAAGGGCGTGCTGCTCGTCGGCCCTCCGGGCACCGGCAAGACCCTGATGGCGAAAGCCGTCGCGGGCGAGGCGGGCGTACAGTTTCTGAGCATTTCGGGCTCCGACTTCGTGGAGCTCTATGTCGGCGTCGGCGCGAGCCGTGTCCGCGACCTGTTTGATCAGGCCAAGAAGATCGCCCCCGCCGTCATCTTCATCGATGAGATCGACGCCGTCGGCAGACAGCGCGGCAGCGGTCTCGGCGGCGGCCACGACGAGCGCGAGCAGACGCTCAACCAGCTCCTCGTGGAGATGGACGGCTTCTCGGAAAACACGGGCGTCATCGTCATGGCGGCGACGAACCGTGCCGATATCCTGGATAACGCCCTGCTGCGTCCCGGCCGCTTTGACCGGCGCGTGTATATGGGTCTGCCCGACGTCAAGGGCCGCGAGGAGATCCTCAAGGTCCATGCGCGCGGCAAGAACATCGGCGACGATGTGGATCTCAAGAGCATCGCGCGCGGCACGGCAGGCTTCGCCGGCGCGGATCTGGAAAACCTCTTAAACGAGGCCGCGATCCTCGCCGTGCGCAACCACCGCGGCTTCATCACCCAGCCCGATATCGACGAGGCGATCCTCAAGGTCGTCATGGGCCCGGAGAAGAAGAGCCGCGTCGTATCCGATCGCGCAAAGCGTCTCACGGCGTACCACGAGACGGGCCACGCCATCGCCGCGAGATTCTGCGAAAACGCCGACCCCGTGCACTATATCACGATCATTCCGCGCGGACAGGCCGGCGGATTCACCTGGTACCGCCCGAAAGAGGACGCCGAGGACTTCACGTCCCGAGGCGAGATGTTCGACCGCATCGTGACGGCGCTCGGCGGCCGCATCGCCGAGCAGATCTTCCTCGATGATATCTCCACCGGCGCGTCCGGCGATATCCAGCAGGCGACGAGCATCGCCCGCGACATGGTCATGAAGTACGGCATGAGCGAAAAGCTCGGCCCCATCAGCTTTGACGATTCCAGCCACAGTCTCTTCATCGGCCGCGACTTCGGCACCACGAAGAGCTATTCCGAGCAGACCGCCGCCACGATCGACAGCGAGGTCAAGCGCATCTTCGACGAGGCCTATGCTGCGTGCGAGCGGATCCTCAAAGAGCACAGCGGCCTGATGATCTCGATCGCGGAATACCTCCTGATCCATGAGACGATGGACGGCGAGGACTTTGATTACTTCTGCGAGCACGGTCAGCCGCCCGTCCACCCGGACGCGACGATCGAGCCGCCGGCAAAGGTCATCCGCCGCATGGATGAGCCCGTGGAGCTCCCCGGCGAGACGGCGGTGTCCGGCGAAGAACCGGCAGCCCCGGAGACCCCGGAAACGCCGCAGACCCCGGACGCGGAATAACGGAACAATCCGAAAACGCACTGCGAAAACTCGCAGTGCGTTTTTGCTTGCAGCGGAAGCAAAAAAGGCGCGATTGCAGGGAAAAGATCGCTGAGAATTTCTGGAGATTGCTTTGGCAAAAATAGTGACTCCTAATAGACAAAAAGTTCAATTTTATGTGCGTTTTGAAAAAAATATCATTGACATAGCCCGAAAATATGATAGACTATACAAGGTAGAGTGTTTTTGTGTGCACAGCATAAAAGCGCGCTCACAAAACTTCAGCTTCGGGCGCGGTCCGGAGCAGATTTCAGGGACAAGGAGGGAAAACAACATGTGCAAGAATATTGATGTACAGGCCATGAAGGACGATATCATCATGAAGATCAAATACTTCGATGCTGGTAAGGCGCTCGGCATGGTCGGTGCAGCGATGGAGAGCTTCAACCCCAAAGCAATCAAGGCAAAATGTGAGAGTCTTTTTGATGAGGATCTCATGTTTAAACTGTCCGGTCACCTTCGTGTCGTGAAGGACTTCGGCTATTGGGCCGTCACCCGTTTCCAGGGTATTTTCTAAGAGAAGAGCAAAAGCAAATCCTTACTTAATTATCAACCCAAAGAAAGAAGGAGAATGAATGAACGAAAAATACGCGCCTTTGTTTACCCCCTTTAAGGTCGGTAACGTCGAGGTCAAGAACCGCATCGTGCAGTGCTCGATGGGCGGTACCTCTCTGTTTGGCTGGCTCGAGCCCTGCCACTTCGACAAGGAAGCTGCTCACTTCCTGATGCAGCGTGCACAGGACGGCGTCGGCCTGCTCCTGCCCGGCATGCAGTGCGTCCGCGACACCATGGGTCGTCGCTGGCTGTACCAGAACAAGAAGATGTTCCGTGATCTCGCGGCCTGGATGCCCGAGTTCCACAAGACCGGCTGCAAGCTGTTCATCCAGCTCGCCGCTGGCTTCGGCCGTTCCATGGCCGTTACCCCCTGGATGGTCGTCCTGAACAAGCACCCCATCCTCAACAAGCTCGCCAGCCCCATCGTTGACGTCAGCTATTCCTGCGCTTCCGCTTCCGAGACCCCGAACCGCTGGTCCGAGGACCTCGTCTCCCGTCCGATGACCGTCAAGGAGATTCAGGAAATGGTTTATGCTTTCGGCAAGACCGCTGCGATGCTCCGCGAGGCCGGTGTTGACGGCGTTGAGATCCACGCTGTCCACGAGGGTTACACCCTTGACCAGTTCGCCATCAAGAACTGGAACTATCGTACCGACCAGTACGGCGGCTCCCTGGAGAACCGTCTGCGTTTCGCCACCGAGATCGTGCAGGAGATCAAGAAGCAGGCTGGCTCCGACTTCCCTGTCTCCCTGCGTTACTCCGCGGTCTCCAAGACCCGTGACTGGCGCCGCGGCCTCGTTCCCGGCGACCCGCACCCCGAGTTCGGCCGTGACATGGCTGAGTCTGAGCAGGCTGTTCAGATCCTCGAAGCTGCCGGCTATGACCTCCTGAACACCGATAACGGCACCTACGATGCCTGGTACTGGGCACATCCGCCTCAGTACATGCCGGACAACTGCAACCTCGAGGACGTCGAGCACATCAAGAAGTTCGTCAAGATCCCCGTCGCTTGCGCCGGCCGTATGGATCCCATCAAGGCTGCGGAAGAAATCGCCGCCGGCCGTCTGGACGCCATGGCCATTGCCCGTCAGAACCTCGTCGACCCCGACTGGATCTCCAAGATCCTCGCCGGCAAGGAAGACACCATCCGTCCCTGCATCCGCTGCCACAACGGCTGCTTCAACTTTGCCAAGTACAAAGGCACCGCGAACATCCAGGGTCTGGAAGACTCCCTGCACCTTGGCCGCTGCGCCCTGCATCCGCCCACGATGCAGCATGACCGCTATAAGATCGTTCCCACCAAGAACCCGAAGAAGGTTGCTATCATCGGCGCCGGCATCGGCGGCTGCGAGGCGGCTCTGGTTCTGAAAAAGCGTGGCCATCACCCCGTCGTCTTCGAGAAGACCGACCGTATCGGCGGCCTGTTCCTGACGGCTTCCGCCATGTCCTTCAAGGAGAACGACAAGAAGCTCGTCGCCTGGTACGAGCGTGAGGTCGCTGAGGCTGGCATCGAGTTCCGCTTCAACACCGAGGTCAACGACCTTGGCGTGCTCCGCGGCTTCGACGAGATCATCGTTGCGACCGGCGCTGTGCCGCGCAAGATGCTCATGCCCGGCTTCGAGAAGTGCCTGACCTTCACGGATCTGCTCAAGGATAAGAAGCCCGTGGGCGACCGCGTCGTGTTCTTCGGCGGCGGCCAGTCCTCCTGCGAGGCTGCCTATGAGATGATCCTCCAGGGCAAGCACCCGATCGTTGTTGAGTACGCGGCCGACCTGGTCCCGGCTCAGAACGTCTGCCTCTCCAACGCTTCCTTCCTGCGCGACATGCTCGCCTTCCAGGAAGAAGAGGGCAAGGCCGAAGTCTATGTCAACAGCACCATTGCTGAGATCAAGGACAAGACCGTTGTCATCAAGAGCAAGGACGGCAAGTCTGTCAAGGAAGTCGAGTATGACAACATCGTCAACGGCATCGGCTTCGTTCCTACTCCGGTCGGCGGCAAGGGTAAGAACATCCACCGCGTCGGTGACTGCGTTGCGATCGGCAACCTGCGTACCGCGATCTGGCGTGCTTGGGACGTCTGCATGAAGATCTGATCGGACTGCAAAACGTTCAACCGCAAAAACCATCTAAGGAGTGTTCCCACGGGAACACTCCTTTTTTGAAAGGAAAGAGACGCAATGACAGATGCGTTTTCCAGAACGGAAATGCTGCTGGGCACTGACGCGATGGCCCGGCTGAAGGCCTCGCGCGTGGCGGTGTTCGGCATCGGCGGCGTGGGCGGCCACGCGGCAGAGGCGCTCGTGCGCGCGGGCGTCGGCGCGCTTGATCTCATCGATAACGACGACGTGGCGGTCTCAAACCTCAATCGCCAGATGTTCGCCCTGCGCAGCACGGTCGGCATGCCGAAAGTGGAGGCGGCGCGGCAGCGTCTGATGGACATCAGCCCCGACTTAAAGCTTCGCACCTGCCGCTGCTTTTATCTCCCGGAGACGGCGGGGCAGTTTGATTTTACGCAGTACGACTATGTCATTGACGCCATCGACACCGTGACGGGCAAGCTCATGCTGGTGCAGCAGGCGCACGACGCCGGGACGCCGATCATCAGCGTCATGGGCGCGGGCAACAAACTCGACCCCACGCGCTTCGAAGTCACGGACATTTCGAAGACCACGATGTGCCCGCTCGCGCGTATCATGCGCAAGGAACTCAAAAAGCGCGGCGTCTCCCATCTCAAAGTGGTCTATTCGACCGAGCCCGCCCTGAAGAGCGCGCCAAGCGGGGAGGAGACCGCCCGCCGCGCCGTCCCGGGCAGCGTCTCATTTGTGCCCGGCGTCGCGGGGATGATTGCGGCGGGAGAAGTCATCAAGGATCTCATAAAGGATTGCAGCCATGAGTCGTGAACTGGAACGCTGGCAGCTTATCGAGCGCAGCATCATCAAAAAATACCATAAGCAGCTCTGGACGCCGTTCATCGCCGCCATGAAGCAGTATGACCTCGTGCAGGCGGGTGATAAAATCGCCGTGTGCATCTCCGGCGGCAAGGATTCCGTGCTGCTGGCCAAGCTCATGCAGCAGCTCCAGCGCCACAGCGACGTGCCGTTCGAGCTGGTATTTCTCGTCATGGACCCCGGATACAGCCCGGCGAACCGGCAGCGCATTGAGGACAATGCGGCGCTTCTGCACATCCCCGTCACGATTTTTGAATCGGACATTTTCGATGTCGCGAACGGCACCGAGAAAAACCCCTGCTATCTCTGCGCGCGGATGCGGCGCGGCGCGCTGTATGCCAAGGCGCAGGAACTGGGCTGCAACAAGATCGCCCTCGGACACCATAAAAACGACGTGATCGAGACGACCGTGATGGCCATGTTTTACGGCGCGCAGCTGCAGGGCATGATGCCGAAGCTCCACAGCACGAATTTTCCCGGCATGGAGCTCATCCGACCGCTGTACTGTGTGCGCGAGGAGGATATCATCTCCTGGGCGCGGTATAACGGGCTGGAGTTTTTGCAGTGCGCCTGCCGGTTCACGGAGATGACAGCTACGCAGCACCGTGAGAGCGCCTCCAAGCGCAAGGAGATCAAAAACCTCATCCGGGAGCTTCAGAAGACGAATCCGGATATCGAAAACAGCATTTTTCATGCGATCCACGCTGTCTCGCTCGATACCTTTCCGGGGTACAAGTCCAAAGGTGTGACACATTCCTTCCTGGAGGGTTATTCTGTCACAGATGGGAAAAATTGACCCGAAAACAGGGCTTGACAGCGCAGCAAAGCAGTGCTATATTGTTTCACAAGTTAAAACAAAAAACCGATGAAGCAGAGTAGTAAGCGGAGTTCCGAGCTCACAGAGAGCCGCCGGCGGTGGGATGGCGGCAGGGAGGACCCGACCGAATGGACTGCCGAGGGCGGATGAGAAGCGTTTTCGCTGTGAAGTCCGACGGGCCTTTCCCGCCGTTACCAAGGGAAGCTGTGTGACTGCACGGCGCTGAGTGGGCGGCATCTGCCGTCAAATTGGGTGGCACCGCAGAAGTTTCGCTTCTGTCCCAATGGGTAATCATCAACCGATTCCCATTGCGACAGGAGCTTTTTTGTTGCTCTGGGAAAACAGACACCCGAAAGGAGAAAACATTATGTCAACCGAAAAGATCCCCTACAAAATCTATCTGACCGAAGATGAGATGCCGAGAGCATGGTATAATGTCCGCGCGGACATGAAGGTGAAGCCGGCTCCGCTGCTGAATCCCGGCACCGGAAAGCCGATGGGCTTTGAGGATCTGACGCCTGTTTTCTGCGACGAGCTGGTACGGCAGGAGCTGGACAACGATACCGCTTTCTTTGAGATCCCGGAGCACATCCGCGATTTCTACAAGATGTACCGCCCCTCGCCGCTGGTGCGCGCCTACTGTCTGGAGGAAAAGCTCCAGACGCCCGCGAAGATCTATTATAAGTTCGAGGGCAACAACACCTCCGGTTCGCATAAGCTGAACTCCGCCATCGCGCAGGCGTATTACGCCAAGGAGCAGGGGCTCACCGGCGTCACAACCGAGACCGGCGCGGGACAGTGGGGCACGGCGCTGAGCATGGCGTGCGCGTATCTGGGACTGGATCTGAAAGTGTTTATGGTCAAGTGCTCCTACGAGCAAAAGCCGTTCCGGCGAGAGGTCATGCGCACCTATGGCGCGTCCGTCACGCCGTCTCCGAGCGATACCACGGCGGTGGGCCGCAGGATCCTCGAGCAGTTTCCCGGCACGGCCGGCTCCCTCGGCTGCGCGATCAGCGAGGCGGTCGAGGTGGCGACGAGCACGCCCGGTTACCGCTATGTGCTCGGCAGCGTCCTGAACCAGGTGCTGCTGCATCAGTCCGTGATCGGCTTGGAAACGAAAGCCGCGCTGGAGAAATACGGCGTCGTCCCCGATATGATCATCGGCTGTGCGGGCGGCGGCTCAAACCTCGGCGGTCTGATCGCGCCGTTCATGGGCGAAAAGCTGCGCGGCGAGCGCGACTATCAGATTATCGCCGTAGAGCCGAAGAGCTGCCCGAGCTTTACGCGCGGAACGTTTGCTTATGATTTCTGCGACACGGGCATGGTCTGCCCGCTGGCGAAGATGTATACGCTCGGCAGCAGCTTCATGCCGAACCCCGACCACGCCGGTGGGCTGCGCTTCCACGGCATGAGCTCCACGCTCTCCCAGCTCTATCACGACGGCTATATGGAAGCCCGCGCCGTCAGCCAGACGGACGTGTTCGAGGCGGCGGAGTACTTCGCCCGCGTCGAGGGCATCCTGCCTGCCCCGGAGAGCAGCCATGCGATCCGCGTCGCCATCGACGAGGCGATCAAATGCAAGGAGACCGGCGAGGAGAAGACCATCGTCTTCGGGCTGACCGGCACGGGCTACTTCGATCTTGTGGCGTATGAAAAATTCCACAACGGCGAAATGAAAAACTACATCCCCTCCGACGAGGAGATCGCGGCGAGCGTCGCGAAGCTGCCGAAGGTGGAATAAGCGATCCTGTCAGAACGGGCGGGTGTCCTCGGCATCCGCCCGTTTTCCATGCCTGCAGGGTTGACAAATCTGCAGCTGCCTTGCTACAATCACATGTATCATGTTTCGGGAAAGGAGGGTTCGGACGTGAATCGCATTCTCATCGGCAATCTCATCTCGGCGTGCGCGTCCGGATGCCTTGCGGCGAGCTGCGTTGTGAACGACAAGAAGCGGGCGTATTTCTTTCAGATGATGGAGAGTCTCCTGCTCACGGTTTCGGCCTGCTTTTTCGGCGTGTGGTCGAGCATGTCCACGCAGGCAATCGGCACGGTGCGCAACGGCCTTGTCATGAAAGAGAAGTTCTCCACACCGCTCATGATCCTCTGCACCGTCCTCACCACGGTGATCGGAGTCGCCGTGAACAATCGCGGGCTGATCGGCCTCATCCCCGTCGCCGCGACCGTGCAGCTGACGCTGTGCAACTACTTCGTCAAGAGCCTGCGCGGCGTGAAGCTGAGTTTTCTGATCAACGTCATCCTCTGGACGATCTATTCCTACTGCATCCTGGACATTGCCTACGGCACCGCCTCGGCGGTCATCGGCGTGCTGACGGTCATCTCCCTGATCCGCCTGGTGCGGAAAGAAAAAACAGAACAGACAGCATAAAAGCGGGCGCACAGAGTGCGCCCGCTTTTCATAGGATAATCCGATCAATGACGTTCGGAGGGATATCTGTGATGCGGCTGTGTGAATTGGGTGTGGGCGAGACTGCGCGGGTCACGGCGGTGCGTCAGGCGGGCGCGATGGCGCTCCGGCTGCGGGAGCTTGGGCTGCTGGAGGGAGAGCACGTCGCGTGCGTGGGCGTGAGTCCCTTTGGCGATCCGCGCGCTTACCGGATCTGCGGCGCGGTGATCGCCCTGCGCAATTGCGACGCCGCGCTCGTGGAGGTGGGGCCGTGATGCAGCGCGAGGCATTCACCGTCGCCCTCGCCGGAAATCCGAATGTCGGCAAGAGCACAGTGTTCAACGCCCTCACCGGTATGCGCCAGCACACCGGCAACTGGCCGGGCAAAACGGTCGAGACGGCGCGGGGACGATTTTCAACGGATGCGCGGGAGTATCTCCTTGTGGATCTGCCAGGCACCTACTCCCTCTCTGCGCATTCGGAGGAAGAGCGTGTCGCGCGGGATTTCCTCTTGTCCGGAGATTATGACGCCGCTGTCGTCGTCTGTGATGCGACGTGTCTGCAGCGGAGTCTGCAGCTGGCGCTGCAGGTGCTGGAGCTGACGCCGAATGTGATCCTCTGTGTGAATCTCATGGATGAGGCGAGACAGCGGGAGATTGCGGTTGACATAACAACTATCTCAAAGGAACTCGGTATTCCCGTAGTGGGCGCGGCGGCGCAGAAGAAACGCACGCTGCGCGATCTGAAAGCCGCTCTGGACGCATTCCAGCCGCGCAAAATGCCGCAGCTGCCGCCGCCGGGGACCGGACTTGCGGTCCGTCTGCGCACGGAAAAGGCAGCCGCGCTCTGTGCCCGCGCAGTTCGCGCCGGGAAGCACACCGATGCGCGTGACCGTGCGCTGGACCGCGTTCTGACCGGACGCGTGACGGGCTGGGCGGTGATGGTGCTCCTGCTCGCGCTGGTGCTCTGGCTCACGATCTCCGGAGCAAACATCGTGTCGGACGCCCTCGGCGGTATCCTCTTCCGACTGGGCGGGCGGCTGTCGGAGGGCCTGAATGCCCTCGGCGCGCCGGAGTGGCTGCGCGGGGCGCTCGTGGACGGGATGTACCGCGTGCTGGCGTGGGTGGTCTCCGTCATGCTGCCGCCGATGGCAATCTTCTTTCCGCTTTTTACGCTGCTGGAGGACTTGGGGTATCTCCCGCGTGTGGCGTATGCGCTGGATAAACCGTTTCAGTCCTGCGGGGCGTGCGGGAAGCAGGCGCTTACGATGTGCATGGGCTTCGGGTGCAACGCGGCGGGCGTGACCGGCTGCCGGATCATCGATTCGGAGCGCGAACGGCTGCTTGCAGTGCTTACGAATGCGTTTGTCCCCTGCAACGGGCGCTTCCCGGTGCTGATCGCGCTGGCGACAGGGTTCCTTGCCGGCAATGCGAAGGGCTGGCGGGCGTCGCTCCTGGCGTCGATCGCCGTGACGCTGCTCGTCGTGCTCGGCGTGTGGATGACGCTTGCGGTGACGCGGCTTTTGTCCGAGACGATCCTGCGCGGACACACGTCGTCGTTCACGCTGGAGCTGCCGCCGTACCGGAGACCGCAGGTGGGCAGAGTGCTTGTGCGCTCGGTGCTCGATCGAACGCTGTTCGTCCTCGGACGCGCGGTGGCCGTGGCAGCGCCTGCCGGACTGGTGATCTGGGTTCTTGCCAACATCACCGGCGGCATGCTGCCATGGCTGGCAGGGCTCTTGCAGCCGGCGGCGCGTGCCATGGGGCTGGACGGCGAGACGCTTTTGGCATTCGCCCTCGGCATCCCGGCAAACGAGATCGTCCTGCCGATTTTGCTCATGCTCTATTCCGGCGGCGGCGTGCTGCCGGACGCGGGCAGTCTCGCGCCGCTCGCCGCCCACGGATGGACGGCTGCGACGGCTCTGTGCGCCGCGGTGTTCACGCTCTTTCACTGGCCGTGCTCCACAACGCTGCTCACAATCAAAAAGGAGACGGGGAAGTGGCGCTGGGTGCTGCTCGCCGCCGCGCTCCCGACGGCAGCGGGCATGGTTCTGTGTATGATAATTGCGGCAGTTACTTGAAACAGCCTCGCAGAGTTTGCCGCCGCAGCGGCAAATAGCATACAATCGTTTTCCCGCCGCGGCTTCGCCGTGACGTGGAAAACTCCGCTCACGAAGCAGGGCGCTCTTTTCGCGAAAGTCGTACTTTCGTCCAAGAGCGCCCTGCGGAGTGCAAGACTTTCCAATTCAATCGCAACGTGATTGAATTGGGCTTTAGCCGTACATGTGATTGGTGGACATATAGTCGTAAATCATCTTGCCGTGCTCCTGCTCCTCGGCCTGGATGTGGTTGAGGTTTTTGCGGATGTTCTCGTCGCGGAATTCGAACACGCTCGTGTCATAGAGACCGGAGGCGTGCTTTTCCATGGTGAGGGTATCGGTGCAGAGGTAGCAGTCGTTCTGCTTGTCGGGCGTGTCGGCGGTGCCGTACATCTCGGTGAAGGTCGGCGGCGTTGTCTTGCCGGCAGCTTTCGGCTGCGGGACGCTGCCGTTTTCGATCTGGGTCAGCGTGTCGAAGTGCTGCTGCTCGATGTCCGCAATGTGGCTGAACAGGCCCTTGAGCTGTCCGTCCACAGCGGCCTCGGAGCTGCGGCGGTACTTCTGGATGCAGAGCTGCTCCTGTCCTTTGAGCTCGGTGAGCAGGCTGCATTCTTTGGGGGTAAGATTGCTGTTCATAACATGATCTCCATTCTGCCGCTGCCGTTATCCGTATTTCCCGCATCTCCAACCAGCGGCAGATGGAGATCTTTTGCATGTGCTGCGGTTGCCCCGTCAGGGGCGAGCAGCACGCAATTGTTATGATTTTTTTGTGTTCTTACACAAAAAAAATCACCTCATGGGCAGTATGTCCGCCCATGAGGGAATTTATACCGGAATTGTTACGGCGCGTAATTGAGACTGTCGGTTTTTGCCTGATCTGCCATGCCCTGATAGGGAGCGACGGCGTCTCCGGAGAGCTCCGTGCGGTCGGGCGCGATGACGAAGATCAGTTTGCCGTCCTGAAAATACAGACGGTTCTGGTCATTGCCGTCGTGGACAAAGGCGAATACGAGCTGACCGTCGTGGAAGAGATATTCCCGTCCGTAGTTCCAGCCGCCGGCGCCTGCCGCGACCTCACGGCGGACATCGCCGCTGCCGGGCGTGTAGTACCAGGAGCGGATCTGCGCGACCGCCGCCGCGACATCCACCGGCTCGGGGCTCGGTGCCTCGGCCTCGACCGTGACGGTCACAGAGGCTTCCTTGCCGTCGCCTTTCACGGTGATGATCGTCTGTCCGGCGGAGAGCGCCGTGACCGTCCAGCCATCCAGACTTGCCACGTTCGTGTCAGAGTTCGACACGTCCATCGTTGTCTCGCTGTTGATGTGCTCGGTTACGAGCTTCAGCTCGGCAGTCTCGCCGACCTTGAGCGTGATCTCATCTTCTTCGAAGCGCAGTACCTTTTCATAGACCGTCACGCGCAGCTCGTCGGACACGTCGTCGTGCTCCTTGTCTTCGACCGTGATGCGGCATTCGCCGACGCCGACGGCGGTGACGACGCCGTTTTTCACAGTGGCGACGTTCTCATCGTCGGAAGACCACTTCAGATCGCTCGCATCGCGCTTGCCCGCGTCGAGCTCATCCGTGAGATCCAGCTTGTCACCGACGGGAAGCTCGAGCTTGCCCTCCGCAAACGAGAGCTCCTCCACACCGAACACCATGTCGTGCACGGCGGGGACAAACAGCACCGCGCACACCGCAGCCGCGATCAGCGCGATGAGCGCGACCGTGAGTACGATCGGCCAGACCTTTTTCTTCTTTTTTGCTTCAACCGGCGCCGCGGGAGCCTCCGGGGCGTAAACGGGCACGAAGGTGTCGCTTGTCTGCTCGACCGGCGCCTGGGCAGCGGCAATCGTCTTGACCGGCGCGCCGCAGCTCGTGCAGAACTTCACGCCCTCCGGCAGCTGAGCGCCGCATTTGGTACAGAACATGTTCCATCAACTCTCCTTCTGTTTGCGCATGATAACAGCGCGGCTCATTGGTGCTACGATAGCACACCGAGCCGCGCTTTGTCAATGAGAGGGGATTTTATTTCGCGGCTCGCGCTCCGCTTTCCCAGATCATCGTGTAGATCTGTTCGCCCGTGGCAGCGTCTGTGCTGCTGCTTCGGATCTGAAAGCCCTCGCGGGTGTAGAAGCGCACGGCGCCGTTGTTCTTGGCAAAAACGTCGAGCGTCAGGCGGCTGTATCGCTGCTTGACGTAGTCCAGCAGCTGCTTGCCGAGTCCCTGCGACTGGAACGCGCGGTCGATGAAGAAGCCCGCGATGCAGTCGTCTTGCAGGCCGATGAAGCCGAGCACGTTCTCGGCCCCGTCTGTCTCGCCGCCGATGACGTAGACGTCGCCGGTGCGGATCTCGTCGCGTACGGTCTCCGCTTTTTCGGCAAAGTAGGACGCCGGGAGAAACTGCTGCGCGTCCTGTTCGGCGTCGCGGCGGATGCGGACAAGCTGCTCGGTCTCCTCAGGCTGCGCTGCGCGCGCCTGCACGGTGTCCGTGTCGAGCGCCATGCGAAACTGCGTCTCGTAGAGCTCCGTATAGACGCCGCCCGCCGAGACGAGATCTTTGTGCGCGCCGCGCTCCACGATGCGTCCGTCTTTCACGACGAGGATCTCGTCCGCGGCAAGGATCGTTGAGAGCCGGTGCGCGATCAGAATCGCCGTGCGCGAGGCAATGAGCGGGTCGAGCGCGTCCTGAATCTTGCGTTCGGAAATGGAATCCAGCGCCGAGGTCGCCTCGTCGAAGATCAGCAGTGCGGGGTTTTTCAGCAGCACGCGCGCAATCGCAATGCGCTGCTTCTCGCCGCCGGAGAGTTTTAAACCCCGATTTCCTACCATCGTGTCCAGACCGTCGTCTTGCTTTTCGATGAAGTCCAGAATGTTCGCGTCGCGGCAGGCGGCCAGAAGCTCCTCGTCTGTCGCCTCGGGCTTGGCATAGAGCAGATTGTCCCGGATCGTACCGTTGAAGAGATAGGTCTCCTGGCTCACGATGCCGATGCTCCGGCGCAGGAAATTGAGATCGAGCCTGCGCACATCGACGCCGTCGAATTTCACCGTGCCGGATTCCACGTCGTACAGGCGCGGGATGAGATTGATGATCGTGCTCTTGCCGCTGCCGGAGGGACCGACGATCGCGACCGAGTGCCCCGGCGCGAGCGTAAAGGACACGTCGTCGAGAATCTTGCGCTCCGGATTGTAGCGGAAGTCCACGTTCTCGAACGCCACAGCGCCGTCTGCGTGGTCGGGCGTGATGGCATCGGGCGCGTTTTGAATCTCGATCGGCATATCAAAGTAATCAAAGATCCGTGTAAAGAGCGCCATCGAGCGGATCCAGTCCACCTGAATGTTCAATAGATTGTTCACCGGCCCGTACATGCGCCCCAGGAGCGTCACGAGCACCGTGATATCGCCGACGGAGAGGTCGGCGTCATACCGCATCATGAGGATGCCGCCCACGAGATAGAGAAGCATCGGCCCAACGCTCGAGACCGTCGAGATCACGACGCGGAACCAGCGGCCCGCCATGCCCTCGCGGATGTTGAGCTTCACGAGCCTGCCGTTGACTTCCTGATACGTTTCGAATTCGTCGTCCTCGCGGCCGAAGAGCTTTACAAGCAGCTGCCCGGAGACGGAGAGCTTCTCATTCAGGATGCCGTTGATATCGTCGTTGACCGCCTGCACCTCGTTCGTGAGCGCCCAGCGGGTCTTGCCCGCGGCGCGCGTCGGCAGGGCGAAGAGCGGCACGATGATGAGACCCAGCGTCGCGAGCACCCAGTTCTGGCGGTACATGATCACGAGCGCCGCAATGAGCGTCACGGAATTGGAGAGGATGCTCGTGAGCGTGCTCGTGATGATCTGGCGCACGCCGGAAATGTCGCTCGTCATGCGCGTGATGATGTCGCCCTGGTTGTTCGTGGTGAAAAACGACTGGCTCATGCGCTGGAGGTGCCGGTACATCTGCCCGCGCATGTCGAACGTGATGTGCTCGGCGATCCAGCTGTTTAAGTAGCTCTCCGCCACGCCGATCAGGTTTGCGGCGATCGTCACGGCGAAGGACAGGACGATGAACTTCACAAGCCTGGGCATGCTGCGGCCGATGAGTCCCTCGTCGATGATGCGCCCGGTGAGCACCGAGGGCAGCAGGGAGAATACCGACGACACCAGAATGCACAGCAGCACCAGCGCCATCTGCTTTTTGTACGGCGCGAGCCAAGAGAACACGCGCTTTATAAGCGGCAGCGTCACTTTGGGGCGGTTTTTCTTTTCCTCATCGGTGAGATACCGGCGCGGACCTCCGGGAGGCGGCATACAGATTCCCCCTTGCTGTTATTTTGCTTCTTTCAGCCGCTTTCTGACATATCGGAACGCTGCGTCCTCGCCCTCGTCCTTCAGGACGGTGAGCATTTTTTCCAGCTCGTCACCCGTCTCCCTGTGGATCAGGATCAGGTCGCGCGACTGCATGAAATAGTGATAGGGCGCGTCGTTCGTATACTGATCGCCGAGGTAGATGCGGCTTGCGGCAATTCGGTCGCAGAACATCTCGGCAACATATTTCAGCGGCATTTTGTGCCCGCCGTAGCCGAAGCCGTCCGGCGTGCGCACATAGTCGATCCAGTACTCAAAGTGATGGCGGTTGCGCCCCTTGTGGTGGAGCCACGCAATGGACGTGCCGGTCTCCAGACGCTCGGCATCGTTCGGACTGCGGTCGCCCTGATAGTACTTCGCTCCGCGCCAGAATTCCGTGGGCGAATACTTGCTCAGATCGTGCCGCAGACCCTGCGCGTAGAGTCCCAGCCGGAAGCAGTAACGGCACACCAGATGGCGGTGCGCTGTGATGGTCTTAAAATGTGCGATCGGATGCATCCCTGAATCTCCTTTGCTTCATACGATATTAAAATACAAAAAAATCCATCATCCGTCAAGAGCGGGGAAAAAAGAACGTTTTGTTGAAAATTTTATCCCCCTGGGGGGCTTGCAGGCGGTCGCCGCAGGGTATAAATTTATCTTAATAAATCACGAAAGCCCAGTTTTGGAGGTGTTTTTATGCACATGGCAGACGCATTGCTCGCTCCTGCGGTAGCGGCAACGATGTATGCGGCCTCCGGCGTGACCGCCGGGATCTCCGTCCATAAGCTCAGAAAGGACGACGAGCCGCAAAAGCTCCCGACCATGGCGGTCGCGGCGGCGCTCGTGTTCGCCGGTCAGATGATCAACTATACGATCCCCGGCACGGGTTCCTCCGGCCACATGTGCGGCGGCATGCTGCTCTCGGCGCTCTTAGGCCCGCAGGCGGGATTTTTATCCATGATCGTGATCCTCGCGATCCAATGCCTGTTCTTTGCCGACGGCGGCCTGCTCGCCCTCGGCGCGAACGTCTGGAACATGGCGTTTTACGGCTGCTTTGTCGGCTATTACCTGATCTGGCGCCCGATCATGCGCTCCGGACTCTTCGGCTCCGGCAAGGGCGCGCAGCGCGCGCGGATCATCCTCGCCAGCATCCTCGGCTGTGTGATCACCCTGCAGCTCGGCGCCCTCTCCGTCGTTCTGGAGACGAGCCTCTCCGGCATCACGGAGCTGCCGTTCGGCGCGTTCGTCGCGCTGATGCAGCCCATTCACCTTGCCATCGGACTCATCGAGGGTCTCATCACGTCCGCCGTGCTGGTGTTCGTGTTCGAGTCCCGCCCGGAGCTGCTGCGTGACGTGAATGCCCGGCCGGGCGAGGCAAAGCGCAGCCTCAAGGCCACCATCGCCATCCTCGCCGTTGTGGCGCTTGTCGTGGGCGGCGGTTTGAGCCTGCTCGCGAGCTCCAACCCCGACGGTCTGGAGTGGGCGCTCTTCGGCAATGCCGAGGCCGGCTACGCTGAAAACATGGCGCTTGATGAAGACGACTTCGGAGTGCAGAGCGACGCTGCCGACAAGGCGGCCGCCATCCAGGAGCATACCTCGCTCCTTCCGGACTATGCATTTACAAACAGCGACTCCGCCGCCGGTACCACCGTCTCCGGTATCGTGGGCGCGGCGATGGTCGCGGCTGTCGCGCTCCTTATATGCTTAGCGGGAGGCTTCTTCCGCAAGAAGCACAGTAAATAAACAGTATTTCAATATCGGCTGCAAGGGACACTTTTTCGGTGTCCCTTATAGCCGTGTAAAGGGCGAACTATGAACAAGATGGAAAAAGCGCTGCATGAGCTGTCCGAAATGGACGCCCTCGCGGCGCAGGACTCTCCGATCCACCGGCTGAGCCCGCTCTCGAAGCTGATCGCGACGGTGGTTTACATCGTTGTGACGGTGTCTTTCAATAAATATCAGCTCAGCGGTCTTGCCGTGATGGTGCTCATCCCGGTGTTTCTGTTTCAGGTGAGCGGCATCCCGGTGCGCACCTGCTTTTATAAGCTGCGCATTGTGCTCCCGCTCGTGATGGCTGTTGGCCTGTTCAATCCGCTCTTTGACCGCGCGCCGATGTTCTATGTCGGCTCGGTCGCGGTGTCGGGCGGCGTGGTGTCCATGCTGAGTCTGATGCTCAAGGGCGTCTTCTGCCTGATGATGTCGTTTCTGCTCATCGCGACGACGCCGATCGACAGCCTGTGCGCCGCGCTCAGACGGCTGCATGTGCCGAGCATGCTTGTGACGCTGCTGCTTTTGACGTACCGGTATGTCGGCGTCATGACGGAGGAGCTCGCCATCATGACGGACGCCTACCACCTGCGCGCCCCGGGGCAGAAGGGCATCCACATCTCGGCGTGGGGCTCGTTTCTCGGACAGGTGCTGCTGCGCAGCATGGACCGGGCGCAGGAGCTCTATTCGAGCATGCTGCTGCGCGGCTATGAGGGCGAGTTCCGCTACGCCAAAACCAGCCCCTTTGGCGCGGTGGACGCGGCCTATGCGCTCGGTATTTCGGCGCTGTGCCTGCTGCTGCGTTATGTAAACCTGGCGGAGACGCTGGGCAGACTGCTTGTGAGGTAAGAAATCATGATCGAATTCAAGGATGTATCCTTTTCCTATGAGCGCGGCACGCCCGTGATCGAGCATCTTTCGTTCCGCATCGAGGCGGGGCAGAGCGTGGGGCTGATCGGCGCCAACGGTGCGGGGAAGTCCACCGTCATGAAGCTCCTGCTGGGGCTTGTCTCCGGCGAGGGAGAGGTGCTTGTGGACGGCACGCCCGTGCAGAAAACGACGCTCAGCCAGATCCGGCGCAAGCTCGGCTTTGTGCTGCAAAACTCCGACCACCAGATGTTCATGCCCACGGTGTATGAGGACATGATGTTCGCGCCGCTGAATTACGGCGTGCCGCGTGATCAAGCCGAGCAGCGCGTGGACGCCGTGCTCGCCCAGCTTGGGCTGGAGGATCTGAAGCACCGCCACAACCACCGCATATCCGGCGGCGAAAAGCGCATGGCGGCGATCGCGACAATCCTTGCCATGGAGCCGGAGGCGATCCTGATGGACGAGCCCACCGCCGCGCTCGATCCCTACAACCGCCGCATCATCATCAACACGATCCGGGACCTGAAGCAGACGAAGCTCATCACGTCCCACGATCTCGATATGATCCTCGATACCTGCGAGCGCGTGATCCTGCTCTCCGACGGAAAGATTGTCGCCGACGGCAGGGCAGACGACATTCTGCGCAACAGGGAACTGCTCGAGGCCAACCGCATGGAGCTGCCGTTCTGTCTCGCGGGCAGATAAAACAAGACCGCCGTCTCAAAGATGAGACGGCGGTCTTTTGGTATCAGAATTCGAATTCCGGCATGGGGCGGAGCTTGAAGAGGTTTGCCTGATGGCGTTTTTCCATCTTCTCTTTCAGCGCCTCGTCAGGGCACCAGCCGGTGAGGATATAGGTGTCGAGCGCCTCGTAGGTGAAGCCGAGCGCGTCCTCGTCCGTGCGGTCGGACAGCCCGTCTGCGGGCGGCTTTTCCACGAACTCCTCCGGCAGACCGAGGCAGCGTCCGACGCATTTGACCTCGGCGACGGTGAGATTGCCGAGCGGAGAGAAATCACCTGCTGCGTCACCGAAGATCGTCGAGTAGCCGACGAAGTTCTCCGAGCGGTTGCAGTTGTTGGACACGCGGCCGTTCCGGTTCTGGCTCACGGCGTAGAGCGTCGCCATGCGGATGCGCGGCGGCAGGTTGATGTTCACCTGGTTTGCCAGCGCTTCACCGCCGATGCCCTCGAGGACGGTGCGTTTTACGGCGTCCACGGAATCCTTGATGTTGATCGTTGCGTGCGGGATTGCGAGATGCTGCACCACACGCTTGGACACGTCAATGTCACACTGCACGCCGTTCGGCATCATCACGCCGAACACACGGTCGCGGCCCAGCGCCTCCACGCACAGCGCCGCCACGGCGCTGGAGTCCTTGCCGCCGGAAATGCCGATCACCGCCGGGGAGTCGGGCCCGTTTTGCTGGAACCAGTCGCGGATCCACTGGATGCAGGCGTGTGTGATCGCATTGTAATCGCGCGCTTCGAGACAGTTCTTCAGATGGTCGTTCATTCAGATCGCTCCTTCCGGGACGTATACTATGCATATTTTAGCATCCCACTCAGAGACTGTAAAGCGATTATTTCGCTTTCTTCTCGGGGATGAGATAGATGAATATAAGCGAGCTCACGAGAAGCAGGAACGGATAGAAGAGATTCGGGATCACGTCGAAGGCAGAGACGCTGTGGCCCATCTCGTTTGCCGCCGAGAGCGCGACGAGCATCTGCGCACCGTAGGGGATGATGCCCTGAAACACGCAGGAGAACGTGTCGAGCAGGGAAGCGGTCTTTCGCTTGGAGATGCCGTAGCGCTCCGCCATCTGCGCGGCGATCGGGTTTGCCATGACGATGGCGACGGTGTTGTTCGCGGTGGCGATGTCCATCGCGCCGACGAGCAGACCCATGCCGAGCTGACCGCCTTTTTTGCCCCTGAAGAGCTTCAGAATGCCGTTCAGGAGCGCCTCAAAGCCGCCGTGCTCGCGAATGAGCGCGCAGATCGCGGCAACGAGGATCGCGACCATCGTGGTCTCAAACATGCCGGCTGCGCCCGCGCCCATGCTGCTGAGCAGCTCCGTCGCCGGGATCGCGCCCGTGGCGAGCATGATGATCGCGCCCGAGACGATGCCGACCAGCAGCACCACGAACACGTTGATGCCGAGCAGCCCGCCCAGCAGCACCAGCACATAGGGGATGATCTGGATGAGGCTGTAATCCTTCAGCTCCATGACGCCGATGTTCGCGCGCAGGCTGAGCGCGAGGATGAGCACGAGCGTCACGAGCGCGGCGGGCAGGGCGATGGCGAAGTTCTCGCGGAACTTGTCCTTCATCTCGCAGCCCTGACCGTTGCAGGCGGCGATGGTCGTGTCGGAGATAAAGGAGAGGTTGTCGCCGAACATCGCGCCGCCCATGACGGAGCCGATGCACAGCGGCAGGGAGAAGCCCGAGGCGTCCGCCGCAGCGACGGCGATCGGGGTGATGAGCGTGATCGTGCCGACGCTCGTGCCCATCGCGGTGGAGACAAAGCAGCTTACCACAAAGAGCACCGCCACGGCATACCGCGCGGGAATGATCGAGAGCATGAAGTACGCCACGCTCTCGGCGCTGCCGCGTCCGACGACGCCGACGAAGATGCCGGCCTCCATGAAGATCAGGATCATCGTCACGATGTTCTTGTCGCCGATGCCCTGTCCCATGAGCGTGAGCTTCTGATCAAAGGAGAGGGAGCGGTTCTGCAGGCAGGCGACCAGCAGCGCCGCGAGAAACACGACCACGATCGGGATGTTGTAAAACCCCATCGGGATCTTGAGCACATATTCAAACAGAATGCCGAGCCCGAGATAGAGCACCAGGAACACGCCGATGGGCAGCAGCGCGGCCGGATTGGAACGGATTTGTTTTTCGTTCATAGGAATTCTTACCTTCTTTTGCGTTTGATAGACGGCGCAACGGAGCGGAGACGGGTTCACCATCTCCGCTCCGCGTATGAGCGACTGTATCAGTATAAAAAGAATGGAACAATTTGTCAAGAAGAAACAGACGCGGTGTCGATCGTTTTTGCTTTCCGGAGCTTTTCGCGCGTGTCCTCGCGGATCGCCTCACGCAGGGCGGTGAGATACGGCGAGAAGCCCACACGGTCGTCGCAGTAGGTGAGATTCAGCGCGTATTCGTTTTCCTCCCAGGTGGAGAGGTCTGCCTCGTTGTGCTGAATGACGGCTTCCAGACCGTCGAGCGCCTTGTAAATGCGCGCTTCCAGCGTCTGGCGCGCCTCCATCTCGGCATAGAGCGCGGAGAGCCCTGTCCGGTGCGGCTCCGGAAGCGACGTGACCCAGGCGCGCAGGAGCGCGTCTTCCTTTTCCTCGTCAGCGCGCGTTTTCTCAAATGACGGAATATCTCCGGTGAACGCCTCGCCCAGATCATGGATGAGACACATCTGCACGACCCTGTCCATGTCCGCCTCCGGGAACTCATCGCGCATGAGATAGGCCATCAGCGCCAGCCGCCAGCTGTGCTCCGCGACGCTCTCCCGCCGTCCGCCGGAGGTGTCGCAGTGACGCGTCGTGTCCTTCAGCCGCTCTGCGACATGCAGCGCGTTCAACAGTTGCCGTACATCCATGGTGAACCCTCCCGTACCTTTATATTTATAAAAAGCATACCATAAGGAATCAGAATTGGCAACGAAAAAGACACCTGCCAAACGGCAAGTGCCTTTCATGGTGGAGACGGAGGGATTCGAAGCGCCGCAAGCGGCACTTCGTGCGCGGATGTCCCCACTCGCTCCCGCCGCTGCGCGGCGAAACCGCTCGGGGATGACAAAGGGTTCGAACCCTCCCATAATAAAAACAGCACCTGCAAAAAGCAGGTGCTGTTTTTATGGAAAAGGTATCGCGTTTTGATAGAATGCACCTCCTTAAACAAAAGGGGGTGCACTTTTTCTGCCACGGGGGTGCATTTCTCTTATTAGGGGGGTGCAAATTCGATTACTGCGCTTCCCTTTTTTCAAGTTTCGATAGCAAGGTTATTATTGTCTGTACGACCGAATGCCTTTTGCTTAGCCAGTCTGAACCATCCTTTCAACTGGCTACCTCTGCAAGCATATTAAGGTGTACAGAAGTAGTGTCCAACATTTCACTCATGTAAGTATTCATATAATCCCAATCAGGATTTCCATCAGATAAAGCAGGCAATTCGATAATAAGGTTCAAAATATCTTCCCTTGTCATCTTAGAAATAAAATCATATTTTCCAACCGATGAGCGAAGCACAGTTGTAATAAACATTGCTTCAGACTTTGTCAGATTATGCTCCTTGGGGTACATGCCCTGAACATGCGGATAACCCACAAAATCATTCTCTTGATAGAAAAAAGAATCTACACTTTTTGCAGCAGTATCGGTAAAGGTAATTATACCTGCTTTTTCAGTGCAATCGTAATTACTATACCCGCCCACTCCATTGTTAAATCCAGAATTTACAACAACGGGGTTTTTCCCATTTTCATCCAACAGCTTCTCGTTTATCAACTTATATGCTTTTGTCGGATGAATATCAAACAAATCTGACACTTTATATTTTTCCCACGCATGAATGTCTACAGGTTCTTTCGACTTATCGGCTTGCCTAAGGTTTTCAAGGCTTGCCTCAGATTCTTTCATTACGTCCTGCATGTACAGATCCATATATGCATAATCAGGCTTGCCATCTTCTGTAGCAGGTAGAAATACCATCAACTGCGATGCTTTATCCCACACGCATTTGTTATCATAACTGAACTTGTCCTTGATAGCCTTTTCAAGAACCGAAGCAATAAACATCAGAACATATTCCGATGAAATAGAATCTTTCAGCTTAATCAAGTATGCGTCCCATAAAACGCCCGTTCTCTGCGGTTGTGCATAGACATCACCAGTGGCAATTGCACCATTCTGAACAATATCTATGGTCATTTCCGCAGTTTCAAAGTCATCCTCTCGGCCATAATACATGATGCCGTTATTGCCATGTTTCGCATTAACCAAGGGCAGGTTGAACTCAGCAGTTCTAACTTCGGACACGTCCAATGTCTTATTAAAATTCTCTTTTTTTATGCCAAGCTGAAGCTTTTCAAACAAATCGTCAATCTTAAACGCCTTCCATTCGCTCGTATCAATCCTCTCCATCATTGTCACCTGCCTTGATAGATATGCTCACACTTTCATCAGAACGGCTAATCTTGCTTGAATACATTGCCGCTGTAAGCAACTTATCTCCAAACTCCTTAGCATCAATGCCCTGTTGGAACATCAGATAATCCATAGCCGTCTTTCTGAAATCCTCTTTGAAAACTTCAAAGGGCTTTTCGGGCATCTGATAGGAAAGGTGTTCACTCGGCTTAATCCACTGAGCTGTTCCGTGCTTATCATCACGTAGCTTCTTGATGCTATCCACCCAATACCGCTCAATAGCAGGCCAACGATGGCGCACATCATGACGACCTTTATTCTTGACTGTCTCCAGACCGTCAGTCTCGATATAGCAACCGAAAATCTCATTATCGCCCTGCGGAACGCCAGTCTCAAACACGAAGATAGAAGTTGTCACACCTACGCCAAAGAACAGGTCTTCAGGCATCTTGATAATTTTATTAAGCCTGTGGTTCTTCAGGATGCGCTTGATCTGCGCCTTGCTTGCTTTTTCAAGCTTCTTATCGGGAAGGATAAATCCGCACATTGTATGCGCTGGAACACTGTCAAGCATATTCTCAACAATGGTCATGCAACCGTATTTGTTTTCGTATGGTGGGTTCATCAGCACCTTCGTGATATTCTTCTTGCCAATCCATTTCCCAGCCTCTTCCGTCCTGGCATCCATCTGTTCCAGATTGGTCTTGCCGTCCTTATGAATCAGCATATTCGCACAGGCAAGCGCATAGATTTCCTTATCGAACTCTATACCGTAAAGCTGTTCGCGCTTAATCTCTGTTGCCTTTTCTGTCTGTACGCCACCTGCTTCCTGTATCATATTCGCCATGGACTTCACAAGGAATCCACCAGAGCCACAACAGCCGTCCAGAACACGGTCGTCTTTGTTCACTTCCAGAATCTTGTACATGAAATCTGTAATATGCTCAGGAGTGAAGACCTGTCCCGCCTCGGATTTCTTCTTGTAGCGATTGAATTCATTAAAGAAGATACCCATGACGTCTTCACCGCGCCATGCGTCGGAGTTAAGACACTCAGAGATTTCTGTCACCCATCCAATGAACTCTGTAATCAGATCCTTCACATGCTGCTGTTGCTTTGCATCTTCGGAACTGACATCAAGATTCATTTCGATTCTGGCGAAGACATCTGTCAGTATGCCAAGCTTGCGGTTCTGCTGCTTATCACGAATGAGTTCTTTGTTCAAACAGTTCAGTATAGCATTATGGAACTCAGAATAATCCATGCCACTGACCATCAGAGCATTGTATCGCTTTGCTACCAGAGCACACGCAGTAAAAATCATGCGATGATACAGGTTCTTAATGCCGAAATCAAAGTGCAGACAGTTGTTGATCTTAGCCGTCAGTTCATAGATATGCTCTTTGTCAATCGTGTCTACAGTGAAGAGAGCAGCATAATATTCAAGCCGCTGTAGCTGCTTTACTGTATCCACTTCTTCATGATTCATGAAAACGCGGATGTCCTCACCGTTGTAGAGGATACCAACCACTTTTTCATACTGGCTTTCAATAATTTTGACGTTCTTCAAGACCTCTTCAACCTGCTTGTCCCCAAGCGGAATGTATGATGCTTTCGTTTCAAGCACCATAGCCACATCAGCACGATTGTTAGGCAGATACCAGCCGTCAGGCTTATCTGCAACACCAGCAAATCCAAGTTGATTGAAAGTCGTGAGCTGTCCGACACCAGAGCGGACACCATCTTTATCTTCAAAGCCGAGAATTCCACGGGCTAAGTCGCGGACTTCGTCTTCTGTCATTCGTTTAGCCACGTTTCTCCGCCTCCTTCGCTCTATATTCTTGCAGCCAGCGGCGGATAAGCTCAGACACCGAGCAGTCGTTATCCAGAGCCGCTTGCTTCAAGGCTTTCTTTTCTTCTTTCGTCATTGTGACGGTAATATTTTCAAGATTGCGTTCTGCCATAAAATGACCCTCCATACACTGTCCGTGTGCTCGTGTAGTAGTGTAACATTAAAAACCCGAATATTCAAGGCTTTGGCTTATTCAATTCCAATGAATTGAACAATACTCCTCTGTGAGAACGATTTGTCAGGGAGAGGGGTGCCAGAAACACCCGAAAAAACAAAAAATGCCGCTGCGGAAATAGCTCCGCAGCGGTTGCTTTTTTATGGCTGGATAGCGAAAAAGCCCTAAAATCAAGGGCTTTCGGGCAAAATGAAAAGGTAGGCAATTTCTATCAAAATTACCTACCTTTTGTGGTGGAGACGGAGGGATTCGAACCCTTGACCTTACGGATGCGAACCGTACGCTCTCCCAGCTGAGCTACGCCCCCAAGTCGCTCAGCTATTATAACATATTTTTTGTGTTTGTAAAGACCTAAAAACGAAAAAACAAGAGTTTTTTTCGCGCGGTCACGCTTCCTGCGCCATCGCGAGCTTTACGATGCGGCTGGTACCGAGACGGTCGGCGCCCAGAGCGATCATGTCCTCGGCGTCTTCGAGCGTCTTGATGCCGCCCGCTGCCTTGACTTTCACGTTTGCGTCGCAGTTGTCACGCATGAGCTTCACGTCCTCGCGGGTCGCGCCGCCGGTGGAGAAGCCTGTGGAGGTCTTGATGTACTCCGCTCCGGACTCGGACACGATGCGGCACAGGCGCACCTTTTCCTCCTCGGTGAGCAGGCATGTCTCGATGATGACCTTCAGAAGCGTGCCGCGGCTGGCAGCGCGCACGGCGGCAATGTCGGCGGCAACGGCGTCCCATTTGCCGTCTTTCACGAGACCCACATTGATGACCATGTCGATCTCGTCCGCGCCGTCGCGGATGGCTTCGGCAGCCTCAAAGGCTTTCACAGCGGGCGTGTTGTAGCCGTTCGGGAAGCCGATGACCGTGCAGATTCTGAGCTTGCCCGCGACATATTCTTTCGCCATCTTCACGAAGCAGGGCGGGATGCACACGGATGCGCAGTTATATCGGATGCCCTGATCGCAGAGGGTTTTGATCTCCGCCTCCGTGCTGTCCACGCGCAGAAGCGTATGATCGCAGCGGGAGAGAATATCTTTCAGTTCCATAAATGGGTAACCTCTCTTTCGTAGTTTCTGCTCCAATTATACTGCACCTCGCAGAACTTGGCAAGCGTTCTATCCCATCTCGTCAGGGCATAGACTGTTCTATGTTTTCACGAGGGGAGAAGAGGCTATGCAGCAATTTGAATCGAACAACTACGCCGTGCTCTGCGGTACGGCTGCGGCTGCGCCGGAGCTGTCGCACGTCAGCCGGGGCGAGCGGTTTTTCCGCTTTCCGCTGCGCGTGGAGCGGCTTTCGGGCGCGGCAGACTGCGTGAACGTGCTCTCGCGCGAGCGGCTGCTCACGGCGGCGGAGCTGCGCGAGGGAGCGCGCATTGTCGCGGAGGGAGAGGTACGTAGCTTCAACAACAAAAGCGGCGTCGGCGCGAGACTTGTGATTCTGCTGTTTGCGCGTGCGCTCTTGTCGCCGGAGGCGCAGGACCGGAATCTCGTCCGGCTCACCGGCACAATCTGCAAACCGCCAATCCTGCGCGTCACGCCGCGCGGACGGGAGATCTGCGATCTCATGGTCGCGGTCAACCGCCGCTATGGGCGCAGCGACTATCTGCCCTGCATCGCCTGGGGGGATCGGGCGGCGCGCGCCGGGCAGTGGAGCGTCGGGGACGTCGTGTCGCTGGAGGGACGCTTCCAGTCGCGCGAATATCGAAAGCAGACCGAAACCGGCGTCGAGACGCGCACAGCGTTTGAGATCAGCGCCTCGGAGATTGAACGCACATAGGTACATAAAAAAGCTGCGCACCGCAAAGCGATGCGCAGTCATTTTTTTGATTCGCTTACGTCTGGTCGCGATACAGGAACGTCACGATGTGCGCGCGGGTGCAGGCGTCGTTGGGTGAGAACATGCCGCCTCCGCTGCCTTCCGTGATGCCCTGACAATAAGCCCAGTCCACTGCGGTCGCGCAGTAGCTGTCAGCGCCGACATCCCAGAAGAAGTTGCTACCGCCGGGAGCGGGCATGTTCTTGGCGCGCCACAGGAACGTGACGATCTCGCCGCGGGAGCATTCCTTGTCCGGGGAGAAGGTGCCGTTGCCGGTGCCGGAGGTGATGCCCTGCTCCGCCGCCCAAATAACGGCGTCGTAGTAGTAGTCAGAGGCGGACACATCCGAGAACACCTGCACGGTCGTAGTCGGCTTCAGCGCGCCCATCGCGCGCCACAGGAACGTGACGGCCTGCGCGCGGGTGCAGACGGCGTCGGGGGAGAAGGTCGTGCTGGAGGTGCCGGTCGTGATGCCCTTGTTGACCGCCCATTCGACAGGCGCGGCATACCAGATGCCCTGCTGCACGTCGGTCATGCCGGCGACCGTGGACGGGCCGTAGCCGTCCCAGCGGATGTTGATGCAGTAGTTGTAGGCGCGGGTACGCAGCATGCCCGCCATCGGGGAGGCGCAGGCAATCTCATGGATCTTATCCACCGTGGCAGCGCCGCCGTACTTGGCGACCGTGTCACGTGCGATGTTCCACGCCTGCACGGGCCACTGGTTCATCAGATCGCAGTAGTACACCAGCGTGGTCGGATTGCTCAGACCGCGGGACATGCCGTCGTTGACATACCGAGAGAGGTCTCTCGCGCCGATCTCGTCCTCCGCGCGGTGTCCGGCTTCGGATCCGAGCAGCTGTCTGAGCGCCGCAGCCTCGGTTTCGTTCACAGAGCGGCTCGCCCAGCTGGAAGCGGTCATAATCTCATCATAAAAGCTCTGGCCGAGAATCGCGACGGCGCCGTTTGCGCCCATGTAATTTGCAGCCAGCCGCACGACCTCCAGCGCACGGTCGCCGTGCCACTGGATCTTGCCGACGGATACCGCGCCGGAGTCATTGGCGTTGACCGAGTTGTAGGTTCCCTCGTGGGAAGAAATCAGCTCGAGGGCGGCAGTTGCGATATCATTCACGCTCGGGTTCGCAGCAGCCGCAGGCGCGGCGAGTGAGACACAGAGCAGCAGCGCCAGAAAAACGCCGGTGAGCTGTTTCAGTCGTCCTTTCATGCATTTCCCTCACTTTCATGGTTGGTCCGCCGGGAGAGGTCGGGCGGACGCCGTCTATACAAGTTCACATAATAGACGCAAGTATTATATCAAAAGAAACAAAGAATGTCAAATGCTTCCCTTTCATTCGACGAAAGTTTACAAATTTGTTAACATAACAAGTATAAATTGATAATTATGCCACTGTTTTTTTGCCATTTTCCCCTGTTTTCTACCCGTAAGAAACATGAACGCGAATATTGCGGGAAACGCGAAACGATGGTATACTGTATCGTGATAAAGAATAGGGCGTTTCTGCGCATTCCATCCGCGAACGCCGCATACGAACGAGAAAGCGTGAAAACGTACATGAATGAAACGAATTATACGCTCACGCGGCAGGTGAACATCTCTCTGCCGGTGGACGAGCTGGACAAGGTGCTCCGCGCGCGCAGCGCGCCGGCGGCGCTTCTATATCTGGCGGTGCAGCGCACGGGCGGCAAGCTTCCGTCGGCGAGGGAGCTGCACCTGTCGGAGGAGGACTATCGTGCGGCAGTGGCGCTGCTGCGGTCTGCGGGCGTCCTGCAAACCGCCGAGAAGCCGGTGCCGGATACGCACACGCTGCCGGAGTATACCAACGAGGAGCTTGTGCAGCGCACGAACGAGGATCGCGGCTTTTCCGGCGTCGTGCAGATGGCGCAGCAGCTCTACGGGCGCAAGCTTACGGCGGCGGAGATGAAAAAGCTGCTCGGCATGCAGGATCATTTCGGCCTGCCGCCCGAGGTGCTGATGCAGCTGCTGACCTATGTGTTTGACGAATACCGCGCCAAGAACGGACCCGGCCGTTCGCCGGGCATCCGCTACATCGAAAAGGTGGCCTGCCACTGGGCGGATGACGAGGTGCTCACGCTCGATATGGCAGAGCGGTATATCGCCCGCGACCGGGAGCGCCGCTCCCTGCACGGTCAGATCTGGCGCGCGCTGCAGCTTGATGACCGCCCGCACGTCCCGACCGAGCGCAAGTATGTCGACAGCTGGATCGACATGGAGTTTCCCGTGGATGTGATCGCCGAGGCTTGGGATCGCACCGTGACGAACACTGGCCGTCTGACCTGGGCGTATATGGACAAGATCCTGAAAGGCTGGCATGCCCAGAACATCCACACGCTCGCAGCCGTCCGGGAGCGCGATCCGCGCGGTGCGCAGCGCCGCCAGACACAGCCTGCCGCCGGTGCGCAGCCGCGCAACGATCTGGCGCGCGCGCAGGAGCTTCTGCGCGGCATGCGTGACAAAAAGGAGGAGTGACCGCCCATGGCATTGAACGGAATCTATCTCGCCCGCGCGCGGGAGAAGCTCTCTGCGCGCCGCGCGGCGAACGAGGAAACGCGCCGCCGCCGCGAGCAGCGCGCCTATGACACGATCCCCGGTCTTCGCGAGCTGGACGAAACGCTGCGCGCGCAGATGCCGCGGCTGTATGCGCTCGCCCTGCAGCAGGGTGATACCTCCGAGGCGGTCGCCGCCCTGCGAAAGGAAAATCTCGCCGCGCAGGCACAGCGCGCCGCGCTCTTGAAGCAAAACGGACTGAGCGAGGACTGGACGGACGAGATCTGCTCGTGCAAAAAGTGCCGCGACAAGGGCTATCTCCCGGACGGGAGCATCTGCGATTGTCTCATGAAGCTCTATAACGCCGAGGCCACGGCGGACTTAAGCTCGCTTCTGCGCGCGGGAGACGAGTCCTTTGAAAAATTCTCGCTCGACTGGTACGACGACGCCACCGGCGCACGCGAGCAGATGGCGATGACGCGCGACTTTGCCCGCGAATATGCCGATCGCTTTACGCCCGGCGCGCCGAATCTGCTGCTGCAGGGCGGGACGGGGCTTGGCAAGACGTATCTCTCCGCCTGCATTGCGCGCGTGGTCTCCGCGCGCGGCTGCAGCGTGGCTTATGAGACGGCGAGCACCTGCCTCGCGGCGTTTGAGGCGGCGAAGTTTCGTCCGTTCACCCCGGCGGGCGAGCAGGGACAGGCGCGCGTGGAGCAGTATCTCTCCTGTGATCTCATGATCCTTGATGATCTCGGCACGGAGATGATCTCGCCCTATTCCGTGAGCGCGCTGTACACGCTCATCAATACGCGCCTTGTAAACGGCAGGGCCACCATCATCTCCACGAATCTCACCGACGCCGATCTTCAGCGCTGCTATTCGCCCCAAATCCTCTCGCGCCTCGAGGGTGAATACCAGACGCTGCCGTTTCTGGGCACGGATATCCGCCGCCAGAGAAAGGAGCAAGGCCTGTGAGCCAGCATGAAATCACCCGCCCGATCATGCTTCTCAACGCTGCGGGCGACCTGACCGAGCCCGGCTATGCCAAGCGCCTTCTGCCGGTCTACCGCCGCGCGGACGTGAAGGCAAGCCCCCTGCGCCTGAAGGAGTGGGACTACTACTGCGTGAACAACGGCCGCTTCGCCCTGTGCCTCACGATCGCGGACAACGGCTATATGGGACTGGATTCCGTCTCGCTTCTGAACTTCGAGGAGGGCTGGGAGATTACCACAAGCCCCATGCGCGTCCTCACGCTCGGCAAGACGAATCTCCCCGAGTCCTCGGCTTCCGGCAGAACGGAGATCCACAAAAAGGGCTATGACATCGTCTTCGACGTCCAGCCGGGGAAGCGTACGCTCATGGCCCAGATGAAGAAGTTCGGCCCTGAGGGCGCGCTCTATGCCAAAGTGACGCTCTATGACGAGCCGGAGGAGAGCATGGTCATCGCCACGCCCTTTGACAAGCCGAAGCACTTTTACTATAACCAGAAGATCAACTGCATGCGCGCCGAGGGCTTTGTGACCTACGGCTACCACGGCACGACCTATACGTTTGATCCTGCCGATAGCTTTGCCGTGCTCGACTGGGGTCGCGGCGTCTGGACGTATGACAACACCTGGTACTGGGGCAGCGCGTCCGGGCTGCACGAGGGTGTGCCGTTCGGTTTCAACATCGGCTACGGCTTCGGCGATACCTCGGCCGCGAGCGAAAACATGCTCTTTTACAACGGCAGAGCGCACAAGCTCAGTCAAGTGCGCTTTCACATCCCCGGCGACGACGGGAGGCACACGCCCGATTACATGAAGCCGTGGACGTTTTCCTCGGACGACGGGCGGTTTGAGATGGACTTCACGCCCGTGCTCGACCGCGCGAGCTGCACGGATTTCAAGGTGCTCAAAAGCGACCAGCATCAGGTGTTCGGCAGGTTTACCGGCAGGGCGGTGCTCGACGACGGCACGGTGCTCGAGATCCGGGAGCTTCCCGGCTTTGCCGAAAAGGTCATGAACAAATGGTGAGACACGATCCGCAGACGGTTGACCGTTTGCGGATTTTTCTATATAATTACACTATTATGATATGAAATGGGAATACTGAAAGGAACGATGTCTGATGAGTCAGAGAGACATTCTGCATACCCTGGAGGCCGTGCGGGACGGCGCGATCACGCCGCAGGATGCCATGCTCAAATTAAAGCTGGAGCCGTTTGAGGATCTCGGCTTTGCCAAGGTGGATCACCACCGCGAGCTTCGTCAGGGCGTCGCGGAGGTCATCTACGGCGCGGGCAAGACCAGCGACCAGATCATCCGCATTGCCTCTGCCATGCGCGAGCGCGGGCAGAAGACCATCATGATCACGCGCATCTCGCCCGAGACCGCCGACCTGATTCATGCGGCGCATCCGCTGGAATATAACGCCCTTGCCAGAATCGGACTGATCGGCGAGCTGCCGGAGCCTGACGGCGACGGCACAATTGTTGTCGCCACGGGCGGCACGAGCGATATGGCAGTTGCCGAGGAAGCCGCGCTCACGGCAGAGGCGCTCGGCAACAAAGTCACGCGCCTGTATGATGTGGGCGTTTCGGGCGTTCACCGTCTGCTGCATAACATCGAGCCCATCATGTCCGCGCGC
This sequence comes from uncultured Eubacteriales bacterium, assembly GCA_900316745.1. Lineage (GTDB taxonomy): Bacteria > Bacillota > Clostridia > Oscillospirales > Oscillospiraceae > CAG-103. The sequence goes on along the minus strand of ONEB01000001.1, from coordinate 98,950 downwards.
TGCATCGTCGCCGTTGCGGGCATGGAGGGCGCGCTGCCGTCCGTTATCGGCGGACTCGCCGACTGCCCCGTGATCGCCGTTCCGACGAGCGTGGGCTACGGCGCGAGCCTCGGCGGCGTTGCGGCGCTTCTGAGCATGCTCAACTCCTGTGCCAGCGGCGTGAGCGTTGTGAATATCGACAACGGCTTCGGCGGCGGCTATCTCGCCAGCATGATCAACCACCTGGAGGGCAAGAAATGAGAGCGCTCTTTCTCGACGTCTCTGCCGGCGCCGCGGGCGATATGCTCTCGGCGGCGCTGCTGGAGCTCTGCCAGGATCGGGACGCCATGCTTGCGCGCCTGAATGCCGCCAAAATCCCCGGCGTGACGTTCTCAGCGCAGCGTGTGGAGAAGCACGGCGTCGTCGGCACGCACCTCACCGTCCTCTTCCGCGAGGAGGAGGAAGAGCAGGGCGTCCCGGACGCGCACCCTCACCACCATGCGCATGTCCACCGCGGCATGTTTGAGATCCGTGAGATCGTCGCGGGGCTGGATGTGCCCGAAACAGTCCGCCGAGATGTGCTTGCGGTCTATCAGGAGATCGCCGAGGCGGAGGCGGAGGTACACGGCACGACAATGGAGCACATCCATTTCCACGAGCTCGGGTCGATGGACGCCATCGCGGACATCACCGCCGCATGCCTGATCCTGCATGAGCTTCGGCCAGAGCACATCACGGCAAGTCCCGTCTGCACCGGCTTTGGCGAGATTCTCTGCGCCCACGGGCGCCTGTCCGTGCCCGCTCCGGCGACCGCGCGGATTCTGCGCGGCGTGCCGTCCCTTGCCGGCGACATGGAGGGCGAGCTCTGCACGCCCACCGGCGCTGCGCTCATCAAGCACTTTGCGCAGACTTACAGCCGCCAGCCCGCCATGACGGCGGAGCGGATCGGCTATGGCATGGGAAAGAAAGACTTCCCGAAGCTCTCCGCCGTGCGCGCCGTACTCGGCAGCGTCGAGGAGACCATCGTGGAGCTCAGCTGCAACGTGGACGATATGAGCCCCGAGGCGGTGGGCTTTGCGATCGAAGAGCTTTTGCGCCTCGGCGCGCCGGACGCCTATTACACGCCCATCGGCATGAAGAAAAACCGCCCCGGCGTGATCCTGACGTGCCTCTGCCGGGAGGACCAGCGCGACGAGATGGTGCGCGCCCTCTTCCGCCATACGACGACGCTCGGCATCCGCGAAACGCTCTGCCGCCGCTATGTGCTGCGCAGGGCCGAGCGCATGGTCGAGACGCCCTACGGCCCGGTGCGCGTCAAGCGCTCCGAGGGCTACGGCGTCGAGCGAGAAAAGGCAGAGTTCGATGACCTGCGCCGGATCGCCCGCGAGGCGGATCTGACGCTTGACGAGGCACGGGAGCTGCTCTATGAATGAACATTATGTAAACCTGATCAATTGCCTAAAAAGCTATGGCAGCGTCGCCGTGGCGTTTTCCGGAGGCGTGGACTCGACGCTTCTGCTGAAGGCGGCGCACGATGCTCTGGGCGCAAACGCCGTCGCCGTCACCGCGGCGATCGAGGCGGTGCCCGAGCGCGAGCTCGAGGCGGCAAAGGCCTTCTGCGCCGCGCTCGGCGTGCGGCATATCATAGTTCAGCCGGACGTGATGCGTTTGCCGGGCTTTTATACAAATCCGCCCGACCGCTGCTATCACTGCAAGAAGCAGATCTTCTCGGCGCTTTCGGAGGCCGCGCGGGCAAGCGGCGCCGCCGTCGTGGCGGAGGGCTCGAACCTCGACGACGAGGGCGACTATCGGCCCGGGCTGCGCGCAATCGCGGAGCTGGACGTGAAAAGCCCGCTGCGCGAGGCGGGGCTGACAAAGGCCATGATCCGCGCGCTCTCGAGAGAGCTTGGACTCGACACCTGGGACAAGCCCTCGTGCGCGTGCCTTGCTTCCCGCTTTGCCTACGGCGAGCGCATCACGCAGGAGGGGCTGCGGCGCGTGGACGCGGCGGAGGCCTTTCTGCACGACCTTGGCTTCCGGCAGGTGCGCGTGCGCGTGCACGGCGAGCTCGCCCGCGTCGAAGCAGAGCCCGGGGACATCCTGCGGCTTGCAGCGCCGGAGATGCGCGCGCAGCTGGGCGCAAAGCTCCGCGCGCTCGGCTTTGCTTATGTCACGCTGGATCTGCAGGGCTACCGAACCGGCAGCATGAACGAAACACTCACAAAGGAGAACGAATAGATGCAAGTAAACGACCTGATCCATGGCTTCCGCGTGCACGGGAGCGAGCAGCTTTCCGAGATCGGCGCGACGCTTTGGCGCATGGAATATGAGAAAAACGGCGCAGACCTCGTCTGGCTGCAGCGCCCGGACGACAACAAGACGTTTGCCATTGCGTTCAAGACCATCCCGCACGATGACACGGGCGTGTTTCACATTCTGGAGCACTCGGTGCTCAACGGCAGCGAGAAGTATCCCGTGCGCGAGCCGTTCGTGGAGCTGCTGAAGGGCTCGCTCTCCACGTTCCTGAATGCGTTCACGTTTCCGGACAAGACGATGTACCCGGTCTCGAGCCGCAACGGCGCTGATTTCCTGAACCTGATGGACGTATACCTCGACGCGGTGCTCCACCCGCTGTGCATCCATGATGACCACGCGTTTTTGCAGGAGGGCTGGCATTATGAGCCGACCGAGGACGGCGCGATCATCGTCAACGGCGTTGTGTTCAACGAGATGAAGGGCGACTACTCCAACCCCGAAAGCCGCCTGCGCCAGACGCTGCTGCGCGCGCTCTTCCCGGATGTGACCTACGGATGCAGCTCCGGCGGCGACCCGGCGCACATCCCGGAGCTGACGTATGAAGACTACTGCGCGAGCCATGCGCGGTTTTACCATCCCTCCAACAGCCGCATCCTGCTCGACGGCGACATGGATCTCGACGCCGTGCTCGAAAAGCTCGACAGCTTCCTGCGCGACTTTGACCGCATCGACCCCGACGCGGATATCCCGATGCAGGAGCCTGTCAAAAGCGAGGCGACGGCATATTACGAGATCGGCGCGGAGGAGCGCACGGAAAACAAGGCGCTCCTGTCGCGCGGCTGGGTCTACGGCACGTTTGAAGAGCCGGAAAAGACCATCGCTCTGAGCGCGCTTGCCGCCGCGCTCACGGGCACGAACGACGCCCCGCTGAAAAAAGCCCTGCTCGATGCCGGGCTCTGCGAGGATCTCTCGTTCGGCACGGACGACGGCATGCAGCAGAACTATGCGTATCTGCTGCTGTACAACGCCGACGAAAAGCGCGCGGATGAGGCGTGGCGCATTGTCGAGGATACGCTCCGGACTCTCGCTGACGGCGCGCTCGACCGTGAGCGGCTGCGCAATGTGCTGCGCCGGATCGAATTCTCCACGCGCGAAAAGGACTTCGGGCGCATGCCGCGCGGCGTGGTCTATGCCATCCAGAGCATGGACGCCTGGCTCTACGGCGGCGACCCAGCGCAGGGGCTGCGCTATGACGCGGTGTTCGATGCGCTGCGGGAGAAGCTCGACGCGGGCTGGTTTGAAGACTTCCTGCGCGCGGCCTTTCTGGACAATCCCCATACCGCCACGGTTGCGCTCCTGCCCTCGAAGACGCTGGGCGCGGAGACTGCCGAGGCGGAGAGAAAACGCCTTGCCGCCGTCAGGGCGGGCTGGACGGAGGAGCAGAACGCGGCTGTCACGGCGCGCTTTGAAAAGCTCCGCGAGCGCCAGCAGGCGTCCGATACGCCCGAGGAGCTCGCGACGCTCCCGCGCCTGCACCTGAAAGACATCCCGGAGAAGGGCGTCTATACTGCCGAGACTATGCGAGAGCTCGACGGCACGAGGGTGCTGCACCATGATCTCAAAACGGACGGCATCACCTATCTCGATCTGTTCTTCGATCTCTCGGATCAGAAAGCCGAGACTTTGCCGAAGCTCAGCATGCTCGCCATGCTCTTCAGCGACCTTGCCACCGAGCACTACACGCCCATGGCGCTGGCCGATGCTCTGGAGGGGGCGCTGGGGCGCTTTGTCACCGGCACGACCGTCGCCGAGCGCGGCGGCACGGTGACGCCGTACTTCACCGTGCAGCTTGCGCTGCTGGAGGAGGGCAAGGCGGACGCCGCGCGTCTCACGGATGAGATTTTGAACCGCACCCGCTTTGATGATCCGGATGCCATCTTCCAGCTTCTGCGCCAGAGCCGCATCATGCTCGAGCAGGACATCTCCGCCGGCGGCAACCGCTTCGCCGCCATGCGCGCCCTCGCCATGCTCACGGCGCGCGGCGCGGTGCGCGAGGCCTTTGACGGCGTGACGCTCCTGCGCGCGATGCAGGCAGCCGAGCGCGCGTATGAAAGTGATCCCGCCGCCCTCGGCGCGCAGCTGAGGGATCTGGCGAAGACGATCTTCTCCCGCGCGCGTGTGACCGTAAGCCTCACGGGCGCGTATGATGAAAGCTTCCTGCGCGGCATGCTCGCCGTCCTCTCCGATCAGCCCGCGGGCAGGCCGGAGACGTATGCGCCGCTGAAGTGTGCGCGCGAGGGCTTTGTGATCCCCGCCGAGATCGGCTACGGCGCGAAGTGCGCTGTGCTCGCTGCGCCCTACAACGGCGCGGCGGAGTGCGCGGGCCAGATGCTCACCTACGACTATCTCTGGAACGCCGTGCGCGTGCAGGGCGGCGCCTACGGCACCGGCTGGCGCGTCGGCAGACTCGGCGATATGGTCGCCACGAGCTACCGCGATCCGAACGTCGCGGGCAGCCTAAACGCCTTCTCCGGCTGCGGCGACGCGCTGCGCGCGATGAGCCGCGACGCTGCCGAGACCGAGAAATATATCATCAGCGCCGTCGGCAACCTGGAGCCTGTCGAGACCGTGCGTGCCGCAGGCGTCGCGGCAGCCGCCCGCACGCTCTCCGGCGTGACGAACGACGATCTCCAGCAGCAGAGAGCGGAGCTTCTCGCCACGACGCCCGAGACGCTCGCCGCCCTTGCGGACGCGATCGACGCGGCGAATGAGAATGCCGCCGTCTGCGTCATCGGCGGACAGAACGTCCTCGACGCCTGCGACCTTGACGAGGTGCAGCCGCTGCAGATGGCATAATACGATTCAACACAAACAGCCCTCTGTTCTCAAACGGAACAGAGGGCTGTTTTGTTTTTTCCTTACATCTCCGGGTGGGCTTTTGTCCAGCGCTGAACGAAGCGGATGAAGTCCTGCACGAGGGGCTTTGCACTCTTGAAGCCCGGCAGGGCGATGGCGATCGTCCGGTGGGCGGGTGGGTCGAGCTCGCGCACGACGACGTTGTGATTGTCGCTCTTTAAGACGAGCTCGTGCGTGATGCAGATGCCGAGTCCGCTCTCTGCCATGGAGATGAGCGCATAGTCGTCCGCGGTCTTGAAGCGCACGTCCGGCGTGACGCCGGCGGCGTTCAGAACGCGCAGCGCGTCCTGGTTCGTGCTGTCGATGAGACTCACAACCGGCTCGCGCCCGAACTGCTCGACCGGCACCCGCTCCGCACTTGCGAGGGGATGGCCCTGCGGCAGCACGGCGAGCAGGCGATCCTCGCGCACGGGGATGTGGTCGCAATCCAGCGTGTCGGGCAGGGAGACGAAGCCGAAGTCCACTGCGCCGGAGCGCACATACGCGTCCACCTCGGCATACGCGCCGTCAAAAAGACGAAAGCGCGCCTCCGGGTGCTCGGCCTGAAAGGCCTTCATCATTGCCGGCAGCCAGCTCACCGCCACGCTCTTGAACGTCGCGATGCGAATGACGCTGCTTCCCGTCTCGCGCACCTCGCGCACGGCGGTGGAGAGCGCCGCCTCGGCGTGCACGACCTGCCGCACCGCCTCATACACGCGCCGTCCCTCCTGCGTGAGCTGCGTGCCCGAACGCGAGCGGGAGAGAACGGCAAAGCCGAACTGCTTTTCCAGCGCCGCGATCGCCTGCGTCAGCGCGCTCTGGGAAATGCCCAGCGCCTCCGCCGCGGCCGAGACCGAGTGCAGCTCGGCTGCCTTCAAAAACGCCTGATACTGCTTGAGACTCATCGGAATCCCTCCGCAAATAAGTAAAACCTTATGTACAAATGTGATTATAATCCATAAAATGCCCGGTGTCAAGCTGCAATTCTCGTAAATAATCGCCAAAAATAGAAGATAGCGCTTGACATCTTCGCCGAATTAAAGTAAACTACACATGTTTTCTGAAACTCTTGCAAACATTAGTATTTACTAATTTAAGCGAGACCTGACGGACTGCCGCTGCGGCGCAGGCTCGTCCATTTTAGAAATGAGGGAAGAGAATATGTCCACATCATCCGTCTTCATCATCATTGCCATCATTGCCTACCTGGTCGGTATGCTGCTCATCGGTTACCGCCATTCCAAGGGCACCAACACCAGCTCAGACTTCTACCTCGGAGGTCGGAAGCTCGGCCCTGTTGCTGCCGCCATGAGTACGGAAGCCTCAGACATGAGTGCTTATCTGCTGATGGGCGTCCCGGGACTGGCGCTGTTCTGCGGTGTCGCGGAAGCCGGCTGGACAGCCATCGGTCTTGCCGCGGGCACCTATCTCAACTGGTTGATTGTCGCCCGCAGACTTCGCGTTTATTCCGCAAAGCTGGATGCGATCACGGTTCCGGATTTTCTGGCAAAGCGCTTCCGGGATAACACCAAATTGATCGAGACCATCGGCGCGCTGGTCATTATCATCTTCTTTGTTCCCTATACCGCTTCCGGCTTTGTCGCCTGCGGCAAGCTGTTCAACAGCATGTTCGGCTGGGACTACACCGTTACCATGATCGTCTCTGCCATTGTGATCGTTGCTTACTGCACGATGGGCGGCTTCATGGCGGCTTCCATCACCAGTCTCATTCAGAGCATGGTCATGACCTTTGCGCTGATTGTTGTATTTATTTTCGGCATCCATGCAGCCGGAGGCTGGGACGCTGTCGTTGCCAATGCCAAAGCGGTCCCCGGTTATCTGGACTTCTTTTCCAGCACCAACATTGCGGCGACGGAAGCAGGCCGCTATGGCGGGATCACCATCCTGTCCACGCTGGCCTGGGGCCTCGGCTACTTCGGTATGCCGCACGTTCTCATCCACTTTATGGCGGCCAAGGACGAGAGCAACATCAAAGTCTCCCGCCGCATCGCCAGCACCTGGGTCATCCTCTCGCTGGGCGTTGCCGTCGTCATCGGCATCGTGGGCTACGGCATGGTGAATGCCGGCGCGATCCAGGGCTTCAGCAGCAGCTCTGAGGCCGAATCCATCCTCATTCGAGCTTCCGCCCTCATGAGCCAGAAGAACATTTTCTTCGCCGTCATCGCCGGCGTCATTCTGGCGGGCATCCTCTCAGCCACAATGTCTACCGCCGATGTGCAGCTTCTGGCAGCGGCCTCCGGCATCACGCAGAATCTGCTGCATGACGTCTTCGGCCTGAAGCTCAGTGAAAAAACGAACCTTCTCATCGCCCGCCTCGGCGTCATCGGCGTGGCTGTGATTGCCGTGTTCTTCGCCATGGATCCCAACAGCTCCATTTTCCGTGTGGTCTCCTTTGCCTGGGCAGGCTTCGGCGCCACATTCGGACCCGTGATGCTGTTCGCCCTCTTCTGGAAGCGCTGCAACAAGCAGGGTGCCATTGCCGGGATGTTCTCCGGCGCGGTCATGATCTTCGTCTGGAAGTTTGCGGTACGTCCGCTCGGCGGCGCGTGGGACATCTATGAGCTGCTGCCCGCCTTCGTGGTCGGCTGCATCGCCATTGTGGTCGTGAGCCTGCTGACCCGTGCTCCCGAAGCGGAGATCGTCGAAGAGTACGAGAGCGTTTGAACCATGACAGATACCCGCCTTCGGGCGGGTATCGTTTTGCACATGAAGTTTACATAACACATTCCGGTTGCCTTTTCTCCCGGTATGTGGTAAAGTGAAAGTGCCGCGCCGATGCGGCGAGAGGGAGGCATCTGCCATGGCTGTGACCGTATATCTGGCGATCCCGTGCTACAACGAAGAAGCTGTTCTGCCCGAGACGGCAAAGCGCCTGCGCGAGAAGTTCCGCGCGCTGCGCGCCGCCGGCGTGATCACGCCGGGAAGCCGCATCTGCTTTGCCGACGACGGCTCAAAGGACGCGACCTGGACGATCATCGAGCGCCTGCACGACGCGGAGCCCGAGACGTTCTCCGGCATCCGGCTTTCGCGCAACCGCGGGCACCAGAACGCGCTTTTGTGCGCTCTGATGACGCTTCGAGACCGCGCCGACTGCGTGATCTCCATGGACGCCGACCTGCAGGACGATATTGACGCCATCGACGCGATGCTCGAGAAGTTTACCTCCGGCTGCGACGTGGTTTACGGCGTGCGGTCTGACCGCAAAAAGGACACGGCGTTCAAGCGCGGCACGGCGCAGGCGTTTTATAAGGTCATGCGCTTTCTCGGGGCGGAGACGGTCTACAACCACGCGGACTACCGGCTCATGAGCCGCCGCGCGCTGGACGCTCTTGCCGAGTATGAGGAGGTCAATCTCTTCCTGCGCGGGCTGGTGCCGCTTGTGGGGTACAAAAGCGACGTCGTGTACTATGAGCGCGGAGAGCGCTTCGCTGGCGAGAGCAAGTATCCGCTGAAAAAAATGCTGTCGTTTGCGTGGGAGGGCATCACGAGCCTTTCCGTGCAGCCGATCAGGTTCATCACGCGTCTGGGTATGCTCATCTTCTGCTTCAGCATTCTCATGCTGATCTGGTTCTTGATCCGTCACTGGACGGGACACACCGTCACCGGCTGGTCGAGCCTTGCCGTGTCCATCTGGGCGCTCGGCGGCCTGCAGATGCTGGCCATCGGCATCGTGGGCGAGTACGTCGGCAAGATCTATCTGGAGACCAAGCGCCGCCCGCGCTGGCGCGTGGAAACGCTGCTCGACGACAGGGGAGAGACGGAATGAAAAAGCTCCTGTCGCTCGTCGACGGAAAGCTTCTGCGCTTTCTGATCGTGGGCGTGATCAATACGCTCGTAGGCATGGCGATCATGTTCGGGCTGTATAATCTGGCGGGCGCGAGCTACTGGGTGTCGTCGGCTGCGAACTATGTGCTCACGAGCATCCTGAGCTTTTTCCTCAACAAGTACTTCACGTTCCGCAACCATGAGCAGAGCTGGGGACAGGTGTTTCGCTTCGTCGTGAACATCGCCGTGTGCTATCTGCTCGCCTACGGCATTGCAAAGCCCCTGTGTCTCCGCCTTTTGAACAATGCGTCAATCAGCGTGCGCGACAATGTGGCGCTCTTCGTCGGTATGGTGCTCTTCACGGGGCTGAACTACCTCGGGCAGCGGCTGTTCGCATTCAGGGAGCAGAAATAAACAGCAAACCCTCTGCCATGAAACGGCAGAGGGTTTTTCGTCAGGATTCCGTTTTTCCGCTTAGCGCTTCCTCCAGCGTGTGCCAGGCAAGCACCGCGCATTTCGTTCGCGCGGGCGTGTGGGCGATGCCCTGCAGGGCGGCGGCATCCTCAAGATCGTCGATCTCGTCCGGCCTGACCGTGCCCTTGACCATGCCGAGAAACAGACCGATCAGCCGCCGGGCTTCCTCAATGGGCTTGCCTAAGATGTCGTCGATCATCAGGGATGCAGAGGCCTGCGAGATCGCGCAGCCGTTTCCCGTGAAGCCCGCGTCCTCCACGACGCCGTCCACCACGCGCAGCTGGAGCGTGATGTCGTCGCCGCAGGAGGGGTTCACGCCCTCAAGTGTGTGCGTCGCGCCCTCCACCGGATGGCGGTTGCGCCGCGAGCGGCTGTTTTCCGTGATGATCTGATTGTACAGCGTTTTAAGATCCAAGACCCATCACCTCTCTGACCTGTTTGAGTCCGTCGAGGAGCGCGTCCACGTCCCCGGCGGTGTTGTAGAGCGCAAAGCTCGCCCGGCAGCAGGAGCCGATGCCGAGATGCTCCATCAGCGGCTGCGCGCAGTGGTGTCCCGCGCGGATGCATACGCCCGCGCTGTCGAGGATCGTGGCGACGTCGTGCGGGTGTACGTCCTCGATGTTGAAGCTCAATACCCCGTGCCGTCCAGCGGCGCTCGCCGCGCCATACACGGTCACATAGGGGAGCGCCGCCATGCCTGCCACAGCCCGCTCGATGAGAGCGCTTTCGTGCGCCATGATCGCGTCCCATCCGATTTGGTTTACATAATCGATAGCCGCCGCAAGACCGACCTCTCCGCCGACGTTGCGGGTGCCGGCTTCGAATTTGCGCGGCGCCTCGGCGTAGGTCGTGCGCTGCTCGTGCACCTGATTGATCATGTCGCCGCCGGAGAGGAAGGGCGGCATTTTTTCCAGCAGCTCGTGCTTGCCATAGAGCGCGCCGACGCCCATGGGTGCGTAGATCTTGTGTCCCGACAGGGCGGCAAAGTCCACGTCCAGCGCCTTGAGATCGATCGGCAGATGCGCCACGCTCTGCGCGATGTCGAGCACGACCACCGCGCCCACGGCGTGCGCCTGCTCCGTGAGTGCCTTCACCGGGATCTCCAGACCCAGCACGTTCGATACCTGTGCTGCGCAGACGACTTTCGTGCGCGGCGTGATTTTTTCGGCGATCTCCGCCTCTGTCAGGCGGCCTTCCGTGTTCGGATACATGTAGCGCAGCACCGCGCCCCTTTCCGCGGCGATACGCTGCCACGGCACGAGGTTGGAGTGGTGCTCGGCGACGTAGATGAGAATCTCGTCACCCTCGCCCACAAAGGCGCGGCCCCAGCTCTGCGCCACGAGATTGAGCGCCTCGGAGGCGTTCTGCGTGAAGATGATTTCGTCGTCCTCCGCGTGCAGGAACCTTGCAACGGCAGCGCGGGCGTTCTCGTGTGCGTCGGTTGCGCGCATGGCGAGATCATAGACCCCGCGATGCGGGTTGGCGTTTTCCGTCTCGTAGTAGCGCAGGACGGCGTTGAGCACCTGACGGGGCTTTTGCGTGGTTGCGCCGTTGTCCAGATAAACCAGACGTTTCCCGTCTGCACCCGGGGCGAGGATGGGGAAGTCTGAAATGCGGTCAAGCGTCATGGTCAAGTCTCCTTCCGATGTCGGCGCGGACCTGTTCGCGCAGTGCCGTGTCCGGGATTTTGTCGAGGATGGGGGCGAAGCGCGCCTCCACCAGCAGCCGCCGGGCATCCGCAGCCGAGAGGCCGCGTGACGAGAGGTAGTAGAGCATGTCCTCGTCCAGCCGCCCGATGGTGGCTGCGTGCTGACCCTCCACCTGTTCCTCCGCGCAGAGGATCAGCGGCGCCGTGCGGTTGCGCACGTCGGGGCTGAAGAGGACCACGTCCTCCTGCTCGTGTCCCACGCCGCGAACAGCGCCGCGCTGAAAGTCGATCGTTCCGCGCAGAATCTTCTCCGCGCGGTCCGAGAGGACGCCCGCGGTGGTGAGTTCGCTCACTGTGCCGCGCCCGGTGTGGACGGCGACGTCGTTGAAGTCGAGTATGCCGTCCCCTTCGCCGTAGTACACGGCGTCGAGCCGGCAGGCGCTCTCGTCGCCCTCCAGCGCAAAGTGCGCGCCGGAGACGAGCACGCCCGCGCCGGGCTCCGCGCGCACGACGTCCACGCGTGCGCCGGCCTCGCAGCGTACCGCCACGGCGTTGTACCGTCTGCAGGCGAGGGGCAGCAGCTGCACCTGGATGAGACGCACGCGCGCGCCGCGCTCGGCGGCAATCTGCGTCAGACCTGCGCTCACGCCGTCTGCGTCGTCCTCGGCGGTGATCACCTGAATATAGGTCACGCAGGCGTTTTCCTGCGCGTGCAGCGCCGTGTGCGTGATGGCGTTGGGGTGATCGCTGTCCAGATGCTCATACAGGCGGATCGGAGCTTTTGCCGTGCCTGCGGCAGAATAGAAGCGGTGGAATGTCGCGTTGGTGCGGATAAACCTGTCTGCCTCCACGCCGAGACCGCTCCGGGCTCTCGCGCACGCGAGCGGCAGCACCGGACGGCAGGCGCAGCCCTCGGGCAGCGCTTCATAGCGGGTGTTGGTCGCGCCCCAGCCGCCTGCGGGAGCGGCGGGGAGGGCGGCTCTGTCCGGCGCGTGATTCACGCCGAGATGGTTCCATGTCGAAACAGGAAGCGTATTCAGTTGCATGGCCGCGCCTCCTTTCATAGTGTTCCGCTCATCTCAAGGTGGATGAGGTTGTTCATTTCGACGGCGTATTCCAGCGGCAGCTCCTTGGCGATGGGCTCGGCAAAGCCGCCGACGATCAGCGCCCGCGCGTCCTCCTCGGAGAGCCCGCGGCTCATGAGATAGAACACCGCGTCCTCGCTGATGCGGCCGATCTTCGCCTCGTGCCCGACGTCGGCGCGGTCGCAGCGGATGTCCATCACGGGGATCGTATCGGAGCGGGAGCGGTCGTCGAGCATCAGCGATTCGCAGCTCACGGCGGACTTTGCCTCGTGCGCGTCCTTTGTGACGATCACGCTGCTGCGGAAGTTCGACACGCCGCCGTCGCGCGCGAGGGACTTCGTCATGATGTGGCTGCTCGTCCCTGCCGCCGCGTGCACGACCTGCGCGCCGGTGTCGAGCTCCTGCCCGTTTCCGGCAAAGGTGATGCCGGTAAACTCCATGCGCGCGCCCTCGCCCCTGAGAATGCTCATCGGGTAGAGGTAGGAGGTGTGCGAGCCGAAGGAGCCTGAGACCCATTCGATCGTGCCGCCCTCGTCCACGACGGCGCGTTTGGTGTTGAGGTTATACATGTTCTTCGACCAGTTTTCGATGGTCGAATAGCGCACGCGGGCGTTCTTGCCCACAAAGATCTCGACGCACCCGGCGTGCAGATTCGCGACGTTGTATTTCGGCGCGCTGCAGCCCTCGATGAAGTGCAGATACGCACCCTCGTCCACGATGATGAGCGTGTGCTCAAACTGTCCCGCGCCGGGGGCGTTCAGGCGGAAGTAGCTCTGCAGCGGGATCTCCACCGATACGCCTTTCGGCACATAGACGTAGGAGCCGCCCGACCAGACCGCGCCGTGCAGCGCCGCGAACTTGTGGTCGCCCGGCGGCACAAGGTGCATGAAGTGCTCGCGGATGCGTTCTGCCTGGTCGCTGTGCAGCGCGCTCTCCAGATCCGTGTAGATCACGCCCTGCTCCAGAACCTCTTTTTTCACGTTGTGATAGACGACCTCGGAGTCATACTGCGCGCCGACGCCGGCGAGCGAGGCGCGCTCCGCCTGCGGGATGCCCAGACGCTCGAAGGTGTTTTTGATGTCGTCCGGCACCTCGTCCCAGGTGCCGCGCATGTCGGTTTTCGGTCGGACATAGGTGACGATGTTTTCCATGTGCAGACCGTCCAGCGGCGGGCCCCATGCAGGGAGCGGCATTTTGTTGTAGACCGCGAGCGATTTCAGGCGAAACGCCCGCATCCAGTCCGGGTCGTTTTTCTCCCGGGAAATGGTCTCGACGATCTCCGGCGTGAGTCCCGATTCCACCTGAAAATCAGGGTCGGATTCATAGCGGAAATCATAGAGACTGCGGTCGATGTCCCGAATCTCGGACCTTCCGGTTTCCGCCATTTACTCCGCCTCCTTCACCGCTTCAAAGCCCTGCTCCGTGATGGTGCGGATGAGCTCCGCGCCGCCGGTGCGCACGATGTGCCTGTCGTTGAGAATGTGGACGCGATCGACGTCGAGCCCCTCCAGAATCTTGGCGTTGTGCGTGATGATGATGAGGGCGTTTGATTCGTTGTGCCATGCGCGGATGCCGGCAGAGACGGTCTTTACGGCGTCCACGTCGAGTCCGGAGTCGGTCTCGTCCAGCAGCGCGAGTCTGGGATTGAGCATCAGCAGCTGCAAAATCTCCGCCTTCTTCTTCTCACCGCCGGAGAAGCCGACGTTCAGATACCGCTCGGCGTAGGCGCTGTCCATGCCGAGAAGCGCCATCTTTTCCGCGAGCTCCCGGCGGAATGCCAGCACCTTTTTGGGCTGTCCCGTCACGGCGCCCTGTGCCGTGCGCAGAAAATTTTCCAGCGTCACGCCGGGGATCTCCTGCGGCGTCTGGAACGAGAGGAATACGCCCTTTCGCGCGCGCACATCGGCGCTCGTGTGCGTAATGTCCTCGCCGTCGAGCTCGATCACGCCGCGCGCGATCGTATAGCGCGGATCGCCCATGATGGCGGAGGCAAGCGTGGATTTGCCCGCGCCGTTCGTGCCCATCAGCACATGGATCTCGCCCGGACATACGGTCAGATCCGCGCCGTCGAGAATGACCTTTTCACCCGCCGTGACGCACAGATCACGGACCTCCAGCAATGTGTCTTTCATAGGAAACAACCTCCCGGATTTGCTCTTGCCTTGAATATATACCAAACAAGTAGGAATTGCAAGCGCAAAATCACTGCATTTTAATAGGAATTAAAAGTTTGTGCGTTTTTTACAAAAGCGATGTGTGTTTTCGTAACCTTTTATAATCTTAAAATTCATATTTTGCTATGGTTTTTTCATCAATTTTCCGTTATAATGGCTAGCATGGAAGTTTATGTCCGCTGCTGAGCGGGCATTTCAAAGGAGGAACCGTATATGTTAGCGTTTCTGAAACGAAACAAACTGCCCGTGCTGATCGTGCTGGCGATCCTCGTCATCGCGGCGGTGGTCGTGCTCGTGGTGCTCAATGCCGGCCCCGGCGGTCCGGCGGTGTACGTCCAGCGCGTGGGCGATCTGCAGTCTGACGCCGGGCTGTCCATCGGCCGCTATGCGGGCATCGTGGAATCCCAGAAGATCGAGAAGATCAAGTTCGACGCCTCCAAGACGATCGGAGCGATCTCGGTCGAGGCGGGGCAGAAGGTCTCGCAGGGGGACGTGCTCTTTACTTATAATACTCAGGTCATGCAGCTCGATGTGGAGGCCGGGCAGCTGGAGATCGACTCCCTGCAGGCGACGGTCACGACGAACAGCGAGCAGATCAAGCAGCTCCAGTCCGAGCGGGGCAGCGTGGAGGGCGCGGATCGTCTGGCATACGACGCCCAGATCCAGCAGCTCCAGTCTGAGATCAACTCCACAAACTACCAGATCAAGACCAAGCAGGCGGAGATCGAGCGGCTGAAAAAGGAGATCGAAAACGCGGCGGTCACATCTCCCGTCACGGGTGTGGTGGAATCCGTTGCGGACCCCATGAATCCCGACCAGAACGCGCCGGACGTGCTCGTTACGGTGCGCAACGGCGGCGACCTGCGCGTGAAGGGCAGCGTTTCGGAGCAGAACATCAGCAATATCTACACCGGACAGAGCGTCATCGTCCGCTCGCGCGTGGACGCCGATAAGACGTGGAAGGGCACCATCGGCGCGATCGATACCGGCTCTGCTGCGGCAGGCGAGGAGAGCATGAACGGCGAGGGCGACTCCGGCCGCGCTTCGTTCTATTCGTTCTATGTCGAGCTCGAGAGCTCGGAAAAGCTCATCATGGGCCAGCACGTCGTCATCGAGCCCAACGTCGGCCAGAGCGTCGATAAAAGCGGCATCTGGATCCCGTCCGGCTTTATCCAGCAGGAGGGCGACACCTGCTTTGTCTGGGCGCGCAACAGCCGCGGCAGACTCCAGAAGCAGACCGTCGCCGTGCAGCGCTATGACGAGGGCATGGACGAATATGAGATCACGAGCGGTCTGACGCTGGAGGATTATATCGCCTGGCCGGACGAAAACTGCGTCCCGGGCGCGAAGACGACCACCGAATACGTCTATAATGAGGACGAGGAGGCCCCGCCCGAAGAAGAGGACGCGGCGCCTGAGGAGGATGCGCCCGCCGAGGACGTCCCGGCCGAGGAAGCGCCTGAGACCGACGCCGCGCCCGAGACCGAGGGGTGAGCGCATGGGACAGGAACTGATCAAATTATCCCACATCAACAAGAGCTATGGCGACGGAAAGTTCTCCGTGCCGGTGCTCCACGATGTGTCGCTCTCGATCGAGGAGGGCGAGTATCTCGCGATCATGGGGCCCTCCGGCTCCGGCAAGTCGACGCTGATGAATATGATCGGCTGTCTCGACCGCCCGGACTCCGGGGAGTACACCCTCGCGGGTGAGAATGTGTTTTCACTGGATGATAACGGCCTGAGCCGGCTGCGCAACCGCACCATTGGCTTCGTGTTCCAGAACTTCAACCTCCTGCCGCGTGAGACGGTGCTGGAGAATGTCGCGCTGCCGCTGCTGTATGCGGGCGTGGCGCGCGCCGAACGGCTGGAGCGCGCAAGGGAGGTGCTCGAGGGCGTGGGGCTTTCCGACCGCGTAGAGTTCTATCCCACGCAGCTCTCCGGCGGCCAGAAGCAGCGCGTCGCCATCGCCCGCGCGATGGTCAACCGACCGCGCGTGCTGCTTGCCGACGAGCCCACCGGCGCGCTCGACAGCGCCTCGGGACGCCAGGTCATGGAGATCTTTCAGCGCCTGAACGACGTCGGCGTCACGATCGTGATGATCACGCACGCACAGGAGATCGCCGACCGCGCCAGACGTACCATCCATATTTTTGACGGGGAGGTGCGCGAATGAAGACGAAGCTTGACCCCAGGCAGCGCAAGCGGCTGATCGTGATCCTCGCGATTGTGCTTGCCGCGGCGCTTCTGGTGGCGTTTCTCAGCTATCGCGCCACGCACGGCGGCACGGCGGACGTCTATGCCGTCGCCGAGATCGCCGATACGGGCTATGGCGACAGCCATGAGCTCTCCGGCGTCGTCAGCGAGGGCAGCGTCGAAAACATCGTCCTGCGGGAGGGACTCGTGCAGTCCATCGCCGTCAAGGAGGGCGACACGGTGCAGCAGGGCGACCTGCTCATGACCTATGACACCGCCTCCTACCAGCTCGCGATCGACGCCGATCAGGCGCGCATCACGATGATCGAAAGCCAGATCGCACAGTCGCAGAAGGAGCTTCAGCGCCTGCGCAGCATGCAGCCGAGCGCGCCCGCGACACCGACGCCGACGCCCGCGCCGCCGCAGCCGGCCGCAAGCGTCACGACCGATACCGCACCTGTCACGGTGGAGGAAGGCGTGCGCATCTATGCCTGCTCGCAGCAGACCGTCGTTTCCGGAGCGCTGCTCAAGCAGCTGCAGACCGAGCAGCGCGACAGTGTGTTCCGCGTCTATGATGACGGGGCGCTGGTCGGCGCGTGGACGGTCTACGGCTCGATCCTCGCGGCGAACTATTCAGCCGACTGGGCGTTCCCGGACTGGACGCTCGGCGAGGGGATCACGCTCTCCGGCGACGGCACCGCCGTCATCGATTTCTCCGCGCCGCACTACGGCGCGTTCCAGACCATCCTGCCCGAGGAACCGGAGGCGGTCGTGAACTATACCGCGCAGGAGATCCAGCAGATGATCGCCGAAAAGAGCGCCGCCCTGCAGGATCAGCAGCGCGAGCTGTCGAGCGCGCGCATCAAGCTGCAGCGCGACCGGCTGACGGCCCAGACGGGCGAGGTGCGCGCCTCGAACGCGGGCACCGTCAGCTTCGTGGGCGATCCGAGCAGCGTCTCCGCCGGAAGCACGATCATCACCGTGCGCGGCGAGCTCAACGGCTCCGTCACGGCGTATGTCGATGAGCTGTCTCTTTCCAACATCGCCCCCGGCGCCGTCGTGTATGTCTATTCCTACGAGAGCGGCGCAAGCTTCACCGCCACGGTCCAGAAGATCGGCGACCGCCCTGCCGAGGAGATGCAGGGCTACGGCGAGAACGTGTCCTACTATCCGGTCACCTGCATTGCCGATGACACGGACGTGGAGCTCAAGGTGGGCGAGGGCTGCGGCGTCACGCTCATGGACGCCAATGCCGACGAGGAGACGTTCTATCTTCCCATGGCGTTCGTCCGCGAGGACAGCGAGGGACACTATGTCTTCGCCGACAAGGACGGCCGTCTGGAAAAGCGCTATGTGAAGACCGGCGAGATCCTCTGGGGCTCTGAGATTGCCGTCCGCAGCGGACTCACGATGGAGGATTCCATCGCCTTCCCGTACGGACCGACCGCGCACACGGGCGCCCATACGCAGCCCGGCGATCTGGAACAGCTTTACAGCATGGGTTAAGGAGGGACGCAAGATGTTGGAAAATATTTCTCTGTCCTTCCGGGGCATCTGGTCGCACAAGCTGCGAAGCATCCTCACGATGCTCGGCATCATCATCGGCATCGCGGCCATCATCGCCATCGTCTCCACCATCCAGGGGACGAACGAACAGATCAAGCAGAACCTCGTCGGCTCCGGCACGAATACCGTCACCGTCACGCTCTATAAAGACGGCTGGAACTATGAGTTCGATTACGAGGGGCGCACGGACCTGCCCCCGCTTTCGGAGGATCTCAAAGCCAAGATCAGCGAGATCGAGGTCGTGCAGAGCGCCTCGTTCATCCACAGCCGCGACTATGCGGGCGTTCTCTGCAAGGGAAAGGAGCTTGCCGGAAGCTCGCTTTACGGCGTGGACGGCAGCTACTTTGATACGGCGGGCTACCAGATCGTGCGCGGCCGAGGCTTTTCGCGGCGGGAGCTCAGCGCCCGCCCGGGACGCGTCTGCATCCTGGACCGCAGCGCCTGCTCCGCGGCCTTCGGCGGGGAGGACCCTATCGGCGGCACCGTGGAGGTCAACGGCATTCCGTTCACGGTCATCGGCGTTGTGAAAGAGAGCTCCACGTTCGAGCCGACCATCAACTCGATGAGCGATTACAACACCTATTCCGGCAACAAAAACAGCAAGGTGTTCGTGCCCGTGTCCGCGTGGCCGCTGCTCTACGGCTATGATGAGCCGGAGACTGTCATCGTGCGCGCCAATACCACGGACGATATGACCGAGGCCGGACGCCGCACCGCGAACCTTATCAACGATACGCTCGGACTGAAGACCGACGACAGCAGCGCCCTGCACTACCAGAGCGAGGACCTGCTGTCTCAGGCAGCGGATCTGCAGCAGCTGGCTGCGTCGACAAACATCATGCTCATTGCCATCGCCTCGATCTCCCTGCTCGTGGGCGGCATCGGCGTGATGAACATCATGCTCGTCTCCGTCACGGAGCGCACGCGCGAGATCGGTCTGAAAAAGGCGCTCGGCGCGCGCCGCCGCCAGATCCTGATGCAGTTTCTGACGGAGGCTGTGGTGCTGTCGCTGCTGGGCGGCGTGCTCGGCGTCCTCGTCGGCATCGGCCTGTCCGCGATCATCTCGTCGGTGGCGCAGATCCCGGTGGCGTTCAGCGTTCCGGCCGTGCTTATCGCGCTCGGCTTTTCGATGCTCGTCGGCATCGTGTTCGGCCTGCTCCCGTCGGTGAAGGCCTCGAAGCTCGACCCGATCGAAGCGCTCAGATACGAATAAAGACATACAAAAAAGCTCGTTCTCATGCTTGAGAACGAGCTTTTTGCGCTGTAATGCGCTTCAGGATTTCCTCATCCGCCGGGCAGAAATCATACTGCGGGATCTCCTCGGGTGTGATCCAGCGCATGGCGTTGTGCTCCAAAAGCTTCGGCTCACCCGCCGCAATTGAGGCGTTGAAGAGCGTCAGATGCACCGTGAGATCGGGGTAGACGTGCGTCACATCCATGAACACGTCATGCACCGCAAGCGAAATGTCCAGCTCCTCGCGGCACTCACGCCGCAGAGCCTCCTCTTTCGTTTCGCCGGGCTCGACCTTGCCGCCCACAAACTCCCAGAGAAGCCCCCGCGCCTTGTGCGCCGGACGCTGGCAGATCAGGAACCGGCCCCCGTCCCAGATGAGCGCCGCCACGACTTCCGTCATTTTTATCACCGTCCAATTCTGCATGATAATGCCTCGCAGAGTTTGCCGCCGCAGCGGCAAATAGAATCCAATCCGTTTTCACGGCGCGGCACGTCGGAATGGGCTTGCATCACTCCGCAGCCTCGCTGACGCTCACCGGCTTCGTTTTTGCGCCCCCATTCCTCCTTAACCAAAACAAAGCGCCTGTTTTGTTTTGGAAAGGAAGAAGGAAGGAGCGGATATGGAGCCGTCACGCCTTGCGTGGCTGCGGAATGGAGCGAGTTTCTTCTGACGTGGCGCGGAAAACACTTCTCACGAAATGGAGCACGCTTTTCGCGAAAGCTGCACTTTCGTCCAAGCGTGCTCCATGAAGTGTTGTCTCTTCCGTCGAAAAACGGAGTTTTTTGACGGATTACAGGAGTCCCTTTTCGCGCATGGCGTCCTTGCGGGAGAGGTCCACGCGGCCGCGGTCGTCCACGTTCATGACCTTGACCCAGCACATGTCGCCGATGTTCAGAACGTCAGCCACCTTGTTCGTGCGCTTGAACTCGAGGTCCTTGATCTTCACGAGACCGTCCTTGCCCGGAGCCAGCTCGACCCACGCGCCGAAGTCCTCGCGGATGTTCGTGACCTTGCCGTAGTACAGCTGACCGACCTCGGGCTCGAACACGATGTTCTCGATCGTGGTGCGGGCGGCGCGGCAGGCCTCGATGTCCTCGGAGGCGATGAAGATGGAGCCGTCGTCGTCGATGTCGATCTTGCAGCCGGTGTCGGCGCAGATCTTCTGGATGACCTTGCCGCCGGAGCCGATGACCTCGCGAATCTTGTCGGGGTTGATCTTCATCTGGATCATCTTCGGGGCGGACTTGGCCAGCTCCTTGCGCGGCTCGGGGATGGCCTTGAGCATGATCTCGTCGAGGATCTGGAAGCGGGCCTCGCGGGTGATCTGGAAGGCCTCCTTCACGATCTCGTGCTTCAGACCGTCGTTCTTCAGGTCCATCTGGATGGCGGTGATGCCGTCCTTGGTGCCGGCGACCTTGAAGTCCATCTCGCCGTGGAAGTCCTCAACGCCCTGGATGTCGATAAAGGTGGTGAAGTCGTCGCCGTCCTGAATCAGACCGCAGCTGATGCCGGCAACGGGCGCCTTCAGCGGAACGCCGGCGTCCATCAGAGCCAGCGTGCTGCCGCAGATGGAGCCCTGGGAGGTGGAGCCGTTGGAGGAGAGAACCTCGGACACCACGCGGATGGCGTACGGGAAGTCCTCGACCTCGGGGATGACGCTCTGCAGCGCCTTCTCGACGAGCGCACCGTGGCCGTACTCGCGGCGGTTGGTGCTGCGGCTGGCACGGGCCTCGCCCGTGGAGTAGGAGGGCATGTTGTAGTGGTGCATGAAGCGCTTTTCTTCCTCTTCCCAGATCGTGTCGAGCTTCTGGGCCATGGAGAGGGTCGCGAGGGTCGCGATGCTCAGCACCTGGGTCTGGCCGCGGGTGAACAGACCCGAGCCGTGCACGCGGGGAATCAGACCAACCTCGGCGCCGAGGGGACGGATCTCGTTCATCTTGCGGCCGTCCACGCGGTGACCGGCGAGCAGCCACTTCTTGACGATCTTCTTCTGCATCTTATAGAGGATCTCGTCCATGAACTGCATCATGTCGGGGTGCTCTTCCTCATACTTTTCCTGCACGGCGGTGATCCACTCGTTCACGCGCTCCTCGCGGACGTTCTTGTCGTCCGTGTCCATGCAGTGCTCCATGCCTTCCATCTCGTTGGTGCACAGGAGATCAAACAGCTCCTCGTCAAAGGAAGCGTGCTCATACTCGAACTTCGGCTTGCCGATCTCGGCGACCATCTTGTCGATGAGGTCGAGGACGGGCTGCAGATGCGCATGCGCCTGCACGATGCCCTCGTACATGACGTCGTCGGGGACCTGGTCGGCCTCGGACTCGATCATGACGATCTTCTTGTGAGTCGCGGCGATGGTGGTGATCATGCGGTTGGTCTTGCGCTCTTCCTGGGTGGGGTTGAAGAGATACTTCTCGCCGTCCCAGCCGAGGACAATACCGGCGATGGGGCCGTTGAAGGGCACGTCCGAGATGCTCACGGCGGCGGAGGCGCCGATCATCGCGGTAATCTCGGGGGAGCAGTCGCGGTCAACGCTCAGCACTTCGCAGGCGATGACGACGTCGTTGCGCAGATCGCTGGGGAAGAGGGGACGCATCGGGCGGTCGATGAGGCGGCTCGCCAGCACGGCGGGCAGGCTCGGCTTGCCCTCACGGCGCATGAAGCTGCCGGGGATGCGGCCGACGGCGTAGAGCTTCTCGTTGAAGTCCACGGCGAGCGGGAAATAGTCGATGCCGTCCTTCGGGCGGGCAGAGGCGGTGCAGGTGACGAGCACGGTTGTCTCGCCGTAGGTCACGAGCACGGCGGCGTTGCAGAGCTCCGCGAGCTTGCCGACCTCCATGGAGAGCTTGCGGCCCTCATAGTCGATCTCATACTTTTTGTAATTGGGGAATTCCTTGTGGGTAATGATCATATCCTTTGTTCCTTTCTGTCGACAGTAAAAATGCAGGAGACAACTATAAAATTGTCTCCTGCATCAAAAACGTTCATACCCTTCAAATGATTGGGAAACGCAAGCATTACTTGCGGAT
Organism: uncultured Eubacteriales bacterium; assembly: GCA_900316745.1. GTDB lineage: Bacteria > Bacillota > Clostridia > Oscillospirales > Oscillospiraceae > CAG-103. Next base: position 76,630 of record ONEB01000001.1, on the reverse strand, counting down.
GCCCAGCTTTGCGATGATCGCACGATAGCGCTCGATGTCCTTCTTGGCGAGGTAGTCGAGCAGACGGCGGCGCTTACCGACCATCTTGTACATGCCCAGACGGCTGTGCTTGTCGTTGGGATGGACCTTCAGGTGCTCGGTGAGCTGACGGATGCGCTCGGTGAGGATGGCGATCTGAACCTCGGGGGAACCGGTGTCGCCCTCGTGGGTCTTGTTGGCGTCGATGACGGCGGTCTTCTGATCCTTCGTGATCATAGTATTTGCTTCCTTTCGTTTTTTATTACCCTATGGCGCAGTATCGGGCTGAAAGGCGTCCGAAGCGAATCGGCTTGCCCCCGGAACCGGGCTCATGGGCGAAATCCATGATATGATAGCACGGATCGCTTGATTTGTAAAGAGAAAATTATACGGATTTTGAAGCCTGAACCAGAAACAGCGGCGTGGAGGCAAAATTGATCTTCTCCTCCGGCGACCAGACGCGCTCCCATACCAGCTCGTCCGCCCGCGCGCTGAGTCCCAGCGCTGTGAAAACGGCGAGATCCCACGCCGGGCGCTGCGTGCCTGAGAGGGGAATGCGCCGCGCGATGTCCTCCATGACGTCGAAGTTTTCGCCCACGTTCTGGTCGCCCACGCCCTGCGCGGCGCTGTTCAGGCGGTCGGCGTCAAAGTCCGCGCGCTTGTCCTCGTCGAAGAGATAGCCGTACCAGTTCGCGTCAAAGTTTAAGAGCAGCCCTCCCGGGGCGAGCAGGCGCGCCCACTCGCGCAGAGCCTGTTCGGGGTGTGGAAGATTCCAGGTGAGATTGCGCGTGACGATCACGTCGAACGCCCCGTCCGGGAATGTGGTGGCCTCGGCGTTCATCTCGAAAAAGTCGATCTGCTCCGCGATCGCGCCGGCGTTGCGTCTTGCCTCCGAGAGCATCTCCGGCGTGAGATCAATCGCCGTCACGCGAAAGCCGGACTCTGTCAGCAAAATCGCGAAAAATCCCGGGCCTGTGCCGACGTCCAGCACGCGCAGATCCTCCGGCGCGCGGTCGGGAAAGTGCGCCGCGATCTGTCGGCAGAGCTCGCCGCGCCAGATCTCATGCTGCGCGGTGCCGAGCTCGGCCTGATTCACCTCGGAATAGCCGCTTGCCCGCTGCGTCCAGTAGGCTTTGTTTTCATTCAGGATCGTTTTACAGGTCATCGCAGCGCACCATCGGCCTTTCTCCATCAGATTCCGGTCGGTCATCGTGGCGACCACCGGCCTTTCGGGCGAAATTGTACCATAGGAGCGCGCGCATCCACAAGCCCCCCGGGGGGATGTGTGCCGCGATTATTTACATAATATATATTATGTAAATGGTACAGGGCAAAAAACAACTCCCCGCAGGCTGTCCGCGGGGAGCTGCGTGGAATCTGGTTATTCCTCCATCACGATCTCGGCGTCCGGGGCGTTTTTCTTGACGGACTCGATGCCGTTTAAGCAGCCGGAGAGCTGCGTGTAGCTCTCGCCGACGGCGATGATCTGGCCGTTCGTGGCTTTCAGGCGGAAGCGGTATTCGCCGGCCTTGTCGAGATAGACCTCGAATTTCGGGTGCTTCTCTTTGGCAAAACCCTCGACGGTCTGGTTTTCAATGGGGGCAATGGGCGCGTTTTTGCGCACGCTCTCAATGCCCTTGCGGCAGGCGGCGTCGGAGTTGTAGACCTCGGACGTGGCGATGACCTGACCGTTGTTGGCTTTCAGGTTGAACATGATGCCGGTTTTGACCTGGCGAACTACGAATTTGCCCATGATGATACCTCCTGTTGTATGATTAAAAATTTGAATCGTTTCATTTCGATTTCATCATAGCACGTTCGATTTCCGTTTGCAAGGCTTATTCGTCACAATGTGCGTTTTTTGTCTTGGAAAGCAGCAGCTTTGCTTTCAGGACGGCGAGGGCGGTTTTTGTGTCGGGAAGCTCGTTTGCGAGGGCGAGGTCTGCCAGCTCGTCGAGCGTGTGCTTTTCCACGTTCAGAAATTCCCCGTCGTCGAGATGCGCCTCGCCGTGCCGGAGTCCCTGCGCGAGATAGACATGCAGCACCTCGCCGCAGTAGCCGGGCGTGGCGTACTGGCGGCCGAGCGGCGTGAGGGTGTCGGCGATGAGCCCTGTTTCCTCAGAGAGTTCTCTGCGCGCGGCGTCCTCGGGCGTCTCGCCGGGCTCAAGCCTGCCCGCCGGGACCTCCAGAAGCTGTTCGGCGAAGGGATAGCGATACTGGCGCACGCACCAGACCGTGCCGTCCGACTCCAGCGGCAGCACGGCGACACCGCCGGGGTGCTCCACGACCTCGCGCAGCGCGGTGCTTCCGTCAGGCAGCTCCGCCAGATCCAGCCGTACATTGATCACCACGCCCTCATAGCGCGTGATGGAGCGCAGCGGGGTTTCGTTCAGTTTCATATCGGGTCACCTCTTTAATTATCTTACCATATTATTGCCCGTTCTGCCATATATTTTAAGTGGCGCGACGGCGCCGCAGACGATAGAATGAGAGAGAACCATTTGAAATACGGAGGGAGCCCTTCATGATCATTGAGACCGTCACCGCGCAGGCCGTGAGCCTGCGCATCTCGCGCGAGGAGCTCGGGCCGCGCGACACCATCACGCCCCGGGAGGCCCGCGCCGCCGTTGCCCATGCGCTGGAGAGCAGCGGCAAGCGACCTTGGAAGCGCATGGAGATCAGCCTCTTTCCGGCAGAGCGCGAGCTGCTGCTCATCGCCCGTCCGGTGGAGGTGCAGGTCTACCGCTTCCGCTTCCGGCACTTTTCGCACCTGCTCGCCGCGAGCGCGTACATTGATCCCAATGTCCCCTGTGACGTTCTCTTTGCCGAGGACGTGTTTCAGCTCATCGTTCACCGCAGCGAGGCGGGGCTTCCGAACGCGCTTTATGAGTTCGGCGAGCTATGCCCCTGCACGCCGGAGCTCGCCGCGCACCTGAAAGAGCAGGGCGTCGTCATTGCGGAAAACGCCCTGCCGGTGCTGCGGCGGTATTTCGGCTGATTTCGCTCTTTCCTTTCCCTGCAAAGTATGATATAGTATCATAGTAACCCATGGGAAAGGAGGCAGAGGCATGCCACGGGAAAAAGGCACGAAGCAGGCGGCGGCAAACCGCAAGGCGCTGCATGATTATTTCGTTCTGGAGCGCTATGAAGCGGGCGTCGAGCTGTTCGGCACGGAGGTCAAGAGCATCCGCGCCGGTACGGTGAATCTGAAAGACTCGTTCTGCACCGTGAAAAACGGCGAGCTCTTTGCCCACGGCATCCACATCAGCCCCTACACCCACGGCAGCTACTATAACAAAGACCCCGATCGGCCCAAGCGGCTTCTGATGCACAAAAAAGAGATCCGCAAGCTCCATGCGCGCATCCAGCAGGACGGACTCACGCTCATCCCGCTGAGCCTCTATTTCAAGGACAGCCGCGTCAAGGTCGAGGTCGGGCTCTGCAAGGGCAAAAAGCTCTATGACAAGCGCGAGGCGGACGCCGTGCGCAGCGCCAGGCGCGATATGGACAGAGCCATCAAGGAACGTTACTGAAGAAAGGAAATCATCACCATGAGCAATCCCATTGTCACCATCGAAATGGAAGACGGCGGCGTCATCAAGGCCGAGCTCTATCCCGAGGTCGCCCCGAACACCGTCAACAACTTCATCAGCCTCGTGCAGAAGGGCTTTTATGACGGCGTGATTTTCCACCGCGTCATCCCCGGCTTCATGATCCAGGGCGGCGATCCGAACGGCATCGGCATCGGCGGCCCCGGCTACTCCATCAAGGGCGAGTTTACTGCCAACGGTTTCCAGAACGATCTGAAGCACACCCGCGGCGTGCTCTCCATGGCGCGCACCATGATCCCCGACAGCGCCGGCAGCCAGTTTTTCATCATGCATCAGGATGCCCCGCACCTCGACCGCCAGTATGCCGCGTTCGGCATGGTCACCGAGGGCATGGAGGTCGTGGACAAGATCGCCCGCACCCCGCGCAACATGATGAACGACAAGCCGAAAGTCGACCAGCGCATGAAGACCGTCACGGTCGAGACCTTCGGCGTCGAGTACCCCGAGCCGGAGAAGCTCCCCGAGCGGTAAGGGAACCAATCGGACGAGTAATCGTCAAATCACCAGACCTCGCAGAGTTTCTTCGCCCGCAGGCGAAGAAAGAAAGTCGAATCATTTTTGCTCCGGAGCTTTGCCTCGGTGCAAAAATGCAACATTATGAATCCAACCGAATCGAAGCCGCTGCGCTTCGATTCGGAGAGGAAGACCGGGGAAACGGCTACGAAGCCGTCGTGCACAGGCAAAGCCTTTGCACGGCTGCGAAGTGGAGTGCGCCCGGTCTGACGAGGGGATGTCACGGTTTCGACGGGGGCGTGGAGGCTGGAATAGCGGGCGGCGGCGCCTGACCGCCATAAAACGGGCAACCTTATAAATTAAAGAACAACGATAACACTGTTCTTCTCGCTGCTTAATTAGCGAGCGTTCCCGCCGGGAGGCCCACGGCCCGGATGCGGAGCGTCGATGAGTGGGGAACGTGCGCTCGGTAAGCTTTGCCCGAGCCACGCATCATGAAGCTACCGGACCGGATGGGTTTGCGTGTTGACCCGCCGTGATGGGAACAGACGCTTTCAGAGCGTCAGGACAACCCGCTGCGCCCGGAGAAGTTCCTGTCAAAACACTTTCGGACGGGGGTTCAACTCCCCCCATCTCCACCACGTCGGGGCAAGCAGCTTATGCTTGCTCCGATTTTTATGCTTGATCAGAAAAAGAGGATGCAGACTATGAAAATCACCTATCTCGGCACGACTGTGCTGCTGTTTGATGACGGCACGGATCAGATCCTGTTTGACTGCCACACGACCCGCCCAAGCATCCGGCAGTTTTTGTTCAGCAGGCTCTCCACCGACACCGCGACTGCGGATCGCGTGATCCGGCAGTTTGGCTTTGAGCGCCTGCGCGCGACCTTTGCGTCCCACTCGCACTATGACCATGTATTGGACTTGCCGTATTATGTAAACCATTGCGGCGGCGAGGTCTACGGCTCTCCGTCCGCGCTGAACGTTGCGCGCGGCGGCGGTGTATCGGAGGCGCGGCTGCATGATTTCACAGCGCAGCCGGAGGCGCGCATCGGGGCGTTTCATATCCGGGTCATCCCCTCGAAGCACTCCCGCGCGCACTTTTACAATGACGATCTCGGTCAGACGATTGACGCGCCGCTCCGTCAGCCCGCGCACAAGAAGAAGTTCAGGGAGGGCGGCTCGTTCGATTTCATCGTGACCCACGCGGGGAAGACCTATGTGATCCGGCCCAGCTGCAATTACATTGCGGGACAGCTCGACGGCATCCAGGCGGACGTGCTGTTTCTCGGCGTCACGGGGCTGTGCAAGGAGGATGCCGCGTGGCAGCGCGCGTTCTTTGCGGAGACCATCGACAAGGTGCGGCCCGAGCTCGTGATCCCGCTGCATTGGGACAAGTTTTTCAGTCCGCTCTATGGACCCGTGCGCGGGCTGCCGCGCCTGTTTGAGGACACCGGCCTGACCATGCATCTGCTGGCGGCGTACTGCGCCGAAGCGGGCGTGGACTGCTGCGTCCAGCTGCCGCTGACGAGCCTCACGCTGTTTGAATAAGTTTACATAAATTAGTTTACATAAAACACGAAACCGCCGCTTCCGGGAATGGAAACGGCGGTCTCGTTCTGTATGATTATCTTCTCACGGCGCGGCCGGCGTCGGTGCGCCTGACCTCACCGTTGTCGAGGGCAATCTCGCCGCCGATGAGCACATAGTCGATGCCGACGGGGGAGAGCAGCGGCTGCTCGAACGTCGCGCGGTCGAGAATCGTGTCGGGGTCGAAGATCACGACGTCGGCGTCTGCGCCGACGCGCAGTGTGCCCTTGCGCGAAAGACCCAGCTGCTGCGCGGGCAGTGCGGTCATGCGCGCGATCGCGTCGTCCATGGTCAGCTTCCCCGCGCGGACATAGCGCCCCAGCACGCGGGGGAACGCGCCTGCGGCGCGCGGGTGGCCCTGGCCCGCGCTGAGCGTGCCGTCGCTGCCGATCAGCACACCGGGGTGGCGGAACGCGAGATCCACGTCCTCCTGCTGCATCACATAGCAGATCGTGGTGCATTCCGGGAAGTCGCGGCGCATTTCTTCAAAGGTCTCTTCGGTGCAGCGCTGTCCTTTGTATTTGCCCTCGGCGAGCTCCACCACGTCATAGCCGCAGTTGTAGCGCTCCAGCCAGCCGGGATCGTAGGTCGTCTCGCCGATGCCGGTGGAAAAGGCGTCGTAGGGATAGCAGTCGCATTTCACGTCCATGCCGCCTGCGCGGTACGAATCCACGAGCGTGAGGAAGCGCTCCATCTGCCCGAAGCCCGCCATGCTGCCGATGTGGCTGACCTCCACGGGGACGTGCAGAGGCTCGCAGGCGTCGAGAAATTCCCGCGCCGCGTCAAATACCTCCTCGGCGTCGCTGCGGATGTGCGCGGCGACGAGCTTGTTTCCGCTCTGCGCGGGCGCGGCGGTGCGCCGCAGCTCCTCGCTGTTCATGCCGGGGATATAGCGGATGCCGTAGGACACGCCGAGGCAGCCGCGCGTGAGACTCTCACGGATACCGTCGGTCATGGCGTCGATCTGCGCCTCGGTGGCGGGAGCGTATTTGTCGGTCGCGCCCGCCTCGGCACGGAACCAGCCGTGTCCCGCGAGCATCGCGACGTTCACCGCAGCGCCATCTCTGTCCACGATGTCGAGATAGTCCGCCGGGTGATACTTGTTCTCGCCGCAGTTGCCCGCCACGGCGGTCGTCACGCCCATGCGCAGCATGCACCGGAAGATCGCCTTTTCGGGATCGGCATAGATCGTGCCGTCCGGCAGAACCGGATCCTCGTGCATGTGGATATCCAGAAAGCCGGGGCAGACGATCCTGCCGGCCGCGTCGATTACGCGGTCGGCGTTCGGCGTGCCGCGCGTCACGTCGACGACGCGGCCGTCCTCGATGAGCAGATTCAGACGCGTGTGCACCCCGGCGGCGGGGTCAATGAGCATACCGTTTCGGATCAAAGTTTTCATAGCCATTACCAGCCTTTGCATACAATTCTATGTTAAGCTACCACTTTCTGCACGGGAAATCAAGAACCGGCGGCACTTTTTGGACATATTTCGTGGTTTTCCCGATTGCATTGCACTAGATATCGTGATAAAATAACTTCATTGCCGAAAAGTGTTGAAGAAAAAACAAGGACTGTGCAGCATTTTTTGCACAGATGATGGCACATTATACGCTTCTTGTGTGTCAGAGAATCCCATATAATAAGAGTACGATAGGGTAAGGGAAGATCCCTTTTATTAAAAAGCAGGAGGAAAGACTATGAAAAGGACCATCTGTCTTGTTCTGGCGTGTCTCATGTGCGTTGCGCTGTTCGCCGGCTGCGCGAACAAGGGCGGCGATCAGACTGCGTCGGACGCCAAGGTGCTGAACATCGCGCTCGACGGCGCGCCGAACAACCTTGACGTTGCCATGAGCAGTGAGGACATCGCGAGTGAAGTCGTTTACGGCTCCGTGCTCGAAAAGCTCACCGCGCTCAACGGAGAGAACAAGGTCATCTATGAGCTGGCGGAGGACTGCGAGGTCAGCCCCGACAACACCGTCTACACCTATAAGCTTCGCCAGGGTGTGAAGTTCCATAACGGCGAGGAGATGAAGGCCGACGACGTCGTTGCCAGCATGAACCGCTGGATCGGCGCTGCCGACAACGTCAAGACGCTCGTGGGCGACGCCCGCTTCGAGAAGGTCGATGACTACACCGTGCAGATCAAGATGGAAAGCGGCACGCCCTATCTCAATGAGATGATCGCGGGTCTCGGCCAGCAGGCCGTCATCATGCCCGCCTCCGTGCTGAACAATGTCGTCGAGGGCGAGCTCGTCCCGCAGGACGGCTACATCGGCACCGGCCCCTATAAGTTCTCCGAGTGGGCTGACGACCAGTACATCAAACTCGAAAAGAACCCTGACTACACCCCCTACGGCACCGACGGCGACTACTCCGGCTGGGGCGGCTACAAGCACGCCTACTATGACGAGGTCTATTTCTACTTCCCGGGTGACGCCGCGACCGTGAACTCCGGCGTCAAGACCGGCGAGTATGACATCGCGAGCCGTCTCTCCGTGGATAACTTCGGCGAGTTTGAGGGCGATGACAACTACACGATCTTCGGCAGCAAGGATCAGATGCCCATGCTCGTGTTCAACAAGAGCCAGGGCGTTGCCGCCAACGCGACGGTCCGCCGCGCGGTGCAGGCAGTGATCAACTGCGATGACGTCATGTTCGCCTCCACCGGCAACAAGGATTACTATGATCTCTATTCGTCCTACATGTTCAAGGACTCCCCGTACTGGTATTCCGAGGCGGGCAAAGAGAACTACAACCAGGGCGATCCGGAGCGCGCAAAGGCGCTCTTCGACGAGGCCGGCTGGACCGATCACGATGTGTTCCGCATCCTGGTCCGCAGCGATTATACCGAGTTCGTCCTGATGGCGCAGGTCATCCAGGAGGAGCTGCGCGCGATCGGCATCAACTGCGAGGTGCTCACGCTCGACAGCGCGACCCACAGCTCCGTCCGCAACGAGCATCCCGAGCAGTGGGACGCCTTCATCACGAGCTTCGGCCCGAAGATCATGCCGAACCTGAACCTGTACCTGTCCTCCTCCTGGGCGGGCTGGTGCACCGACGAGCGCATCCAGAATGATCTCGCCGCCATCGCCGCCGAGGACGATCTCGACGTCGGCATCAAGCTCTGGAACGATCTGCAGGGCTACATGAACACCGAGTCTGTCCCGGTCGTGACGTTCGGCACCTATGTGCTCAGCGGCGTCTGCAAGTCCGACATCGAGGGCGCGTTCATCAAGGAGCGTCTGGTTTGGGTCAACGCCCACCCCGTCGAGGCGTAAAGCCAGAAGAGCGGAAACCGCGCAACCCTATGCATCCGACAGAAAGCCTGAAAAGGCTTTCTGTCGGTTTAGCGCTTTTCAGGTCTCGTTTTCCGAAGGCTGTTTTTGACGGAAAAGCAGCTTTCGGAAAGCGAAACCGTCCCGTTTTTAGGAGTCGATATCGATGCACAAATATATCTTCAAACGATTGCTGGCGCTGATACCGGTGCTGTTCATCGTCTCGGTCGTGATCTTCATGCTCATCCATCTCGTCCCCGGCGATCCGGCGGCGATGATGCTGGGCGACAAGGCGACCCCTGAGCAGATCGCGAACCTGCGCCACACGCTTGGACTGGATCAGCCGCTGCTCACGCAGTACTTCAACTGGATCGCGGACATTTTCCGCGGCGACCTCGGCACGAGCTTTTTCATGAAAGGCACGATGACCGAGATCATCGGCTCGCACATGGTGCCCACCGTGCAGCAGACGCTCGTCGCGGTTGCCTTCGCGGCGCTCATCGGCGTGCCGCTCGGCATGATCGCCGCCGTCAAACGCGGCCGTGCCGCCGATCAGATCATCTCTACATTCTCTATCATCGGCGTGTCGCTGCCGAGCTTTCTGATGGGCCTCGGGCTCATTCTGGTGTTTTCCGTCAAGCTCGGCTGGCTCCCGTCCTCCGGCTACAAGTCCATTGCCGGCTTCGGCTGGGGCACGCACATCCGCTACATGCTTCTGCCCGGCATCGCGCTGGGCTTCATCGAGATGGGTCTCATCATCCGCATGACCCGCTCGAGCATGCTGGAGATCATGGGCTCGGATTATATCCGCATGGCGAAGGCCAAGGGCGTCAGCCGCTTCAAGATCTTTGCCAAGCACGCGCTCAAAAACGCCCTCGTCGGCATCGTCACGGTCGTGGGCCTGTCGTTCATCTCCTGCCTCGGCGGCGCCGCCGTCACGGAGACGATCTTCAATATCCCCGGTATCGGCAAGCTCACGCTTAACGCCGTCATGCGCCGCGACTATGAGGTCGTGCAGGCGGTGGTGCTCGTTGTGTCGCTGCTGAACGTTCTGTGCACGCTGGTGCTTGATCTGCTGTACGGGCTGATCGATCCGCGCGTGCGCCTGTCGTAAGGGAGGTGCGGCTATGGATTCCACAAAACGTCTGGAAAGCATCTCCCGCTCTGAGCTTGAGCATGTCAAGCGCCGCCTGCAAAAGGAGCAGAGCGCGCTGCAGTTCAAGCGGTTTTTCCACAGCAGACTCGCTGTGATCGGCGCCGTTCTCATCCTGATCATGACGCTCACGGCGATCTTTGCGCCGCTGCTTGCGCCGGCAGATCCCCTCGCGCAGACGGTCGCGCACCGGCTCTCACCTCCGGGCGGGGACTATCTTCTCGGCACGGATAAGCTCGGCCGCGATCTCTTGAGCCGCATCATCTACGGCGCGCGCGTGTCGATGATCGTCGGCGTCAGCGTGGGTCTGAGCTCCATGGTCTTCGGCATGATCCTCGGCCTGTACGCCTGCTACTATAAAGCGCTCGACAACGTCCTCATGCGCATCTGCGACGGTCTGAGCGCCATCCCCTCGACGCTGCTGGCTATCGCGCTGATGGCGATGCTGGGGCAGAGCCTCTTTAACGTCATCCTCGCGCTGAGCATCGTGTACATCCCGCGCATGGCGCGCATCTCGCGCTCTGCCGCTCTCGTCGTGAAAGAGCAGACCTACATCGAAGCGCTGCGCAGCCAGGGCGCGAGCGCCACGCGCATCATCTGGCGTCATATCGCGCCGAACATCCTCTCGGTCGTCGTGGTGCAGGCGTCGTATAACTTCGCCAACTCCATCATCACCGAGGCCGCGCTGAGCTTCCTCGGCGTCGGCGTGCCCGCCCCGCAGCCGAGCTGGGGCAACATCCTGTCCGACGGCAGGGAGGTCATCACCACCGCCTGGTGGATGATCGTCTATCCCGGCATCGCCACGGCGCTGGCCGTGATGGGGACCAACATTTTCGGCGACGGTCTGCGGGACATCCTCGACCCGCATACGAACTAAGGAGGTGCGTTTATGGCGGAAAAAATTCTGGAAGTCAAGCACCTCACAACATCGTTTCGCACCGAGCGCGGCGTGATGGACGCCGTGCAGGGCGTGTCGTTTTATGTGAGAAAGGGCGAGATCCTCGGCCTCGTGGGCGAGTCCGGCTGCGGCAAGTCCGTCACAAGCCAGTCGATCATGCGCCTGTATGATGAAAAGCGCTTCGTGCGCTATGACGGCAAGATCTTCTTTGACGGCGAAGATCTCCTGCAGCTTCCCGAGCGGAAGATGCAGCAGGTGCGAGGCAAGGACATTGCCATGGTGTTTCAGGACAGCCTGAGCGCCCTGAACCCGGTGTTCACCTGCGGCGAGCAGATCATGGAGGCCATGCGCATCCATCAGAAGATGCCTCGCAAGCAGGCCCGCGCCGAGGCCATCGAAATGCTGCGTCTCGTCGGCATCCCGAGTCCCGAGACGCGCGTGGATCAGTATCCGCATGAGCTCTCGGGCGGCATGCGTCAGCGCGTGATGATCGCCTGCGCGCTCAGTTGCCGGCCGAAGCTCCTGATCGCCGACGAGCCCACCACGGCGCTCGACGTCACGATCCAGGCACAGATCATGGAGCTGATTGTAGAGCTCAACCGAAAGCTCGATATGGGCGTCATCCTTATCACGCATGACCTCTCCGTCGTCGCTGAGACCTGTACGCGCGTCGCGGTCATGTATCTCGGCCAGATCGTGGAGGAGGCGGACGTCGTCACGCTCTTTGATCATCCGCGCCATCCCTACACGCGCGGCCTGCTCAAGAGCATCCCGAAGATCACCGGCGAGCGTGAGCGGCTGCACATCATCGAGGGCACCGTGCCGCTCTTAAGCCAGATCCCGGACGGCTGCCGATTCGCGCCGCGCTGTCCGTATGCCACGGATGCCTGCCGCACGGCGCACCCGAAGCTCGAGCGCGTGAGCGAAACGCAAAAGATCCGCTGCATCCGCGCGGAAGAAATCTGACGGGAGGCTGCCGACATGAAAAAAGACATCGTACTGCAGGCCGACCATCTCAGAAAATGGTTCCCGGTAAAGGGCTTCGTCGGTCAGACCATCGGCAACGTCAAGGCCGTGGATGACGTCTCCTTCCGGCTCTATCGCGGCGAGACCTACGGTCTCGTGGGCGAGACGGGCTGCGGAAAATCCACTCTCGGCAGGACGATCATTCGCCTGCTCGACCCCACCGACGGCACGATCACCGTGGACGGGGAGGATATCACGAAGCTCTCGCACCGTCAGCTCCGTCCCATCCGCAGCAAGATGCAGATGGTCTTTCAGGACCCCTATACCTCGCTTGACGGACGGATGCACGTCGGCGATATCCTGATGGAGACGCTCGCGATCCAAAACGAGGTCCCGCGCGAAGAGCGCATGAACCGCGTCCTCGCCATCCTCTCGGAGGTGGGACTGCTTGCCGAGCACTTTTACCGCTATCCGCATGAGCTCTCCGGCGGTCAGCGTCAGCGCGTGGGACTGGCCCGCGCCCTGCTTCTGCACCCGGATCTCATTGTCTGCGACGAGCCCGTTTCGGCGCTGGACGTCTCGGTGCGCGCGCAGATCATCAATCTGCTGCTCGACCTGCAGAAGGAAGAGAACCTGACGTATCTCTTCATCTCGCACGATATGTCCGTTGTGCGCTATATGGCGGACCGCGTCGGCGTCATGTATCTCGGCCACCTCGTGGAGGAGGCCGGGACGGATACGATCTTCCGGCAGCCGCTGCACCCGTACACGCAGGTGCTGCTGAGCGCCGTGCCGACGCCCGACCCGCACACGAAGCATGAGCGCGTCGTGCTCGAGGGCGACCTCCCGTCGCCGCTCGACCCGCCGTCGGGCTGCGTGTTCCACACCCGCTGCCCCCATGCGACCGAGCGCTGCGCCGCCGAGTGCCCCGAGATGCGCGAAGTCGCGCCCGGACACCGCGTCGCCTGCCACAGGGCGGGTGAGAAATAAAAGGAAAAGCCGGACACAGAACGTGTCCGGCTTTTGTCATGCCTCTCGATAGCTTTGATAGATCCTCTTAAAGTCCGCTTTCGTGAGCTCCGTGATCTGCAGCTTGTGTACGGCGTCCTCGGTCACAACCGCCTGCCAGCGCTCTAAAAGCACGTCGTTGCCGTCTCCGTAGGGGCGATAGACCAGCGTTTCGTCGCCGTCGGTCATTACGCAGGGATAGGCGCGTACGGAGCCGAAGCGGGAAAATTCCATCCAGAGCAGATAGCGCCCCGCGGCGTCGAGCGCCTCGTAATAGGCGTCCGAGGCGGCGTGCCCGAACAGCATGCGCCGGAGCGCGCCGGAATCCGCTTGCTTTGCCACGATCGGCGGCGTTGTGAACGGAGCGTCTTTCATCGTCATCCCTCCTGCGTGTGCTGACCGTAGTATACTACACATTCCGCGCCGTTGCAAATCCCGCGCGTTCGTGCTATCATCACATCATAAAAGCTGCCAAAAGGGGGGAGAGCGCCATGGCCAGACAGCGCACGAGCGAGGAGATCTTCAGAGAGATGACCGTGCCGCAGGCCGTTCGGACCATGGCGGTGCCCGCCGTGGTGAGCCAGCTCATCGTGCTCATCTATAACCTTGCGGATACCTATTTCATCGGGCAGACGAACAGCCCCTATATGGTGGCGGGCGTGTCGCTCATTCTGCCGGTGTTCAATCTCACGCTGTGTCTCGGCGGCCTGTTCGGCATCGGCGGCGGCGCGCTGCTGCCGAAGCTTCTGGCAATGGGCGACCGGGAGGAGGCGTCGCGCGCGGCGGCGTACTGCCTGCGGTTTTCCGTGGCGGTGGCACTTTTGTTTTCGGCGGGGCTTCTGATCTTCATGCGGCCGATCCTGCTGCTGCTCGGCGCGAGCGAGAATACCCTCTCGCACGCGAGCACCTATGTGCGGATGGTGCTGGTGCTCGGCGGCGTGCCGACGATCTTTTCCAATGTGCTGTCCAATCTCCTGCGCAGTCTCGGCCTTTCGCGCGAGGCGGGCGTCGGCGTGGCGCTCGGCGGCGCGCTGAACATCGGGCTCGATCCGCTCTTCATGTTCGTGCTGCTGCCGAAAGGGAGCGAGGTGCTCGGCGTCGGCATCGCGACGCTCATCTCCAACGTAATCGCCTGTGTCTATTGTCTCGCCGTGTTCCTGCGGCGGCAGAGGGAGATCACGCCGCGCTTTTTCGCGCCCGCGCCGAGACGGGAGAGCATCGCCGCCGTGTTCACGGTCGGCGTTCCCGGCACGCTGGGGACGCTCCTGTTCGATATTGACTACATGGTGCTGGATAAGCTCGTCGCGGGATATGGCGAGGCGGCGCTCGCCGCGATCGGCATCGTCCTGAAAGCCGAGCGCTTCCCGCAGCAGATCGGCATCGGTCTGTGCCAGGGCATGGTGCCGCTCGTGGCATACAGCTACGCGCTGCATGACCGGGAGCGCATAAGGGAGATCATGGCATACGTGCTGAAGATCGGCGTCACGGTCGCACTTGTGAGCATTTCGGTGTATGAGCTCTTCACGCACCAGATCGTGCGCCTGTTTATTGCGGACGCTGAGACCCTTATGATCGGTACGGGCTTCCTGCGCGTGCGCGCGCTCGCGGCGGCGATCATGTTCTTCTGCTTTTTCGCCGTGTTCCTGTTTCAGGGCTTCGGCGACGGCAGGCGCTCCACGGCGCTTGCGATTATCCGCTGGGCGGTGCTGAACATCCCGATGCTGTATCTGTTCAATGCCGTTTTCGGCATGTACGGTCTCGTCTGGGCGCAGGTCGTCTCGGATGTGATCACGGTCGGGATCTCATTTGCTGTGATCTTCCGCTACATGCGGCAGTGGGCCAAAAAAGAGGTGTAAAGCAAAGCGCTTTACACCTCTTTTTCAATAATTACTAATTGGCAGAGAATCATCGTCCTCGCCCTTTTCGACCGAGCGGATGACGATATCATAGCTGTAATCATCGCTGACCGTCACGGTCACGCGGTCGCCGGCGTGGTGCCCCATCACGGCCTTGCCGACAGGGGACTCCTTGCTGATGAGTCCCTTGAGCGCGTTCTGCCGCAGCGTGGTCACGAGGCGGATCTCCTGCTCCTCATCGTCCTCCTCGATATAGATTACAACCTTGTCAAAGAGCCCGATCCCGTCACCCTGCCTGGCATTTTTTGCGGGGATGACCTTGGCGGTCCTGATCATGCGCTCCAGGTACCGGATGCGGCTTTCGTTGCGGTTTTTTTCGCGCTTGGCAGCCTTGTATTCAAAGTTCTCGCTTAAGTCCCCGAAGCCGCGCGCGACCTTCACTTCCTCGATCAGCTGCGGGCGCAGCTCGCGGACGCGGTGATCCAGCTCAGCCTGTAATTTTTCAATGTCTACCTTGGTCAGCTCGTCATACACGATTGGGTCAACTCCTTTTGCGGAGCGTATTATACCACCAATGCCTGCAAATGAAAACCCCGCAAGCTTGACATTTTGCGCGATTGTGATATGATAGTTAAAAAAATTGAACGAATTGAGGCATGCCTCCATGAACAAAAAGGAGCTCCTGCGGAGCCTGAAATTCCTGCTGTTTTCCATCTCGGCGGGCATCATCCAGATGGGGACGTTTGCGCTGTTAAACGAGCTGCTGCACCTGCCGTACTGGGTGAGCTATCTTGTGGCGCTCGTGCTGAGCGTGGTGTGGAACTTCACGTTCAACCGCAAGTACACGTTCAAGTCCGACGCCAATATCGCCCGCGCCATGACGCTCGTGGCGCTGTACTACTGCGTGTTCACGCCGGCGTCCACCTACAACGAGCACTTCCTCACCGGCCTCGGCTGGAACGAGTACCTCGTCACGGCGATCAATATGGTCATCAATTTCGTGACGGAATTTCTCTTCCAGCGCTTCGTCGTCTACCGCAATCGCGTGGACACCGCCGTGAAGCCGGCGAAATGAACTGATCCATACAGAGCAGGCATACCGAGTTATGTAAACCTCGGTATGCCTGCTTTTATTTTGCCGTGACGGGAAAGAGCGCCGTGATCGTGAGGGACTTTTCGTCCTCAGTGGAGGCGGTGATCTTTCCTTTGTGCGCCGTGACGATGGCCTTTGCGATCGAGAGCCCGATGCCGTGACCGCCCGTCTCGGAGCTGCGGGAGGGGTCGGTGCGGTAGAAGCGGTCAAAGAGCTTTGTGAGCTCTGCGCGCGGCACAGGCACGGCGGCGTCGTTGAACACCGTGAGCGCGACGCTGCGCCCCTGCTTTTCGAGCGTGAGCCGGATCTCGCCGCCCTCGGGCGTGTATTTCACGGCGTTGTCGAGCAGAATGGACGTCAGCTGCCGCACGGCCTTTTCGTCGCCGCAGAGCGTGAGCATCGGGGAAATGGTCTCCGTGAACGTCTTGCCCTGCGTCTTTGCGAGGGAGCGGAACGACTGCGCCTGCTCTTGAACGACGTCTGAGACCGGAAACTCCACGTGCGCTATGCTGCTCTGCGCCTCCTCCATACGGGAGAGGTAGACCAGATCGTTCGTCAGCCCCGCGAGCCGCTGTGTCTGCTTCTGGATGTCCTGCAGCCACTCGTTGTCCTCGCCGAGGTCGAGCTGAAGCACCTCGGCGTCGGCGTTGATGATGGCGAGCGGGGTCTTGATCTCGTGACCCGCGTCGGTGATAAAGCGCTTTTGCTTTTCATAGCTCTCCGCCACGGGGCGGACGATCCGCCCGGAGAACGCCACGATCAGCGCGCCCACGGCGAGAAGGCCCAGCAGCGAAACGCCCGCGCTCGCAAGCAGGAAGGAGCGGAACGTTTCCAGATCGCGTCCGCAATCCAAAAAGATCACGCGCGCGCCGGCGTCCTCCGGTACGACGGTGTAGCGGTAGTCGTCCAGAAAGCCCTGCGTTTTGCCGCTTTCAAAAACAGACTGCGCATACTCCACGGCGGTGAGACTGTCCACGGCGGCGATGCGCCCGGTGTCTACGATCTGCTCGGCGCCGTCTGCGTCCAGCAGCACGGAAAAATAGCGCGACTCATACGGCGTCTCGGCGGAGAAATCCCTGTGCGCGGCCATCCGGGCTCTGTCAAACTGCCAAGGCTGAAAATCGTCGTCCAGCTCATCGTCGAGGTCATCGTCCAAATCGTCGTCATCGCCGTCCGATTCGTCGTCCTCGGGCGGCGCGGGCGGTCTCATGTCACCCATAAAGAAGCTGCCGCCGTTTTCCGCGAGCAGGGCGAGCGTCTCATCCGCGCGCAAAACGACGTGGCGGTAGTTCATCACGTTGATCGCGCCCATGATCACGACCAGCACCGCCAGCAGCGACGCCATGGAGAGCGCGATGAATTTGATCCGAAGCTTTTTAAACATCCTTTTCCTCCAGCGAATAGCCCGTGTTGCGCGTCGCCTTGATCTGCACATTTGCGTTCAGGGCGGCGAGCTTTTTGCGCAGATAGGAGATGTACACCCAGACCACGTTGATCTCCGCGTCGCTGTCATAGCCCCAGATCTTCTCGAGGAAGCGCTCGGAGGAGATGAGGTGGTGCGGGTTTGCCATGAGCGTTTCGAGCATCTGAAACTCCTTGTTCGCCAGCCGGAAGCTGCCGCCGGGACCGGCGAGCAGATAAGTGCTCTGGTCGAGCGTGATGTTCCCGAAGGAGAGCACGCTGCTCTGCTGCGCGGTCTGCGCGCGCGTCATGGCGCGGATGCGCGCCAGAAGCTCTTTCGTGCTGAAGGGCTTCGTGAGATAGTCGTTTGCGCCGAGATCTAAGCCCAGGACCTTGTCGTCCACTTCGGCCTTTGCCGTCAGCATCAGCACAGGGATGCGGCTGCCCTCGGCGCGGATCGTTTTCAGAACCTCGATGCCGTCCAGCTTCGGCATCATGATATCGAGAATCGCGCCGTCGTAGTTGCCCGCGCGCAGGTAATCGAGCGCGTCCTGCCCGTCATACACCGCGTCCACGGAGAAATTGCTCTTTTCCAGAATCGCCGTCACCGCGCGGGACAGGCTCTTTTCGTCTTCGGCAAACAACAGCCGCATTGCAATCATCCTTTCGTTGTGACGAATTGCTTTCTATTATAATGAGAAACCCTAAACCAACTTAAAAACAACATGATTCTACCATGCGAAAAACTTTTTGTCACGCTTTAAGGTTCATTTACGGTTCGCGGTTTAAGCTTTAGCCAGCAAGAGCAAAAGGGGGGGACCCGATATGGGTTGCCAGATGACCTTCAAGCGCTATGAGCTGAAATTCATGCTCACGCAATCCCAGAAGCAGGCGCTTTTACAGGTGATGGAGCCGTACATGGCGCTCGATCAGTACGGGCGCACGACGATCCAGAATCTCTATTATGATACCGACAGCTTCCGCCTCGTCCGCCGCTCGATGGAGCGGCCGGAGTATAAAGAAAAGCTCCGCGTGCGCAGCTACGGCACGGCGCGGGAGGGCGGCAGGGTCTTCGTGGAGCTGAAGAAGAAATACGACCACGTCGTGTATAAACGCCGCCTGACGCTTCCCGAGCCGGACGCGATGGCCTGGCTCGCGGGCGATAAGAGTGCCGCTCCCGACAGCCAGATCGGACGTGAGATTGATTACTTCTGCACGTTTTACCGCGATCTCAGGCCGCAGGTGTTCCTGTCCTACGAGCGCGAGGCTTACTTCGAGCGCGGCGGCGGGGACTTCCGTGTCACGTTTGATGAAAACATCCTCACGAGGCGCGCGGCGCTGAGTCTCAAAACCTCACCCTGGGGGACGCCCCTGCTGCCGCATGGCACGGTGCTCATGGAGCTGAAGACCCCCGGCGGCATCCCGCTTTGGATGACGCGGTTTCTCACCGAAAACCACATTTACAAAACCTCGTTTTCCAAGTACGGCACGGCGTATCAGAACGTCATTTTTCCACAGCAGGAAGGAGTAAAAAAATATGCTTGACAGTTTGTTTTCCGGAATATTTGACAGCGCGGCCGTCTCCGTGATCCCGGTCGGACAGTTTCTGCTCTGCGTGGGCGTCGCGCTCTTCATCGGGCTGATCCTCGCCGCGGCCTATATGTACCGCTCGCGGTATACCAGAAGCTTCGTCACCACGCTCGCGGTTTTGCCCGCTGTGGTCTGCGTCGTGATCATGATGGTCAACGGCAACATCGGCGCGGGCGTCGCCGTGGCAGGCGCGTTCAGTCTGGTCCGCTTCCGCTCCGTGCCGGGCACGGCGCGCGAGATCGGCGTGCTGTTTCTCGCCATGGGCGCTGGGCTCGTCTGCGGCATGGGATATCTCGCCTACGCGGTGCTGTTTACGGTGCTGCTGTGCTGCGTGCTGCTCCTCTACGGCAGGATCGGTCTCGGCAGCGGCAGAGGCGCGCTTCAGCGCTCCGTGCGCATCACGATCCCCGAGGATCTCAACTACACCAGCGCCTTCGACGAGCCGTTTGAGAAATACACCGCCGAGCACGAGCTTATGCAGGTCAAAACCACGAACATGGGCAGCATGTTCCGCCTGACCTATCATGTCACCCTGACCTCCGCAGACGCCGAAAAGGCGCTCATCGATGACCTCCGCTGCCGCAACGGCAATCTGGAGATCCTCGTCTCCAGACAGGAGACCCTGCAGGCGGAGCTGTAACACACGACTTCCTTTCTTTCCTCCGTTTTCCTTTCCATAAACAGATCGGGACGCACCAACGGTGCGCCCCGATTTGTTTGTTATGCTTTCTTTCGCTCGTTCTGCCTGCTGAACAGATAAATCTTCAGAAATACGGCGAATGCATACACCACCGAGATCAGGATGTTCAGGCGCATGTGCTCGCGCAGCAGGAGCATCGATGCGACAAACGCCGCCGTCATGCCCGCAATCGGCACGACGAAGCGGCGGCAGAGCTTCAGCTCGGGCTTTGCAAAGCGCTGCAGCGCGAACAGGCAGAAGTAATAAAGCAGGAACGCGCCGATCAGAAGCAGCGTCTTCGGCCAGAGCAGCACCTGCTCGTCGCGCATGAACTCCAGCGAGGTCGTGATCAGATTCATTCCGAAGATCAGGAAAATGTGGATAATCATATAGGTGATGCCCGTCGTGCGCATCTCGCGGTCGATGATGTGGTCATACAGCACCTCATAGCAGAGGAACAGTCCCGCCACGATCAGGAAGCACATGGAGGAGAAGTAGACGGAATTGAGCGAAAAGTCCCCGTCAAAGTAGGATGCAACCGAGATGATCATCTCGCCGAACGTGAAAACCACATACAGCATCGCGCGCTCGGAAAGGTGCGTGAAGTCGATCATCTCCGCCTTGGTCTCGTCTGAGAAAAGGCGCGTCATCACCATGCCGAACACGATCGGGACCGCGGCGAGCGCCATGCCCGTCCGGTTATAGATCGGGATCGAGACGAGCACCAGCAGCGCCTCGCCGAAGAGGACGATCATCATGCGCTTTATGGACTGCTCCTCGGCAGGACGACCCCTGTGATTTCTGAGCTCGATGGCGTACTGCACGCCGATGTTGAGCAGAATCAGCGCCCACGCGGCGGAATACTGGTTCTGAAAGCTCTCCCAGTGCAGCCGGGTGCCCTCTCCGATGTAGTAGAGCAGATACATGTTCACGAACAGGGCAATGTGATCGCGCAGACCGTTGCGGCCGTGCATGTTGATGTAAAACGTGGAGAAATTCCAGATCTGAATGATGGCGAGGGTGCACACGACATACACCAGAAACATCGAGCCGCCGACGAATCCGTTTTCGACGTTGTGCAGCAGGGAGTTGTTGCGCCCGATGATATAGACAAAGATCAGATCGTAGATCAGCTCCAGATACTCGACCTTTTTTTCTTCTCTCAGATCCATGGCAAGACCTCCGGAAAGGTTGTTTTTCCCACTATACCATCTTTCCCGGGCGGGGTCAAACACGCGGTTGCGTCTGCGCGCCGCCCGGCATAGGATACTCTGACTTTGAACAGCAAAGAGCATCAGGAGGGGCAGGATATGAATATCTGGCACATTACCGGCGGCAACAGGCTTGAGGGCGCGATCAGCGTACAGGGCGCGAAAAACGCCGTTTTGCCCATTATGGCGGCCTCGGTCGCAACAGGCGCGGAAACGGAGCTCGATGGTGTGCCGGATCTGCGCGACGTGGAGGCGACGCTGCGCATCCTGCGGCACCTCGGCTGCACGGCAGAGCGCACGGGCACGCATGTGTATATCGACAGCCGCGACATTTGCCGCTGCGACGTTCCGCACACGCTCATGCGCGAGCTGCGCTCGTCGGTCATCTTTCTCGGCGCGATCCTTGCGCGCTGCGGCGAGGCGAGCCTCTCGCTTCCGGGCGGCTGCGAGTTGGGACCCCGCCCGGTGGATCTGCATCTGGAGGCGCTGCGCACGCTCGGCGCGCGTGTCACGGAGCGCGGGGGAGACATCGTCTGCAAGGCGGGCGCGCTGCGCGGCGCGCCGATTGTTCTGCCGTTTCCGAGCGTCGGCGCGACGGAAAACGCCATGCTCTGCGCCCTCGTCGCAGAGGGGGAGACCGTGATCCACAATGCTGCGCGCGAGCCCGAGATCGTGGATCTGCAGACCTATCTGCGCGCGCTCGGCGCACAGGTCTCCGGCGCGGGCACATCGACCATCACGGTGTCGGGTATGCGGCCCCGTGCGCATGTTCATCATACGATCCTGCCCGACCGGATCGCCGCTTCGACGCTTCTGTGCGCCTGTGCGGCGTCGGGAGGGGATATTTTGCTCGAAAATGTACACCCATCACATTTTTTAACGGTTTTAGACTCGCTTTCTGAGGCGGGGTGTGATATAATAACACAATCCAATGCCGTTCGCCTGCGGTCTGACGGCAGCCTGATTGCGCCGCGCCCGATCGTGACGCGACCCTATCCGGGCTTCCCGACGGACGCGCAGCCGCCGCTGATGGCGGCCTGCCTGAAGGCGCGGGGCACCACGGTCTTCACGGAGAACATCTTCACCGGGCGCTATCGCCATGTGGAAGAGCTGCGCCGTCTCGGCGCGGACGTGACGATCGCCGGACGCGTGGCGTATATCTCCGGCGTGGAGACGCTCACGGGCGCCGTGCTCACGGCGGGCGACCTGCGCGGCGGCGCAGCCCTGATCATCGCGGCATTGGCAGCCGAGGGCGAATCCGTCATCTATGACGAGCAGCTCATCGAGCGCGGCTATGACCATCTCGACCGCGCGCTGGGCGCGCTCGGCGCGTCGGTGCGCTTTGAGCGCCGCGCGTGACGGAAAACACTTACGGAAAGGAGAATGCTCCTCTATGAAAAGATCCCGACAGCGCCGCAGCGGAGCGCTGTTCAAGGTACTCGCCGTGCTCATCACGGCGGTTGCGATCCTGCTTGCCATGAGCGTATTCTTCAAGATCTCGCGCATCGATGTCGCCGGCGCTGAGTCGTACTCCGCCGAAGAGATCATCGATGCCTCCGGCATCGAGATCGGCGAAAACCTCTTCTTTGTCGATCGCTTCGGCGCGGCGAGCCACATCTTTGCCGAGCTACCTTATATCGACAACGTAACAGTCACGCGGCAGCTGCCGAACCACATTCTCATCACGGTCACGGAGAGCAAGGCCGTCGCCTGCGTGGACTGTGAGGGCGAGCGCTTTGCCGTGAACCACAACGGCAAGGTCATCTCCGCCGTGGACGAAAATGAAGCTGAGGCGCTCATCCGTGTCACGGGCATCGAGCTTAAAAAGCCGGAGCCCGGCGGGCAGCTTGCTGCCGACAAGGCCGACGCCGGCAAGCTCGAGACGCTCATCGCCCTCATGCAGGAGATGTCTGCGCGCTCCATCATCGAGGACGTGCAGGACATTGACCTCTCCGATGCGATGAATCCGTCCTTTACCTATCTCGACCGCTTTACCGTGCGTATCGGCGAAAACGAAAACATCGGCTATAAGCTCGGCATGCTCATGAGCGCCGTCGAGCAGCTCAACGACTATGAATCCGGTACGATCGACCTCTCGGTCGATGACAAACGCGCCTACTTCAGTCCGAACTGAACAATAATCGATCCCGTGTTGTTTATGTAGTCCGCAAAAAGAAACAAAATGAAAAAAAACATTGACCTGATAAGGAAAACGATATAAAATGGGAAAGAATAAGAAAAAAAGGCGCTCTCAGCAGCGGTATCCCGCACCGAAGCCATCGGCTTCGGTCGAGTCCGTTTTACCGGAGCAGCCTCAGGCGCCTCAGGCGCCCGTTTCCGAAAACGAAACACCGCACATTGCACAGATACAAGAGAACAAAACGAACAGGGAGGAACCAACAATGCCCTACACACCCGAATCCGGACCGGAAAATGTCGTCACTCTGAAAGTCGTCGGCGTCGGCGGCGCCGGCAACAATGTCGTGAACCGCATGGTCAAATCCGGCACGCAGGGAATCGAATATGTCGCCATCAATACGGATAAGCAGGCTCTGGCAGTCTCCAGCGCCGACCAGAAAATCCAGATCGGCGAGAAGCTGACCCACGGTCAGGGCGCCGGCAGCGATCCCGAAATGGGCAAGCGCAGCGCCGAAGAGAGTCGCAACAACATCGCCAAGAGCCTGGAGAACGCCGACATGGTGTTCATCACCGCCGGTATGGGCGGCGGCACCGGCACGGGCGCTGCTCCGACCATCGCCGATATCGCGCGCGAGGCCGGCATTCTCACCGTCGCAGTCGTCACCAAGCCCTTCAAGTTCGAGGGCAAGCGCCGCATGGATCAGGCCATGGTCGGCATCAATGAGCTGCTCGGCAAGGTCGACTCTCTGCTCATCATCCCCAACGATCGTCTGAAATACGCGACCGACCAGAAGGTCACGCTCGCGAACGCCTTCGAGATCGCGGACGACGTTCTGCGTCAGGCCGTCACCAGCATCTCCGACCTCATCAAGAACACCGGCTTCATCAATCTTGACTTCGCCGACGTCACCTGCATCATGAAGGACGCGGGCTTCGCCCACATGGGCGTCGGACATGCCGCCGGCAAGGGCAAGGCGGAGGACGCCGCCCGCATGGCAGTCGCAAGCCCGCTCATGGAGACCTCCATCAACGGCGCGCGCGGCGTGCTCATCAACATCACCGGCTCCGAGGATATGGGCCTTGAGGATGTCGAGACCGCTGCCAACCTCGTGCAGGAGGCTGCGCATCCCGACGCCAACATCATCTTCGGCGCGAGCTTTGATCCCTCGCTCGATGATGAGATCCGCGTGACCGTCATTGCGACCGGCTTCGAGGATCCCGCCAAGGTCGAAGAGCCCGCTCCCGCCGTGCAGCAGCAGAGCGCTCCGCGTCCGCAGTCCGGCTTCTATTCCGCCGCGACCGACATGCGCGCTTCCGCTCCCGCCGCTCCGGCACAGCCTGCCGCTCCCGCGCAGACCGCTGCCCCCGCAGCGCCCGCCGCTCCGGCGCAGCCTGCCGCCCCGGCTGAGGAGGATCCGTTCGACAGCATCTTCAAGATCTTCAACTCCAAGTAAGCGCTCAGATTTCATTCTGCCGCCTTCGCCTCGAACCTTGACGAAGGCGGCAGTTTTCCGTTTGCGTTTTCGAGCATATCGTTCGAAATACCCGCATAGCCTGCACAGAAAGGAGGCTCCGCCGTGAAGAATTGGAAACAGTGGCGCTTTGTGCGCTTTTTCCGGGAGATCGTGCGCATTTTCACCCAGTATCGGATCCCGCGCACGGCGGGGGCTCTGGCCTATGTCATGGTGCTCACGCTCTTCCCGATGCTCATCTGTCTGTATGACCTGCTCGCGCTCGTGATGACGAATCCCGCGCCCGTCATGTCGGTCATTGAGTCGCTTGTCCTGCCGCGCGAGACGACGAATATTATTGAAGACTTCCTGCGTTATGTGGCGGGCAACGCCAACTGGACGGTCTTTTTCATCGCGTTTTCCGTCATGCTGATGCCCGCGAGCGGCGTTTTCCGCACGTTCCTTGCCATCACGGAGGACATCACCGGCGCGCGCCGCTTCGGCATGGTCTCCGGCACGGTCGTGAGCTTTCTGTTCGCGTTCGCGTTTTTGCCGCTCGTGTTCGGCTCCATCATCCTCGTGCTTGCCAGCCGCCGCGCCCTGCACTGGATCGACCAGTTCGTCCCGTGGTTCAGCGTCGGCGAGTGGTGGTCGTGGCTGCGCTTCGTGCTGCTGTTCGTGATGCTGCTCATCCTGCTGTGGATGCTCTATCGTCTCACGGTCTCGCGTGACCGCAAGAGGCGGCAGCTCCCCGGCGCGATCTTTGCAGCCCTCGGCATGGCGGCGCTCTCGATTGCGTTTTCGTGGCTCTTCGGTCATTCGTCGCGCTACCCGATCGTCTACGGCTCGCTCGCATCGGTCATCATCCTGCTGCTGTGGTTTGACTCGCTCGGCCTGCTCATGACGCTCGGCTGCGCGTTCAACGAGGCGCTGGAGCTGACGCGAAAACCGCCCGCGGCGGCCGATCCGGAGCCGACGGCAGAAGAGGAGACGCTGCTCTCAGAGCCCGAGCCGCAGCCGGAAACAACGCAAGATATCAAGCAGTCCTGACCCTTTGACGCAGGACTGCTTTTTATTTGTCCGAATGGAGCGCTGTTTTGTCCGAATGGAGCAGACCGAAGCGAGAAAAACCGGTAGAATGCAGTTAGCATTAGGTAACTTATAAGGCGCCGCACATAGGGCGCGTTTTTCTCCCTCTTTAGTTAGCGAATGCTAACAGAAAGGAATGTACCATGAGTGTTGTCATTTTGGGCGGAAATGAATGTATGGTCCGCGAATATAAGGATCTGTGCCGGGAATACCAATGTAAGGCGAAGGTCTATCCGAAGATGTCCGGCGCCATGAAGAAGCTCGGCAGTCCCGATTTGCTCGTCATGTTTACGAACACAATGTCGCACAAGATGGTGCGCTGTGCCATGAACGAAATGAAAGGGCAGAAGAACATCCGCATCGTCTATTCGCACGCGAGCTCCAAGGCCGCGCTGCGCAGTATTTTAGAAGAACACGCCGTTTCCTGAGGAGGAAGTCCACATGTCTGAAGATCTCATCGTGCAGCAATGCTCGCCCACGCTCGCCGGGCTCAAGACCGGGAGCCTCTTTACATGTCCGTTTCGCACCGAGGAGGAGCTGCGCGCGGATATTGCGGCGCTCAACCGCCGCCTTGCGCCGAAGGGCGTGAATGTGCGCATTCTGCGCATCCGCAAGCGTGCGCTGCTGTATCTCTACCGCCCCAGCAGTCTGCGCCGCGACTTTGCCACGGCGGAGGTCGCCATGCTTCTGCGGCAGTATGGCTACACGGTGGACGATGCGGATGCCTGCATTGCGCAGCTCTGCTCGCGTCTGGCGGGCGAGGCGAGCTTTCCGCATGAGATTGGCCTCTTTCTCGGCTATCCCGCCGAGGACGTGCGCGGCTTCATTGAAAACCGCAGAGACGGCTGCAAGTGCGTCGGCGCATGGAAGGTCTACGGCGACGAGGCAGCCGCGCGCAAGCGCTTTGCGCAGTTTGAGAAGTGCACCCGCATTTATAAAACGAGTTTTTCCGAAGGCAGCAGCATCGAGCGCCTTACGGTTTCAAGGTGAAAAATGAATTAGAAAGGTTGGTCATCATTATGAGTAAAGTTGCCGTCGTCTATTGGAGCTCCACCGGAAACACCGAGGAAATGGCGAAAGCCGTCGCACAGGGCGTGCGCGGCGCAGGCGCGTCCTGCGATCTGCTCACCTGCGGACAGATGGACGCCGCCAGGGCCAAGCAGTATGACGCGCTCATCTTCGGCTGCCCCGCCATGAGCGCCGAGACGCTGGAGGAGGACGAATTCGAGCCGATGTTCTCCGCTGTCAAGGGCGCGCTCTCAGGCAAAAATGTCGCGCTCTTCGGCTCCTACGGCTGGGGCGGCGGCGAGTGGATGCAGACGTGGGAGGCCGATTGTGCCGCTTCCGGCATCACGCTTGCCCATGAGAGCGTCATCTGCAACGAAGCGCCTGACGACGAGGCAATTGCCGCGTGCAAGGCGCTGGGTGCCGCGCTTGCCTGACTCGTTGATTCTTTCTCTCTCTTTCTTCCCCCCCTTTCCCTTAAGCCGCCGCGTACCACGCGGCGGCTTGCTCATTTCGCTCCAGCTATGGTATAATATATCATTATCATTTTGAAAGTGTGGTGCGCGTGTTGCCGCAGATCTCTTTTCGACATTGGAAAGCGGATATGCTCTCCGGCGTAATCGTGGCGCTGGTCTCGATCCCGATCTCAATGGGCTATGCGCAGATCGCGGGATTGCCGCCGGTCTATGGGCTCTATGGCTCGGTGCTGCCGATTTTGCTGTTCGGACTGCTGACATCCTCGCCGCAGTTCGTTGTCGGCGTGGACGCCATGCCAGCCGTCATGACGGGCGCTGCAATCACCGGCATGGGACTCACGCTCGGCACGCCCGACGCCATGGAGATGGCGGCGGTGCTTGCAATGTGCACGGCGGCGTGGTTCGTGCTGTTCTGGCTCGTGAAAGCTGGCCGCGTGGTGAAGTACATCTCCTCGCCCGTGATGGGCGGGTTTATCTCCGGCGTCGGCGCGACGATTATCCTCATGCAGGTGCCGAAGCTCTTCGGCGGCGCACCCGGCACCGGGGAGCTGCCGGCGCTGCTTGTAAACATCGCGGAGCAGCTGGGCGCGTTCCATCCGCTGTCGTGCGTGCTCGGCGCCGCGACCGTGGCGCTGATGCTGATCGCCAAGCGCTTTGCGCCGAGGTTTCCCATGGCGGCGCTGCTGCTCGCGCTGGGCGTTGTGCTAACGGCGGTGTTTCATGTGGACCGCCTCGGCGTGGCGCTGCTGCCGACCGTGGAGCGGGGACTTCCGCCCCTGCGCATCCCGAGCCTTGCGCTCCTGCAGGGCAGAGCCGGGGACGCCGCGACCGCGAGTCTCACGATCGCGCTCGTCGTCATGGCGCAGACGCTCCTTGCCAGCAATAATTACGCCCTGCGTTATCGCTATCAGATCGATACGCGCCGTGAGCTTCTGGCTTATGCCGGCGCGGAGCTCATGGCGGGGCTCGTCGGCTGCTGCCCGGTCAACGGCAGCGTCTCGCGCTCCGGCATGGCGGATCAGTTCGGCGTGAAGAGTCAACTCATGAGCGTCACGGCGTCGCTTGTCATGGTGCTGGTGCTCCTGTTCGGCACGCCCCTGCTGCGCTATCTCCCGGTGCCGGTGCTCACGGGCATCGTCATTGCGGCGCTCATCGGCATTCTGGAGATCAAAATGGCGCGCGGGCTCTGGACGGCGAGCCGCCGCGAGTTTTTCATCTTCCTAGCCGCGTTTTTCGGCGTGCTTTTGCTCGGTACGATGGGCGGCGTGATCGTCGGCGTACTCCTGAGCTTCTTTGCCGTGGTCGTGCGCGCCGTCGTGCCGCCGCGCGCCATGCTCGGCACGCTCTCCGGACACGAGGGCTTTTATGATCTGAGCCGCACGCGCGGCGCGTGCCCCATTGCGGGCACGGTGCTCTATCGCTTCAGCGGCAACCTGTTTTTCGCCAACATCGGAGACTTTGAAAACGATATCGAGTGTGCCGTCACGGACGAGACGAAGCAGGTCATCGTGGACGGGCGCGGCATCGCGAATATCGATATCACCGCTGCCGACCGCGTCCGCCTGCTGGAAGAGCGCCTGCGCGAGCGCGGCGTGCGGCTGTATCTCACGGAGCACGTCGGCGCGGTGAATGATCAGCTCCGGCAGTACGGCGCCGGGGATCTCATTCGCCGCGGCTGCGTGCGGCAGACCGTGGAGCTTGCGCTGCGCGATGCGGGGCTGGAGCCGCCCTATCCGCTGCACCACTGCAATGTCCCCTCGGATGAGACGGGCAGCGAGCAGTTTGCCGAGTTTGAATGGCTATTCGGTGCGGATGCGGATCGGAAGCTCGACGAGATGGCGCGCTCCATCGCGGAGGAATTCGCCGCCATTGAAAGCGCCACGCTCTCGGATGCCGAGGCGCACGCGGGCTTTGCGCACCCGGGGATCTTCGACGAGGATACGCTCCTCGACCGCATCGAGCTGCGTCTGGAGCAGCTGGCGGAGGCAGGGGAGCTGCGCCATGAGCGGCTCGCCGCGCTGGAAGCGCGCCTGGAGCAGCAGCGCCATCTGGTGGAGCAGCGCCTCTCAGAGCGCGATCCGCTTGCCGCAAGACTCCTGCGCCATCGCCGCGAGCGGCTGAGAAACCGCATGAAAGCGCAGTCGCCCGAGCTCTATGCGCGCATCAGGGCGCACTGGGACAAGGAATAAAGCAACAAGGCATCGCTCTGCGGTGCCTTGTTTTATTTGACAGAGAAAACACTGTGTAGTATAGTAATTATCGATTTGGCGTTTATTATATAGTATGCAGCCCGGTTTTCGGGCGGATCGGAGCCTGTTCATGGAGCACATCACATCCCGGAAAAATCCACAGATCCAGAATCTGCGCGCCCTCGGCCAGTCGCGCCGCGCGCGTGCGGAGGCGGGCGTTTTTGTGCTCGACGGTGAGAAGCTCCTGCGCGAGGCAATCCAGTTTTCCGCGCGCGTGGAGACTGTCCTCTGGGCGGAGAAGGCGGCGTTTTCGCTGCCGGAGGGTGTGCGTCAGATCACCGCGCCGGCTTCGCTCGTGGAGTATGTTTCGCCGCTTTCCAACTCGCCCGGCCCGGTCTTTACGATCCGTATGCCGGAGCAAACGATCCCGGAGCGGGTTGATCACCTGCTCGTCCTTGAGGGCGTGCAGGACCCCGGCAACGTCGGCACCGTCGTGCGTACCGCGAACGCGCTGGGCTTCGAGGCCGTGGCGCTCGTGGGCGCGTGCGCCGATCTTTACAGTCCCAAGACCGCCCGCGCCACGATGGGCGCGATTTTCCGCCAGTGCGTGTTCGCCTGCTCGATGGATCAGCTGGACGCGCTCTTAAAGCGGAGCGTCCTGCCGCTCTACGGCGCGGCGCTCACAGACGCGGCGCAGGATGTGCGCAGAGTCAATCTTTCGCTCGCTGCCGTCGCCGTCGGCAGCGAGGGGCAGGGACTGAGCGAGGCGCTTCTCGCTCGCTGCGACGGGGAGATTATCATCCCCATGCAGCCGGACAGCGAATCGTTGAACGCAGCCGTCGCGGCCTCCCTCCTCATGTGGGAGATCGTGCGGAACCAATAACACCGGAAAGGGGAGAACGGCGCATGTCTGAACTGCAATACTGGGTATGGCTCTCGATGCGCAGCGCCGTGCGCCCCGAGGTGAAAAACGCGCTGCTTCAGCATTGCGACGGGGCGCGCACGCTCTACTTTGCCCGGCGGGAGGATCTCGCGGGTCTGGGCGTGCGGCTGCGTCCGTCGGAGGAGCGCGACCTGCTGGACAAGAATCTGGACGCCGCCGGGCGGGCGCTCGAGATCTGCGAGCGCGAGGGGATCAGCCTCATTACGCTGCGCGACGCGGGCTATCCCGCCAGGCTCCGGCTTCTCGATTCCGCGCCGAGCGTCCTCTATGTACTGGGCAGACTGCCGATGGTGGATGACCGCCCTGCCGTTGCCGTGGTCGGCACGCGCCGCGCCTCGCAGTACGGGCTTAAAACGGCGAAGACCTTCGGCGCTGACATCGCCCGCTCCGGCTGCATCCTCGTCTCCGGCATGACCGACGGCGTGGACGGCGCCGCGGCAGAGGGGGCGCTGGAGCAGGGCGGCATTGTCATCGGCGTCACGGGCGCGGCGATCGACAGCGGCTTTGGCGGCGCGCTTTCCGAGCGCGTTGCGCGCACCGGCGCAGTCGTGGGCGAGTTTGCCCCGCAGGATCGCGCCATGCAGGGCTTTCGGATGCGCAACCGCATCACGGCGGGGCTTGCCATGGCGACGATCGTTGTGGAGGCGCCGAAGAAAAGCGGCGCGCTTCTCTTTGCCGACGAGACCATCGAGCAGAACAAGGAGGTCTTCGTCGTGCCCGGCAATGTGGACACAAAGAGCGCAGCCGGCTCAAACGCGCTGCTCATGGACGGCGCGCGTCCCGCCGCCTGCGCATGGGATGTGCTGGCGGATTTCGAGAGCGAGTATCCCGCTCTGCACCCGCCCGGAGAGGCGGCCGCCGCGCCGGAGCCGGAGCAAAAAGGGATTGACAAAGAAAACGACCCGGCATATATTGACATGGAGATGCTCAAAAAAGGACTCAACGAGCCTGAGACGCTGATCGTCGCGGCGCTCACCCAGGGTGAGCTGCTGCTCGATGATCTTCTTGAGCGCACGGGGCTGGCCTCCGCCGAGGCCATGGCGGAGCTCACGATGCTGCAGATCATGGGCATTGTGACCCAGACGCCCGGCAAGCGCTATGCGCTGAGCATCACACCCGTAAAGTGAACAAGCATACAACCATTACAGGAGGTAGGCCATTCTATGGCAAAGGCAAAGACGGATCTCGTCATCGTCGAGTCTCCGGCAAAGGCGAGAACAATTGAAAAATATCTCGGCACGAATTATAAGGTCGTGGCCTCGATGGGCCACCTGCGCGACCTGCCGAAGAGCAAGCTCGGCGTGGACATCGAGGCGGGCTTTGAGCCGCAGTATATCCCCGTCAAGGGCCGCGAGGACGTGATCGCGGATCTGAAAAAGCGCTCCAAGAGCGCGAACACCGTCTATCTCGCGACCGACCCGGACCGCGAGGGCGAGGCCATTTCGTGGCATTTGAAAGAGCTTTTGAATCTCCCGGACGAAAAGGCGAAGCGCGTGACCTTCAACGAGATCACCAGACGCGTCGTCACCGAGAGCATCCAGGCGCCGCGCGAGATCGATCAGGATCTGGTGGACGCCCAGCAGGCGCGCCGCATCCTTGACCGCATCGTGGGCTATAAGCTCAGCCCTCTGCTGTGGAAAAAGGTCAAGCCCGGTCTCTCCGCCGGCCGCGTGCAGAGTGTCGCCACGCGCATCGTGGTCGACCGCGAGCGCGAGATCCGCGACTTTAAGAGCGAGGAGTACTGGCTCATCGATGCGGAGCTTCGCTGCGACACCGGCGATACGTTTTCCGCCCGCTATTACGGCGAGGGCGACAAGAAAGCGGACGTCAAGAGCGAGGCGGCAGCCGACGCGATCATACGTGACGTGACGGCGCAGCCCTTTACGATGCACGATGTCAAGCGCGGCGAAAAGCAGCGCAGCCCGTCGCCTCCGTTCATCACCTCCACGCTCCAGCAGGAGGCAAGCCGCCGTCTCGGCATGACGCCGCGGCGCACCATGTCCATCGCTCAGCAGCTCTATGAGGGCGTCGATCTCGCGGGGCGCGGCACCACGGGTCTCATCACCTATATGCGTACCGACTCCCTGCGCCTGTCCGACGAGGCGCTGCGCGCGGCAAAGGACTTCATCATCGGCCGCTACGGTCCGGAGTATTACCCGGAAAAGACCCGCACGTTCAAAACCAAATCCGGCGCGCAGGACGCCCACGAGGCGATCCGTCCCACGGACGTGACGCTCACGCCCGAGTCCGTGCGCCATGATCTCACGCAGGAGCAGTACCGCCTGTACCGCCTGATCTGGGGCCGCTTCACGGCGTGCCAGATGGCGAACGCGATCTATGACAACGTCGTCGTCGACGCGCGCTGCGCAGGCCATACGTTCCGCGCCAACTACTCCGAGCAGAAGTTTGCGGGCTACACCGCCGTGTATGAGGAGGCCAGGGACGAGGAGACCAGCGAGGTGCGCCGTCCGCTGCCCGCGCTCAAGCCCGGCGACACGGTCCTGCCCGAAAAGCTCACCAAAGAGCAGCAGTTCACCCAGCCGCCCACGCGCTATACCGAGGCGACACTGATCCGCGCCATGGAGGAAAAGGGCATCGGACGCCCGAGCACCTACGCGCCCACGATCAGCACGATCACGAGCCGCAACTATGTCATCAAAGAGGGCAAATACCTGCGCCCGACGAACCTCGGCGAGGCCGTCACGCAGCTCATGGAGGATTACTTCAAGGACATCGTTGACCTGAAGTTCACCGCCCACATGGAAGACGAGCTCGACCACATCGAGTCCGGCGACGCGAAGTGGAAGGACGTGCTCGCCTCGTTCTACGGCGGCTTCGACAGCGAGCTCACGAGCGCGGAAAAGGCGCTGGAGGGGCAGCACATCAAGGTCCCCGACGAGCTCTCGGACGAGGTCTGCGACGTCTGCGGACGCCAGATGGTCGTCAAGACCGGGCGCTTCGGCCGCTTCCTTGCCTGCCCCGGCTTCCCGGATTGCACGTTCACCAAGCCCCTCGTCATCGAGATGCCCGGCAAGTGCCCCCGCTGCGGCAGCCGCATCCTGAAGCGTACCAGCCGCAAGGGCTACACGTTCTATGCCTGCGAGCGCGGGCAGGAGTGCGGCTTCATGAGCTGGGAGGTGCCGACCAAGGAGTTCTGCCCCGACTGCGGCAAGACGCTCTTTAAGCCCGCCGGCAAGGGCAAGAAAAAGCCGTTTTGCATCAACGAGGCCTGCAAGAGCTTTGTCCCCGAGGATCAGCGCGGTTACCGCCGCAGAAAGAAGACGGATGAGACGCCTGCCGACGGCGCCGAGCCGCCGGTGCCGGAGAAGAAGACGGCTGCGAAAAAATCCACGGCAAAAAAGCCCGCCGCGAAGAAGACTGCAGCCAAAAAGACCACGAAAGCAAAGTAACAAAGGGCGACCAGGACGGTCGCCCTTTTTCCTGAGAAGGAGAAATGATTATGACCTCTGTGACCGTCATCGGCGCGGGACTGGCCGGAAGCGAATGCGCATGGCAGCTCGCCAAACGCGGTATCCCGGTGCGTCTCGTGGAGATGAAGCCGCATAAGATGACCCCCGCGCACGTTTCGCCGGACTTCGGCGAGCTCGTGTGCTCCAACTCCCTGCGCAGCGACGAGCTCACGAACGCCGTGGGTCTGCTGAAGGCAGAGCTGCGCAAGCTCGATTCCGTCATCATGATGAGCGCCGACCGCAACCGCGTTGCCGCGGGCGGCGCGCTTGCCGTGGACCGCGAGGGCTTTGCCCGCACGATCACCGAGGCGATCCGGAACCACCCCAACATCGAGGTCGTCTCCATGGAGGCCACCGAGATCCCGGCAGAGGGGATCGTCATTCTCGCCACGGGACCCCTCACCTCCGACGCCATGGCGGACGCGATCGCGAAGCTCTGTCCGGAGTTCGATCTGCATTTCTATGACGCCGTCGCCCCCATCGTCACGCTCGAGAGCGTAGACATGGAAAGCGCGTTCTTCGCCTCCCGCTATGACAAGGGAACAGCAGATTATGTAAACTGTCCCATGGACAAGGACGAGTATATCGCCTTTGTGCGCGAGCTTGCCGCGGCAAAGGAGGCGCCGGTGCACGGCTTTGATGACGGCGGCGTGTTCGAGGGCTGCATGCCCGTGGAGGTCATGGCGCGCCGCGGGGAGGACACCCTGCGCTACGGCCCCTTAAAGCCCGTCGGACTGCGCGATCCCCGCACGGGGAAAGACAACTACGCCGTTGTGCAGCTCCGGCGCGACAACGCCGAGGGGACGCTCTATAACCTCGTCGGCTTCCAGACACACCTGACGTGGGGCGAGCAGAAGCGCGTGTTCACGATGATCCCGGCGCTGAAGAACGCGGAGTTTGTGCGCTACGGCGTCATGCACCGCAACACCTATCTGAATTCCCCCAAGCTGCTCGATCGCTATTACCGCCTGAAGAGCGAGCCGCGCATCCGCTTTGCCGGACAGATGACCGGCGTGGAGGGCTATGTGGAGTCCTGTGCGTCCGGCGCGCTCGTCGGCATCGAGACGGCGGCGGAGGTTCTGGGGCTGGAGGCTGTGGATTTCCCGCAGGAGACCGCCATCGGCGCGCTGGGGCTCTATGTCTCCGGCGGCAGCGTCGGAGATTTCCAGCCGATGAACATCAACTTCGGCATTATTAAGGAGCTGGGCTACCGCGTCAAGGGCAAGCGCAACAAAAACGCCGCCATCTCCGAGCGCTCGCTGCAAATCATGGATGGGCTTATGACAGATAAAGAGGTATTGAAGAAATGAGAATTATTATTGACGCGATGGGCGGCGACAACGCCCCGCAGGAGATCGTAAAGGGCGCGCTGAAAGCGAAAAAAGAGCTCGGCGTGGAGCTCACGCTCGTCGGAAAGCAGGAGGAGATCGAGGCTGTCCTGCGCGCGGAAAAGGTTGCGGACATGCCCGAGATCGTCGATGCGCGCGAGATCATCACGATGGACGACGATCCCAGCACCGCGACGCGCCGGAAGAAGGACTCCTCCATGGCGGTGGCGCTGCGCCTGCTGAAAGAGGGGAAGGGCGACGCCGTCGTCTCCGCGGGCAGCACGGGCGCACTCCTCACGGGCGCGACGCTCACGGTCAAGCGCGTGCGCGGCATCCGCCGTGCGGCGCTCGCACCCGTCCTCCCGAACAGCGGCAGCGGCTGCATGCTCATCGACTGCGGCGCGAACGTGGAGTGCACGGCGGAATATCTGCTGCAGTTCGCGTTCATGGGCAATTTCTACATGAAGCGCATGCACGGCGTGAACGTGCCGCGCGTGGGCCTGCTCTCCAACGGCACCGAGGAGCACAAGGGCGACACCCTGCGCCACGAGGCGTATGCGCTTCTGAAGGACGCCGACGCGCAGGGACGCATCCGCTTCATCGGCAATGTCGAGGCCTCGCAGATCTTTCGGGACGAGGTCGACGTGCTCGTGACGGACGGCTTCACCGGCAACATCCTGCTCAAAGGCATCGAGGGCACGCTCAAATACATGCTGAGCCTTCTGAAGGGCATGTTCAAGAAAAACGTCAAGAATCTGTTCTCGGCGCTCCTGATCAAGGGCGAGTTCGGCGCGCTCAAGGGCAAGCTCGACCCCAGTGAGGTCGGCGGCACGGCGCTGCTCGGCATCTCGAAGCCCGTCATCAAGGCGCACGGCTCGTCGGACGCGAAGAGCTTCTTTGCCGCGATCCGTCAGGCCAAGGCGTTTGCGGAATCCGGCATCATCGCCGAGATCACAGAGCACGTTTCCGAAATGCGCGTTGCCGCGCAGGAGGAGGCATAATGGAGAAGCTAGAGGCCCATCTCGGCTATACGTTCCGCGACCGGAAGCTGCTGGAAAATGCGCTCATGCATTCCTCCTACGCCAACGAGCGACGCGCCGCCGGCTGCACAAGCAACGAGCGGCTGGAGTTTCTGGGCGATTCCGTCCTGGGCATGGTCACGGCGGAAAAGCTCTATAAGCTCTTTCCCGACCTGCCGGAGGGGCGCTTAAGCCGCATGCGCGCAGAGCTCGTGTGTGAGCAGAGCCTGCATGCCGTTGCGCTGGGGCTGCAGCTGGGGGACTATCTCCTGCTCGGCAAGGGCGAGGCGCACACCGGCGGACGTGAGCGCCCGAGCATCCTCGCCGACGCCGTCGAGGCGATCATCGCCGCCATGTACTTGGACGGCGGACTCGAGGTTGCGCGGAGCTTTATCCTCACGAATGTGCTCGCCGGGCTCGACGCAGGCGTGATGCACCATGTCATCGACTATAAGACCGAGCTGCAGGAGCGCGTGCAGCGCAAGGCGGATCAGCATCTGGAGTACCGCCTCACGGGCGAATCCGGTCCCGACCACAACAAGCGCTTCACGATGGCGGTGCTCTTAAACGGCGCCGAGATCGGCTCCGGCACCGGCAGGACGAAAAAGGAGGCCGAGCAGGCCGCCGCCAAAGCCGCGCTGGAAAAGCAGGCATAAAAAACAGAGCGTCATTCCGACTTGGAATGACGCTCTTTCCTTATTTCGCTAAGTATTCCTTCAGCGCGGGGAGGGCGTTCATCATGTCCTTGGTGCCGAGATCGTACAGGGCGCGGAGCTTTTCCATGTCGCCCTCGAGACGGCTGATGTGCACCGGCTCCGACGGCGCAATGGTGAAGATCCGCCCGCTCTGCTCGAGCTCCAGCAGTTCCTCACACTGCGTGTTGTAGTCTGCACTGCTGTTCGAGAGCGCTTCGGCAAATTCCGGGTACGCGTGGTATACGGCGTGCGCCGCGCCCTGCGAGCGGTGGCCGGAGAGATCCTTGCGGTAGCCGCGGTCGCGTGTGCGCACGACGACGATCTTGGAAAAGCCCTCGTCCAGTGCCCACTGATACGGCACCTTGCAGCAGCATCCGCCGTCGAGGTACGGATCCTCGCCCAGCATCACGGGCTTGGAGAGAAACGGCATCGAGGCCGAGGCGCGCGCAGACTGCAGAATGTCTGCGCACTTGCCCGCCTCGTGGTATTCTGCCCTGCCGGTGCGCAGGTTCGACACGCACGCGAGAAAGCGCCGGTCGCCGCGCATCAGGCGCTCCATATCAAAGGGCTCCACGGCGTCCATCTCGTCTGAGAACATGAAGTCAAAGCCAATCACACCCCTGTTGCGGCGCATGGCGGTCACGCCGACGTAACGCTGATCGTGGCGGTAGAGCAGATTGATGCGCGCGGCGCGCCCGATCTGACCCGAGACGTAGTTTAAGCCGTTCAAAGCGCCGGCGGAGGTGCCGATCACGGTCTGGAAGTTGAGCCCCGCGAGCATCAGTATGTCGATGACGCCCTCGGTGTA
Source organism: uncultured Eubacteriales bacterium (assembly GCA_900316745.1). Lineage (GTDB taxonomy): Bacteria > Bacillota > Clostridia > Oscillospirales > Oscillospiraceae > CAG-103. The sequence continues at coordinate 39,214 of ONEB01000001.1, read as the reverse complement.
GACGCCGCGGAACGCGCCGCCCTCCAGCACCAGACACCCCGGCGTCACATCGTCCGACGCGCGTCCGTTCGGCAGCCCGGCTGCCGCTGTCAACAATGTTGCATCCATGCAATTCATCCTTTCTAAACATCATGTTCATTATACTTCCGTGATCCGGCCGCGCGCAACAGGCAGATTGCCGAAATGCAGTTGTTTTTTCAAATGCGTTTTGCTATAATAAATCAATATGGATTGTTATGCGCATTTGGAAAGGAGGCGGCGCGCGTGACCACGATACAGACAATCTGGAACGGACTGGACTGGTCCTATCTCACAAATATGCTGCTGGGCGTGATCCCGGCGCTGATCTGCATCACGCTGCATGAGCTGGCGCACGGCGTCGTTGCCTACTGGCTCGGCGATTCCACGGCAAAGGACGCGGGTCGCCTCACGCTCAACCCCATCCGCCACCTCGACCTGATGGGGCTTGCGATGATGGTGGTGTTTCATTTCGGCTGGGCAAAGCCCGTGCCGGTGAACATGTACCGCTTCCGGAATCCCAAGCGCGGCATGGCCGTCACGGCGGTTGCGGGGCCGGGCATGAACGTGATCATCGCGGTCGTGTTCCTGTTTCTGTACGGCCTGCTCTATAAGCCCCTGCACGGCGAGGGCTTCGTGCTGGAGATGGTCTATCTCACGGCGTATCTCAGCCTGTCGTTCGCCATCTTCAATATTATCCCGATCAGCCCGCTGGACGGGTCGAAAGTGCTCGGCGCGGTGCTGCCCGCTCGGCAGTATGACACGCTCATGCGCTATGAGCGCTACGGGATGATCCTGCTGCTGGTGCTGGTGGCGTCAGGCGTGCTCGGCAGACCGCTCTCGACCGTCACACAGGCAGCGTTCAACAAACTGTTCATTTTTGCGGAGTGGGGATACATGCTATGAGCGCATCGGTGAAATCGGACCCGACGTTCTTTCTGGAGGGCGTCGTGCATGAAAAAAGCGACATGGTGGATTTTGAGGGGCCGCTGAGCCTGATCCTCCTGCTGCTGAGCAAGAACAAGATCGAGATCCGCGACATTCCCGTGGCGGAGATTCTGGATCAGTACCTCGACTATCTGCGTCAGATGGAGGAGCTTGATCTCGAGATCGCGAGCGAGTTTATCCAGATGGCTTCGTATCTGCTGTATATCAAGACGCAGATGCTCCTGAAGGAGGAGAAAGAGATCTCGGAGCTTGAGCAGCTCATTGCATCCCTGGAGCAGCTCAAGGCCAAGGACACCTACACCGCGCTCAAATCCGTGACGCCGCTTCTGGAGGCGGCGTCGCAGACCGGCATCGACTATCACGCCAAACCGCCCGAGCCGATGAAAAAGCAGCGCAGCGAATACCCCTATGCGATCGATCAGGCGGATCTGCTGCGTGCGCTTCTGGCGGTGTTCACGCGCTCCGGCGCCTCCGCCCCTGAGCCGATGGTGTTCCACGCGCCGCAGCGCATCGTTTACAGCGTGCGCGACAAGAGCCGCGAGCTCATCGAGCGGCTGAAGACCGACGGCGAAACGAGCCTGCGCTCGCTCTACGCCTCCTGCGAGAGCCGAAGCGAGATCATAGCGACGTTTCTGTGCCTGCTGGAGCTGTGCAGCATGGGAAACCTCCTGCTCACCGAGCAAAACGGCGAATACGTCGCGAGCTTCACCGGCGACGCCGACACGACCGAGATCCTTGAATCTATGGAATTTACCGAATAAGGAACGAAAAGATGGAACATGATGAATTGCTTGCCGCCGTTGAGGCGATACTATTTGCATCCGGCGACCCGATGAAGGCCTCGCGCATCGCACAGGTGCTGGGCGAAGAGACGCAGACCGTGATCGGCATTGCCAGAGAGCTGCAGGAGGCGTATCTCGAATCCGCGAGCGGCATCCGCCTCGTGCAGATGAACGACAGCCTCCAGCTCTGCTCCGCGCCGGAGTACGCGACCTATGTGGTGCGCGCGCTCGAACAGCGCAAGCCGCCGAAGCTCTCGCAGTCGGCGCTGGAGGTGCTCGCCGTCGTCGCGTATTTCCAGCCCGTCACCCGCGCCTATATCGACCAGGTGCGCGGCGTGGACAGCTCCTACACCGTCGGCATGCTCACAGAGCGCGGGCTCATCGAACCCTGCGGCAGACTCGAAGCCCCCGGCAGACCGACGCTCTATCAGACGAGCGCGCTGTTTTTGCGCACGATGGGCATGGTCACGCTCGATGAGCTGCCCGTGCTGCCCGACCTCGCCACGAACGAGGGCGCGGAAAAGCTGCAGGCCGCGATCGAGCAGCTGCAAAACCGCGGCGAGCAGATCGCGATCGAAGAAGCACCCGAGGTCGAACCGACACATACGCCGGAGGAGAAACCGGCGGGGGAGTGATGGCGCTTTGATTGCCCTGTGGATCCTTCTGGCTCTGGCAGCGCTGATTGTGCTTGTGTGCCTTCTGCGCGTCGGCGTGGACGCGGCGTATGAAGACGACGTCTTCACGCTGAAGATCGTCGCGGGTCCCGTCACGCTCACGCTGCTGCCCAAAAAGCCGAAGAGCGAAAAGAAGAAGCCCAAAAAGGAAAAAAAGAAGAAAAAGCCGAAAAAAAAGGACGCGGACAAGCCGAAGAAACAGCTCAGCCTGTCGTTTCTCGTCGGCGTCGCAAAGCTCGCCCTGCAGGCGGTGAACACGTTCCGGCGCAAGCTCCATGTGGATGTGTTCCGGCTGGTGTTCATAGCGGGCGGGACTGATCCCTATGACGTCGCCATGCTGACGGGCAGGGTGCGCGCCGCGCTCGACGGGCTTTATCCGCTCGCGAGACGCGCGCTCATCATCCGCGAGCGCGACGTGCGCGTCGGCGCGGACTTCCTGGCGGACAAAAGCGCCGTGAACGGCAGACTCAAGCTCACCATACGCATCGGACAGGTGCTCGGCATCGGCCTTGTCTTCGCCGTCCGGGCGCTCGTGCTGCTGCTGAAAGACAAGACCGGGAAACCGAAGAAATCCCAGAAGCGCGAAAACGCAACCGAATCCTCGGAAGAAAGGAACGCTGAACATGGAACATGAGATCACGAACGTCATGAATGACGCGATGAACAAAATCAAAGAGCTCGTCGATACGAACACCGTTGTCGGCAAGCCCATTCTGACCCCGGACGATACGATGCTCATTCCGCTCTCCCGCGTCAGCTTCGGCTTTGCCAGCGGCGGCACGGAGTATCCCATGAAGGACAAAAATGGCGTCGGCGCCGGCAGCGGCGCGGGCGTAAAGGTCGAGCCGATTGGCTTTCTCGTCATCCAGAACGGCAGCGTCCGCCTTTTGAATGTCACGCCGCCCGCGAGCGGAACGGTCGATCGCCTCATCGACATGGCACCGCAGGTCATGGACCGCATCGACCAGTTCCTCGACAAGCGGAAATCCTGAGCCATGCTCCAGCGACTGCAAAAATGCATCTCCGAGGCGGGCGTGGCCTCGCGCCGCGCCGCCGAGCAGATGATCTCAGACGGGCGCGTCACGGTAAACGGCGTTCCCGCCGAGCTGGGACAGAAGGCAGATCCCGAGGTCGATGAGATCCGCATTGACGGCCGCCTCCTGCCCCGGCGGGAGCAGAGCGTGTACATCATGCTGCACAAGCCGCGCGGCTACGTCACGACCATGCACGACGAGCAGGGGCGAAAAACCGTCGCCGAGCTCGTGCGCTCCGTCGGCGTACGCGTCTATCCTGTCGGGCGGCTCGACCTCGACAGCGAGGGACTGCTGCTCATGACGAACGACGGAGAGACCGCAAACGCCGTCATGCACCCGTCCCACGCCGTGAACAAGGTCTATCACGTCACGGTCTCCGGCGCGCCCGTTGAGACGGCGGCGGAGACCATGCGCGCCATGACGGATCTGGACGGCGAGCCGATCGCGCCGCCCGAGGTGCGTGTGCTGGGAGAAGACCGCCTCTTGGTCACGATCCACGAGGGCAAAAACCGCGAGGTGCGCAGGCTCTGCGCCGCCGCGGAGCTCACGGTGCGCCGCCTTATCCGCGTGCAGGAGGGGAGCCTGAAGCTCGGAGACCTGAAGCGCGGCACCTGGCGGTATCTGACGGAGAGTGAGATCCGGACGCTCAGGCGCGAGGCAGGAAAAGAATGAATTTTGCAAGTTTTGCATTTTAAACTTGCAAAATGGCAGTGTTATGATAAAATATTGCCTGTGCTGAACCGCACCTCAGCGGCGCGATGCACAGGAGGCAGACTATGAAGTCGAAAACAGCGACACAGAAAGATATTTTACGCGCGTTGGAGCAGCGCTTACCCTCATTTTCAAAGGGTCAGCGCGTCCTCGCGCGCTTTGTTTTGGACAATTATGACAAAGCCGCGTTCATGACCGCGTCGCGTCTCGGCGCGGCGGTGGGCGTGAGTGAGTCCACCGTGGTGCGCTTTGCCGCGGAGCTCGGCTTCCGGGGCTATCCCGGCATGAAGAAGGCGCTGCAGGAGGTCGTGCGCAGCAGACTCACGGCGGTCGAGCGTCTGGAGGTCGCGGAGCAGACCATGAACACGCAGGACGTGGCCCGCGCGGTTTTGCGCGCCGACATCGCGAACCTGCAGGCGACGCTCGACGAGACGGACGAGGCGGCGTTCAACACCGCCGTGGACCGCATTCTCTCGGCGCGGCGCATCTTCATCGTCGGCATGCGCACGTCCACGACGCTGGCGAATTTCCTCGGGTTTTATCTCAATCTCCTGCGTGACAATATCCACGTCGTGCAGGACACGGCGGCGATGGAGGTCTATGAGCAGATGCTCCGTGTGCGCGAGGGCGATCTCGTCATCGGCATCAGCTTCCCGCGCTACTCCAACCGCACGATCAACGCCATGAAATATGCCCGCGACCGCAAGGCAGGCACGCTCGGCATCACGGATACGAAGACCTCGCCGCTGAATGATTACGCGGACGTGTGTCTCTTTGCCAAGAGTGAGATGGTCTCGTTCCTCGATTCGCTTGTCGCGCCGATGGGGCTCATTAACGCCCTCATCGTCGCCATCGGCACGCGCGACCGCGAGCATACGTTCCAGACCTTCCGGGATCTGGAGGACATCTGGTCGGAATACGGGGTGTATCAGACGATTGAACACTGATCTTGTTGTCATCGGCGGCGGCGCCGCCGGAATGATGTGCGCCTATACCGCCGCGTGCGGCGGCGCGCAGGTCGTCCTGCTCGAGCCGAACCGCCAGCTGGGGCGCAAGGTGCGCATCACGGGCAAGGGACGCTGCAACGTCACGAACGACTGCGACACGAAAACATTTTTGCAGAACATCCCCGGCGAGGGACGGTTTTTGTACAGCGCGCTCAGCCGCTTTTCTTCCCAGGACACGCAGGCGTTCTTCGAATCGCTCGGCGTGCCGCTCAAGGTGGAGCGCGGCAACCGCGTGTTCCCGGTCTCCGACCGCGCGCATGACATTGCCGATGCGCTCGCCGACGCGCTGATTAGCGCGGGGGTCGAGGTCAGGCAGACCGCCGCAAAGCGCATCGTGATCGAAAACGGCGCTGTCACCGCCGTGGAGACGGCCTCGGGCAGGATCGGCTGCCGTGCGGCCGCGGTCTGCACGGGCGGACTGAGCTATCCCGCGACGGGCTCCACCGGCGACGGTCTGCGTTTTGCCAAAGCGGCCGGGCACACCGTCACGCCGACGCGCCCCTCGCTTGTGCCGCTTGAATGCTCAGAGCCCGACTGCGCCGAGATGCAGGGCTTTTCCCTGCGCAACGTGCGCCTGACGGTCTTTGGTGAAAGCGGCAAGCCGATCTACTCCGAGCTCGGCGAGATGATGTTCACGCACTTCGGCGTCACGGGCCCGCTCGTGCTGTCCGCGAGCGCGCACATGCCGGGTGCAGGCTTCGGACAGCGATCCTATGCCATGGAAATTGACTTAAAACCGGCGCTCGATGAAAAGAAGCTCGACGCGCGCATTTTGAGAGATTTCGAGAAATACCACAACCGCGATTTTCAAAACGCGCTCTATGACCTCGCCGGACGGTCGATGATTCCGGTGCTCGTGCGCCGCAGCGGCATCGACCCTGCGCAGAAGGTGCACGAGATCACACGCGAGCAGCGCCATGCGCTCGTGCAGCTGTTCAAGCATTTCAAGCTCACCGCCACCGGCACGCGCCCCTTTTCCGAGGCGATCGTCACGGCTGGCGGCGTGGCGCTGAAAGAGATCACGCCGCGCACGATGGAGTCGAAGCTGGTCTCCGGGCTGTATTTCGCGGGCGAGGTGCTCGATCTCGACGCCTATACCGGCGGCTTCAACCTCCAGATCGCCTGGAGCACCGGCTATGCCGCAGGACAGGCAATCGCAGAATCTCTCTACTGAAAGAGGATATAATATTATGTCAACCAATATTTCCGTCGCCATCGACGGGCCCTCCGGTGCCGGAAAGAGCACCATCGCCCGCGCCGCAGCCAGGCACTTCGGGCTGGTCTATGTGGACACGGGCGCCATTTACCGCACGGTTGCGTACGCCGTCTGGCGCTCCGGCGCGTCCTGCAAGGACCCCGACGCCGTGCGCGCGCTGCTGCCGGAGCTTCAGATCGAGCTGACGTATGACGACGCGGGCGTACAGCGGATGCTGCTCGGCGGGGAGGACGTCTCCGCGGAGATCCGCACGCCGGAAAACTCCGTGCGCGCCTCCGAGGTCTCGGCCTATCCCTTTGTGCGCGATTTTCTCATGGAGACGCAGCGCGGCATGGCGCGCCGCCAGAGCGTCGTCATGGACGGGCGCGATATCGGCACGGTCGTCCTGCCGGACGCGACGCTGAAAATTTTCCTCACCGCCTCCGCCGAGTGCCGCGCCGAGCGCCGCTTCAGGGAGCTTGCCGAAAAGGGCGTCGAGACGGACTATGAGCAGGTGCTTCAGGACATCCGCAATCGGGATTACGCCGATGAGCACCGCGAGACAGCGCCCCTGCGCCGCGCGCCGGACGCCGTGCTCGTCGATACGAGCGCGCTGGATCTGCAGCAGAGCATCGACGCCGTCTGCCGCGAGATCGCGCGCGTCATGCCCGCCGCAGCCGGCGGAAAGCAGCTGCATGTCGCCAAGTCCGCAGGCTTCTGCTTCGGCGTGAGCCGGTCCGTGAAGCTTGCCGAGGAGATGCTCAGTACCCATCCGAGCTGTTACAGCTTCGGAAACCTGATCCATAACGACGATATGGTGCGTGAGCTGGAGTCCAGGGGCCTTCGCATTGTGGAATCGGCGGAGGGGCTAGAGCCCGGCGACGCCGTGATCGTCCGCGCCCACGGCATCAGCAGGGCGCTTTACGAGGGGCTGTGCGCCACGGGCGCAGAGGTCATTGACGCAACCTGCCCCAAGGTCAAGCACATCCACGAGATCGTCACCGCCGCCTCGCAGGAGGGAGACCAGGTTCTCATCGTGGGCGCTGCCGATCACCCCGAGGTGCGGGCCATCTGCGGGTGGTGCGAGCATCCGGTCGTGGTGAAAGATGTTACAGAATTGCGCGCGCGTGTGGAAGACGGGACGATCGATTGTGCAAAACCCCTAACCATGGTCATCCAGACCACTCAGACCGCGGCAAATCTGAAAGAATGTCAAAATTTCTTAAAAAAAATATGTACAAATGCTAAAATCTTTGATACAATATGTGGAGCGACGTTTACCCGCCAGACAGAAGCTGAAAAATTAGCCACTTTCTGTGACGCAATGGTCGTCATCGGCGGGCGGCACAGCGCGAACAGCAAGCATCTTTACGAGATCTGCGCGCAGCATTGTGCCAATGTCCAATTCATTGAAAAAGCAGCGCAGCTTGATACAAGCGCGTTCAATCATGCGGAGAACATCGGACTCACAGCCGGAGCATCCGTCCCTGCATGGATTATTAAGGAGGTAAAACAAAAGATGAGCGACGAGATCCTGAAAGAAGAACTGCAGGAGACCCCAGTGGCGGCGGCCCCGGAGGCCGAGGAAAATTTTGAGGCCATGCTGGAGGAGTCTCTGAAGCCTGTATATAACGGAGAGACGGTAACCGGTATCGTGGCGGCCATCAATGGCACCGAGATCAGCGTTGACATCGGCGCGAAGTATTCTGGCTTCATCCCCACCAGCGAGTTCACCGACGCCGGCGAGAAGCTGGAAGACGTCGTCAAGGTCGGCGATACGATCGAAGCGATCGTTGTCCGCGTCAATGACGTTGAGGGCACCGCGATGCTCTCCAAGAAGCGTCTGGACGCCCAGAAGTTCTGGAACACCATCGAGGCTGCTCAGGAGAGCGGCGAAGTTGTGGAAGGCACCGTTACCGAAGAGAACAAGGGCGGCATCGTTGTCTCCGTCAATGGCGTGCGCGTGTTCGTGCCCGCGAGCCAGTCGGGTCTGCCGAAGGACCGCCCGATGACCGAGCTCGTCAAGCAGAACGTCCGCCTGAAGATCACCGAGGTCAACCGCGGCCGCAAGCGCGTCGTCGGTTCCATCCGCGCCGTGCTCCAGAAGGAGCGTCGTGAGCGCGCCGAGAAGATCTGGAACGAGATCGAGGTCGGCAAGACCTATCACGGCACCGTCAAGTCCCTCACCAGCTATGGTGCGTTCGTGGACATCGGCGGCATCGACGGCATGTGCCATGTCTCCGAGCTGAGCTGGAGCCGCATCAAGTCCCCCGCCGAGGTTCTCTCCGTGGGCGACGAGGTCGACGTCTATGTCATCGCCTTTGATCCCGAGAAGCGCCGCATCTCCCTTGGCTACAAGGATCCCAACGGCAACCCCTGGACCAAGTTCATGAACACCTTCCAGGTGGGCGATGTTGCGAAGGTCACCATCGTGAAGCTCATGCCGTTCGGCGCTTTCGCCGAGGTTCTGCCCGGCGTTGACGGCCTGATCCACATCAGCCAGATCGCCAACCGCCGCATCGGCAAGCCCGAAGAGGTTCTCACCGTCGGCGATATCGTCGATGCGAAGGTCACCGCCATCGACGAGGAGAAGCACAAGATCAGCCTCTCCATCCGTGCCCTTTCCGCTCCCGAGCCGGCTCCGGCCCGCGTGAAGGAAGCGGTCGAGGCCGAGCCCGAGGACTTTGGTCCCGAGGCCGACGCTCTGGTCTATGAAGTCTCCGCGACCGGCGAAGCTACCGGCATCGCCCCCGAGGCAGACGAAGAGCCCGAGGCCTGATTAACAAACCGCAAAAGAGAAAAACCTGCAAGCGAAAAGCTTGCAGGTTTTTTGTCGTCTTAAGGCTTATCCGGCGCGCCACAGCAGCAGGTTGTTTTCAAATGCCGCCTGCACGCGACCGGTCTCTTTCAGCCATGTGAGGTAACTTTTGACCGTGCTGCCCACGAGCGCGTATTGCTCAAAATTCATTATGAGCCCGTAGTGCGCAAAGAGCGCCTGCAGGATCTGCTCGAAGCACTTTGGCTCGCGGCAGAGCGATACGATGCGGTCGGCGATCTCATGCACGGTGTCGATGTTGTACTGCGCAAGCGGCGCAATATCGTCTGTCGGAACGGCGTGCGCAGGAACAAACAGGGCGGCGTCCATCTCCCTGACCCGCTCCAGCGTTTCGAGATACGCGCCGACGTCATAGATGAAGCCGATGCGGTATTTCTCCAGCGTCTCGCGGCTGGAGAGACAGTCCGCGAGAAACACCGTGTCGTCCGGCGCGCGAAAGCCGACCATGTCGAAGAAGTGGCCGGGGAGGGGAAGCAGCTCCAGCTCCGGCGGCAGGACCTCGGGCGTGAGCGCCTCGGCGGGGCTTTCCTGCGCGAGCAGGAATTTATGCCGCAGCTCCTTCGGGGGATTTGCGCCGTACAGGAACGAGGGCTCCAGCAGCGGATGGCGCGTGAAGTACTGCTCGATGCCCGGCGCGTAGATGCGGCAGCCGGTCTGACGCTGCAGATACTGGTTGCCGCCGATGTGGTCGGCGTTGGAGTGCGTGTTGTAGATCGCTGTGAGCTGCCAGCCCATTCGATCCAGATGCTGGCGCACCTTGCGCCCTGCCTCCTTGTCGTTGCCGCTGTCAATCAGACAGACGTCGCTGCCCGCGAGACGGACGAGCCCGATTTTCGCGGGGCTCTGGATATAATAACAGCGGTCGGAAACTTGAACGAGTTCATACATGGCACCCGGCCTCCTTTGGCGTCAGGGATGGGAAACGTTCAGATGCGCTCGCAGGTATAGTCCTTTGTCCCGAGCCCCATCTCGGCGGCGTGGTCGATCGAAATGCGAAGCGCCTCGTCCGCGCCCAGCAGATCGGCGCAGCCGGCGTCGAGGGCGGTGGGATCGTCTGCCGCCAGCAGCGCATCGCCCGCGAGGGCGAGATGCAGGCAGGCGCGGTGGTCGCAGACGCTCTTTGCCGCCTCGGCAATCTTCATGCGCACGCGCTCATCGGTGGCGTTGTAGTCGGGATGGATGGCGTCCACGGGACAGACGCGCATGCAGCGGCTGCACCCGGCGCACCGGAGCTTGAAGATGAATGCCTTGCCGGTCTCGGGGTCGATGCGCGTGCCGCCGTGCTCGCAGACGCCGGTACACTTGCCGCATCCGATGCACTTGTCGGGGTCTACCACGGGCTGACCGGTCGTGAGCATGTCCACCTTGCCGGGGCGGGCGCCGCAGCCGAAGCCGACTGCGTGCAGCACGCCGCGATAGCCGGTTTCCTGATCCAGCGCCGCGCGCGAGAGCGTCACGATGCAGTCGGCGTCGGAGAGGGCGCGGCCGATTTTCGTCGAGCGCAGGAATTTGCCTCCGCGCATCGGAATGAGATCATAGTCCGTCCCTTTCACGCCGTCCGCGAGCACGAAATCAGCGCCCACGGCCTCGGGCGTAAAGCCGAGGCTGCGCGCAGAGTGAAACGCAGTCAGAGCGCCTGCATCGAACGGAGCGCAGTCTGTGATGAAGACCTCGGCGCCGCGCGCTTTCAGCGCGTCGCACAGCGCCCGGACCAGCGCAGGCGGCACGTCCTGCGCGCTCAGATCGAGCTTTACGGCGACGGTTGCGTCCTTTACCGTTTTCTCCGCTTCGATCTTTGTCAGCAGAGCGGAAACGGCACCATCCCACGCGCCGTCGGCGGGACAGAGTGAAGAGTAAATCGTTGCAGCCATAGTAAATGATCCTTAACTCATGAATTTTTCAATCGCGGTGTTGAGTTCTTCAATAGACTCAATATCGCCGGTCGTTACGGCGTCGGAGAGGCAGTGCTCGATGTGGTCTTTCAGGATCACCTTCGCCGTGTTGCTGAGCGCGGAGCGCACCGCGGCCAGCTGAATGAGCACCTCGGTGCAGTCGCGCCCGTCCTCGACCATGCGCTTGACGGACTCCAGATGCCCGATCGCGCGGCTCAGGCGATTGAGAACCGCTTTGGTCTGGGTGTGGCTGTGGGTGTGCGGATGCGCTTCGCCGTCGCCATGGCTGTGCGTATAGACGTGGCCCTCGGCGTCGGTATGCGTGTGCTCGTGCGCGTGTGTGTGGAGATGGTCGTGCTGATGTTCATGGTCGGTCAAGGGGCATTCCTCCCGCTTTTTTGTTCTATAATAAAAATTATTTTAATCGTTTTTCTGAAGCTTGTCAATCGTATGCCCTGTCTGTTAGAATAGAAGACGAAAATGAACGGCAGGAGGACGCCAAATCATGAAAATTCCGAAACCCATCGGCAAGCTCGCCCAGCGCGTGATTGACAGCGTCACGGGCAGCGGCCTCATGCAGGATGAGACGAGCGCGGACGGCAGACTCTACTGTGCGCCCGGCAGCGGGAACCTGATCCGGCAGGGTGCGGCGGAGAGCTGCGTCCTGCTGAAAAACGACGGCACGCTCCCGCTGAATAAAGCGCAGTCTGTCGCCGTGTTCGGACGTTGCCAGCTCGACTGGTTCTACGTCGGCTACGGCAGCGGGGGAGACGTGCACGCTCCATATTATGTAAACCTTATCGACGGCCTTAAAAACGCAGGCGCCGCCTATGATAAAACACTTGCCACGACGTATCGCGCCTGGTGCAGCTCCAAGGAGCACAAGGCGGATCACGGCTGGTGGGGCCACTGGCCGATGAGCCACCCGGAAATGCCGCTCACGCCCGCCATGGTGCATGCTGCGCGCCGCGGTGCGGACACGGCGCTGGTCGTCATCGGACGCGCCGCGGGAGAGGACCGGGAAAACACCCTTACGCCCGGCAGCTACTATCTCACGGACACCGAGCGCGCCATGCTCGACGCCGTCACGGAGGCGTTTGACCACACCGTCGTGATCCTGAACGCGGGCAGCGTGTTCGATCTCCGGTGGACGGAGGACTATGGCGAGAAGCTCTCCGCCCTCCTTTTCGCGTGGCTCGGCGGCATGGAGAGCGGCAACGGCGTCGCCGATGTGCTCTATGGCGCGGTGAGCCCCTCCGGCAGGCTTGCCGATACGATCGCGCGCCATTATGAGGACTATCCCAGCAGCGCCAATTTCGGCGGCAAGGAGTTCAACGACTATGCCGAGGGCATCTTCGTCGGCTACCGCCATTTTGAAACCTTTGCGCCGGAAAAGGTGCTCTATCCGTTCGGCTTCGGCCTGAGCTACACGACCTTTGATGTTTCGACGCCCGGCGTCCTGCGCACAAAGCATGGCGCGGAGGCCTCCGTCACGGTGCGCAACACCGGAGATCGCGCGGGCAAGGAGGTTGTGCAGCTCTGGTGCAGCCAGCCGGACGGGCGTATGGAAAAGGCCAAACGCATCCTCGTCGCGTTCGGCAAGACGAAGACGCTTGCGCCGGGCGAAGCCGAAACGCTGCGTCTGACATGCCTCGACAAGGACTATGCCTCGTATGACGAGCAGAAACACGCATTTGTGCTGGAAGCCGGGGAATATGTCTTTAAGGTGAACGACACGGAGGCAGGCGTTCTCTCGTACGAGACGGAAGTGCTCGTCGAGCAGTGCGAGGATATCTGTCTGGACAGCGCCGCGCTGCGCGAGCGCATCCTCGCGCGGCTGCCGCAGCCGGTCCGGACGGAGCACCGCGCCCTGCATCTGCGGGAGGTCGCGGCGGGGCGGCGCGAGCCGGAGGACTTTGTGCGCATGCTCTCGGACGAGGAGCTCGAGGCGCTCACGCGCGGCCACGGCATGATGAACAGCTCCCTCGGCGTGTCCGGCAACGCAGGGGCGATCGCGGGCATCGTTCCGTCTCTGCGGTTCAAGGGCGTGCCCGCGCTCATCACGGCGGACGGTCCTGCCGGTCTGCGTCTTGCGCGCCATGCCTCGCTCGCGCCCTGCGGCACGGCTATGGCATGCACCTGGAACACTGCGCTCATCAGCGAGATTTATGCCAAGGTGGGAGAGGAAATGACGCACTACGGCGTCGATATCCACCTCGGCCCCGGCATGAATATCCACCGCAACCCGCTCTGCGGACGCAACTTCGAGTATTTCTCCGAGGATCCGCTGCTCTCCGGCAAGATGGGCGCGGCGATGGTGCGCGGCGTGCAGAGCACGGGACATGCCTCCTGCCCGAAGCACTTCGCCTGCAACAACCAGGAGGTCAAGCGCAAGGTGAACGATTCACGCGTTTCCGAGCGCGCGCTGCGCGAGATCTACCTGCGAAACTTCGAGATCTGCGTCAAGGAGGCAAAGCCGCTGACGCTGATGATGTCCTATAACAAAATCAACGGCGTCTGGTCGCATTACCACTATGACCTCGCCACCACGGTGCTGCGCCGTGAGTGGGGCTTTCAGGGCGTCACGCTCACGGACTGGTGGATGCAGAAGTCCAAAAGCCCGGAGTTTCCCGCTCTGCGCAACAATGCCTACCGCGTCCGCGCGCAGGTGGATGTGCTCATGCCCGGCGACTTTGACCGCACGGCAAAGAAGTACAAGACCGACCCCACGCTGCTCGAAACGCTCGGAAAGCCCGACGGGATCACCCGCGCGGAGCTCCAGAGGACGGCTCTGAACGTGCTGCGTCTGGTGCTGAAGCTGAGATACTGAGAATTTAAACGGAACAACCACTGTTTTGTTGCGTCAGACTGAATAATCTGATAAAATAATGCTATTAGACTCGAAACAATGTCTGAAGGAGGAAACGGGACATGCTGAATATTGTAAAAGAGCGCCGGGACGATGCGCTTACCGTAAAGCTGGAGGGACGTCTCGATACCACCACCGCGCCTGAGCTCGAGGGCGCACTGCGCGATGAGCTCTCGGAAGTGAAGGCGCTGGTGTTCGATCTGTCCGGTCTGGAGTACATCTCTTCCGCCGGCCTGCGCGTACTGCTCTCGACGCAGAAAACGATGAACCGCCAGGGTTCGATGAAGCTCATCGGCGTGAATGAAACGATTATGGAGATCTTCTCGATCACGGGCTTCTGCGACATTCTTACCATCGAGTAATCTGAGGAGGCGTTGACCATGTCTGTCATGAAAAAAAGCGAAAACTGCATCGCCCTCTCCGGGCGAATTGACTCCGCCAACGCCGCCGCAACGGAGCAGGAGATCGCATCCCTGCTGGATGGATATACCGACGCCGCACTTACGGTGGACGCCGAGACGCTGGAGTATATCTCCTCCGCCGGACTTCGTGTGCTGCTGCGTCTGCGCAAACAGCATTCCGATATGAAGATTGTGAATGTCTGCCTGGAGGTCTATGAGGTATTCGAGATGACGGGCTTTACCGAGATGATGCCCATCTCCAAGGCCTACCGCAAAGTGTCCGTCGAGGGCTGCGAGGTCATCGGACAGGGCGCGAACGGCAAGGTCTACCGCATCGACCCAGATACGATCGTAAAGGTCTATTATAATCCGGACGCGCTCCCGGACATCAAACGTGAGCGGGAGCTTGCGCGCACGGCGTTCGTGCTGGGCATCCCCACGGCCATCCCCTATGATGTGGTGCGCGTTGGCGACGGCTACGGCTCGGTATTTGAGCTTTTGAACGCCAAGAGCTTTGCCAAGCTCATAGCTGCCGATCCCGAGGGGCTCGACGGCTATGTCGCTCAGTTTGTGGACCTGATGAAACTGATCCACAGCACGACAGTCAAGCCCGGCGTCATGCCGGAGATGAAGGCGGTCGCGCTGGACTGGGCGGATTTTCTGAAGGACTACCTGCCCGGTGAAGCATGGGAAAAGCTCCACGCGCTGATCGCCGGCGTGCCGGAGCAGCTTACCATGCTGCACGGCGATTACCACACCAAAAATGTCATGCTCCAGAACGGCGAGGTCATTCTCATCGACATGGACACTCTCTGCACCGGGCACCCAGTGTTTGAACTCGCGTCGGTGTTCAACGCTTTCGTCGGCTTTTCGGAGCTCGATCCCTCGGTCGCCATGGCGTTTCAGGGCTTCAGCAGAGAGACCTGCAATGCCATCTGGGACAAGACACTGCGCCTGTACTTCGGCACCGAGGACGAAGCGATCCTCCGCGCGCGCGCCGAGCAGGCAATGCTCATCGGCTACACGCGCCTGATGCGCCGCACCATTCGCCGCAGAGGACTGGAGACGGAAGAGGGCAGAGAGGCGATCGCGCATTATCGCAGCCGGATCCTGGAGCTGCTTGAGCGGGTAGATTCCCTGACCTGGTGAATCAGAGCGAATGCCCTGCATGCGCAGGAAAGCAGGTGAGACATTCTTGGGAAAGAAAAAACGTGAAATCGGCATTCTGCGGCAGGTGGCAGCCTTTTTCCTGATCGCCGTTCTGATCATCGGCATCGTTACGTTTTTCATGCTGCGAGTCCAGTCAATCGACAATGTCAGGAACCAGACGGAGCTTCTTGCCGAGGAAACGGCAAACGAGGTCATCATGTCGGTTCGGGAGTATCCGGCGCACGAATGGTTTCTCCGGTACTGGTACCGGCATGCCGACGAGCTGGACGTGGAATATGATACGGATTACAGCGCCGGCACAAAAACGGAAGAAAAGCTTCAGCTTGTGCGCCGTCATCATCCGGAGCTTTCGCTCAAATATGCCGAGGCACAGGAGCTGGAGGCGCTGCCGGAGGAAGACCAGAAGCTGTGCGCCGAGATCGTGTATTCCTGGATGATCACGCGCGTGAATCAGATCAAGCGGGCATACCAGGTGGATTATTTGTTCTGTGTGGTCGCGGACGAGGCGTATCAGTCTCAGTGCTTCCTCTTCAGCGCCGCGGATGAGGGCGCTGTGCGCGGAACGAACTATGAGGAAGTCTATGTGCTCGGCACCAGCGTGTCCATTGCGGATAATCAGAGCCAGCAGGACGCCATGCGTCAGGCGCTGGAGCATTCGACCCATCTGGCGGAAGCCGGAGATTATGTGGATTACTATGCCTATCTGGGAGATGTCGACACGAAGGCGGCGTTTATCGGCCTGACGTTCAACCTGTCCGGGCTTCTTGCCGACGTCCAGGCACAGACGTGGATCGGAACGGGCAATGCGGTCATTCTCGAGCTTTTGCTCGCGGCGTTCTGCCTGCTGCTGATCTACTTCTATGTGCTGCGGCCGCTGAAGCATGTTCAGCAGGGCATCCGGACGTACAAAATCACAAAGGACAGCAAAGAAATCACAGAGAGCCTGTCGCTCATCCGTTCGCGCAACGAGATCGGTCAGCTCTCAGACGACGTTGTCAACCTGAGCAAAGAGATCGATGATTATCTCGGACAGATTTCAGCGATATCTGCTGAAAAACAGCGTCTCGGCACGGAGCTCAGCATCGCGAGCCAGATCCAGGAAGGCATGCTGCCGAGCATCTTCCCGGCTTTCCCGGAGCGCAGGGAATTTGACGTTTATGCCACGATGCACACGGCAAAGGAGGTCGGCGGCGACTTCTATGATTTCTTCCTGATCGACGACGATCATCTTGCCATTGTCATGGCGGATGTATCCGGCAAGGGCGTCCCGGCGGCGCTGTTCATGATGGCGTCGAAGATCCTCATCAACAACTTCTCGACCATCGAGCGCACGTCTCCGGCGCAGATCCTGGAGACGGTCAACCATCACATCTGCATGAACAACAAGGCCGAGATGTTTGTCACGGCGTGGCTTGGCATTCTGGAGCTTTCCACCGGACGGCTCAAGGCCGCAAATGCCGGACATGAATACCCCGCCATTCAGCGCAGGGGCGGCCCGTTCCGTCTGTTCAAGGACAGGCACGGCGTTGTTCTCGGCGGCATGGACGGCATGCGCTATCAGGAATATGAGATCCTGCTCAAAAGCGGCGACAGTCTGTTTTTGTATACCGACGGCGTCACCGAGGCCGCGGACGCGGCATACACCCTGTTCGGCACGGAGCGCATGCTCCGCGGTCTGAATCAGGCGGCAGACGCCGCACCGAAAGAGGTGCTCGAAACCGTGAAGCGCGAGATCGACGCTTTCGTGGGCGAAGCGCCGCAGTTTGACGATATCACGATGCTCTGCCTGAGATATTTGGGGGACACGATGAAAAAGATTACCGTAGACGCAAAAATAGAAAACCTGCAGCAGGTGCAGTCCTTCATCGACACCGAGCTGGAGGCGGCGGGCTGCTCCATGAAAGCGCAGATGCAGATTGACATCGCGGTCGAGGAGCTCTTTGTGAACATCGCAAACTACGCCTATGCCCCGGGCAGCGGCAGCGCTGTGATCGGCGTCGATGTGAAAGACGGCGTCGCGGAGATCACATTTGCCGACAGCGGCATCCCGTATGACCCGCTCAAAAGGGAGGACCCCGATGTGCTGCTCTCTGCTGAGGACCGTGAGATCGGCGGCCTGGGCATCTTCATGGTGAAAAAGACCATGGACGACATGTTCTACGAATACCGCGACGGGCAGAATCTGCTCACGATCCGAAAGAAGATCTGAGATACAAATAAAAAACGCCGTCTCCCCAACACAGGGGAGACGGCGTTTTGCGTCTCGCGTCAGTCGTCGGCATAAGCGGTGAGATCCAGCTCGTTTTCCTGATGCGCTATGATCACGCATACGGCGACGTCGCCGATGGCGTTGGAGGCGGTGCGCGTCAGATCGAGGATCTGATCCACGCCGAAGAGCAGACCGATTCCGGAGCGCGGAATGCCCAGTGAGGTCGCGAGCGAGGACACCGAGACCATGCCGGAGTTCTGCACCGCCGAGGCGCCTGCCGAGAGGACGAACGCCACAAAGGCGATCAGGATGATGATCTGGATCGTCAGTACGCCGCCAAACAGCCGCACCATCAGCACGCCGCAAACAACGAGATGGATGGCGGAGCCGTCCATGTTCACGGCAGAGCCGAGCGCCGCGGAAAAGCTTGCCACGCGCTCGGACACGCCGAGCTGATTGGTGCACAGCCCCACGACCTTCGGCAGATATTCGCCGCTGCTGGCCTGCGGATTGGTGTGGCTGAAAAATTTCCAGACCTTGCGGAAAAAGGGGCGGGCGCTGACGCCGCCGACGGTGCGCACCAGCAGCGCGTACAGCAGAAACATGATCCCGCAGCCGACCAGCTCGACTGCGCCCAGCAGAAACACAGTCGGGAATGTCATCACGCCATAGCGCAGTATCAGAGACGCCATGGAGACAAAGGTCAAAAACGGCACGAGCAGCGCCACAATCGCGATGATCATCTGGAACAGGCTGTCACAGGCCGCGATCAGCACGCGCAGCGGCTCGACCTTGTTGCCGAGCATGCCGATCGCCGCGCCGGTGATCGCCGCGATCAGCAGGACCTGCAGGATGTCCCCGTCCATCATCGGAGCGATCAGATTTTCCGGCACAAGATCGAGGAATTTCGCCCGGAAGCTGGGACTTACAATCTCCGTAAGCCCGGTGCTGCCGAGATCCTGGAGGTGCAGGACACCGTGCTGGAACGCCGGTATCGAAAGGGCAAAGCCCACCGCGATGGCAGCCAGCGTCGTGAATGTATAAAGCGTCATGATGCGCCCGCCCATCCGGCCGGTATCGGAGAGACTGGAGAGGCTGGTGATGCTGTTCACGACGGAGCAGAACACTGCCGGAACCGCCATCAGCGCGATCGCGTTTAAGTAGATGGACTGAAACACGGTGAAGATGTTCCAGTCGATCCATTGCGAAACGCTGCTCGGCACGAGCCAGTGCAAGATCGCGCCCAGCACGATGCCGCTGAGCATGCCGATCACGGAATACAGCGCGTATTTCTTCTCCGAGGCGCGCACCAGGATCGTGACGATGTTTTTGCCGTCCGTGTGCTGATAGTTCAGCAGCGCCTTGTTGGCGCGCAGAATCAGCGTGCGGTAATAGTCCTCCGTTCCGGCGGACCAGTCCTCGGTCTCGGCAATGGGGTTGCGGTCGTCGCCCTCGGCAAAGAGCCGCACGCTCAGCGTGCGCCAGTGCCGCGCGACCTGTGCCCGCACCTGTGCGCCGGGCATGCACATCCGGAATTTGATCGTGATCTCTTCGACCAGAAGCAGCGTCCGGGCAATCTCCTTGGGCGTTGCCCGCTCGCGCAGCAGATCCTCGCGGATCGCGTCGCTCACGGCGTCGAGGTTGTGCAGGTCAATCTCGTATGTTTTCATATTTCTATCTACTCCTGCGGGAACTTTTCTTTTCCTCAATCGTATATTATAGCGACAGAAACCGTTTCGCGCAAGCGCAAGTGCCGTGTCTTAAGGATTATTTTGATGTGAACTGTGCGCATTTTCATCTCCGAGCGCCGCGCGCAGCTTTTCCAGCGCCCGCTTTTCGATGCGGGAGACATAGCTGCGGCTGATGCCGAAGTGCTGAGCAACGACCCGCTGCGGCAGCGGCTCGTCGCGGTCGAGCGCATAGCGCATGGCGATCACGGTGCGCTCCCGCTCTGTCAGGACGTTGCGGATGCATTCGTGCAGACGCATCGCGGCGTCCTGCTCCGCCATGCGCGTGTCGAGCTCCATGTCCTCTGAGAGCAGATCCATCCATGAGAGCGTGCTCCCGTCCGGGTCTGTGTCCAGCGCGTCAGAGAGCGAGACGTCGCCCGCGCGTTTGCGTTCGGCGCGAAAATGCATGAGGATTTCGTTTTCAATGCAGCGGCTGGCGTAGGTCGCAAGACGCACGTTCTTGTCCGGTCGATAGGTGTTTACGCCCTTGATCAGACCGATCGTGCCGATGGAGATCAGATCATCCGGCTCGCAGCCGCGCGCATAGTATTTCTTGATGATGTGGGCAACGAGCCGCAGATTGTGCGCAATCAGCTTGTCGCGCGCCTGCTCGTCGCCGCGCATCCAGTCTTCGACCGCCGCGCGCTCCTCGTCGGCGGACAGCGGCGGGGGAAAATTGCTCCCCGGCGCAAGCCGCAGCATCAGGAAGGCGCTGCTCATCATCAGCATCAACGTTGTATACAGCATAGAGGTACCTCCGTTCCGTCGTGCTGATGCAAGTTTATTCGCCGCTTCTCGTCCACTTTCGGGCGAGCGTGAATTTGGTGCAAATCAGAGAAAACAGACAAAAATTCGGTCAAATGTCATCCACCTACTTGACAAATACACAAAAAGGCGTTAATCTTTCAACATGAAGTGTGCAAACGCACACCGATAAGAATGGGAAAAACGAAAGGAGATTTATCATGGATTTCAGAAGCACCAGTGTTAAGGACTTTATCGAGAATTACGGCGGCAAGGAGCTTATGCAGGAGTACACCCCGAACCTCCTGAAGTTCCCTCTGAAGCTCTTCTACAAGAAGACCTGCGGCGACATTTTTGATCTCTGCCTGAAGAAAAAACATGTCACCCCCGAGCAGGCCAACGCCCTGCAGGCCGCTTTCGAGGCGAAGTTCCAGTAATGAAAAAACTTCGGGAAATGACGCTGCGTGAGCTGTGTGAAAGCGACGTCTGCATGGACATCGTGAAAAAACACGCCCCGCAGATGCTCAAGTACCCCACCAAATTGTTTTATCGCAAGAAATGCGATGAGATCTTCGATATGGTCGTCAAAGCCAAGCTCCTCCCGCTGGAGGCGGCGCAGGCGATCGAAGCGGAGATCAACGCGCTCAGCGAATAAACACATCCAAAAGAGGCTTTGCGTTTGCAAAGTCTCTTTTTTTGCGGGCGAATCTTGCCGAACGGTGCAAGCTGTGGTAGAATACTAGCGTTCAAAATGACCGGAAGGGAGGCGCAGGCGCCGCATGTTCAAATATCTCAACCGCCGTATCGTGATTCTGGCGATGCTGATCACCGTGCTGGCGCTGCTGATCTTCTCGCGCACGACGGAGCTGCTTTCGCACGAGACTGCTGCCGAGGACGTGGATATCATCCTCCCGCCGTACATTGACGGCGCCGTGACGCGCCGCGCTTATGATGACCTCCCGGACATCGACATCGATTCCTGGGAATACATGCTGGTCAACCAGGCGCACAACTGCGGCGTCTACGCCCCGGATGTGGAGCAGATCGAGGGAACGAGCTCCTATTTTGAGGTCCGCGCCATCGATAAGCTCTATGCGCTGCTGGACGCTGCGAAAGAAGCGGGCTTTGACCCGCACGTCTATGTCGGCTACCGCGCCTATGTCATTCAGGCGGACCAGTACCGTGCGCAGGTGGCAAAGCTCGTGGAAAAGGGCTATTCGCAGGCCGACGCCGAGCGCGAGGCGGCGGAGGTGTCCTCCGAGCCCGGCACCAGCGAGCATCAGACGGGGCTCTGCATCGACCTTGTCGACCGCTACACCGAGTCGCTTACGGACTTTCAGATGGATCCGGCCTTTGAGGCATGGCTGAACGCGCACGTCGCGGAGTTCGGCTTTATCATGCGCTATCCGGAGAACAAGATCTCCGTGACCGGCCGCTTCGAGCCGTGGCATATCCGCTATGTCGGCGAGGAAGCTGCTAAGTTCATGACCGAACACGGTCTCGCGCTGGAAGAGTTTGTGACGCTGTATCACTGACCCGATTGCACCAATCCCGGAGCGGCAGCTGCCGTTCCGGGTTTTTGCCTATGCGCAGACGCCTGAATTTGCTCCCGTTTTGGGCGGTTTTGTGCGAAAAAAGGCTTGCAATTCAGGCATGTTCATGGTATAATACGCAGCGTAAGTAAGAGGTAGTAAGTCAGACTGGGCGTTTGCCCAGTCTTTTTCGTGTGTATTGACAGAAAAACACCGACCAATGGAGATTCGTTTATGAGCAAGATTACAGACGCCGTCACGGCGTTGGCGCAGCCGGTTGCCGAGCAGCTGGGCTGCGAGATCTGGGACGTGGAATTCGTCAAAGAGGCGGGTACGCGGTTCCTGCGTGTCTATATCGATAAAGAGGGCGGGGTGTCCATTCAGGACTGCGAGGATTTCAGCCGCGCGCTCGATCCCGTGCTGGACGAGGCCGACCCCATCCCCGAGAGCTATGTGTTTGAGGTGTCCTCCGCCGGCGCCGAGCGCGTTTTGAAGCGCCCCGGCGACTTTGCGCGCTTCATGGGACATGACGTTGAGATCAAGCTCTACCAGCCCCGCGACGGCCGCAAGACGTTTGTCGGCGCGCTGAAAGAATATGCCGACGGCGACGTGATCGCCACCGTGGGCGGCGCCGACATGACATTCCCGAAATCCACCGTTGCGCAGGTTCGCCTGCACGTTACGTTTTAAGAGAGGAAGCATACGACAATGAACGCAGAATTCTTTGAAGCCATCGCAGACATCGAGCGCGAAAAGGGCATTCCCCGCGAGTATATGTACAACAAGATCAACCAGGCCATGCTCACGGCCTACCGCAAGGACACGCCCGACTGCGGCGACAATATCGAGGTCATCCTCGACGAGGCCAAGCGCAAGATCGACATGGTTGTGAAAAAGACCGTCGTCGAGGAGGTTTCGGATCCCTACTACGAGATCAATCTCGACGCCGCGAAAAAAATCACCAAGCGCGCCAAGCTCGGCGACGTGGTGAACGTGCCGGTCGAGACCAAGAAGTTCGGCCGTATTGCGGCGCAGGCAGCCAAGCAGGTTATCATCCAGGGCATCCGCGAGGCCGAGCGCGGCATGATCTATGAGGAGTTCAACTCCAAGGAGCACGAGGTGCTCACGGGCGTCGTCAACAAGATTGACCCCCGCACCGGCAACATCTATATCAAGATCAGCTCCAATTCCGACTACACCGACGCCATGCTCTCTCCGCAGGAATGCATCCGCGGCGAGGTGCTGCGCGAGGGCGACCGCATCAAGGTCTATGTAGTGGAGGTCCGCCGTTCCACGCGCGGTCCGCAGGTGCTCATCAGCCGCACCCACCCCGGCCTGGTCAAGCGCCTGTTCGAGCTGGAAGTGCCCGAGATCTTCGACGGCGACGTCGAGATCAAATCCATCGCCCGCGAGGCCGGCAGCCGCACCAAGATGGCCGTCTGGTCCGAGGACCCGGCCGTCGATCCCATCGGCGCCTGCGTCGGCCCGAAGGGCGGCCGCGTGGCGAGCATCGTCGACGCCCTCGGCGGTGAGAAGATCGACATCGTGAAATACAGCGAGACGCCCGAGGAATTCATCGCCGCGGCGCTCGCCCCGTCCGAGGTCGTGAGCGTCACGCTCCTCGAGGAGGGCAGAAGCTGCCGCGTCGTCGTGCCGGACAGCCAGCTGTCCCTCGCCATCGGCAAGGAGGGCCAGAACGCCCGCCTCGCCGCCAAGCTCACGGGCTATAAGATCGATATCAAGCCCGAAAGCGAGGCTTAATTTATCAAAGGAGGTAGTCGAGATGCCGAAGAAAATCCCGATGCGGCAATGCCTCGGCTGCCGCGAAATGAAGCCGAAAGGCGCCCTGATCCGCGTGGTGAAATCGCCCGACGGCAGTGAGATCACGCTGGACTTCAAGGGGAAAGCGCCGGGGCGCGGGGCGTATGTCTGCTCCGATCCGGACTGCCTGAAAAAAGCCGTGAAGAGCCGCGCGCTCGAGCGCGCGTTCAACGCCGCCATCCCCGACGAGGTGTATGCGGCGCTCCGGCGGCAGATGGAGGCGGGCGCGGATGGATAAGGCACTTGGCTATCTCGGCCTGATGCGCAGAGCCAACGCCGTCGCGATCGGCGAGACCGATACCGGAGCCGCCGCCAAAAACGGCAGAGCGGTTTTGATCTGTCTTGCAGCCGACGCATCCGCCAACGCCCAGAAGCGGGCGGAGACGTTTGCCCATGCGCGCAGCGTGCCGGTGACACGGCTTCCGTATGAAAAACAAACCATATCCGATCTCGTCTCAAAGGCAGGCTGTTCGATGCTGGCAGTGACCGATCTCGGCTTTGCCGCGGCGTTTGCCGCAGCCCTTGCAGACGAGTATGAAGCGAGCGATCGCACCCTCGCGGATGCGCTCAAAGCGCAGCAGCAGGCTCACCGGAAACGTTCCGGCGGCGCAGGTGCGAGAATTGGCAAGAGGAGGACGATTGAATGAGCGGAATGATCAAATACAGAGTGCACGAGGTGGGCAAGGATTTCGGAAAGACCTCCAAGGAGATCACCCAGATCCTTACCGACTATGCAACGACCCCCAAAAACCACATGCAGGTGCTGGAGGATCCGGAGCTGAACGTGATCTTTGAATATCTGACGCAGCACAACCAGATCGAGAGTCTGGAGGAGGTCTTCAAGGTGCCGCCCAAGGCGGAAAAGCCCAAGGAGACCGCGCCCGCCGCCGCTCCGGCGGAGGGCAAGGCAGCCGCGCCGGCGGCCGCTGCGCAGCCTGCTCCGCAGCCGAAGCAGGAGAAGGCGCAAAAGCCCCATGTGCCCCGCAAGGTCGCTGAAAAGCGCGTTGTGGACACGCGCGGCGCGACCACGAACCTCTCCAAGTATGACCAGCATCTGGACGATCTTGCCGATGACCAGCGCGCCAAGAATCTGCAGAAGAAGGGCGGCAACGGCAAGCAGAAGATCCAGAACCGCGACCGCCAGCGCCGTCAGAACGCGCAGCAGGCGGCCTCCAACAAGCGCAAGCAGGAGGAGCGCGAGAAGATGCAGCGCCTCCAGCTGGAGATCGCGCGCAAGCAGCAGCTCAAGGTGCAGATCCCGGATGAGATCTCCGTCGGCGAGCTCGCGACCCGCATGAAGAAGACCGGCGCCGAGGTCGTGCGCCGCCTGATGAAGCTGGGCGTCATGGCGTCCCTGTCCGATCTGATCGACTATGACACCGCCGCGCTCGTCGCGATGGAGCTCGGCTGCAAGGTTGAGCACGAGGTCATCGTCACGGTCGAGGAGCGCCTGATCGACGATCACGAGGACCGCGAGGAGGATCTGATTCCGCGCGCGCCCGTCGTCGTCGTCATGGGTCACGTCGACCACGGCAAGACCAGCCTTCTGGACTATATCCGCCGCTCCAACGTCGTCTCCGGCGAGGCCGGCGGCATCACGCAGCATATCGGCGCTTACCGCGTCATGGTGGGCGATAAGCCCGTCACGTTCCTCGATACCCCGGGCCACGAGGCGTTCACCTCCATGCGCGCCCGCGGCGCGATGGTCACGGACATTGCGATCCTTGTGGTCGCGGCGGACGACGGCATCATGCCGCAGACCGTCGAGTCCATCAACCATGCCAAGGCGGCGGGCATCCCGCTCGTCGTGGCGATCAACAAGATGGACGTCCACGGCGCGAACCCCGAACGCATCAAGCAGCAGCTCACCGAGTATGAGCTCGTCCCCGAAGAGTGGGGCGGCGAGACGATCATCTGTCCGATCTCCGCGAAGACCGGCGAGGGCATCGACAGTCTCCTCGAAAACCTCGTCCTCCTCGCCGAGGTGCAGGAGCTCAAGGCCAACCCCAACCGCGCCGCAAAGGGCACCGTCATCGAGGCGCGTCTGGACAAGGGCCGCGGCCCTGTCATGACCGTCCTCGTGCAGAACGGCACGCTCCATCAGGGCGACGTCATCATTGCCGGCACCAGCGTCGGCCGTGCCCGCACGATGGTGAACGACAAGGGCCAGCGCATCACCGAGGCCGGCCCCTCCATCCCCGTCGAGATCTCCGGCATGTCCGAGGTCCCGAGCGCGGGCGATGTGTTCAACGCCGTCGATGACGAGCGCATGGCGCGCGAGCTCGTTGCCGAGCGCAAGCAGCAGAAGAAGGACGCTGCCAACGCCGGCAACAAGAAGGTCTCTCTGGACGATCTCTTTGCCCGCATCCAGCAGGGCGAGATGAAGGATTTCAACATCATCGTCAAGGCCGACGTGCAGGGCAGCGCCGAGGCGGTCAAATCCAGTCTCGAAAAGCTCTCCAACGACGAGGTGCGCGTGCGCGTGATCCATTCCGGCGTCGGCGCCATCAACGAGAGCGACGTCATGCTCGCCTCCACCTCCGGCGCGCTGATCGTGGGCTTCAACGTCCGTCCGGACAATGCCGCCCGTGACCATGCAACCCGCATGGGCGTCGAGATGCGCATGTACCGCGTCATCTACGACTGCATCAACGAGATCGAGGCCGCCATGAAGGGCATGCTCGCGCCGAAGTTCGAGGAGAAGGTCATCGGTCACGTCGAGATCCGTCAGACCTTCAAGGTCTCCAAGGTCGGCACCGTCTGCGGCGGCTATGTGCAGGACGGCAAGATCGTCCGCAACAGCAAGGTCCGCGTCCTGCGCGACAACGTCGTCGTGTACGAGGGCGACCTGGCCTCGCTGCGCCGCTTCAAGGACGACGTCAAGGAGGTCGCCTCCGGCTATGAATGCGGCCTGCAGGTGGAGAAGTTCAACGACATCAAGGAAGGCGACATCATCGAAGTCTTCGTCATGGAGCAGATCCAGCAGTAACACACACGATAAAGCGCCGCCTCCTGCGAGGAGGCGGCGTTTTCCGATAGAAAGGAGCTTATATGGCATCCAACAAGCTTGCAAGAACGAATGACGATATCCGCTTCTGCCTGTCCCGGCTTCTGGGTCAGGTGAAGGATCCCCGTGTGCAGCAGGGCATGATCAGCGTCACGCGCGTGGAGACCACGGGCGATCTGCGCTATGCCAAGGTGTGGCTGTCCGTGCTGGGGATGGAAAACGAAAAGGAATTCAGGCGCGGTCTGAAATCCGCGTCCGGCTGGCTGCGCCGTGAGCTCGGCTCGAGCCTGAACCTGCGCTATACGCCGGAGCTCGTATTTGAGATCGACCACTCTATCGAGCAGGGCGCGTATATCTCGGGCCTGATCGAGAAGCTCGACACCGGCAGCTCGGAGGATGAGGCATGAACACGCTGACCTTTGCCGAGGCGCTGCTGGAGCAGAATGATTATCTTATCCTCTCCCACCGCCGTCCGGACGGGGACACGCTCGGCTCGGGCGCGGCGCTGTGCAGTGCGCTCAGACGCATGGGGAAGACGGCATATATCTTCCCGAATCCCCAGACCGTGCCGCGCGTGAAAGCCTATGTCGGCGCTTATGAGGCGCCGGAGAGCTTTCAGCCGAAGTGCACCGTTGCCGTCGATATCGCGACGCCGGGGCTGTTTCCGCTCGGATACGAGGGTACGCCGGACTTCTGTGTCGATCATCATCCGTCGAACAGCCTCTACGCGCCGCTCACGCTCTTAAACGGCGCGCGCTCGTCCTGCGGCGAGATCGTGGCGGAGCTCATCGAGACGATGACCGGCAGTCTCACGGGCGAGGAGGCGACGCTTCTCTATATCGCGGTCACGACGGACTGCGGCTGCTTTCAGTATATGAACACGAACGCCGACACCCTGCGCACCGCCGCGCACCTGATCGACTGCGGCGCAAAGCACCACGATGTTGTGCATGACTTCTTCCGCAAGGTCTCCCGCGCGCGGGTGCTGCTGGAGGGCGCGATCTTCTCCGGCATGCGCTTTTACCGGGACGGCAAAATTACCGTTGCCGTCGTCACAAGACAGCTTCTTGCCGATTGCGGCGCGGAGGAAAACGATTGCGAGGATCTCGCGGGACTGCCCGGCAGGATCGACAGCAGCATCGTTTCCGTGCTCGTGCGCGAGCAGGAAAACGGACAGAGCAAGATCTCCGTCCGCTCCACGCCCGAGGTCGATTCCTGCGCCGTCTGCGCGCACTTCGGCGGCGGCGGCCACAAGATGGCAGCAGGCTGCACGCTCGACTGTGATCCCGATACGGCGGTGGAGCGTCTGCTGAAGGCCATCGACGCGGAGTGGCCGGCATGAACGGCGTATTGCTTGTAGACAAGCCCGCCGACTGGACAAGCCACGACGTGGTGGCAAAGCTCCGCGGCGTGTTCGGCGAAAAGCGCATCGGGCATGCCGGAACGCTCGACCCGATGGCGACGGGGCTGCTCGTCGTCTTTCTCGGCCGCGCGACCAAGGCGGTGTCCTTTGCCGAGGCGCGTGAAAAGCGTTATATCGCCCGCCTGCGCCTCGGCGTTGTGACGGATACGCAGGATATCACCGGACGTGTGCTCGCGCAGAGAGAGCAGCATGTGACGCGCTCCGAGCTTGAAGCCGCGCTCAGCGCCTTCCGGGGTGAGATTTTGCAGGTGCCGCCCATGTACTCCGCCATCAAGGTGGACGGCAAGCGCCTGTACGACGTTGCCCGCTGCGGCGGGGAAGTGGAGCGCGCCGCCCGTCCGGTCACGATCCACCGTCTGGAGCTGATCGGCAGCATCGACGGCGACTGGCTGCTCGACGTGACGTGCTCCAAGGGCACCTATATCCGCACGCTGTGCCATGATCTCGGCGAAAAGCTCGGCTGCGGCGGCACGCTCTCGGCGCTGCGGCGCATCTCTGTCGGCGACTACGCGGTCCGCGAGGCGCACACAGTGCAGGCGCTCGCCCAAATGCCGCGTGAGGAAGCGCAGACGCTTTTGATGCCGCTTGACAGCGTGTTTCGCTCGCACCCTGCCGTGACGCTCAGCGCCCCGCAGGAGCGCCTGTGCCGCAACGGCGTCGCTTTCTCTTGCGACGCGCCCGACGGGGTTTATCGCGTCTACGGACAAAACGGCGATTTCCTGATGCTCGGCGAGATGAGAGACGGCACCGCGAACGCCATCAAACGATTTTACTAAAGGAACAACAGGCTTATGGGAACAAAACGTGTGATCGCCCTCGGCTTTTTCGACGGCATCCATATCGGACACGCGGCGCTGCTGCGCCGCACGAAAGAACGCGCTGCCGAGATCGGCGCCACGCCGTCCGCGCTGAGCTTTGACGTGCATCCGGATACGCTCGTGTTCGGCAAGGACGTGCCGCTCATCAACAGCGCCAACGGACGCGCGGATCTCATCCGGCGGCTGTTCGGCATCGAGAGCGTCATTTTTATCCACTTTGACAAGACCGTCATGCAGATGCCGTGGCAGGATTTCGTCCAGACGCTGGTCACGGAGATGGACGCGGCATGGGTCGTCGTCGGGCATGACTTCCGCTTCGGCTGGAAAGGCGAGGGCACGGCGGAGCGGCTGAAAGACTACTGCGCCGTGCACGGTCTCGGCTGCGATATCATCCCCGCCGTCAAGCTCGATGGGCGCGTCGTGAGCTCCACCTACATCCGCGAGCTGATCGCCTCCGGCGAGATGGAGACCGCCAACCGCTATCTCGGTCATCCGCATACGCTCGTGGACACCGTGCACTATGGCTACCGCCTCGGCACGAAGATGGGCACGCCCACGATCAACATGCGCTTTCCCGACGGCGTCATCGTTCCGCGCCACGGCGTATATGCCGCCAAGGCCTTTCTGGAGGACGGCAGCGAGCATCTGGCCGTCACGAACGTCGGCGTCCGTCCGACGGTGAGCGGGGAAAACCGCGTGAGTGTCGAGAGCTACATCCTTGACTTCTCCGGCAACCTCTACGACCGGCAGGTGCGCATTGAGTTCCACGCGTTTCTCCGCCCGGAGCAGCGCTTCGACGGCATTGACGCTCTCAAAGCCCAGATCCTCCGGGACGCGGAGGCAACCAGAGCATATTTCGCTTAAATAAAAAATGTGGCTGATGCAAAGGACTTGCATCAGCCACTTCTTTTTTCAGTTCATACGCCCGGCGTTCAACGCAAACAGCCGGTCGCACTTGGCCCTGAGCGCCGCGTGTTCGGGTTCGGAGAGATCGGGGTCCTCCTTTAAGAGCGCCTCGGCGGCGTCCCTCGCGTCCTCCAGAACGCTCATGTCGGCGCAGAGATCGGCGATGTGCATCTCCGGCAGACCGTGCTGGCGGCTGCCGAAGAAGTCGCCGGGACCGCGCTGGCGCAGATCCGCCTCCGCAATTTTGAAGCCGTCGGAGGTCTCTTTCATGACTTTCAGGCGCGCCTTGGCCTCGTCCGTCGTGGAGTCGGAGACGAGGATGCAGTAGCTCTGGAACCTGCCGCGCCCGATGCGTCCGCGCAGCTGGTGCAGCTGCGACAGACCGAAGCGCTCAGCGTTTTCCACGATCATGAGCGCCGCGTTCGGCACATCCACACCGACCTCAATGACGGTCGTCGCGACGAGTACATCCGTTTCTCCGCGCACGAAGGCCGACATGACGGCCTCCTTGTCCTTCGCCTTCATGCGTCCGTGGATGCAGGCCACGCGCCGGTGGGGAAGCAGCTCCTGCAGCGTGCGGGCGTGCTCCTCGGCGGATTTGAGCTCCGAGGGAAGCTCGTCGTTTTCCTCGACCATCGGGCAGACGACGAACGCCTGCCGCCCCTCGGAAATGAGCTTGTCGATAAACGCCGTGAGCCGTTCGCGGTAGCGCTCGTCCACAACGTAGGTTTCAATCGGATGGCGTCCCGGCGGCAGCTCGTCGATGACGGACACGTCGAGGTCGCCGTAGATCATCAGAGCCAGCGTGCGGGGAATCGGCGTCGCGCTCATGACGAGCGTGTGCACCTTGTCGCCCTTGCCGCCGAGCGCCGCGCGCTGCTGCACGCCGAAGCGATGCTGCTCGTCGGTGACGACGAGCGCGAGATTTTGAAACTGCACCGCGTCCTGAATGAGCGCGTGCGTGCCGACCACGACGTCGATGCGGCCGTCCGAGAGCGCCTCGTAGACGCCGCGCTTCTGCTTTGCGGTCATGGAGCCCGTCAGCCGCGCGACGCAGATGTGCAGAGGCTCCAGAAAAGCTTTGAGCGTTGCCTCATGCTGCTCGGCGAGGATTTCCGTCGGCGCCATGAAAGCGCTCTGGCAGCCGTTTTTGTGCGCATACCAGATGCAGGCCGCCGCGACGAGCGTCTTGCCCGATCCGACGTCGCCCTGCACGAGCCGGTTCATGGCAGAGCCCGAGCAGAGATCGTCCACCGCTGCCTGTACCGCGCGCCGCTGGGCGTTCGTGGGACTGAACGGGAGCGTGCGGTAGAATTCCTCACAGTCGAAGCGCCGGAGCTTCTGCCCCGTCTGCGCGGTGCGGTCGGCGCGCAGACGACGCATGGCGCACGCGAGGACGAACAGCTCCTCAAAGATGAGCCGACGCCGCGCCAGCTCGAGCTTTCCGAGGTCGGCGGGGAGATGGATGTTTTCGTAGGCGTAATGTGCCCGCGCGAGGCCGTATTCCTGCACCACGGAGTCCGGCAGTATGTCCGGTATTGCAGGCAGGCACACGCCCAGCGCGGTCTTTACGCTGTCGAGCAGGATGCGCTGCGTCAGTCCCGCCGCGAGCGGGTAAATGGGCATGATGCGTCCCGTCACGCTGTCGGCGGAGCCGGAGCGCGCCGCCTGCTCGGTGACGGGGTTGGTCATGGCGCGAAAGCGCCCGTTCAGGGTGACCTTGCCGTAAAAGATATAGGTTTCGCCCTTGTGGAGCGAGTTTTTGCGGTAGCTTTGGTTGAAGTAGCTTACGTCCATCGCTCCGGAATCATCCACGGCGCGGAGCTTTACGATCTCCATGCCGCGGCGGATGCGGTTTAAGCGCGGCTCCTGCGCCACCATCGCGCGGATGCACACCGGCTGATCCGGCAGCGCTGCTGCAATGGGCGTAAAATGCGTGCGGTCCTCATATCGGCGCGGAAAGAGCGAAACGAGATCGCGGAGTGTGCGGACGCCAAGCTTTTCAAATGCCTCTGCCTTTTTCGGCCCGATGCCCCGCAGCGCGGAGACGGGCGTGTCGGGTGTGTAGATGCTCATTTCAGATAACTCACCTTGTAGTCGCCGCCGGTCTGCGTGAACGTGCCGTAGAGCCCGTTTGTGCAGACAATGCGGCCGTCCTGCGTGATCATCAGCATCTCGAAGCCGTGATGGTCGCGCCAGTATTGCAGCGCCTTGCGCTCGCCGAGCACGAACATCGCCGTGGAGAGGCAGTCCGCCATCTGCGCATCGGCGCAAACGACCGTCATGCTGCGGATGGCGGTGCTCGCGGGCATGCCGGTCTCAGGGTTCATGATGTGGTGATACAGCGCGCCGCGCTGTGTAAAGCTCAGCTCCGTGGGGGAGGAGGTCACGACCGCCGTCTCGCCCAGCGTGAGATAGCCGATGTAGGCGTTTCGGTCGTTCGGGTCCATGATGGCGATGTTCCACTTGCTGCCGTCGGGCTTGAGCCCCAGCGTCTGCACGTTTCCACCCATGGAGATCACGGCACTCTTCACGCCCTTGGCGCGCATGGCGTTGATGGCGGCGTTCGTCGCCGCGCCGCGCGCCACGCAGTCGAGCGTGATCTGCACGTCTGCGGGCAGCTGCAGCATGTAGTCGCCGCTCTCCTGATCCGCCGAGAGATTCACGCGGTTCATGCCGATATGCGTCAGCAGCTCTGCGATCGTGTCCTCGTCCGGCACGGTGTAGCTCCCGGAGAGAAAGCCCCACGCGTCCATAAGGGGATAGACCGTGAGATCCAGCGCGCCGTCGGTCTGCTTCGAAACCGTGCGCGCCGTCTCGATCATGGAGGCGACCTGCGCCGTCACAACCACGGCCTTGCCGTCGGCGTGGTTCACGGCGTAGATGCGGCTGTTTTCATCGAATGTGCTCACCATCGCGTCGACGCTCGTGAGCGCGGCTTCGGCCTCCGGCAGGGCGGCTGCGGCGTTTTTGCCGTAGGCGGTGATGTCCGCAAGTCCGCCCAGCGCGGAAACACGCTTTGTCTGGCTCTTGCCCTCGCCGGTGCATGCGCACAGCGGCAGACACAGCGCCAGACAGAGGACAAGGGCGAGAATATGCTGAAAGGATCGTTTCATAGATCGTACAGTCCTTTTCGGAAAATCATTACTCTACATTTTACCACAGTTATTGCCGTTTGAAAAGCGGCAATCACAACGCCGGCGAGGCTGCCTGCCCCGCCGGAATCGATCTGCTTAATAGTGCCTGCGCATATATTCCACGGTTTTGTAGAGCGTTTCACCCTGAAAGATCTCATCCAGGTGTCCCGCAAAGTCGAGACCGTAGTGCGCCTGCAGCGCGTAGAGCACCCGCTGCAGCTTCTTCGCGCGCAGGAGCTGCGCATCCTCCATGAAATCGTCAAGCGAGAGCTGGCGTCCCTCCTCGCCCGAGAGGTTGTACAGTCCCGCGCCGATGAGCCGGACGGGACGGTGCTTCACCTCGCGCAGCAGCTCGCATGCCGTCTCGTAGATCGTCACGGCGTCGTCGCAGTCGCCGATCAGCTTCGAGCGCGTGATGCTCTTCATGTCGGCGTAGGTGAGCTTGAGCGTCACGCCTCTGCCGTGCAGAGCGTGGCGCTTTGCACGCCGCTCCACGCTGAGCGCGAGCAGAAGCAGCACGTCCTGCAAAAAGGCGAAGTTTTCCACATCCTCCTGAAACGTCAGCTCCCGGCTGACGCTCTTTGCGTCCTCCGGACGGTAGGGGACGACGCGGCGGTCGTCGATGCCGTTCGCGATCTGCACAATCCAGCGCCCCTGCTTGCCGAACATCTGCTCGACCGCTTCGGCATGCTCCTGAATGTCCCGCACGGTGGAAATCCCCGCGCTGCGGAGCTTCTCGGCGGTCTTTGCGCCGACGGTGTAGAGCACGCGCACGTCGCGGTCGGAGAGCAGGCGCACGAAATCTTCCGCCGTCGGGATCTCATAATACCCGTCGGGCTTTTTCTCCTCGCTCGCGGTCTTGGCAGCGGTCTTCGAGTAGGCGACGCCGACAGAGCAGGTGAGGTGCAGCTCCTCGCGCGTGCGGCGCTTGATCTCGTGCGCGATCCTGCGCGCGCCTTCAAAGTCTCCCGCACGCTCCGTCACGTCGAGATACGCCTCGTCCAGCGCGATCGTCTCGGAGGCTGTGGCATAGCTGTCCCAGATCGCGTGGAGCTGCTGAGAGACGGTCCTGTATTTTTCAAAGTTCGGGTGCATATAGACCCCGTTCGGGCAGAGGCGGTACGCCTCCTTGATGTTCATTGCCGAGTGCACGCCAAACTTCCGCGCCTCGTAGCTGCATGTTGCGACCACGCCGCGCTCGTGCGGCAGCGATCCGATGATCAGCGGCTTTCCCCGCAGCGTCGGATCGTCGCGCATCTCCACCGAGGCGTAGAACGCGTCCATATCCACATGGATGATGATCTGCTCCATGGCTACGCCTTTCTGCGCTTTTTGCGCGCCTCGGCGAGGACCTGCTTGAGCGCATCGTCCTTTGGGATTCCGGCGAGGCGCAGCTTGTGCGCCAGCGCGAGAAAGTCCGAGAAATCCGCGCCCGGCTCCAGCCCCGCGTCGATGAGGTCGCGCCCCATGACGTGCGGCTGTGCCATCGTCTCGCGGTACGCGTCCAGCCGCCCTTCCAGATTCTCTTCGCACGAAACGTAAGGGTAGCGCGAGATCGTGCCCTGTCCGTCCGCCATGGAGAGGCAGATCAGCGCCTCGGGGTCGACGGCGCGGTCAAACATGCGGTTTGAGGTCTTGATCGAGGCGCCGCTTGCCACGATGACATTCGGCTTCATGTGCAGCGCCGTGAGATTTGAGACGTATTCGATCAGCGCCGTCTCGTTCGTCAGGCGGCGCAGAAACCGCTCTGCGAGCGCGGCGCCCGCCTCTTCATGTCCGTAGGCGTGAAAGACGCCGCTCTCCAGTTCCGTCGTGGCAGGCTTGCCGAAGTCGTGCGTCAGCGCCGCGAGCATCAGCCCCAGCGTACGCCCGGCACGCTCGCGGTACTGCGCTGCCGCGTCCAGCACGAGCATGGTGTGGTTCCAGACGTCGCCCTCGGTGTGAAAGCGCGGGTTCTGCGGCACGCCGATGAGGTCCGCAACTTCGGAAAACCAAGGGCGGAGCTGGTTCATCTCCCGCAGCGTCTCAAAGAACACGGAGGGATGCTCTGCCTGCAAAAGCGCCTTCTCCAGCTCCAGCATCACGCGCTCTTTAGAGAGCGCCGTGAGATCCATGGCCGAGCACAGCCGCATGGTCTCCTTGGCGACGCGGAAGCCGAACCGGGATGCAAACTGTGCCGCTCGGAGCACCCGCAGCGGATCCTCCGGGAACGTCTCGTCGTCCACATGGCGCAGCACGCCGCGTTTTAAGTCACGCCGCCCGTGAAACGGATCGACCAGCTCCCCGGTGAGCGCATCGCGCATCATGGCGTTCACGGTAAAGTCGCGCCGCCGTGCCGCCTCGCGAGCGCCGAGATCGGGGTCTACGATCACGTCAAAATCCCGGTGCCCGCGCCCGCGCAGATGCTCCTTTCTCGGCATGGCAATGTCCACGCCGCAGCCCTTGATCGCGTAGATGCCGAAGCTCTCGCCGATCGAAACGCGTTCGCCCAGCGTGTCGAGGATCTCCTCCAGCGCGGCGGGGGTAAGACCGTGCACCTCAACGTCGAGATCCTTGCTGACGCTGCCCATCAGCGCGTCGCGCACACAGCCGCCGACGTAATAGACCCGTCCGCCCGCGTCAGACACGCGCCGGGCGAGTCTGGCGACGATTTCCTTGTCGTGTGCCAGATCATGCATGGTCTCACCTCCCAAAGTGTTTTCTTTATCATAAACGATTTGTTTCAAAAAGGCAAGGAGAAAACGGACTATTGCGAAACGCCGGTCTGTCTGCTATAATATTATTCTGCGATCAAAGAACTAAAAAGGAGCGTCAAACGCTATGAAGCTTGGTATCGTGGGTTAAATGCCTGTTTCATATCTCAATATTCCTCTATAAGCCTCAATAAAACCCATATTTCCGAACTTTTCCGTTACATAAATCCATGTATCTACATATACTTTCATGGCGAATTGGTGCGGAATTGGTGCGGCGTATGGGAATCGACATTCGGGAAACGGGGTTCATCACGACAGATTAAAATAAATCTGTAAGGAGATTAACACCGTGAGCCAGTTATTATCTTGTGAATTAACTTACACCCTTGTGGGTGACTATTACATCCCCAACATCGCTCTTCCCGAAGAAAACAGACCCATCGGTCGCTGGGGCAGGCTGCACCGGAACTATCTCGAAAAGCACCATCCGATCCTCTTTAATGACCTTGTTCTCAGCGGTCAGCTCTGGACATACCTCGCCGATCTGAACGAGCAGACACAGGAGCGTTTGTCCCTGATCATCGAGCAGATGAAGGCATCTGAGGGCGTGACAGAGGAAATAAAGGCAGCCAACCAGATGGCATGGGTTGGAGCCATGAACAGTATCCGCAACCGAGCCGAGGAAATCATCCTCCGGGAACTGATCTACGGGGGAGGATGCGGTACGAGAATCCTTGAAGAATTTTGGTATGGCAATATCGAGCCAGCGGAGTATGATTCTCTCCCTGCAAAGAATACAAAGAACTGCTTCAGCTGATTTCCCGGAATGAAAAAAAAGCTTTTGTCCACCATGACGGATTTCCTGCAGGTTTAACATGGATACTGCCTGTGTGGAGCTGAT
The DNA here is from genome assembly GCA_900316745.1 of uncultured Eubacteriales bacterium. Taxonomy (GTDB): domain Bacteria; phylum Bacillota; class Clostridia; order Oscillospirales; family Oscillospiraceae; genus CAG-103. The sequence goes on along the minus strand of ONEB01000001.1, from coordinate 2,753 downwards.
ATTCTCAGATGGCAGCATAATCGCCATTGATACCATCGCCGTAGAGAATGAGATTGCCGACAATATGTATCAGCGGTCGGAACTATGAAATACAAATTTAGGAGCTGCTGCAGAACTTTCATTCTGCAACAGCTCCTTTTTCGTTATACTCTTGCTTTGATCTCACGCCAATCGGTTGCAACCTGCATTTCGATTCCGTTATCCAGTGCTTCAAAATGCTTCTTGCCGCAATGGATCTTCAGTTGTTCACGTGTGCGCAGATCCATAAAGCTGTCGCTGCCCTTGGTTTCCAGAATGAAGTACAGCTTTTCTTCTCCATTCTTGGTCAAATACACCGCCCAGTCGGGATTGTAAGATCCAATAGGTGTATCGATCTTGAACCGGTCTGGAATTTTGAAGAACATTTTTACATCGGGATCATTGTCCAGTGCCAAGGCAAAGGGGCGCTCTATAGTGCTGCTGTCATAGACAATGTAATCGTAAACACTGTGTTCAACCTTTACTGCGTTACGATCCAGATTGGCGATCAGCTCGGCAGTATCGAAAATCTCCTGGACATAGTATTCCTTTCCGTCCAGTTTCACATAGCGGATACCGTCAATCGCCAAAGCATGGCGGTTGTTTTTGATCAGCTCAATGGCTTTTTCAAGAAAAGCTTCCGGGTTATTCAGAAAGTCCTTTAAGCGCCCACTCTGAACCAGAATTGTATTAACTGTGGCAGGGGTCAGCAGCGTTGCATCACTGATCGTTGTGATAATATCTGGCAGGGACTGATAGGAATCCGCGATATCCGTTGTCCGCATTTCCCGTTCCACATGATGCACACCGGCCTTTTCAATGTGAATGTCCGCCGTTTGGGAAATGATCCTTGCCTTGGGGATTGCAGGCATTTCCTGCAGAGCCTTCACGCAGTTCTCTATCAGCTTGTCCGTATCGATGCTGACCCGGTATGCTGTCTTCTGCTTGATCCTTTTCCAAAGATCCAAGAATTCGGGAGATACCATAACCTGCTTATTGATCCGCACAACAACATCTCTGGACGCATCCCGGATAGGAGGTCTGCGATCCGCTTTCGAGATGATCTGCTCGAAGCGCTGTCTTGCTGCCTCATATTTTTGCGGGAGATCCAATGTACCGGTTTTTAAGGCCGTTTTCATCGTGTCCTTGATCTTGCCGCTGCTGGTAATGTAACCCTTCTTTTCAAAGTGGGTCATCAGTTCTTGGGCTTCTTCGTAGGAAACCTTGCGTTCGACAGTTTCGGTAATGGTGGCGGTAATGCCTTCAATGGCGGCAGCTGCCTGCTCCGGCGTTGCGCCCATCTTGATTTGCCGCATAACTTCTGTGGCGGGATTTGGGGGTGCGGTGAGCTCGCCGCTTTCAAGCTGTGCAGATATTTTTCTTTCAGCAGCAATCATTTCCGGGTCTTCCGCCCACTGATCCAGCATGCCGCTCTCAGTCCAGTATCGGACCAACTCCTGTGCTTCCGCTTTATCGATGGTATGCTCGCGCTCCACCTGCTCCTCGTATACCATTCCGGCAAACAGATCCAGCTGCAGAACGCCAAACTTCATGCCGGTATCGTCCTCAATCTCCCGCTGCAGCGTCTCTGCAAACTCGGAGAAGCTTTCGTTCGCCATAACATGCAGGATGTTGATATGCTTGTCTTCCACCCGTTCACCGTCTTGGTTCACGCACAAACGCAGGCCACGGCCTACCTTCTGCCGACAGGTGAAAGTGGATTTCTGCTCGATCAGGGTGCAAACCTGGAACACATTGGGGTTGTCCCAGCCTTCCTTCAGCGCGGAATGGGAGAAGATAAAGCGCAGAGGGCAGGCAAAGCTCAGCAGCCATTCCTTGTCACGCATGATGGTATTATAGGTATCATCATCTGCCGCTGTGTCACCCTTGGTGTCCTTCAGTCGGCCCTTTTTGTCCTGAGAGAAGTAGCCATTGTGTGCTTTGGTAACATCCGCCGAGAACCGCTCTCGAATTGGTGCGTACTTCGGACGGGCGATCAGCTCCAGGTAGCATTCCTCAAACATTTTGGCATAGATACCGGGAGATCCGTCCTCCAGCCGATAGTTGGCGACTTTATCGATGAAGAACAGAGACAAGACTTTGATACCCTTGTCAGTATAGCGAAGCTCCTTGTCCAGGTGTGCCTCTATGGTGCGGCGGATCTGTGCCTTCTTTACCATGTTCTCATCGATATCGCCAATAGATTTACCCAGATATACCTCTTCGGTATTGCCGAATTCAATGTGTTCGTATTCCGGAGTGCAATCAATACCGGCAACGGTGTATCCCTCGTAAAGCTCTCTTTCACCGGATAGCAGATACAGATCATCGCCGGGTTTTACCGTGACAGTCTTTCTGCTGACGATCCCGTCCTTTTTCCGGATATCCATTTCAATCTTTGCCCGGAAGCCTTTCTCATTGGAAACAGAGAGCAGCTTCACATAGGGCTGGTTGAAACCGCCGGAAATCTGATTGGAAGAAACGGAAATCTGTTTTACCAGACCCATTTGGTAGGCATCTACCGGAGTCAGACGATACAGCAAATTGATCTTTTCCCTATGAGTCGCAGAGTACCGCAAAACACATAAGGGGTTCAGGGATGCGATTGCTTCCTTGGCCTTCGGTGTGTTATCTACGTGCATATTGCGGTGCCCAACGGCCGCTGATGCGGAGCTAAACGGCCGCGGTGCGGCGTAAGCGGCCGGTCGGCTCGCTGTGTTGAAGTAGTCCGAGAA